>NZ_PYVW01000001.1 GCF_003056355.1 Devosia naphthalenivorans
GCAGGCTGCCGCGAAAATCCGACCTGGCAACCATCACCGACGAGCACCTGCAAACCATTGTCGCCCTCTACAACAACACCCCGCGAAAATGTCTCGACTTCCAAACCCCAAATGAGGTCTTCTCCAGTTTCTCTAACCGTGTTGCACTTCAAACGTGAGTCCACCTTCCCGCTTTTGCGGGAATGACGGCGTGGATGAATGGGGCGGGTCCTTCTCCCGTTTGGGGAGAAGGGAGAAGGTGGCGTGGGTTAGTGGTCCAGAGGACTTAGAATGACGCCTTGGCGCTGATGCTGAAGGCTAGCACGTTGCCGGTGTCCCAGGATTCGCCGCGGGCATTGCTGTCGGCGCTGATCAGGGAATAGGAGACACCGCCGGACAGTTCGAAATTGGCCGTGGGGCGGTAAGCCGCACCCAGTGACACGCCGTAGCGGTCGCTCTGGTTGCCCGCCATGAGGACGCCGTCGCTGTTGCGCTGCGAGGTGCCCTTGTCCCAGTTGAGCGACCCCAGCACGGTAAGCTCTTCGGTCAGGACGTGGGCGATCCCGGCCGATACCGACCAGCCATCCTCATAGGCGAGGGTGGTGCCGACCGGGCGTATCGAATTGTTGACGGTGAGCTCGTCGATGGCGGACCAATCGACCCATTTGACGCTGCCCAGTGCCAGCCAGCGCGGTGCAATGCCGGTTTGTGCCTTGACCTCGAAACTCTGTGGCATGGTCAGGTCGGCCGTTGCGCCAACCTTTGGCAGAACATTGCCGTACACCGTGCCTTCGAGTTCGTAGTCGATTGCCGCGTTGTAGATGGCGCTTACGCGCAGCGCGATTTCGGGAACTTCGTAGGCGGCGCCCAGCCGCCAGCCAAAGCCGGAACCATCCAGCGAGAGGTTTTCCATCCGGATGGGGCCGGGGAATGGCGGAGCCAGGCGCGCTTCGTAGTTAAGCTGCTGCGCCGATACGCCGCCGATGATGCTGGCAAGGCCCGGGCCGACATCGAAGCCAAAGGCGCAGGTCGCGCCGATGTCATTGGAGGTGAGGCGCTCGCGGACGACTTGTCCCGTGTCGCGCGCATAGGCAGGGTCGCGGTCAATCCCGGTGCCCCAGGGATTCTGCACCGAGATCAGGCACGAGGCGGTATCAAGGAAATCGGCCTTGAAGCCCATGTTGTAGTAGACGCGATTGGATGAGGTTGCCACGGTGCCGGGGCCGAAGCCGGAATTCTGGGTTTCGTGGTTGATGGTGACGTGGGTCAGCGTGCCCTTGCCGGCGTATGTTGCCGGATCGAAGAGAAGATCCCAATTGTAGCCGTTGGCCTCGAGGCCCCCGGCATGGGCTGAGCCGATTGCGGCGGGGACGGCCAAGGCCGCAAGCGCAAAAATATATAAGTGGCGGCGTGCCATGCATTTCTCCCCTGAAGCGGCGATCCTCCATCGCCGCTGCGAAACCGCCTGCATTCGCAGCACGGTTGACGTATGCGTCAACTTCAACCTAGTTCGCGCTGCCGGTCAATCGGACTTGATCGCATTTAGGCTAAATTGTGTCAGTGGGTGCAACGGCGCAACAGTCGCCTGTTGGCCTGGTAAATCAAACGACAAAGGCGGCACTGGGTGCCGCCTTTGCTTCAGAGTTGGATGTGGCGGATTATGCCATGGCCTTCTGCAGGTTCTGGTCGATAGCGTCGAGGAAGCCCAGGGTCGAGAGCCAAGGCTGATCGGGGCCGACGAGCAGGGACAGATCCTTGGTCATCTTGCCTTCTTCGATGGTGTCGACGGTGACCTTTTCGAGCGTCAGCGCGAACTTGGCCAGCGCCTCGTTGTCGTCGAGCTTGGCGCGGTGGGCGAGGCCACGGGTCCAGGCAAAGATCGAGGCGGTGGAGTTGGTCGAGGTTTCCTTGCCCTGCTGGTGCTGGCGGTAGTGACGGGTCACGGTGCCGTGGGCGGCTTCGGACTCGACGATCTTGCCATCGGGCGTGGCCAGAACCGAGGTCATCAGACCCAGCGAGCCGAAGCCCTGAGCCACGATGTCGGACTGCACGTCGCCGTCATAGTTCTTGCAGGCCCAGACGTAGCCGCCGGACCACTTGAGTGCCGAGGCGACCATGTCGTCGATCAGGCGGTGCTCGTACCAGATCTTCTTGGCTTCGAACTGTTCCTTGAACTCGGCGTCGTAGATTTCCTGGAAGATGTCCTTGAAGCGACCGTCATAGACCTTGAGGATGGTGTTCTTGGTCGACAGGTATACCGGCACGCCACGGGCGAGGCCGTAGTTGAAGCTCGAATAGGCAAAATCGCGGATCGAGTCGTCCTGGTTGTACATCGCCATGGCGACGCCTGCGCCGGGCGCCTGATAGACTTCGTGCTCGATGACCTGGCCGTCTTCGCCGGTGAACTTGATGGTCAACGTGCCCTTGCCGGGGAAGGTGAAGTCGGTGGCGCGGTACTGATCGCCGAAGGCGTGGCGGCCGACGATGATCGGCTGGGTCCAGCCCGGCACGAGGCGCGGCACGTTCTTGCAGATGATGGGCTCGCGGAAGATCACGCCGCCCAGGATGTTGCGGATGGTGCCGTTTGGCGACTTCCACATCTTCTTGAGCTTGAATTCTTCGACGCGCTGTTCATCGGGGGTGATGGTGGCGCATTTGATGCCGACGCCGTGCTTCTGGATGGCATGGGCAGCGTCGATGGTGATCTGGTCGTTGGTCGCGTCGCGGCTTTCAACGCTGAGGTCGTAATATTCGATCGGCAGATCGAGATAAGGATGGATGAGCTTGTCCTTGATCGCCTGCCAGATGATGCGGGTCATCTCATCGCCGTCGAGATCCACGACTGGATTGGCGACCTTGATTTTGCTCATCGGAAAATTCTCCCTGAAATCCGCGTATGGCCTTATGGCCGAGTTCGGCAGCCCCTATAGCATCGGCAGCCAAAAGCGCAAAGACCGCCTCGGCATGGGGGCTTGCCCAGCGGGCGCTACTTGGGCGGCAGGGTGCGCACGAAGGCGAGGGCGGCGCCGATCCAGTGCATGAGGATGTCCTCGTCTTCAAGCACATCGCCCGAAACTTCGAGAAAACCGGTCATGGTGCGGTCGCCCATCCGCATCAGGGTTGCGCCGGGTTCGGACAGGTATTGTTCCTGGTTCTCCTTGCCGACGCGAACCAGCAGGCTGCCTTCCTTCATCACGGCAACCAGCATGTTGCCGGCCAGCATGAAGGCGCGGCCGCCGAACATTTTCTGCTCGGTGATAGAAAGGCGAGGATCGAGCGTGTCGCGGATGCGGTCGGACAGTTCGTCGGAAGCAAAACTCATGGGCGGCTCGGTGGGGCGTGGCGGAGTTGAAGGCTTGCATGGCGTTTGTGCTGCCGCAAGAGCCGGTCTTGCGTTTGCGCCAGCCACTGCGCAAACTGCTTGAGGGGCAGGAGAATGCGATGGCGCTTTACCCGACATATCCGCTGCATACCGAGCGGCTGACCCTGCGCCCGTTCACTCGCGGTGACGTGGACGGTGTCTTTGCTTATCGCAGGCTGGATGAGGTAGCGCGCTATCTGTTCGACCATCCGCTCAGCCGGGAAGAGTGTGCGCTGGCGGTGCAACAGCGGATCACCCAGATCGGACTTGCGGAGGTGGACGACAAGATCATCCTTGCGGTGGAGCTGAGCGAAACCGGTGCGCTGATCGGTGAGGTTTCCCTGATCTGGCGCAGCGTAGAGGCGCGTCAGGGGGAGGTGGGCTGGATTTTCGATCCGGGATACCAAGGCAAGGGTTTTGCCACGGAAGCTGCCAATTTCATGCTGGACCTGGCGTTCGGCCCCGGAGACATGCACCGCGTGTCGGCACGATGCGATGTGCGCAATGAGGCATCCTGGCGGCTGATGGAGCGGCTCGGCATGCGGCGCGAAGCCCATTTTCGCGAACACGCCATATTCAAGAGCTCCTGGGACGAGGAATATATCTATGCAATCCTGTGGCAGGAGTGGCGCCGGCTGCGTCATCCGCAGGAAGAAATTTCTTGAGGAATGCCAGTAATTTGCATGAGGTAGTTTTTTCCTGCCCAGCGCAGGAACCTCCCCTTCCAGAGTGACGTTGAAGATGCTGGGTCACAACTATCGGCCAGGGAGCGGAAATTACCATGTCATCTTTGTCATTGCCTATTGAAACAGACCGTTTGGTGTTGCGGACTTTTGAGCGCAGCGACATTGATGATCTCTGCGCCTACCACATGCTCCCGACGATGCAGCGCTATGTTTTCAGCCGCACGCGGGACGAAGCGGAAGTGGCATGCGCCCTTGCCATCATGCGGAACCACGTGAGCCTGCAACGCCCGGGAGATACCCTGACGCTGGCAATGGTTCGCAAGGGCGACAAGATTCTGATCGGGCATGTGTCGCTCAACTGGTCGGATGCTACCGCCGGGCAGGGTGAAGTGCGGTTCTGCATTAACCCAAGTTATTCAGGGCAGGGCTTTGCGAAAGAGGCGCTCGGCGCTTTGCTCGATCTCGCCTTCGACCACTTCCGCATCCATCGGATTTTTGCGCGCTGCGACGGGCGCAGCCACCATTCGATCAAGCTGATGCAGCAGATGGGCATGCGGCTTGAGGCGCATTATCGTGAGCATGCCCTGTTCCAGGGCGAATGGGACGAAGAACTGCACTTTGCCATCCTCGATCGTGAGTGGCAGCGTTCTGCCAAGGTCAAGGAACTGCCCCTGCGCCATCGCGTCGCCTGATTTGATCTGGCACCCATAAATCGGCTATGTCGCCTGATCGTTTAGGTTGGGCAGCATGGCCGGTACGGATTCTTCCATTAAAATCGAGTTGCGGCCGACGCCGGCCGTTATCCTGTGCGAGCCACAGTTGGGCGAGAACATCGGCACGGCGGCCCGGGCCATGGCCAATTTCGGGCTGTGGGATTTGCGGCTGGTCCGCCCACGCGACGGCTGGCCCAATGAGCGCGCGGTAGCCGCAGCGTCCCGCGCCGATCACGTCATCAACAAGGTGCGCGTCTTCGAAACGCTGGAAGAGGCGATCGCCGATCTTAGCCTGGTTTATGCCACGACCGCCCGCTCGCGAGACCTGAAAAAACCGGTGCTCGGACCGGACGAGGCATCGGGCAATCTGCATGCTCACATCAGCAATGGCAGGGGAGCGGGCCTGCTGTTCGGCCGTGAGCGCTGGGGCCTGCTCAACGAGGAAGTTGCGCTCGCCGATGCAATCGTCACCTTGCCGGTCGAGGCGGCTTTCGCCTCGCTCAACATTGCCCAGGCCGTGCTGCTCATGGCCTATGAATATCGTCGGCACAGCGAACTCGGCACACAATTGCCGTTCAGCGAGACCATGGCCGAGGTTGCGCCGCGCGACGAACTGATCGGGCTATTCGGGCATCTGGAGTCCACGCTGGACGGCTCGGGCTTTTTCACCGCTCCCGACAAGCGGCCGACCGTGATCAACAATCTGCGCACCATGCTGGAGCGGGGCAAATTCACCAGCCAGGAGATCCGCACGCTGCGCGGCGTGATCTCTTCGATCGACCGGCGCCACCAGCGGCCAAACCCCAACCGGCAGAAGCCGCAACGGGACGAAAACGATTCTTGAGGCTTTTGGACGCTTCTTGTTCATTCCGGCTTTGACTGCGTCAAATCGCCGTGCGATTGGCTGAGGGATGAGCACGTCCCCAGCCGATGCGTCCCGTCGCGCCTTTAGTTATATCGGTTTCCGCTACTTCTGGATCACGACGCTCCTGGTGAGCTTTGCCGTCCAGATCATGTCGGTCTCCATTGCCTACCAGATCTATACGGTCACTCGTGAACCGTTGCTGGTTGGGATGGTCGGGCTCTGCCTGTTCCTGCCTGCCCTGGTGCTCATTCTGGTGACGGGGCTGGCCGCAGACCGCTTCAATCGCCGCAAGATCATGGCGATCTGTCTTGGGGTCGAATTGGCCTGTGCGCTCGGCTTCTTGCTGTTCGTCAATGCCGAAGCGCACGAAGTGGGGCCGCTGTTCGGTATTCTTGTGGTGCTCGGCACTGCGCGTGCATTCTGGGGACCGGCGGCGCAATCGCTGGCACCCAATCTGGTGCCGTCCGAGGCGCTGTCGAACGCCATTACCGTCAATGCGTCGGCCTGGCAGTTTGCCGCGATTGCAGGGCCTGCGTTGGGCGGCGTGCTTTATGCCTTTGGGCCTGTGGTGGCCTTCGGCACGGGCGCTGTGCTGCTGCTGTGCGCCATCGGCAGCGTTCTGATGATTCCCCAGCCGCCGCAGCGGGAATCGCATGCAGCCACCAGCATGGAAACGCTGCTCGGCGGTTTCCGCTATATCTTCAGCAACAAGGTGGTGCTCGGCGCCATTTCGCTCGACATGTTCGCGGTGCTGATGGGCGGGGCGGTGGCCATGCTGCCGATCTATGCCACCGATATCCTGCATGGCGGCTCGATTGCCAATGGGTTGCTGCGGGCCGCGCCGGGGCTGGGCGCAATCGTGATGGCGCTTTACCTGACGCGGTTTCCGATCCGCAATTTTGCGGGCCGGATCCTTTTCGTCTTCGTTGCGCTGTTCGGGGCGTTTACCGTGGTGTTCGGGTTTTCGACCTCGCTGTGGATTTCCATTCCGGCGCTGGCGCTGGTTGGCGCTTCCGACATGGTGAGCGTCACCATCCGCGAGACCATCATGCAGCTTTGGACGCCCGAGGAAGTGCGCGGGCGGGTCAATGCCGTCAATTCGGTGTTTATCGGCGCGTCCAATGAACTGGGCGAGTTCAGGGCCGGGACAGTGGCGCACTTTATCGGTCCGGTCGCGGCAGTGGTGATCGGCGGCTTTGGCGCCATCGCCGTGGCTGGTATTTGGAGCCAGATTTTCCCGGGCCTGCGCGAACAGAAAACGCTCGACCACAGAATGGTCGCCGACGGGATCGCCGAGCCCAGTGCTGCGCAGTAGGACAAACAAGGGCATGGCTTGACTTTGGGCCTTGCCGCTTATATCACGCGGCCACCTATACGGGCCACTGGCCTCTAGGCGCACCCGGGATCTCCTAAATTATTGGGGTCTGTCGGTCATCCCTCCGGGGGTGGCAGAGGAGGGCGCGATCCATTTTTTCGACTTTGAAAAGGATACGCGATGTCGAAGCGCATTTCTGCTAAGCACAAAATTGACCGCCGTCTTGGCGAAAACATCTGGGGCCGTCCCGGCTCCCCGCTCAACGCGCGCGCCTATGGCCCCGGCCAGCACGGCCAGCGCCGCAAGGGCAAGCTCTCGGACTACGGCCTGCAGCTCCGCGCCAAGCAGAAGCTCAAGGGCTATTACGGCTCGGTCACCGAGAAGGCCTTCAAGAAACTCTACACCGAAGCTGCCCGCGTCAAGGGCGACACCGGCGAGAACCTGATCGGCCTGCTCGAGTCGCGCCTGGACGCGATCATCTACCGCGCCAAGTTCGTGGCAACGCCGTTTGCCGCCCGCCAGTTCGTCAACCATGGCCACATCCTGGTCAATGGCAAGCGCGTGAACATCCCATCCTACCAGGTCAAGATCGGCGACAAGATCGAAGTGCGCGAGCGCTCCAAGCAGCTCGCCGTGCTGATCGAAGCCACCCAGCTGGCCGAACGCGACGTTCCGGATTACGTCGAAGTCGACCACAACAAGATGACCGCCACCTATGTGCGCGTGCCCGCCCTGTCGGACGTGCCATACCCGGTCCAGATGGAACCGAACCTGGTCGTCGAATTCTACTCGCGCTAAGCGCAGTCGAATTACTGAATTGGAAAGGGCCGCTCGCTGGAGCGGCCCTTTTTTGTTTTTGGGTGGTTGCCTCAGTAGACCTCATCCTGAGCTTGTCGAAGGACGAGGTCGTGGCACCGACGCTCCACTCGCTCGACCTCGTGGTTCGACAAGCTCACCATGAGGTCTTCCAACTTTCGTCACCTGAACCAGATCCGTGTGCCTTCAAAAAGGCCGCTCCGGAGAGCGGCCCAATAGCCTGGTTTATGGATTCCCCGGCCGGCTGGGGACGCCGACGTCGACGACCTCCTCGTGCGGGGGTGGATCATCGGGCAGGTCGGCATCCACTATCAAAGGAGCATCGGGCGGGAGGTGGCTCTCGAAGGCCCGAAGGCGCTTATGCACGGACAGCAATTCGACGATGGTCGGCCAGGACGTTACCAGGAACTGGAACGAGGCCGATACGCGGTTGAACGCCAGCACCACCTGCTGGTAGGTGCCCATGGTCATGGCGCCCGCCACGAGCGAGGGTGCCATCACCAGCATCGGCAGAATGCTGGCCACGTTGCCGTAGGAGAAGCGAGCAAGATTGAAGTAGGTGTAGTGCCAGTAGAGGCGGAAGTAGTTCTTTTGCACGCCGGCAAAGAGCTGGCGCACCGTCACCGGCTCGGCGCGTTCGCCGCTGTCTTCGCCATAGACCAGTTCCTTGCGGAAGGCCGCTTCGACGCGCTGGTTGTGGAACTCCAAGCCCGGAAGGCGATACCCCACGAGGGCCAGCAGCGCGGTACCGAATGCCGCCAGGATCAGCGCTACCCAGACCAGCGCACCATCGACTTCGCCGATAATCGGCACGGTGGTGATATTGGCCGAAAGCCCGTACAGCAGTGGCAGGAACACGACCAGCACCATCATGGAATCGAAGAAGGCGACCAGAAGTCCTTCAAGGATCTGCGCCAGGCGCATCGTATCTTCCTGCACGCGCTGGGACGCGCCTTCGATGTGCCGCAGCCGCTGCCACTGGCTCATGTAGTAGAACGTCATCGCTCGGCGCCAGCGGAACACGTAGTGCGAAGTGAAGAACGACAGGGCGACGATGAGGATGATATAAGGCGCCATTACCGCTGCATAGACATAGGTCTGCTCGGCGATCTGGTCGAAGGTCACGGTGCCGGGATTGGACGAGCCTCTCTGCAGGAGATCGAAGAAAATGCCATTCCAGCCATTCGACCAGGCGTCCCACTGCACTGTGAAATAGGTCGCTTCCAGGATGGTGACGGTGCCGACCACGGACCACCAGAACCAGTAGTGCCGCTTGTAGAAGTACCAGAACAGGCAAAAGGAATAGCCGATCATCAGCACGTATTGGTAGAGCCAGATCTTGTCGGGCGAGAGGAACGGATCAGGCACCGCTTCAGTGGGCGCCGTGCCCAGCCAGCGGCCAAGGCCGATGAAGCCGGCGAGTGCGTCTCCCGCCAGGAACCAGATGACCATAGCGGCTACGATCCAAAGGACAGCGGAGGGAAAGAAAATCTTGGGATCGGGAAAGAAGGAACGAAACACCGCAAAGCTCCGGGGCGTCATGAATGCGTCATCTAACGGCGCGACCTGGGTGAAAGCAAGAATGCCAAATTAAGCTTTGGTAAGGTTGCCTTGCGCCGGTTTTCCTTCCCCTCGGCGGCCGGGGGCGCTATCAGCAGGGCACGACATGAAAGAGAGTTTCGGCATGAGCCAGGTGATGGAAGCGGCGCCCGAAGGCACGCAGGAGGCAGAGGGCGGCGGACACCCCGTCTACGCCCATGCGCCGCGCACCGGCGAGTTCAACAAACTGCGCAAGCGGCTGATCCGAAACACCCGCGAGGCGCTGGAAAAATTCGGCATGGTGCGGCCGGGCGAGAAATGGCTGGTGGCGCTCTCGGGCGGCAAGGATAGCTATGGCATGCTGGCGCTGTTGCTCGATCTGCAATGGCGCGGGCTGCTGCCGGTCGAGCTGCTGGTGTGCAATCTCGATCAGGGGCAGCCCAATTTCCCCAAGCATATCCTGCCTAAATATCTGGGTGATCTGGGTGTGCCCCACCGCATCGAATACAAGGACACCTATTCCATCGTGACCGAAAAGCTGCCGGCGGGGGCGACCTATTGCTCGCTGTGCAGCCGGTTGCGCCGCGGCAATCTCTATCGCATCGCGCGCGAGGAGGGGTGCACGGCGCTGGTGCTGGGCCATCATCGCGACGACAGCCTCGAAACCTTTTTCATGAACCTCTTTCATGGCGGCAAGGTCGCTGCGATGCCGCCACGGCTGCTCAATGACGAGGGCGATGTCGAGGTGCTGCGGCCGCTGATCTATTGTGCCGAGGATGACCTGCAGCGCTTTTCCGATGCGATGGGTTTTCCCATAATTCCCTGCGATCTCTGCGGTTCGCAGGATGGGCTGGAGCGCAACGCCATGAAGGCCATGCTCGGCGATATCGAAAAGCGCATGCCCGGCCGCAAGGATGTGATGATCCGGGCGCTGGGGAACGTGAACGCCAGTCACATGCTTGACACCAAGCTGTTTGATTTCAATGCCTTGTTCAGCAAAAGGACTGCCTCGTGACCTTCGATGCCATGGCGCTTGCCAATATCCTGCGCGACGCTGCACGTGCCGAAGCCCTGCCGCGCTTTCGCCGGCTCGACGCCAGCATGGTGACCACCAAGACCGAAGCGATCGACCTAGTCACGGAGGCCGACGTTGCGACCGAGGAGGTGATCAAGGCGCGCCTTGCGCAATGGATGCCGCAGGCGCTGTTTGTCGGTGAGGAATCGGTGGCGGCGGACCCTGCATTGCTCGGGCGGCTCGCGGAGGCCGATCTGGCGGTGGTGGTGGACCCAATCGATGGGACGGCGAACTATGCCGCCGGGCTGCCGCTGTTCGCCTGCATGGCGGCGGTAGTGTCGGGCGGGGAAACCGTGGCCGGCATCATCTACGATCCGATGGGCGATGACTGGATCATGGCCGAGAAGGGCGCTGGCGCCTGGTTGCGGCGGCCCAATGGCGAGGCGGCGCGCCTGCAGGTTGCCGATCCGCTGCCGATCGAACAGATGGTGGGCACCGCGTCGGTTGCCTACATGCCGGCCGAGACGCGGCCGCAAATCCTGCAGAACACGGCCAAGGTGCGGCTGCTGTCGAACTTCCGCTGCGCTGGGCACGAGTATCGCATCTTCGCTTCGGGCCACACACAGTTTCTCAGCTACAACAAGCTCATGCCCTGGGATCACCTGGCGGGCGTGCTGATCAGCCAGGAGGCCGGCGGATACGCTGCGCGCATGGATGGCTCGCCCTATCAGCCGCATCACATCGGTGGCGGGCTGCTGCTCGCGGCGAACCGCGAGAGCTGGGAAGCGTTGCGGCGCGAAGTCTTTACCTTCTAGCGCAGAATGGCTGCGGCGGCGGCTTCAAGTGCGCCGGGCCCATGTGGAATGCCGAGCGCCTGCATGCCGGCTTCCATGGTGGCGAGGACGCCGAGCGTCATGTGGGCGTTGACGTGACCCATATGGGCGACCCTGAGGAAATCGGCATAGGAAGGTTCGGTCGGCTGGGCCATACCCAGGCCGATGCCGAGCGTCACGCCGGCTTCGGTTTCCAGCCATTTGCGAAGGGCGCCGGCGCCGCCATTGGGGATGGTGGCGGCGGTGACGGACCAGCCGCGGGCGCTTGGGTCAGGAATGTTGAGCGCGATGCCGGTGCCCTTGCCCCAGGCGTCGAAGGCCGCCCAGATGGCATTGGCCAGCCGCCGGTGCCGGTCCCAGGTGTTCTCGAGGCCCTCCTCGTCCAGGATCATCGTCAGGGCTTCGCGCAGGCCATAGAGATGGTGCGTGGGTGCGGTGCCGCCGAAATATTGCCAGAACTCGGCGCCGACCGCGCGCGGCTTCCAATCCCAATAAGGCGTTACAAGGCCCGATTGCTGAGACACTGCCAGCGCCTTGTCGGAAAACCAGATGAAGCCCAATCCCGGCGGGATCATCAGGCCTTTCTGGCTTGCGCCGATGATGACGTCGATGCCCCACTCATCCATCCGCAACTCGTCGCAGCCAAGCGAGGCAATGGCGTCGACCGCGAGCAGGGCCGGGTGGCCGGCCGAGTCGATTGCCGCGCGGATGGCAGCGATATCGTTGCGGGCGCTGGAGGCGGTATCGACATGGGTGACGAGGACCGCACGGATTTCGTGATCAGTATCGGCGCGTAATGCCTCGGCAATGCGGGCGGGATCGGCCGGGCCGCTCTTGCCGAAATCGAGGATATCGACCTCGATGCCCATCTTGCGGGCTGTCTCCGCCCAGCCGAAACCAAACCGACCGGTTGCCGCTAGCAGCGCGCGGTCGCCGCGCGAGAACATGTTGCAGATTGCCGCTTCCCAGGCGCCGTGACCATTGGCGATGTAGATCGCGACGTTTTGCCCGGTCAGCGCCACACGCTTGAGATCGGCTACGACTGTTCGGGTAACGTCAATGATCTCGCCTTCATAGATATTGGGCGCCGTGCGGTGCATGGCGTTGAGCACGCGATCGGGTGACACGGAAGGGCCAGGGATGGCGAGGTAGGAGCGGCCGGTGGCGAGAGGCATGGGATGGTCCGGGTGGAATTTGGAGGGCCGGGGTATCAGTCATGACTCGGGAGCCGGGGGCAAGCGGTCTGTGTGCATGGGGGATTCGCTTCATGGGGCCGGGTGCCACGGCCTCGTGGTTCGTCCTTCGACAAGCTCAGGAGGCTCACCATGAGGGCAATTGAGTGTGCTCACCAATGCCCTTGCCACGACGCATAAGTCTGTGCTTATGTGTTGGCATGAGTGATGTCGATATCTTCAAGGTTCTGGCAGATCCGACCCGGCGGGCGGTGCTTGAGCGTCTGGCATCGGCCGAGATGACCGGAAGCGAGTTGCGGGAAGGTTTTGCCATTTCGCAGCCGGCTATGTCCCAGCATCTGGCAGTGTTGCGGGCAGCGGGGTTGATCAGCGAGCGGCGCACGGGTCGCTATGTCAATTATCGCGTCGAGCCGGAAGGCATGGCGCCACTGCATGAGTGGCTCGCACGATATCGGGCATTCTGGCCCGAGCGAATCGGTGCCCTCAAGGATTTGCTCAAGGAGATGGATCAGTGACCGGACAGGACAACGAAATCGTCTTTGAATGCGCGCTCGATGCTCCGCCCGAGAAGGTCTGGCGGGCGCTGACCATTCCCGAATATCTGGCGCGCTGGCTAAAGCCCGATCAGCACATCGATTTGGCTGTGGTGACCGCCGAGGAGAACAAGAGCCTGACCTATCGGTGGCGCGAATCGGGGCAGGGCGCAATCGTCGGCGCAGAGGATAGTGTCGTCACGTTCGAATTGACCCCGATGCACGATGGGGGCACCTGGTTCAAGCTGACCCATGCGCCGCTCGCACTGCCGGTGGCGGCAAACAGCAATCAACGCGGCCCCATGATGCTGGCCGCCTAGCACTTCTCGATACAGTTTCCCAAAAGGAGTTCGCCTATGCGCGACATGATGCAACTCGTCCCTATGGTCGTTGAACAATCCAGCCGAGGGGAGAGGTCCTTCGATATCTACTCGCGCCTGCTGCGCGAGCGGATCATCTTTGTGAACGGCGAGATCGAAGACAACATGGCTTCGCTTGTTTGCGCGCAGCTGCTGTTTCTTGAGGCGGAGAATCCGAAAAAGGAGATAAGCCTTTATATCAACTCGCCCGGCGGCGTGGTGACCTCGGCCATGGCGATGTACGACACCATGCAGTTCATCAAGGCGCCGGTGGGGACGCTGTGCATGGGCATGGCCATGTCCGCGGGTTCATTCCTGCTGATGGCCGGCGCGCCCGGCAGCCGCATCTGCCTGCCCAACGCGTCGATCATGCTGCACCAGCCCAGCGGCGGTTTTCAGGGTAAGGTGACCGACATCATGCTCCATGCCGAGGAAAGCCAGCGCCTGAAGCGGCGCATGCACATGCTTTATAGCAAGCACTGCGGACGAACCTATGAGGAGGTGGAAGCCGCGCTGGAGCGGGACAACTTCATGACACCCGACCAGGCCCGGGCCTGGGGCCTGGTCGATCATGTCTATGCTGATCGCGGCGCGATCGAGGGGGCCGGTGGTCGTGAGGGAACAGACAACTAAGCGTTGCTGCCCGGTTCTTTCGCGCCATCGCCCTTGAGGGGGGAGGGGCGTAGCCTCACGGCAAGCACACCAATGCTGAACCTCTCATCCGGCCTGCGGGCCACCTTCTCCCCTCAGGGGAGAAGGGAAAGAGGCGACACCGCGAAGGGTTCGTATAGCCTAGTGCGCTGCCTGGTGGCTGAGGTCGCCGTGGCTGTGTTCCTCGCCGACGCCGAACAGCTTGCCGCGTTCGGCGATGAGGATGCAGATCAGTGCCAGCACACCCATGCTGAAATAGCCTACCGCCGTTGGGATGGTGGTGCCGTTGAAGAGCTGGCCGGTGTAGCTGCCGATCAGCGCGCCGCCCACGGTCTGGATAAAGCCGAACACGGCAGCGGCGGTGCCGGCGACGGCGCCAAGCGGCTCCATCGACAGCGAATTCATGTTCGAGGCGGCCCAGCCGAAGCTGAACATGATGATCGCCAGGAGCGAGAAGAACAGCCAGAGCGGCAGGAAGCCGATCAGGGCGAAGACCAGCCAGACGCCGGCAAAGCCGGTGAACGCCAGCATGGCGCCGTGCGACAGCCGCCGCATGCCGACGCGACGGACAATGCGGGAATTGGTGAACGAGGACACCCCCATCAGCCCGGCCATTGCAGCGAAAGCCACGGGAAAGTAGACGCCCAGGCCATAGATATCGACATAGATCTGCTGGCTGGAACTGATGAAACCGAACAGGGCGCCAAACAGGAACGTGCCTGCCATGCCGTAGGAAATCGCCACGCGATTGGTGAAAACGATGACGAAACCGTCGACCACGGCCTTGAAGCTCAGTGGACGGCGGTGTTCGACCGGCAGGGTTTCGGGCAGGCGGATATAGGTCCAGACCCAGAAAATTGCCGCCAGCACACCCATGAAGATGAAGATGTTGTGCCAGTCACCCATCAGCAGGATCACCTGGCCGATACCGGGCGCGATGATCGGGATGGCCATGAACACCATGAAGGTCAGCGACATGACTTCAGCCATTTCGCGGCCCGAGTAGCGGTCCCGCACCACGGCGGTGGCGATGACACGCACGCTGGCGGCACCCATTCCCTGGATGAAGCGCAATACGAGCAGAATGGTAAAGCTGGGTGCAAAGACTGCGACGATGGCGGCCAGGATATAGAGCGCCATGCCCAAAAGGAGTGGCGCGCGCCGGCCAAACCGGTCGGTCAAAGGACCGAATGCCAGCACCGCGATGCCCATGCCCAGCATGTAGGAGGATATGACGAACTGACGCTCGTTCTCGCTCGACACGCCAAGCGCTTCGCCCATGTAGGGGAGGGCCGGCAGCATGACGTCGATAGCCAGGGCATTCAGCGCCATCAGGGCTGCCATCAAGGCAATGAATTCGGGGCGCGAAAGGATGCGCGTGAAATGATCGGACATTGATGATCTCTGAAGTGGTGTCGCCGCAGAAAGGGGCGCCAGGGTTCGTGGCGCGGACCATGAACTCCATGTAGCGCTTTGGCAAGCTTTGATCGGCAAAAAACGATGGTTCCTGCCGACCGGTTCCGTCAAGCCGGTTTCAACGCAAAGCTGGATGCACTGCGTTCGTTGATCGGCAGATGCAGTGCGGCAGAGCCGAGCCCCAGGAGAATACCCATGTACCAAACCAGGCTATAGGAGCCGGTCTGGTCATAGACATAGCCGCCCAGCCAGACGCCGACGAACGAGCCGATCTGGTGGCTAAGGAACGCCATGCCATAAAGCATGCCCATGTAGCGCGCTCCGAAGAACAGCGACACGAGGCCTGCGGTCAGCGGCACGGTGGAAAGCCAGAGAAGGCCCATAGCGGCCGCAAAGGCGTAGGCGGTGACTTCGCTGACGGGAATCAAAAGGAACAGTCCGATGGCCACCGAGCGCAGGAAATAGATAGTCGCAAGCAGCATCTGCTTGGGCAGACGGCCGCCGAGATAGCCGGCCAGCAGTGAGCCGACAATATTGAACAGGCCGATTACCGCGATCGTCCAGCTGCCGACTTCGGGCGAGAGGCCGCATTGCACGAGATAGGCCGGCATGTGGACGTTGATGAAGGCGAGGTGGAAGCCGCAGACGAAAAAGCCGATCACCAGCAGGCGATAGGAGCCGTGGCCCCAGGCCTTCGACAACGCCTCCATGAACGGCAAATCCGCATGTCCGGTGGTGTTCTCGGTGCGGCCGCGGAGCGCGTAGCTGAGCGGAATGATCAGCAGCAGCGCCATGGCGAGATAGAGCAGGGCCGACTGCCAGCCGAAGGCATTGATGAAGCCCTGGCTGATCGGGGCGAAGGCGAACTGGCCGAACGATGAGGCAGCGGTGGCGACGCCAAAGATCAGGGAACGTTTTTCATTCGGAACGGAACGGCCGAATGCTGCCATCACGACGCTGAACGAGCAGATGGCGATACCGACGCCCGTGACAATGCCGGCGGTGATCGTGAGCAGCCCGGCGGTGGGCGAAAAGGCCATGCCAAGCACGCCCAGCGCGTAGATCGCGGCGCCCACGGCGATTGTGCGGCCGGTACCCACCCGGTCGGCGAAGGCGCCGGCGAAGGGTTGGGCTATGCCCCAGGCCAGGTTCTGGATGGCCATGGCCATGCCCCAGCCCTCGCGCGTCAGGCCCAGATCGCCCGTCATTGGCAGGGTGAACAGACCGAAACTGGTGCGCACGCCATTGCCGATCGCGGCAATGATGCAGCCCGCAATGATCAAGACGAGCAGGGGCACGGCGGGGCGAAGGGCGGACGAAGACATGAAGCGTGCTCCAGGTGGCGCTGCCACCTTTTACGCCTGCGCTACGATGTCGCAAAGCAACAAAGCTGAATGGGGGCCATCAACGTCTGTGATGGCTGGACGCTTGTTTGGGGGATGTTCTTGGTTTGCCGCGGCTTCTCGCGGGCTTGAGCCGCGGGTCCGGCGCGCGCGCAGAGAGGCCCTCGGGTTAGGCCCGAGGGAAGCAATGTGGGTTGGCTGCTATTGGGGCAGCCCTTGGCCGGTGCCTTAGGCGGTCTGCTTGACTGCGATGCCGGCGGCTTCGAGCTGGCTTTGGAGTTCGCCAGCCTGGAACATCTCGCGCACGATGTCGGCACCGCCGACGAACTCGCCCTTGACGTAAAGCTGAGGAATGGTCGGCCAGTTGGTGTAGGCCTTGACCCCGTCGCGCAGCTCGGCGCTTTCAAGCACGTTGG
This sequence comes from Devosia naphthalenivorans, assembly GCF_003056355.1. GTDB lineage: Bacteria > Pseudomonadota > Alphaproteobacteria > Rhizobiales > Devosiaceae > Devosia > Devosia naphthalenivorans. The sequence continues at coordinate 17,034 of NZ_PYVW01000001.1, forward strand.
CGCTGCCGTATTCCACGCCAAGATAGTTCAGGATCTGCACGACCTGCCCGGAAAATCCGCACTGAGGGAAATCTGGCGATCCCTTCATGAACAGGAAGATGTCGTTGTTCTTCACCTTGTCGTCGATGAAGGCGTTGATGTCGCTCATGGGAGAAACCTTTCGTCGGGCTGTCGGAGCCAAGATGTGTTGGCACATAAATAGGTCATCGCCAAGGCGATGTCGAGGTCACCATCGGCGCTTCACGATGATGCGAAGCGGCTCATCGTTTGGGTTTGGCCATTGCGCCAAGCCCCGCAAGGACTTCGCTGGGAATCTCGAGTTCCTGAATCACATCGGTGTGCTTGCGGAAGCCGATCAACTCGCGCTGCACGAAGTATTCCCAGACGACGAGGCGTGCGGTCGAGAGCGCTGAGGCACGGTCGGCGTCGGCACTGGCCAGGGCGGCGACGGCATTGACGACCTTGCGCTCGGCTGCGCCCAGCGAGGACGCGCGTTCGGCGAGGATCTCGTGATCGATCGCCGCCGTCCCCGCCTCGGGGCGGACAGTGCGGATCAGGTCCAGCGAGTCGCGCAGGGACATCGCGCTACTCGGGGACGCCGGTTTGCAGCGCGAGTGCGTGCAGCGCTCCGCCCATGTCGCCCTGCAGGGCCGCATAGACGATCTGGTGCTGCTGGACGCGCGACTTGCCGCGGAACTGCTCGGAAATCACCGTGGCAGCCCAGTGATCGCCATCACCGGCAAGGTCGCGGATTTCGATCGTGGCATCGGGCAGCGCAGCCTGAATGCGGCGTTCGATTTCGTTGGCTTCCATGGGCATGGCTTAACTCCTGACAAGAGCCGGCTTGTGTGCCGACTCCTCCAAGATATGGCAGTGCCATGGTGGCTTCAAGGAGCCAGTGTCAGGCGGCCGCACCATCCATGTAAGCGGGGAACCAGCCTTCATGCGAAGCCTTCAGGTCGCTGACGGGAAGAGGCCGTGCCGCGCCGAGCACAAGGTCTGCGCCGCCGGTGGTGCCGATCCAGGGCGCGAAGATGCCGAGACGCTCGGCTTCGTTCCACAGGGCCATGATCTCCTCGCCCTGCGGGTCGAGCTTCACCGTCACCAGGTAGCGGCCCTGGTCCTCGCCGAAATATTGCAGGATCGGGTCTTGGTCGTTGAGATCGACAATGGTCGCGCCGATGCCCGAGGCGACGGACATTTCGGCTAGCGCGACCCCGAGGCCGCCATCGGAAAGATCGTGAACGGCGGTTGCGACACCGTCGCGGATCAGCTTGCGCACGAAATCGCCGGTGCGGCGCTCATGGGCGAGGTCGACATGGGGCGCGGAGCCGTCGCGGCGGCCGAACAGGTCGCGCAGGTAGATGGACTGACCTAGATGCGTGCCGCGGGTGGCTGGGGCGCCGACGAGGAGAATCATCTCGTTTTCGGCGGCAAAGCCGATCCGGGCCATCTTGGTCCAGTCGGGCAGGAGGCCAACGCCGCCAATGGTTGGGGTGGGCAGGATGCCCTGGCCATTGGTCTCGTTGTAGAGCGAGACATTGCCCGAAACGATGGGGAAATCGAGTGCGCGACAGGCTTCGCCGATGCCCTTGATGGCATGGACCAGCTGGCTCATGATTTCAGGGCGCTCGGGGTTGCCGAAATTCAGGTTATCGGTGGCTGCGAGCGGCTCGGCGCCGGTTGCTGTCAGATTGCGCCAGGCCTCCGCGACGGCCTGCTTGCCACCCTCATAGGGGTCGGCTTCACAATAGCGTGGGTTGACGTCGGAGGTGAACGCCAGGCCCTTCGTGGCGTGGCCTTCGACGCGGATGACGCCGGCATCACCGCCGGGGCGCTGCATGGAATTGCCCTGGATCAGTGTGTCGTATTGCTCGTAGACCCAGCGGCGGGACGCGATCTGGTGGCTGCCCATGAGCTTGAGCAGGGCTTCAGCGACGTCCACCTGCGGTATGTCATCGGCGGCCAACGCTGCGGCAGGAACCGAAGGCGTCCAGGGGCGGTCATATTCGGGAGCCTCGTCGCCGAGATCCTTGATGGGGAGGTTGGCGACTTCCTGGCCCTGCCAGAGCACGCGGAAGCGCAGGTCATCCGTGGTCTTGCCAACAGTAGCGAAATCGAGTTCCCACTTGACGAACACGGCGCGGGCTTCGGCTTCTTTTTCGGGGTGCAGCACCATGAGCATGCGCTCCTGGCTTTCGCTCAGCATCATCTCGTAGGGCGTCATGTGGGTTTCGCGCACCGGAACCTTGTCGAGATCGAGTTCGATCCCGAGGTCGCCCTTGGCGCCCATTTCAACGGCCGAGCAGGTGAGGCCCGCTGCGCCCATGTCCTGAATGGCAATCACGGCGCCGGTTGCCATCAGCTCAAGGCATGCCTCGAGCAGGCGCTTTTCAGTGAAGGGGTCGCCAACCTGCACGGTGGGGCGTTTTTCCTCGATATCGTCGCCGAACTCGGCAGACGCCATGGTCGCGCCACCGACGCCGTCGCGGCCGGTCTTGGCGCCGAGATAAACAACGGGAAGGCCGACGCCTTCGGCCTTGGAATAGAAGATCTTGTCGGTGTCAGCGAGACCAGCGGCGAAGGCATTGACCAGGATATTGCCGTTGTAGCGTTCGTCGAACTCGACTTCGCCGCCCACGGTCGGCACGCCGAAGGCGTTGCCATAGCCACCCACGCCAGCGACTACGCCGGAGACGAGATGGCGGGTTTTTTCATGGTCCGGCGCGCCAAAGCGCAGCGCGTTCATGGCCGCGACGGGGCGGGCGCCCATGGTGAAGACGTCTCGCAGAATGCCGCCCACGCCGGTCGCCGCGCCCTGATAGGGCTCGATGAAGCTTGGGTGATTGTGCGATTCCATCTTGAAGACAACCGCCTGCCCATCGCCGATATCGACGACACCGGCGTTTTCGCCCGGGCCCTGAATGACGCGCGGGCCGGTGGTAGGGAGGGTCTTGAGCCACTTCTTGGACGACTTGTAGGAGCAGTGCTCGTTCCACATCGCCGAGAAGATGCCCAGCTCCGTATAAGTCGGCTGGCGCCCGATCAGCGCAACGATCTTTTCGAACTCGTCAGGCTTGAGGCCATGGTCGGCAACGAGTTGGGGCGTGATGGCGATGTCGTTCTGGTAAGTCATCAAGAGTCTTTTCCGTAGGGAGGCTCTGGAAAATATTCCATGTAGGTTTGGGTGGTGCGTGCCGTGTCTTCGCCGAACAAGTGTCCGACAAGCCAGAGCGACATGTCTATTCCGGCTGAGACGCCGGCACTGGTGACGACGCTGCCGTCATGCACGTAGCGTTCATCGAGAATGTAGGTGTGCGGGGCGTGCGTACGCAGGAAGTCCAGCGCATGGCGATTGGTCGTGGCGCGGCGCCCTTCAAGGAAGCCTGCGCGCGCCAGGAGAGCCGCGCCGGTGCAAACCGAAGTCTGCCACGTTGCGGCGGCCAGATAGGTTCGGATCGCCGCGTTGAACTCATCGTTCTCGGCCAGCGGGCGCGTGCCCTTGCCGCCTGGGATCAGCACGATATCGGCATGCGGCGCTTGGGACAGGGTGTGATCGGCCGTGACTTTTAGGCCCTTGGCGCAGGTGATTTCCGTCGCGGGCCAGCCGACAGTGAAGGCGTCAAGCGGCGCGCCGATCTGGCGGGCCATAGTGAACACCTCCCAGGGGCCAACGAAATCGAGCTCCTCGACGCCGGGGAAGATGAGAATGGCGACGCTCAGGCGCTTGCTCTCATTCATGAACGAGGTTCCAGTTGCGCGTCAGAAAATGATCGAGAGCGATGACCAGGGCCGAGAGAGCCGCAAGACCGGCGGCCATGAACAGAGCCCCCAGCAGCACGGCGCCGATGCCCAATTCATCGATGTTCATGAACGGGTAGGGATAGCGGTGGAGCCACGCGCCGCGCAACATGACCGCGACGAAGTAGATCAATGTCGGCAGGAGCATAACGGGAAGATTGCCCCAGCGGAGTTGACCATGCGGTTGGCCGATTACCCACCACAACAGGTAGAGCAGCGGGGCTACGTAGTGCAGGAGCCTATCCGAGAGTTCGAGCAAGCCCGTCGGGGCGTAGAGGTGGCGCAGCACGAAGAAGACGTAAAGGCTTACCAGAGTGATGCAGGCGACCATGGAGCCGCGGGTGACCGGATGGCGGAAGATGGCGAGGCGTTGGGTCGGCAGCACTTCCGAGAGGTAGATCAGCACCAGCACGATGTTGGTCAGGATCGTATAGAACGCAAAGAAGCTGCCGAGGGCGCCGGGAATATCGCGGCCAGTGGCCAGCGAGATCTGCATCGAGAAAACGAACTCAATCAGCAACCCGGCGGTACCAGCCGCAAGGCCGAGTCCGGTCAACAGCTTTCGCGGATTGACCGGCGCTCTTCCCATCAGGCAGCCTGGCCGAGAAGCCCGGAGAACAATGCCCTGCCGTCGTCTCCGCCGTGTGCGGATTCGATCAGGTTTTCGGGATGCGGCATGAGGCCGAGCACGTTCTTGCGCTCGTTCAAGATGCCGGCGATGTTGTTGATCGAGCCGTTGGGATTGGTGCCATCGGCATAGCGGAAGGCCACGCGACCTTCGCCTTCGATGCGAGCGAGGGTGTCGCTGTCGGCGAAGTAGTTGCCGTCATGGTGCGCCACGGGGCAGCGGATGACCTGCCCGTTGGTGTAGCCGCGCGTGAAGGCCGTGTCGGCGTTGGTGACCTCGAGTTTGACCTCGCGGCAAACGAATTTGAGCGACTGGTTGCGCATCAGGGCACCCGGCAACAGGCCCGCTTCGAGCAGGATCTGGAAGCCGTTGCAGACGCCCAGCACGTTGACGCCGGCCGCGGCACGGTCGCGGACCCTGTCCATGATCGGTGAGCGGGCGGCAATGGCGCCGCAACGCAGATAATCGCCGTAGGAGAACCCCCCCGGTATGACGATCAGGTCGACATCAGGCAGGTCGTCGTCCTGGTGCCAGACGATGGCAGGGGCGGTGCCGGAAATCTTGGTGAGCGCCGCGATCATGTCGCGGTCGCGATTGAGCCCGGGGAAGACGATGACGGCGGATTTCATCGGCTAGTCCTCGCTATGTCAGGAGTTGCGAGGCTCTTTTGGTGGGTCTTGGCCGAAAAGGCAAGGGCTTTGCAGGTGGTTTCCTTTTCCTGTGATTGGCGGAGAAGGAAACGGCTTTCACTCGGCGGGAACGGCCACACTTGCCGGGCGCGAACCTTTGGTGCCGGGCAGTTGTGCCCAGGCGGGACGCTCGAACAGGAACCGGCCCCAGCCGGTGCGCAACACGAGCCAATAGAGGATCAGCGGCGAGACGATGGCGACGCTCATGGTGAGCAATGTCAGAAGGGTTGGCTCGATCAGCCCGAGCTTGATCAGGACCGTACGGGCGATGCTCATGGGCAAGACGAAGGCTACGTAGACGATCAGCGATTTGGAGCCCAGCCAGCGCAGCCAGTTCATCCATGGCAGGCGGGTGAGGAGCGCCGCGATGACGCAGAGGGCGGCAGTGCCGGCCAGCGCCAGGACCAGGTGGAGGCCGGGCAGACCGGCAAGACCCATCGCCGGGTGGACCGGGTGCATGGCGAAGCCAGGCGAAAAGACCAGTGCTGCGTTGATGGCGGCCCAGGCGAGGAGAGCGGCTAGGGCGGTGCCTGCATGTTCCTGGGCCCATGCAGCAAGGCGGAACAGGCGGGGGGCGAGGACGAAGCCAGCGTAGAAGAAGACGAAATAGGCGCAGAACTGGTCAACCAGATAGCTGCCGGTGTGCACGCTGGCCATCTGCAGGATCGCGCCGGCGCCGAATACCGCCCATACGGGTGCCTTGAGATCATGCAGGAGCTTGGTGGCGGCGCCGACCACGGCGAGCATATAGATGAACCACAGGACGCCATAGGGCTGGACTACGGCCCAGGCGATTTGTTCAAGTGCGCCGACAGGATTGGTCGACAGCAGACCGACCTTGAAGATGATGTGGATCAGCGCCCAGAGCACGTAGAAATAAAAATAGTGCACGATGCGCCGGTCGGCGAAGGCGCGCCAGGGGCGGTCGATGACCTGGGAGAGGAACAGACCCGAGATCAGGAAAAACTCGGGCATGCGGAAGGGGGTGGCGAAGGCGATGCCCCAGTGGAATGCGCCGACCCCACCCGTATCTTCGCCGACGCTCGAGGCCGCATACATCATGACGACGAGAAAGATGGAGAGGCCCTTGGCCATATCCACCCATTCGAGCCGCTGCTTGCTTTCCGCCATTGTCCGCACTCCCGCAATTCGTCCGGGAGTAATAGCGGCAAGTGATGGCGGGGGAGATAACGAGTTGACGGCAAGCTTAAGGCGAATGCTTAACTGGTAAGCTTTTCGCTAAATTGCGCAATCAACCTGTTGATGGCTCTAGCCGTGTCGCACGTACCGGCTCAAGCTTTTGGCGTATTGTTCAGACGGGTACCGACGCATAGGCTGCGAACAGCAGGCCGAGGGTCGCGAAGAACATTACGGACAGAGAAACGGTTTTAAGCATGGCAATATGGTCCTGCGCCTCTTCTTGACGCGAATTTAGTTATCGTCGTCAGACGTTAATTTGTGATTTCGATCGCGAAATTCTCGATCACAGTATTTGCCAGCAGCTTTTCGCACATGCTGGTGAGTTGTGAACGAGCGGATTCCTCGTCGGTTCCATCAATCACGAGGTCGAAGACCTTGCCTTGGCGGACGCTGGCGACCCCGGGAAAACCGAGGCCCTTCAACGACCCTTCGATGGCCTGACCTTGGGGATCAAGCACGCCAGCCTTGAGGGTGACGGTTACACGCGCCTTCATATCGCCACTCCGATGAACGCTTACTGAACGAGGCGCGGACCGGTGGTCAGCGCGTTTTCGGTCTCGACGAGAATGCCAAGGCGCTGCGCGACCTCGCGATAGTTCTCGATCAGGCCGCCCAGGTTTTCGCGGAAGCGATCCTTGTCCATCTTGGTGCGGGTTTTGACGTCCCAGAGGCGGCAGCTGTCGGGAGAGATTTCGTCGGCGAGGACGATGCGCATGAGATCGCCCTCGTAGAGGCGGCCGCATTCGATCTTGAAATCGACGAGCTGGATGCCGACACCCATGAAGAGGCCGGTCAGGAAATCATTGACCCGGATGGCGAGGCTCATGATGTCGTCGAGCTCGGCGGGAGTGGCCCAGCCGAAAGCGGTGATGTGCTCTTCGCTGACCATCGGGTCATGAAGGGCGTCATCCTTGTAGCAGAACTCGATGATCGAGCGGGGCAGTTGCGTGCCGGGCTCGAGACCGAGGCGCTTGACCAGCGAGCCGGCCGCGAAATTGCGCACGATGATCTCGAGCGGAATGATTTCCACTTCCTTGATCAGCTGCTCGCGCATGTTGATGCGGCGGATGAAGTGAGTCGGAATGCCCAGGCCGTTGAGCTTGGTGAAGACGAACTCGGAAATGCGGTTGTTGAGCACGCCCTTGCCGTCGATGATTTCATGACGGGCGCCGTCGCCGGCGGTGGTGTCGTCCTTGAAATATTGAACCAGAGTGCCCGGCTCAGGACCCTCGAACAGGATCTTGGCCTTGCCCTCATAAATTTTACGTCGACGGTTCATTGGGAATCCGGACTGATGGAGGGAGAATTTCGCCGCTTCATGCGCCAGAACGGCCATTGAAGGCAAGCTCTTTCGTGGAAAGAGGTGTTGCGCATCCACGAAGTCGCACCTGCGGGGCGGCCGTTGATTTGGCTGGCCGAACCGCCTATGTCGGTTGGCAAGCGCCGGAAAGCGCAGGCATTGCCAAGCGGGAGAGTTGCATGAGCCAGTTCGAAGATCGTCAGAAGGGCCAGGAGGCGAAGTACGCCTTTGACGCGGAAAAGAAGTTCAAGGCCGAGGCGCGCCGCAACAAGCTGGTCGGCATCTGGGCTGCCGAACTGATGAGCTTGACCGGCGACGAAGCCAAAGCGTATGCCGCCGAAGTGGTTGCCGCCGACTTCGAGGAAGCCGGCGACGAAGACGTGTTCCGCAAGGTGTCCGGTGATCTCAAGGCCAAGGGATTGAGCATCGGGGACGATGTGATTCGCCAAAAGATGCTGCAATTGGTGTTGGTGGCGAACGAGCAGATTGCCGCTGAAGGCTAAGGGCTTTTGGGGCTATGAATTTGAAGGGGCTGGTCTGCGGACCGGCTCCTTTTTTGTTGGGGATGTTGTGCCACGAGGGCGTGGCACTACCGCTAAATCCGCTGCATCAGCCTTGTGAACATCAACAGGCCTTCGGGCCAAGGGCCGTGGCCTGATTGGACGTTGATGTGGCCGGCGTCGCCGGCTTGGTGGAAATCGGAGCCCCAGCAGGTGGCTAATTCGACGGCCCGGTCGACGCTGCAGAGCGGATCGTTGGATGATGCCACGAGCATGGAGGGGAAGGGCAGCGGGTCCCGCGAGATGGGGCGGAAATTGTGCGTCTCTTCGGGCGCTGCGGGGCTGAGTTCGATATCGGGTGGCGCGACGAGGAAGGCGCCGCGCACGTTCGAGGGCAGGTGGGCGCCGGCCTGGGCCACGGCGATGACGGCGAGGGAGTGAGCGACAAGCACGACAGGGCGCGTGGTAAGTCGAGCGGCCTGGTCGATGGTGTCGACCCAGTCGCTGAGATCAGGCTCGTTCCAATCCGCCTGCTCGACGATGGCGGCATTGTTCATGCGCGCGGCCCAGCGCAGTTGCCAGTGCCCGGGCATGGTGCCGCCGAGCCCAGGCAGGATCAGGATGTCACATTCGGCAAGCTTCATGTGCGATGGGTCCTGTCCCGATAGAAAGCCGCATTGGTCTGTGTCAGGCCGATCTTTTGATAGAAGCCTTCCGCGCCCGGCAGCGACAACAGGGTGATGGCGACGCCCGGGCCGAGAATTTCAGCCGCCTTGTCCATTAGTGCCTGACCGATGCCCTGTCCCTGCTGCGCTTCTACCACCGCCAAGTCCGCACAATAGCAGACCCAGTTCCAGTCGGTGGTGCCGCGAAACACGCCAAGAAGAACACCGCCCTCGTTGCGGGCGCTGACGGTAAGGTTGGAGTTGTCGAGATAGGCTTGCACGCGCTCGGTATTGCTGAGTGGCCGGGTCGGGCCTAGTGCCGACTGGCCGACACAGGCGATGTATTCTTCGGCCGTGAGACCGGTTTCCTGGGCGTAGACGATGCTCATCCAAAAACCCGCTGGAAGATCGTATCGACATGCTTGAGGTGGTAGGCGTCGTCGAACATGGCGTCGATTTGTTGATCTGACAGAGTCACTTCGGGGTCGGCCTTGAGATTGGCGGCGAACTGGCCGGCGCGGTCGCCGCGCATTTCCCAAACCTTCATGGCGTTGCGCTGGACGGCGGCGTAACTGTCTTCGCGGCTGTAGCCGGCCTGGGTGAGGGCGAGCAGCACGCGCTGGGAATTGTGCAGGCCGCCGAGCAGGTCGAGATTCCGGCGCATGTTTTCGGGGTAGACGACGAGCTTGTCGATAACACCGGTGAGCCGCGCCAGCGCGAAATCGAGGGTGACGGTGGCGTCGGGGCCGATCATGCGCTCGACGGAGGAGTGCGAGATATCGCGCTCGTGCCAGAGGGCGACGTTTTCGAGCGCGGGGACCACCATGCCGCGTACGAGGCGTGCAAGGCCGGTGAGGTTTTCGGTCAGCACCGGATTGCGCTTGTGGGGCATGGCCGAGCTCCCCTTCTGGCCGGGGGAGAAGAACTCCTCGGCTTCCAGCACTTCGGTGCGCTGCAGATGGCGGATTTCAACGGCAACGCGCTCGATGGACGAGGCAACGACGCCAAGGGTGGCAAAGAACATGGCGTGGCGGTCGCGTGGAATGACCTGGGTCGAGACCGGCTCGATGCTTAGCCCAAGCTTTTCGGCGACGTATTCTTCCACCTGCGGATCGATATTGGCGAAGGAGCCGATGGCGCCGGAAATGGCGGCGGTGGCGATTTCGGTGCGGGCGGCGAGGAGGCGGGCGCGGTTGCGGGTGAATTCCGCATAGGCTTCGGCCAGCTTGACGCCGAAGGTGGTCGGCTCGGCATGGATGCCGTGCGAGCGGCCGATGGTGATGGTGTCCTTGTGCTCATAGGCACGGCGCTTGAGGGCGGCGAGCAGGGCGTCGACATCGGCGATGAGCAGGTCAGCGGCGCGGGCCATCTGGACCGAGAGCGTGGTGTCGAGGATGTCCGAGGAGGTCATGCCCTGATGCACGAAGCGGGCGTCGGGGCCGACGATTTCGCTGAGGTGAGTGAGGAAGGCGATGACGTCATGCTTGGTGGTGCGCTCGATCTCATCGATCCGCGCGACGTCGAAAGCGTAGTCGCCGTGCTCGGCCTTGCGCGCGTTCATCACGTCCCAGATGTTCTGGGCCGATTCCTTTGGGACCACGCCCAGTTCGGCGAGTTTGGTGGTGGCGTGGGCCTCGATTTCGAACCAGATGGCAAAGCGGGTCTCGGCCGACCAGATGGAGACCATTTCGGGGCGAGAATAGCGCGGGATCATGGGCTTAGGCTTTCGGGTTCAGAAATCGAATCAGGCGAGGCGAGTGCTCGCGGCGGTACGAATGGCGGAGATGCGGGGCTGGTACGTGGCGGGATCGTTGCCACCATAAATGGAAGAGCCGGCGACGAAGACGTTGCAGCCGGCGTCGGCTACGGCGCGGGCGTTATCGGCGGTGATCCCGCCGTCCACTTCCAAATCGATCGGGCGATTGCCGATCAACGCGTGGGCCTGGCGCAGCTTGGTCAGCGCCGCGGGGATGAAGCTCTGCCCGCCGAAGCCGGGGTTGACCGACATGACGAGGAGCAGGTCGATATCGTCGATGACGTTTTCGAGGGCGGAAACGGGCGTGGCTGGATTGATCGCGACGCCGGCTTTCTTGCCTTCGGCGCGGATTGCCTGGAGCGTGCGGTGCAAGTGCGGGCCGGCCTCCGCGTGGACGGTGATGATATCGGCGCCAGCCTTTGCGAAGGCGGCAATGTAGGGATCGACGGGGGCGATCATCAGGTGCACGTCGAAGGGCTTGGTCGTGAACTTGCGCACGGAGGCCATGACCAGCGGACCGAAGCTGATATTGGGCACGAAATGGCCGTCCATCACATCGACATGGATATAGTCGGCACCGGCAGCGTCGATTGCGGCGATCTCCTCGCCCAGGCGGGAGAAATCGGCGGAGAGAATCGAGGGGGCGATGCGGATGGGTCGGGTGGTCATCAGAACCTCGGGAACGGCTGGTTCATGCCTTAACTCTGTGGGGGAGTGGAGACAAGGGCGGGGTGTGCTGCTGGACGCGAGAGATTGGCGAACTGGCACCCTCGCGAGAACGGGCACTCGTAGTTTGGGAGAGATGGTGAGTATGCGTAGACCGGTCACAAACGGCTGATGCGACAGGGTGCGCATTGCTTTGTTTGGGGCGCACGCTAGAACAGCGGGCAAAAGGAGCGTCGGCCTCTTGGAATTTTCGTTGCCATTGGTGTTCGGGGCAGGGGTGTTGAGCTTTCTCTCGCCCTGCGTGCTGCCGTTGGTGCCGCCCTATCTCACCTATATGAGCGGCGCGAGCTTCGATCAGCTGCGCGAGGAGGGGACGACGGCCGGCGCATTGCAGCGGCGGGTGGCGTTTACGTCGCTGTTCTTCATCCTGGGATTCGCCGTTGTTTTCGTGACGCTGGGCGCCACGGCGACGGCGTTCGGACAGGCATTCCGGCAGGCGCTGCCGATCCTGACGCCGGTTGCGGGCGTGCTGATCATTGCCATGGGGCTGCACTTTATTGGGGTTTACCGGATCGGGTTGCTGGACCGGCAGATTCGCCATCAAGGGCCGGGTGTGGCGAGTGGGCCGCTGGGCGGCTTCCTGCTGGGACTGGCGTTCGCGATTGGCTGGACGCCGTGTATCGGGCCGGTGCTGGCGGCTGTGTTGTCCGTGGCGGCGAGCAAGAATACCGCGCTTGAGGGTGCGTCGTTGCTGGGGCTCTATTCGCTGGGACTGGGCGTGCCGTTTTTCCTCGCGGGGATTGCTGTGGGGCCGTTTCTGGCGTTTTTTCAGGGATTCAAGCGGCATTTGCACACGGTGGAGCGCGTGATGGGCGTGCTGCTGGTGGTGACTGGCGTGCTGTTTTTGACCGGGAACTTTACGCGGTTGTCGTATTGGTTTCTGGAGACGTTTCCAGTTTTGGCGAATTTTGGCTAGGTGAGCCGCCTAGAACAGCTTCAGGCTGCGCAGGGAGGCGTGGCCGGATTTGCCGACGATCAGGTGATCGTGGAGGGTGATGCCGAGGGGCTTGGCCGTGTCGGCGATTTCGCGGGTCATGCGGACGTCGGCGGATGAGGGGGATGGGTCGCCGGAGGGATGGTTGTGCACCAGGATCAGCGCGGTGGCGCTCAGTTCCAGGGCCCGTTTGATGACCTCGCGCGGATAGACCGGCGTGTGATCGACGGTGCCGGTTTGTTGCACCTCGTCGGCTATCAGGCGGTTCTTCTTGTCAAGAAACAGGATGCGGAACTGCTCGATGGATTCGTAGGCCATCTGGGCGCGGCAGTAATCGATCAACTGGGTCCAGGACGAGAGAATCGGTTTGTCGTGGTCGATGCCGTCGCGAGCGAAACGGGCGGCGGTGGCCTGGATGATCTTGAGCGAGGTGACGGTTTTGGGGCCCAGGCCCTTGATGGATTCAAGGCGGGCCTGGCTGGCGGAAAATACGCCGGAGAATGAGCCGAACTCGCGCAGCAGGGCCTTGGCGAGGGGCTTAGTGTCCTTTTGCGGGATGACGATGTGCAGCAGCATTTCGAGGAGTTCGTAATCCTCGAAGGCTTCGCCGCCGACCTTGAGGAAGCGCTCGCGCACGCGTTCACGGTGGCCGGCGTGTTCGGGTTTCACCGCGGACGGTTTGTCCGGAGCTTCGTAGACGATCGGGGATTGCTCGATCGCGCTGGGAAGTGTTCCGAGCAGGAACGGGGCCTCGTCGAACTCCTTACCGCCGGCCATCAGGCGGCACGGGCCGCGAGCGGATTGAACAGATTGTCCGGCGATAGCGTGAAAATCTCGCAGCCGGTTTCGGTGATGCCAATGGAGTGCTCGCACTGGGAAGAGAGGGTGCGGTCGCGGGTAACGGCGGTCCAGCCATCGGAGAGGATTTTGACGTGCGGGCGGCCCAGATTGATCATCGGTTCGATGGTGAAGATCATGCCGGGCTTGAGCGGCACGCCGGTGCCCGGGGTGCCGAAATGGAGGATGTTGGGCTCGTCGTGGAAGAGCTTGCCGACGCCATGGCCAACGAAATCGCGCACTACGCTCATGCGTTCGGCTTCGGCATAGGCCTGGATGGCGGCGCCGATGTCGCCTGTCGTGTTGCCAGGCTTGGCGGCGGCGAGGCCCAGTTCAAGGCTCTGGTAGGTCACTTCGATCAGCCGCTCGGCTTTGCGGGAGATTTCGCCCACCGGATACATGCGGCTCGAATCGCCGTGCCAGCCATCGACCACCAGCGTCAGGTCGATATTGACGATGTCGCCTTCGCGCAGGGGGCGCGCGTCGGGGATGCCGTGGCAGACGACGTGGTTGATGGAGGTGCAGAGGGAGTGCCGGTAGCCCTTGTAGAAAATGGTGGCCGGGACGGCGCCGTTGTCGCGCGCGAACTCATAGGCGATCTTGTCCAGCGTTGCCGTGGGCACGCCGGGCTCGACGAATTCGGTGAGGATATCGAGCGCGCGGGCCGTCAGCGCGCCTGCCTTGCGCATGCCCTCGAAGCCTTCCTCGCCATGCAGCGGAATGACCCCGGCCGTGCGGCGGGGTTTTACGGGGGCATCGACAAAGGTGATCATCACGAACTCCAGATATTGCACTGAAAATAGTCGCTCGGCAGCGATATGGGAAGGCCAACACCGCCGCTTGACGGCAGTATCTCGCGGGGGCATTGCTGAGGCACAGCAAGCCCCACGGAACCTGCCCATGTCCAGCGCCGAAAGCGTAACCGCCGCCCTGATCGTCATTGGCGATGAAATCCTCTCCGGCCGCACCAAGGACGTCAATATCGGCGCGACGGCCGATTTCTGCACCGATCTGGGGATCGAGCTGCGGGAAGTGCGGGTGGTGAGCGACGAGACGGACGACATCGTGGCTGCCGTCAACGCGCTGCGCGAGCGCTATACCTATGTGTTCACCACCGGCGGCATTGGGCCGACGCATGACGATATTACCGCCGATGCAGTGGCCAAGGCGTTCGGCGTGGCGCTGCCGATCAATCCGCAGGCGCGGGCGATGCTCGAAGCGCGGTGGAAGGAAACGGGCACCGAGGTCAACGAAGCGCGATTGCGCATGGCGCGCATTCCCGAGGGGGCTGATCTGATCGTCAATTCGGTGAGCGCTGCGCCGGGGTTCCGGATCGGCAATGTGCATGTGATGGCGGGCGTGCCGATCATCATGCGGGCAATGCTGGAGGCGCTGACGCCGACGCTCAGGGGCGGCAAGAAGGTTCAGTCGGTGACGGTGAAGGCAGCCGTGGGCGAGGGGACGGTGGGCGGGCCGCTGGCGGAACTGCAGGCGCAGTACCCGGACGTCAAGATGGGCAGCTACCCGCAGATGGGCAAGGATCGGGTGATGACCGAACTGGTGCTGCGTTCGTCCGATCCGGCGCGGCTGGAGGAAGCGGCGGGCAAGGTGCGCGCGATGGTTGCGGCGGCCCATGCCAAGGCGGGTGTGCAAGCTCCACAAGAATGATTGGCGCGGGGGCCCGGCTTTGCTAAGCAGGCCCCTTGCGGTTTCAACCCGGCGTAGCGAGCCGCCGGTTCCAGGAGATATGATTTGAGCAACCCGAACGAGAAGTCGTTTCCCGTCAGCTGGGACCAATTCCACCGCGACAGCCGGGCGCTGGCCTGGCGGCTGGCGAGCCTTGGTCCGTTCGACGCGGTAGTGGCCATTGCCCGCGGCGGGCTGGTGCCGGCGGCAATCGTGGCGCGGGAGCTCAATATTCGTACCGTCGAAACGGTGTCGGTGAAAAGCTACGATCACCAGAACAAGGGCGGCATCAAGGTTCTCAAGGAAATCAGCCAGCCGATTCTGGATCTGGCGCGCAACGGCGCCAAGGTGCTGATCGTGGACGATCTGGTGGACACCGGCTCGACCGCTCGCGTAGTGCGCGAAATGCTGCCCGGCGCGCATTTCGCCACGGTTTACGCCAAGCCCAAGGGGCGCGAGATGGTGGATACGTTCATCACCGAAGTCAGCCAGGACACCTGGATTTTCTTTCCTTGGGATCTGGACGTGGCGTATGCGGCGCCGATCTCCGGCGGCACGGACTGATCAGTTTCGCGGGCGTGGTGGAATGGTAGACACACCGGACTTAAAATCCGGAGGGAGTATTCCCGTGCGGGTTCGAGTCCCGCCGCCCGCACCAAGACTTGGATAGGCAGATGATCGAGAAGATCGATGTTGGCATGGCGCCGTCCAATGCGCCGGTGAGTGATTGCGTTAAGGCGGGCCAGCAGGTGTGGCTTGTGGCGATCGCCGAGGACCCGGCGACGGGCGAGATCGTGCAGGGTGATATCGGGGTGCAGACGCGGCGGACGCTGGAGAACCTCAAGCGGGCGATCACGGCGGCTGGCGGCACCATGGCCGACATTACGCAGGTGCAGATTTTCCTGACCGACAAGGCCGATGCTGCCGGAATGAACGCGGTTTATCGCGAGTATTTCACGGAGCCATATCCGGTTCGCGCCACGGTAATCGCCGGGCTGTTGGCCGAGGGGCTGAAGGTGGAAATGCTGGCGACCGGAGTGATCGGCTGATGTTGCTGAAGCGGGATTTGCTGGAGCAGATCAAGGCTGGCGAGGTCGACCTGATCTTCCGGCGCTGGAGCAAGCCCACGGTGAAGGCCGGCGGGACGCTGAAGACCAAGGTGGGCATTCTCGCCATCAAGGCGATTGACAACATGAGCCCCGATGATGTGACCGAGGCGGAAGCGCGGCGGGCGGGGTTTGAGGATGTCGCGGCGTTCCGGCGCTGGCTGGATACGATGAAGCCTGGGCATTTGTTTCAACGTATCGAGGTTGGGTATCTGGGCGAGGGATAGGGTGGGAAACGGAGGTTCCCGCTTTCGCGGGAATGACGCGGTGGGTGGGGCCGTGATCCATGAGGTCTACTGGGAAAGCCCCAGTTGTAGGCCTAGAACGGCGTCGGCGCCACGAACACCTGGAACTCGCCAGTCGTGGGGTGGGTGAAGCCCAATTCAGCGGCGTGGAGTTGTAGCCGGTCGGCGGCGGCGAGGGCTTGGGGGTCGGCATAAAACACATCGCCTAGAATCACATGGCCGATTGCTTTCATGTGAACTCTTAGCTGATGCGTGCGGCCGGTGAGGGGATGCAGGCGCACCCGGGTGGCGTCGGCTTCGCGTTCCAGCACAGTCCATTCGGTTTGCGAGGGGCGGCCGTTTTCATGATCGACGCGCTGGCGCGGCTTGTTTTCCCAATCGGTGGCGAGGGGCAGGTCGACGAGGCCGGTATCCTGCTCCAAGATCCCAGCAACGCGTGCGATATAGGCTTTGGTGGTCTTGCGGTGCTCGAATTGTGAGCCGATACGGCCATGGGCGCGCTTGTTGAGCGCCATCACCAGAACGCCGGATGTATCCTTGTCGAGCCGATGGCACATGCCGGCGGTGGGCCATTGCTTGCGTGCGCGGTATTCGAGGCAATCCCAAAGCGACGGGTCCTTGCCGGGCACGCTGAGCAGGCCGCTGGGCTTGTCGAGAACGAGGATATCGTCATCGACATGGAGCACGGTCAGATAGGGGTCGAGCGGAGGGTAATAGTTGACGAGGGTGGGCATGGGGCCGGGCATGGCGCGGTCCTAGCAGAGAGCGGGCGGTTTGAACAACCTCCACGGCGGCGAAGTGACGGGGGCGTGATCCAGCGCCTTGGAACGCATGGTCTGCCCACCCGTTGTATTTCCAACGTCAACAAGGAGTTATCTGATGCATAAAGATGAAGCCGCAGGCTTGGGTAAACAGGCCAAGGGTGCCGTGAAGGATGCAGCAGGTGGCCTCACTGGCAACGAAAAGCTGCAGGCCGAAGGCAAGCTGGACAAGGCCGAAGGCAAGCTTCAGCAGAAGGTCGGCGAGGTCAAGGACGATGCGCGCGACGCGCTGAAGCGCTAAATTCACCGAGGAATTTGTGAGGGCCGTCCGCTAGGGCGGCCCTTTCGCATGTTCAGTCGAACCGATAGTGCAGACGCGCGCATGACGGATGCAGCATCTTGGCCGAGATCAATTTTGGCGACGCCTTGAGGCCGGTGGCCGGAAAAAGCGGGGTGCCGCTACCGATGATTTCGGAAATGACGAAGATTTCGATCTCGTCGAGTGCACCGCGTTCCATGAACGCCATCTGCAATCTGCCGCCGCCGAGCATCCACACATTGCCGTCCTCAAGGGCGCGAAGCTCGCCGATCAGGTTGTCGATGTCGCTGCGGGTTTCCAGCGGACCCTTGGGATTGTCGATGGGTCGGGAGGTGACGACGATGACGCGCTTGCCTTCATATTCCCAGGCGCCCGGATAGCGTTCGATCCAGTCGTAAGTGGCCCGTCCCATGACCACGGTGTCGATGGTCTTGAGGAAGTGGTGGTAGTCATGTTCGCCCAGATTGAGGTCAGGCTGCTTGGTGAGCCAATCCAGATTGTCATCGGGCGCGGCGATGAAGCCGTCGAGACTAGCTGCGATATATCCCAAAATCCTGGCCATGAGGTGCTCCATTGCTCGTTGCAGGAGGTGGGTGTGCGTTGGACTAGCGACAGGTTTTGTCAGCAGCCAAGGGCATGCTCTGGTTTGTGACAGAACAGCATTCTAAGGTCGGTCTCATGGAAACGATGACATTCGATACGGCGCTCGGGGAGTTCGGCATCGGCTGGACCGCCCAGGGGATTGCGCGACTGCAGCTGCCGGGGCTGGAGCATGATGCCCTAGCCGAGCGGATCAATCGCGATGGCGCTGGGGCGGGCGAGCCGACCCGGGCCGTCGCAGCGGTCATCGATAAGATCGAAGACTATGCCGAGGGAGAGCCGGTCGACTTCTCGGACGTAAAATTGGATATGGCTGATTTGCCGGAGTTTCACCGGCGTGCCTATGAGGCGCTTCTGAAGATCAAATGGGGCGCCACGACCACTTATGGCGCGCTGGCGCGGGAGCTTGGCGATGCCGGGCTGTCGCGGGCGGTGGGGCAGGCGATGGGAGCCAATCCCATTCCGCTGATTATCCCCTGTCATCGCGTGCTCGCGAGCAATGGGCGAGCCGGCGGCTTCTCGGCGCCGGGTGGAGCCAATGCCAAGGCACGCATGCTGGCGCTGGAAGGGGTGGTGATCGGGACGCCGCCGGGTCAGCTGGTCTTGGGATTTTAGCGCATGAGTTTCGCCTTCACGCATCGGAGGAATGTCGAAGCGCAAGTGCGCGCCATGGCACTGGAACAGATCGAGAAGGGCCTGGAGGAGGCATCGCAGCCGAACGACGAACCCAGCAAAATCGTGCATGGGCTGCGCCGGCGCTGCAAGAAATTGCGCGGGCTGGTGCGGCTGGTTGGCTCCAATTTCAAGCGTGCCGACAAGGAGAACAAGGCGTTTCGAGATGCGGCCTCGTCGCTGTCGCAATCGCGCGATGCCGTGGTCCTGGTCGAAACCTTTGCCGGTTTGCTGGAGTTCGATCGAGAGGGCGGGAGCCCGAAGATTGGCGAGATTGAAGCCAGCCGCATCAGGCAAGAATTGGAGAACGGGGCCGAGCCGGCTGAAGCCTGGAACAAGGACCGCTTTGCTGAATTCCGCACCATATTCAAGGCTGCAAAGAAGCGGGCCGCGAATTGGTCGGTGGATGGCCGTGGTTTCGATGCTCTGTCCGATGGTCTTATTGGGAATTACCGGCAGTTTCGCCAGCGCCTGGCGGCGGCCGAGGATGATCCGGTGGCGGAGCATCTGCATGAATGGCGCAAGTTCGCCAAATATCACGGTCACCATCTGGGCCTGTTACGGCGGAGTGCACCGGACCTGCTGAAGAATCGCCAAACCGCGATTGGCCAGCTGGGGGACCTGCTGGGCGATCATCATAATCTGGCGGTGCTTGAACAGAAATTGGCCCGGCTCGATGTTGCTGGTTCCGTGCCCGAGGTGATCGCAGCGCGGCAGCAGGAATTGGCGGGATCGGCGTTTTTCATGGGCCGGCAGCTTGGGGCCGAAAAGCCAGCAGCGCTGCGGCGGCGTCTCGAAAAATACTGGCTGCTGCTGCCGGAGAAGTCCTGACATGGCGATAGAGATCGAGCGGAAATTCCTGGTGACGGGTGAGGGCTGGCGGCGATTGGCGACCAAGAGCACGCAGATTCGGCAGGGCTACCTATCCTCCAACGCCAAGGCGACTGTGCGGGTGCGCAGCAAGGATGATCGGGAGGCGCTCATCACGCTCAAGGGCGCGGTGAGAGGCATGACGCGCGCGGAGTATGAGTACGAAATTCCGATCTCTGACGCGCGGGAATTGCTGGTCATGGCCGAACCGCATGTGATCGAGAAGGTGCGGCATCTGGTTCCGTTTGGCGGGCTGGTCTGGGAAGTTGACGAGTTCGCGGTGCGGCACGAAGGGCTGGTGATCGCGGAGGTCGAGCTTGAGAGCGAGGGGCAGGAGGTGGAGTTGCCGGAGTGGGTCGGTCGCGAAGTGACGGAGGATGATCGGTATTATAATGCGAGCCTGTCCCGGGCGGAGGGGCGGCCGGAGGAGTGAGCCTCCTGAGCTTGTCCAAGGGCGAACC
This sequence comes from Devosia naphthalenivorans, assembly GCF_003056355.1. GTDB lineage: Bacteria > Pseudomonadota > Alphaproteobacteria > Rhizobiales > Devosiaceae > Devosia > Devosia naphthalenivorans. The sequence goes on from NZ_PYVW01000001.1 coordinate 36,790, forward strand.
AAAAGGTTGTGGCACAAACTTCACCCAGACCTTGCAGTCGTCTCCCTCCCACTTGCGGGGAGGGATCAAGGGTGGGGAGCGGTTGGCCCCGATAGTGATCGCAAAACCTCCCCACCTACGATGTCTCCCCGGTCTTGAGCCGGGATCCATCTCGAGGTTTCGGTATAGGCTCCTGGCCGGGAGGGAGTGCTCAGAGCTTCCACATCCGGGCCAAACATCCCCCACCCTTGATCCCTCCCCGCTAGGGGGAGGGAGACGAGAGAGCCGAGAAACTGGTGCTAGCGCCTTCATCGCCTCGATCGAGGTGGGAGCGAGCTTACTGCCAGCGCTTGAAGCTTTTCAGGTGATCGAGGGCTTTCACTGCCGTGACGGTGATCTTCTCGACGCTATCCGTGACCGGCACGATGAGCGCGTTCTCGCTAGCCGGGTCGGGAACCTCCAACGTCGCAAACTGGGAATCGAGCAGGCTTGCGGGCATGTATTCGTGCTTGCGGCGGGCGATGCGCTCGCCGATCACTTCGCGATTGCCTTGGAGATAGACGAAAAGGATGGGCTCGCCCGCTTTTTCGACAAGGTAGTCGCGATAGGCACGCCGCAGGGCAGAGCAGGCGCCGACGGCGGCGTTCTTGCGGTCGGCGGCCTCATGCAATGCGGTAGCGAGGCTTTCCAGCCAAGGCCACCGGTCTTCATCCACAAGTGGAATGCCGGAGCGCATTTTTTCCACATTGGCGGGCGGATGATAGCCATCGCCGTCGAGGAACGGCACATGCAGGCGCCGGGCGATGGATTGGCCGACGGTGGATTTGCCGGAGGAGCTGACGCCCATGACGATGATGATTCTTGCCGGTACCAGGGTCATGGTCAAACCACCGCAGTGAAGCCGCCGTCCACATATAGGACGTGGCCATTGATGAAGTTGGCGGCGGGCGATGCAAGGAAAACTGCTGCGCCGCCGAGTTCCTCGATTTCGCCCCAGCGGCGCTGCGGGGTGCGCTGCTCGACCCAGTCGTTGAACTTGGGGTCTGCCATCAGGGTCTTGTTAAGGTCGGTCTTGAAGTAGCCGGGTGCAATGGCGTTGATGTTGAGCCCCTTGGGCGCCCAATCAGCCGCCATGCCGCGGGTGAGATTGGCGACGGCTGCCTTGGCGGCGCCATAGGGGGCGGCGGTGGGGCGGGCAACGGAGGTCAGCACCGAGCAGATATTGATGATCTTGCCATGGCCGCGCGCGATCATGCCCTTGGCGACGGCCTTGCTGACGGCGAAGGTGGCGACGACGTGGGTGGAGAGCATCAGCTCGAACTTGTCGATGGCATAGTCTTCTAGGGGGCCGCGAATCTGGATGCCGGCATTGTTGACCAGGATGTCGATGGCGCCGATCTGGCTTTCGCAATGGGCGATTGCGTCGGTGACGCTGTCTTCGCTGGTGACGTCGAACGCCAGCGCATGCACTTCGGCGCCGGCGGCGGCGAGGTCGGCTGCCGTGGCGCCGAGCGCCACTTCATCGCGCGCGTTGAGCACGACGGAGGCACCGGCGCTGGCGAGTGCCGTGGCCATGGCGAGGCCAAGACCGCGACTCGAACCGGTAATCAAGGCCCGCTTGCCCGTGAGATCGAAACCAGACGCCATTTCCACTCCTTGCCGCAAAGTGCGCGGACGGTAGGGGGAGCCATGCACAAGGGCAATAGATTCTTCCATACCAGAGTGGATAATTGGACCGATTATGCGCGAATCCGCCTTCCGTGTTGCGGCTAATTGTGGTCAGTTCGCGCCGCGCCGCATGCGTTGCGCGCATGGATTGACGGAAGACCTTGGAAGGATTTTTGCGATGTCGAGTGCGGATATCGGGCTGATTGGCCTCGCGGTGATGGGATCGAACCTGGCCCTCAACATTGCGGAAAAGGGCTACACCATTGCAGTCCACAACCGCTCGTCGGGCCGCATCGACGAATTCGTCGCCGAAGCCAAGGCGCAGGGGCTCGATGGCAAGACGGTTCCCAAGTACGACCTGGCCGAGTTCGTACAGGCGGTGAAGCGCCCGCGTTCGATCATCATCATGGTCAAGGCCGGCGCGCCGGTGGACGACATGATCGAGCAATTGCTGCCACACCTGGAACAGGGCGACGCGATCATCGAATGCGGTAATTCGCTGTTCACCGATACGCAGCGCCGCTTTGATTACCTTACGCCCAAGGGCATCGGCTATCTTGGCGTTGGCGTTTCAGGCGGCGAAGAAGGTGCGCGCCATGGTCCATCGATCATGGTCGGCGGCTCCAAGGAGCAGTGGCACAATGCGGAAGCGGTGCTGACCGCCATTGCTGCCAAGTTCAACGGCGAAAGCTGCTGTGCGTATCTGGGCGAAGGTGGCGCGGGCCATTTCGTCAAGACCATCCACAACGGCATCGAGTATGGCGACATGCAGATGATCGCCGAGGTCTATGGCGTGATGCGTGACGGGCTGGGCATGAGCCCCGGCGAATGCGCGGACGTGTTCAAGGAATGGAATAAGGGTCCGCTCAATTCCTACCTGATCGAGATCACCGGCCACGTACTGGCGGCAACCGACGACCAGACCGGCAAGCCGCTGGTGGAACTGATCCTCGACAAGGCCGGACAAAAGGGCACCGGCGTTTGGTCTGCTATTGTCGCGCAGCAGATGGGTGTGCCGGCGACGGCCATCGAGGGTGCTGTGGCGGCCCGTTCGATCTCCTCACGCAAGGATGAGCGCGTTGCGGCCGAAGGCATCTACGGCAAGCCGAACCGCGCCAAGACTGATGTGACGCTGGCGGACCTCGAAAAGGCGCTGCTGGCGGGCAAGATCGTCTCCTATGCGCAGGGCTTTGCGGTGATCGCCAAGGCTTCGGAAGAAAATGGCTGGGCACTGCCGCTGGCGACCATCGCCAAGATCTGGCGCGCTGGCTGCATCATCCGCTCGCGGTTCCTCGACCAGATGTCGGCGGCTTACGAGAAGGGCGGCAACGTCAATCTGCTGGTCGTTCCGGACTTCGTCGAACTGATGAAGGACGCGCATCCGAGCCTGCGCAAGGTGGTTGCCGCAGCTGCAATCGGGGAATTCCCGATGATCTGCCTTTCGGCAGCGCTGAGCTATTTCGACAGCTATCGCCAGGCGCAGGGCACGGCCAATCTGATCCAGGGGCAGCGCGACTTCTTCGGTGCGCATGGCTTCGAGATCGTGGGCCGCGGCAGCGACCTGCACGGCACCTGGCCATCGACGCTGGGCAAATAAGCGCCAGCCTCCAATCAGAAAGCCCCGCGTTTGCGGGGCTTTTCTTATGGAGCGGTTTTCTCTCCGTCGTCCTCAGTGTGTTCCGCCTCGCCTGCTTCCGGTTTGGCGACATAGGGCACGCGGGCAACCACGACGCGGCCTTCATCCTCGATCTCGAATACGCCTTCGGTGGGCTCGTCGGCCAGCGCGGCAGCGGCCTGGGCGGCGAAGCTGGCTTCTTCTATGGCGTTGTTGAGCGAATGCAGCTTGAGGCCGTCAATGTCGATCTCGCGGTCGCCAGACTTGGTGGTGTGATTGAAGAAAAAGCGGGGCATGGTTCTGGCTCCTGATGGTAGTTGAACCAGCCAGGAGTCGGTTTGTTCCGTTGCCCCCGATCACAACAGCGAGGGCGCAAAGCGCTAGAGATCGCGGAACATCACATAGGCATCGACATAGCCCTGTGTGGGGTGGTTGAACGCTTGGGGCAGGGTGCCAACTATCGCGAAGCCGAGTTTCTGCCAGAGCGCCACTGCGCGTTCATTGGTGGACACGACGTGGTTGAACTGCATGGCCCGGAAGCCACGCTCGCGGGCGCGGGCCAGTGAATGCTCGCCCATGGCGCGGGCCACGCCCTTGCCCTGGGCCGCAGCGGCGGTGATGTAGCCGCAATTGGCGACGTGGGCGCCGCCGCCCTGCCGATTGGCCACAAGATAATAGGTGCCGAGGATGGCGCCGTCTTCTTCGGCAACAAAGACTTCGTGGCTCGGGCTGAACCAGTAGGCGAGCACGGCTTCGGCATCGAGATCGCGCGCCACGGCGTAGGTTTCGCCAGCGGCGAGGACGGGTGCGATGATGGCGAGAACCGCCTGCCAATCGGCTTTACCGGCGGCGCGGATCTGCATCGTCGTCTTCCTCGATGGGGGGTACGCGAACCTGCCCCGGTGGCGGCATGTCGGGCCGGTGCGGATGGTCGGCGACGCTGGGGCGATGGCTCAGCTCGAAGCGGAAGGCGGCCATGCCAAAGACGATCAGGGCAATCACCACGGCGATTCCGCAGGCGATGAACGGCGCGCCGGGGAAATAGTGTCCGGAGGTCGAGGAGCTGGTGTAATAGGAGAAAATCTGTGTTGCGGCGAGCGGTCCAACGATAGTGGCCAAGGAACTGGCGGCGTTCACCGCGCCCTGCAGTTCGCCCTGAGAGTTGTCAGGCACTTGCCGCGAGAGAACGCCGTTGATCGCTGGTGGCGCGAGGCCGCTGACAGTGCCCAGCGCAATAAATAGGTAGAGCTGATAAACATCGGCCGAAAAGGCAATGCCGGCAAAGGCCGTGGCTGCGGCGAGAAGACCGACAATCCCCACGGCCGGTTCCCCAATGCCCTTGGACAGGGGCGCCGCCAATACGGCCTGGCTGAAGGCGAAGCCGATGCCAAAGGCGCCCAGCGTGCGGCCGATTGAGGAGGAGGTGAAGTTGAACACCTCCACGGTGAAATAGGGAAAGACCTGCGGCAGGGCTTGCGTTGCCAATTGCAGGAAGAACAGCACGACAAGCAGCCAGAGCACCGCCGGATATTTGCGCAGGGCGAGGACGGCGCCGAAGGGATTGGCGCGTCTGATGTCGAACTTGCGGCGCATCGGTTTGGGCAGGCTTTCGGGCAGCACCAGCAAGCCAAACAGGAAATTGGCGAAGGCAAGAGCCGCGGCAGCATAGAAGGGCACCCGGGGGCCGAATTCGCCCAGCTCGCCCCCGATCACCGGGCCGATGATGAAGCCCAGACCGAACGCAGCCCCGATCAGGCCGAAACGATGGGTGCGCTTATGGGGCGGGGTGATGTCGGCCATATAGGCAGTAGCGGTGGCCAGCGCCGCGCCTGCAATGCCGGCAATGACGCGGCCGATGAAGAGATACCAGACCACCGGCGCGATCGACATCATCAGGTAGTCGAATGTGAGGCCCAGCAGCGAGCATAGCAGGATCGGGCGGCGGCCGAAGCGGTCGGAGAGATTGCCGAGCACCGGCGAGAACACGAACTGCATGAAGGCGTAGGTAAAAACCAGATAGCCGCCGATCACCGCCGCATTGGCGACGCTGCCGCCGGTCAGGTCCTCGAGCAATTCGGGCAGCACCGGCACGATGATGCCGACACCGATCATATCAAGCAGGATCGTCACCAGGATGCAGGTGAGAGTCAGGCGTGAGCGGGTCGCAGCTTGCATGCTTGGGCGCTAACCTTGGTGAGTCCGATGGCGTCTGGGATGTGCCGCGCAGTTGACACAGGCAGGACTGTCAAAGCAAGGCCGAACGGCGGCGCAAGGTTCCAGTCCTTGTGGCTCTGGTGGAAGATAACTGAGTCAATACGAGGGCTTAAGCGAGGCTTTGTTGATCTGGAATCAGGCCAGCGTCATGACTGTAGAGCCAGGCGAGCCGATTGACATGGCCGCGCGGTCCCTGCGCCGCGATGACAAGGTTCCGCGCGAGGTTGAACGGCCATCCCATGTGGAAGATTCGTCCATTGGTCTGCGAAATGCGAGCGACGCGGCTGACGCGCTCGCGCCTTATGGTTTCATATTGAATGAAGGCGGACTCCGCGTTGTCGTGACGCACCAGCAATGGCGCCAGCACCGCAGCATCCTCTATGCCCATGGCGGCGCCCTGCGCCTGGAAGGGCACCATGGCATGAGCCGCGTCGCCGGCCAGTCCGATATTGCCCTTGTGCCAAACCGGGGTTGAAACGGTGTACAGGGGCCAGAGTGTCCAGGTGTCTGCCGCAGCGGCAAGAAGCGCGCTGAGGCGTGCGCTGCGCTGAACCGATTTGGGAAGGGTCGGCCGGCGCGCGGCATCGTCCGGCATGCCCTTGGCGAACAATGCCACATTGACCTGCTGCCGGTGCGGCAGCGGGTAGCAGACTGCGTGAAAACCCGGAGCGAACAGCACCGAGACGCGATCAAGCGCAAGCTGGCCGGTCACCGCCTCAAAGGGCAGCAATGTGCGCCATGCGGTGCGGCCGCCTGAAACGGCATCGGCGCCGGCGAGCAAATTGCGGCGGGTAAAGGAATGCACGCCATCGGCGCCGATCAGGCCGTGGGCACGAACCTTGCGCGACTGCCCATTGGCGTCCTCCATCGATATGGTCACGCCCTGCTCGTGCGACTCAGCGTTCCAGCTGCGCACGCCGAAGATGATGTCGATATTGGCGAAGGGGCGCGTTGCCTTGTAGAGCGCCTCGGCAAGATCGGCGCGGTGCATGACCGCATAGGGTGAGCCGAACCGCTCGCGCATGAGCGCGCCCAATTGCAGGGTGATCAGCGGCGCCGGGCGACGGAAAGGATAAATGTCGATGCCGGCCGGCTCAAGGCTTTGGCTGGCCAGCGCATGGTCAAGCCCAAGCCGATCCAGCAGCAGGCGGGCGTTGGGGCTGATCTGAAGGCCGGCCCCGAATTCGGTCAGGGTGGGACTGCGTTCGAGGACGACGACATTGGCGCCGAACTTGGCCAGGGCCAAGGCGAGGGTGAGGCCGGTGATTCCGGCGCCCGCGATATAGAATGTCTTGCCGGTGCCCGGCATCAGGGGAAACTAGGCTGCGTCGGCGTGGAACACAGCGGACGCAGGGTTGGAAGCGCCGGCCGGCAGGCGCGAGCTAAAGACATAGTGCGTCGAGCAATAGGGGCAAACGACCTCGTTGTCCTTGCCCATGTCGATGTAAATATGGGGGTGATCGAACGGGGGCAGGGCGCCGACGCACTGGAATTCCTTGGAGCCGACTTCGATCTGGCGAAGACCTTCGGTGTTGTGGAAATGAGGCGTGGAATTGTTTGCCATCGCGATAACCTGATGCCGTGACTTGAGTTGGCCGGACCATAGTGGATGGGTCGGGTTAAGGGAAGTGGGCGAAAGGGGAAGATCGGGGCTACGGATCGGGTTCGCGCCCCTGAGGGGAAAATGCCTAATTCGGGCTCCTCGGCTCCTGTCCATCCACCGCGTCATTCCCGCGAAAGCGGGAACCTCCGTTTTAAAACAGGGCTTCCAGCTTTCGCGGGGATGACGCGGTGACAACTAGAAGCCCGTACGTAGCCACGGTGTCTGTCAGTAGACCTCATCCTGAGCTTGTCGAAGGACGAGGTCGTGGCATAAGGAGCCTGCCAAGACAGGAGCCGCGCATGCCCACATTCCAATCCGATGGCCTTAACCTCGCCTATGAAGTGTTCGGGCAGGGCAAGCCGGTTTTGTGCATTCATGGCTTTGCCTCGAGCGGCAAGGTGAACTGGATCGACACCGGCTGGGTCGAGACGCTGACGGATGCAGGGTATCAGGCGATCGTGCTGGACAACCGCGGGCATGGGCTGTCGGACAAGCCACATGATCCCGACGCATATTACCCCAGCGACATGGCGCGGGATGCCGTGGCGCTGCTCGATCACCTGGGCATCGAGCGCGCGGCAGTTCTGGGTTATTCGATGGGCGCGCGGATCGCCGCGTTCATGGCGTTCGAGCACGAAGAGCGCGTGGCTTGCGTGATTTTTGGCGGCATGGGGATGAACCTCATCAATGGGCTCAGTGATGGCAATGACATCATTGCGGGCTTGCGAGCGCCCTCGCTGGAAGAGTTGACGCATCCGACGGCGCGGCAGTTCCGCATTTTCGCCGATCACACCAAATCTGACCGCGAAGCACTGGCGGCCTGCATGGAAACCTCGCGCCAGCCGATGGCACGGGCCGATGTGCGGCGGATCAATGTGCCGCTGCTAGTGGCCGTGGGCGAAGCCGACGAGATGGCCGGATCGCCCGAGCCGCTGGCGGAGCTGATTCCCGGAGCAATAGCCTATGTCATCCCCAAGCGGGACCATATGCGCGCGACTGGCGACAAGGCATTCAAGGCCGCCGCGCTGGATTTTTTGGGCAAGGCATTGCCCTGACACAGGCAATCGTGAACCAAAAGTGCGCTTGGGCTTTGTATCTGAGCATCTGATGGCTTATATCGGTGAGCCACGATGAAGCGGAGTCCCGCCATGAGCCACGCCAAGCATTCTGCCGCGATTAAATCCGTCGATCCGGTCTGGCAAGCCGTGCGCAGCGGCGCGCGCCAGATCGTTGCCGACGAGCCATCGCTGGCGAACATGGCGATTTCTTCGATTCTCAACCACGACAGTTTCGAGCAGGCGCTGGCGCATCGGCTTGCTGCGCGGCTCGACCATGACGATGTATCTGCGGATATCATCCGGCAGGCTTTTGCCGAGACGCTGATCGACGCGCCCGAGATTGGGCACAATGCGCGGGTGGACCTCGCGGCAACGCTGGAGCGCGATCCGGCATGCCATCGGGCGCTGGAGCCGCTGCTATATTTCAAGGGTTATCAGGCAATCCAGACGCACCGCTTTGCTCATGCCATGATGAAGGCGGGGCGGCGCGACTTTGCGCTTTATCTGCAGAGCCGCGCCAGCCAGGTGTTCCAGGTCGATATCAACCCGGCCGTCGTCATGGGCAAGGGCATCATGCTCGATCATGGCACGGGTCTGGTGATCGGGGAGACCGCGGTGGTGGGGGACAATGTCTCGATGCTGCAGAACGTGACGCTGGGCGGCACGGGCAAGTCGGACCAGGACCGCCATCCCAAGATCGGTAATGGCGTGCTGATCGGGGCGGGCGCCAAGGTACTCGGCAATATCAGGATCGGTGAATGCTCGCGGATCGGGGCCGGCTCGGTCGTGCTCAAGGAAGTGCCGCCGCGGATGACAGTCGCGGGCGTTCCGGCCAAGGTGATCGGGGAAGCGGGTTGTGCGCAGCCGGCGCTGGTGATGGACCAGGTTGTTCTGGTGCATGACCTGAACAATTGATTGCCAAGGGCCGGCAAGCCTTTGTCACCGTTAAAATGCGACCCTTTGGGGTTGAATGCGTTTTATGGCTGACTAGATTGCCGCCTCAACGCCAACAGCAGGACAAATCCAGTGAACCATCCCGAAATCATCAAGCTGCAAAAGTTCCTGCAGATGAAATTCAACAACCAGAACATCGACGTGCGTCCGCGCAACAAGCTCAACGACTCGGTTGAAGTGTTTATCGGCGACGAGTCGATCGGGCTGATCCATGCCGACGACGAAGATGGAGACAAGTCCTACATCTTCAACATGTCGATCCTCGATATCGATCTGGACGAAGTGAGCTAAGCCACTTTACCAGGCGCCGATTTTTGTGAGCCAGCGCTCCATTTCGGCATCGAACTGGCGCCACGACTGCAGGGCCGTGGCGTCGAAAGCGTAGGTCGCGGCAATGCCGCTCGACAGATAAACCGTCCGCACGCATTGCGAGGACGCGCCGGTAGCGACCGGCTCCACACATTTGGCCACGAACGGATTAGGCGAGAGGGCGTCGTACCAGACGGTTTCTCCTTGGTAGCCGTTGCTCTCGCCCATGGGCTTGCCAACGAGGCCTGGTACGCCCTGCACCATCTCATCACCGAATTGATGCAGGTAAACAGTGTCCAGGAGGACGGCGCTGGTGCGGGCGCGGCTGCGCGGGACGAGCGCAACATCCACCGGCAGCGGAGCGCTTTCAGGCTCGGGCTGGAACATCACCCGCAGGTCGATCTGGTTGGTGAAGCCGGGTTTGATCTGCTCGCCATGGCGGAACCAAGCGGTGGGAATAGAGAGTTCCTGGCCCGAGATGGTCTGGCTGATGGTGTTTCCGTCTGCGAGGCTGGGCGGGGTTACCCGCGCGCCGCGGCCCAGACTGTCGACCAGGTAAGCCGCACCGACCGCACCCAGCAAGACCAGCGCCGCGATACCCGCAAGGTTGAAGCCCAGCGAGTGTGATGAAGCGCGCTCGGGTGCGGTTTGCAAACTCATCGCCGGCATTAACCAGTTTCGCGGAGGGAAGGTGACAGGGCATTGGACGATCAATATGCTTAATGAAGAGTTAACAATTGCGCCCGGCATGCAACAAATGCCGGGGAGTGGAGAGCACCGGCATGACCAAGGAATTGCTTCTGGCGGCCTTTCTGATCGGGGTCGGGTTGTGCCTTTCGGGGGCAGGGACGCATCTCTATCAGATGCTCTCCAAGCAACAGGCGATGCTGCGCTATGACGGCAAGACCTTCGTCGGCTCGCTCGGCAATCTGGCCATGAGCTTTATCTGCGGGCCCTACATCATGCTGCAGCTGGGCTGGCGCCATGAGGAGAACGGCACGCTGTCGATGACTTCGGCGCTGGTTTCAGCCGTCGTCGCCTTTGGCTGGTCCTTTATTACCGGCCTGATGTTCATGGGTATCTACGTCGCCATCCGCTACGGCTAATTCGGCGTATTCGCCGGCGGACGTCACCCGCCGGCATTCAAAGCGCCAAGACAATGAGGCCAGCTTCGGAAAACCGAGGCTGGCCTCATTCATCAGACCCCTATCAGGGCGGGGTCCGGAAAGCGGTTAGTTGACGGCAGCGGTTGCCACCACGATCTCGCGGCTATCGATCATGTCGACCCACTGGCCGGCGTCGGCCTGGGACTGGCGCTTGATGAACTTGTAGGGGGTGGCGCTCCACAGATCGATGGTGCCGACCTGGTTATCGAGCACCAGGTCGCCGCGGTCGGTGCGGACCAGCAGCACGGCGTGGCCTTCGCCATCGGCCTGCTTGACCACCGACATCAGCAGCACGCTCTCGGGCCAGCCGGCATTGATCAGGTCGCGGCGCTTGGCGAGGGCAAAGTCTTCGCAATCGCCGTAGCCGTTGGGATAGGTCCAGAATTCGTTGACCTGGTAGAGGTCCTGGTCGGTCACCGAAACGACGGTCTGGTTGTAGTGCGAATTGACGGCCTGCAGCTGCTGCCACAGTGCCTCGGTCAGTGGCATGGCCGCGATGGGATTGCTGTTGGCGGTGCATTCTGCGGGGCGAGCCGCGCAGAATTCGGCGTGGCCGACGGGGATGCTGGTGGTGTTTGCCGAGGTCTGGACAAAGGCGACATTGGTGGTGTCGAAGGCCTGGGCGGGCGCCGCGATGGCCAGCAGCGCGAACATCGCGCCGAGCAGTGCTCCCATTCCCTTTTTGTGTGCAAACATCGTGTGATCTCCCTGATGGAGACCAATCTACGGAGGCCGGATTAGGCCGATCGAAAAACTACCACGCAGTTTTTATGCGTGTTTTATCGATTGAATTTGCGGCTGATTAACCATGGTGCAGAGGCACTTGCGCCGATTTGCTCAGTGGGCGATTCCGGCCAGCACATGGGCATAGACATCAGCGTCGTCCGCAGCACCATCGCGGCACTGCTTGGAGCCGATGTGAATGGTGCGGGCGGTCTCCAGCGCCAGCGCGCTATAGGAGAAGCTCTGCTCGATCACCTCGCCCGAACCGATATCCCAGTTCTGGTGATGGGCGACCAAATCCGTGCCGCTCGCATCCACGATCAGGGCGGTGACGCACACATAGTCGCGGTCCCCCGGATCGTTGTTGGTCAGCCGCTGGGTAATGGCCACGGTGTTCGAGGAAGGGTCGAACGCCAGGGCAATGTCCACCCACTGGTTGCGCTTCCAGTCCCATTTCTGGTGGTAGGGCGGACAGGCAAGGCCGGTCCCATTGGCCCTGCAGGCGCTGACTTCGATCTTCTGCCAGGCATAACCCGACCAATCGCCCCGGCCATCGGCGAAGCTGCCCTGCGGTGCGCCAAAGGACAGGAAAGTGGCCGCGATGGTAGCAAGTGAAGACGCGCGCAGTCGGTTTGTCATCGGATCGTCATAACGCAGGACCAGACCATATCGCCACCGTTTTTGCCGGTGGGCCGATCAGTTCATGCGCAAATTTTGTTGCACGACGTTCAGCATTTCCTGGGACGAGACGAACTCCACGGCAACGCCGTTCTGGAAATGGCGGATGACCCGCGCACGCATGCGGCCCAGGGTCACCGGCGTTCCCATTGCGGGGCGCACGTCGAGTTCGATTGCCGCGCCAGACAGGGAAATGTCGATGATCTTGCAATTGTAGCGGCGGCCATCGTCGAGCACGACCGTGGAATGGCGGATGTCCGGCACCACGCGCTCATGGCGGCGGTCTTCCGGCAGGTTCAGGATATCCTTGTTGGCCAGCCAGGTGAGCTGCGCCGCCATCTTGTCGCGCTTGCGCGAGGAGGCCGAAATATCCATGACGAAGCCGCCGTCAATCTGGGCAGTGATCACGCCCTCGATGCGGCCCAGGTGATCGATATAGGCGATGACCTTTTCACCGACCAGGCCCGCAACGGGCGCCACGACCATGGCGTCGCCCGGCGACATTTCCAGGACCTGGCAGGGGAACTCGCGGCGGTCGGCCAGCATGTAGCGGCCGAGCACCGAAATCTTCACGCGTTGGAACCTGGTCGCCTCAGCGCGCGTACGGATGGGGGCGATGAACCGCGGGGAGGGGAGATCGTCGCTGAGCATTCGCCAGACCGCCAAACATGAGGTTTGCCTGACAAGCTAGCGCGTCTTGGTTAATGCAACATGAGCGCGGGGCGGTCTTTGTGCAGCAGGAATCCGGTAAACGCCGGGTGCTCCTGCTGCGGGACGCCTATTGCCGGCCGCCGTCGATAACGGCCAGATGGGCATAGCGGCGGGCGCTGCGGCCATAGACGGTGGCGGGCATGCTCGTGGGAGCGGCGGCGTTGCCGTACTCAACGTCATTAACCACCTTGGTGGCAACTTCGCGCTCGCTGTCCTGATATTCCATGTCATCCGGCCAGATCAGCCGCAGGCCGGTGATCCGCTGTTCCATGATGGGCTGCACGCCGAGCCAGTAGGGCTCTTCGATGGCCGTCATGGCGCCCAGCAGGCGGGTATGGGTCGACCCATTGTGACGCAGCGGCATCAGGATGGTCTCGAAGGAAACCTTGGTGTGAATGGCCGTCGTACCCTGGAAGGTGATGAGCGCTACCGCATGGTCTTCGGTGACGGCCCGGACCAGGGTGTCCATCGCATCGACATCGCGCTCGTGCCAGAGGCCAGAGAAGGAGCGGCCCTTGAGTTCGCGGCAATAGCTGGTGCAAAGATGCGATCCGGCAAGGCGGAAGGAGAAGCCTTCGCGCTCGTCGAGTTCGAGGATGAAGGTATTGGCGAGGGCTTCGCGAATCTTGGTTGGGTCGATGTCCTTGCGTTCGGGCGCGCTGCGCGAGCCGCGAATCGTGTTCCAGTACTCGTAAAGTGTCCTGGTGCTGGTCTTTTGCATCTTCTGTGATCCGCTAAGCGCTTCGGGCGTTCCCCGCATGGAGCGCCTCATTCGGAAGACGACTTTCGCAAATGGCAGCGGCAAAAGCGCTCTTAAAGGATAGTTAAGGTTAACGCGGGTGTCCCATTGTGGAAAAGAATGGCGTGAGCCGCAGGTTGCCAGTGAGTACGGAGCGAAATGATGAGTGAACAAGACCTGCAGCCGCAAAAGCCCGGCCGCGCCGCGCGTGAGCCGGTTTTCCTTCTGCCGGCGGCGGTTACCGCGGTCATTGGCGTGCTGGTGGCGATTCACCTGGCATCAACCCTTGTGCTTAACGAACAGGGAAAACTGATGCTGGTATTTTATGGAGCGTTCCAGCCGCTGCGAATCCCGGCAGCGTTCGATGATATTTCGCTCGGCGTGCCGCTGATCTGGACACCGTTCACCCATGCCTTGCTGCATGGCGGATGGGACCATCTGTTCGTCAACGTCGCGTGGTTCGGCATCTTCGGCACACCCGTCGCACGGCGCTACGGGGCAGGGCCCATGCTGGCGATCTTCTTCTTGTCCGCGGCGGCCGGCGCGGCGCTCTTTGCGGCGACATCGCTTTATACCGGCTCCTACCTGATCGGCGCCTCGGGCGGCGTGGCAGGACTGACCGGCGCCGCAACCCGGTTCATCTTCCAGCCGGTAATCGTTGCCAAGCATCCGGAAACCGGGGAACGCGTCATGTTGGGGCGCAAGCTCGCAAGCTTCGCCGATTTGATGCGCGACTCGCGGGCACGGTTCTTCATCCTAATCTGGGTAGTGCTGAACGCCGCCGTGCCGCTGTTCCCGCTGATAACGGGAACGCCGATCTCGATCGCCTGGCAGGCCCACCTGGGTGGGTTCTTTGCGGGGATATTGATGGTGGGACTGTTTGAGCGACGGGGTAGCTGAGTTTCAAAGTTGCGTGGTTTAACCAACCCGCAGCGCCCCCAACCCTCAAGAGGCAGGGAGTAAAGTAGCCCGCTGAAACCTCAGTCGACACCCTCCCCCTTGCGGGGAGGGATCAAGGGTGGGGGGCGGTTGGCCCCGATACTTCCCCAAAACCCTCCCCACCCACAATGTCATCCCGGCCTTGAGCCGGGATCCATCTCCAGATTTCAGAATGGGTTCCGGCCTAACGCCGGAAGGGAGTGCTGAGAGCTCTCACATCTGGGCTAAACATCCCCCACCCTTGATCCCTCCCCGCAAGGGGGATGGAGACGAAGGAGCCGGGAAACTGGTGCTGGCGCCTCCATCTCCCCAGTTGGCCGTATCGAGGGTGAGGCGACTGGTTGAGCAATGCGGCCTCAGTCGACACCCTCCCCCTTGCGGGGAGGGATCAAGGGTGGGGGGCGGTTGGCCCCGATACTTCCCCCAAAACCCTCCCCACCCACAATGTCATCCCGGCCTTGAGCCGGGATCCATCTCGAGATTTCAGAATGGGTTCCGGCCTAACGCCGGAAGGGAGTGCTGAGAGCTCTCACATCTGGGCTAAACATCCCCCACCCTTGATCCCTCCCCGCAAGGGGGATGGAGACGAAGGAGCCGGGAAACTGGTGCTGGCGCCTCCATCTCCCCAGTTGGCCGTATCGAGGGTGAGGCGACTGGTTGAGCAATGCGGCCTCAGTCGACACCCTCCCCCTTGCGGGGAGGGATCAAGGGTGGGGGACGGCTGGCCCCATACCCCGTGCAACCTGCCCCAAGCCCAAACCCCTACCCATAAACCTCGCCCGGATCGAACAACTTCGCCAACCCCGTATCCTCCAGCCTCACCACCCCATCATGCACCACCGCCCGACGATAAAAGCATGACTTCCGGCCGGTGTGACACGCGGCGCCGCGGCCGGTCTGGTTCACGCTTAAAACGATGGCGTCCTGGTCGCAGTCGGTGCGCATCTCCACCACTTCCTGCAACTCGCCCGAGGTTTCGCCCTTTTTCCAGATCTTGCCGCGCGAGCGGGACCAGTAGTGGGCGATGCCGGTTTCCAGCGTAAGCGAGAGTGCCTGGCTGTTCATATGCGCCAGCATCAGCACCTCGTTGGTGCCTGCCTCGATGGTAACGACCGTCACCAGCCCCGCAGCATCGAAGCGTGGGGCAAAGGTGGTGCCTTCTTCAAGTTGATCGTGGCTCAGGGGCGTGGGGTCGGCAAAGGAAATGGTCATGACGCGGGTTTTACCCCGCGCCCGTTATCGGCGCCAGCCTGCTTAGCGCCGGCCGATCATGGCATAGAAGCGATCCTGCTCGGAACGCTCTTCGGCGAACACGCCGGTGAAACGGTGGGTGATGGTGGTGGCGCCATGGGCGCGAACGCCGCGCATGGACATGCACATGTGTTCGGCCTCCAGCATCACCGCCGCACCGCGCGGCCCCAGATGCTCGTTGATGGCATCGATGATCTGCGAGGTAAGGTTTTCCTGGGTCTGCAGGCGCAGGGAAAAAACTTCGACCAGGCGGGCGAGCTTGGAGAGCCCGACGACGCCGTCATGGGGCAGATAAGCGATGTGGGCCTTTCCCACGAAGGGCACCATGTGGTGCTCGCAATGGGAACTGAACGGAATATCGCGGACCAGCACTATATCGTCGTAGCCGCCGACATCCTTGAAGGTCTTGGACAGGATGGCCTTGGCGTCCTGATGGTAGCCGGCAAAGAACTCGCCATATGCCTTGGCAACCCGGGCCGGGGTTTCCAGCAGGCCTTCGCGGGTCGGGTCATCGCCGGCCCAGGCAAGCAGGGTGCGCACGGCAGCCTCGGCCTCTTCACGCGTCGGGCGCGGGTAGGGGGCAGTAGAGGTCGAAAGGGCACCGAGCGGATTGGTGTGGGCGTCCATAGGTGTGGGCTCCTTCAAGCGAGACCATTCTGCGCTGGCGCCTTGGTTTTGGACCAACGTTTTCGGCAACCCTGACATTGCCCATGCAAGCCTCTATATAAGCTGAGGGCAAAACAGCGGCAAGAAACAGAATTGTTTGGTTGATGGACATCAGCGATCTCTATTCCCAGAAGATATTGGAACTTGCGGCCAATGCCCCGCAGCCGCCCCGGCTCGCGAATCCCGACGCCAGCGCGCGCAAGGTCAGCCGCGTCTGCGGTTCGCTGATCGAAGTGGACGTCGTGGTGCGTGACGGAGTGATCGCCGAATACGGGCATCACCTGTCCGCTTGCGCGCTGGGGCAGACATCGGCGGCGGTGGTGGCGCGGGAAATCGTCGGTACCCCGACTGGGGAGTTCCTGCTGCTGCGTGACCAGATGCACGCAATGCTCGAGGCGGACGGTACGCCGCCGGCCGGAAAGTGGGCGGATCTGGCCTATCTTGAGCCGGTGCGCGAATACAGGGCGCGGCATATATCGACGCTGCTGGTGTTCGATGCTGTTGCCGAAGCGCTGGAAAAGGTCGAGTCGGCACAATCGGTTGCGGCGGAACCTTGATGCAGCGATTCAATGACTGGCTGTGGCGTGCGGTGGATCTGCCGTTCAAGATCGTGGCCGTGCTGCTGATTACCATCTACCGCTACACGCTATCGGCTTTTGCGGGGCGCACCTGCCGGCATCTGCCGAGCTGTTCGGAATATACCAGCAACGCCATATGGACCTTCGGCTTCTGGCCCGGGGGCTGGATGGGGCTTGCCCGGTTCATCCGCTGCCGTCCGGGCGGCACCGATGGCTATGATCCGGTGCCCGACGCCGTGCCAGCCGATGCGCACTGGTATTTGCCCTGGCGTTATGGACGCTGGAAATAATGCTCAATCATGCTAGACAGGCGCCCTTGCTGCGACAAACGCGGCAATGACCCTATTTCTGGAGATCCCAAAATGACGATCAAGGTGACATTTCCCGACGGTGCAGCTCGCGACTATCCGCGTGGCACCACCGGGACCACCATCGTCGAAGGCATCTCCAAGTCGCTGGCCAAGAAGACGGTCGCGATGCGCTGGAACGGCGTGCTCAGCGACCTCAGCGATGCGCTGGAGGCCGATGGCCGGATCGAGTTCGTGACGCGCGACAGCGGCTCCAAGGATGTGCTGGAGCTGATCCGCCACGATGCGGCGCACGTGCTCGCGGAAGCCGTGCAGGAGCTATGGCCCGGCACGCAGGTGACGATCGGTCCGGTGATCGAGAACGGCTTCTATTACGACTTCAAGCGCGACGAGCCGTTCTCGGAAGAGGATTTCCCGGCCATCGAAAAGAAGATGGCTGAGATCATCGATCGCGGTGCGGCCTTTACCAAGGAAATCTGGACGCGCGACCAGGCCAAGGATTTCTTCCGCACCAAGGGCGAGGAATTCAAGGTCGAACTGGTGGATGCCATTCCGGCCGACCAGTCGCTCAGGATGTACAAGCAGGGTCAATGGATCGACCTTTGCCGCGGCCCACATATGCGCACCGTCAAGGATGTTGGCTCGGCCTTCAAGCTGACCAAGGTGGCGGGCGCCTATTGGCGCGGCGACAGCAACAATCCGGTGCTGAGCCGCATCTACGGCACGGCCTTTGCGACCAGGGAAGAGCTCGACGCCTATCTCCACATGGTGGAAGAGGCGGAAAAGCGCGACCACCGCAAGATTGGGCAGGAGATGGACCTTTACCACTTCCAGCCAGAGGCGCAGGGGTCGGTGTTCTGGCATCCGAAGGGCTATGTGCTGTACAATCAGATGGAGGCTTATATCCGCCGCCGCCTGAACGAGTCCGGCTATGTGGAGGTCAAAACCCCACAGCTGATGAGCTCAAAGTTCTGGGAGCAGTCGGGCCACTGGGGCAAGTATCGCGAGAATATGTTCGTGGTACCCGACGAAGTGCCGGGTACGGAAGACGAAGGTCCGGTGCTGTCGGGCAAGGGCGACCTCATGGCGCTCAAGCCGATGAACTGCCCGGCCCACGTGCAGATCTTCAACCAGGGCATCAAGAGTTACCGCGACCTGCCGCTGCGCATGGCCGAATTCGGCTGCTGCCACCGCAACGAGGCACACGGCGCGCTGCACGGGCTGATGCGCGTGCGCCAGATGACCCAGGACGACGCGCACATCTTCTGCCGCGAAGACCAGATCCAGAGCGAGACCGAGCACTTCGTACACCTGCTTTATTCGGTCTATGGGCACATGGGCTTCGAGAACGTCGTCATCAAGCTCGCAACGCGTCCCGAGAAATTCGGCGGCACCATCGAGCGCTGGGACGCGGCCGAGAAGGCGCTGGGCGATGCCCTGCGTGCAACCGGCTACGACTTCGAAATCGCGGAAGGCGAGGGGGCGTTCTATGCACCCAAGCTGGAGTTCCACCTCAAGGACGCCATCGGCCGCTCCTGGCAGGTCGGCACGCTGCAGCTCGATTACGTGCTGCCCGAGCGGCTAGACGCGACTTATGTGGCCGAGGACGGCAGCCGCAAATATGCCGTGATGCTGCACCGCGCGATCCTTGGCTCGCTCGAGCGCTTCATCGGCATGATGATCGAGAACTATGCCGGCAAGATGCCGATGTGGCTGGCGCCGACGCAAGTCGTCGTAGCCACCATCGTGTCCGAAGCGGATGAGTACGCCGAAAAGCTGGTGCGCCAACTCAAGGCCGCCGGCATTCGCGCCGAGATCGACACCCGCAACGAGAAGATCAACTACAAGGTGCGCGAGCACTCGGTGGGCAAGACCCCGTTGATGTTCGTGGTCGGCCGCCGCGAGGCCGAGGAGGGCACCGTATCGGTGCGCCGTCTCGGCACCGAGGGTCAGAAGGTGGAGCCATTCATGGATGCGCTGGTGTCCCTGATGAGCGAAGCCACCGCGCCCGATCTCAAGGCGAAGGCCGCCTGAGCCATGCCGCAGCGTCCGTCCAATCGCGAAATCAAGGCCCTCACCCATCTGGGTGAGGAAAACGCGCTCGGGCCCGGCGACTTCAAGGATATCGGCGAAAAGGTTTTCGCCGGTATGCTCAAGAAGGGCTGGGTGGTTGAGGCCGAAGGGCTGCCGGGAAAATACCGGGCAACCATCAAGGGCCTGACGATCCACGAAGGCGAGATCATCTTCGCGGGTCGCTTGCGACGATAGGGCTGACATGGCCGACCGGATACCCATAACCCGCACGATCTCCATCGATCCATCAGAGATCGAGGAGACTTTCGTGCGGGGGACCGGGCCGGGTGGGCAGAACGTCAACAAGGTGTCGAGCGCGGTGCAATTGCGCTTTGATCTGCTCAATTCCCCTTCCATTCCCGAGGCGATGAAGCGGCGGGTTGCAGCGATTGCCGGCAAGCGGCTGACCAAGGATGGGGTAATCGTGCTGACGGCCAACACCCACCGCGACCAGCCGATGAACCGGACCGAAGCACAGGCCCGGCTGGTTGCTTTGCTGGCGGAAGGCGCCCACGTGCCCAAGCCGCGTGTCGCAACGCGGCCAACGCTCGCCTCCAAGAAGCGGCGGCTCGAAGGCAAGTCCATTCGCTCCACCGTCAAGCAATTGCGCAATGTGCGCCCGGAGAGCGAGTGATGCGCTTTCTCGTGACCGGCACCGCCGGCTTTATCGGTTTCCACCTGGCGCGGCGCTTGCTGGCCGATGGGCACGATGTCACCGGTTACGATGCGGTCACCGATTATTACGATGTTTCGCTCAAGCGGACCCGGCTGGCGCTGCTGGGGGAACATGCCCGCTTCACGCCCATCGAGGCGCGGCTAGAGGATGCCGAAACGTTGACTTCAGCTCTTGCCAACGCCCAGGCCGACATCGTCGTGCACCTCGCCGCACAGGCGGGGGTTCGCTACAGCATCGAGCATCCGCAAAGCTATGTGCAATCCAACCTTGTCGGCACTGCCAACCTGCTGGAAGCCCTGCGCCAGCATCCGCCGCGACACTTGATCTTCGCCTCGACCAGCTCGGTCTATGGCGGCAACACCCAGATGCCGTTCGCCGAAACCGATGCGGCCGACCAGCCGGTTTCGCTTTACGCGGCCACCAAGAAGGCGGGCGAAGCCATGGTGCATGCCCATGCCCATCTCTGGCAATTGCCATCCACCTGCGTGCGGTTCTTCACGGTTTACGGGCCGTGGGGCCGGCCGGACATGGCGCTGTTCAAGTTCGTCGAGGCGATGCTGGCCGGGCGCCCCATCGATGTTTATGGGCACGGCAAGATGCAGCGCGATTTCAGCTTTGTGGATGATGTCGTGGACGCGCTCATCCGGATCGGTGCCAGGCCGCCGGTGATGGGCGAGAAGCTGCCCCATGATAGCCTGTCGGGCGTCGCCCCGTTCCGCAGCCTCAACGTGGCGGCGGGCGAGCCCCTCGAACTCATTGATTTCATGCGCGCCGTCGAGCGCGCCACTGGCATGTCGGCGCAGCTGAATATGCTTCCTGTTCAGCCGGGCGACGTGGTTGCGACGCAATCGGATACCAGATTGCTCACCGAACTGATCGGCCCGATGCACCATACCCAGGTCGAAGACGGCGTCGGGCGGTTCGTCGAATGGTATCGCGGGCACTATCAGAAATAGACCAGAGGATTTTGGATTGTCTCAGTCGAGCTTGAAGTTTGGAACGAGTGGGCTCCGCGGATTGGCCGTCGAGCTGGAAGGGCAGGCGGCGCGCCGGTATACGGCAGCCTTCCTGCGCCACCTGCAAAGCCTCAATGCGCTTGGCGGCGGCAAGGTGTTCCTCGGCCGCGACTTCCGGCCCTCCAGCCCACAGATAGCGCGCGACTGCGCAATTGCCATCGCACAGTTCGGGCTGGAGCCCGTGGATTGCGGCACCATCCCGACGCCCGCGCTGGCCTATCACGCCATGGCTGCCGGCTGCGCCGCGATCATGGTGACGGGCAGCCATATTCCGGTCGATCGCAACGGGCTCAAATTCTACCTGCCGGTGGGAGAGATCAGCAAAGCCGATGAGGCCGGCATTGTCGCGGGCCTGACGGATGAGCCGGTGGCTGACCGCGAAATTGCCATCGCCGATGAGGCCGATGCTGCCACCGAGCGCTATTTCCAGCGCTTTGCCGAGCTGCTGCCGGACCGAGCGCTGGCCGGCCAGCGGATCGGCGTCTTCGAGCATTCCACTGTGGCGCGGGATCTGTTGACCCGCATCATGCGCCGGGCCGGCGCCGAGGTGGTCAGCCTGGGCCGCATCGATGGTTTCGTGGCGGTGGATACCGAGGCGTTCGGCGACGAGGTGTTCGCGCCGCTGTCGGGTTGGGTTGCCGGCGAGAAGCTCGACGCCATCGTGTCCGCCGACGGCGACGGCGACCGCCCCTTGCTGATGGACGCCAAGGGCAATTTCGTGCGCGGCGACGTGCTGGGGCTGCTTGCAGCGCAGTTTCTCGGCGCCCGAACGGTGGTGACGCCGGTAACTTCAAACTCCGCAATCGAGCGCACCGGCTATTTCGGGAGCGTAGTCCGCACCCGGGTGGGTTCGCCCTATGTGGTTGCCGCAATGGACGAGGCCGACGACGGGGTCGTGGGCTTTGAAGCCAATGGCGGCACCTTCGTTGGCTATGGCATTTCCGTGCGGGGTGCACCCTTGCCGCCGCTGCCCACGCGCGATGCCGTGCTGCCGCTATTGTGCGTGCTCGGCCTGGCGGCAGAAAAGGGACTGGCTATTGCCGACCTGATCGAGACGCTGCCACTGCAACATGCGCTTGCCGACCGCCTGCAGAACGTGCCGAGCGAGCGCAGCGGAGCCTTCCTGCACCGGCTGGCCACCGATCGGGATTATGCCGAGACATTGTTCGGGCCGCATGGCATCGCCGGCCTCTCGCAAGTCGACGGCCTGCAATTCCGCACCGCCGCCGGCAACATGGTCCATTTCCGCGCCTCCGGTAATGCGCCCGAACTGCGCTGCTATGTGGAGGGCGACACGCCCGAGACGGCACGGGCCCTACTGAATTGGGGCATGGCGGTGGCGGCCAAGGAAATGGCGGGCTAGGCTTTCTCGGCACTAGCGCCGCAGGATCGGATGCCCTGAATAGACCTCATCCCGAGCCTGTCGAGGGACGAGGTCGTGGCACCAAGCCCTCCAATTTCCCCGCGTCATTCCCGCGCAGGCGGGAATCTCACTTCCCTGAGGCACAAAAGTGGGATCCCCGCTCAAGGCGGGGATGACGTTGTGGGGTGGGATACATTGGGGACAACCAGTCACCCCCTACAAAAAAGGGCCGCATCGCTGCGGCCCCTTTCGTTATTTCGCGGTGGCGTTGATCGTGACTTTGCCGATCAGCACGGCGGGCATGGATTCGGCGGCTGCGAAGTCGGCGAAGCTGAGGCCCGGCTGTTCCTTTGCCACCATCTCGATGTTGAGCTGCTTGGCCTTGCCGCTGACGAAGCTGTTGATCGCCGCGCCCACCTTCTGGGCTTCAGCTGCCCCGGCAAGGACGCCCACGATGGTGCCTTCCGCGAGCCCTGCGAAAACCGGGCGCATGGTGGCCGGGTCGCTCCCCTGTTCGGCTGCAACGCTGGCCAGGATGATATCGGACAGGCCCTGATCGGTTACATCGAGGTTGAGATTGGCGATGGCCATGCCCATGGCCGCGGCGAGTGCCGCATCGGTATCAAGGCCGAACAGCGCTTCGGTGGCATTGGCAATGGTGCCCGCCAGCTTGACCGTCGCCAGATCTGCGCCGGACACCGAAAACTCGGTTAGATCGATCTGGTCCTCGGCTTCGTTCCAGCTGGCCTTGAGGGCAAAACCCAGATCGAGCGAAGTCACGCCAAGAGCCTGCAGCTGCGCCAGCTGCTCGTCCTGGGTGTCGGCGGGAATATCGGCGACGATGTTGGATGCCGTGGTGCTGATACTGGTCGGCAAGCCGTTCAAATATTCGCCCAGCGTCAGATCGAACGCGCCAATGCTACCGACGATACGCTCGCTCGGCGCTTCGGGATCGGGAACGTCAACTGCAACGTCGCTGAATGAGAACCCTTCGAACGCTGGGACAAGCAGGCGGGCGTTGTCGTTGAACCAGGTTTCGTCGATGGCCGCAGGAGCAGACTGGATGGTGGCAATGGGGCCGGACAGGTCCATGCCCTTGAATGTCACGCTGCCGACGCTGACGCTGCCATCGTCCTCCATGGTGATATCCAGCCCGTCGATTGTATAGGCGGGATAGTAGCCTGGCCTCATGCCATCCATGGACATGCCGGCAATGCTGAACGCGATGGCCCGATCCTCGTCGTCCACGCCCGAGCAATCAAAGCCATCGAAGCTGACCGGCGAAGTTTCGAATGCGGTCAACAGATCGACATACATCCGCAAGGCATCGCCCGTGACCTCGGGGTCGGGTGTTTCTCCCTCGGAGTCGTCCAGCGCTTCGGAAAGCGCCATGATGTCGGCGAAGGAATAGTTGAGCGGCCGGGCCTTGAATTCGGCAGTCTCGGCAGCGCCGATGGTGCAATTCACCTCGGGGCTGGTAACGGTACCGCCTTCAAAGGCGAAATCGGTGTAGATGGTTTCCAGCTCGGTTTGCCCGCCGCCGTCGACCAGGCCATAAAGGGCCAGCACGCCGCCGATGTCGAAGTTGGAGGCGGAAATGGCCCCGAAGGCCGCATTGACTTCCTCGCTATCGGTGGTGACCCCGCCCAGGGTGACCGATGCGGCCGTGCCATCGGTGACGTCGCTCAAAACGATGTCGCTGAAGGTCACGTTGATTTCGGTTTTCTCGTCATCGATCGTGGACGATCCGGTGACGTTGATCTGGGGGATCGTGATGCTGGATGCCGTCAGGCTGGCAAGCGTTTCGGCATGGTCGACGACATTGCCGCTGAAGATGTCGCGCAGCGTTTGTTCATCGAGGCTTGAACCCGTCGCATCGATCGTGGGGATGTCGATGGTAAATTCCGGTTCACTGGCAGCAGCGCTGTCCGCTTCGGACGTGCTCGATTGAGCCGGGGCTGCGTCCTTGGTCTTGGTCTTTTGTGCCCAGGCCGGCAGGGCAGGCAGGGCAACGCTGAGGAGGCAGGCCGTGGCGAGCGCTGCCAGGCGCCGGTTGTTCAAAGTGCTGACGAGCATCAGATAAAGTCTCCCGCGATTGTTGGCGCAATCTGGGCCATCGGCCAGCTTGCAGCAAGAGCAAAGAGCGTGCAGGAGGGTCAACTAGGGCATGTGGAGTTGGTGGACCGTAAGTGAAGAGGGCCGGAGCCCTCATGGTGAGCCTGTCGAACCACGAGGGTGAGCGAGTGGAGGCGTGGGTGCCACGGCCTCGTCCTTCGACACGCTCAGGATGAGGTCTACTGGTAAACTACGACCGGCTTTAGAATGCGGCCGTGAGCACTTCGATTTCGACCAAGGCGCCGGGCTGGACCTGGAACTCACGGTTGAAGACCTGCTCGCCGAGCTTGGCGAGGATCAAATAGTCGCCCTCCGCCAGCACCGTCGACGGGAAAGCGCCCAGATCGGTGAATATAGTCTCGCCATCGGTGGTTTTCACCGTCCATTCGACGTCGGCAATCGCCTCGCCACCGGCTTCGGACACCAGCTTGAACGAGACTTGCGCCGCATGATGGTAGAGCGTTGCGTCCGTCAACTGGCCGGGCTCGACGCGCAAATCGGCGCGGACGACGGCATTGATGACGCCGAAATTGGAGACGATGTGATAGGTGCCGGCATTGAGGGTCACGATCTCATTGGCGCGCAGGCCTTCTGCAATCGGGGTTCGGCTGGCGTCGTCGCCGCCGGTAAAAATATCGAATGTCAGCAATGTCGCTGGAATGGCTACATCGCCGGTCACCGCCGAATTGAGGCGCAGCGCGCCGGCTTCGATCACGAAGCTCTTTTCGTTCGGCCCCTGGGCGACGGACATGGTTTCGCTGGTCTGCGCCCGGCCATAGGCTACGTGCACGACGTATTCCCCGGGCGGCAGCTCGACATCGGCCGCGCCACCCTCGGATTTGGCGACCAGCGCCAATTCGCCACTGGCATCGGGTGTGGTATCGAAGATGCGCCAGACCAGCCCATCGGGTATGGGCGCGCCCTCCTGGGTGATCCGCGCGGACAGCTGCACCGGCTGGGGCGCCGAAGTCAGGGATGCAATGGCTTCGCTGGCCGGGTTAGAGGCTTCGCCGGAGGCCGAACGTGCAGGAGGCTGGCTATCGCGATCCGGGCGCGGGCGCGGCATGGGCGGCATGACGTCGTCTGCCTCCTGCGCCATGGCGGGCGCTGGAACAAGGACGGCGGGAACGGGGGCAAGCATGGCAAGGGCAAGCAACAAGCTCAGAATTTGTCGCACGCGCATGTAGTCTCCTGCCGCTACGGCTCGATCGGCATTGCGTTGGTAGGTGGCGAATGGGGAAAAGCTGTGTCACAGAGCAGGCACGTTGAAAACAGTGCATTGCGCCGCGTGGACAAATTATTCGTGTTCGCCCCGCTCGACCGCACGCGACAGATGGAGCCCTGATCATGCCTGCCATTCCAGAACTGCGCGACTATTTGCTGACCCGGCGTTCGGTGGGTATCGCCTTTCTCGGCGAGCCCGGACCGACGCCCGACGAGCTTGAGCAGATTTTGCGCATCGGGACGCGCGTGCCCGATCATGGCAAGATCACGCCCTGGCGCCTCGTCATCATCGAAGGCGAGGATCGGGCCAAGGCAGGCGAGAAGCTTGCACGCATCATGGAGCAAGCAAACCCGAAGCTGGATGCGAGCAGTCTCGGAGCAGAACGCAAGCGATTCCTGCCCGCGCCTCTCACAATCGGGGTGATTTCTTCCCCCCAGCCGCACCCGAAAGTGCCCCAGTTGGAGCAACTCCTGTCGGCCGGCAACGTGGCCTTCAACCTGCTCCACGCCGCCCACGCACTGGGCTTCGCCGCTTCCTGGGTCACCCGCTGGTACGCCTTCGACGCTGAGGCCGCCGCCATGCTCGGAGCGCGAAAAGATGAGCAATTCGTAGGGTTTATCCATATCGGAACCCCCACCGCCACCATCGAGGATCGGCCACGTCCCGACCTCGAAAGCATCGTCACCCGATGGTGCGATCAGGGTTAACGGGAGGTTAACCGATCCGCGGCATCATATGCCGATCAGTTTAGGGATTCCTCTCGCGCATGGGCGTTCAGCCAATCTCCGTGCCACAAAGCCTGGCCTACATGCTGAACGCCGCCGGCGAACGGAATGGCGTCGATTTCGATTATCTGCTGCAAACAGCGGTGCGCGAAAGCAGCCTCAATCCGGGCGCAAAGGCCCAGACTTCCTCGGCTGTCGGCTTGTTCCAGTTCCTCGAAGGCACCTGGTTGCAGGTGATGAAAGAGCACGGGTCGCGGCTGGGTTATGGCGACATAGCGCAGAGTATCCAGCGCACCGGCGAAGGCGATTTCGTGGTCAGTGATCCGGCGCGGAAAGCGGAAATCCTGAAGCTGCGTGAGGACCCGCAGATTGCCGCGGATCTGGCGGGAGCTTTCACCAAATCCAATGGCGACTATCTGCGGCAGCGGTTTGGGCGAATGCCAAGTGCTGGCGAGCTCTACATCGCGCACTTCCTTGGGGCGCAGGGGGCGGAGCGCATGTTTAATGCGGGACTGCAGAACCCTGACCAGATCGCCGCGGATCTGTTTCCCCGGCAAGCCAACTCCAACCGGACGATCTTTTATTCCAACGGCGAGCCACGCACGATACGCGAGGTTTACCGGGTGCTCGTTGCCAAGCATGAGACTGGGGACAGCAATGCCGGTTTCGCCGCCCAGCAGCTGGCCGGAACCGCGCCACCCGAGCCGGTGCCCGTGGTGCCGTCGCGCTTTTCGCCGGCCAACATGTCCTTCACGGGGCTATTCAAGAACGAAGCAGAAGCCGGTGATCCGGCGCCGCAGAACGCTAGCGGTCCCTTCTTCACCCAGCTTTATGCACAGTGAGATCTGCATGTTGAGTGGAAATCGTGAACGGCTCAAATGCGGGAGAGGGAAATAATACGCTGTTAAGGCGTTTAGCTCTCTATAGAGCGAAGGCGGGAGGATGCGGCATGAAGCATGCAGGTGTAGCCCAGATAAGTACGAAGTCGGATGCGCAGGGGGTCTGGCCAATTCCGCGTGGCTGGGTCGTGCTCGGAGCGGCTCTGGGCGCTTGGCTGATTGTCGCGGCCCTCGTCTTGTTTGCAGCGCACCTCTTCGGTCTGCTCGCCCCGCTGTTCTAGGCTGAAATTATGGTGAACCGTTCCTTAATTCTTGGCCTGTAGGCTGTTCCGCGCAGGTGTGCGGAGAATGGAATGGTTGGGTATCAAGAGTTTCTGTCGCTGTCTCAGTCGCCCGACAGTGAAGAGCGCGGCAGCGCTGCCCATCTCTCAGCCTTAGCCTATCTGAATCATCACGGTCCTGCCGACGAACACGCGGCGCTCTATGCTGCGCTGATCGGCTTCCTCGATGATCCTTCCGTCAAAGTGCGCGCCGCGCTTGCCTATGGCTTGCTCCATTCCTCTGATGCGCCGCGCCCGATCATGCTGGCGCTGATGCATGACAGCCCGGTCATTGCTCGCGCCGTGTTGCAATACTCCCCGGTGCTGATCGACGCGGACCTCATGGGCCTGGTTACGAGCACCCCCGATACGGCGATCCTGCTCGCGATCAGCCAGCGGGCCAAACTGAGCCCAAGGCTGGCTGCCGCGCTGATTGGACGGCAGGAGTTCCAACTCACACTGCGATTGCTCCGCCGGCACGAGATTGCGCTAGGCGATCGGCTGCTGGGAGAACTCTGCGAAGCGCTGGGCGATGACCCGCAAGGCCGTGGCGCGTTGCTGGCCCGCAAAGATCTGCCCGCTTCGGGCCGCCTGCACCTGATTCACAAGATTACCGCTGCGCTGCGTGAGTGCCGCGTGGTGAGGGGGTCGCTTTCGTCCGAGCGGCTGGGGCGCCTGCTGCGCGACAGCACCGACACGGCGGTCGCCGCAATCGGGGAGCGTGAGGCGATCCGCACGTCGCCGGAATTTGTGTCCGATCTTGTTGGCAATGAGCGCCTCAATACGCGGGTGTTGCTGCATGCAGTGGTGACCGGGCATGTGATGTTCTTTGCTGATTGCGTCGCCGAATTGTCCCAGTCCCCCCGCAGCAAGGTTTTTGCGCTGCTCGAAAGCGGCAGCCGGGCGTCGCTCGGTGCGCTGCTGGCGCGCTGCGGGTTGGCGAACGGCGTGCGGGACCTGCTGACGCGCATCGTCATGCTGGCTCGTTCGACGGATCTTGCTGACGATGCGGGAGCGCGGCACTATGTAGTGACAGTGCTCACCGAAGAGCTGATTGCGGAGCATGAGGGCGCGATTCCAGAGGAGCTGGAAGAGGCCTTCGCTTATCTTAGCGAGCAGAACATCCTGCTGGCCCGCAAGGCTGCGCGTGGGGTGATGGCCGCGTTCGCCGAGGACACGCCGCGGCAAATTGCGCTGCCGGGTTCCCGGGTCGAGCCACAGCTGGCACTGACGGCAGCTTAAAAGCGGAACTGTTCGCTGAGCACGCGCTCTTCGAGGCTCGTGCCGGGATCAAATAGCAGGGTCACACCCTGGCTGCGATCTTCGCTGATGGTTACTTCGAGCACGTTATGAAATTCGACATTGTCGGCAACTGCGCTGACCGGACGCTTGTTGGCCTCGCGCGTGATGAACTTGACGACTGCCCGGTTGGACAGGATGGCGCCGCGCCAGCGCCGCGGGCGGAATGGCGAGATCGGCGTGAGCGCAAGCAGTTCAGCTTCGATGGGCAGGATGGGGCCGTGTGCCGACAAATTGTAAGCGGTTGATCCGGCTGGCGTCGATAGCAGGACGCCATCGCAGATAAGCTCCTCAAGCCGCGTTTCGCCATCGACCACGATCTGGATTTTGGCGGCCTGGTAGGTGGCGCGGAACAGCGAAACCTCGTTGAGCGCCAGGGCCATCTTCGTATTGCCGGTGGTATCGAAAACAGTCATCGATAGCGGATAGATCCGCGTGCGCTGCACGACCTCAAGGCGGGCGACGAGATCATCTTCGGAGAAGTTGTTCATCATGAAGCCGACCGAGCCGAAGTTCATGCCGTAAACCGGCGTGCCGCTGCGCATGACCTTATGCAGGGTTTGCAGCATGAGGCCGTCACCGCCCAAGGCAACAACGACATTGGCGGTATCGAGATTGTAGTGGCCATAGCGCTCGCGCAGGCGATGGGCCGCGACATTGGCTTCATGAGTATCGTTGGTGACGAAGCAAATGCGTTCAGTGCTTTGGCTGGACACGCTCGTCTCCCACATGATCGGGCTTGCGTACCATGACGTACGGTTTGGAGCCAGAAGATATGCATTCTTATGCAGGGCCAATCCGAAGGAGGAGATGTCCTGCTTATCCCCGTTCGGGCTTAGCGTCCTAGACTGGCTGGCTATCGCAACCAGGGAAAGAACCAAATGACCGATCCATTTGCCGGATATGCCGGCTCGCTCGATGATCCGGCGAGCTTTTGCCGCAACATCGAACCCAGCGACAGTGTCGCCTTGCCGGAAGTTTCGAGGGCCATCTATGTGGGCGGGGCAGGCACTATCCGGTTGATCGATGCCGCGGGTAATACCGCTGTTTTTGCCGGGCTCGTGGGAGGCTCGATCCTGCCGGTGCGGACCCAGCAGGTTCTCAGCACGGGCACGACGGCCACAGACTTGGTCGTGATGTTGTAGCTGGCTAGTGCCAGCGGATAGTGATGCGCGGACCGACGGCGAAAAGCAGCAGCAACCAAAGCGAGGGCAGGGCGCCCGACGTACTTTCGAAGAGGCTATGCACGATCAGGGCGCAGGCGACTGCTAGCCTGATCAAGGCGGCGCGGCTTCGCCCCAGAATGGCTCGCCTGCACGTCATGAAGATGATGTGGGAGAGCCAGGCTGCAAAGGCCAAGAGGCCTGGATAGCCCAACTCTACAAGCAGGGACAGATAACCGCTATGCGGCGTCTGGATATAGGGCAGGCCCAGCGTCTGGCGGATGATCGGCAGCATCTGATCGGTTGTCGAGATCGTGGCCCAGCCCCAGCCGGCCCATGGACGCTGATCTGCAAAGTAGAGAAACTGCTGCCAGATTTCGGTACGGCTGGTGAAGGTCAGATCGCGGCCCAACGCGGCTGCGATCAGACCCGTGCTGGCATAGCCGCCGATGGCCAGGAGCGTGATCAGGGCAAGCAGCAACCAGAGCCCCTGCTG
Source organism: Devosia naphthalenivorans (assembly GCF_003056355.1). Classification (GTDB taxonomy): domain Bacteria; phylum Pseudomonadota; class Alphaproteobacteria; order Rhizobiales; family Devosiaceae; genus Devosia; species Devosia naphthalenivorans. The sequence goes on from NZ_PYVW01000001.1 coordinate 67,259, forward strand.
CCGTATTACCTGCAGGCGAACGATCAACAGTGCGGTTGCGAACACCAAACTGCCCACGGCGGCAGCCGCAAGGGCGGTCGCGGAACCGGACATGATGAGGCAAACGAAGGTGACCACGACAACGGACACCAGCCAATAGGTGCGCAGGATGTTTGCAGCGAAGAGCCCGCCGCCCACAATCAGTGTGATTGCGGCGGCTTCGCCTAGCGAATTCTTGTGGTTGAATATGCCGCGCCAGCGACCCGCATCAAAACCGTGCATGATGCCGACCGGCGTGGCCAACGCCGTCAAGAGCGAGAGCAGCATCACGGCGCCCATTACCGCTACAAACAGGCGCATCAGGTAATATGGCGAGAACCTGTAGCGCAGGAAGACGCAGGAGCCGAAAAACAGCGCGGCCGTGCGGACCATGCCCAAGCTGTTGGGTGAGGATACCGAGAGGGTGATCCCGATTGCTGCGAGCACCAGCAGGGCCAGATAGGCAGGCTCGGCGAAGATTGTTTCGATGGCGTGGGTGAGCAGGAGCCGCACGGTGCCGTAAAGGCAGAAGGCGAGGAATAGCGCATTGAGGAGCGCGATGCCGGGAACTGTATCGTTGGGCAGAAGCCCGGGGTGGTACCAGGCGCCGCTCAATTTGATGATCAGGACCACGGGCAGGGCGTGGTCCAACAGCATCAAAAGATCCTGGTCAACCGTTCGGCCAGCCGCAGGAGGAAGGGAGATTGCTTCGGTCATGCAGCGGCTTCGCGCGTTTGGATGACCTTATCATAGAACTGCTCTAGCGCTAGGGACTGGCGGCGGATATCGAAATTTTCCCGCACGAAGCGATGGGCGGTCAAGCCCATTGAGCGAGCGCGAGCAGGGTTGTCGATTAGCTCGAGGAAGGCTTGGGCGAGTTCTGCGCTGCTGGTAGGGTCAACGGTGAAGCCTGTTTCGCCGTTCACTACGGCTTCGGCGGTGCCGCCCGTTTTGGAGGTCACGACCGGAACGCCGAGCGCCTGTGCTTCGATCAGCACGAGGCCGAAGCCCTCGACGTCGCCGTCCTGTGCCGGCCGGCTTGGCAGTGTCGCCAACCGGGCGCTGGCCATGATTTGTTGAGTGCGCTCCGGCGATTGTGCGCCATGGATGATGATCCGGGGCGTCTGGATCGCCCGGGCTTCGACCAGAGGGCGCAGAGGACCGTCGCCGACGATGTGTAGTTCCGCATCCGGGTTGGTGCGAAGCACCAGGGCGAATGCCTCAAGCACGGTGTTGATACCCTTTTTGGCAACGAGGCGACCGGCAAAGACGATGCGCGGTGGGTTGGTCCCTGCATCGACAGGCGGATCGTTGGTGAGCGGTATGCCGAGATAGTGCGTGCGCGTTCTGGTGGGCGGAAAGCCTCGAGCCAGCAGCTGTTCGCGTAAGAAGTTCGAGACCGGCAGGATCAATGCAGCGTTGCGGATCAACCTGGCGCGTTGCAGGCGATAGAGCTGGTCGTACGCTGAGTTGGCGCGCAGGACACGCGTTGCATCGTGCCCATGTGCCGTGACGACAAGCGGAATGCCATGCCGCTTGGCATAGGGCGCGAGGAACGCGCCATTGGTGAGATAATGGGCGTGGATGATGTCTGGCTGTATCCTGGCGATCAGATCATCGATGCGGCGGCTGAGGCCGAGCCGGAACGCCAGCCGGGAAACGGCACTCGGCCTGCCGTGTGGAAATATCAGGTGCCGTGGCACGTCGGCATGGTTATCGCCGCTGCTGTGTAGCGCGATGAGGGTGTAGTCGTAACCCTGCAGCGCGCGGCAATGTGCGGCAATGAAGGTCTCCGACAGCGCCAGAGCGGTCTCGGTGAACACGAGGGCGCGTCTGGGTATCACGCTAAGGCACTCTCGTAGCTTGGCGTTGCGCTTGCTGGCGCAGCATCGAGCCTGCCAAGTTGAGCGGCCACCAAACTTTCGAAACGGGCCTGCCGATCGGATGCCCAGGCTTGGGCTGCGTCGTTGTTTGGTGCGGAGAGCATCTGGCGCAGCAAGGCTTCGGTGAACTGCTCCGGGGCGTCTGCAATCGCGACGTTGGCGGGCAGGTCATCGAGGCCGCGTACGCCTAGGGTTGTGCTGACAGTCGGTGTCCCCGAAGCTATCGCTTCGATGGTCTTGAGTTGCACGCCGGCACCGGCCACCGCTGGAATCGCCAGAACGCGGGCCTGATGCATGAAGCTGACGGGATCTTCGATGTAGCCCAAGCCGGTGACGTTCGGGTGGATATTGTTGACCCGTTCGGAGCCGCGGCCGGCCACACATATGGTGACGTGATCGGGCAAGAGCGGGACGACCTTGTCGATAAACCACTTGAGGCCGCGGCCGTTTACGTCCCAGGCCCAGGTTCCCAGCAGACCGATGTCGAAGCTTGGGGAGATGAGACCGTCCTTGGGCGATATGGAGCGGCCGGCCAACGGCATGAGGCTTGTCTTGCTTTCACCGCCCATGATGCTGAAGGCTGTTTGCTCGTTCTGGCTGAGCGTCCAGACCTGGTCGGCGGCGCGAGCTAGTAGAGGCTCCAGATGAGCCAGCAGATGGCTGTCACGCTTGAGCATCAGGCGCTGGAGGGGCCGGGTTTCGTTCGCGGCCTCGGCCGCATAGAGCGGCGCTTCATGGTTATGCGCGACAAGGATCACGGACTTTGCAAGGCGGCGCGCAAGTGGCAGTAGCCATCCCATCTGGGCATGATCGATGACCAGAACATCGGCCTTGCCCAGCCGCGTGGCTCGCCGGAGCAGGTCCAGATAGCGGTGGGCGCGAAACTTCTCGCATACATATGGGCGGCCGGTGAGCAGGGATCGGCCCAGCCAAATATATTTCGCGAGACCGGCGGAGGCAGTTTCAACGGCGCGGAGTTCGACGCTGACCGAACCTCGAGGAGGCGGACTGAAGTCGCGTGCGAAGCCAAACACCTGGACGAAATGGCCCGTTTTGCGCATGGCGTCGACAAAGGCCTGGCTGGCGATTTCGCCACCCGTTGTCTGGCCATGCGGCAGGCTTGTTGTTGCAAAAAGTATGTTCATGGCCACATCCCCGAGAAACCCAGCAGAAGTTATTCGGCTGCTTTGGCCGGGGCGGCGTCCACCTGGCTTTCGATCCAGGCGAAGGTTTTTTCGAGTCCGGCACGGAGCGTCTGGCTCGGTTTCCAGCCTAGCTGCTCTCCGACCAGTGTGTTGTCCGAGTTGCGTCCGCGCACGCCCAAAGGGCCGGCGATGTGGTTCTTGTGAATGGTCTTGCCCGCGATATCGGCAACGAGGTCAACCAGTTGATTGATGCTGACCATTTCTTCCGAGCCGATGTTTACCGGTCCTTCGAATGAGGAACGCAGCAACCGCGTAGTGCCCTCCAGACATTCATCGACATAGAGGAACGAGCGGGTTTGCTGACCATCGCCCCAGATGTCGATGGTGCCGTGGTTTGCGGCCATTGCGACCTTGCGACAAATGGCGGCTGGCGCCTTCTCCTTGCCGCCAGTCCATGTGCCTTCGGGACCGAAGACATTGTGGTAGCGGGCTATGCGGTTCTGCATGCCGTAGTTGCGGTTGTAGGCGAGGAACAGGCGCTCGGAGAACAGCTTCTCCCAGCCATATTCGCTATCGGGAGCAGCAGGATAGGCGGAATCCTCAACGCAGAGTGGATTGTCGGGATCGAGCTGATTGTGGGCCGGATAGATGCAGGCCGACGATGAATAGAAGATGCGCGCTATTCCGCGCCGTTGCGCCACGCTGGTGACGTTAAGGTTTATGGCGGCGGAATTATGCATGATGTCGGCATCATGCTCGCCGGTGAAGATGTAGCCGGCGCCGCCCATGTCGGCGGCAAGCTGGTATATTTCGTCGAATGGGCGGTCGATCACGGCCTCAACGACGTCGCGCTCGCGCAGGTCTGCGACCACGAAATCATCCGCAGGACTAGAGGAGTAGGCGGGCAGGCTGAGGTCTACGCCTCTGACCCAAAAGCCTTCGTCTTTGAGCCGTTTCACCAAATGGCTGCCGATGAAACCACCAGCGCCGCAAACAAGAGCAGTCCCTACCAAGAGAGCCTCACTTCAAGATAATGCGCTGGGCGCAAACTACAGCTGGGCATCTCCTGGCCGATCAGGGCAGAAAGACGCCAAAGATGTAGGGCCAGGATTTGGCCTGAAGGATATGTTGGCGCCCGAATTGATTTCAGGTCGTTCCGAAGCGTTGCTTTGGCTCTTGGGGCATGGCTAAGCAAACGCATTAACATAGGTGAAGTACGTAGGCGAGTGCTGGTGGCACTCTGCCGACGCATTTTTCGATCTGAACGGTTTACGCTACCGCGGCCGGATTATCCGGAAGACTTATGCAAAGAGGGCAAGATAGGGAGCGGCGGCCGTGGCAGCCTGCATGTGGGCGTAATTGCTGGGATGGATGCCGTCGATCGTCCATTTGAAAGCCGTACCGTCCACGCGCCACTTTCCGGAGTTGCGGGCGCTTTCGACCGCGTCCGCCATGTCCAGAATGGCATGGAGCGGGTGCGATCCGTCGCCGGCGCGCAAGGCTTCTGCGGTGCCGATCTCCGCTGCAGCGGCACCCTGGATTGGAGCGCCATCCCGTAACCAGTCATTGAGCTGTTCGCGTGTGCCATTGCCCGCGGTGGAGAAGTTGTTTGCCGGTGCCTGGTTGGCAAGTGTCGCGAAGCTGTCCGTGCTGGTGGTGCTTGGCGTGATCGTGGTTTGAAACAACCTTCCGCCTGCTGAGATACGAGCGCTCGCCTTGCTCCACAATTCGATCATGTCAGCCTTGATCTGCTCCAGGCTCCGGCCTGCGCCGATGTCGTTGACACCCATGCCAAGGACGGCGTTGCGGGCGTAAGTCAGGAGCGCCAGGCGCCTCGAAGGGCTTTGCAGCAGCAGCTCCAGCCGATCGCCACTCTGGGAAAGATTGATATAGGGGCAGGCGGGTCCAATGAAGCGGGCCAACATGCCGACGTGATCGGTGATGTCACTGGCATCACCCACGCCTTCGCCCACGCTGTCGGACAGGATGGCTGTGGCCTTGCTGCTTGTTCTGCCAATCAGCGCGAGTGGCCAGACGCCATAGCTCTGGGCAGTGCCGGTGTGACTTGCCATGGTGTAATCCGTGACATCGCCGGTCGACACCGTGCCCTTTTCGCCGTTCGCAGCCACCTGACCGGTGCTGCCGTTGAAGAACACGATGCTCGTGGCGGCGGACAGCCAGATATTGGCCCAGAACTCGGCATTGTCGGGAATGGACACGGACACGAAAGCGGACACACGATAGCTGCCGCCCGGGATCAGTTCGCGAACTGCCCCGTCGAAGTTCAGGCGGTGGAATGTGCCTGCGGGATATTCAACCGAAGCTGCACAGATTGCGCCGGCATTGTTGGGATATTCCAGCTTGCTGGCCGAGCGTTCGACATACCAGTTGGGTAGAACCATGGCGATCTCGGTGATCGCTCCGCGGGCCCGGTGATGATTGCGAGCGCTGATGCCCTTGTTGGTTCCGGCCTTGGCATTGACGAGCCGGCAATTGGTGGCGACTTGCCCGTAGAATTGACCGGCAGAGAGCGGGTATTGCGCCGTGTTGGCGGGCAGGGGGTACGCTTGGCCCAAAGTGGCAAAGAAGGCCGCCTGCTGCGGTCCGACTTGTGAGAGATCGATGGTGGCCATGATCAGTTTGCCTCCGCCAAGAGGTAGCTGCCTTCGAACAGGACATAGACGCCATCCAGCGTCAGAAATGCCCAGCCATGGGGAAGCGACGGTAGTCCGTTCCCGCCAATGGCGGGCACACTGGACAGTGTAATTCCCAAGTTCAAACCAAGCGCCAGCATCGGCAATCTCCCAAAATGATGATCGCCAATATGGGTGGTGCTCAGACGGTGGGGGATTTCGGGGACAAGTAGGGGACTAATCCTGCCTCGGCCAGCTTCAGCAGACGGCGGATGGACTGGTGGAACAGCAGCGGAACGCCAAGTGACAGGAAAATAAGCAACGCGTCCTGCTGCACGCCAAGCTGGCGTAGTCCGAGGTGCACGGCTTGATGGAGATAGAGAATGGTCAGTGTTCTTTGCCCAAGCGCCTGCAGGGGCGACGCGATGGATAGCCAGTGCTCAAGGCGCTTGCTCAACTGCATTAGCAGGCAAGAGAGCGCCATCGCGGTGGCAAGCCCAAGGATTGGCGGTCCGTAACCACCAATCTTCATGTCGAACGGCATGGGCATGAGGAGTCCGATAGCTACTAGAAGGCCGCAGATGGAGAGGACAAGCACAATATGGGACGGAAGCCTCTGGGCAAACACCTGACCCAGCAGGATAAACGCCGCTGCCATGGGTGCTGTGCCTAGTGCGAGCAGAGCCGTTGAACCGGGCATGAGGTGAGGCAGCGCGTATCCGGTGGTTACCAGCAAGGCGAACACAGCAGCCTTCTGGCGCCAGTTTCGCCCCCTGCAGAGGGCGATGACGAATTGCACCAGGATCAGTGCCAAGAGCAGGCAGGGAATGAACCAGAATACGCCGAAGATGCCGCCCAGTGTGCTGCCGCCGAGGAGGAGCTTGAAAGGCATGACGCTGCAGCGATCAATGCCGAGATTAGGCAATGGAGTGCCGAACCCGCAGGTCACGACCAGCGCTGGCAAGCCAAGCAGCGCGATAAAGAACACATAGGGGAGCCCCAGGCGGATGAGCTTTCGAACCGCGAAGGCGCCTGTCGGTTGTGCCGAAAGGGTCACTCCAGCCAACAGGAAGAACAGCGGCATGTGGAACAGGTAGATCAACTCGGCAGCCCCGCTTGCAACGGGTGCCTCGGAGAGGAGCAGCACGTGCCCCACCACAACGAGGATTATGCCCAGCCCCTTGGCTACGTCGAGCCAAACTAACCGGTGCGTTGGCGGGTTTGCCCTGGTCTTGAGGACCTCGCTTCGGCGAAGCAGCATGACAGCGCCGCCCATCAATGCACACGAGAGACCGATGCCAGCATAACTCGCCAGCACGATCTGGAGGCCATCGTGCAAAAGCCAGAACATGAGAGCTTGTGCGATCACGCCCATGGTGGTGAGCACGAGGCGGACGGGCAAGAAGCCAGCGCCTGAGAGCGTATCGGATAGCACGGCGTTTATGGCAAAAAGTGGAAGTGTCGGCGCCAGATACAGCAGATAGATCACTGATTGCTCGAACTCGGGACCAACAACCAGCGGCAGCCAGGATGCTGCGCCGGCGATGGCAAGGGCGGTCACTGCCGAGGCAGCAAGCGCCAGCGGCAAAACGGCAAGACCATACCGCAAAGTGGCGCCTAGGCCCCCCGTTCCGGCCTTGAAGAAACCGGGGTAGGTCAGACGCAATACGGATTGCAGTGGCAGCAGGCCAAGCTGGATGAAACGTTGTGCCGCGCCATACAGCCCGAGCGTGGCGGGATCGACCAGGGGCGCCAGAACAATGCGGTCGATATTATGCTGGCCGGCGCGTACCAATTGGGTGCCCATGAACCAAGTGCCTTGGCGCGTACCGTCGGCCAGAAGGTTTGGCCTGGTCCCAATGGGCAGCGCTCTGGTTGCCCATGCGGCGGCCAGTCCGCCGGCCAGCATGCCAAGTGATCCCCCCAGTGCCAGCGCTTCAAAACTTGTTCCACCGAGCGCGAGATAGCTGATCGCTACGCCAGCAATGCGAGGTGCGACCTGAGAGCTGCGCAACCAGTTTGCCCCGCCCATGCGTCCGAGTGCGATGAACATCTGCTCCGCGTTGACCAGCAAGCGCAAGCCGGCGAACTCGGCCAGGCCGATGGTCGCAACCACCAGGAAGCTCAAGGCCTGGCTCACGGCTCCAAGGGTGAGCGCTGCAAAAACTAACGTGGCGAGCGGCAAGCTGAGCCAGAAGGCCGCGCGCATGTGTCCCCGCGTGGCGGCAAAAGCGGCACGATCCTGCGAGGTGCGCCTCAGAAGGTGTTCACCCGCGCCCCAGCCAACCAGTTCGAAACAGAGCGGGCTCCAGCTCAGCAGGGCGAGGTAAAGGCCATATTGTCCGACGCCCAACACTCGGGCCAGGAAGATGAACAGCCCGAACTGCATCGCGGCGGGCACGAGCATGGCCAGGAGACCGAACAAGTATGGCCCGACTTTGAAGCGAGATAATTTTAGCAGAACAGACACTCAGGAGGCCTGGGCGAGCAGATCGCCGAAAAGCGCCTCGTAGGCATCGGTAGATTTCTGCACGCTGAACATGCTCGCCCGCCCGATCTGGCGGGCGCGGTCGAATGGGCGGTCAATTACGTCCCTGATTGCTGCGGCCAATGAAGCATGATCGCCGACCGGCACCAGCGCGCCGAACTCCCCATCGGCCAGGATCTCGCGCGGACCGTTGCGGCAATCGGTCGAAACGATGCTGCACCCGGCACCAAGTGCCTGCACCAGCACATTTCCAAAGCCCTCCCAAATCGAGGTGAGGGCAAAGACGTCGGCCTTGGCGAGGTAAGGTGCAATTTCCGGCACGAAGCCCAACAAAGCGACGTCATTGTTCAGGCCCAAACCCCAAATCAACCGTTCAAGTTCGGTGCGCAGGGGACCATCGCCCAAGATGATGAGCCGGGCAGATCGTTGGTGCTGCAGAAGTGCAAACGCCCGCAGGAGCGTGGGCCAGTCCTTCTGGACAACCAGGCGCCCTGCGGCGAGCACAACCGGCCTGTCTTTACTGTCCAACCACGGATGGGTGCTTTCCTCGCTGGATCTGGATACGCGGTCATCAAAGGCCGGGTTGTAGATGACGCGAATGGTCTCTCGTGGAATTCTGGCGAACTTTGCCAGGTCATCGGCGAGGTCCCGGCATACTGCGACAATGGCGTGAGCGAGAGGATAGACCAGGGGCTGCAGGGTAAAAGCCGAACGATATCGCCACGTCTTGGAGTGCTGCGCTTCCAGCGCTGGATTCGAGCGCTCGGATATGACTAGCCTGGTCTTGGCGCCGGAGAGCCGCAGGGCTGCTATGGTCGCAACATTGGTGGTCGGCATGGCGGTATAGAGCACATCGTAACGTGCCGTGCGTAGATGGTTTGCCAATCGGAGTATTGTGGTGGCCGTGCTTGCCGCGTTGAGGCGAACGACCGTCACGCTCGGGTCGGGATTGTATTCGCGCGGTTGAGGTGCCCGGGCGAGTACGAGCGTCACGTCATGTCCGCGCAACGCAAGCTCGCGCGACAGTTCGACCATCATGTGCTCGACGCCGCCGAGTTCCAGCGACCAGAAAAACATGGCGATGCGCATCAGGTGCGCAGCGAGGTTTGAGGGGTGCCAGGCCGGAGTTTGCCCGAAAGAGCCATTCGCCAGGATTGCCGGGCAAAAAGAACCACGAAGCGGCAAATGGTTTTGGCATAGCGCGGCACCAGCCTTCGGGGTTCGCTACAGCAGCGGTGGGCCCACTCGAGGCCGCAACGCTGCATCCAAGCCGGTGCACGCCGAACCCGCCCGGTTTGGAAATCAAAGGCAGCCCCAACGCCGCAGAGAGTCATGCCCGCGAGGCGATGCCGATGCTGGGCCATCCAGATTTCCTGCTTGGGAGCACCAAGACCAATCCAGACAACGTCGGGCTTTGCAGCAATCATGCATGCCAATTGCTGCTCGATGTCTTGCGGCGAGGAAATACCCATTGGCGGGCTGTCCGTGCCGACGATTTTTATTCCAGGATGCCGCTGCTGCAGGGTAGCGGCCAGTTCATCGGCCACCCCCGGCTTGCCGCCGAAGAGATAGTGACGGAGACCGTTATCCGCCGACCGGGAGGCAAGAAATTCAAGGAAGTCCGGGCCACAGAGTCGCCGTGCCGAGAGGCCATACAGGAGGCGCCCGACCCACGCTATCGGATGTCCGTCGGGGGCCACGATATCAGCAGTGCGTAGAGCTTGGCCCATGCTGGGGTCGTCATGCGCCTTGACTAGGCCGTGGGTGTCGCTGAAACACACGACGTGTCCAATATCGCTTTGCGAGGCGGCCCAATGCTCTATGCAGCGAGCGAGATCCTTGTCAGAAATGCAGGAAACGCTGGTGCCGAATACTTCGAACTTTTGCGGGTTCATGCCATCACTCTTCTCGGGTCTTCCAGGCCAATCACGCATAGTCGGCATCATAATATCGCTTATATTGTTGCCGGTGGCTGGCCTTTGGCTGGTCCTTGGCATTGAGCACGCTGATGATGCGGCCGGTTGAGTTCTTGGCTTGCGTCAGGCTGGCGAGGGCGCGATTGCTTTCGCGCTGTGCGGTGCTGCCCCAGCGGGTCACCAGGATTATGATGTTCGCCAGCGGCGCCATGTAGAGGGCATCGATGACCGGCTCGACAGGTGGGGTATCGAGGACCACGATTTCGAATGTCTTTGCCGCTTCTTCGATCAGGCGTTGGAACTGCACGCTCCCAAGCAGCGTGTCGGTGGGCCGATCGGTGCCGCGGTGACCGAGGAGCAGTGACAGTTTGGTATCGGGCTCATGCTGTATGCAGTCGGAAAGCGTAACTGATCCGTTTCGAGACGTCAGGATTTCAAGCAGCCCGGCCTGGGGCTTGGCGTCGAGTTCCCGGCCCAGTGACGGTTGGCGCAAATCGCATTCCATAAGCAATGTGCGCCGGCCAGATAGGGCATATGAGCGCGCTAAGGCCATTGCTATGGTCGACTTGCCTTCAGAAGGCACCGCCGAGGTCACCATGATGATCCGAGCCTGCCCAGTCGCTTTGTGGTCAGCCTCTGGCACCGTCTGATCGATGGTCATCTGGGTTCTGCGCATGGCCTCGGAAAACTGAGACAGAGGCGCGGTGATCACCAGATCCGCCAAGGTGTCGTTGCCGTTCGGCAGCTTCAGGCGTGGGATCGTTGCGGCGACACGCGTGCGCAGGGCGGCCTCGAGCTGTTCCTGACTCATGAACCCGCCGACGACGCTTTCATATACCGCGCTGACCGAAACGCCGAGCCCCAGGCCGAACAGGACGGCCGCGCCGAGGAAAATGGTTGCATTGGGGAATGAGTGGGATGAGGGCGGCAGGGCAGGCGATGCTATGCGGCTGTCGGCGACCTGCAGGTTGGACCTGTTTTCGAGTTGCAGCGACCTGGAGAGCAACAACTGATATTGCTCGCGTGCAAAGGCCGCCTTGCTTTGCAGATCGAACAGCCCGGTCAAAATGTCGGCGGGTAGCTCGCTGCCCATCACTTCGGTGCGCAATTCGTCCTGGAGGGCGAGCCGCTGCGTATCGAGATCGGCCACATGGGTGCGCAGGCTGGCAAGCTGGATATCTGCCGATTGCCGCAATTGCCGTTCGAGGCTCGCCAACTGGTTCTGCAGGTCGGTCGCCGCGGGCGAATTGGCATCAAGGCTGGCGATCTGCTGAGCCAACGCCAGACGTTGCTGGCTCAGGACTGTCGCATCTTCCGCCGCCAAGGCTGTCGCGAGACCATCCCAGTTCATGCTGGAAAGGCTGGTTTGCACTGTGTCAGCCAGGTGGCGTGCCGTGTCGCGTGCCACGGTTAGCGCGTCGATCTCGCCAGTCAGGCGCTGCACGTCGGCACCGCCCGGTCCATGGGCAAGCTGAGCGGTGCTCTGTTGCATGAAGGCGTTGAAAGCGGCCTCGGATGCGACGATCTCATCGCGCGCGTCGGCCAGCCGGGCCTGCAATACGTCGCGCGAGGACAGCATCGCGTTCACCTTGGAGGCCACCTGATCGTCGATGTAGGTCTGGGCGATGGCATTGGCCAGCTTGGCCGCCTTTACTGGGTCATTCGAGCGTGCCTGGACCGCGATCAGGTATGTCAAGCCGCGGCGCTGGACGGGCACCGAACGCCGTAGCTGCGCCAACGCCTGTCCGAGGCGCTGTTCCGGAAGCGGTTGCTCGGCGCTGGCGAGGCCAATTGCCGCCAGCACGCGAGCCCGCAGACCGGGCGCCGCGTCGCCTTCTGGCAGTAGATTTTGCGATGCGATGACCTTGAGCAGGATGGAGTCCGAGCGCAGGAGCTCGACTTCACTTTCGATCCGCGCATTGTCGGCCGATCCGGAACTGGACTGAGCGCTCGGGTCGAGCAGGTCCTTGCGGATCGGATCAAAGACAATCAGGCTGGTTGCGGAATATACCGGCGGAAGTACAAATATCGCCGCAATCGCGACGGCCACGACCGCAGCGGCTATTGCCGAGATTAGCGGTATTCTGCGCCAAATCAGCGCAAAGATACGGCGCAGATCGATTTCTGCGTCTTTCATACAGTGCCCCACACCGGCTTGTACGCACCGATGGCCCCCAGAGCTTACATTAACAAAAACTTAACACGTCTTATGCGCGTTTTAACGTATGTAGATGCTTTGGCAATGGAGAAGAGAGCGAAAAGGCGAAATCACTGTTCCCAGCCCTTTTTTGCAGGGCTCGAGTCTGGCTTGATTTAGTGCCGTGTGGAGGAAATCTTCGACGGTGCGCAGCTATCCGGCGCTCTGATTTCGTGGCACGCGTTCGTACTCGTATCCGGCCCAAGTGCGCGTCCTGGCGTTGACCAGCAGATCCACCGAGTAGGCTTTGTCCGGAAACGCGATAGCTATATCGGCCAACTTGTCTTGGTTGGCATCGAGTTCGCGGTGCATGGCGTCGGCATCACCGGCGCTAATGCCGGTAATGGCCATCGTCCAGGCCTTGAGCAGGGCACGGTATTCCGCGATGCACTTGTCAGCTTCCGCTTCATTCATTTGAGCCACCCAGGTTTTTTACTGTGGTAGCCGATTTGGCCTGACAGAACGCTGACAGGCCGCCGACCAGATATTTAGTCCGGCGGCCTCATCGCTTTTGGAATTATTCGAAGACGACGGATACTTCGCCTAATCCCGGAGCGCGGGCGAAGACATGCTTGCCGGAAAAGGGCAGGGCGCCGATGCGGGCGCCGGTGATCACAACATCGCCGGCCTTCAACGGTAGTTCGCGCGTTGCCGCGTGGTTGGCGAGCCAGGCGAGCGAGGAGAGCACGTTCTCCGTACTGGCATTGCCCGGCGTGGTCGCAACCACGGCGTCATCAAAGCTGAGTTCCATGGTTTGCTGGCCGAATTCGGGCAGCGTGTCAGGCGGTACAGCCGGGCCCAGCACGATGCCGGCACCGCTTTGCAGGTCAGCAATTCCGGCGAGTTGTGGCACGCTCTTGCTGTCCGCAAAACGCGAGGAGAGAATCTCGATGGCGATGTGGATGCTGCCGATAACATCGCGAACTGTCGCGGCAGAGTACCCTTGAGCGATCGGTGGCAAGTCTCGGCCAAGGGTGAGAGCAACCTCCACTTCAATTGCGAGGTTGGGAAAGTCTGCGGTGCGGAGTGTCGCGCCATCTGGAAACATAGTGCTGGCGAGAATTGGGGCCGCAAATGGTTGACCTGATTCTGGCAGCGGCTGAACCTTCCAAGCTCCGACAGGACCAAGTTTAGAGACAATCTCGCTCTGGATCCGGTAGGCCTCTTGGGGAGTTTGCGGAACCAGATCTGGCGGGAGCTCGCGGACCAGGCGCCCTGATTGGCGACTGTCAATCAGAAGATCGGTAAGGGGATGCAGCATTAAACTCTCTTTTGCGTATGGGATGCGAAAGCCGGACAGGCGCAAAAGCGTATCGTTGCCGCCAAAGCCCTCCCTATCGTGATATCGCCAACCCGCCGCCTCGGGCAATAGTGGGGAAGGTTATCAATCGAGCTATAGCCGCGGCTTGTCGGATGGGATTCGTGGCGGATCGGTGCCACGATCTCGTGGTTCGACAGGCTCACCATGAGATCTACTGGATGAATCCTGTTCTGTGCGGCATGTCTCAGGTAGCCGGTGGCTTCATGGCGCCGGTCATGATCGCAACTGCGTCGGACATGGAGAACTGCTTCGGATCGATAACCGCAATTCGCCGACCAAGCCGGTGGATGTGGATGCGGTCTGCTACTTCAAAGACATGCGGCATATTGTGGGAGATGAGGACAATCGGCAGGCCACGACGTTTGACGTCGAGCATCAGTTCCAATACGCGGCGACTTTCCTTCACGCCTAAAGCGGCCGTTGGCTCGTCCATGATAACAACACGGCTGCCGAAGGCGGCGGCTCGCGCAACGGCTACACCCTGGCGTTGTCCACCGGACAGTGTCTCCACCGCCTGATTGATATTCTGGATGGTCATAAGGCCGAGATCGGCCAGCTTTTCGCGGGCGATCTTCTGCATGCGGGAGCGGTCAAGCGTGCGGAAAAGTGCTCCCATGATGCCTGATTTGCGGAGCTCTCGACCCAGGAACATGTTGTCGGCAATCGACAGGGCAGGTGAGAGGGCCAGGTCCTGATAGACGGTTTCAATTCCTGCCAAGCGTGCCTCCAGCGGAGAGCGGAAGCTTACCGGCTCGCCGGCAAGGCGGATTTCTCCGCCATCCGGCGTCACGGCACCACAAAGCGCCTTGATCAAGGTGGATTTGCCGGCTCCGTTGTCCCCAATGACGCCGAGAATCTCATTGGGTTGGAGGTCGAAGTCGGCGTTGTCGAGTGCAACAACCCGGCCATAACGCTTGGTGAGGCCACGGGCCTCAAGCACGGGCGCGCTCATGCCGAAATCCTCCGAATCCACTGGTCGATGGCAACTGCGATGATGATCAGCGCGCCGACCGTGAGTTGCCGCCATAGGGGATCTACGCCGGTGAGCGATAGCCCAGAGTCAAATACGCCCACTATGAGCGCTCCAAACAGCGTGCCCAAGATAGAGCCTCGGCCGCCGAACAGCGAAGTGCCGCCGATCACAACTGCAGTGATGGCGTCGAGGTTGGCCGTCTGGTTGCCGAGCGGCGAGACGGCGCCCACGCGGCCGATAAGCACCCAGCCCGCCACGCCACACAGCAGGCCTGCAAGCGTATAGACCCCGATCAGGGTTCGGTTGACCTGAATACCCGAGAGGCGGGCAGCGTTGGCGTCATCGCCAATGGCGTAGACATGGCGCCCGAATGCAGTGCGGCTGAGCATGTACCAGATGACGGCGGCCACTCCGATCATCAGGATCGAGCCGGACATCAGAAATGCGCCGCCGCTGAGTGGAATACGTGCACCCATAGCCTTGAGGAACGGCGCAAACTGATCAAGCGCCTGGGAGCGGATGGTGGCGGCATTGGAGACCAGCGTGATCATTGCGCCATAGATGCTCCAGGTGCCAAGCGTGACGATAAAAGGGGGCAGCTTGAACATCGTGACAAGAATGCCATTGACGAAACCACAAGCCACGCCCGTCAGCAGGCCGGCAGGAAATGCCAGAGCAACGGGGACCTGGTAGTCGATCGCGAGCTTTCCCATGATGATGGAGGAAAGGACCATGATGGCGCCCACTGACAGGTCAATGCCGGCGGTGATGATTACCAGGGTCTGCGCCGTGCCAAGCAGCGCGATCAGCGTCACTTGGGCGAGAATAAGAGACAGGTTGAGAGTGCCAAAAAAGCGCCCGCCACTGACAAAGGCGAATACGGTCACCGCGACCAGCAGGATGATGGCGGGGATGGCAGTAGGGTTCTGGTGGAAGAAGTGCTGCACGCGCCGGAGCGGACCGGCAGCTTCGTTCTCAAAACTGGCGAAGCCAGCAGTGGCGCCGGTCAGGCCTTTTTCGGCCGTCGCTGAACCGGTGGCGTCGTCACTCATACCGCGCCCCTCTCGTCAGTATTAAATTGGTGAACTGCCCTTCCGGTGATGCCGGAGGGGCCATTGCCATGGTTCGGCCTAGCCCCAGCAGAGCTCAGCGCCTTCAGTCGTGTCGATGGATTCTACGCCTTCAACCGGAGCGTCGGTGACGAGGCGGGCGCCGGTATCATAGAAGCCCAGTTCAGGATCGACTTCCGGCTTGGTGCCATCGGCCGCAAATTTGGCAATTGCTTCCATGGCAAGGGACGCCATATCCAGCGGGTATTGCTGGGAGGTGGCACCAATGATGCCTTCCTTGACGTTCTGGACGCCTGGACAGCCGCCGTCGACGGCAACGATCAGCACGTCGTCCTTGCCTGCTGATTGCAAGGCCTGATAGCCGCCAGCAGCAGCAGGTTCATTGATGGCGTATACGACATTGATGTCCGGGCAGCGTTGCAGCAGGGTTTCCATGGCGGTGACGCCACCTTCTTCAGCCCCGCCGGTCACTTCGTGTCCACAAATGCGCGGATCGTCTTCGTCGCCGTAGCGGTTGGGATCCTTCACGTCGATGCCGAAGCCTTCCATGAAGCCTTGGTCGCGCAGGTAATCGACGGTGGGCTGGTTGGTCGCCAGATCGAGGAAGCCGATCTTAGCATTGGCCGCCTCGTCGCCAAGGGTGCCTGCGGCCCATTGGCCAATCAGACGGCCCGCCTGACGGTTGTCGGTGGCGAATGTCGCGTCCGCAGCGTCCATCGGATCAAGCGGCGTATCGAGGACGATCACCAGAAGGCCGGCATCGCGGGCTTGCTGGATCGTCGGCACGATGGCCGAGGAGTCGGAAGGAACGATGGCGAAGCCCTTGGCGCCGACGGCGATCAGGCTTTCGATGGCCGCGATCTGGCTTTCGTTGTCGCCGTCGAAATCGCCAGCGTAGGTCCGAAGGTCAAGGCCGAGTTCCTCGGCCTTGACCTGGGCGCCCTCGCGCATCTTGACGAAGAATGGGTTGCCCTCTGTCTTGGTGATCAGCCCGACGATGTCCTGAGCGTAAGCGGACGAGCCGCTTGCAAGACCAAACAGCACGGCACTTACGGCCGCGGACTTCCAGAACCTGTTCATGCGTTCTCCTCCCGAGAAGGTCGCGCCGGGTGTGCCCGGTCGCGGCCGTTGCGAACGGGGGCGCCGGTCTCCTCCCCGCGCACTGTTCGATAGTGCAAAGATCAGCACGGGGGTTTGGAAGTGTCAATAAGTTAATCCGATGGATTTATTAATTGACAGAAGACCGGCTGGGGCGTCTCCATCGCGGCACAGGCAGGGCAGAAAGTAGAGGAGCCGCATATGGGCGCCGGCACAATACGGGCGCGGTCGGACGACCTTAGCCGTGGCACCAATCAGAGTGGCGTTCGCCTCTATAACGAGCGGTTGGTGCTCTCTCTGGTGCGCCGTCATGGCAGCCTCCCCAAAGCCGACATTGCGCGCATGACCGGCCTGTCGCCCCAGACAATATCCATTATTGCCAACCAGCTTCAAGCGGACGGCCTGTTGCGGCGTGAAGCTGTTGTGCGGGGCCGGGTTGGGCAGCCATCGGTGCCCTATTCACTGAACCCCGAGGGGGCCTATTCCATTGGCCTCAAGATCGGCCGCCGCAGCGTTGATCTCTCGCTGATCGATTTTGTCGGAACAGTGCAGCATTTCCTGCACCAGACTTATGCCTACCCCACACCGGCCGGCATCAGCGAATTTGCCGCGTCTGGATTGGCCCAATTGCAGGCAAGCCTGCCCCCTGAAACATTGCGGCGCGTTGCGGGGCTTGGGATCGCCTGCCCATACGAGATGTGGACGTGGTCCGAAGAGATCGGCGCTCCGCGCGAGGACATCGATGCATGGCGCCACATCGACGTTCGCGCTGAACTGGCAAAGGTGAGTCCATGGCCCGTGTACCTCTACAACGATATCACCGCCGCCTGCGCCGCCGAGCTGATGTTCGGCCGCGGCGCGGAGTATGTCGATTTTCTCTATGTCTACATTGGCTCCTTTGTGGGTGGTGGGCTTGTTTTTGGCGGGCACTTGTTTCCGGGCCGCACCAACAATGCCGGGGCACTTGGGTCCATGCCGTCGCGAGCAATGGCGGCTGGCGGACGGGCGCCGCAGCTGATGAATGTGGCTTCGATCTATGTGCTTGAGCGCGAACTTGTTCGGCGGGGCCGCCGCGCCGAAGTGCTTTGGCAGTCGCCCGATGATTGGGGCGATGATCTCGGCTCGGCGCTGGATCAATGGATCGAACAGGTTGCCGAGCATCTGGCACATGCCATCGTTGGCTCTGTCGCAGTGGTCGATGTTGAGACCGTTGTTATCGATGGTGCGGTTCCCAATGCGGTGAGATCGCGCATCATAGAAGCGACAAACGCTGCTCTGAGCACGGTCAATCGGCAAGGTCTTTCTGCGTTTTCCTTGGTCGCCGGCTCACTGGGCACCAGTGCTCGTGCACTCGGCGGCGCGGCTATTCCGCTCCTGGCGAACTTTACGCAGGACCGCGAAGTGCTGTTCAAGGAAAACCCGTTTAGCTCGCGTTAAGCGAGTAGTGGGCTAAATAGCGCTGCTGCTTACCAAGTCCAGCTACAATTACGAGGCCCGGCATAGATGGGTGTTGCTATAGAAACCCGCGCGGTTGAAGTTGGCCCATCGACATCGATTCGAATGGTGCACGTCCTTATGGCAGCCACTGCATGCAACACGCTCGTTTTATAGGCGGCATCGCCAGCAGGGTTACACCACTGGATGAAGCGGATCGGCCGATCCTCAGTGCCGTCTCGCCTTGCTGGACAAGATCGATCAGTCCGCTCGTCGCGGTAATTGCATGCAGCAACAGATTGACGCGTGGGCAGAAGTTGATTGTGCAATTGGCCGACATTGGCGGCTTTCTCGGACAAGTGGAGCGTTTCGTCGAGGGCGGTTATGCAGTACGACTTCTTCTGGATGACGCAGGCAGGGAAAAGCTCTCAGCAAAGATCGCCTGGTACCGGTTGCGTGTGCTGCACGCCAGCGCCGATAACCGGACCTACAAGAGATGGAGGCCAGCCAATCGCCATAGCGTGGTCCTGCTGGCCGACGGCAAAACTGCGCCGTGCCTGGTGCTAGACGTTTCCGCTTCTGGCGTCGCCGTGTCGTCGGGATTGAAACCAGACTTGGGGACGCCGCTGGCTATTGGCCAACTCGTCGGCAAGGTGGTGAGACATCTGGATGATGGCTTTGCGGTGCAATTTCAGTCCATCCAGGACGAGCGGACCGTTGAGCGCATGCTCCTACCCATCGCCAGCCAGCACACTTCCGTGTTGACCTCTGTAGGGAAGGCGGGGGAATCCAAGGTGCTTGTCAATCACGTGACGCAGGATATTGCCGCCACCGAGCTACCGGCTTTGGTCAGGACTCCCTGATTCAGAAGTTGCATTTCTGGCCGGACCAGTGGTCTTGCGGATCACCAGATTGGTGTTCAGGACATAGCGGACGTCGCGAATGGCCTGGTTTTGCAGGATATCCATCAAGAGGTTCAGGGCCGCCTTGCCTGCTTCCACCGAACGGTTGGAGACCGTGGTTAGCGAGGGATAGGTGGCAGCGCCCAACACGTCGTCGCAACCGACCACCGCGAAATCGGCCGGCACGGCGATGCCCTGATCCGCCAGTTCGGCGAGCATCCCCTGCGCTGTTAGATCGTCGAAGGCAATCGCGGCCGTTGCTCCGGTGGCGAGCACACTGGCGGTGATTTTGCGGCCGGATTCGAAGGCGGCGAACTCGTTGGAGATGACGGTGACGTCTAGCCCCAGTTCCCGGGCCGAGCGCCGAACGGCACTGCGACGCTGCTTGTTGGACCACGAACCGTGTGGGCCTCCCACATAGACCAATTTCTTGTGGCCGAGGCCAGCGAGGTGCGCCACGGCTTCGGCAACACCGGTGGCGCTGTCGATCAGGATGCGCGGAATGCCTTTCACGTCGCGATTGATCAGCACCACCGGCCGGCGCGCTGCGTGGTCGATGATCTGCTCGTCGCTGAGGCGCGAGGAAACCAATACGAAGCCTTCCACCTGGCCAGTGAAGCGGCCAATGAGTTTGTCTTCCTGCTGCGGGTTTTCGTCGGAATTGCCAAGGAACACGCAATAATCGGATCGGTCCGCCTCCGCTTGGGCAGCGCGGATCAGGGGCGGAAAGAACGGATTGGCGACATCGGGCACGATGAGCGCAATGTTGCCGTGGCGTCCGGTGCTGAGCGCGCGCGCCGTGTGGTTGGGTACATAGCCAAGCTGCTCGGCAGCAGCAAAAATCTTGCGGACCGTTTCTTCGCTCAGCATCTCCGGGCGAGTGAAGGCGCGGGACACGCTGGACTTGGTAACTCCAGCCGCCGCGGCGACCTGGTTGATCGTGGGTCTGTTCTGGCGAGGGGTCATCGGCGAGGTCTCTGGCTCATCCACAGTGTCATGGCATGGTCCCGGGTCACAAGGATAGTCATAGCAGCTTGACATGCAACCGGTTGCATTAAATAGTCGGCGAAAGCTGGTGCTGCATTTCATCGAAAGCCCGGCGTGGAGGTTTTCCGTGACGCTTGATGCTTCAATCCCGTCAAACATCGCTCGCAAGGCTGGGCAGATGAGCGTTCGGTGCTTTGCCACGAGAGCGCTGATGGGCGATGCGGCGGCGCGGGATATTGCCGATGCCGTGCGTGGTGCGCTGGCGCGGCAGCAGAACGTGCGCATGGTTTTTGCGGCGGCACCGAGCCAGGCGCAGATGCTGGCTGCGTTGTGCGCGGCCGAGGGCATTGATTGGACGCGCGTTACGGCCTTTCACATGGACGAGTATATTGGGCTGTCCGCCGATGCACCGGAGCGGTTCGGCAAATGGCTCGATGACAATCTCTTCGGCCGGGTGCCGTTTGCCCAGGTGCACCGTATTGTGCCCGATCCGGACCCGGAAATTGCGGCGGCGAAATACGCGGAACTGCTGGCGGCGGTTCCGATCGACTTTGTGTGCTTGGGGATCGGCGTGAACGGTCACATCGCCTTCAACGATCCGCCGGTTGCGGACTTCGCCGACCCGCTGGACGTCAAGGTCGTCACGCTTGATGAGCAATGCCGGCAGCAGCAGGTTGATGATGATTGCTTCGCCAGTTTCGATGATGTGCCGGAGCAGGCGATTACGTTGACCGTGCCGCGCCTGATGCGCGCGGGGCGGCTGTTTTGCGTGGTGCCGGGCCAGTTGAAGCGGGACGCGGTTCGCGCCACTCTCTATGGTCCGATCAGCACCGAATGCCCGGCTAGTATCCTACGCGAGCACCCCAATTGCAGCCTTTACCTCGATGCGGAGTCCGACCCCGATGCCCAATAATCCTGTGATCGACGCCGATGCGCTGTGTGCCGGCTATCTGTCGGATGTCACTGCCCTGATGCAGTCCATTCTGGTGGAGGAGCGTGATGCTCTGGATCGCGCGGCCACGCGGGTTGCCGAGCAGGTCGCTGCCGACCGGCTGGTCTATGTTTATGGGCCCGGCGGACACTCCAATTTGGCGGCGCAGGAGATTTTCTTTCGTGCTGGCGGGCTGATGCATGTCAGCGCAATCCTCGACGAAGGCACGCTGCTGTCGAATGGCGCACTCCGGTCCATGGCCGTAGAACGCACGCCGGGCTATGGCAAAATCGTCATCGACGACCAGCGCGTGGGGGAGGGCGATCTACTCCTTCTTACCAACGCCTACGGTATCAATGCGGCGCTGATCGATGCGGCCATTACGGCGCGCGAGCGTGGCGCGTTCCTGATCGGTTTCAACTCACACGCGCATGCCAATGGCAGCGCGCCAACGCATCCAGCGCGGCACCCGACACGGCAGAATTTGCACGACATCGTTGACATCGCCATCGACACCAAAGTGCCGATCGGCGATGCGCTGGTGACTGTCGATGGGGTGAGCGAAAACATCGCTGCGGTTTCCACTTTCGCCAACGCTTTCGCGCTCAATTGTCTGGTCATTCGCACTGTTGCCAAGTTGGCCGAGCGAGGCGTCGAGCCGCCAATCTGGCGCAGCGGCAATGCGCCAGGTGGCGACGAAGCCAATGGCCGGTTCCTGGCGCGGTTCCGCGATCGGGTGCGCTGGCTGTGAGCAAAGTTGCCCGCATTGTTGGACGCGATCCGGCAACTGGGCAAGGGATAGCCATAGACTGTCAGGACGGTCGCATCGTCTCCATAGGCCCTGGGCCAGTGGAAGATGCTGCACCGTTCCTGTCTGCCGGATTCGTTGATCTGCAGGTAAATGGCTATGCCGGACACGACCTGAATGCGGACGTGCCGAGTTTGGAAACGCTTGAGCAATTGGCGCGTCATCTGCTGCGGGCGGGGGTCACCTGTTTTGCGCCGACGCTTATCACTGCAAGCGAAGAGTCCTTATGCGAAGCCCTGGGCGGCATCGCTGCGGCGAAGCGCGAAAGCCCGCTTTTGGCCGAGATGATCGGGTTCGTGCATGTGGAAGGACCCTCGCTCGATCCGGCGGACGGTCCGCGCGGCGCGCATCCGCTCGAGCACGTGCGCGCGCCGAACATCGATGAATTTGCCCGGTGGCAGCGTGCCGCCGAAGGGATGATCGGGCTGGTGACTTTGTCGCCGCACTATGCGGAAGCGCCAGCCTATATCGCGGAACTGACCGGCCAAGGCGTGCTGGTGTCGATTGGCCATACCGGCGCCACGCCGGAGCAGATCACGGCGGCGGTGGATGCAGGAGCGAGCCTGTCGACCCATCTGGGCAATGGTGCTGCCAGCGTGTTGCCGCGCCACCCCAATTTCGTCTGGGCGCAGCTGTCCGATGATCGGCTGACGGCCAGCTTCATTGCTGACGGGCATCACCTGCCTGCGGCAACACTCAAGGCCATGCTTCGGGCCAAGACATTGGATAATTCGATACTCGTCTCCGACGCTGCCGCTTTGGGTGGGCAACCGCCGGGGCGTTATCGAAGCGCCATTGGCGGGGAGGTGGACGTGTCTGCCGATGGGCGACTCAGTGTTGCCGACACGCCATATCTGGCGGGGGCAGGGCATTTGCTGGACCGCAATATCGCCTACGCCATCGAGGCGGGGGAAATTTCGCTGGCGCAGGCGCTGACCCTGGCGACCTGCAATCCGGGACGTTTCGTTGCCGGCAGGGGTGTGCTGGCACCGGGCCAGCGTGCGGATATAACGCTGTTTTCCTGGGCGCCGGGCGATGAAAAGCTGACGATTGAAGACGTTTTCCTTGGTGGGGAGAGGCTTTTGGCATGATCCGTGCGGGGGCGGCGAGCGTGGACATTACACCGCCAGCGGGGCTGCATCTGGCGGGCTTTGCGGCTCGGACCATGCCAGCGACGGGCACGCATGACCCGCTGACGGCGCGGGCAATCGTGGTCGAGGATACTGCGGTCGTGGTGCTCGACGTCATTGGCTTGCATGAGGATATGGCGGCCCGCATCCGTCGGCGCAGTTCCTTGCCGGACGACAACATCATCGTGGCTGCAACCCACACCCATGGTGCGCCGGTATCGATGAAGGGACGCCTGGGACGGGCCGCCGATCCTGCGTTTTTGCAGCTAATCGAGGATGGCGCCGTCGAGGCGTTGCGGCTGGCGTGCGAGGGCAGGCGGCCGGCGGAGATTGCAGCCGGCATGGGCGGAGACCCCGGCGTGGCCTGGAATCGGCGACACGTGGATGGCCCTTTGGACCGCTCCGTGCCGGTGATCCGTATTCGAGATTCCGATGGGCAGTGCATCGCAGTGATGACGTCCTATGCCTGCCACCCGGTGGTGCTGGCGGCGGACAATTTGGAGATGACGGCGGACTATCCGTTCTATGTTCGGCAGGCGCTGGAGGCGGCGCATCCTGGGGCTGTAGCGCTGTTTCTTACCGGCTGCGCTGGCGATGCCAATACAGGCCATACCGCCCAGGCTTCATGGACGCTTGCGGCCAATAGTGCCCGCACGTTTGCTACGGCGGGACGGCTGGGCAAGCGGATCGCGGCGGCCGCGTTGGAGGCCGGAGAACAGCGGGTAACCGGGGCTGTGGGTGCCATGCACCGGGAGCTCGATCTGGCTCTGACGCGCCTTGAAGATGGGCCGCTGCCGGAGCTTGCGGAGCGTTGGCACAAGGAGCGTGAGACGGCCGATCCGGTGCGCGCCATTCTGCTCGAACACTGGGTCGAATGGGCCGAGCGGAACCAGGATGTGGCGCCGGGCGCATGGCGCGCTCGGGTCAGTTTGCTTGATTGGGGCGGCATTCCCATCGTGGCAATGCCGGGGGAGATTTTCAGCGAGACGGGTCTTTCCGTAAGGGAAGCATGTGGAAGCATGCCCGCGTTTGTCCTCGGTTATGCTGGGGGCATGCCCGGTTATATCCCGCCAATGAGCGAGTTTTGCTTCGGGGGTTATGAGGTCGAGGAGGCCCATCGCTTCATCGGCATGCCCGGCACTTTTGCGCCGGGCTCGGCCGAGGCTTTGGCCGATGCTGCGTGTGGGCTGCTCCGCGAACGCTATTGACAGCGCAACCGGTTGCATAACAAACTCCATTATCGCCTGTGTAGGGAACGAGCGAAACAAGGGGAACTTTCATGACATGTGTATCGAAGCTACGCCGCCAATTGCCGTCCGGCGCATTCCGGCTCGCACTGCTCGGCTCGGCAATGGGCATTGCAGCCGTCGCCATGGCGCCTGCCGTCAGCGCGCAGGAAATCCGGGTCTGGAGCGGTTATCCTGAACTGGCGCCGTTCTATGAACACGTCGCAGAGGGCATGAAGGCCGATTATCCCGATTTGAGCGTCAAGGTGGAGGCCATTGCGCTGCGCGAGCATGAAAAGCGCCTGGCGCTGGGACTGACTTCGGGGGAAGCTGCCGAAGTCATCGAACTCGGTACCTCGACCGCAACGCGCTATCTCGAAAACGGCCTGTTCAACACCGCGCCCGACGAGGTGGCGGCTTTCGTGCAGGACCCGGCCAATTTCAACGATTTCTTCCGTGACTCGGCGAGCTATGACGGCACTGTCTCCGGCGTGCCGCTGTTCCGCGGCCAGAGCGCGCTCTACTACAACACCGATATGTTCGAAGCCGCCGGGCTGACCGAACCACCGGCTGATATGGCCGAATACACCAAATATGCCGAAGCGCTGACCCAGCGGGACGCCAATGGCGCTCCCACCGTGTCGGGCTGGAGCCTGCGTCTTTCCGGCGGCGGCCAGGGTATTGCCGAAAAATTCTGGATCAACATGTTCCAGTACGGCGAAAATCTGGTCGAGCAGAGCGCCGACGGCAAGTGGAAGGCCGATTTCGCCAATGAACAGGGCCGTGCTGCGCTCAAGCAGTATCTGGAGAATGTTCATACCCTCAAGACCGTGACGGTCGAAATGCCGGCCGATGCGGAGGCGTTCGAGCGCGGACAGACCGCGATGTTCATCCGCGAGTCCTGGGTTATCGGCGATATTGCCGCCAAGGCTCCGGACCTGCCATACGCCACGGCCACACTGCCGCGCGGCTCCATCGTGGCGCCGGTATCGCTGTGGATCAGCGGCGAGGGTGCAGAAGCAGAAGCTGCGTGGGCCTTTGCGCAGGCGGCCAACGAGCCGGATAACCTGCTGTGGCTGCTGGACAATGTAGGCTGGCTGCCGAACCGGCTGGGCCTCGACTACAGCTCCATCCTGGAAGCCAAGCCGGCGCTGGCAGCGTTCGTCGATTACCCCGACACTTATGAATTCTTCTCGCTGCCCAATATCGGCCCGGTGGAGGAAATCCTCACCCGTGCCGCTGCGCGCCTGACCGAGGCGTTCGCCAATCCGGCCTTGGCCACTGACGATGCGGCAATAGATGGCGTTCTGGTCGCGATGCAGGATGAAATCAACGGCCTGCTGCAGCGTGAAGGCCTGCTGGCGGAATAAGCCAGCACGTCATAATGCCAACCTGCCTGGGAAGCCCCGGCCTCCCAGGCTCCAATAGCGGAGAATGCAATGCTGCGGCGCAAGAGATGGCTCTTTGCGATACTCGCCATCCTGCCGACACTAGCCCTGTTTGCCTGGCTGCGCATGTTTCCCATTTACGAGACGCTGCGGCTGAGCCTGCACAAATGGGACATTCTGTCCAAGAACAAGCCATTCATCGGCCTGGCCAATTTCCAGGAGCTGATGAGCGACCGGCTGTTTCATGAAGCGCTGCTGAACACCTCGATTATCGCCTTCGGCGTACTGATTATCACCATTCCAACGGCCATGGTGCTGGCCGCTCTGATCCACTACCGGACCCGCTCGCGGGTGTCCGGCTTTTATGAAACGGCGATCTTCCTGCCGCATGTGGTGTCGCTGGTGCCTGCCGCCATGGCGTGGAAATGGATTTTTGATGCCCGGCTGGGGCCGCTCAATGCCGTGCTGACCTTTCTCGGTTTCGAACCGCAGGCCTGGCTGTTTGATCCGACGCTCTCGGTCATCAGCGTCATCGTGCTGTGCTCGTGGCAGGCGCTGGGCTATGCGGTGCTGATCTATCTCGTGGGCTTCAAGAGCCTGCCGGTGTCGCTGTTCGAGGCGGCCAAGCTCGACGGCGCTTCGGGGCCGCAATCGTTCTGGTTCCTCTCCATGCCGATGCTCAAGCCGATCACGCTTTATGTGTCGGTGGTGACGCTGGTGTCCGGGTTCAACGTCTATGCGCAGGCCTTTGTGCTGGCGTCGGACGCGCAGGGTGCGCCGGGCCGGCAAGTGCGTGTGCTGGTGCTGGACATGCTGGAAAACAGTTTCCGCAATTACCGCGTTGGCTACGCGGCATCGGAAGCCGTGGTCCTCCTCCTGATCGTACTGGTGCTCACGCTGATCCAGTTTTCACTGCTGCGGGAAAGGGGGCGCGCATGAGTTCCAACCGATCCACCCAGAGCGGCAGGAGCCGTCGCCTGCGCAAGATGTTCGTCGATCGCGGAATCGATCTCGTGCTGCTGGTGTTCAGCCTGTTGATGCTGCTGCCGCTGGTGTTTCTTGTGTCCAACGGGTTCAAGACACCGCAGGAAATGCTGGCCTGGCCGCCCACGATCATCCCGGCCAATCCGACGATCGATAATTTCGCGGCCGTGCTGCAGGACACGCCGCTCCTGCGCTGGATTTTCAACAGCATCCTGTTTGCGGTGCTTTCGACCATCGCGATCCTGGCGACGTCTTCTATCGCCGGGTACATTCTCGCCAAGTTCCGCTATCGCTCGCTGAACGTGATCTTCGCGCTGGTGCTGGCGACAGCCATCGTGCCGTTCGAAGTCTACATGATCCCGCTCTATTTCCAGGCGCAGAGCCTGGGTATTCTCAACAGCATCTGGGGATTGCTGCTGGGCTATCTGGTGATGAGCTTCGGCATTTTCCTGATCCGGCAAAACGTCATCCATTCCATTCCCGATGAATTACTGGAAGCAGCGCGCATCGATGGGGCGGGTGAACTCTGGATTTTCTTCCGCATCGTGCTGCCGCTGCTGCGCGGCGCGCTTGGCGCCTTGGGTGTGCTGGCGTTCTTTCAGGCGTGGACGGCGTTTGCCTGGCCGATGATCGTGGCCACCAATCGCGAGGCCTATACTATCGAAGTGGGGCTGGCCCTGTTCCAGACCGGGTTCACCGTGGATCTGGGCCGCCTCAGCGCTGCATCGGCGCTGGTGCTCATTCCCTCGATTACCCTCTTCGTCATTTTGCGACGCAATTTCGTGCAGGGCGTCGCCAGTACGGGGCTGAAGGAATGAGCGGTCCAGGGGGGGGCATTGCGCAGGCGGCGCAGGTTTATGCCGATGCCAATGCGGCAAGCCTTCGGTGGCTGCTGGCGCGGCCGCTGCTGGGGCCGGGTTTTTTGAACAGCAAGCAGAACAGCATTACGCTGGCCGACTATGGGCCGAACGATGGCTCGCGCAGCCCTGAATTCACCTATGGCTGGATTCAGGGCAGGGGGCTAGAAGCGCTGGTGACGCATGCGGCGTTTTTCGCTGGGTCCGACCGTGGGCTGACTGGTGCCATCGATGCGGTGGCGCGCCCGCTCTACGACATCCTCCGGCGTCTTTGGGAGCGTGATGGGCACGCCTATTTCTGCTACGATGCCGATTTGCGGCCAATAATTGCGGGGGCAGACGGCGCCAGCTCGCCCCAGGCGCAGCCCGCCGAGATTTATACCTATTCCGATATTTTCGTGCTCAAGGGGCTGATTGCTGCGGCGGCTCGCTATGACCTGCCGAGCCTGGATGGCTATCTTGCCGAGTTGCCTGCGCTTGTGGGGGCCATCGAGGGCGGGCGGTTCCAGATGGATGAGCGGGTGCCGCTCTTGGCGCGTGCGGCGGCCAACCAGCCCGATGATTTCGGGCCGCGCATGATCCTGCTTGGGGCGGCCGGCATGCTCAAGCGGATCGGCCGGCCCGATGCTGCGGGCTTTGCAGAGCGGTTCATTGCCCATGTGCTGGAGCGGCATCTGGATGCGGTCTCGGGCCTGTTGCGCAATGTGCCAGGGATGGATGTCTGCAATGTCGGGCATGGCATCGAATTTGTGGGGTTTGCCCTGGATCATCTGCCGGACGAGGCAGATCGGGCGCTGATACGCCAGCTTGAGGCCGTTCTGCTGGCCTCCTTTGCGGCAGGCTTTCATGCGCCGGGCATACGGCTCGCGGTATCCGCGGCAACGGGTGAGCCGACCAGCCCCTATTGCCCGTGGTGGTCGCTGCCGGAAACCATTCGCAGTGCGGCCCTCTGCCATGAGCGCACCGGCAACCCACAGGTGCTCGATGTGTGGCGCAAGGCGCATGCGGCATTCTTCGAGACCTATTGGCGCGGCGAGCTCGCGATTGCCTACCAGACGATGACTGCAGAGGGGCCGGTCGACTTCGTACCGGCGACCCCTGATCTCGATCCCGGTTACCACACCGGCCTCAGCCTTCTGGCGGCCATCGAGGCTGCGGGACGCTTGGGAGCGAACGGCGCCCTCAAAACAAGCAAAGGTGCATAAATGGCTGACGTAGAAATCCGCAACGTGGCCAAGTCTTTCGGCCCCACGGACATTATCCGCAACATCAATGTCGAGGTGCCCGATGGCGCCTTCGTGGTGCTGGTGGGCCCGTCCGGGTGCGGGAAATCGACCCTGCTGCGCATGATCGCGGGGCTCGAGGATATCGACAAGGGCGAGATCTCTATCGGTGGGCGGGTCATCAACGACGTCGAGCCCAAGCACCGCGACATCGCCATGGTGTTCCAGAACTATGCGCTCTATCCGCACATGACGATCGCCGAGAACATGGGCTTTTCGCTCCGGCTGGCGAAGCAGTCGAAAGCGGAGATTGACCAGCGCGTGGGAGACGCCGCGCGCATTCTGGGGCTTACCGATTATCTGCAGCGTTTTCCCAAGCAGCTCTCCGGCGGGCAGCGGCAGCGCGTCGCCATGGGGCGGGCCATTGTGCGGCAGCCGCAGGTATTTCTCTTCGACGAGCCTCTGTCCAATCTCGATGCCAAGCTGCGCGTGCAGATGCGCGGCGAGCTCAAGGACATGCATGCGCGCTTCAAGACCACGACGATCTATGTGACGCATGACCAGATCGAGGCCATGACCATGGCGGACCTGATCGTGGTGATGCGCGACGGAGTGGTGGAGCAGATCGGCACGCCGCTCGATCTCTATGATTTCCCGGCGAATATGTTCGTGGGCAGTTTCATCGGATCGCCTGCGATGAATTTCCTGACCGGCACAGTTCGGCAGGCTCAGGGCCAGCAGATTTTTGAAACCGGCAGCGGTTTCCGTTTGCCGGTTCAGGCGGCCGCAGGGGCTGCAGACGGGTTGACGGCAACGCTGGGTATCCGGCCGGAGCATCTATCGCTTTCCAGCAAGGGAGAGGGGCTTGGCGGCAAGATTGTCACCATCGAGCCCACGGGTTCGGAAACCTTTGTCGTGGTGCAACTGGGCGAGGACAGGATTTCGGCGCTGCTCCGCCAACGGCTGACCGCGAGCATTGGCGATGAATTATGGCTGGCGCCGCAGCCCAATACGACGCATCTGTTTGACAGCGCGACCACCAAGCGGTTGGCCGGCGCTTGAACAAGGATTTGTCATGACGGGAAAACTTGGCCTCGGCATCATTGGACTGGGCATGGCGTCGCTGCCGCACGCGCGGGCGCTGCTGGCGCTGCGCGACCGGATCGACACCCTTCATGCCTTCAGCCCAACGGCCGAGCGGCGCGCGGCTTTTGCCAAGACGCACGGCCTGCCGGTCACCGACACGATGGAAGCGATCTTCAGCGACCCGCGCGTCGATGCCGTGCTGGTGCTGACGCCGCCCAACACACACCTCGAAATCGTGCAGATGGCCGCGGCGGCGGGCAAGCATGTGCTGCTGGAAAAGCCGCTCGACGTCAGCATCGAGCGGGCCGAACAACTGGTGGCGGTTGCGGAAGCTGCAGGGATTACCCTGGGTATCGTGTTGCAGAACAGGTTCCGGCCCGCGGCGCAGGAACTCAGGAAACTGATCAGCGAGGGCCGCCTCGGGCGGCTGGTGCATGTGAGCGCCCGCACCAGCTATTGGCGTCCGCAGAGCTATTATGACGAGCCCGGGCGCGGCACGCTGGCGCGCGATGGCGGCGGCGTGCTGCTGACGCAGGCGATCCATAACCTCGATCTGATGATCTCGCTCATCGGGGTTCCGGAGACGGTGACCGGGTTCGTCGCCACCAGCCCTGTGCATGTGATGGAGGGCGAGGATGTTGCCGCGGCAGCATTGCGCTTCAGCGATGGCGCGCTTGGCAGCATCACCGCCACCACTTGCGCCTTTCCCGGGCATGCGGACGTCATCGACCTGATCGGGGAAAAGGGAAGCGCTTCGCTGAACGGCACGCAACTGACCGTGCGGCTGCATGATGGCACCAATATCGACTTCGAAGGCACTGACACAGGCTCCGGAACCGGCGCCGATCCGATGGGCTTTTCCAGCCAGGCACACCAGGCACTGATCGCGGACTTTGCCGATGCAATTGCCGATGGGCGAAAGCCGGCCGCCTCCGGGCGCGATGTGCTGGCGGTGCATTACCTGATCGCCGCGATACTGAAATCCGGTGGCGAGCCGGTTCGGCTTTAGGGCCTTTGCGGAGGAGCTTCGCAAGAGAATAGCCTTGCGAAGCGGATGGAACGGGAGATAATCGGGGCAGGGTCGCGCAACGAGTTTTCGCCGCAGCCGTTCGGAGGAGCGGCGGTTGGCTCGAAGGAGAACTTCTATGCCTTACGCAGCTCGGCTAATCAGATCTGCATATGCGGGACTGGCGCTTTGCACCATCGTGGCTGTGCCCGCGCTGGCGCATCACGGCTGGTCCTGGACGGAGAGCGGTTTCTTCCAGATCGAGGGCGTGATCACGGACGCCTATTTCGGCAATCCGCACGCCACTCTCGACGTGGATGTCGAGGGAACGATCTGGCGGGTGGAACTGGCCCCGCCCGGCCCGACAAGCCAAGCCGGTTTCACCGAAGAACTCGCGCCTCCGGGTACCGAAGTGATTGCCATCGGCAACAGGTCGGCCGATCCTGACGAGCCGCGAATGAAGGCGGTGCGGATCATCATCGATGGCCAGCAATACGACGTCTATCCGAGCCGAGCAGAGGACATTTGACCGGCTTTCTGGAACTGCTCCAGGCGTCGCCCCTCGCCACTGGCCTGCGCGGATCTTTCATTGCCTATCCGCTGGTGAACGCAGCCCATATCCTGGCGATTGGTGCGCTGGTGACATGCGCGGCGCTGATGGATTTGCGCGTTCTCGGATTGGGGAGTGCTTTGCCGGTCAAGATCGTTCTTGGCTATCTACGGCCCGTGGCAGCGGTTGCACTCCTCATCGCCATTGCAACAGGCGCCTTGCTGTTTTCGGTGCGCCCGCTGGAATACGCCGACAATCCCGCATTTCGCCTGAAGCTCATTTTGGTGAGCGCGGCAATCGCCAATGCTGTCGCTTACAATGTGCTGCCGGACCACACCGCGACGGGCCTGCGCAAAACTCTCGTGATAACTTCACTGATCTTGTGGCTGATGGCTGCAGTGGCAGGGCGCTTTATCGGCTTCGTCCAATAAATCTGCGTGGGGCTCCAGCGAAGCTGGTGCCGGCAGCAGGGTTCGAACCCGCGACCCCCTGATTACAAATCAGGTGCTCTACCAACTGAGCTATACCGGCACGCGAGCGGCTTTAGCATTGTGTTGGGTTGCGGGCAACGGCTCATTTTGCGTTTGTGGCCGTTCTTGAGCGCAGAACTATTTTTCTGCATGGGTGAAGGCTGACGCACTTTCAGCCACACCCAGGCGATGGGTCGCAGCGATGTTTGGCGGAGGTTGGCTTGTCGGCAGACAATTATGCCCAAGCCCCGCCAGAGCGCCGGATGCCTGCACTTTCTGGGTTGTCGTCGAGCATGCTGCAGCCTAACCAACGGGGTGAAACAGGCGCCGCTTTCGAGCGGCCGTACGGGGAGCTTGGCCGCGTTGACCACACCGTCTTTGACTCATCTGCAAACCCTTGAAGCCGAGAGCATCGAGATCCTGCGCGAAGTGGCCGCGAGTTTCGAGCGGCCGGTGATGATGTATTCCATCGGCAAGGATTCGAGCGTTTTGCTGCATCTGGCGCGCAAGGCGTTCTATCCCAGCAAGATCCCGTTTCCCCTGCTGCATGTGAACACCACCTGGAAGTTCCGCGAGATGATCGCGTTTCGCGACAGCATGGCGGAGAAGCACGGTTTTGACCTGGTGAGCCACACCAATCCCGAAGGGCTTGCCGGCAACGTCAACCCATTCGATCATGGTTCGTCCCGGTTCACCGACATCATGAAGACGCAGGCGCTGCGGCAGGCGCTCAACGCTGGACGCTATGATGCGGCTATCGGTGGTGCGCGGCGCGACGAGGAAAAATCTCGTGCCAAGGAGCGCATTTTCTCCCATCGCAATGCCAACCACGCCTGGGATCCCAAGAACCAGCGGCCCGAACTTTGGCGGGTGTTCAACACGCGGCTCAATCCCGGCGAGAGCATGCGGGTGTTCCCGATCTCGAACTGGACCGAGCTCGATGTGTGGACCTACATCTATTCGGAAAACATAGAACTGCCGTCGCTGTATTTTGCCAAGCAGCGGCCGGTCGTGGATCGCTCCGGCACGTTGATCATGGTGGATGATGAGCGCTTCCGGTTTGAAGCTGGGGAGGCGCCTCGACTTGAAACCGTGCGCTTCCGCACCTTGGGCGATTACCCCCTGACGGGGGCAATCCGCTCAACTGCGGCGACGCTTCCGGAAATCATCATGGAAATGCAGGCCAGCCGCACATCGGAGCGCGAAGGGCGCCTGATCGACAGCGACAGCGTCGGTTCGATGGAAAAGAAGAAGCAGGAGGGGTATTTCTGATGAGCCTGCCCATGCGCACCGCCGACGATGATCTTGACCTTTGGCTCGACCAGCAGACGCAGAAATCGCTGCTGCGGTTCCTCACCTGCGGATCGGTCGACGATGGAAAGTCGACGCTGATCGGACGGCTGCTATACGACAGCCAGATGGTGCTGGACGATCAACTGGCGAGCCTCAAGAAGGAATCCCGCAACCGCATGGTGGGCGAGGAGGGGATCGATTTCTCCCTGCTGGTCGATGGCCTGACGGCAGAGCGCGAGCAGGGCATTACCATCGATGTCGCGTATCGCTTCTTTTCGACGGACAAGCGCAAGTTCATCGTCGCCGACACGCCAGGGCATGAGCAGTATACCCGCAACATGGCGACGGGCGCATCCAATGCCGATCTGGCACTGGTGCTGATCGATGCGCGCAAAGGTGTGCTGACCCAGACCCGGCGGCACAGCTTTATTCTCTCCCTGATCGGGGTGAAGCACGTGGTCCTCGTCGTCAACAAGATCGATCTCGTGGACTATGACCAGGCTGTGTTCGACAAGATCGTCGCGGACTATCGCGCCTTTGCGGGGCCGCTGGGGTTCTCGAGCCTGGAGGCCATTCCCGTATCGGCGCTGCGCGGGGACAACATGCTGGGCCAGAGCGCCAACACGACTTGGTACCACGGGCCAGCGCTGGTGCCGTATCTCGAAACCATAGACGTCAGCGAGGACCGCTCGGCGCAGAAGTTCCGCTTTCCCGTGCAGTGGGTCAATCGGCCAAATCTGGATTTCCGCGGCTTCTCCGGAACGGTCGCGGCGGGATCGGTCGCAGTTGGTGATGAGGTGCTTATTGCCTCGTCGCGCAAGCCTGCGATTGTCAGCCGCATTGTCACCATGGACGGTGATTTGACGAGTGCAATCGCCGGGCAAGCGGTGACACTGGTGCTGGACCGCGAGGTGGACCTTTCGCGCGGCGATGTGTTGACGCGTCCGGGCGAGACGCCGGAATTTTCCAACCAGTTCCAGGCGCGCCTGGTGTGGATGAGCGATGAACCGGCTTATCCGGGACGCTCCTATCTGCTCAAGGTTGGCGCGCAACTTGTTCCCGCCACCATCACCGATCTCAAGTTCCGCACCAATGTGAACACGCTGGAGCAGACTGCGGCGACCAAGATCGACCTCAACGAGGTGGCCACCGTCACGATCGCCACCGACAAGCCGATTGCCTTCGATGCCTATCGCCGCAATGCGCTGACCGGTGGTTTTATCCTGGTGGACCGGCTGTCCAATGCAACCCTTGCGGCCGGGACGATCGAGTTCGGTCTGCGGCGGGCGCAGAACCTCACCTATCAATCTTTTGACGTCAATCGCGACGTGCGGGCGACCATGAAGGGGCAGAAGCCGCGGATCGTGTGGTTCACAGGACTTTCCGGTTCAGGGAAGTCGTCCATCGCCAATCTGCTGGAAAAGCGCCTCACTGCCGAGGGGCGTCACGCCTATATCCTTGATGGTGACAATGTCCGCCATGGCCTCAATAAGGATCTTGGCTTCACCGAGGCGGCGCGTGTGGAGAATATCCGACGGGTAGCCGAAGTTGCGCGCCTGATGGCTGATTCAGGCTTGATCGTGCTGGTGTCGTTCATCTCGCCCTTCGAGAAAGAGCGGCGGCTGGCGCGCGAAATTGCGGGCGATATCGACTTTGCGGAGGTCTATGTCGACACCCCGCTGGAGGTTTGCGAAGCGCGCGATCCCAAGGGGCTCTACAAGCGCGCAAGGGCGGGGGAGATCAAGAATTTCACCGGTATAGACTCGCCGTTCGAGCCGCCTGCTAACGCCGAGCTGGTGCTGCACGGGGCGGAGGAAGAGCCGCTCGCGCTCGCGGACCAGCTGCATGGCTGGTTGAAGATATAAGTTGGCTTCCGGTTTCCCGACTCTTGCCGGGTCCCCCACCGTGTCTTTCCCGCGAAAGTGGAAATCTCTGTTCTGAAACGGAGGTTCCCGCTTTCGCGGGAATGACACAGTGATAGTTGGGAAACCGGTAAGTACGAGGCTCCGTTGGTTGCTAGACTCTACGCGCGGCCGAACTCATCTTCGATGCGGATGATGTCGTCTTCGCCAAGGTAGGAGCCGGTCTGCACTTCGATCAGTTCGAGCTCGATCTTGCCGGGGTTGGCAAGACGGTGCGTGCAGCCCAGCGGCAGGTAGATCGACTGGTTCTCGCTCAGCACGGTGATGGTGCCATCAACAGTCACCTCGGCCGTGCCGCGCACCACGATCCAGTGCTCGGCGCGGTGATGATGTTTCTGCAGGCTGAGCTTCTTGCCCGGCTTGACGAACAGGCGCTTCACTTGGAACCGCTCGCCGCTCAGCACCGAGGAATAGCCGCCCCAAGGCCGATAGGCGGTCTTGTGGATCTCCGTCAGATTGGACGTCCTGGCATCGGCCCGCAGGGTCTTGACCATGGCGCCGACCTTTTGCGCTTCCGACAGCTTGCCGACATAGACGGCGTCGTTGGTGGCGACCACCACGACATCGTCCAGCCCTTCGACAGCGACGTGCCCGTCATCGGTAATGACCAGCGAGTTGCTGACATTGCTCAGGGTTACGGCGCCGCGCGTCACGTTCTGGCCGGCATCCTTGGCGCTGGTCTTCCACACGGCGTCCCAGCTGCCCAGATCCGACCAGCCGAAATTGACCGCAATCACTGCTGCCCGCGATGTCTTCTCGAAGATGGCGTAGTCGACCGAGATGTTCGGGGCGGTGGCGAAGCTCGCCTCATCGAGCCGGATGAAATCGAGGTCGGCCTTGGCATCCGTTATGGATTGCTCAGCCGCGGCCAGCGTATCCGGCGCCAGCTTCTGGCATTCATCAAGGAATGCGCCGGCGCCGATCATGAACATGCCCGAATTCCAGAAATACCCGCCCTCGGACAGCATCGTGGCCGCGCGCGCTTGATCTGGCTTTTCAACGAAATGTTCTACCCGGCTGACCTCGCCGCCATGCACGGCACTGGACTTGATGTAGCCAAACCCGGTTTCCGGATGGGTTGGCACGATGCCAAACGTCACCAGCTCGCCACGGGCAGCGGCATCGGCGGCAGCCAGCACTGCCGCGGTGTAGCCGCCATCCACCATCACGTCGTGGTCCGACGGCAGTATGTGCAACACCGCTTCGGGGCCATAGGTGTTCCTCGCAAACACCGCCGCCGCGGCAATGGCGACAGCCGTGTTGCGCGCCACCGGCTCCAGCAACACGCCGGCAAGTGCCGCACCCAACTCGCTCGCCTGTTCAGCGACGATGAAGCGATACTCGGAATTGGTGATAACAATAGCCGGGGCGTATACGGCTGGATCGGCGACGCGCTGCAGCGTTTGCTGGAACAGGCTCGAACTGCCAACCAGTTGCAGGAATTGCTTGGGCCGTGCTGCTCGCGACATTGGCCAAAGCCTGGTGCCCTGTCCGCCGGCCAGTATCACGGGTACAATCAGTTGCGGCATGAATTGTGCTCTATCGCTGCGTGTTGGGATGCCTTCCGGCACGGAGATTTGCGCCTATGTAGCCGAGCAAGGCTCAATAAAACAATGGCAAGCGCCCGTTTTCTCCAATCCTGAATCAAGCCGTGGCCTGGCTGGTTGTCCTCGGGCGCGGAGCATGGCAAAGCTTGGCGAAACACCATTAGGGAGAATCCTCGATGAAGACTCGAGCCGCCGTAGCTTTTGCAGCCGGCAAGCCACTTGAAATTGTCGAGGTTGATCTTGAGGGCCCCAAGGCCGGAGAGGTGCTGATCGAGATCAAGGCCACGGGTATCTGCCACACGGATGACTTCACCCTTTCGGGTGCTGATCCCGAGGGCCTGTTTCCATCAATTCTTGGGCACGAGGGCGCCGGCGTCGTCGTGGACGTAGGGCCGGGCGTCACCAGCCTCAAGAAGGGCGACCACGTCATTCCGCTTTATACGCCCGAGTGCCGGGAGTGCTATTCCTGCCGCTCCGGCAAGACGAACCTCTGCACCGCGATCCGTGCGACCCAGGGCCAAGGCCTGATGCCTGACGGCACCACGCGCTTCTCGTTCGAAGGCAAGCCCATTTTCCATTATATGGGCTGTTCCACTTTCTCCAATTTCACCGTCCTGCCGGAGATCGCCGTCGCCAAGATCGATGCGTCGGCGGCGTTCGACAAGGTTTGCTATGTCGGCTGCGGCGTCACCACCGGGATCGGTGCGGTGATCAACACGGCCAAGGTCGAGATCGGCGCAACAGCCGTCGTGTTCGGGTTGGGCGGCATCGGGCTGAATGTCATCCAGGGCCTGCGGCTCGCTGGGGCCGATATGATCATCGGCGTTGACATCAACAACGACAAGAAGGCCTGGGGCGAGCGCTTCGGCATGACGCACTTCGTCAATCCCAAGGAGATCGGGGAAGACGTGGTGCCCTATATCGTCAATCTCACGAGGCGCCGGGGCGATCTGATCGGCGGGGCCGACTACACGTTCGACTGCACCGGTAACACGACGGTTATGCGTCAGGCGCTGGAATGTAGCCATCGTGGCTGGGGCAAGTCGGTGGTGATCGGGGTCGCCGGGGCCGGGCAGGAAATTTCCACCCGTCCGTTCCAGCTTGTGACCGGACGCACCTGGATGGGCACAGCGTTCGGTGGCGCCAAGGGCCGCACGGACGTGCCGAAAATTGTCGATTGGTATCTCGACGGCAAGATCGAGATCGATCCGATGATCACCCACACGCTGCGGCTCGAGGACATCAACAAGGGTTTCGACATGATGCACTCCGGTGAGAGCATCCGGAGTGTTGTTGTGTATTAGGACTTGTGGGCTTTGGTGACATGTGTCATTTATGGGGCGACACGTGACGGAGGCTGTGATGACTGGTTTTGCCGAAGCGCCCCAAATGCCGTTCGGAACCGAGCTCGACCGGGTCGGTCATCTGCTTGGCGGTTATCGCGTGCTGAAGCGCAATCTGGGCACTGCGTTTGACGCACATGAGATGCTTCTAGGTGGTCTGCCGGGTGACGCGCTCAACCAGCTCGAGCGGCGGTTGCAGGTGCTGGACGCTGTTGCCCTGGAAAAGGCTGTGGGCATGAGTCTGCGGACGCTGCAGCGGCGGCGGGCTGATCCTGGCCAGCCGCTTAGCGTGGATCAAAGCGGACGGGTCTGGAAGTTCGCCGAAATCCTGGCGAAGGCCACTGAAGTGATGGGTACGCAGCGAGACGCCGAAGAGTGGCTGGATGAGCCCGCGATGGGTCTCAACGGGCAAAAACCGCTTGATCTGCTGGCCACTGCCGCTGGAACCGAGCTGGTGGAAACATTTCTCGGCCAGATCGAATACGGGGTCTATGTGTGACACCTCCGCTTCCCGGCCCGCTTGGCGGTGCCGACCTGTTGGGCTGGCGCCTCGATGCGCGCCAGTTCGCGCCCAGCTGGGATAGTGGGGAGGGAGCCTTCCGCTTCGGCGGGCGATGGAACAGCCCGGGAGTGAGGGCTGTTTATTGCGCGCTGGACCCTGCTACGACCATCCTGGAGGTGGCGGTGCATCGCGGCTTCAAACGGATGGACACGATTGCCCATTGCTTGACCTCGTTCCGGATTCTTGATCCAGCGACGGTGCATGTCGTCCAGCCGGAAGATTTGCCCAATCCCAACTGGCTGCGCCCGGGGCCGCCCAGCGCGGGGCAGCAGGCATTCGGGGACACGCTGCTGGCTGCCCACAAATTCGTGCTCGTGCCCAGCGTCGTTTCAAGCAATAGCTGGAATGTGGTTTTCGTCGCGTCAGTTGCGAGGGGCGGCTACGAACTTGTTGCGCAGGAGGCATTCGCGCTCGATACGCGGTTGCACCCTCCGGCCTAGCTTCCACCTTCCGCAACAAAGGCCTTGTTCATGACGCAGGCAACACTGCCAACCATCTTCGTGGATGCCGATGCCTGCCCGGTGAAGGAGGAGGCTATGCGCGTGGCAGAGCGCCTCGGGCTCGTGGTAACCTTGGTCAGCAATGGGGGCGTAAGGCCCTCGCGCGATCCGATGGTTCAGGTGGTTGTGGTGTCTGCTGGCGCCGATGCTGCCGATGACTGGATCGTCGATCATGCCCGGGCCAACGACATCGTCCTGACGGCCGACATTCCCCTTGCCAGCCGGGCCATCGACAAAGGCTGCCATGTGCTCGGGTTCACGGGAAAGCCCTTTACGTCGGCTTCGATAGGGATGGCGCTTGCCATGCGGGATCTCAAGCAGCACTTGCGTGAAACCGGCGAGATCAAGGGCTTCAATCCGGGGTTTCGACCCGCCGACCGGTCAGCTTTCCTGAGTGCGCTGGATACACTGGGACGCCGCGCCATATCTCTGGCGGGTAAGTAATCCTTAAGCTTTCGCGAGGGGAATATTAACCATAATAGCAAAAAGTGAACTCAGTTGTGGTGATGCTGAGTTCATGCCGTGTTGGTTTCGCGTTGGGCTGTTTCCCTGTTGCTTGTCTGTATGGCTCTTGGCGGTTGCGCCAAGCCACCTGCCGATCATTCGGCTCTTGCATATACGAGGCAGTCCGGTGCCAGGCTGACGACCAACGCCATCTTGCCCGGTTCCGCGCCAGTTACGCAGCAGCCCATGCCGCAGCGCGTGTTCAGTGCCGGATCGCTCACGGGGCGCACGCTTGCGGTGGCTTCATCCACGGACATCATCTTGCGGCCCGGGGAGGTTGTCCTGACATTTGATGATGGTCCGCGGCCCGGCAGGACCGACAAGGTTCTTGCGACCCTCGATGAGTTCGGCGTCAAGGCGACCTTCCTGATGCTGGGCTCGGCCGCCCAGGCCAATCCGCGCCTGGCACAGCGGGTGGCCGCCGCCGGCCATACTGTCGGTAGCCACACTTTCGGTCATGTGGACCTGAACACGCTCAGTCGTCAGGAGGCCCTGGACGAAATCGCCCAGGGCGAGCGCGCCGTGTCGCTGGCCCTGGGTGGGGCAGGGCAAGCGCTGTCGCCGTTCTTTCGGTTTCCGTATCTGTCGCAAAGCGGCTTTCTGCGCACGAGCCTGAGCCAGAGCGGGCTCATCGTTCTCGACGTTACTATCGACAGCAAGGACTACTACAAGGAAAGCGCCGATACTGTTGCTGCGCGAACCCTGTCGCGGCTCGATGCGCAGGGGAGCGGCATTGTGCTGTTCCACGACATCCACCAGCGCACCATCGAGATGCTGCCGGCGTTTCTCGCCGAACTGGAAGAACGCGGCTATTCGGTCGTACGGCTCGTGCCGAAGGATCCTGGCGTGTTCGGTCGCGATATCATCACGGCCGGCGCTCCAGAGTTGAAAGGCGCGCTATAATCGCAATAGCGGAATTCCGAAAATTGCTCCCGTCGCCTATCTATTCCGCAGTTTGACAAACTGCCGTGCAATGAGGCAAAAATGTCGTGCCCTGACTCGCAGCGAATTTGGTGTTGTTGCAGCGGGCGATAGCAGGATGTGAGCATGACCGCCAAGTTTGTGAAATTTTCTGCAGTCGTACTGGCGATAGCGGCGATGCCGAGCACCGCGTTTGCTCATAGCGATATCGGCGGCAGCGGCTTCAGCCATGGCTTCCTGCATCCCTGGTCGGGGCTTGATCATGTTCTGGCCATGGTGATGGTCGGACTGCTCGCCTTCCAGCTCGGCGGCCGCGCGCTCTGGCTGGTGCCGACGAGCTTTATCCTGATCATGATCCTGGGCGGACTGCTCGGCATGGCTGGGGTTTCGGTACCGTTTGTCGAACTGGGCATTGCCCTTTCGGTTGTCGTTCTCGGCGTTGCCGCCGCGCTTGAGGTCAAGGCTCCGGTTGCCGCTGCGATGGGGCTGGTCGGGCTGTTCGCAATTTTTCATGGCCACGCCCACGGCGCGGAAATGCCGGTCTTGGCCGACGGCCTGAGCTATGGCGGCGCCTTCGTGCTGGCCACGGCGCTGCTGCACGGCGCCGGTCTGGGGCTGGGCTATTTGCTGGGGCTGGGCGGCAGGCGCTACGGTTCGATGGTGTCGCGCGCGGCGGGCGGCCTTGCCGCCGTAGCAGGTGTCGGCATTCTCACCGGCATGCTCTGAACGGCGGCAATTTAACTAACGAGCCCGCCCGTCTTCTCGATAAAGCCGATGATCTGCTCAAGGCTTTCGCGCCGCAGCAGATCGGTGAACACATACGGCCGGCCCTCGCGGACTTTTTGCGTGTCGCTCTCCATCACTGCAAGACTGGCGCCGACATAGGCGGCCAGATCGGTGTGGGTGATCACCAGCAGATCGGATCGGGCAATGGCCGGGCCGCCCTTGCGGGGGATTTTTTCGCCCTGTGCCACCGATATGACGTAGATCGTCAAATCCGCCAGATCGGGCGAAAAAGTGGCGGCCAGATTGTCGCCGCCGCTTTCGATCAGGATGATATCGAGATCGGGGAAACTGCGGTTGAGTTCGGCAATGGCCGCCAGGTTCAGCGAGGCATCCTCGCGGATGGCGGTGTGCGGGCAGCCGCCGGTTTCGACGCCCACGATACGATCTTCGGAAATCGCCTGCGCCCGCGCCAGGATCAGCGCGTCTTCCTTGGTGTAGATGTCGTTGGTGACCACGGCCATGGAGTAGCGGTCCCGCATTGCCTTGAGCAGCATCTCGCATAGCGTGGTCTTGCCCGAGCCGACCGGGCCGCCAATGCCGATGCGGAGGGGGCCATTGGGTGATTTCATGATAACCTCAAGGTGAAATGTTCGCTCATGACCGGAAAATCCGGGTGTGCAGGGTTTCGTGCGCCATTTGCGCAATGTCGGTCGCGTAGGCCACGGCGCCGATGGCGTCCAGGCCGAGGTCTTGCCACTGTGAGGCGGCGGCTGAGATGGCTTCTTCCAGTGCGGCGATAATCGCCAGGCCGTCGCTTTGGCCAATCGGCACCAGCCGCACCGCTACCGACACCTGACCCTGTACCGTGGCGGTGAGAAACGCGGTCAACACGGCTTCGAGCGGTATGCCGTGAGCGGCAGTGATGGAGCCGACGGCAATCGGATAGGGGCAGGGTCGGGGCAGCGCGTCGTAGTTGGCAGGCCAGGCTTGGGCCGCGGCGAGGAAGGCGCCGCCCATGGCGAGCGTTTCGTCGTGGCGCTCGCGGGCCGGGGTCAGGGCAAGATAGAGATCAGCGAGATCACGCAGGGTGGGGGCGCTACCGCCAGAGCGATGGGCATGGGCCAGCAGGATGGCGTCGGTTCGCATACCGCCATGGGTCAGGTTGCCCGCGATCCAGCCCTGGGCGCTGGCCCGGTCATGCACCTTGCCAGCGGCGATTGCACTCTCCAGCCCCGCAGACCAGGCGAATGCGCCCACCGGAAAGGCCGGCGACAGCCAGGTCAGCAGTTTCTGCAGATCGCTGTTGGACGTCATCGCGCCAGCAGGGCATGGCCGCTGTCGGCATGGCCGCTGTCGGCATGGCTGTGATAGGCGCCGTGCTCGGCATAAAACGGCTCGTGCACCTCGACGATCCGGGCACCCAGGCCTTCGAGCATGGGCTTGAGCACATGATCGCGCTTGATCAGGATGCGCCCGGCCTCAAGCTGGGCCGAGGTGTGACGATTGCCGATATGCCAGGCCAGACGGACCAGATGGGCAGCATCGCGTCCCAGCACCTCGTATAGGTGTTCGGGGGCAGCGATGATTTCCACCAGCCGTCCGTCGTCGAGCTGTAGCGCGCCCAGATGGTCCAGTGTGACGGTCTGGGGAAAATCCACCATGACCTCGCCGCCGCCCTGCAAGGGCAGTAGCCTGCGCCGCAGCCGGCGCTGATCATGATCGAGCACGACGCTGTCAAAGGCGGGGCCTTGGGCGTGGCCGGCGGGGAGCTGAGTGGTGGCGCGCAGCATGGACATGCCCTTCTAAAACAGGAAGTACCGTTGAGCCATCGGCAAGATGGTGGCGGGTTCGCAGGTCAGCAATTCGCCATCGGCGTGGACCTCGTAGGTTTCCGGATCGACCTCGATCAGCGGGGTGGCGGAATTGTGGATCATCGCGGCCTTGCCGATGCCGCCACGGGTATTGGTGACCGGCACCAATTGCTTGTCGACGCCGAGCTTGTTGCGCAGGCCATCGTCGTGTGCGGCCTGCGAAATGAAGGTCACGGAGGAATTGGTGCGCAGCTTGCCGAAGGCGGCAAACATCGGGCGGTAGTGCATGGGTTGGGGTGTCGGGATCGACGCATTGGGGTCGCCCATCGGCGTGGCAGCGATCGAGCCGCCCAGCAACACCATTTCCGGCTTCACGCCGAAAAAAGCGGGGCTCCACATTACGAGATCGGCGCGCTTGCCAACTTCCACCGAGCCGATATGGGCGCTCATGCCGTGGGCGATGGCAGGGTTTATGGTGTATTTGGCGATGTAGCGTTTCACTCGCGCATTGTCGTTGTCGCCAGTTTCGCCCGGCAGCCGCCCGCGCTGCTTTTTCATTTTGTCGGCGGTCTGCCAGGTGCGGATCAAAACCTCGCCCACCCGGCCCATGGCCTGGCTGTCGGATGAGATGATGGAGAGCGCGCCCATATCGTGCAGGATATCCTCGGCGGCGATGGTTTCCTTGCGGATGCGCGACTCGGCGAAGGCGACGTCTTCTGGGATCGAAGGGGATAGATGGTGGCACACCATCAGCATGTCGAGATGCTCGGCGATGGTGTTGACCGTATAGGGCCGCGTGGGATTGGTGGAGGAGGGGATGACATTGGGTAGTCCGGCGACGCGCAGGATATCGGGCGCGTGCCCGCCGCCGGCGCCTTCGGTGTGGAAGGCGTGGATGGTACGGCCCTTGAAGGCGGCGATGGTGTCTTCCACGAAGCCGCTTTCATTGAGCGTATCGGTGTGGATCATCACCTGCACGTCGAAGGCGTCGGCGACGCTGAGGCAATTGTCGATGGTCGCGGGGGTGGTGCCCCAGTCTTCGTGCAGCTTGAGGCAGGAGGCGCCGGCGAGGATCATTTCCTCGAGCGGAGCAGGGAGCGAGGCATTGCCCTTGCCGGCGAGCGCCAGGTTCATCGGGAAGGCGTCGAAGCTCTCGATCATGCGTTGGATGTGCCAGGCGCCGGTGCAGGTCGTCGCCAGCGTGCCGTGAGCGGGACCGCTGCCGCCACCCAGCATGGTGGTAACGCCTGACATCAGCGCCTCTTCGATCTGCTGGGGGCAGATGAAATGGATATGGGCGTCCATCGCCCCGGCGGTGATGATGCGGCCCTCGCTGGCGATGATCTCGGTCGAGGGGCCGATGATGATGGTGACGCCCGGCTGGGTATCGGGATTGCCGGCCTTGCCGATGGCGTGGATGCGGCCGTCCTTGAGGCCGATGTCGGCCTTGTAGATGCCGCTGTGATCGACGATCAGCGCATTGGTGATGACGGTGTCGACGGCCCCTTCGGCTCGAGTCTTCTGGCTTTGGCCCATGCCGTCGCGGATGACCTTGCCACCCCCGAACTTCACCTCTTCGCCATAGATGGTGAAGTCCTTTTCTACCTCGATGAACAGTTCGGTATCGGCCAGCCGCACCCGATCGCCCGTGGTCGGGCCGTACATATCGGCATAGGTGGCGCGGAAAATGCGTGCGGGCATGGCAGGCTCCGTCTGATTGTGGGCCAAGGCGGCTAGAGCGCGCCCATGATTTTCTGTTGAAAGCCGTAGACGATCCGCGACCCACCCAGCGGCACAAGCCTGACTTCGCGAGTCTGGCCCGGCTCGAAGCGGATCGCGGTGCC
The DNA here is from genome assembly GCF_003056355.1 of Devosia naphthalenivorans. GTDB lineage: Bacteria > Pseudomonadota > Alphaproteobacteria > Rhizobiales > Devosiaceae > Devosia > Devosia naphthalenivorans. Next base: position 111,956 of record NZ_PYVW01000001.1, read on the forward strand.
GGCAGCGATATCGAGCCGCATGCCGCGCGCTGCTTCCCGGTCGAAATGCAGGCCCGCATTGGTTTCGTGGAAATGATAATGCGAGCCCACCTGGATCGGCCGGTCGCCGGTATTGGCGACGGCGATGGTGATCTGGGCGGCGCCTGCGTTGAGTTCTATATCGCCCGCCTGGGTGATGATTTCGCCAGGGATCATGGTGTCACCGAATGGGTTGGTGCACGGTCACGAGCTTCGTGCCGTCGGGGAAGGTGGCCTCGACCTGGATGTCGGCGATCATTTCAGCGATCCCCTCCATCACCTGCTCGCGGGTGATGACATGGGCGCCGGCCTCCATCAGCTCGGCCACCGGGCGACCGTCGCGCGCGCCCTCGACCACGAAATCGGTGATCAGCGCGATGGCTTCGGGATGGTTGAGCTTGACGCCGCGCTCCAGCCGCTTGCGCGCTACGATGGCGGCCATCGAGATCAGCAATTTGTCTTTTTCGCGCGGCGTCAGGTTCATGGGGTCTCCTTAGAGATGCCAGAGGCGGGGCAGGCGACCGGCCCCGGCCAGTCCGGCGAGAACGGGGATGATCATGCGGCGCAAAGCGAGGCCGGAGTCCGCCATGGCGCGCACGACCAGCCGGTCGCCGATGGCGCTGACGGCGATTTGCCCGTCCGAGGGCAGTAGCGCACGTACGGTTTCCAGACGCTGGGCGGCCTGCGGACCGATATGGACAATGGTGGCGAAGGCCCGCGCGCCATCGAGTAGCGACAGGCCATCGCGTTCGCCGCCATCCCCGTTCAACAAGGTTGCTTCGGCATGGATCAACCGGCCATTGCGGCGGATGCGCCAGTTGTCGCGTAGATAGGCATCGCGGGCCAACTCGCCCATGGCGTCGCGGCCCAGCAGCACAGCCTCGACGGCGGTGAGGCTGGCGCCTTCTGCCAACTCAATATCGATCTGGCGGTCAAGCTTGCTGGCGGCGAACAAAATGGTTTCCTGCGGCAGCCAATCGAGATGGCCGCCCGCGCCGACTTCCAGCCGGGTCTCGACCCGCGCCACTGCGCCGGTGGACCGGTAAATCCGCTCGCAGGCCTGGGTGGTCAGCACCATGTTGCCTCCGGGCGCGGCCTTGGCGTGCCATTGCAAATGGTCGCCACCGGTCAGGCCGCCAGCTGTGTTGATCAGCACGGCTTCGAGGGCATCACTGTGGGTGTTGGGCAGCCGGATCTTGGCGCAGCCGTCCTGATAGAGCGTGTCAATAACGCTGGCGCCGTCGCGCAGCTTGGTCGCGATGCGGCCGCTGCCGCGCGCGCGCTGCATGACAGGCTGATCTGCGAAGGCGATAGCGGTGCTCAATTCATACCATCAGGTGGCGGCGAACTTCGGGCCGGTCGAGATCGCTGGCAACACCGGCATGCTGAATCTCGCCGCGGTCCATCACATAGATATCGTCGGCGATTTCCCGGCAGAAATCCAGAAATTGCTCGACCAGCAGAATGGTCATACTCTTTTCGTCGCGCAGGAATTGCAGCGCCCGGCCGATGTCCTTGATGATGGAGGGCTGGATGCCTTCGGTGGGCTCATCCAGCACCAGCACCTTGGGCCGGGTGACCAGTGCCCGGCCAATGGCCAATTGCTGCTGCTGGCCACCCGAGAGGTCGCCGCCGCGCCGGCCCAGCATGGACTTCAGCACGGGGAATAACTCGAAGATGTAAGGAGGAATGTTCTTGTCGGCGCGTTTGAGCCCGGCATAGCCGGTTTCGAGGTTTTCCTTGACTGTCAGCAGGGGGAAGATTTCCCGGCCCTGCGGCACGTAGCCGAGGCCCATGCGGGCGCGCTTGTAGGGCGGGGATTTCTCCAGCATCTCGCCATCAAGCATGATTCCACCGGCACTGATCTGGTTCATCCCAGTGATGGCACGCAGGGTGGATGACTTGCCGACGCCATTGCGGCCAAGCACGGCGGTAATCCGATTGGGTTTGCAGTCCAGCGATACCGATTTCAACGCCTGGGCAGCGCCGTAGTGGAGATCTATGGAGTTGATGGACAGGGTCATGCTCATCGTCCCAGATACCTTTCGATGACCACCGGATTGGCGCTGACCTGGTCGAGGCTGCCTTCAGCCAGCACCGAACCTTCGGCGAGGCAGGTGACGCGGGAGTCGAGGTCGCGGACGAAACTCATGTCGTGTTCGACCACCACCACAGAGCGGGTTCGTGCGATGTCCTTGAGGAGCTTGGCGGTTTCGACGGTTTCGCTATCGGTCATGCCGGCAACGGGCTCGTCGACCAGCAGGAGTTTGGGATCCTGCGCCAGCAGCATGCCGATTTCGAGCCACTGCTTCTGGCCGTGGCTGAGGTCGGCAGCCAGATGGTCCTTGCGGGCCAGGAGGCGCACGGTTTCGAGGATTTCGCCGATGCGGGCGATATCGGCCGCGCTGGCGGTGTAGAACAGCGTCGGGAAGATGCCCCGGGGCTTTTTCAGCGCCATCTCCAGATTGTCCCAGACGGTCTGGCTCTCGAACACCGTCGGCTTCTGGAACTTGCGGCCGATGCCCAGATTGGCGATGGCGGCTTCGTCCAGCTTTGTCAAGTCGGTGCGGCCGTCGAACAGCACTTCGCCGTCATCGGGTCGGGTCTTGCCAGTGATGATGTCCATCATCGTGGTCTTGCCCGCCCCATTAGGGCCAATGATGGCCAGCATTTCGGCGGGATGGACGATGATCGACAGGCTGTTGAGGGCCTTGAAGCCGTCGAACGCTACCGAAACGCCGTCGAGATAGAGCATGGTGCCAGTCTTGTCGGTCATGGCCTACTCCGCAGCCTTGGGTTGGGGATCGGCGCCGGCCTCGACATCGGCCGGACTGGGAGCGCTGCGGTCGTGCTGCTCGCGCTTGGTGGTCAGGGTGCGGTATTGGCCGATGAGCCCGACAATGCCCTTGGGCAGGAACAGCGTGGTGATGACGAACAGCGCGCCGAGCGCGAAGAGCCAGAATTCGGGGAAGGCGCCGGTGAAATAGGACTTGCCGACATTGACCATGATGGCGCCGATGATCGGCCCGATAATGGTGCCGCGGCCGCCCACGGCGGTCCAGATTACCACTTCGATGGAGTTAGCCGGCTCGAACTCACCCGGATTGATGATGCCGACCTGGGGCACGTAGAGGGCTCCGGCGATGCCGGCGATGATGGCCGAGACCACGAAGGCGAAGAGTTTTACATATTCGACGCGGTAGCCGAGAAAGCGCGCGCGGCTTTCGGCATCTCGGACCGCCACCATCACCTTGCCAAGCTTGGAATTGACCACCATCGAGCAGACGAGCACGGCCAGTGCCAGAGCGATGGCCGACGCGGCAAACAGGGCGGCTCGCGTGGTGTCGGCAGAAATCGGCGCGCCCAGGATTTCCTTGAAGTCGGTCAGCCCATTATTGCCGCCAAAGCCCATGTCGTTGCGGAAAAAGGCCAGCAGCAGGGCATAGGTCATCGCCTGGGTGATGATAGAGAGATAAACGCCAGTAACGCGGCTGCGGAAGGCGAGGAAACCGAAGACGAAGGCGAGCAGGGCGGGCACCAGCATCACCATAAGCATGGCGAACCAGAAATTGTCGAAGCCATGCCAGTACCAGGGCAACTCCTTCCAGTTCAGGAACACCATGAAATCGGGCAGGACCGGATTGGCATAGACGCCGCGGTCGCCGATCTGGCGCATCAGATACATGCCCATGCCGTAGCCGCCGATGGCAAAGAATGCGCCATGCCCGAGCGAGAGTATGCCGCAATAGCCCCACACCAGATCGAGCGCGAGGGCGAGCATGGCGAAGGTCAGATATTTGCCGAATAGCGGCACGGCATAATTGGGCAGGCGCAACGGGTGGCCATTGGGTAGCAGCAGATTGGATGCCGGCACCAGGATCGCTACGGCGATCAGGATGGCGACGAGCCAGATGGCCTTTTTGTCGAGGGCGCGGAACAGGGCCTGGGTCAGCATGGGATGGTCCCCGAGGTCTGAAGGCCCCCCTCATCCGCCCTTCGGGCACCTTCTCCCACGAGGGGAGAAGGGGGGCATCGAGTTTGTTCAACCGCCGAAGTCCCCTTCTCCCCATGTGGGAGAAGGTGGCGCGCAGCGACGGATGAGGGGGACATCTGCATCGGTAAAATCATGCTTCCACCGACCTTCCCTTGAGGGCGAAAAGTCCGCGCGGACGCCGCTGGATGAACAGGATGATCAGCACGAGGATGAGGATTTTGCCGAGCACGGCTCCGGCATAAGGTTCGAGGAATTTATTGGCGATGCCGAGCGTCAGCGCGCCGACCAGCGTGCCCCACAGATTGCCCACGCCGCCGAACACCACGACCATGAAGCTATCGATGATGTAGCCTTGGCCCAGATTGGGCGAGACATTGTCGATCTGGCTGAGTGCTACGCCCGCGAGGCCTGCAACGCCCGAGCCCAGGCCGAACGTCATGGCGTCGACAAAAGGGGTGCGGATGCCCATGGCCGAGGCCATGCGCCGGTTCTGGGTGACGGCGCGCATCTGCAGACCCAGCGCGGTGCGCTTGAGCACCAGCAGCAGGGCGATAAACACCACCATCGCGAAGACGACGATCCACAGCCGGCTCCAGGTGATCGACAGGCCGCCCAGTTCGAACGAGCCTGTCATCCAACTGGGGTTGCCGACCTGGCGATTGGTGGGGCCGAAGATGGAGCGCACCGATTGCTGCAGGATGAGCGAAATGCCCCAGGTGGCGAGCAGGGTTTCCAGCGCCCGGCCATAAAGCCAGCGGATCACGCCACGCTCGATGGCGATGCCGATCAACGCGGTGACCAGGAAGGCCAGCGGCAGGGCAATGGCCAGCGAATAGTCAAACAATTGCGGAGCCGACTGGCGGATGGTCTCCTGCACCATGTAGGTGGTGTAGGCGCCCAGCATGACCATTTCACCGTGGGCCATGTTGATGACGCCCATGACGCCGAAGGTAATGGCCAGCCCGATCGCGGCGAGCAACAGCACCGAGCCCAGTGAAATGCCGTACCAGACGTTCTGCGCCGCATCCCAGACGGCGCGGTCGCGCGCCAGCCCGTCAATGCTCGCCTGGATGGAGGGTTTGAGTTCGTCGGGCGAATTGGTGAGCGCGCCGGTCAACAGGGTCAGCGCGTCACGGCCGCCGATGGCAGCGACAAGAGGCAGGGCGGCTTGTTTGTCCTCCAGCGTCGCGTCCGTCTGGAGGATGATAACGGCGCGCGCCGTCTCCATGATTTGCCTGATCTGTGGATCGGTTTCGGCAGCAATGCTGCCCTCGAGCAGTTCCAGATTGGCGGGGTCGGCATCGTGCAGGATGGATTGCGCGGCCGAGCGGCGGATGCGCGGATCGTCGCTTAGGAGGGTCAACTGGCCGATGGCGGTGCGGATGACGCGGCGAAGGCTATTATTGACCTTGACCTTTTCGAGGTCAGCCTTGGGCGCCTCGCCCAGTTCGGCTAAGGTGACCGGATCGACCAGTCCGAGCGTCGCGCCGGAGCCAGTGATGAACACCACCTTGCCGTCGGCCTCGCTGGCATAGAGGTCGCCTTCCGCCAGCGTTTGCAGCAGCGGGACGACGCGGGTATCCCCGGTGGCGACGAGGGCAGCGATAGCGGCTTCGCGGTCCTTGAAACTGCCAGGAGCCAGGGCGTCGACCAGTTGGGTCAGTTCGGCATCGGCGGTTTGGGCGTATGCGGGGGCGAGCAGTGTTCCGAGGAGCACGGTCAGCGTTGCTAGCAATCTAGAGAACGTCATGGCGGCCCCGGTCTATTCAGCAACTTGGTCTCATCCCGGCTCAAGGCCGGGGTGACATCGTGGTTGGGTGAGCATTCGCGTTGACGAAGGCGGCGGGCCGCCTTCGTCGGGGTGGAAAACCGATTACTGCGCGGCTACGGCAATGCTGCCGCCGCAGGACTTGGTCTCGGTGTTGTAGTTGCCGCAAGAGATCGGGGCGGTCCAATCGGCTTCGATCAACTTGGATTCCGGCAGGAAGTCGGACCAGGCATCGCCGGGGACGAGGTCGCTCTCGGAGACGACTTCGAACTGGCCATCGGCCTGGATTTCACCGATCAGCACCGGCTTGGTGATGTGGTGGTTCGGCAGCATGGTAGCGACGCCACCGCTCAGGTTCGGCGTTTCCAGCCCGATAATGGCGTCGAGCACGGCGTCGGTATCGGTGCTGCCAGCCTTCTCAACGGCCTGGACCCAGAGATTGAAGCCGATGACATGGGCCTCCATCGGGTCGTTGGTGACCTTGTCCGGGTTGCCCATGAAGGTCTGCCAGGCTTCGATGAAAGCCGCATTTTCAGGGGTGTCGACGGACTGGAAGTAATTCCAGGCGGCGAGATGACCAACCAGCGGGGTGGTGTCGAAGCCAGCGAGTTCTTCTTCGCCCACCGAGAAGGCCACGACCGGGATGTCCTCGGCCTTGATGCCCTGGTTGGCGAGTTCCTTGTAGAACGGCACGTTGGCGTCGCCGTTAATGGTGGATACCACGGCGGTCTTCTTGCCGGCAGAGCCGAAATTCCGGATGTCGGTGACGATGGTCTGCCAATCGGAGTGACCGAACGGCGTGTAGTTGATCATGATGTCTTCAGCAGCGACGCCCTTGTCCTTCAGGTACTGATCGAGGATCTTGTTGGTGGTCTGCGGATAAACGTAGTCCGTGCCGGCCAACACCCAGCGCTCGACGCCTTCGTTTTCCATCAGATAGTCGACTGCGGGGATGGCCTGCTGGTTCGGTGCGGCGCCGGTATAGAAGACGTTGCGCTGGCTTTCCTCACCCTCGTATTGCACGGGGTAAAAGAGGATCGAGTTCAGTTCCTCGAAGACCGGCAGCACGGCCTTGCGCGAGGACGAGGTCCAGCCGCCGAATACGGCGACGACATCGTTGACCGCGATCAGCTCGCGCGCCTTTTCGGCAAACAGGGGCCAGTCGGAAGCGGGGTCGACGACGACAGCTTCAAGCTGCTTGCCGAGAACGCCGCCTTTCTTGTTCTGCTCGTCGATGAGGAAGAGCATGGTGTCCTTCAGCGTCGTCTCGGAAATCGCCATCGTGCCCGACAGCGAATGCAGCACGCCGATCTTGATGGTCTCGTCCTGAGCCAGGGCGGGGACGGTCACCGCCCCCATAGTCATCGCGCCAATCCCCAGGCCCGCGATCATGCGGTTTACGCTTCTCATGCTTCCCTCCGGCAAATGTGTTTGCGTCGCCGAAAGAAAATGCAAAGCCCGTGCCAGCCGGTTTATGGCCTCCAACTAATTGATTCATAATGGAAAGTTCAATATCGCCGAACGGAGCCGCTAAACCGTCGGCAAAGAAGAGCCTAAATATAGGGCAAACTGATTATTAAGGCCTAAAATTTGGGCTTGTTGGTGCTTTTTGTGCACATTCAAGCCGGATCATGCGCGGCTCGCAACTTTGCCCAGTCAAATTCCACGCCTGAGCCGGGCGTGTCGGGTGCGATCGCCAGGCCATCGCGAAGCTGCAGGGGCCGTGTCGTGTACTGGTCGATATCGAAACTGTGCGCTTCCACCCAGCCGGCATTTGATTGTGCGGCCACCAGGCTCACATGCAGTTCCTGCATGCCGTGGCTGCAGACTGGCAGCCCGGCCTGACGCGAAAGCTCCGCCACCCGCAGGAAACCCGTAACGCCCCCGCAATTGGAGGCGTCCGGTTGAATGAAGGACAGCCTGGATTGGGCGAAGGCATACTCGAATTCGAGGATGGTGTGCAGGTTCTCACCCATGGCGAGCGGCATGCCGGTGGTCTCCGCGATTTCGGCATAGCCGGCATAATTGTCCGGAATGGTCGGCTCCTCGAACCACACCAAGTCGAAGGGGTTGAAAGCTTTGGCCGCGGCGATGGCCTGCGGCACATCCAGGGCGTAGTTGGCATCCACCATGAATGGCGTGTTGGGGCCGATCAGTCGCCGAACCGCCTCGACCCGTTCGATGTCTTCAGCGAGGTCCGCCTTGCCGACCTTGATCTTGATGGCGGTGAAGCCGGCCGCGAGATAGCCCTCGATACTGTCCAAGAGCTCGGTAAGCGTATAGTTGAGGTCAATGCCTCCGCGGTAAACCCTGGCGCTTGAGCTGGCGCCGCCGGCCATTTGCCAAAGCGGGCGGCCCTCGCGCTTGCCCTTGATATCCCACAATGCAATGTCCGCCGCGGACATTGCGAAACTGGTGATGCCGCCACGCCCGACATAGTGGATATGCCACCACATTGCATCGTAGACGGCGTCGATATCAGCCGCATCGCGGCCGAGCAGGAACGGCGCCAGATCATGTTCGATCGTCGCGAGAATGGCATGGCCGCCTTTGCCGCCGGTATAAGTGTAACCCGTGCCTTCGTGGCCATCGGCGGTGCGAATGGTGACGGTCACGAGTTCGAAATGAGTGTGGGCGCCGTGCTTGGCATCGGTCATGACCTGCCGCAGCGGCACGCGGAACAATTGGGCGCGGATGTCCTCGATCCGGGTGTCGGTCATCGGAGCCTCACGACCAGTTCACATACATGGTTTTCTTGCGGTAGTAGCCGTCGAGGCCGTATTTGCCGTCCTCGCCGCCCAGGCCCGATTGACCCCAGCCGGTGTGGAAGCCCTGGACCAGTTCGCCGCCGCTGCGGTTGAAATAGATCTCGCCGAACTGCAGCACCGACGCCGAGCGCATCAAATGGCGGAAATTCTGCGAATAGACATAGGCGGACAGGCCATAGTCGCTGTCATTGGCAAGCGCGAGCGCCTCTTCGAAGCTGCTGATGGTCATCGCCGGAACCACCGGGCCGAAGATTTCCTGGCGCATGGCCGGCGCTGCGTTGTCCTTCACCTTGAGCACGGTTGGAGCATACCAATGGCCATTGGCATATTCTCCCTCGTGGAGCGGCCCGCCCTTGAGCAGGACCTCGGCGCCGGCCGCGACGCTCTGCTCGACGATCGCCGCCACCTTGTCTAGTTCAGGACCGCTAATCTTGGGTCCGAGATCGGAGTTGGATAGCGGGTCGCCGATGCGCAGGCGCTGGGTGCGAGCGATGAACTTGTCGAGAAATTCCTCGGCAACCCGCTCGTGCAGGTACATGCGTTCATTGCAGGTGCAGATTTGGCCGCAATTGCTGAAGCGCGCGGTGACGGCGCTCTCGACGGCGGCGTTGATATCGGCATCGTCCATGACGATGAAGGGAGCTTTGCCGCCGAGTTCGAGACGCAGGACTTTGATCTGGTCGGCACCGGCGCGGTAGATTTCCTTTCCGGCGCGCGTGCTGCCGGTCATCGTGATGAGATCGGAGCCCGGATGTACGACAAGTGCTTTGCCGACGTTGTGGCCGGCCCCCGTCACCACGTTGAAGACCCCTGGCGGAATGCCGACGCTTTCGGCCAGCATGGCAAGGGCAATGCCCGAGAAGGGCGTGAATTCATGGGCCTTGAGCACGAAGGTGTTGCCGGCTACCAGGGCCGGGCCAAGCTTGCGGGCCGCCAGTGCCGCTGGAAAATTCCAGGCGGTCAGGCCAACTACGACGCCATGTGGCACGCGGCGGATCCACACTTCCTCGTCCGGGGCGTCCGATGGGAAGATGTCACCCTCGATGCGGCGCGCACTCTCGGCGGCGTAGCGCAGGAAGGTTTCGGTGGCGCCAATCTCCCCCATGGCCTGGTTGAGCGGTTTGCCTTGTTCGGCGACGACGATCCTTGCCAGCACGCCATCATTGGCCCTGATGGCATCGGCGAGCGCGAATAGCAGTTCGGCTCGGTCAAACGGGGGCAGGGCGGCCCAGGCAGGTTGCGCCTGCTTTGCCGCGGCCAGCGCCTCCGCGGCGTCATCCGGGCCGCCCTGGGGAATAGTGCCGATGGTGCGCTGGTTGGCAGGGTTCTCCACCTCGAAAATCTCGCGCGCGCTGCCATTAGTCCAGCGGCCCCCGATAAACATCTGGCCGCGATAGGCTCCCGCACCGGTGAGTTCCGACAACATTTGCTGAAGCATGGTGGTGTCCTGTGCAGGGTTTGATCAGACCAATGGGGTGGCAGTGAGTTCAAGAGTGCGACCAAAGTCAAGGTTCTTTGCCATAAGTCAGGGGATTTCGTGCATTGTTCATCAAGTATGGTCAGACCAAATATGTTTGGGGATTGCAATTTGGCGCGAACTTGGTTGAGGTGGTGGTGAGGAGACCGCCGTGCTCGATGCAGTAGATGACCTGACGCCTGAGAAGCCCGCCGACGCCCGCCGGGCAGCGGATTTGATCGTGGCTGAACTCGCGGCGATGATCGGTTCCGGTGCGCTTGCCGATGGCAGCTATCTGCCGGCGGAACGGGAGTTGATGGCGCAGTTTGGCATCAGCCGCACGGTGGCGCGCGAGGCGGTGGCTCAACTGGCCGGACGGGGGCTTGTGGAGGCGCGCCCGCGGTTTCGGCCGGTCGTGCGGCGCCCCGGCTACGATACCGCGCTCTCCGCGCTGGGTGGCGTGGTGACCCATTTGATGCGCGAGAGCGGGAGCGTCAAGCATCTCTATGACATCCGGGTTTTTCTCGAGGCGGCCTTGGTGCGGCATGCCGCCCTGCATGCCCGCAAGGACGACATCGCCGCGCTGCGGCGGGCGCTCGAGGCCAATGAAGTGGCGATCGGCGATTCCACTCAGTTCTATCTGACCGACATGGCTTTCCACGCCGTGCTTTATGACCTGCCGCGCAATCCGGTGATGCCCGCCATCCATCGTGCCTTCACATCCTGGCTCAGCCCGCATTGGCAGCGCATGCCGCGCGCGCCGGAGCGGAACCGGATCAACTTTCTCAGTCACCGCGAAATCTACACCGCCATCGTCGAGCGAGACCCCGATATGGCGGAGCGCGCCTTGAACGGGCATCTGGCAGCTGCCTGGGAATATGTGCGGGGGACGTTCGAAGCCGACTGATTTTGAAGCAATGCGGCCGTGAGGAGGACGGACAGCGTGGTGGAAGAGTACGATCATATCGTTGTGGGAGGCGGGGCCTCGGGCTGCGTCGTGGCGGCACGGCTCGTTGAGGCCGGACGCCGCGTGCTGCTGCTCGAAGCGGGCCACTCGCACCATCACCCGCTGCTGGACATGCCGCCCGGCATCTTCAAGATGATCAACGGCAGCAAGTTCATGCGCTATCACGCTACCACGCCACAAGAACATCTCGACGGTCGCGTGCACGAGATCAGCCAGGGCAACGTGCTGGGTGGCGGCACCTCGGTCAATGCCCAAGTCTACATGCGCGGCCGTCCGTCCGATTATGATTCATGGGATGAGCTGCTGCGCGGCAATAATTCCGGTGTGCGCTGGAACTGGGAGAGCGTCCTGCCGCACTTCCGAGGCATGGAGGGGAATAACCGGTTTTTCGACGAGCGGCATAATGACAGCGGGCCGCTGGTGGTCTCCGATCCGGGCCATATCGACGATGTGTCGCGCTGGTTCGTCCAGTCGGTGCAGGGCCTGGGCGTGCCATTTACGCCCGATTTCAATGGCGCGCGCCAGACCGGCGTTGGCTTTTACCAGTTCATGAACCGGCGGGGGAAGCGGTCCAGCGCCGCCTATGCCTTCATCGAACCGTTGATGAAAAATCCGCGTCTGACGGTGAAGCTCAACGCCGCTGTGCAGCGCATCCTGATCGAGGATGAACGCGCGACGGGAGTGATTTACGATGCAGGAGCAGGCGAGCAGATCGCGCGGTCGGCGACGGAGGTCATTATCTGTTCGGGCGCCCTGGTAACGCCCAAGCTGCTCATGCTTTCGGGCATCGGCCCGGCAGACGATCTGCGCCAGCATGGCATCGACGTGGCCATGGATGCGCCTGGGGTTGGGCAGAACCTGATCGACCATCCCGAAGTGCCTATCCTTGCCCATTTCAACGGCCCCTATGGCTATTTCGGCCATACCGATGGCTGGCGGATGATCATGCACGGCCTGCAGTTCAAGGTGTTTGGCACGGGCATGGTCACCTCGGCCGGGGTAGAGGCGGGGGCCTTCGTCAATCCCTTAGACCCTGATGCCGAACCGACGATCCAGGCTTTCTGCTTACCGTTCGTCTATCTAGATCGCGACCTGCTCAAGCTGATCGAGCCGACGCATGGAGTGACGGTCACGACGGTGGTGACAAAGCCCAAGTCGCGCGGTTTCGTGAAGCTGCGCTCCGCCAATCCGGCCGACATGCCAATCGTGTCGCCGCATCTGCTCAAGCATCCCGACGACATGGCGGCCATGATCGCGGGCCAGCGCTTTTTCCTTCGGGCTTTCCAGAGCGGCCCGCTCGGCGCCCGCGTTGACAAGATCCTGCGCCCCAATCCGGACGATCTCTCCGATGAAGCGCTGGCCACGCACTGCAAGCGCATGGTCAAGACCAATTACCATCCCGCAGGCACCTGCCGCATGGGCCCCGACGGGGACCCGTTGGCCGTGCTCGATGCGCAGATGCGGGTGCGTGGCGTGGAAAACCTGCGGGTAGCGGATATGTCCGTGTGCCCCACCATCAATGCTGGCAACACCGCAGCGCCGGCGATGATGCTGGGCGACCGCTGCGCCGACTTCATCCTCGGCGCGACTATCGAGACCCGCCAGAGCGAACGGGTGAGCCATGTCGCTTGAGGGCAAGACGGTGCTGGTCACGGGCGCAGGCAAGGGCATCGGCAGGGCGACGGCCGTGATGCTGGCTGGCAGGGGCGCCAAGGTCGTAGCCTTCAGCCGGACCGCAGCCGATCTCGACAGCCTGGTCGCCGATATCGGTTGCTTGCCGATAGTTGTGAATCTCGCCGACGCTGAAGCAACCCGGGCGGCTGCGCGTGCGGCTATGCCCGTGGACTTCCTCGTCAATAATGCCGGCGCGACAATCCTCGAGTCCTTCCTCGACACTAGTGTCGAAAGTTTCGACAGCCTGATGGCGGTCAATACCCGGGCGCCGATGATCCTGGGACAGGAATATGCGCGCGACCGGATCGGGCGAGGCCTCGGCGGCGCCGTCGTCAACGTCTCGAGCAATGCTTCATGGATGGGGTGGGCCGATCACGCGGCCTATTGCGCTAGCAAGGGCGCACTGGATGCAATGAGCCGGGTGATGGCAAACGAGCTGGGGCGCCATGGCATTCGCGTCAACTGCGTCAACCCGGCCATTACCCTGACGCCCATGGCGGTGAAGGCCTGGAGCGACCCGGTCAAGGCCGAACCAATGCTCAGGCGCATGCCGCTGGGCCGTTTCGTCGAGCCGGAAGAGGTCGCTTCAGTAATCCTGTTTCTGTTGAGCGACCAGGCAGCGATGATCAACGGAGTGACCATGCCGATTGACGCAGGTTTCGCAGTGAACTGAGGAGACAGGCAAAGACAGAGAGAGAGGTCTATGTAGTGTGTTTTGTATCGGAGATTTTCCGGTGCATGAACGTTGCTGTACGTACGCCAAGTGCTTGGTAAATATCGGTTAAGTGCAGCATTGACGTCATAAATTCTTTGGTTGAGACTAAACCTTAGTGGCCCAGCCACATGCTCGCGGAACAGCGAGATCAACAGGGAGGAATTATCATGCCGATTACCCGCCGTAGTCTGCTTATTGCCTCAGCCGCGAGTGCCGCAGCTTCGCTGCTGGCGTCTCGCGCCTTCGCCGCCGCGCCCCCATTGGAGAAGAAGGAAAGCTACAAGGTCGGGTTTGCCCAGACCGAGAGCAACAATCCCTGGCGCCTGGCGCAAACCAAATCCATGCAGGACGAAGCTGCCGCCCGTGGCTGGCAACTGGTCTATACCGACGCGGCCGGCTCAGCCGCAAAGCAGGTAGCCGATGTCAACTCGATGATTGCCCAGGGTGTCGATCTCATATTCCTTGCCCCGCGCGAGGAAAAACCGCTGATCCCGGCGATCATGGCCGCCAAGGGCGCCGGCATCCCGGTTATCCTGCTCGACCGTAACGTGGACCAGAGCCTGGCCAAGCCCGGCGAGGACTACGTGACCTTTATCGGCTCGAACTTCGTCGAGGAAGGCCAGCGCGTCGCCGAATATCTCGTTGGGTTGGGGCTCGACAAGAAAATCATCATCGAACTTGAGGGCACCACCGGCTCCTCGCCTGCCAACGACCGCAAGAAGGGCTTCGACGACGTCATTGCCCAAAATGCGGACTATCAGATCGTGGCGTCGCAATCGGGCGATTTCGCCCGCGACAAGGGACGGCAGGTGGCGGAAACGCTGTTGCAGGCGCACCCGGATGCCAATGTCATCTACGCCCATAATGACGAAATGGCGATCGGCGCCATTGCCGCGCTGGAAGCCGCCGGCCGCACCGCCGGTCGAGACGATTGCCTGGTATTCTCTATCGATGGCGGCCGGGAGGCCGTGCAACTGGTGGTCGACGGCAAGATCGAGGCGGTGGTCGAGTGCAATCCGCGCTTCGGACCCAAGGCGTTCGACACGGCAGTTGCCTATGCCAATGGTGAAACCATCCCGCCGGTGATCATCAACCCCGACGAGATGTATACGCCCGAGAACGCGGCGGAATTGCTCGACACCGCGTATTGATCTGACCCCGGCACCCGCCGGCTATAACGCTAGCGGGTGCTCCAATACCCCGGAGACTTGAGCATGGCCGATGGTCCGCTGCTGTCGATGATCGGCATCGAAAAGCGCTTTGCCGGCATTCCGGCCCTGGCCGGCGCCTCGCTGGAGATCCGGTCAGGCGAGGTGCATGCGCTGATTGGCCAGAATGGCGCCGGCAAGTCGACCATGATCAAGGTGCTGACCGGCTATCACAAGCGCGACGGCGGCGAGGTGCTGTTCGGCGGTGTTCCGTTCGAAGTGAACTCTCCGCATCAGGCGCAAAAAAGCGGCATCAGCACAATTTACCAGGAAATCAACCTCGTGCCGTTCCGCTCGGTCACGGAGAATATCTGCCTGGGGCGGGAGGCGCGGCGCTTTGGCATGCTCGATTGGAGTGCCATGCACGCGGAGGCTGAACGGCTGCTCGAGGCCTTTGGCATCAATATCAACGTGCGTCGGCCATTGATGGATTTCAACACGGCGACCCAGCAGATGGTCGCCATTGCCCGCGCCATCGGCTTCTCCGCCCGCCTGGTGATCATGGACGAGCCGACGTCCTCGCTGGACGAGGGCGAGGTGGCCATGCTGTTCAAGGTGATCCGGCGGCTCAAGGCCGATGGCGTCTCGGTGATTTTCGTCAGCCACAAGCTCGACGAACTCTATGAAGTGTGTGACCGGGTTACCATCATGCGTGACGGCAGGACCGTGCGCACGGCGGATATGGACCAGATCGACAAGCTCGAGCTGGTTTCGGCCATGCTGGGGCGTGATCTCAGCAAGGTCGAAGGCCATGCCACCGCCTTTACCGGCGCCACGCGCGAGGCGGGAGAAACTGTGTTCGTGGCGCAGCATCTGGCAGCGGCGCAAGCGGTGCAGGATGTGAGTTTCGAGGTGCGTCGCGGTGAGATCGTGGGCTTTGCCGGCCTCTTGGGTGCAGGACGTACGGAGACGGCGCGGCTGGTGTTCGGCATGGACCAAGCCCGCGCGGGCACCATGCAGGTCGAAGGCGGGCCGCATGTGCCCCAGCGGCCCTCCGACGCCATTGCCGCCGGCATGGGCTTCGTCACTGAGGATCGCAAGCATGAAGGCATCGTTCCCGAATTGAGCGTGGCGGAGAACATGAGCCTGGCGTTGCTGCCGTCGATCAGTCGCGGTGGCGTGGTGTCGGAGAGCAAGCAGCGCGAACTGGCCGAACGCTTCATCAAGCAGTTGGGCATCAAATGTTCGGGACCCAACCAGAAGATCCGCGACCTTTCCGGCGGTAATCAGCAGAAGGTATTGCTGGCCCGTTGGTTGGCTACAGATCCGAAACTCCTCATCCTCGACGAGCCTACCCGTGGCATCGACGTGGGTGCCAAGGGCGAAATCCAGCGCCTGATCCGGCAAATGGCCGACCGCGGGCTTGCGGTGCTGATGATCTCCTCGGAACTGGAAGAGGTGGTGGAGGGCGCCGACCGGGTATTCGTGCTGCGCGAGGGACGCAGCGTCGCTGAACTCGATGGCGACGGGATCAGCGAAGAGCGCGTGCTGGGCGCCATGGCCCACGGACATTCGAGCGAGACCGAGCAGGTGCGCGCATGACGGAAACCCTGTCCGGCCAATCGCCCGCCGGCCGCTTCTTCGATCCGCTCGATTTTCTGGCCCGCTACGGCACGGTGATCGCGCTGGCGCTGCTGCTGGTCTTCAACCTTATCTTCACGCGCAATTTTGCCACCCTGCAAACGCTCAACGTCAACCTCACGCAGGTCTGCACCATCGTGATCGTCGCGGTCGGCATGACCATGGTGATCGGCACCGGCGGCATCGACCTGTCCGTCGGCTCGATCATGGCGATCTCCGGCGCGCTGGCGCCGATGATCTTTCTTGGCACCATTGTGCCGGTGGGCAATATCTATCTGTGGGTGGCGGCTGCGATACTGATTGCGGTGGGAGCCGCGACGCTGCTGGGATTGTTCAACGGCTGGCTGGTGGCCTATTTCCGCATCCAGCCCATCGTCGCCACGCTGGTGCTGTTCATTGCCGGTCGCGGCATTGCGCAGGTGCTGACCAATGGCAATCTGCAGGTGTTCAGGGTGCCTGAGTTCCAGTGGATCGGCCTGGGCCGACCGCTGGGTATCCCGGTACAGGTCATCATCATGATGGCCATCGTGCTGCTGGCCGCCTGGTGCCTGCGCCGCACGGTCTTTGGCCGCTCGATCCTGGCCACCGGGGGCAATGAACGCGCGGCGGAACTGGCGGGTATTCCGGTCAATCGCGTCAAGCTCGCCGTCTACGCCATCAGCGGCTTCTGCGCCGGGATCGCCGGACTGGTCGTGGTGGCCATCAATTCGGCAAGCGACGCCAACCTGGTTGGCCTGGGCATGGAACTCGATGCCATCGCGGCCGTGGCGGTCGGCGGAACCCTGCTGAGCGGGGGCAAGGCGACCATCATCGGAACCCTGCTGGGTGCGCTCACCATCCAGCTCGTTCGCTATACGCTGCTAGCCAACGGCGTGCCCGACGCGGCGGCGCTGGTGGTGAAGGCCGCCATCATCGTGCTCGCCGTCTGGCTGCAGCAACAGGGGAGGGCCCGGTGAAGCGCAAGCTCGACGCCCGCATCCTGATCGGCACCTATGGCGTAGTGCTTGCCCTGGCCCTGCTGATCGCCTTCGGCTGGTGGCGGTACGAGAATTTCCTCGGCCTGTTCAATGTCATGAGCGTGCTGCGCTACAACTCCATGTTTGCGCTGGTGGCGCTGGGCATGTGCTTCGTGATCATGACCGGTGGGATCGACCTGTCCGTGGGCTCAACGGCTGCACTAGGCAGCGTCGCCGCTGCCCTCGCCAGCCCATATGGCATCCTGCCGGGTGCCGCGGCTGGCATTGGAGTGGGCGCAGTCGTCGGGGCTCTCAATGGGCTCTTGGTTACCCGGCTCAACATCATGCCGTTCATTGCCACGCTGGCGACCATGCTGGCTGCCAGCGGCTCGGCGCTTCTGCTCGCAAACAACCAGTCGGTGTCGGTTTCCTATGAAAGCGGTTTCACCAGCCTGGGGCAGGGCAATCTCTGGGTCCTTCCCATTCCCGCCCTGATCGCAGCGGGCGCTTACATCATCGGATCGATAGTCCTGAACTATACCAGCGCCGGCCGCACCATTCTCGCCATCGGCGGCAATGAGGAAGCCTCTCGTCTGATGGGCTTGCGCACCGACGCCATCAAGTTTTTCACCTATCTGGCGAGCGGCGGTCTGGCGGGACTGGCAGGGGTCATTCTGGCAGCCCAGTTCGGTGCCGGGCAGCCCATCGAGGGCGTGGGCTGGGAGCTGTTCGCCATTGCTGCGGTCGTGGTGGGCGGAACTCTGCTTACCGGCGGGGTAGGGTCAGTGGGTACAACGCTGGCCGGGGTGCTTCTTCTCGGGATTTTGTTCAACGTGCTCAATTTCGAGAACGGCATGGGCTGGATCTCGCTCTCCGCCTATTGGCAATCAGTAATCCGCGGTGCCTTTCTGCTCGTAGTTGTCATCATACAGGCTCGCCTCATGACCAGCCGACGTGCGGCCCTATAAGGGCCTAGTAGGACCAGCCAGGCTGCGAAACGTCAGCGAATAGCGGGTCTGGGACACCGCCGGGATGCTGTGTTCCCATGCTGACCGCACCTCGCCGCTGAATAGGTAGACCGATCGGGCAAGCAGTTCCGTCGATACCCGTCGCCATTTTCCGCCGGCCTTCTGGCGTAGTCGCAGCGTGCACGAGGCCGCGAGCGACATGCCGATGACCTCACCGAACACCGCCTTGTCCTTGTGCCAACCAATGCCGGCGCCGGGACTATATTCGGTGACCAGCACTTGCTCGAACATCTCGGGAGTGCGGTTCACCGCTGTCGCAACCTTGAGGCGGGCGGAAATAAGAAAATCCGGGATAGGGTCGGCCTGCCGCAGCGTCGCGGCCGCAAAGTCATATTTCCACCCGAACGATACAACCCGCCGTTTTCCCAGAAAGCCGTGGAAGTCAAATTCCCGAAAGGGCAGCTTCTCGATCTCGTCGAGCAGAACCTGTTCATCAGCAGGAGAAAGCACCTCCGTCTGATAGACGAAGCCTTCGGGGAACGAGGTGCCGCCAAAGAGATCAAGGGTCATGACCGAGCTAACGTCGCTGGGGCGGGCGTGGTTCAGTATGGCCGCGCCAGCCGCTTCGAACCTCAAGCTTTTTCTCGCTTGTGATCATGCCGCCTCGCCAAGCGCACAGATAATTTGTTTGTCGAGCTATGTAAGGTCTGACGCTGCCCGGAATAAAAAGGAGGTCATGACGGGCCCCATTTAGCGAAGCAGCCCGTCACGTTCGAATTCTTCCCATCCCTTGAGCAGATAGCGCGCGGCGTCCTCTGGATTACTGTCAGGCGCTGGCTCTCTGACGCGTGGCTTCTGCGCACGGGTGAGCTTTGCCTTCCAGGCTGCCTGGCGCCGGTTCTCGGCTTTGGTAATCGCATCGTCCTCGCGCCAGGCTGATACGAGGTCCTCGTTGAGCACTTCTTCGACAAATCGAGGATCGAATACATGAAAGGTTATCTTCTTGGCGCGACCACGCAGTTTCACCGTGCGCGTTCCAGCGCTTTTAAGCCGGCCGTCCTTGAGCCAACGATATCGTTCGGTGTTTGATATGGAAAGGATATCCTGGATCTCGCGGGGGATCACTGGCAGGCTTTCTATACCTTCCAGTCCTTTCGACACGATCGCCAATGCCGCTCGAAACTCGTCGTCAAAGCCCTCCGGCATGCGCAGAGTCAGCACCACGCCCATTACGTCGAGCGACCTCTTCGTGGCAGAAGGCAAGCGGGCGCGCATTTCAAGCAGGATTCCCTTGGTCCTGACCGTCGATCCGAGTGTGGCAGCGGGTGGCAGCGTCCACTCCTCGACCAGATCGGTCTCCGCGATGATTTTGGGTTTTGCTGGCATACTCGTCAGATATGTCTTCCGCACCGATGCTTCAACTCATTGACTGGAGCAAAGGACCCATGTCTCCAGCATTGGCGACCAGAGGCTCTCAAGTTACTCGGACCGATCGTGATCCCCATATTCGCTTTACCGCACTGACCGAATTGGCGCGCAGGGCGAACATACCTAAGGTGAACCCGTTCAGCCATCGCAGGGAACGCTGTTGTAGAACAGCGTCCCACAGTAGTTTGTTGCTCATACTAGCATTTGCAAAGGCGCTAACTAGGGGACCTAACCGACGCGAGCCAGGATTGCTGTAGCATCAACGATAAACGCTTGCGCTGCATCTTCTGGTGATCGCATGCCGAAGGCAATTTCCTGCGATATGTGTCCAAGCGCCTTGCTGACTTCGCCCGCCGCAGGTGGAGGAGATGGCGGCAATGGCCCGACGAGTTCACCAAGCGAGCCGACGAACTCGACTGCCGCGCGGCTTTCTGGTGGAAGATCATCCGTAAGCGCATCGCGTGCACGCTGACTGCAGGGTACACCGCGTTCCACACCGAGCACCTTTGCAGCCCCGGGATCGTTGACGAAAAAGGAGATAAAGGCCGCTGCTTCCGCAACATTAGCCGAGCTGCCGCTGATCGAAAAGAACTGGGATGGCTTGCGGTAGTGCCCGCCCGTCCCGGTATCGATCAAGGGATAGCAGGCAAGACCTAGCTTTTCCTGGCTTAGCCCTTGATAGACGACCAGCTCGTTGGAATGAATAGGCGTTGTGGCCGCCTTGTTCGTGATAATCATGCTGGCCTCAGCGGAAGCCGTGCTTAAGGCCTGATCCTCGGGAGCAACGATGATGCCTGCATCGCGTAGACCTGCCCACAAACGGAACCATTCGAGCAAGGCTGCTTCATCGTACCCTATCGTTCCTTCGGCCGTATAGAGCGCGCTACCCTGTTGGCGAAGCCAGTTCTCGAATACCACATCGCTGCCGGATGAGTCGGAGAGCACCTTGATGCCATTGCGAACGTTGGCTTTGGCAAAGGCCTCCCCCATTGCTCGATAATCATCGTAGGTTGTCGACAGATCAGGCGGCGCTATGCCCACTTCCTCGAACACCGCGGCGTTGTAGATCATCGCTGCCGAGTTACTGCCAAGCGACACGCCATATAGTTTGCCGCCCACCCGGCCGCCCTCAACCTGGTCCTCGTCAAAACCATCGAGCCGGAGCGTTTCGCCGAGCAGGTCATCGAGGGGCGCGACCACGCCACGCGATGCGTACTCGACAATATAGCGATAATCCATCTGGAACACATCGGGGGCACCGCCACCCGACACCTGAGTGGCCAACCGCGTCCAGTATTCGTCCCAGCCAATGAATTCACCCGCAATCTCGGTGCCGGTCTCCGCCGTAAACATGTCGGCCACTGCATATGTGCGGTTGGCACGATCCTGGCCGCCCCAAAATGCGAGACGCAGCGAGGCCTGCTGCGCGAACGTCGGCATCAAACCGAATGAAGAGACAGCTAGTGCCGAACTGCCCAGCAAAAACTGGCGGCGGGGAATGCGAAACGTCATCTTGATCCTCCGATGATTCGTTGCGGAAGCGCTATGTGCGCCATTTTATTTTCCGGCAGTCTGGCATAGTGGAGTGCGTAAGAAAAATACGATCTGGTATACTCTCGATAGAGAAAACCTATCACCGGAGGCAAGGTGGATAAGCTGCTCAACCAGTTCATCGCGATCGCGGAAACAGGCAGCATCAGGGCGGCGACCGCTGTTCTGAATGTCACCCAGCCGACGCTCACCGTGAATATGCACAAGCTTGGGAGCGACCTCAAAGCGCAACTTTTTGTCCGCTCAGCCCGTGGCGTGCGGCTCACCGCCTATGGAGAAATCGTCTACGAGAATGCCCGGCTGATCCAGCGCCTGGACGACAACATGCGCAAGTCGGTGGGGGACATGCGCACGCGCAACGAGCGCGGCATCAGTATCGGCAGCGGTTATTCCTGGTGGACCGTCTTTGTTCGCGAAATGCTGCTCGACTACCAGCGGCACAATCCAAGAGCACCTGTGCAGGTGAGCCTCGGAGACCAGTTGCGTTGCCTTGACCAGCTGCTGTCAGGCGACATTTCCCTGTTCGTCTCGCACGAAATTCGGGGCCTCAGTTCCGGCATCGGCACGCAGTTCATAAGGCTTAGCCAGGTCTATAACGGTGTCTTCGTTCGCGAGGGGCATCCATTGCTCGGAGCAATGCGTACGAGCCAGGAGATCGAGGCCTATCCCTTGATCACCAGTTCCCTTGCGGAGAGCCGGCAGCAGCGCTTCTTTGACAACGACTGGCGGCGCGAGCGCGGCGAAGATTCATTTGGTCGCGACCGCTACATCTTCGGATCGAACTCCATTTCCGCCTGTATCGACTATTTGCGCAATACTGATGCCTTCTTGCGAATTTCCAACGTCATCGCTCCGTACTTCGCTGAACAGGGAGTGATGGAGGTCCTGCAGGAGGCAAGACCGACCAGCATACCGATGGGGATCTATGTGCTTAAGGAGCGGCGCGGAGAACAGCGGCTGGAACAAACGCTGGATTGGCTGATCGCAGCGTGCCGTAAAACGCTGCCCCCGCTCTTAACTTGACCTTTGCATGATCATCCCGAAACCCGCGAGATCAATGCTGTGGATTCGCCGGGTGAGTTGCGGTGCGCAGTAAGCAAACGCTGGGTGTGGGAGGGCTTTTGCAAATCAGTGATCTTCGAAGCCACCATTTCGGCCGGCTTGCACGGTACTGAGAGGCTGCGAGTGATCTCTTCTGCGCTTGCCAAGCGTCCTGCGGCCAAGAACCCGGCCGCCCCGCCTAAGCTACATCATCGTCTTGATGTAATAATTGAACATGGTTCATTTCGTCCGCGCCATTTGGTTCTTGATATATCAGATTTCAGATGGTAAGTCGCTCTTATGTAAACAGAGGGGGCGGCAATGAATGAGCAAGTTCCACTGTCTCCAGTTGACCCCTGGATGCTGAAGAATCTCCGTGAGCATGTGCACGGCCTCGTTCGCAAGGCGATCATCTCGGGTCGGCTGAAAGCCGGCGAAAAGCTCAATGAGCGCCGTCTCGCCACGGAGCTGGGCATCAGTACGACACCCCTTAAGGAAGCACTCCGCCAATTGGAGGCGGAGGGGCTCGTCCGTACAGAAGCGCGGCGAGGCAGCTATGTGACCTTCAACGCGCGTCAGGCGGAGGAAATGACACTCGCCCGTGCTGCGCTTGAGAGCATGATTGCGCGCCAAGCCGCCAAGCACATCGAAAAATCTCATGTCCTGCGTCTCAGCGAAACCCTAGAGCAGATGAAGAGCGCTCTCCTGGTTGCCGACCTCAATGAGTTGATCGCACTCAATGAGAAGTTCCACGACGCAATTCATGAGGCTTCAGGATGCCAATATCTGCGGCGGTTGCAGAGCAATCAGCGCATGTACAACCATGAAACGCGTCTTCTAGTTCTTGCGGAGGCGCATGAACGCGAACGCTCGTTTCGCGAACACACGGCAATTTTCGAAGCGATCAACCTGCGAGACCAGGACCTAGCCGAAAAACGCATGCGCGAGCATGTGATGACGGCTGGGGAGGAGCATGTGCGCAGGGTTTTTGGATCACAGGCTCTGGGGGATTGAATGAATATCGAAGCTTATCGGCGCGTACTGACCGGCATTTCCGGCGTGCATGTTACTGCATACGACAGCTCGGGTGAAATCGACCCGAAATTGACCGGCAAAATTGTCGCGCGCATTGCAGCCGCTGGCATCCACAACATCGTCAGCGGCGGCAATACCGGCGAGTTCTTCAGCCTGACTTTTGACGAGGTGGTAAGGCTTCAATCGATCGCCATCGAAGCCAATGATGGACGCGCCACTGTGACAGCCGCCGCAGGCCGCTCGATAAAGGAGGCGATCGCCACCACCAAGGCAGCCAAGCAGGCGGGAGCAAATGGTGTGATGGTTCACCACCCGCTTGATCCATTCGCCGCGCCGCAGTCGCAAGCCGACTATTTCCTTGCCATTGCCGAGGCCTCCGAACTGCCGGTCGTAGCGTACCTTCGTTCCGATGCCATCAAGCTCGACGATCTCGGACGGATCGCCGAACATGCCAACATCGCCGGAATAAAGTTCGCCTCCACGAACCTGACGCTGTTCTCAGAATGCGTTCGGGCCACTGCCGGGCAGGCGCCCGTTTGGATTTGTGGGCTGGCCGAAAGTTGGGCAGTGCCGTTTTACTCCTTAGGAGCCAAGGGGTTTACCTCAGGCCTCGTCAATCTTGATCCAGGGCGCTCGCTGGCTGTTTGGAAGGCGCTGGAAGCAGGAGACTACGCGTTGGCCCGCTCGCTTGTCGACGCGATCGCCAGCTTCGAGCAGATGCGAACCAAGTTCAACAACGGCGCCAATGTGACTGTCGTCAAAGAAGCGCTGACCATGCGTGGAGATTCCGTCGGACCTGCCCGTTTGCCGGGCTTACCCGCTCTGGATGACGCCGACCGTAGGCGGCTGAACGAAATTCTGTCCGGCTGGGAGGCAAGCAAGGCCGCCTGAAGACAACAAACTGCCCGGTGAGTTTGGCACCGGCATTAGAACAACCAAACTTACCCTGAGGAGGACATAATGAGTTTCACACTATCACGTCGACATTTCCTTGGCGGCGCAGCCGGCATTGCTGGCCTTGGCGCACTCGCACCGCTACGCGCAATGGCTGCCGGTCTCCCCCTGCCAACATCGCCGGTTACGCTGAACATCATCGATGCTGCGGGCAATCTAGCGCTGACCCAGCCTGCCTTCGACAATTACGTTGCCGCCAGGGGCGATCTGGTGTCGCGCATTACCTTCAACAAGGCACCATCCCCGGAGTTGCCGGGGAAAATCCGCGCCCAGCAGGCAGCCAATCGCGTCGACATCGACATGGTTATTATCGGTCCCGATGCCTTGTCGGCCGGTCTTGCCGACGACATTTGGGTTAATCTGCTGGATGTCGCGGACAGCGGCTTGCCAGACCTGCAGTCCATCTATCTTGATCCAGCTTGGCGCATGCAGGAATTGGCACAGGGGCGTGGGGTCACCATCACTTACTACCCGTCCGGGCCGCTGCTTTCCTATATGCCCGATAAAGTTGCCAAGGTTCCTGCCACCGCCGAGCAACTGCTCGACTGGACCCGCCAAAACCCCAACAAGTTCATCTATGCCCGGCCAGCAAACTCCGGCCCAGGCCGCACTTTCCTGATGGGGCTGCCCTATCTTCTGGGCGACAGCGATCCCAAGGACCCATCAGCCGGATGGAGCAAAACCTGGGAATACCTCAAGGAACTGCACAAGAATATCGAGTATTACCCGTCCGGCACGGGAGCGCTAATGAAAGAGTTTGGCGAAGGCACCCGCGACATGACTGTGACCACCACTGGGTGGGACATTAATCCGCGCGTTCTGGGTGTCGTGCCCAAGGAAGCCAAGGTTTCCAAGCTCGAGGGCTTCCATTGGGTCTGCGACGCCCATTATTTCGCCGTGCCCAAGGGTGTGTCCAATGAAAAGCTGGCCGTGATATTTGACATGATGGCGTTCATGCTGACTCCGGAGCAGCAGGCCTATACCTATGACCAGGGCTATTTCTACCCTGGTCCGGCAGTCAAGGGCGTGACACTGGAGATGGCACCGCAGGAAAGCCAGGACGCGATTGCCGAGTTCGGGCGTCCAGAATATGCCGATTGGATTGCGAACAATCCAATCGAACTGCCGCTTGAGCCGGAATCGCTGGTGACAGCATTCCGCCGCTGGGACGAGGAAGTCGCCTCAGTCGCCAAGTAAGCCTATCCACGCCAACAACAAACTCACGGTGCGCTTCATAGCTTTGCACCGTGAGCCCTTGTGGAGTTAATTCCCATGCAGCTGTCGTCCACCCCATTCAAGGAACTCAGGCTGGAGCGCATGAGCCGCGCCTTCGGTTCCTTCAATGCCCTGCGCGAAATTTCCCTCACCATCCGCCAGGGGGAGTTTATCGCTCTGCTGGGTCCCTCGGGATGTGGAAAATCCACCGCGCTCAATTGCATTGCCGGCCTGCTCGCAACGACGGGCGGCGGCATCTTTATCGATGACAAGCGCATCGATCAGCTCAAGCCCGAAGACCGTGGCTTTGGCATGGTGTTCCAAAACTATGCGCTGTTCCCGCATATGAGCGTACGCGAGAATATTGGGTTCGGCCTCAAGATGCGCGGCGTAGCCAAAGCTGAAATCGAGAGCCGGGTCGATGCGGCTCTCACACTCGTGCGGCTGCAAGGGCAGGGCAATAAGCCGCCGGGGCAACTTTCGGGAGGCCAGCAACAACGCGTCGCCATCGCCCGCGCTATCGTCATCGAGCCGCCATTGGTGCTCATGGATGAGCCATTGTCCAATCTTGACGCCAAGTTGCGCCTCGAAATGCGCGCCGAAATTCGTCGCATTCACGCCCAGTTGGGCGCAACTACGATTTATGTGACCCACGATCAGGACGAAGCGCTGTCATTGGCCGATAGGGTTGTCGTCCTGCGCGACGGTGCTATTCGCCAAATCGGCGCCCCGCATGAACTTTATGACAGTCCCGATCACATCGACGTCGCTCAGTTCATGGGTTTCCGAAATTGTCTTCGTGGCGTCGTCACCGCTCGCAACGGCCTGCAGGCATCGGTGGCGGTAGGCAATGCAACACTGACTGGCATGCTGCGAAATGATCTCAACGTCGGTGACGCCGCTCTGGTAGCCGCACGCGGCGATGACGTCACCTCTGGCGATGAGCACGCAAATACCCTGCCGGCGGTGATCGAAAGCATCGAATATCGTGGGCGCGAATTTGTCGGGTCGGCGCGAACCGCTGACGACGTGGAGCTTGTTTTCCATACGCCCAAAAACGTGGCGGTCGGCAGCCGGGTATTCCTGTCGGTGGATCCGGATCGCACCATCATCTTTGCCGACAAGGAGGTGTGATGACAGTCTCCGCACTCGATGGTCACCATGCCGAGCGAGGCAACAAGAGCATCCGTCAGAAACTGGCGTTGCGCGGTATTGATGGTGTGACGCTATTGATCCTGCCGGCAGCCATCTTCATCGTGGGAGTGTTCATCTACCCGTTTTTTTACGGGCTGGTGCTTTCGTTCACGCCGATGGCAGGCGGCGGCGCCCTCGCGAATTACCAGGCGTTCTTTTCCGATCCGTACCTCTACAACACCATCGCAGCGACGCTGCGCCTCGCGCTGCCCGTAACCATCCTGAGCTTGGCTTTCTCCATCCCGATTGCGATGCGAGTGCGCCTGATGGAACGCCAACGCCTGCTCACAACCATTCTTGTGCTGCCGCTGACACTGGGCACGGTGTTGGTCGCAGAAGGCCTGCTCAATTATCTCGGTCCACAGGGCTGGTTCAGCCGCATCCTCATTCTGATCGGTCTGATCGAGGAGCCGCTGAAGCTGACGAACAACTACTGGGGCGTGCTGGCCTCTCTGATTATCACGGTGTTCCCATTCACGTTCCTGCTGACACTTTCATATATCACCGGGATCGATCCGGCGCTGGAAAAGGCAGCCGCCACGCACGGTGCCAATAGCTGGCAGCGGTTCCGCTTTGTCATGCTGCCGCTTCTGGTGCCTGGCATTGCCATCGCATTCTGCCTGACCTTCGTTCAAGCCTTTGCGGTGTTTCCCTCGGCAGTTCTGCTGGGTGCGCCATCTGGAGATACGCGCGTGATCTCCATTGCCGCGGCGCAAGCGGCGTTTGAGCAGTACGATTTCTCCATGGCATCGGCGATCGCCATGATCATGGCTGTGGTGCAGCTCGGGGTCGTCGTCGCCATTCTCGCTATCCGCAACATGTTCTATCGGGGCACGACCTCGGGCGGGAAAGGGTAATTCTATGATCCGCGATACCACAATCGGTGCCAAGCTCTGGATCGCCGCCGTCTGGGCCACCGTCATCTTCTTCGTCGTCAACGTACTGGCGATGATCGCCGTCGTCGTGATCTCCTCCTTCGGTACCCGCTGGCTGGGCACCTGGCTCCCGGAAGCCCTTACCTTGAAGTGGTATCTCGCAGCCTGGAAGGAATTTCAGCTCAGCGAGGTGCTGCTTGTCACCTTCCAGATCGCCTTCACCGTGGTCGCCTTATCGGGGATCATCGGAGTAACAGCGGCCTATGCCATGGCGCGAAGAGACTTTCCGGGCAAGAAACTGCTGATGTTGCTGTTCCTCTTGCCGCTGCTGGTCCCTCCGATAACGTACGGTATTCCGCTCGCTACGGTCCTCTACCAGTGGGGTCCGGGCGGTACGTTCTGGGGCGTGGTGCTGGCCAATCTGGTCCCTACCGTGCCCTTCGTGATCCTTGTCATGATCCCGTTCATCGAGCAGATCGACCCCAAGATCGAAGCCGCCGCACGAGTCTTCGGTGCCGGCACCTTCCGGCTGTTCATTCATGTACTCCTGCCCATGCTGTTGCCGGGCATTCTGGCCGCCCTGCTGCTGGTCCTGGTGCGCACGGTCGCCATGTTCGAGCTCACCTTCCTCACTGCGGGACCCACCAGCCAGACTCTCGTCGTCGCGCTTTACTACTCTGTCTTCGCGGCGGGTGTTCGCGCGGTGCAATCGATCGATGCCATGGCCGTCATCTATATGGTCTCGACGCTGATCTGGCTGTTGATTGCCTTGCGCTTCGTCAACCCCACCCAGATCGTGGCGCGCGGCAAGCAGGCCAACGCTCACTGACTTTGTCCATTCCGACGGAAGCGCATTGCAGCGCTTCCGTTCGCAGCGAGATCGCAAACAATGAAGATTACGGCGCTCGAAACTATCCAGCTTCCTCATCTGAACAACATCTTATGGGTGCGGCTGCATACCGATCAGGGCATCGTCGGCTTGGGCGAGACCTTCCGCGGTGTGCCAGCGGTTGCAGCATATTTGCACAACGATATCGCGCCGCTCCTGATCGGGCAAAATCCACTCGAAATTGACCGGATTTCCAAGCTGCTGCTGGAGCCTTATGTGGGGTTCCGGTCGTCCGGAGTTGAAATCCGCGCGGCGTCCGCGGTCGATATCGCATTGTGGGATATCTTCGGGAAATCAACAGGTCTGCCCATCCACCAGATGCTGGGCGGCCTCTCTCGTCCGTCGATCCGAACCTATAATACCTGTGCGGGCTATACCTATAACAAGAAGGGCGCCCGTCGCTACGTCAACGCCAACGAAACCGTAGAGGCCGAGGGCCCCTACGAGGACCAGGTTGCTTTTCACAACGATGCCGGAGCACTTGCGCAAAGCCTGCTCGCGGAGGGTATCGAGGCCATGAAGATATGGCCCTTTGACCCATTCGCGGTGTCCGGCGGCGGCAATTTCATCCATCGCAAAGATCTGGATAAGGCGCTTGAGCCCTTCCGCCTGATCCGCGACGCTGTCGGCGACAAAATGGAAGTAATGGTAGAGCTGCACTCGATGTGGGATCTTCCATCGGCCTTGGCGATTGCACGCGAAATTAAGGAATTCCGCCCCTTCTGGATGGAAGATCCAATCAAGATGCAGGATGCGGACGCGCTGGCTATCTATGCCGAACGCTCGGGACTTCCCGTGTGCGCAAGCGAGACGCTTGCCACGCGCGCTCAGTTTCTCGAATTGTTGCGTCGGGGAGCGGCCGACTACGTTATGCTCGACATCTCCTGGTGCGGGGGCCTTTCGGAAGCCAAGAAGGTCGCAACCATGGCGGAAGCTTTCCAGCGGCCGATCGCACCCCATGATTGCACGGGCCCGGTTGTCTTCGCGGCGTCCATCCATCTGGCACTCAACGCGCCCAATGCGATTTTCCAGGAATCCGTTCGCGCCTATTACAGTTCCTGGTATCGAGACCTCGTCACCGTCATGCCGCGCATCGAAAACGGGCAGATCTACCCCTTCGAGGGGCCTGGGCTTGGTCTTGAACTCAGCGAGTTCGTGCTGACCAACAAGGACGCTGTTCGGCGGACGACGGGCGTTGCCGACTTGTGACGCCGTTGGCAGCCCAGACGATTTTGCCTGTTCTCCCGGGGCAGTGGCTCGAATAAGGGGCTGAGATCATGCCAGATAATCTAACCAAACCCATCTTGCTGACTGGTGCGGCAGGCACAATCGGCCGCGTCCTGACACCCCTTCTGGCCGCGCGCGGATACCGGCTGCGATTGACCGATATCCTCGACTTTCCCGATGACCTTCCTCAGAACGCCACGTTCCTTCGACTGGACATTGCGGACGTCGATGCCGTCATGTCGGCCGCAGAGGGTGTCTCTGCCATCCTCCATTTCGGCGGCGTCAATGGAGAGCATTCTCATGAGGCGATATTGCCGGCAAATGTCATCGGCACGTCCAACATGTACGAAGCGGCTCGCCGCTTTGGCGCGCGTATGGTATTCGCCAGTTCCAACCATACCGTCGGCTTTCATCCGCGCAGCCGAGCGATAACGGCTCGGGAGGAATTCAGGCCCGATGGCTTTTACGCCATTTCCAAGATCTATGGCGAAATGCTGGGCCAGCTCTATTTTGCCAAGCACGGGGTCGAGAGCGTGCATCTGCGCATCGGCTCTTGCTTGCCGCGCCCCGTGGATATTCGTCAGCTTTCTACTTGGCTCTCTCATCCCGATCTCGAGCGCCTGATCCTGGCGGCCCTGAATGCGGAAGCGCCCGGCTGTGCAATCGTATGGGGTATTTCAAACAATACCCGAGCGTGGTGGAGCGGGGATGATGCGGCGCGGATTGGCTATAGCCCGCAGGACAATGCGGAAGACTATGCCGCAGATATCGCCCACGCAGACGAGCATCCTGCAGCCGCTCACTACCAGGGTGGTGGCATCTGCGCGATCGATTATACGCGTCAGCGACCCGGTTTCGAAGGTTTGTAGCGGTGGCGATTGTCGAACTGTGCAACGAGCATTGCGGCGTCACGCTCGACCCTGATCGAGGCGCGCATCTTCTCGCATTCGCCTGGGGACGTGGCGACGAGCGTTTCGATATCCTGCGGCGCTGCCCCGAGGAGGGGCCGACACAGGGGGCGGGGTGTTTCGTCATGGCGCCTTTCGCCAACCGGCTCGCCGGCGCGCAATTTGACTTCCAGGGACGATTGATCGCCGTGCCGATGAACCATGCCGCACAGCATGCGGCGCTTCATGGTTTTTCCCGGGATCGAAAATGGGAGGTATTGGGCAAAACGGCGACTGTCGTCAAAATGCGGACGAACTTTGCCAATCCGCTTAACCCGTTCGCCTATGTCCTTGAACAAACGCTTTCACTTCAGGACGATGGCATCGATGTTCAACTAACTCTGACCAATACAGGTCAGGTTGCGATGCCCTTTGGCATGGGTCTGCACCCATGGTTTGCCAAAGAGCAGGGAACCATCCTGACTTTTGCCGCCGAGACGGCCTTTGGGCGAACCGAATTGGGTTTTGCGAATAAGCCAGTCCCAATGGCGCCGCATGGCGGTTTTGCCGACGGTCTGGACGTCAGCACGATGAACTGGTTCGATGGGCATTTTTCAGGGTGGAACAGCCGGACCGCCACAATCGATTGGCCGCCCCGAAGCCTACGTGTGACAATGACCGCAAGCGGAGCGCTTTCCAACCTCCATATTTACGCGCCCGACGATCAGCCGGTAGTGTGCATTGAGCCCGTCAGCCACGTTCCCGACGTCCACAACCGTCGAGAATTTGCGCCCTTTGGTGACTACGTCGCTCTTGCTCCAAACGAGAGCATGAGCGGAGCAATGTCGCTTCGTGCTTCTTGTTGGTCCAGCACTGGCGGCATCTAGTTTCCCTACAGAGCCTCGGGGCTTTGTCGAAAAACTGAACTGAGGAGCCTTGCCGGCTCGCTCCTCACGTGGCGAATATTTCGACCCAGTTCGGTCCCTTGCCGGTGGCGACTGCGTCGCGCTTATCCAGGCTGCCATTACTTTGATCGATCGAGAAAACTTCTATTCGATCCGACATCTCGCCTAGGCTGATAATGAAACGGCCATCGGGCGTGATGTTGAATGCGCGTGGCCAACAGGCGACATTGGTATACCCGATTGACCGAAGCACGCCGCCGTTGGCATGCACAGAAAAGCCGGCAATGGTCGATGATGTGCGGTCGGAAGCGTAGCAGAAGCGGCCGTCTGGCGTCAGCCTAATGTCGGCACCCCAGCCTTCGCGTTGCCAGTGCGGGGGCAGTGTGGATGCGGTACACAAAGCCTGCGGTGAGAGCCCTTCGCCATCCAGGCTGTATACCGATACGGTGGCCGCGAACTCTGTGACAAGGTAGCAGAACCTTCCAGATGGATGCAGGACTAAATGGCGCGGGCCACTCCCGGGGGCCGCAACGGATCGGCTCGGTATCTGGCTCAATTTACCGGCGTCGCTGACACGCAGGGTTAGAATTACGCTGTCTTCCAGACTGGTCGCAAGGAATGCATTGCTGCCCGGTAACGGCACGCAACAGTGCATCTTGCCAGCCGTCGCCAGCGTATCTGTCGGTGCGCCGACAACACCATCGCTCCCGACCGGGTTCATGCTCACGCAGCCGCCGCCATAGGAGGCTGAAAGCAGAAACCGCCCATCGCTGCTGAGTGCGATATGCGCCATAGATTCCGCCAATGGAGCACGGCCAAGCAACACGAGCGATCTTTGAGCTGGATCTACGCCGAAGCTGAGTATTTCATCTGGCTGGCCGCGAAAAGCCAGGTAAAGCCGCTGACGGTCTTCACTGACGGTCATGGGACACGCACCATTGGGCGCGCCGACGCCGGGCAGGGGCTGCTCTCCGAGCTCGGCCAATTTGCCTTCTGCGCTCATGGCATAATGGCTCAGACTGCCTCCGGTAGAATTGCAGACCACGACGAAATAGGCAGGTTGCAAGTAGTTCCTCCCGCTGCTGACGGCGAATGACGACGTAACGCGCTGTATAAGCCACGCGTCATTCCCCGGCGCAAGCAAGTATCATTTTCGAGTTAGGGGGGCATGGACGCTCCATGTCGCCTGTCCCCGCAAATTCCAATTTGGCGGCTATTCTTCTACGAATCTAAGCCGTCGCGATAATCGTTAAGGTCGGCATCGACAGAGGACGGAGCGTCGATCCATTCATGCATCGGCTCACCAGTGGCCGGATCAAGCGCCGGGATGGGGAGCATCATGATGCGCTTGGCAGCGGCGCGACGGATATCCTCGGTGAGGTGAGCTTGCTGAACGTTGTCCCAGTCGCGGCCCTCGGGATAGCCGCCGACCATCTGGATGTCGTTTGAATTGGCGGTCATGCAGTGCGACACGCCGGCAGGCAGCACGATAATATCGCCGGCCTCAATGCGGACGTGCACGCCGCCCTCGCCGAAGAGCACCACCTCCATCCATCCGCCAGCACACCCGAGGCATTCGTGGGTGGTCGAATGGAAATGGTGATAGGTATAGATGCCCGGATAGCGCCAGTTGTTGAGCCAGCCATTGGATCGGAAACGAGCCTGCACGGCGTCCTGGCCGCCTTCGGGCACGGCGTTGCGATGCACGAGCACTGGAAAGCGGCTGTTGGGCAGCATGCCCTTGGGCTTGGACCAAAGCTGTTCGGTCGTTGTCATCACCACCTCCAATGGCGCCGTATTAGCGCTCCGATCTCATAAAAATCGGGGCGCCCGAGGGCGCCCCAACCAGATCACTTCGTGCCGCCCCAAGCTTCGGGGTAGGTTTCCATGTCTTCGCAACCGCACATGGCGTAGTGCAGCGGCGGCATCTTCTCGTTGATGTACTGGTCGAGTACGTCCTGCGTGATTGCCGGCTGCGGCAGCACCCATTCCGGACCTGGGACCTGCTCGCCCTTGAGCGTGTTCACGGCTGCAATGACCGCGGTGCGCCACTGGTAGCTTGGGTAGGTGGGGGCAATGCCCTTGAAACCCAGATCACGCCATTTCTGCAGGTAGTCCTGCTGGTCTTCGCCAGTGACGACCGGTATGTCGACGCCCTGGTCTTCGAAGGCTTCGACCGCGGCAACGGCCGTTGCGCCGGCATCCATCCACACCGCATCGATCGTGCCGCGCTGCAGGTAATCTTCCACGATCGACTTGGTCTTGGCATTGTCGCCGTCGGTGAATTCTTCACCCAGCACCGTCAGCCCGGCTTCCGCAAACATGTTGCGGGCACCGGAGGCACGGGTTTCGAGCACGTCGACGCCGGGCAAGATGCGCAGCATCAGCACGTTGCCCCCAGCCGGCACGTTGGCGATGATGTGGTCAGCCGCCTGGATGCCGAATCCATAGCCACCCACCGGGTGGACAAAGGTCACGGGGCAGTCGGTGGTCACGCCACGGTCGAACACGATGACCGGCAGACCGGCCGCGCAGGCCTTTTCGACCGCCGGCGTCAGAGCCGCCGTCGAGTTGGGCGACACGATCAGCGCGTCGCAATTGCCACCGGCGAGCAGGTCGTCGATGTCGGCAATCTGCTTGTCGTCCGAACCTTCGGCATCGACATGGGTGAAGGTGCCGATTTCGGGATGCAGCTTCACTTCCTCGGTCATGTTGGTGTAGCCCACCACACGCCAGGGGTTGTTCACGCCTGCGTTGGAGAAGCAGACCGTCCAGGGGCCTTCCTTCTTGAATTCTGTCGTATCGACCATCGCGTCGCCTGCATATTGCAGGTAGGGCTGGTCAGCCGGACCGTTGAATGTGGCTGTCAGCTGTTCCCGCTGCTTGGCGAATTCGGCCGGGTCGTCGAAGTTCGGAGCCTGCGCAAATGCACTTCCGGTCAGCATGCCGAGGATGGCCACTGCCAATAGGGTCTTCTTCAAGTTGTCCTCCCTTGTGGGGTTTCCCACCTTTGCTCGGGCGGCCAGAACGACCGTCCGTCGTCGCTCATCGCCCGGCACGCTTGCGCTGGTAAGTCGCAAGCGCCACCGCGCCGATGAGTATGAGGCCCTGCACCACGAGGCGGACTGGCTGGGCCAGGCCGATCAGGTTGAGCAGGGTGAAAATCGCTTCGAGAGCCAATGCTCCAGCAATGGTTGCCGGCACCGAGCCACGCCCACCAAGCAGTTGCGCCCCGCCGATGACAGCGGCGGTAATCGCCTGGAGTTCGTAGCCGGACCCGATATCGACCGAGACGCCGCCGCGTCCGCCCAGGATCACGCCGGCCAGGACGGCCGTGAGCGCCGAGACGACAAAGGCTGAAATGCGCACGCGCTGCACCGGCACACCGGCCAGCCGCGCCGCTTGCGGATTGTCGCCAATGGCATGCAGCATGCGGCCATAGTTGGTCCGGTGCATGCCCCACCAGAGGATCGTGCCGAAGACGACCAGGCAGATCACCGCGACAGGCAGGATGCCGATGAGCGGCACGTCGCTGATATTGAAGCGGCCGAAGAAGCGGAAAGTATCGGGCAGGTAGCCGCGCGGTGCCCCACCCGACCACATGAAGGCCACGCCATTGAGCGTGATCATCATACCCAGGGTGGCGATCAGCGAGGGTACCTTGAGGTAGCTGACGACGAGGCCGTTAATCAGCCCGACGACCAGCCCGATGCCGAGCATCAGCGGGATGATCCAGTAGGTAGAGTTCGGATCATTGCTGGCCAGCATGGACGAGCCGATCACCGTCAGCGTCAGCGTCATCGTCGAGCCGACGCTGAGATCGAAACCGCCCGAGACGATGACGTAAAGTGCCCCGCCCGACAGGATAGCCAGCGCCGCCACGCGCTTGAGGAAGTTCATGTAGCCGGTCGGTTCGCCGAAAGCCGGATTCATGATGAAAATGGCCAGCAGCAAGGCCACGACCAGAACATAGACCGGATTGACCCCGGGCAAGCGGCGCCTGGAGACCTCTGGGCGGGCGGCGGTTTGCTCGGTCATGCCACGGGCCTTTGCGAACGGGCCGCATAGAAGGCGACGGCGGCGATGATGATGATGCCGCGCAGCACCTGCTTCACGAAGGCATCGACGCCGGCCACGTTGAAGATGGAATCGATCAGCGAGAAGATGATGACGCCGGCCATGGTGCCCCAGATGCCGCCGCGTCCGCCAGCCAGCACAGTACCGCCGATGACCACCACGGCGATGGATTCAAGGTCATAGACCCCTTCGGCGCCGATCCATGGGGCGCCCGAACGCAGGCGCGAAGCGAGATAGATGCCGGCAATGGCGGCGCAGAGCGAGCAGATGACATGCGCGCCGATCACCACGCGCGCCGTCTTGATGCCGGCGAGCCGGGCGGCGTCCTGGTTGCCGCCGACCGAATAGATGTCCGAGCCGAAACGGGTGAAGCGCAGCACGAACCAGGCGAGGCCGGCCAGGGCAAACATGAAGATGAGCGAATAGGGCACGATGCCCACCGAGCCGTAGGCGAAGACCTGGAATTCGGCCGGCACGGCCCCGGCGAAGTTGTTGTAGTAATAGGACAGCACGCCCTGGATGATCAGCGACATGCCGAGCGTGGCGATCAGCGGATTGACCTCGAGCTTGGTGATCACCAACCCGTTGATAAGGCCGACCACCGCCCCCAGCGACAGCACGGCCAAGATCGCTGGCAGCATCATCGACGGCTCGCCATTCATCACCACCGAGGTTACGACGGCGGCCGCGGAGATGACGCTGGCGACGCTGAGATCGATCGAGGCGACCAGGATGGCGAAGGTCTGCCCGATGGCCGTTATGCCCAGGGTGATGGACCGGCCCAGGATTGCCACGAGGTTGTCGAGCGTGAGGAACCGCGTCTGGCCGAGCGCGACGACGAGGACGATATAGATGGCGATCGCGGCGAGCAGCAGGATGGTGGATGCGTGCCGGTCGAAGCGGAAGCGCGGCGGCTTGGACGCCGTCAGGGGCGTGTCGGTCATGCCGCGACTCCTGCCGCTTCGCCCGTGGCCGCCAGCATGAGCTCGGCCTCGGTCGCGGTGCGATCGAACTGGCCGACGATACGTCCATCGCGCATGACGACGATGCGATCGGAGGCACCCAGTATTTCGGGCAGGTCGGAAGAGACCATCATCACCGCGGCGCCGCCACGGGCCAAATCACGCATCAGGTGATAGATGCTCGCCTTGGTATCGACGTCGATGCCGCGCGTCGGCTCGATGAAGATCAGCACCTTGGGACGGAGCGCCAGCCAACGCGCCACGATTGCCTTCTGCTGGTTGCCGCCGGACAGGAACCGCATCTCCTGTTCGTAGGAGGGCGCGCGAACCTTCATCTGGTCGAGCAGGCCGTCCATGCCTTCGATGCCGATGAAGCGATTGCTGTTCCGCCTGCCCAGCGCATGAGCAAAACTGCGTGCGGTCA
Source organism: Devosia naphthalenivorans (assembly GCF_003056355.1). Lineage (GTDB taxonomy): Bacteria > Pseudomonadota > Alphaproteobacteria > Rhizobiales > Devosiaceae > Devosia > Devosia naphthalenivorans. Next base: position 148,693 of record NZ_PYVW01000001.1, read on the forward strand.
ACATGCCGTTGTCGCGCACTGACTGCATCAGCACGAGCGCGCTCGCCTTGCGATCGCCGGGCAACATGCCGATGCCGGCACGAATGGCGTCGCGTGGAGTGAGCAGGCGCACCGTTTTTCCGTCGAGGGTCATGGTGCCGGCGGTGAGCGGGGCGGCGCCGAAGATGGCCATGGCGAGGGCCGTTCGGCCGGCGCCCTGCAGGCCGGCAAAGCCCACGATCTCTCCCGCGCGCAGCTCCAGATCGATATCGCGGAGGGACGCATTGGATCCGCCTGCGATTGTGAGAACCGGTTTGCCGATCTCTGCCGGCGCCGCCGGCTCCGGATAATATTCGGAGATGTCGCGGCCGACCATGGCGCGCACGATGACTTCCGGGGCCGGAACGGTGTCAAAACTCGCCGTCACTTCGCCATCCTTGATCACCGTGACCCGGTTTGCGATCCGCGTGACTTCGCGCATGCGGTGCGTGATGTAGACGATCGCTGTTCCCGACGCCCGCAGACGATCGACCAGCGCGAACAGCACCTCGCATTCGGCCTCGTTGAGCGCAGCGGTCGGCTCGTCCATGACGATGACCTTTGCATTGAGTGAGATCGCCTTGGCGATCTCGACCATTTGCTGGCTGGCGACATCGAGATCGGCGACCAGAGTCTCCGGCTTGATGCGATGCCGGATACCGAACAGAGCGAGGACGCGCTGCGTCTCGGTGATCATGGCACGACTGTCGATGATGCCGTTCTTCAGTGGCTCGCGGCCGAGAAAGAGGTTCTGCGCGACTGTCCGCTCCCGCAGCAGCGAGAATTCCTGATAGATCACCGAAATACCGGCCAACAGCGCGTTTTGCGGATGGCTGAAGTGCTGCGCTTTACCGTCGATCAGCACCTCGCCGGCATCGGGGCGATAGACGCCGGACAGGATCTTGATAAGCGTCGACTTGCCCGCGCCGTTTTCGCCGCAAAGGGCATGCACCTCGCCCCTGGCGCAGGCAAAGGATACGCCCCGCAGCGCTTTCACGCCGGGAAACGACTTTGAGATTCCGCGCATCTCGATAACGGGGGCGTCGATCATGCAGCGAGGTCCCTCCCTGCCGCGTCCCAAGTCCGGCGGATAAACGCGGCGCTTTCGGAAAACAGCGTATCATAGTCGGGGAACAAGGGACGCCAAACTCGCGTCGCAGCCGCGATTGCCGGCAGGCCAGCGCCGAATGCTTCCAGCGTTACCCAGCCATCGTAACCGGAGCGTCTTACCGCCCCCATGATGGCCGCAAAGTCGATATGGCCGCGCCCTGGAATGCCGCGATCGTTCTCCGAAATGTGAACGATCCCGACATGTGGCGCGACCGTCTCATAGGCTTCGACCTGGTTGCGATCCTCGATATTGGCGTGGAACGTGTCGTACATGATCCGCAATGCCGGATGGTCGACGCGGCGCGCGTAGTCGCGGCATTGCACGGTGGTATTGAGGAAATAGGTCTCGAAGCGGTTGAGGTGTTCAAGGCTGAGATAGATCCCATTGGCCTCGGCGCGTTCGGCGAGTGCGCGATGCGCCTCCGCCCCATAGGACAGCTCGCTTTCGGTCGGTCCTGTGCCGGTAAAATGCCCGATGGGCGCATGGATTGGCCCGCCGACGCTCTGGGCGCCGAGCGCGATCGCGCAATCCAGCGCCCAGTGCAGGTGCTTGCGGCCCTGGGCGCGAATAGTGGCGTCGGACGAGATCGGGCTGAGATCGGGGGTGGGAATGATCGACGTCGTGCAACGTTCAAGCCCGATCGCATCCAATTCTCGGGCCAGCCAGGCATAATGCACAGGATCGCCGGACAGGACGGGCACTTCGACGCCGTCATAGCCGAGCGCCTTAATCTGCCGGATCGCTGGTAGGTGCGCCTCGGTCACGAAATCGGTCAAGCACAGCAGGTTGATGCCGAGCTTCATGGCTTACCCCTCGACCCGGCCATACGGTCGAAACGCCTTGAGGTACGTGCAACAACCGTGGCAGCGCACCCTGTCGGCGGATTTCGAACGTTGCCGAAGACCGGCGCCGGACAAACTCCTCCACAATCCTGCAAGTCAGGCCGGCGGCGCTGTTCGCCGCTCTGGTTGACTTGTGGATGTTCCACTCTCTAGCTTGGTGGCAGGGAGCAGAACGCGACGATCATGGCGCACCGGCGCACGACGCGCGTTCGAATGACAACACTGGTAGAATTTATACAGGGATGAGGCGATGAACGGATCAGAGCGTTTGCATGCGGTATCGCGACCGGCGGTCTTCACCGAGCCAGGCGCGCTGATGTATGCGGGCAATTGTGCCGACCTTTACCAGGCATCGCTGGACGGAAAGGTAACGCTCAGCGCCTGGACGCGCCGCAAGTATCCCGGCAAACCTCTGGGCGATGCGCTGCCCCAAGTGCTGTCCGTTGGGGGCTGGGACGCCGCCAATTCGCAGGACTGGGGGCTAAAGGAGCATTGCAACGAGGGCGTCAAGATCGCCTATCTCGCACGTGGCACCATGGTGCTCAAAGTGGATGGCCAGCGCCATGAATTGAGGAAAGGACAGATGTTCGTCGTCCGGCCCTGGCAATTGCACCAGTTCGGTGATCCGCACGTTTCCGCCAGCCAGATCATCTGGGTTCTGTTCGACGTCGGCGTCCGCCGTCCGCACGAGGATTGGCTGTGGCCGGACTGGATGGCTTGGCCGGAACGCGACACAGCGCGGCTGACCACGATGCTGTCGCGCAACGAACAACACGTATTGACAGCCAGCCGCGACGTCGCCCGCAGTTTTCACGATATTGCCGACATCGTTGCCGGGGATGATATTCCCGGCAGCGAAACCCGGCTGCGCCTGCAGATCTCGCTGATGCTGCTGCAGTTCATGGAGCAACTGGAGCACCAGTCCCCGATGCTCGATGAAGACCTGGCGAGCTCCAAACGCACGGTGCAGATTTTTCTCGACCGCCTGCCGCACGCGCTGGACGAACCATGGACGCTTGAGAACATGGCAGCCGAATGCAGCCTGTCGCGCACCCAGTTCTCCCAGCATTGTCAGTCCCTGACCAACATGACGCCGGTTCGCTACCTGCAGATGGTGCGGCTCGAGGCGGGCAAGAAATGGCTGGCCGAGCGCGCCACCGCCACGGTGACCGAAATCGCCCTCGAATGCGGCTTCTCATCCAGCCAATATTTCGCCACCTGCTACAAACGCCGCTTCGGCTTCTCCCCGCAACAAACTCGGCCATAGCTCAGCGCGCGATGCGATGCCTCGCTAGACTGCGTGCTGGGCCATAAGTCTGAGACTTCGGTGAGGGCGGCTTCAAAATGCATGTGCGCCCACTTCTGACACACGCGCCTATTTAGCCGGCGGCTTTCAGGACTCGATCAGGTTTCGTGAACGTCTGAAAGGGTCGCGCAAGCGCGCATTCCCAACAGTTGCCATTCTTGGCTATGATGTTGAGGAAGTCCCGATTTCGCCGTAGCGCGGGCGTTCAACCTACCGGCCACAACTCCGAGCGCCGTCAGCTTTCCTCGTCGTCCTCGACGTCGGTCAGATAGACGGAGATTTCGATGTCGATGCCGTGCCCGGCAATTGCTGCGGCTACATGGGCTGGCAGCCGGGCCGACATGGCTTCCCCATGCTCGGGATAGTCGAATGCGATGTCGAGTACGGCCTTGCCGATGCGCCGGTCTTCCAGCATGGCCGCTATCGGCGAGCCCGAGCGTTCCGCCAGTTCCAGCAGCGCGCGCACCGGATTGTTCACCGGCACATCGACTTGCGCATAAAAGCTCTGCTCAGCGTCTTCCGGCTCATAACGGCTGGTGAGTTGCTTGAGGGCAACGTCCAGATCCTGCTGGTTGAGCGTCACCCCGGAAAGGCGCAGCGCCATGGCAAAGGGCGCAAACTGACTCACGGGATTCGTCCTGCGGTAGCGGCGAACAAGGCAATGGCGGCCGCATTGGAGACGTTCAGCGACTTGATCGGGCCGGGCATGTCGAGCTTGACCATTTCGTCGCATAGCTCGCGCGTGCGCTGGCGCAAGCCTTTACCTTCGGCGCCCATGACAATCGCCAGTGGCTGATCGTCCGTTCTGGGCTTCAGCTGCTGCTCGGATTCTGAATCAAAACCCAGCACCAACATGCCGCGATCCTTGAGCTTTTGTAGCGCGTCCCCAAGGTTGCGAACCTCGATCATGGGTACGAGATCGAGCGCGCCAGAAGCCGATTTAGCCATCACGCCCGTTTCCCGCGGTGAATGGCGCGCCGTGGTGATGACTGCATCGGCCCCGAATGCACATGCGGTGCGCAAGATGGCGCCGACATTATGCGGATCGGTGATCTGGTCCAGCACGACCACCAGCCGCAACGGCTTGATGTCGTCGAGGCCGAACCGGCTGACCGGGTCCACTTCCAGTGCAGCGCCCTGATGTACAGCGTCGTCGCCCAGCAGGCGGTCCAGTTCCTTGGGCGTGGTTTCCTTGACGGTCACCTTGCCGATCTCACCGGTCTCCTTGAGCCGCATCAACGCATTGGGCGTCGCCAGCAGGACCTTCTTGATGCGATTCTTGTTATCCAGCGCGGCACGCACGGTGTGCAACCCGTAAAGGTACACCGGGCCGTCATCGGGATTGTAGCGGGGCTTGGGCGGAAATTTGTTGAAGCTCATTGCCGAGCCCTACCGCCTTTGCGCGAGGCCAGCAAGCGGCATGCTTGCAGTGCTTCTGTGCGGCTTGTCACGGGGGCTAGAGGAGGAAACGGGCGACGCCAAGAACAAACAGGGCCAATAAGAGCCAGGCGACGATCAAGCAACCAACAACGATCCATCCGCGGGGCAGCCGGCGCGTATCACTGAAAACCCGCGACCGAAGCATGTAGTCCACGAACTTGGCCATCATGCACCTCCCAACAACGCGACCTTTGGTTCTGCGCCGTTGAGAGCGTATCGATGCCCAAACTTTGGGCAAGGCAGGTCGTGTACCTAAGCCGAAATGATCAAACAGCTATAATCCGGTCTATGACCGGCAGGTCAAACGAGCGAGATGGCGAAATTGTGGTGGCTTGCCCAAGCTCAAATGTCGCGCGGGATCAGTACGCGGCGAAGAACGATGGTAGAGGGGACTGGACTGCAAGACTCTTTGCTCTCCAACGTCTTGGCTTGGCTAACCTACCTTAAACCGCACATTGAACCAGAACGGCTTTTTGCCAGTGTTGGCTAACTCCCGCCGATCGATTTCATGGCCGATCCGCTAGGCGCTTTTGGTCTGCTGCCTTCGTGTCGCGTGTTGATTGGGCTGCGCCGGCAGCCTGATCGATTGGCTTAGATCGAAGTAGTAGCTGAATAGCGGACGCGCGACTAACCAGTGTTATATTTCTAACTTCATCAACATGTCAGCTTCCAGTCAGTCAAGTAAGCGTAGAGTGCTTGGAAAGGAGGCGGGATGCACAAGAATTTACTAAGGTACCCTCCGATAAAAGCCGGCATCGCCGTATCCATGGCGGTGGCAGTATCTATCACGGCATTTGCGATACTCGCCTCTGTCGAGATGGCGCTTCATTGGCCTACCGGCTTTGCAGTTGCAGTTTTCGCGGGTTTGCTGGCCGGCATCTATGTGGAGTTTTGGGTGTTCCCAAAGATCCGGGCAAAGCGCGAGGCGCTGATCCAGGAGGCGGTTTCTCAACGGTGTGGGCGGACGGAATAAGCACCGAACTTCCTGCTCGTATTGCTAGTTCGCGCCGGCCTCAGATGGCGGCATCTCGACCAAAGCGATGTACTGGGCGATCAGCGCTCGACCGCTCCGCGCTATGTGGATCTTGGCAGGCGAGCCCATCGGGGTCATACCAACACCGCCCCGGCGACGTCGCCGAAACTGTGTAACAACCTGTTCAATATCGATTTTGCGAGAAGCCCGGTTTTGTTGGCCTTTGGGCTTATCCGGGTGGGCGATGGTGGAGGGGACTGGATTCGAACCAGTGTACGCTAAGCGGTCAGATTTACAGTCTGATGGATTTAACCACTCTCCCACCCCTCCACTACAACGTCGCTTGGGTAGGAAACGAAGCGCAATAGCGCGTCGTCGGGGCGGTTTATGGTGGGCAGATGACAGTGTGTCAACACCCCTTTGCCAAACCACGCCAGATTTCCAAGCTAAGTTCGCTGCCAAGATGCCGGGCAGTGCAAAAAACTGCGCGGCCACCGCGACCCATTCCCGCAAGGGGTTGCCTTCAATGGCGAACTCGCGCTAATGCCAGTGGCGTCGGTCACCGACCGGGCGGGTATAGCTCAGTGGTAGAGCAGCAGCCTTCCAAGCTGACTATGCGGGTTCGATTCCCGCTACCCGCTCCAGTTCTCCTCATTCAAATGATAGCCGTTCTTGTTCACCGCTATCGATCCGTCGCGACTGCCCGTTGGGCCTCGTATGCTCGCTGGTATGCCGGCCTCGCCTCGGCCCGTGCGACATAGGCAGCAAGATTTGGATATTCTTCCAGGAGATTGCTCCCCTCCAGGCGGCGTAGCACCAGCACCATCAACAGATCGCCTGCGCTGAAGGAGCCATCCAGCCAACCGGCGTCGCCGAGCCGGTCTGAGAGTTCGCCTAGCCGCTGGCGGATGCGTTCGTCCATGAGAGGCAGACGTTGCGCGTGCCAAGGTTTGTCGCGCTCGGCGTACGAGACCTGTTCGCGTTCGACGATCGGCGGCTCGATGGTGTTCAGTGCGGCGAACATCCAGGCAATCGCGCGTGCCCGGGCGTTCGGCTCCTCCGGTAGCAGTCCCGCGTGGTGCTGGGCAATGTGGAGGATGATCGCGCCGGATTCAAACAACACAAGATCGCCTTCTTCATAGGTCGGGATTTGACCGAAGGGATGAAGCGCCAGGTGTTCCGGTTCTTTCATCTGGGTGAACGATACAAGACGAACATCATAGGGTTGGCCGGTTTCCTCAAGCGCCCAGCGCACGCGCATGTCGCGTGCCAGCCCCATGCCGCCGTCGGGTGATCGTTCAAAAGCGGTGATGGTGGGGATCATCAACGGGTTCCGAAGCAGAATGTTCTTCTGGCGCTTTGGACGTTGCCCGCTAAATTGATGCGTCGCGCCCCTGATCGGGCAAACTGCGGGCAGGAATAGGGCTGTTTGATGACATGCGCGGCGCGCATCTCAGCGTCACCCCAAGTCCGGTTGACCCCCTCGCGCTGGCATCCTCAAGTGTCCGTTCATTCTCGTCGCTTTGGTGGGAGTGCCCGTGCATCGTTCCGCTGCATGCGGGGCGAACTGCTGCAGATTGCGGCTCGCCCGGTATGCGGCATGGCGCTGTTTGGGACAGGAGACGCTCGTTGCCAAGAATATTGTACCTCGTTCACAACCTTTCAGATCCGGCTGTTGGGCGGCGTGTGGCCATGTTCCAGCAGGGCGGAGCCGAGGTCGAGGTCGCCGGGTTCCGGCGTGGCGATGCGCCCCCTCCAGCGCTGCCGCTCGAAACCGTAATCGAACTCGATGTCACCCATGATGGGCGCATGCTGCACCGTCTGGGCGCGACGCTTGGAGCGGCCTGGCGGGGGCCGGAATGGGCGAAGCCGCTTCGGCGGCCGGACATCATCGTAGCTCGCAATCTTGAAATGCTCGGCATCGCCAACCGGCTGCTCGGGCTTTGGGGCCGCGCCCCATCATTGGTCTATGAGTGCCTCGATATTCACCGGTTGATGTTGCGCCCGGACTTGGCCGGGCAGGCGATGCGGGCCGTCGAGCAGCGCCTGATGCGCCATGTCGACCTTCTCATCACCAGTTCACCGGCCTTCCTGCGCAATCATTTCGACAACAATCGCGCGCCCCCATCGCTACTGGTCGAGAACAAGGTTTTTGCCCCGGACCTTCGGGAGCCAGGGTTAAACCCAGCTTTGATTGAGGACAGCGAACCCATCCGTATCGGCTGGTTCGGCGCGCTGCGCTGCAGCAAGTCGCTCGCAGCGCTGGATGCCTTGTCCCGGCATTTCGACGGACAGGTCGAGGTCTCATTGCGGGGCCGCCCGGCACTGACGGAGTTCGAAGATTTCCACGGTGTCACCGCAGCCTCGCCGCATCTCAATTACGAGGGAACTTTCCGATACCCCGACGATCTCGCGCCGATGTACTCGGCCGTGCATTTCGTCTGGGCGATCGACTTCTTCGAAGCGGGTCTCAACTCGGACTGGCTGCTGCCCAACCGGCTTTATGAGGGATGCCTGAACGGCGCGATTCCCATCGCACTGGCGGGTACCGAGACGGCAGCCTTCATCGAGCGGCTGGGCATCGGGATCGTGGTACCCGACATTTCGCAGCAGACGCTGATCGATCTGTTCGAGGGGATGTCGGCCGGCCGCATTGGCGAGTTGGCTGCGGCCGTGGCCAGGCAGGACAACACAATTTTCCGCTGCGGCACGCAGGAATGCGTCGATCTGGTCGCCCGGCTTTCACAATTCAAATCTGCCAAGCCACAATTGGAGGTCGCTGCATGAGTGCGCGCACCATCGTCATCGTTCCCACGCTCAATGAGGCGCGACACATTGGCGGACTGCTGCAAGCCCTACTGGTGGAGGCCGAAGCATTGGACGCCCGTATCGTGGTGGCCGATGGCGGCAGCACCGATGGAACAATCGATATCGTAGCGGCTATTGCGATTAGTGCCCCGCGCGTGGTGCTGATCCATAACCCGCAGCGCATTCAGAGTGCTGCCATCAACCTGGCAGTCGAGCAATTTGGCGACGGCGCGGAGTATTTCATCCGGATCGACGCCCATGGCGCCTATCCGGCCAATTACTGCCGCACCCTGGTTGCCGAGGCGCAGGAGCGGCAGGTGAGCAGCGTGGTGGTGCCGATGACCACGGTGGGCTTGGCATCGTTCCAGCGCGCCGTGGCCACGGCGCAAAATTCGGCAATCGGAACGGGTGGTTCCGCGCACCGTACGGGCAAGGGGCAGGGGCCGGTGGACCATGGCCACCATGCGCTGATGCGGGTCGATGCCTTCCGCAGCGTGGGTGGATATGACCAGACGTTCCGCTTCAACGAGGATGCGGAACTCGATTTTCGGCTGCGCCAGGCCGGCAATACGATCTGGCTGACCAACCGCACGGCGATGACCTATTATCCGCGCTCAACGGCAGCGGGCCTGTTCCGGCAGTATTTCGGCTATGGCGGGGGCAGGGCGCGCAACATCCTGAAGCACCGGATGCGTCCGCGCCTGCGCCAAATGGCGCCCCTGGCCATATTGCCGGTCGTGCTGCTCGCAGCGCTCTCGATCTGGCATTGGGGCTTTCTCGTGCCGCTGGCGCTCTGGGGCGTCGGCTGCATTGCCCTCGGCGTGCATGCGGCGAGGAAGCACTATCCAGAATATGGCATGCCCATGGTGCTGTCGCCCCTGGTTGGGCTTGCGGCCATGATCATGCACTTTGCCTGGTCGTCCGGGTTTTGGGCACATCTGGCGCAGCGCTCGTTCCGGCGCGGGACGGTGTAGCCCATGGCCAGCGTTGATATCTGCATCTGCACCTTCCGGCGGGCTTTCCTGGCTCAAACTCTCCAGTCCATCGCGCGTATGGACAATGGCGGGCACGCGATCCGTGTGATTATTGCCGACAATGACCACGATCCATCCGCCCGCGATCTGGTTGAGGGCATGCGCGAGCAACTGCCGTTCCCGCTCATTTATGTACATGCCCCGGCCGCCAATATCTGCATCGCCCGCAATGCCTGTCTCGATCACGCGGAAGCCGAGTTCATCGCCTTCGTGGATGACGATGAAGTGGCGACGCCCGGCTGGCTTACCGGACTGGTCGGCAAGGCCCAAGCAAGCGGGGCTGCAGCGGTGTTGGGCCCAGTGCGGGCTATCTATCGCCCGGATGCGCCGCGCTGGATGGTCGAGGGCGATTTCCACTCGACCTTCCCCGTCTTCGTCAATGGCGCGATCCGCACGGGCTATACCTGCAACGTGCTGGTCCGCTGGAACGAGAGTTATCGCAAGCTGCGCTTCGACCCGGCACTGGGCAAGTCCGGCGGAGAGGATACCGCGTTTTTCTATCAACTGACTGCCTTGGGCGGCACGATCGATTATGCCCCCGATGCCCTGGTGGACGAGCCGGTTCCGGCGGAGCGCGCCAGCATGGATTGGTTGGTGCGCCGGCGCCTGCGGTTTGGGCAGACCCATGGCATGCTGCAATCGGGGTCGCGCGCCAAGGCGCTGGCCATCGTTGGCGCCAAGATCGCCTTCTGCGGCGCCATGACGGCGCTGACCACATTTTCACCTGTCCTGCGGCGGAGGAACTGGCTGCGGGCAGTTCTCCATCTGGGCGTGGCTGGGGGCATCCTCGGGGTGCGCCAGGCAACCCATTACGGACATTCGACGCCCTCGTGAGCGTCTCCTTCTTCTTGCCGACCATATTGGCGGAGTGCATGCATGCTTGAAAAATCTGGCTTTCTGGAACCACTGGCGCCCAAGTCGTCGGACCTCAAGACGATCGACCTCGAGCGGGTGCTTTCGCTGCTGCGCCGTCAGTCGCTCGTTCTTGGGCTGTGTATCGGGTTGGCGCTGCTGCTGGCGGCATTCTATCTGACGCTGGCGCCGCGCAACTACATGTCGGCTGGCCAGGTGCTGCTGGACCGTAACCTGGAGCAGGCTGCGGGTGAGGGTGGCACGGTGACCAGCAGCGTTGACATGGAAGCCCAGGTGCTCAACCAGATCGAAGTGCTCCGCTCCAGCCGCGTCGCTGCCGCGGTGGCGCAGGCGGAGAACCTGATGACCGATCAGGAGTTCCTCAATCCGCCGCCTTCGTTCAGCCAGCGCGTGCGCGGCCTCATTCCCTTCATGAGCACGGAACGCCCGACCGATCTGGAGGCAAGTCTCGACGAAGTCGTGGGCATGCTGCGATCCAATGTGCAGGTTGATCGCATGGGACGCAGTTCGATCATTCGCATCGGCTATGAAGCCGCGACGCCCGAACTGGCACAACGCATTGCCCAGGCCTATGCCGAGGCGCTGCTGCAGGACCAGCTCAATGCGGAGCTGGAAGCGACCAGCGCAGCGTCGGACTGGCTGCAGCAGCGGTTGGCCGAAATCGGTGAAAGCCAGCGCCAGGCCAGCCTTGCCATCGAGAATTACCGCCGGCAAACCGGTCTTTCCGTAGGGCAGGACCGGAATCTGACGACCAAGCGCATCGAGAGCCTGTCCGAGCAACTGGCCGAGGCGCAGGCTGAGGCGGCCCGGCTGCGGGCTCTGTCCGGACAATTGGAAACCATCGTTGCCGCAGGGCCGGAGTCTGCCTCCAGCAATGTGTCGCTATTGAGCGACACGGCGGCCGATCCGGCTGAAATCGCGGCGCTGCGCACGCAGTCGGCGGCACTGATCAGCCGTATCGGCGAGGTCGAGGCCAATTTTGGCGAGGACCACCCGCAATTGCAGACGCTCCGCGCCGGGCAAGCGAGCCTTAACAGCCGCATCTATGCCCTGCTGCAGAACCTCGACCAGCAATACCGCACCCAGCTTTCCATCGCCGTACAGCAGGAAGCCGGCCTGCGCCGCGATATCGACGCCGAAGGCCAGAGCGCCGGCTCGATCAGCCAGGAGCAGGTGCGGCTCAATGAGCTGCAGCAACGCTCCGACGCACTGCGCTCGCTCTATAACAGCTATCTGCTGCGCTATGAGGAATCGGTGCAGCGCCAGAGCTTCCCGATCCCGTCCATTCGGATCGTGACGGACGCCTTGCTGCCCGAGCAGCCATCGAGCCCCAAGATCCTGGTGATCCTGGCCGCGGCCTTTATCGCCGGCTCGTTCCTTGGGGCCCTGGTGGGCACGTTCAACGAACTGCGCGAAAGCGGCTTCCGCATCGGCTCCCAGGTGCGCCGCCATCTGGGGCTGCGGTTCCTGGGCTATGTTCCCAAGCTGCAGATCGACGCGAGCGCTCCGCCAGCCGATCGGCGCCGGGCCGTTCGCACCCTGATCCGCAGTGCTACCGGCCGGCGCATCGGCCGGCGTTGGGGCGGGCCCTACATGGAAACGCTCAAGGCCGCGCGCCTCGTGCTGCAGCCGATGGCCGATCGCGGCACAACGGTGGTCGGCGTCTTGTCCGCACTGCCTGGCGAGGGCAAATCGACCTTTGCCGCGTCGTTCTCCGAGATGCTGGCGGCCTCCGGCTCGCGCGTCCTCGTGATCGATGCCGACGAGAACGCACCGCAGGACCGCTCAAATCGTATCATGCCATCGCAGATGGGTGATTGGCGCGCGGCGACGACCACCGATAACGAGACCGGCATCGTGACGCTCCCAGCTGCAGCGCCCGAAGCGGGAGCAGGGGACTTGTCCGGTGCAGCCATGCAGAAGGTGCTGAATGAAGCTCGCGGGCAGTTCGACTACGTCATCATCGACTTGCCCGCGCTGGGCATGGTGATCGATGCGCTGGCCGTCCTGCCGCTCACGGATGGTAGCATTCTAGTTACCGAATGGGGCAAGACGCCTCGTCGGCTACTGACCGGATTGATGGAGCGGGAGCCGGAACTGGCTGACTATATCGCCGGCGTGGTGCTCAACAATGTGGACCTCAACGCCCTGCCGAAATTCACCGATGCCGGTGGGCTGGAGCGGTTCGCCTACAACGCCGAACAGCGGATGGAGGCGGCGCCCAACTAGGGCGCCGTCCACTCATGGTTATTCAGCGGCGATTCTGAAGCCTTCGGTCAGCGTCTCGTTCAGGCCCAGCCGGGCGAGCGCCGCCAGGAAGTCGTCGCCGATATCTTCGCGATCCAGCGCATAGGCCACGTTGGCGGTGAGGAAGCCGATCTTGGAGCCGCAGTCGAAGGACTGGCCGTCATACTTGACGCCGGTGAAATTCTGCTGCGTCATCAATGTCTGCATGGCATCGGTGATCTGGATTTCGCCACCGGCGCCGCGCGGCTGGTCCGCCAGCAGGTTGAATACCTCCGGCTGCAGAATGTAGCGGCCCGAGATGATGAGGTTGGATGGCGCATCCGCCACTGCAGGTTTTTCGACCATGCCATTGATGCGGAAGCTTTTATCGTCGCCTTCGCCGCGCCCTACAACGCCGTAGGAGGATACCTCGGCCATGGGCACTTCCTCGACCGCGACGACATTGCCGCCGGTGGCTTCGTAGGTATCCATCATCTGCTTGAGCACGCCGCGCTCGGCCTTGAACAGCATGTCTGGCAGAAGCAGGGCGAAGGGTTGATCCCCCACGATATCGCGGGCGCACCATACTGCGTGGCCGAGCCCCAGGGGCTCTTGTTGCCGGGTGAAGCTGGTGCGGCCGGCCGAGGGCAGGTCGCGCTGCAGTTCACGCAATATGCCGGTCTTGCCGCGAACCTCTAGCGTCGCTTCGAGCTCGAACTGGCGGTCGAAATGGTCTTCGATGACACCCTTGTTTCGGCCGGTCACGAAAACGAAGTGCGTGATTCCCGCCTCGCGCGCTTCATCCACCGCATATTGGATCAGCGGACGATCGACGACTGTGAGCATCTCTTTGGGCATGGCCTTCGTCGCAGGCAAGAAACGGGTTCCCAGTCCTGCAACGGGAAATACGGCAGTCGTTACACGTTTTGGCAATTCACTCTCCTTGAAATGAGAAAACGAGTGAATTGGACCATGACCCGGCAAGTCCAGCCACCTAAAATTGCTGGTGAAGCTGCATGGCTCGATTGCAGATATGCTGTTGATCTTGCTTGCCCAGCTTCAACGTGATTAGGTCAGATTTTAGCCGTATTGTCACGGCTCTGTCATGTTTTCTTTCAAGTTGATCTAAGAACTTTACAGTAAATTCGAGTTGGCAGCCCCAGTTCCAAGTAGATGAACGGCCCGGAGAGAACAGGCGGGGCGCTTCCTCAACGCAGACGTGATCGAAGGTCCTATTTGCCCTTTGGCGTGAGGGTTGTATTTACCCGAAGTTGGTAGAGAGTTGTGGGGCGCTGAGGGTGTCCGGCAGAAGATAGGCCAGCTATCGCTGCCGAGGGCCGTAACGGCGTCGTGGGGAGGTTTTTGTGGAGCCAAAGCTGCCTGATGACGGCCGAGCGCGCGACGCCCGGCTAGTGGCGTCCCCCTCTGCCCGTGATCGTACAACGCTCCCCTGGCCCTGGGGCCTGGTTGCCATCGGCGTCATGGCGCTGGCTTGGGTCGGCATTTACCTGCTGTGGAATGGCGTGGCGTTCCTGTTTGGCTGGTAGGCCGTATCTCAGCTTTTCAGTCCTGCATTATTTGCACGGCTTGGCCGGCTAAGAACAACTCCACAGATAGTCTTTGAGACCTGCCAGAGCCTGGCTCTTTTGACTTTACCCGCTGATTTGCCTATGAATTCGGACAGCGATTTTGGGTAAATTTATGACGAAGGCCCGCATCGCAGCTATGCGCCCCGGGCGTTGCCTCGCATTTCCGATCATGTTTGCCTGACCTCGACAGCGCAGCATCGTCCAGTGAAGGACGGGGCGCGGTTATGAACGGCGCGCCCGGCGAAAGGGCGAACTGACGACTTCGATGTGCCTGGATCACGTGCGCGCCTGTGTGCCTTCGCGATCCATGTCCAATGTCCAGACGAACGGGGAAGCGCCGCATGTTCAAAGTCTCAAACTTTGCGAGAGAGCGTCATGTCGATCACAAATGCTGAAGTCGGCCCACCGGACGGGCAGTCCAATTCCGGCACGAAGCGAGGGCTCGGCACAAAGCGGACCTTCGACGTCATGGTTGCTACGGCCATGTTGCTGTTTGCGCTGCCAGCCATGTTCTTCATCGCCGTCATCATGTTTTCTACCGACCGCGGACCGATCCTGTTTTCGCATGAGCGGATCGGGCAAAACGGCAAGAGGTTCCGGTGCCTCAAGTTCCGCTCGATGGTTGTCGACTCCCAGGAAGCGCTGCGCCGCCACCTGGAATTGTTCCCCCAGGCGCGAGCCGAATGGGAAGCGACGCAGAAGCTGCGCGACGATCCCCGCATTACCCCGCTCGGACGCTTCCTGCGCGTGACCAGCCTTGATGAGCTGCCCCAGCTCATCAACGTCATCAAGGGCGACATGAGCCTCGTTGGCCCGCGCCCTATCGTCCAGGACGAGGTGGTCCGCTATGCCGATCAGATCGAGCACTACGCCGCCGTTCGCCCGGGCATCACCGGATTGTGGCAGGTCAGCGGTCGTAGCGACGTTGACTATGAGCAGCGTGTCCAGCTCGACACGCTCTATGTCCGCGAGTGGTCGTTCATTGGCGATCTCGTGATCATGCTCAAGACCGTCAAGGTCGTCGTTCTGCGCACCGGTAGTCGGTAAAAGGAGACCAAAATGGTACTGCTTTCACTTCGTCCTCGTGCCTTCCGCACCCGCAATCCCGGCCGCGATGCCGAAACGGACGAGGCGCGCCTCGGCACGATCAGCAATGCCATTTCCATGGCGCTGGCAGACGCCCGCCGCGAGCGTGATGGATTGGGCCAGCGCATGAACCTCTACTACGCCCAGGCGGCATCGCTGCTGGACAATTCGCCAGATTACGGCAAGCGCAATCGCACGGACGAAGCTGCCATCGGTTCGGCTGAGAACAGCGCCGCGCGCGCCCGCCGGCGCGTCGCGCATCTCGATGTCCAGATCGAGAAGCTCGAAGGCCTGCTGGCGCAAGTCAACGGCACCTTTGCCACCGATGCCCAGCCCAGCGAAGGCGTCGCCTGAAGGCGGCGCGGCAGACCAGTAGCATGCAGCCCCTGAACGGACAGGCTTCGGCCAGGCCGCGCGTCAGCGTGATCATGGCCAACTACCAGGCGGGCGACAAGATCGTGCCCGCCTTGGAATCCGTGCTTGCCCAGACCATGCCGGACCTGGAAGTGATCGTCAGTGACGACGCCTCCCAGGATGACAGCATCGCACTGGTGCGTGCCAGGATGGCTGCGGACCCACGTATTCGCCTGATCGAGAACCCCGCCAACCGGGGGCCGGCCCATTGCCGCAACCAGGCCCTGGCTGTTGCCCTTGGCGAATGGGTCGCGATCGTTGACTCTGACGACATCATCCATCCCGAGCGCTTCGAGCGGCTCCTTGCCGCAGCAGCGCACCACCACGCCGATATCGTGGCGGATGACCTGCTGTTGTTCCATGAGGATGGCAGTCCTCCTCGTCTGATGCTGGGCGAGGAAGCGCGCGGCAGTTTCGCGGTTTCGGCGCAGGATTGGGTACTGGCCGGCCTCGATGGCTCGCCGGCGCTTGGCTACCTCAAGCCGATGATCCGTGCCGAACGCCTCACCCGGTTCCGCTATGACGAAGCCCTGCGTATTGGCGAGGACTACGATTTCGTACTCCGCCTGCTGCTGGCGGGCGCGCGCATGGTAATCGCGCCGGAGCCGTTCTACCTCTACCGGCGGCATTCCGCATCCATTTCGCATCGCCTTTCCGTACCGGACATGGAGGCCATGGCCCAGCGCCAGCAGGATCTGGCTGACGCGCACCAACCCCTACCAATTGAGCTTTCGGCCGCCTTCGCCCGGCGGCTTTCAGAACTGCGATCGGGACTGCGCTACGAGCAACTCGTCGCCAGCATAAAGCAGCGCAAACCAGCCGATGCGCTGGCCTTGCTGCTGCGCGACCCAGCTCATCTGCTCCGCCTTTGGGCTTCGTTCAGCGAGGGACGCCGGCGCCGGAATGCGCAACCAATTGCTCCCCAGAGCCGGGATTTGATCGTCCTTGGCGGGCAGGGCACCTCCGGCCCGGGGAAACTGGTTCCCGATTATGTGCCTCCCCACCTGGTCGACTGGTCAATCCCTCGTCCGCGCTCGACATGGTGCGAACTGGCGGCTCACGCCAAAGGGCGCTGTGTCGCGCTGGATCAGGCGGGGCGCTACGCCGCCGGCTTCATTCCAGAGGCGATCCTCGACAAGCCGGAGGTCGCATCATGAACACGGCCCCTCTGCGCGTGACGATAGATCAGGCCTACATCCTGGCTTTCGGCGCCTTTGCCGCCCTGGTGCTCAACGCCATGTTCGGCTCGCTCGCGGCCCTGACATTTCTAGGGTGTGGCGGGTTGCTGATCGTCAGCAATCCTGCCGCCAGCATCGATAGCCTGCGCCGCTGGTGGTTCGTATTGCTGCTGCCCGCCTTTTGCCTGCTGACGGCGCTGTGGTCGCAATATCCCAGCAACTCCTTGCGTTACGGGCTGCAACTGACCTTCACCTTCGTCGTTGCCATCGTGCTGACGGGGCGGCTGTCGACTGCTTCGCTGATGCGCATGATGTTCATTGTCTATGGCATCGGGGTAATCGCCAGCATTCTGTTTGGCCGCACCGGCACCGGCGGTGTCTGGTTGGGTGTGTTTGGCAGCAAGAATGCTTTCGCTGCCCATATCGCGGTGTTTGCCCTGATCGCGGTTGCCGTGGCCGCGGACGAGAATTCCAACTGGGTGCTGCGCCTCCTCGGCGCCGCGGGGGCTGTCGCTTCGGCTCCGCTGCTCGCCCTGGCGCAGTCGGCCGGTGCCAGCCTCATGGTTGCGCCATGCGTTGCCATTGTCCTGCTGAGCATCCTCTCGGTTCGCCTGAGCGGCATGCAACGGCTCTTCCTGATCGTCATGCTGACGGTGATCAGTGCTGCCTTCGCTCTCGTGGTCATAACCATGGGCGATACGCTGCTCGCCGGCATTCTCGAAGGATCGGGCAAGGACGCGACCCTGACCGGGCGCACGGACCTTTGGGCAACGGGGCTCAGCTACATCGCCGAGCGGCCACTTCAAGGCCTGGGCTATCGCTCGTTCTGGGTCACTGGCTTCGCTCCGGCCGAAGAGCTCTGGGCCATGTTCGGCGTGCCTTCCGGGGCCGGTTTCAACTTTCACAACACCTATATTTCCAACGCCGTGGAGATCGGCCTGATTGGCCTCGGGCTCCAGATCGCTATCATGTATGGCGGCGCGATCCTGATGGCGGCCCTGACCTTCGCGCGGCCCAATGCGCCGAATGCCCTGCTTTTGGCCCTGCAGACGCTGATGATCCTGCGCAGCTTCATCGAGGTGGAGGTGTTCTTCGAATTCTCCATCCGCTCCATCATGGGCGTCGCCACCCTCATATATGCCGCCGCCGGGCTTATTGCCTTGCGCCGGCCTTCGGCTGCCCCAAGGCGGCCGCACCTTTCCAAAGGACTACTGAGCCATGTCGCAGTACCAGCCCGACCTCGTCCACTTCCGCACCCCGACCTATAAGCGTCCCGAGGCATTGCGCCGGGCGCTGGAGTCGATGATCGCGCAGAGTTCGCCGCACTGGGTCTGCGACGTCTACGATGATGACCCGGCCGAGGCCGGTCGCGCCGTCGTGGAAGCCCTGGGCGACAAGCGCATCCATTACACCGCCAACAAGCCGCAGCTGTTCGCCTCGCGCAATATCGACCATTGCTTCACTGCCGAGAACCCGCATGGCGCGGAGTTCTTCTGTGTGGTCGAGGACGATAATTTCCTGATGCCGAGCTTTTGCGCTGACAACATCGCCCTGTCGCGACGGGAGGGCGTCGAGATCGTGCTGCGCAACCAGGTGATCGAATATTCCAGCGGCACCTCTTCTGCCCGCGTCGGTACGGTGGGCGTGCTCGACGACCTGTTTACGGAAGGGCGCTTTGCAGCCGATGAATTCCGCCTGGCCTTGTTGGCCGGCATCGGCGTTTCCAACGGTGGCCTGTTCTGGTCGGTGCGGACCAGATCGCCGCTCGAGATCCAATATTCCTGCACCGCGACGCTGCAGGAATATCTGCGCACCTATTCCATCACCGAACCGGTTTACGTCGCCATGGAGCCGCTCGCAGTGTGGGCAGAAAATGCGGAGCAAACTACACGAAATGCGGAGCTAAATGCGGGGTACCTTCGTCGCGAACTCGATCTAAAGCGAAGCGTGCAGGCCCTTCGCCGCATGGTCTGGGACCAGACCAGTCCAGAACAACGGGCCGCCTTCATGACCAATCCACGCTTTGCCGCCCCAGCCGGCGTGCGCGCCACCCATGTCGGAAAAGCCCTTATATCGGAACAGCTTACGCGCCATGTCTCCCACTTTGATGCCCTCCGGCTGCGCGCCCGCGGCCTGATGATCCGCGTCCTCGGCCGCCTGACGCCCGAGTTCGACCAGTTCGTCGCCTCCCGCCAATGACCATCGCCGCAGAACCCGCCACCCGCGACCACCTCACCAGGGGCCGGGCGTCGGCCGCGATCAAGGGAACGCTATGGTCGCTGGTCAGCAGCTTTGTGCCGGGAGCCCTGGGTTTCCTGGTGTTTTTGGCCAGCTCCCGCGTCCTGACGCCTGCCGAATTCGGCATCGTCGCCTTCGCCGTCAGCATCGCCAGCATCGGCGTTGCCGTCGCGCCCGCAGGCTTTCGCGAGGCCCTGATCCAGCGCGAAAAGATCACCTCCGTTCACCTCGATACGGTGTTCTGGCTCTGCACCGGTGCGGCGCTCGTCATCTATGCGGCGCTGTGCGGTTCGGGGCCGCTCCTCGCGCAGGCGTTCGGTCAGCCGCAACTGGCGCTGCTCATTCCGCTGGTCGCGGCCCGCGTCATCTTCGAGATGGCGGCGGCGGTGCCTAACGCGCTGATCGTGCGCACCATGTCCTTCAAGATGCTGGCGCTGCGCACCACGGTGGCGTCCGTTGTTACGGCCCTCGTGTGCCTAGGCCTGCTCTGGGCCGGTTTGGGCATCTGGGCGCTGGCTTTCTCGCAGCTAGCGGGCTCGATTGCGGCGTGCCTGGCCGCGCTGGTCGGGGCGCGGTGGTTGCCGGGACGGCAGTTCGACATGTCCGCACTGCGCGATCTTCGTGCCTTCGGCCTGTTCTCCAACGGCAGCCATTTCATCACTACGCTCAATGTCGACCAGTTGCTGATCGGCGCACTGATGGGCCCCAACTGGCTCGGCATCTACAGCTTCGCCCGCCGCATCTTCCAGATTCTCACCGATCTTATGTCCGGCGCCCTGAACCTGGTTTCCTATTCGTTGCTATCGTCCATGCAGCGCGAGCCAGCCAAGCTGCGCGAGGCCTACCTTTTGGGCACGTTTGCCTCGTCCGTGGTGGCCTTTCCGGTATTCTCCGGGCTGGCGCTGGTGGCGCCCGACCTCATTCCGTTCGCATTCGGCGAGGCTTGGCTTTCAGCCGTGCCGGTCGTGCAGGCCTTCTGCGTGTTGGGGCTGCTAACGGCCGTCGGCATATTGCAATCCTCGCTGATCCGCAGCCAGGGGCAGGCGGACCTATGGTTCTACTATATCTTGGGCAAGCAAGCCGTCACCGTGCTGTACATTTTCCTGTTCGCTGGCTGGGGTGTGGTGGCGCTGACGACGTCGCTGGTGATCCTTAACTGCCTGCTCTGGCTGCTGGCGGTTCGCATGGTGGTCAAGCTGCTGGACGTTTCTGTCTGGGCCTATCTCGCCACGTTCGCACTGCCCGTGGCCGCGACGCTTCTCATGTGGGGCTGCGGTTGGCTGGTGCAGCAGGAACTGGCCGAAGCTGAGACTGTGGTTCGGCTCGGCGCAACAATAGGCGCCGGAGCGGTGAGCTACGGCGCCTTGATCATGCTGCTGGGGCGGGGCCGCATCGGCCCCCTGCTACGCTTCCTGCGCCGCCGGTCTTAAGCGGCAGCCACGCGACTGCGGACAAACTCATCCACCGCCGATTGGGCACGCTCGGTCACCTGCTGGATCATCCCGTCGCTGCTCAACTGCGGCTCGATGCGGGCCATTGAATCCAGATGCCGGGCTGCGATGTCGGTCAGTATCCGGTTGGGAATACCCGCCAATGGCGAAGCGCTCACACGCCCGACTTTGCCCAGAGCTCCGCCGCGGCCGGTCTTGCCGATATAATATTCAAGCACGCTGCTGGGCTTGAGCGTATTGAGGCGCACGTCGATGTCCAGCGCACCCGCCCAGTCGAGCCATTTCTTGTGGTGGCCGCCATAGATCGGACGCGCCCCGACCCACGGCGTGCGCAGGGCATCGGCGACGATGGCGCCGTGCATGGCTTCGGTGACGAGCAGTCGTGCCCCGCGGATCTGGCTCAACACCTTCTCGACCGGCTCGGTGGCGTCGATCAGGGTGATCCCCGCCTGCCGGCAAGCCTCGGCCCAATTGCCGCGCTCAAGGCTTTCATAATGCGGCATGAAGGCGACGCCGACGTTCTTTGCCGGAGCCGGAAGTTCCATGGCGCGCAAGAGAATGGCGCTATCACAGATGGACAGGTTGGGGTCGATCTTCAACGTCTTGGCGGTATTGGGGCCACGAACGAAGCGGATGTCCCAGCTTCCGTCATGCACATCGGGCAGGCCCATATAGCCCGCATAACCCGAACCCATGACGAATTTGCGCGATTTGGCCGGCAGATGGTTGCCGATGATCGAGCCGATGCCGACGAAAAGCTCGTCCTCGTCTTCGTCGAGAAAACCCTGCGGCAGCAGCGCCGGCCAGACGTGCAGATTCAGCTCATCGCCAAAGTTCGGCACCTTGCCGCGAAAGAAAACCAGCTTCATCAATTGTCCTTGTCGTCTTAGCAGAGAATGGAGTCGTCAAACGCGCAGCTTTCGCCAAGGGGAGTGAAGGCCACCCAATCGACCTCCATGGCAATGGGCGCAGAGACGGGTGCGAATGCGCCCATCCAGTCGGTCAGCGTGTCGGAGCCCCACAGGCTGAAGAAGATGCGCTGGGGATTGCTCGGAATGGCTTTTGGATCGTCCATTGTGCGGACGAGTTCGCCGTCGATGTAGAAGCGCAGGCGGTCCGGCTCCCAGGTGAAGGCATAGGTGATGAAGTCGCTATCCGAAGACCGGGGCAGGGTGTGAGACTGGCCGCTGCCGGTCTCGCCGTCGCCGCTCTTGCCGTTGACGAAGGTGGTGGTGTCCACCTGGCCGGTATTGCGCAGCAGCACTTCGAAATCGATCTCGTCATGCGGCTTGCTCTGCTGCGGGCCGATATAGGTAAAGAACGCAGCGTTGAGCCCTGAACCAGCGGGCGTCTTGAGGCGCGCTTCGAATGTGCCGTAGCCATAGGCCGTGCGCGTCTGGATTTCACCGCAGCGAAATTGCCGATCGCCCTTTGGCTCCGGGGCAAAGCCGACCTGCAGCATGCCATCTGAGGCTTTGGCCTGATCGGCGGACCATATGCAGTTCTGGTGTGCACCATTGCTCCAGCCATCCGAAACATACCAGCGGGACTGGTCGAGCTGGTCGAAATCATCATGGAACGCCGCGCCCTGGGCCAAGGCAGGCTGCGCCAGCGTCAAGGCACCGGCGGCAATGAGAAGGGCTTTGGTGATCATTGTGTCAACTCCAGTCGGGCGACCACGACGTCGCCTGCGACGAGCGGGGTGGTTGGGTCTGCGGGCACTTCCTGGTCATCACGAACGATGACGTAGGTGTAGGTGGGGGCAGTTTCGCCGGGCAACGTGACACCGGTATAAAGCGCCGCCTCCTGCACCAGTCCCTGCTGTGTTGCGATCTTGAGCTGCAGCGCGGCAATCTGTCCGTCCACGGTCTGCCGCTCGAGCGAAAGGTCGGAAATCCGCTGATCAGTCAATTGCGCCTGCTCGCGCTCGGCAGCGGCAATATCCTGCTGCGCCTGCAGCGTTGTGGTCTGGGTATCCAGCAGCCGAGATTCCAGATCGGAAACATTGGTCTGGAGGGACGCAACCCGAGAGGCCAGAGCGAGCCCATCATCGGAAAGCGTCGCGATCTTGTCCAACTGCGCGCGCGCCATTTCCAGCTGCTCTTGCGTGCCCTGTTCCTTCTGGCGAAAGGCATCGATCTGGCTGTTGAGCAGCGAGACCTGGTCAGTCAGCGAGGTCGATTGCGCCTCGGCCTGCCGCCGATGCGCCGAGAGGATTGCCGTTTCCGCAGCGAGAAGCGCTTCGAGATCATCCGCCTCCGCAAGCTCTGCCGGAACCGCAATCTGCTGCTCGCCCGCCAGTTCGGCGTCGAGACGCGCACGGCGGATCGTCAGCCGGCGATACTCTTCCTGCAGAACGTCCAGGGCGCCGGAAGTGGTCAGCATCTCCCGTTCAGGGCGCGCCAGGACCTCGGCGCCGCGGCGTTCGCCACCAGCCAAAGCTAGTGCCTTGGCGACGGTCAGATTAGGCGCAAACGGGTATTCACCGGGACTGCCGACATCGCCAGACACATAAATGGGCCCGTATGCGGCCACTTCTACCGTGACTGTCGGAGCGGTGCTGAGCCCCAACGTCTGCTTCAGGGCGTCGCCGAGCGTAGCGGCTAGTTCAGCAGTTGTCCTGCCGGCGCCTTCGGTAGCGCCAACTGCGGGAAAGTTCACATTGCCATCGGGCCCGACGACATATTCGCCACCCAGGGCCGCCCATTCCTCGAAGGTGGAATCGGCGGCTTTCCATTGCACCACCTTGATGTTCACCTTGTCCGACACGCCCAGCATGTACGGCGTGGCGGCGTAGGCGGAGCCAAACGCGGCCAGCCCGAGGGCAAGGCCGGCGGCGCGCATGGCATGTCGAAGGTGGCCGGGGGGTGAAATCATGTCCCATCCTTGCTGCTGATAGTCGTAGCAAGGATTGTCGGGACCGATCGTGCCCGCAATGGGGCACCGGTAGGGCGCTATCTGGCCTTTGGGGTAGTTTTTCCCGGTAAACTACTGAGCAGGCTTGCTTTTGGGAACTAGTTCAACGCCTGCCGCCTCACTCACAACAGGTATGCGCGGGGCGGCCAACTGGATCTCCACGCGCGGCGGTTTGCGCCCGGATCGCCTGGTGATCTGCACGCCCGAAGGGGCAAAACCCAAGGATGTCAGACGCCGTCGCTGTTGTTGCGACAGAGCATTCCACACCAGCCTGCGTTGCTCATCGGCAAGTTCACCGAACTCCTGCTGATGTGCCTTGCTCCGCGTCTGGACCTCGAAGACCGAGGCGATGGTTTCATGGCCAATCTGCGCCAGGGCTGCAAACAGCCGCGCCGCATGTTGAGGGGAAAGCTGTACGTTGCGGTCGAAATAGACAGCGACTTCTTCCAACTCCGGGGTCGGGAGTTCTGCCTGCACGCTCCGGATAATGTCATGGCAAGTCTGCTGCTTGAGGCGCGCCGTCAGACCATGCGCGTAGCCTCGGGCGGCCTTTGGCCCCAGCGGTTCGCCATCGAGGTCCGCGGCGATGTTATAGCGGCTGACGCAGGATTCGCAGATCCAGGCGGTGCGTGTGTCGTGGCTAACTTCGTAGGTCAGCCGTTGGGCTGTCCGTCCGCAGAATTCGCAGGTGCTGGATGACGTTATGTCGTCCCTGATCTGCCAAGTGTAACGCCACTCATTTGGATTGCCCACGTGCTCAAGTAACGTGTATCGGTTTTGAACCAAAGGATACTCTCAGTCAGTTGGCTGGGCGGCCATCCCGCGTCGAACCGCGCCACGCAATTGTACGTAATCGATATGTAAGCCAAATCCGGCCGCAGCATGGCGGGGTAGGGCGCGGAATCGAGGCAGATGCTCCAATGCCGTCAGCACCTTGCCGGCCATGCGTCCGCATCCTCCCTATTGCCATAGCACCAGCACGCTCTGCCGCTCCCCTAACGAATAGGCTGAACCAGTGATCACGTCGGTCCACTGCTGAACTGCCAAATTCTGGGGCAGGCTAAGTCCAGCATCGTGCCCCGGCGACAGGTCGGCCATCACTAGCAGCCGGGCGTTTCCAGCTTCGCGCAGGAAGGCCAGGGTGGTTTCCCCCATGTCGATCGGTTGATAGCTCGTGTGGGTGAAAAGTTCAGGGTGCGATTGGCGGAAGCGCAGCAGCTTTTGCGTCAGCACCAGCTTCTGGTCCACCGGACCGTTCGGGCCTGCAAGGCGTCGCCTAAGAGCGGAAAAATCGACCGGCCGGCGGTTGTCGGGATCGACAAAGCTCTGTTCCCAATCTTCGGCGCCGCGGTAGATGTCCGGAACGCCCGGACTTGTCAGCTTCAGCGCCACCTGGATCAAGGCTTTGCGCTGGCCAATCTGCACCAGTGGGGTGCGCAGTTCATGGAAGCAGGCCATGAAGTCCGCATTGCCCAGCGCATTGTCGATAAACGAGGCGACCATCGCTTCGTATTCGGTGTTGTTGACTCCCCAGTCGCTGCGCTCCCGCGCCTCGCGGAGGGATTTTTCCATGGCGCCTTTCAGCCGTTCGGCCAGTGGGGCGGTATCGCCGGCGATTGGCCAGCCGCCATGCAGCAATTGAAAGAACAGATAAAGGTCATTGGGGTGGATGTAGTCGGACCCAAGCATGTCGCGCCACTGCTTGACCGCGCTGTCCCAAACGTCCGGACGGTCTGCGATGGCGCCGATCATGGCGCGGGTGTCTTCGCCGCGCTTGGTGTCGTGCGTGGAAGTGCCGAGCAGGCAAAGCGGGTGACCGGCAAGACGGCGCTGATTGCCGTCGTGGAACGCCGCTATGTCGAGCGAGAACCGATCCGGATGGGCGCCCACCTCGTTGAGCGACACCAGCCGGTTGTAGCGATACAGCGCGGTGTCCTCGAGCCCCTTGGCCATGACCGGGCCGGTATATTGCTGGAACTTCCCAACTGCCGCAGCCACAAGCTTGGGGTCGTATTCGGTTCCAAGCGTACCCAGCAGCAGGTGTTCGATGAAGTTGAACAGGGCAGGCAGGTAATGCGGCTTATATTGCCGCGCCCGGCCAAGTGCGAGGCTGATCTCGCGCCGGTCCCGGTCATTGATGCCCTGATCGTCGATATAGGTGCGATAGACGCCCAGATGCGCGATGGTTTCACGCATCGCCTTACGCAGTCCGTGCTCGCTCAGATCCCTCGTCGCGGGTGCCGACCAGGCGAGATCGGCAAGACAGCGCGCAAGACCAGCCAGTTCTGCGGCGAGTTCATGTTCCATCACGCGCAGCTTGCAATGGTAGGCTTCCTCGTGCGGGTCCGGGACGGCTCCGACAAAGTCCTGATATGTTTTGGTTACCTGTTCTTCTCCGGCGGCGCTGGTCAGTACCCGGGTCAACTGTGCTCCGAACTCATAGCCCGTGGTGCCGTCGACAGGCCAATCGGCGCGAAGCTGCTCGTGCGGAGCCAGTATTTTCTCAATCGCAAGATAGATCGTTCGCGGCGACTTTTCCTTCAGCGTCTTGAGATATCCCGTGGGGTCCAGCAGGCCATCCACATGGTCGATGCGCAGGCCATCCACCAGACCTTCATCGATCAACGAGAATATCACCTGATGGGCGTGGTCGAACACCTCCGGGCGGTCAATGCGAATACCGGCCAGTTCACTGTTGATGAAAAAGCGCCGGTAATTGATCTCGTCATGGGCCGTTGAAAAGTGGATCGGCCGCCAATGCTGGTCGCCGATGAGGCTGTCCAGCGCCGCCCAACTGGTGGGTTCGCCCTTGTTGCCGTTGAGGGCCGCGGTGGCGGCTGTAAGTGACCCGTAACGGTTCAGTATCGCGTTCTGATCCTGGGTGCGGATGGGGAGTTTCTCGGTGCCATAGGCCCACACTGCCAAACCATCGTCATCAACCTTGAGCTGCAGATCGCCATTGGCCAGTGCGTCGGCATAGCTCGTGCCCAGAAACGGCACCATCAGCTTGCCGGCGAGGTCAGGCCGGCGCGGGTTCCAGTCGATGTCGAACCAATCTGCATACTGGCTCTCTGGACCGTGCTTGAGCACATCCAACCAAAGCCAGTTCTGCGATCCCCCAACGCCCATGTGATTGGGCACGAAGTCGAGGATGATGCCCATCCCCGCGTCAGCCAGCGTTTTCGCCAGCGCCCGAAAATCCTCGATGGTGCCGAGTTCAGGATTGATGAGCCTGTGATTGACAGTGTCGTATCCATGCGTGCTGCCCGGTTGCGCCTTGAGGATCGGGGAGAGATAGGCGTGGCTGATGCCGAGATCTGCAAGATAGGGCACCAGGGTTCGCGCGTGGCCGAATGTGAAATCCTTGTTCAGTTGCAGACGATAGGTGGCGAGCGGGATCGTCATGTTATCGAGGGCCTCCAAACAGTAAGCCGCAACGGCAGACGAACGTAAGGGTTGCGCATGATAGGCATGCGTCAGGGTCGGAACTGCCCGGAGCATGGTTGCGTTGCCGAACTGCTGGTCGATCAACTTACCTTTCTGCGCCAGCCACTCGGGGGAACATGAAGTCAGCAAAACCCGTCTCGGTCGTCCGCAATCATGCCATGCGTTTTGGCGCAGAAGTATTTGATGGCGGGACGCGCTTCAAACTGTGGGCACCGCTGCACGAGCAAATTTCGCTCAAGCTCAAAGGCAAACGCAAAAATCTGGCCATGGAAGCCATTGGCGATGGTTGGCACCGGCTGGAAGCAGAAGGTGTTACTGCGGGGACGCTCTACAAATATGTGCTGCCCGACGCCACAGAGATCCCCGATCCCGCGTCCCGCTATCAACCCGAAGATGTCAACGGCTTTAGCCAGGTCGTGGACGGCCGCGCCTTCCGCTGGACCGATGTCGAATGGGTAGGCCGCCCATGGGAAGAAACAATCATCTACGAGCTGCATGTCGGCACGTTCAGCGAGGCGGGCACGTTTCGGGGCGTCATCGGCAAGCTGGACCACCTCGTCAGGCTCGGAATTACCGCCATCCAACTGATGCCGATTGCCGATTTCTACGGCAGCTTCAACTGGGGCTATGATGGCGTGGCCTGGTATGCTCCAGAATCCAGCTACGGCACACCCGATGACCTGAAATCCCTCATCGACGCCGCCCATGGGCGGGGGCTGATGGTCTTCCTGGATGTGGTCTACAATCACCTTGGCGCGCACGGAAATTACCTGCCGGCCATCGCGCCCATCTTCAACAAGAACCACACCAGTCCCTGGGGCGACGCCATAAATTATGACGGGGCGGGCGCCTCGGTCGTCCGCGAGTTCGTCATCGAGAATGCGCTGTACTGGGTCAACGAGTTTAATTTTGACGGTCTGCGCTTCGACGCCGTTCACGCCATCCAAGATGACAGCACCACCCATATTCTGGAAATCCTCGCCGCACGGATTCGTTCGGCGCGCCCGGCGCACTACACGCATCTGATCCTCGAGAACGCCGAGAACCAGGAGAGTTGGCTCAAGCGCAACAGCAGCCTCATTCCGGTCCACTACACGGCGCAATGGAACGATGACGTGCATCACCTGCTCCATTCGGCTGCCACCGGCGAGAACACCGGCTATTACGCGGATTTCGATCATCTCGAAGAGCGCAGCGACAAGCTGGGGCGGGCCCTAGCCGAAGGTTTTGCCTACCAGGGCGAGATGAAGCCGCACGAGGGCATGCACCGGGGGGAGCCTAGTGTCGGCCTGCCGGGCACGAGCTTTGTGGTCTACATGCAGGATCACGACCAGGTGGGCAATCGCATCAAGGGCGATCGCATCACCGAAATCGCCAACGCCGACGCGGTGCGTGCGCTTGCCTCGGTTTACCTGCTGTCTCCTCAGATCCCGATGGTGTTCATGGGCGAAGAGTGGGCTACCAAGCGGCACTTCCCCTATTTCGCCGATGTGCCGCCGGATATGCGCGATGTCGTTCTCAAGGGACGTCAGGAAGAGCTCAAGGGCACGCCCGAGCATGATGATCCGGCCAAGCCCGCGGTGGAAGAAACCGTCGATCCGACGCTCAGGTCGACCTTTGAATCCGCGCGCCTCGATTGGTCAGCGCTTGGCTTGCGTGAGCATGCCGAATGGCTGCAGTTCTATCGCAACCTCATCGACGTGCGGCGCATGGAAATCATCCCGCGCCTCGCCGGCCTCGAAGGTTTCTCCTCAGGTTACGAGGTGATTGGCCCAAAGGCAGTCGCCGTATCCTGGTCGTTGGCCGGAGGAGCGACGCTCCGCCTCTACGCCAATCTAGCAAGTGATACCCAGCACGATGTCCCCCAGATTCGAGGGCGGCGTATCTGGCTGCATGGCTATTCGGAAGAAGCCAGCCTTGGGCCCTGGACAGTTCTTTGGACAGTGGAACTAGCCTCCTGACCTGCTACCAGTAAGCTGCTGAAACGCGGACGTCCTCCGAATCCAGTGCCCTTGATGCGATGGTGAGTAAATCATGCTGCTGATGATCTTTCTGGTCCTTGTTCTCTTGCTCGTGCAAGCATTTTTGCCGGGCAAGTTCCTCGCGGATCAGATCGGCCCGGAGGGACAGATGGGACCTCGAGACAATCTGCCCGAACCCACTCCGGAGCTCTCGCGCTCCCGCCGCGCCCTCGCCAATCTCCAGGAAACGCTGCCAATTTTCCTCGCCTTGGCCATTCTCAGCATCGTCTTCGACGAGCAGGGCTGGCTGTCGCTCCTGGGGGCAGGCGCCTACTTCGTGGCCCGCATCGCCCATCTGATTTGCTACATGAAGGCCCTGTCGCCCTGGCGGTCCATCTTTTTTCTCATCAGCCTCATTGGCAATGTCCTGATCGCCATTCCGCTGGTTACGCATATCTGGAGCTAGTCATCGCGAAGGGTCTTGCGAATTTGCGCTATTGCCATTAGACACAGCCTCGCCTGAAGGGGTTTAGCTCAGTTGGTAGAGCATCGGTCTCCAAAACCGAGGGTCGTGGGTTCGAGTCCCCCAGCCCCTGCCAGGCACAATCAATGACATTGACGATAGTTTCGGAGCCTCTGGGCTCCGCTGCCGCTGCGGCGAGCAACGAAGCCAAGCGTCTTCGTTTGTGGCAGCTGCGCGCGCCCTAATCACATCACCTCCCGCTTAACATAGCGCAATTGCGCAACCCAATGATCTATGGAGCTGTTGGCGCTCGTCTCGCATACCAGCAATGGGAGTGTGCTGGAGG
This sequence comes from Devosia naphthalenivorans, assembly GCF_003056355.1. Classification (GTDB taxonomy): domain Bacteria; phylum Pseudomonadota; class Alphaproteobacteria; order Rhizobiales; family Devosiaceae; genus Devosia; species Devosia naphthalenivorans. The sequence continues at coordinate 178,413 of NZ_PYVW01000001.1, forward strand.
GTCCCATGAATTTCATCGAGCGGAGTGAAACGTCAAAGTCGGCCTGCACCTGCTGCTACATTGTCGTGGAGATTCAGGGCACCTGGTGGATCGATGTGGAAGGCAAGCCCTGCGGTCCCTGTGACACCAAGCAGGAAGCCATTGAATGTGCGTTCAAGCTCATCGACGCTTTTGGTGACCGGAGCCGTCCGGCAGCGGTCTATGCGCCAGGAGACGATGGCCGAACCGAATTGATCTGGCGAGGGCGCCACCCCTGACCGGCCCGATGGTGCACCGGAAACAGCGGAGTGAATCATGGCCAACAACAGGGGCAGGCGCTCTGTCGGCACGATCATTCTGGCGTTGGTCCTGCTGGTCCTGGCGGTGTTGATCGTCTCGTTTGCCCTCGGTTTCGGCCTGGCTACGCGGAACCCTTGAGTGGCAACTCGATGTCTTGCTGCACCTGTCGTTTGAGCTTCTTCTCGGCTTCTCCAGGGTCAGCTTCACCCGAATTGCGGATATTCTGTTCGATGCGAGCGGCCTCGTCGTCATCAATGTAGAGCGGCTTGCCGGTGTCATCCGGCGCTCCCGCTCCGGTCTGAGCGATTGTCGCGTCCTTTGGCCGATCATTAGTGCCTTGAGTGAGCTTTGCCTTGGTCATCGCTTGTTCTCCGTTTCTCAGTCATCCCGGATTTTCATTGTCCACTGCAGGGTGGCTGGGGCGACATAGGCTCGTCCTAGTCGTAGGTGTCTTCGTCGGCGCCGGCAGAAAGCGGGCCTTCGGCACCTGCAATGTCCTCGCTCTTGGACTTGGTCTGGCTATCTTGATCCTTGTTTGGAGCCGGGCTTGCACTCTGTTTGCCGCGTTGTTGAACGGACTCTTCACCCTTCTTCTCAGTTTTGCTCATGAAGGCTCTCCTTGGCTGGCAAAACTCAACGCGCAGGGCCGCGCATGAGGTCCATCACAGCGTCGAAACAATCTTCCAAAGGCAGGAGGCGGCGGCAACCGAGAAGCGTGATGTACCCGGGGCCGGCCAAGCGCGACGCGCTCTCAAATCCCAGCGGTGTGGCCAGAGGTCTCCAGCGCCACGTTGGCCGAGAACCTGGCGCCGTCGTCGGATGTAACTGTGTAGGTGCCAGACATCTGCGCAACGACCCCCTTGAGCAGGCGCGTGCCCATGCCGGGCGTCGTGCCGTCAGTGCTCAATCCGACCCCATTGTCTGAGACCACCAGGTCCGCGCGGCCCGGTCCCGCGGCCTTGATGCTGACGTGGATTTTTCCCGGGGCACGATCCTGGAACGCGTATTTGATGGAGTTGGTCACCAGTTCGCTGAGCAATAGGGCAAGCGGCGTCGCATGGTCCCGGTCCACGCGCAGATGCTCGATGTCATAGACGACCTCCAGATTGGCACCATAGGCCGCCACCACCTCGTTGACCACGCTTGGTACATAGTCGTGCGCGTCGATGTCATCGAAGCTATCGAATTCATAAATATGGGTATGCATCGCGGCCATCGCCGCAAGGCGACTACGCAAGTCGCGCTTGGCACCGTCCGGCATTTCCTGCAAGGCGACCAGGCTTTGCACCGACTGAAGATTGTTCTTCACCCGATGGTGGATTTCCCGGAACAGCAGATTGTTGGCGTCGATAGCTTGTTCGAGCGCCTTGCCCCAGGCAGCATCACGATACAGCAGGCGTACGATCCATATCGAGCCAGCCACCAGGCCCAGTACGATTGGCGAGACGATAAGAAATACCGCAAAGATTCCGTTGCGGAATGTGTTCCAGGTTTGCTGCGAGGAAATCGAGGCCAATGCAACGATCGGCGTACCCTCCACAAGCCGATAGCTGACAACCCTGGCAACGCCGTCGAGCGGAGAAGCTTCGGAGGTATAGGTCCCGACGGGTGTCTCGGGCAGATACTCCTGGAAGAGCGGCAGGTCGGACAGATCTACCGGCCCTTCCGTGGGCGGGAAGCGCGCGATCAGCATGCCATCCGTCCTGACAAGGCTGATGGTGGAGGCGTCCTCGAAATCGAGCATCGCCCAGAAGTCCCTGACCACATCGACCGGAAAGGACAGCATGGCGGCGCCGGCGAATCTGCCGTCGCGCTCGATGCGTTTGCTAAATACGAAGATCGGCTCGGTCGTCAGCCGGCTGACGATCAGGGAAGACATTGCGAAAGGCGCGCCATCGCGCACTTGCGTGAAGTAGTCGCGATCCCGGATGGAAACATTGTCGGCGCCGTCCACGCTCGAAAACAGCGTTCCGCCGGCCTGATCGACGACATAGAGTTCCGCCTGCGCCGGAAGACCCTCCAGCACCAGATCAATGCGCGTCTGGTCCCGCATCTGGGGGCCTATGGCAGCATCGACGCGCCTGAGGGTTTGCTGGGCCAGTTGGTCGATCCAGAACGCGTTGTTGGCGACCACCTGCGCCGCTGCCGCAGAACGCTCTTCAAGGCGCTGTTGGTTGGTGCGAATACCTTGCTGCAGGAAAAATCCGAAAATGCCGGCAAACGCCGCCAGGAATACCAGGAGCAAGCCGAGGATCACCGGTATCGCAGAGATACCCTTTGGCCGGTTGGCAGCAGAACGAGCCAGAGGAGCCTCCTCGGTTATCGAGGCGACTATAAATTGAAGGTGGGCGCAGTCAATTATTGTTTTGAGGCCGTCACTTATCGGACGTGAACGTCACGATGAGATCGGCTCGCCTACCTGGGGTCAGGCTCAGTTCCGCACAAACGGTTGAGGGTGGGTAAAAGGGCTCGGTGCGGGAACGCGGGGCAAGTTGTCGAAGCGGCGCTGCATCTGCAAAGACTGGATGGCGCGCTCATTGGCCCTGATGTCGGACTCTAGCTTGCGCATGCGTGTGTCCTGCTCGATTTCCTGCTGCAGGCAGAGCACGCGCTGCTCGTTGGCGCGGATCGCTTCCCTTGTATTGCCCGGCACGCTGGTGGGGCAGGCGGCCATGGCAGCACTGCCGAGAAGCATCGTCAGCACGCCGGCGAGTGCTATAGCCTTGGTCATAGCCAAATCCTCCTGAGGACATGAATTTGGTCCATGCCTGACAAGGATACAAGGCTGACCCTGATCACTCTGCGGCGATAGGCACCTTGTAGGTGTGGCGGGCCTTGAGCTTGTTGAGCTGGTGGGCGGCATGCGCGAGCAGGGCGGTCCGCACTTCGTTGGAAGCGACATGACCCACATCGGCCTTCACCTTGAGGTCGAGCTTATAATTGGTCAGCGTGCCCATGAAACGCTCTTCGATGTGAACCCGGACGACGCCGGTGATCCGACCAGCGATCAGCTTGTGCGGTCCATAATAGCGGACCTCGCAGCCCTTCACGTCAAACGAAGTATCCCCGAACCCCATGGCCAGTGCCCCTCTGCCATTTTTTCGCCGAAATTGGATCAAAGTCCAACCAGGGAAACGAATCAAGCCGGATTCTGGAAATTCTGCACGAATCGTTAATGTTTGATTCGGATGTGGCGCCGGCGGCCGTCAAAACTCCGGTTTGAACCCTGTTGCAATTGGTGGCGAGTTTCTCTAGATACGCAGTCTCCAGCCGTGTGGGATTCCTGCGCGGCCTTTGGTTTTGCACCAAAACGCCGAAGAGTAGTTTAGCATATGGCCCGACAGAACCCGATCCAGTTCCTGCAGCAAGTCCGGCAGGAAACGTCCAAGGTCACCTGGCCTAGCCGCAACGAAGTCCTGATCTCCACGATCATGGTCATTGTGCTTGTGGCCTTTGCGAGCCTGTTCTTCCTGCTGGCTGATCAGCTCATCTCATGGCTGGTCGGTTTGATGCTGTCGATCCGCTAGTCGGGTCAAAACGAGAATATTAGGAGCGGCGACGCGGCATGGCCAAACGCTGGTACATCGTTCAGGCGTACTCGAATTTCGAGCGCAAGGTGGCGGAAGACATTCGCCAGAAGGTTGCGCAGAAGAAGCTTGAACATCTGTTCGAGGACGTGATCGTGCCGACCGAAAAGGTCGTCGAGATCCGCCGCGGCCGCAAGGTCGATGCCGAACGCAAGTTCTTTCCGGGCTATGTCCTGGTCAAGATGGACATGACCGACGAGGCATTCCATCTGATCAAGAACACGCCCAAGGTCACTGGTTTCCTCGGTTCGGACAACAAGCCGATGCCGATTTCGGAAAAGGAAGCCATGGCCATCCTGCAGCAGGTGCAGGAAGGCGTTGAGCATCCCAAGCCTTCCGTCTCCTTTGAAGTGGGCGAGAATGTGCGTGTGTCGGACGGCCCCTTCGCCAGCTTCAATGGCGTGGTGGAAGAAGTCGACGAAGAACGCGCCCGCCTCAAGGTGGAAGTGTCGATTTTCGGGCGTCCCACTCCGGTGGAGCTCGAATACGGTCAGGTCGAAAAGGTCTGATCTCAGCCTTTTGGCGCAAGCCAAAATGGCCCAGCGTTTCGGCCTCGGCCGAAATCGCTCCCAGCCTCGTGCTGGAAAAACCGTGGGAGAGCAGGGTGCATGCCAATGCCCATCAGCCTCGCACCACGGCGTCAAACGCCTGCTTCTGGCAGGCATTAGAAAGGACGAAAAATGGCAAAGAAAATCGTTGGCTACGTAAAGCTACAGGTGCCCGCGGCCTCCGCGACGCCATCCCCGCCTATCGGACCGGCCCTCGGTCAGCGCGGCCTGAACATCATGGAATTCTGCAAGGCATTCAACGCTGCCACGCAGGAAATGGAAAAGGGCTCGCCCATTCCAGTCGTGATCACCGCCTATGCCGACAAGAGCTTCACCTTCGAGATGAAGCAGCCTCCGGTGACCTACTTCATCAAGAAGGCCGTGAACCTGAAGTCCGGCTCCAAGCTTCCGGGCAAGGAATCGGCTGGCACGATCACCACAGCCCAGCTGCGTGAGATCGCCGAAAAGAAGATGAAGGATCTCAACGCTGACAATATCGATGCTGCCGTGTCGATGATTGCCGGCTCTGCCCGTTCCATGGGCATTCAGGTCGAGGGCTAAGAGGATGGCAAAAGTCGGTAAGAAGATCGCCAAGGCCCGCGAAGGCATCGATCGCAACAAGCTCTACAAGCTTGATGAAGCCATCAAGATGGTTCGCGAACGCGCTTCGGCCAAGTTCGACGAAACCATCGAGATCGCCATCAACCTTGGTGTTGATCCGCGCCACGCCGACCAGATGGTCCGCGGCGTCGTGAATCTGCCCAACGGTACGGGCAAGACCGTGCGCGTTGCCGTGTTCGCCCGTGGCGACAAGGCCGAAGAGGCCCGCAAGGCCGGTGCCGACATCGTTGGCGCTGAAGACCTGATGGAGCAGATCCAGGGCGGCAAGATCGATTTCGATCGTTGCATTGCCACTCCGGACATGATGCCGATCGTTGGTCGCCTGGGTAAGATCCTGGGCCCGCGTAACCTGATGCCGAACCCCAAGGTTGGCACGGTTACTCCTGACGTTGCCGGCGCCGTTAAGTCGGCCAAGGGCGGCGCTGTTGAATACCGCGTGGAAAAGGCCGGTATCCTGCATGCTGGTGTTGGCAAGGTTTCCTTCTCGGAAGAAGCCCTGCTGCAGAACATCAAGGCGTTCACCGACGCCGTGCAGAAGAGCAAGCCAGCTGGAGCCAAGGGCACCTATGTGAAGCGCGTCGCCGTGTCTTCGACCATGGGCCCAGGCGTACATGTGGAGCCGGCTTCGGCGATGTAAGTTTCGAAGACCTCATGGTGAGCTTGTCGAACCACGAGGTCGGGCGCTGCAGCACGCACCGGCGTTTCCCTCGGGTTTGACCCGAGGGCCGGGCTGATAGTGGCCCTCGGATCAAGTCCGAAGGAAACGCTGTGGGTGGGGTGATCCTGGTGATCTCCCCGACATCGAATTCCAGGCGGTTTCGACCGCCCGGATTGCCTCCCGCAAGGGAAGCATAAGTCCTGTCCGAGACTGCCGGTGCCAACCAATCTGGGTTGGCTTAATGTCCACAGACGCCAGCATAGATGGGGTGAAGACCAGAATTTTCCTGGCCCGCAAGGGCAGGGTGATTGCGGTTCGAACCAGGCCAGTTGCCCTTTCGGGCAGCACGGTTGACAGGCATGTAACCGTTGCTCCTCTCCTCCCTCCGGGGAGATCGGAGGGCAGCAATTGGCAATGACCCGGCGCTTCTTCGCCGGGTTAAATGTGGAGACTAGCAGTGGAAAGAGCGGAAAAGCGTGAGCTTGTCGCATCGCTTCAGTCAGCCCTCTCGGGCGCTGGATCGATCGTCCTTGCGCAGAATACCGGTCTGACCGTGGCCAATCTGGAGCTTCTTCGCCGTGAGGTGAAGGGTGCCGGTGGCTATGTGAAGATCGCTAAAAACCGTCTTGCCAAGCTTGCTCTTAAAGACACCGACCACGCTGATATTTCGGACCTGTTCACGGGTCCGATCGTCATCGCCTATGCGGAAGACCCCATGACTGCGCCGAAGATTGCGCAGAAATTCGCTGACAAGAACGCGAAATACGTCGTTCTTGGTGGCGTCATGGGCAAGACCGCGCTGGACGCGAATAGCGTCAAGGCGTTGTCGACCATGCCTTCGCTCGATGAACTGCGCGCCACGCTCGCCGGGATGCTCAAGCAGCCCGCAACGCGTATCGCGTCCGTCATCGTCGCACCGGCTGGTGGTATCGCGCGCGTGTTGGCCGCGCATGCGGAAAAGAGCAACGAAGCAGCGTAACCCCATGGCCCTCACCGAGGGCTGGTTTGAACTGAACATCATAAAGAGAGATTTATCAAATGGCTGATCTCGCCAAGATCGTAGACGACCTGTCTGCCCTGACCGTTCTGGAAGCTTCCGAGCTGTCCAAGATGCTTGAAGAAAAGTGGGGCGTTTCCGCCGCTGCTCCGGTTGCTGTTGCTGCCGCTGCTGGTGGTGCTGCCGCTCCTGCTGCTGAAGAAAAGACCGAATTTGACGTGATCCTCGCCTCCTTCGGCGAAAACAAGATCAACGTCATCAAGGAAGTCCGTGCCATCACCGGTCTGGGCCTCGGCGAAGCCAAGGCGCTGGTTGAAGCAGCTCCCAAGGCCGTCAAGGAAGGCGCTTCGAAGGCTGAAGCCGAAGACATCCAGAAGAAGCTGGAAGCTGCCGGCGCCAAGGTCGAACTCAAGTAATCTCGTTTACTTGACTTGAAATTTGCGAGACGGCGCGCTATGTGCCGTCTTGCATTCTCGTTTTTATGCGAGATGATTCGCCGGACCGATAGGATGGGTCGCAGGCGCCAATTTGCGGAATATATGACGATTTCGATGTCTGAGACACGCTGACGTCCATTGGACCTCATGGTTTTTGACCATGGGGTGTTTGGCGTTTACGGGTCGACACTGTCCTTGGCTAGGACGGCGCCAGAGGCATCGCCAGCCTGACTGACTAGAACAATGAAAGGCACATATCCCGAGACCCGACGGCTGATAGTCGGATTTTTGGATATCTGCCTCCGAGACAAATCGCAAAGAAACAGGAGCTTTCATGGCTACCACGTTCAACGGCCGCCGCAAGGTACGCAAGTCCTTCGGTTCCATTCGCGAAGTCACGGAGATGCCCAATCTGATCGAGGTCCAGAAGGCCTCCTATGATCAGTTCCTCCTCGTCGACGAGCCCAAGGGTGGCCGTCCCGATGAAGGGCTTCAATCCGTCTTCCGTTCGGTTTTCCCGATCACCGACTTTTCCAACACGGCATCTCTTGAATTTGTGAAGTACGAATTCGAGCAGCCGAAGTATGACATCGACGAGTGCCGTGCGCGCGACATCACGTTCGCTGCCCCGCTCAAGGTGACGCTCCGCCTGATCGTGTTCGAAGTGGACGAGGAAACCGGCGCCCGCTCGGTCAAGGACATCAAGGAGCAGGACGTCTACATGGGCGACATGCCCTTCATGACGTCGAACGGCACGTTCATCGTCAACGGTACCGAGCGCGTCATCGTCTCGCAGATGCACCGGTCCCCTGGCGTGTTCTTTGACCACGACAAGGGCAAGACGCACTCGTCCGGCAAGCTGCTGTTTGCCGGACGTATCATCCCGTACCGTGGTTCCTGGCTCGATATCGAGTTCGACGCCAAGGACGTTGTGTTCGCCCGTATCGATCGTCGCCGCAAGATCCCGGTGACCTCGCTGCTCAAGGCGCTCGGCATGGATACCGAAGAAATCCTGTCGACCTACTACAACAAGCTCACCTTCGAAAAGACCGCGACCGGCTGGCAGAAGCCATACGATGCGGAGAAGATGAAGAATGCCAAGCCATCGGTGGACCTGATCGACGCCAAGACCGGCGACGTGGTCCATGAGGCCGGCAAGAAGCTCTCGGCCCGCCAGGCTAAGAAGCTGGCCGAAAACGGCCTGACACATCTGCTGGCGGTCAACGAAGACCTCTATGGCATGTATGTCGCCGAAGACCTGATCAACATGAAGACCGGCGAGGTCTACATGGAGGCTGGTGACGAACTCGACGAAAAGACCCTGACCAACTTGATGGAACTGGGTTTCGACGAATTGCCGATCCTCGACATCGATCACATCTCGATCGGTGGCTATATCCGCAACACGCTGGCCGTGGACAAGAACGAGACGCGTGAAGACGCGCTGTTCGATATCTACCGCGTGATGCGTCCTGGCGAGCCGCCGACCGTCGACACTGCCGAAGCCATGTTCCAGTCGCTGTTCTTTGACAGCGAGCGCTATGACCTGTCCGCTGTGGGCCGCGTCAAGATGAACATGCGCCTTGAGCTCGACGCTCCGGACACCATGCGCACCCTGCGCAAGGAAGACATCGTGGAAGTCGTCCGCACCCTGGTCGACCTGCGCGATGGCCGTGGCGAAATCGATGACATCGACAACCTCGGCAACCGTCGTGTTCGCTCCGTTGGCGAATTGATGGAGAACTCCTACCGCCTCGGCCTGCTCCGCATGGAGCGCGCCATCAAGGAGCGTATGAGCTCGGTCGAAATCGACACCGTGATGCCGCAGGACCTGATCAACGCCAAGCCGGCTGCTGCCGCTGTGCGTGAGTTCTTCGGTTCCTCGCAGCTCTCGCAGTTCATGGACCAGACCAATCCGCTGTCGGAAATCACCCACAAGCGTCGTCTTTCGGCGCTTGGGCCTGGTGGTCTCACCCGTGAACGTGCTGGTTTCGAAGTTCGAGACGTGCACCCGACCCACTACGGTCGTATCTGCCCGATCGAGACGCCGGAAGGCCCGAACATCGGTCTGATCAATTCGCTCTCGACCTTCGCCCGCGTCAACAAGTACGGCTTCATCGAGACACCGTACCGCAAGATCGTCGACGGCGTGTTGACCAACGAAGTCGTCTACCTCTCCGCCATGGAAGAGGCCAAGCACTACGTTGCCCAAGCCAACGTGCAGTTCAACAAGGACGGCACGCTGCAGGACGATCTGGTGGTGGCTCGCCATGCCGGCGACAACGGTCTGACGCCCAAGGAAAACGTCGACCTTATGGACGTTTCCCCCAAGCAGATGGTGTCGGTTGCCGCCTCGCTGATCCCGTTCCTTGAGAACGACGACGCCAACCGTGCTCTGATGGGCTCGAACATGCAGCGTCAGGCTGTGCCGCTGCTGCGCGCCCATGCGCCGTTCGTCGGCACCGGCATGGAAGCTGTCGTGGCTCGTGACTCGGGCGCCGCCATCGTTGCCAAGCGCAAAGGTATCGTCGACCAGGTGGATGCGACTCGTATCGTTATCCGTGCGACCGAAGAAACCGATGCATCGGTGTCGGGCGTCGACATCTACAATTTGATGAAGTTCCAGCGTTCGAACCAGTCGACCTGCATCAACCAGCGGCCACTCGTGGTCGTCGGCGATCACGTCAACCAGGGCGACATCATCGCCGATGGTCCGTCGACCGAGTTGGGCGATCTGGCGCTTGGCCGCAACGTGCTCGTCGCGTTCATGCCGTGGAATGGCTACAACTTCGAAGATTCGATCCTGCTGTCTGAAAAGATTGCCATGAACGACGTCTTCACCTCGATCCATATCGAGGAATATGAAGTCATGGCCCGTGACACCAAGCTTGGTCCCGAGGAAATCACCCGCGACATTCCGAACGTATCGGAAGAAGCGCTGAAGAACCTCGACGAAGCCGGTATCGTCCATATCGGTGCTGAAGTTGCGCCGGGCGACATCTTGGTCGGCAAGATCACCCCCAAGGGTGAATCGCCGATGACGCCGGAAGAAAAGCTCCTCCGCGCCATCTTCGGCGAGAAGGCATCCGACGTTCGTGACACCTCCCTGCGCGTGCCGCCGGGCGACGCTGGTACTGTTGTTGAAGTGCGCGTGTTCAACCGCCACGGCATCGACAAGGACGAGCGCGCCATGGCCATCGAGCGCGAGGAAATCGAGCGTCTCGCCAAGGACCGTGACGACGAACAGTCGATCCTCGACCGTAACGTCTATGCGCGTCTCAAGGAAATGCTGTTCGGCAAGGCGGCTACGGCTGGCCCTAAGGGCTATGTCGTGGGCACCAAGCTCAACGATCAGATGTTCGAGGCACAGCCCCGTTCGAAGTGGTGGCAGTTTGCGGTCGATGACGACAAGGTCATGACCGAGATGGAAGCTCTTCATGCTCAGTATGAAGAGAGCCGCCGTCTGCTCGAACAGCGCTTCATCGACAAGGTCGACAAGCTGCAGCGCGGTGACGAACTTCCGCCGGGCGTGATGAAGATGGTCAAGGTCTTCATCGCAACCAAGCGCAAGATCCAGCCGGGCGACAAGATGGCCGGCCGCCATGGTAACAAGGGTGTGGTTTCCCGCATCGTTCCCGTGGAAGACATGCCGTACCTTGAAGACGGCACGTCGGTTGACATCGTGCTGAACCCGTTGGGCGTGCCTTCGCGCATGAACGTGGGCCAGATCCTCGAAACTCACCTGGGCTGGGCTTGCGCCGGCATGGGCAAGAAGATCGACGACATGGTCCGTGCGTATCATCGCAATGGTGACCTGACGCCGCTGCGTCTGGAAGTGCAGGACCTGTTTGCCGGTGATGAATCCATCACCGACCTCGACGACGACGGCCTCGTGCGTCTCGGCGAGCACCTCTCCAAGGGTGTCTCGATCGCGACCCCGGTGTTCGACGGCGCCAAGGAAGCTGATATCGTCACAATGCTGGAACGGGCAGGGCTCAAGGCCTCTGGTCAGTCCACTGTCTATGACGGGCGTTCCGGCGAGCAGTTCGACCGGCAGGTGACGGTTGGGTATATCTATATGCTCAAGCTCGACCACCTTGTGGACAACAAGATCCACGCCCGTTCGATCGGTCCTTACTCCCTGGTTACTCAGCAGCCACTGGGCGGCAAGGCCCAGTTCGGCGGTCAGCGCTTCGGCGAGATGGAAGTTTGGGCTCTGGAAGCCTATGGCGCGGCTTATACGCTCCAGGAAATGCTCACCATCAAGTCGGACGACGTTGCCGGTCGTACCAAGGTCTACGAATCCATTGTGCGCGGCGACGATACGTTCGAGCCGGGCATCCCCGAGAGCTTCAACGTCCTGGTCAAGGAAATCCGTTCGCTCGGTCTCAATGTCGAACTCGACATGCGTGACCTTGATGACGGTTCGGGCCAGGCCGAAGCGGAGCTCGCCCCTCCTCAGGAAGCGGCGGAATAATCCGGCACTTCCAAACCCAATCAACTTCCAAGCATGCTCGTGGCAAAACCGCAGCATGCTTGGATAGAGGAGAGAACTGATGAATCATCATTCCCACGTCATGGACCCGTTCAACCCGGCTGTCCCGGTTCAGACTTTCGATCAGATGAAGATCTCGATCGCGAGCCCCGAGAAGATCCTCAGCTGGTCCTATGGCGAGATCAAGAAGCCAGAGACCATCAACTATCGTACGTTCAAGCCTGAACGCGATGGTCTGTTCTGCGCGCGTATCTTTGGCCCTGTGAAGGACTACGAATGCTTGTGCGGTAAGTACAAGCGCATGAAGTTCAAGGGCGTCATCTGCGAAAAATGCGGTGTGGAAGTCACCTTGTCTCGCGTTCGCCGCGAGCGCATGGGCCACATTGAACTCGCCGCTCCAGTTGCTCACATCTGGTTCCTGAAGTCTTTGCCGAGCCGCATCGCATTGCTGCTCGACATGACTCTGAAGGACATCGAGCGCATCCTGTATTTCGAGAACTACGTCGTTCTTGACGCTGGTCTCACTCCGTTCACCCAGCATGAACTGCTGAGCGAAGAGCAGTACCTGGACGCCCAGGATGAATACGGCGCCGACAGCTTCACCGCCAAGATCGGCGCCGAAGCCATCCGCGACATCCTGCTCGCGCTCGATCTGGAGAAGATCGCGGCCGATCTGCGCGTTGAAATTGCTGAGTCCACAACGGAACTTAAGCCCAAGAAGCTCGCAAAGCGGTTGAAGATCGTCGAGCAGTTCATCGTCTCGGGTAACAAGCCCGAATGGATGATCATGACCGTCATTCCGGTCATTCCGCCCGAACTCCGCCCGCTCGTTCCGCTGGACGGCGGCCGCTTCGCCACGTCCGATCTGAACGACCTTTACCGTCGCGTGATAAACCGCAACAACCGTCTGAAGCGGCTGATTGAACTGCGGGCGCCTGACATCATCGTCCGCAACGAAAAGCGCATGCTGCAGGAAGCTGTGGACGCGCTGTTCGACAATGGCCGCCGTGGCCGCACCATCACCGGTGCCAACAAGCGTCCGCTGAAGTCGCTGTCCGACATGCTAAAGGGCAAGCAGGGCCGGTTCCGCCAGAACCTGCTCGGCAAGCGCGTCGACTATTCGGGCCGTTCGGTTATCACCGTGGGTCCCAACCTCAAGCTGCACCAGTGCGGTCTTCCCAAGAAGATGGCGCTCGAGCTGTTCAAGCCGTTCATCTACAGCCGTCTTGAAGCGAAGGGTTTCTCTTCGACCGTCAAGCAGGCCAAGAAGCTGGTCGAGAAGGAAAAGCCCGAGGTTTGGGATATCCTGGACGAAGTGATCCGCGAGCATCCGGTTCTGCTGAACCGCGCTCCGACGCTGCACCGTCTTGGCATCCAGGCGTTTGAGCCTATCCTGATCGAAGGCAAGGCAATCCGTCTGCATCCGCTCGTCTGCTCGGCCTTCAACGCCGACTTCGACGGTGACCAGATGGCCGTGCACGTTCCGCTGTCGCTTGAAGCGCAGCTGGAAGCGCGCGTCTTGATGATGTCGACCAACAACATCCTCCATCCTGCAAACGGCCAGCCGATCATCGTGCCGTCGCAGGACATCGTGCTGGGTCTTTATTACCTGTCGCTGATGAACGAGGGTGAGCCAGGGCAGGGCATGGCGTTCTCGTCCTATGCCGAGCTCGAGCATGCGCTCGACAACAAGGTCGTTACCCTTCACACCAAGATCAAAGGCCGCGTGCCTGCTTGGGACGAAAACGGCAACGAGACGACCGAGATCGTGGAGACCACGCCTGGCCGTATGCTGATTGGGCAGATCCTGCCCAAGAACCCGGCCGTGCCGTTCTCGACGGCCAACCAGCTGATGACCAAGAAGATGATCTCCAAGATGATCGACACGGTCTACCGTGGCTGCGGTCAGAAGGAGACCGTGATCTTCTGTGACCGCGTCATGCAGCTCGGCTTCAAGAACGCTTGTGACGCCGGCATCTCGTTCGGCAAGGACGACATGGTTATCCCTACGTCCAAGTACACGATCGTGGAAGCCGCGCGTAAGCAGGTCGAAGAGTTCGAGCAGCAGTACAATGACGGCCTGATCACTCAGGGCGAAAAGTACAACAAGGTGGTCGACGCCTGGGCCAAGTGCGGTGACAAGGTCGCCGAAGAGATGATGGACGCGATCCGCAAGGTGCAGATCGACGAGGAGACCGGCCGTCAGAAGCCGATCAACTCGGTCTACATGATGTCTCACTCGGGTGCCCGTGGTTCGCCGGCCCAGATGAAGCAGCTTGCCGGCATGCGCGGCCTGATGGCTCGTCCGGACGGCTCGATCATCGAGACGCCGATCACGGCTAACTTCAAGGAAGGCCTCAACGTTCTTGAGTACTTCAACTCCACCCACGGTGCCCGCAAGGGTCTCGCGGATACGGCGCTGAAGACCGCGAACTCGGGTTACCTCACCCGCCGTCTGGTTGACGTGGCGCAGGACGCGATCATCGTGTCCAACGACTGCGGCACCGATCGCGGCCTCACCATGGAGCCAATCGTCGATGCCGGCCAGATCGTGGCCTCCATCGGCCAGCGCGTTCTGGGCCGTACGGCTGCCGATGACATCTTCCATCCGTTGTCCGGCGATCTGATCGCGCCCAAGGGCACCATGCTGGAAGAAAAGCATGTCGACATCATCGAGGAAGCCCGGATCCAGTCGATCCGTATCCGTTCCCCGCTGACCTGCGACATGCGCCAGGGTACCTGCGCGGCCTGCTATGGCCGTGACCTTGCTCGCGGCACGCCCGTGAACATGGGTGAAGCTGTCGGCGTTATCGCCGCACAGTCGATCGGTGAACCCGGCACCCAGCTCACCATGCGCACGTTCCACATCGGTGGCACGGCTCAGGTGGTCGACAGCTCGTTCCTGGAATCGGGTGCAGAAGGCAAGATCGCCATCCGCAATCCGAACGTGGTTCAGGTTGAAGGCGGCAAGCTGGTCGTCATGGCCCGTAACGTCTCGCTCGCAATCCTCGATGCCGAGGGCAAGGAACGCGCCACTCACAAGGTGACGTATGGCTCCAAGCTCCTGGTCAAGGAAGGCGATTCTGTTCGCCGCGGCCAGCGTCTGGCTGAATGGGACCCCTACACTCGTCCGGTTCTGGCCGAAGTCGAGGGCGAGGTCGTGTTCGAAGATCTGGTCGATGGTGCTTCCGTTGCTGAGAACACCGATGAGGCGACCGGCTTCACCAAGCGCGTTGTCATCGACTGGCGCACCAACCAGCGTGGCGAGGGCCTGAAGCCGGCCCTGGCTATCGCTCGTGGCGGTGCCGTGCAGAAGGTGGAACGTGGTGGCGACGCCCGTTACCTGCTCTCGGTGGATGCTGTTATTGCAGTCGAGCCAGGCGAGAAGGTCTCGCCGGGTGACGTGCTGGCCCGTATTCCGCTGGAATCGGCCAAGACCAAGGACATCACGGGCGGTCTGCCGCGCGTGGCGGAATTGTTCGAAGCGCGTCGTCCCAAGGATCACGCCATCATCGCCGAGATCGATGGCACCATCCGCTTTGGCCGCGACTACAAGAACAAGCGCCGCGTGATCATCGAGCCGCATGAGGATGGTGGCGAGCCAGTCGAGTATCTGATCCCCAAGGGCAAGCCGTTCCACCTCCAGGAAGGCGATGCCATTGAAAAGGGTGAATACATTCTCGACGGCAACCCGGCACCGCACGACATCCTGGCCATCAAGGGCGTGGAAGAGCTTGCTCGTTACCTCGTCAATGAAATCCAGGAGGTCTATCGTCTGCAGGGCGTGCTGATCAACGACAAGCACATCGAGGTGATCGTTCGCCAGATGCTGCAGAAGGTCGAGATCGTGGACCCAGGTGAATCCGGCCTGCTCAAGGACGAGCAACTCGACAAGCTGGACTTCGACGAGCTCAACGACGCTCTGGTTGCTGAAGGCAAGAAGCCTGCAACGGCCAACCCGGTGCTGCTCGGCATCACCAAGGCGTCGCTGCAGACCCGTTCGTTCATCTCTGCTGCATCGTTCCAGGAAACCACGCGCGTCCTCACGGAAGCAGCGGTTTCCGGCAAGGCAGACTTGCTCGAAGGCCTCAAGGAGAACGTCATCGTCGGCCGCCTGATCCCAGCCGGTACCGGTGCAGGCATCTCCTCGGCCAAGCTGATCGCCACCAAGCGCGACGATCTCATTCTTGAAGAGCGTCGCCGCCAGGCCAACACGGTTCAGATCCCGGCGCCTGCCGCCGAGTAAGACCGTTCAGTATCGAAGTGAGGGAAGGGGGCCGCAAGGCTCCCTTTCTTTTTTGCGGGTATGCTTTGTTGGTTGTCGCGTGCCAAAGCACCGCCCGGGAGTGAAGCCCTGCGGGTGATGGGTCGGTGTTTGTCGCAGAAGGCTGCGACATGGGGCGAGGTTCGTCCCGGTGCCGGTCGTCCGGCAAATTGGTAGAGGTGGAACCCACCTCGCCCCATGTTTCCGGGGGCTCTATGGAGTAAGGACCGTCTGCGGCTAGTCGCCCGTGCCGAAAGTCACACCGGGGGCTTTAATCGGTGCCAGATCATCCTTGTGCCACAGGAGATGGAGCGACCCCCACCTCACCCGGCATTCCCGCACCGACCGTTCGTCGCGACCGCGCAGCGTGTGCGGGAATGGGAGGATGATGACATGGCGCCGTGGGTGGGGGGATAAGGGGGATAAGTTTGCGTCATCGCGCCATTTATCCCCACACCCACAGGGTTCCCTCGGGCCTGACCCGAGGGTCTCTCACCGCTTGTGCCGTGGGGAGAGTGGCCCTCGGGTCAAGCCCGAGGGAAGCATGGTGGGTGGGTGAGGTGGTGCCATACCCTGATATGGGCCTGGGGAGGTGCTGCCTCGCACGGTTGCGGTGGCGAGTTAGCGCCCCACACTCTGGATGGTCACCTCGGGCTTGCCCCGAGGGGTCTGCACTTCGGATTGGCGCCAGCGAGTATAGGACCCTCGGGTCGAGCCCGAGGGTGACGATCGGTGGGGCCCGCGCGTTCTATTGTGAGGGGCGAAGGGTGACCCGGTGGCGGAGCCCCAGCGGCGGTTGCGGTAGGAGTGGGCAGCCAATATGCTCGGGAGTCAGCAGAAAGGGCAGGGCACCTGCTCGCCTAGTTATATCCGACGTGTTCGGCGAACTGGGTCAGAACCATGTTCCAGAGCTCAAACTGAGCGTCGAGGTATTCGGCGGAGACGCCATTGACCAGATCAATATCCATTTCGATGCAAGCGTCCTTGTCCTGGTCCAGATAGGCACGGCTGAAGCGCTTGTTGAGGTTCCAGTCATTGATGACCTCAAGCGTCGGCTTGAGATCCAGGAAGCCCAGATAGAAGTTGATGTCCTCGCAGTCGGCGTTATCGGTGCAATTGCGGAAATAGACTTGGTAGCTGATGCCGTTGATCTTGCCACTGATCTGTGGGTCGCCATTGCTCTGGGTTGCCAGGGTGGCGGCGCCATGGCCTCTGGCAATGTTCAAGATTTCGTCAGTATCGGCGCCGGTGATCGTGGTCTGGGCTTGAGCCGACACGCTCATCGCGAGTGCCAAGATCCCACCGGCGACGAATGATGTGGTTTTCATGTCGGGCTCCTTGCCTGTTGAAACGGCCTGATGCCAGATCTAACAAGGGTGTGCATCGGGAGCAACGCGGAAGCGGGGAAATGCTAACCAAGTGTTAGCACCAAGATGATGAGGTGAGTGCCGATGCGCCGCCGGCATAGAAGCTGCGCGGTTTTTGCGCGAAAGAATCCTTGACGCGCGGGCGAGTCGGCTCTAAACAGCGCGTACCTAAGCGGTCGGTCGTGATTGTCACACCGGGTACCTGCCATCTTGTGCGGGCATCCAGGACACTCAAACACACTGTCGGGTAACTAGAAGACGCAAATCCTTGTGCGCATGACTGCCTGTTTACGCGGGTGGTCCGCTGCAATTAAGGCGCCGCCGCTCCTCGGTTGAGGTCCAGCGAGCGCCGTTTTGGTTTGCTTTTGCTAGACCGCAATGAATTTTGGACGATGGAAAGAGCGCAATGCCCACCATTAATCAGCTGATCCGCAAACCACGCGCCAGCAAGCCAAAGCGGAACAAGGTTCCGGCCATGGAAGCTAACCCGCAAAAGCGCGGCGTTTGCTCCCGCGTTTATACGACGACCCCAAAGAAGCCGAACTCGGCTCTGCGCAAGGTCGCCAAGGTTCGCCTGACCAATCAGCGCGAAGTGATTTCGTATATTCCGGGTGAGGGTCACAACCTGCAGGAGCACTCCGTGGTCCTGATCCGTGGCGGCCGCGTTCGCGACCTTCCGGGCGTTCGTTACCACGTGCTCCGCGGCGTTCTCGACACGCAGAGCGTCAAGGACCGCAAGCAACGCCGTTCGAAGTACGGCGCGAAGCGTCCGAAGTAAGGAGATCGAGATATGTCCCGTCGTCACCGCGCTGAAAAACGCGACGTTATTCCAGACGCCAAGTATGGCGATCTCGTCCTGACCAAGTTCATGAACTCGCTCATGAAGGACGGCAAGAAGTCGTCCGCCGAGAGCATTGTCTATGGTGCATTCGACATCGTCGAAGCCAAGGTCAAGCAGAACCCCGTCGAGGTGTTCCACACCGCGCTCGACAACATCCGTCCGGCTGTCGAGGTCCGGTCGCGCCGCGTTGGTGGTGCTACCTACCAGGTTCCGGTCGAAGTCCGTGCCGATCGTCAGCAGGCCCTGGCCATTCGCTGGCTTATCGAATCCGCCCGCAAGCGTGGTGAGAACACCATGCGCGAGCGTCTTTCGGGTGAGCTGATGGATGCCCTCAATGGCCGTGGCCAGGCCGTCAAGAAACGCGAAGATACGCACCGTATGGCTGACGCCAACCGTGCCTTCTCGCACTACCGCTGGTAGTAGGAGCGCCCTATGGCACGCGAATATCCCATCCCGCTGTATCGTAACTTCGGCATCATGGCTCACATCGATGCTGGCAAGACGACCACGACCGAACGCATTCTGTTCTACACCGGCAAGTCCCACAAGATCGGCGAAGTCCATGACGGCGCCGCTACCATGGACTGGATGGAGCAGGAGCAGGAACGCGGCATCACGATCACCTCGGCTGCCACGACCACGTTCTGGAAGGACCGTAATGGCGTCCAGCATCGCTTCAACATCATCGACACGCCCGGCCACGTGGACTTCACCATTGAAGTCGAGCGTTCGCTGCGTGTGCTCGACGGTGCCGTGACCCTGCTCGATGCCAATGCCGGTGTTGAGCCGCAGACGGAAACCGTCTGGCGCCAGGCCGACAAGTATCACGTTCCGCGTCTCATCTTCGTGAACAAGATGGACAAGATCGGCGCCGATTTCTATCGCTGCGTCGAAATGATCGGCTCGCGCCTCGGCGCCAAGGCCGTTCCCGTCCAGCTGCCGATCGGTTCCGAAACCGAGTTCAAGGGCGTCGTCGACCTGATCGAGATGAATGCACTGGTCTGGCGTAACGAAGAGCTAGGCGCGCAGTGGGACATCGTCGAGATTCCTGAAGACCTCAAGGAATCGGCCGTCAAGTACCGCGAAGCCATGGTCGAAGCCGCTGTCGAACTCGACGACGACGCGATGGAAGCCTATCTGAACGGTGAAGTGCCGAACAACGACACCATCCGTCGCCTGCTTCGTCGCGGCACAATCGATGCGAAGTTCTTCCCGGTGTTTGCTGGTTCCTCGTTCAAGAACAAGGGCGTGCAGCCTCTGCTGGACGGCGTTATCGACTTCCTGCCGTCTCCGTCCGACGTTCCGGCCATCCAGGGCATCGACGCTCGTACGGAAGAGCCGATCGAGCGTCACGCCGATGACAACGAGCCGCTCTCGATGCTGGCGTTCAAGATCGCCAACGACCCGCACATGGGTACGCTGACCTTCTGCCGCATCTATTCGGGCCACGTCGAGCAGGGCGCGATGCTGGAAAACACGGTCAAGGAAAAGCGCGAACGCGTTGGCCGCATGTTCCAGATGCACTCCAACAGCCGTGAGCAGATCACCGAAGCCTTCGCTGGTGACATTGTCGCTATCGTTGGCCTCAAGGACACGACCACTGGTGACACGCTTTGTGCCCAGAACGCACAGGTCATCCTTGAGCGCATGATCTTCCCAGAGCCGGTTATCGACATCTCGGTTGAACCAAAGTCCAAGGCCGACCAGGAAAAGATGGGCCTCGCGCTCAACCGCCTGGCAGCTGAAGATCCGTCCTTCCGCGTCAAGACCGACGAAGAATCCGGCCAGACCATCATTTCGGGCATGGGCGAGCTTCACCTCGACATTCTCGTGGACCGTATGCGTCGTGAGTTCAAGGTCGAGGCCAATATCGGTCAGCCGCAGGTGGCTTACCGCGAGACCATCACCAAGCCTGCCAATGTGGACTATACCCACAAGAAGCAGTCGGGTGGTTCGGGCCAGTTCGCTCGCGTCAAGCTCAGTGTCGAGCCAGGCGAAGTGGGCAAGGGTCTTGAGTTCATCAACGCCGTCGTCGGCGGTTCGGTGCCCAAGGAATACATCCCGGGTGTCGAAAAGGGCGTGAAGTCCGTCATGTCTGCAGGTCCGTTGATCGGGTTCCCGATCGTGGACGTGAAGGTGACACTGACCGAAGGCGCTTACCACGACGTGGACTCCTCGGTGCTGGCTTTCGAAATCGCCGGTCGTGCAGGCTTCAACGAAGCACTGCGCAAGGCGTCGCCGAAAATCCTCGAGCCGATCATGAAGGTTGAAGTTGTCACGCCGGAAGACTACATGGGCGATGTCATCGGTGACCTGAACTCCCGCCGTGGTCAGATCCACGGCACCGAGGGTCGTGGTGTCCTCCAGGTCGTGAATGCCTACGTTCCGCTTGCGAACATGTTCGGGTATGTGAACTCGCTGCGCTCCATGAGCCAGGGTCGTGCGCAGTACTCGATGACGTTCGATCATTACGAGCAGGTACCGCAGGCAGTCGCCGACGAAGTCCAGGCCAAATACGCCTAAACAAGAAACTGAAACTCAAGGTTGGCCGCAGGGCTAACGAATACGGAGAGAAGCGATGGGCAAGGAAAAGTTTTCCCGCAATAAGCCTCACTGCAACATCGGCACCATCGGTCACGTCGACCATGGTAAGACCTCGCTGACTGCAGCGATCACCAAGGTGCTGGCTGAAACCGGTGGCGCCACCTTCAAGGACTACGCTGCCATCGACAGCGCGCCTGAAGAAAAGGCACGCGGGATCACGATCAACACCTCGCACGTCGAGTACGAGACGGCCAACCGTCACTACGCTCACGTCGACTGCCCCGGCCACGCCGACTATGTGAAGAACATGATCACCGGTGCTGCCCAGATGGACGGCGCGATCCTGGTCGTGTCGGCTGCCGACGGCCCGATGCCCCAGACCCGCGAGCACATCCTGCTCGCCCGTCAGGTTGGCGTTCCTGCGCTGGTGGTGTTCCTGAACAAGTGCGACATGGTCGACGATCCGGAACTGCTTGAGCTCGTTGAACTCGAAGTTCGCGAACTGCTGTCGTCCTACGAATTCCCGGGCGACGACATTCCGATCATCAAGGGCTCGGCTCTGGCCGCTCTCGAAGACAGCGACAAGACGCTCGGCCATGATGCCGTGCTCGAGCTGATGCGCAATGTCGACGAGTACATCCCGCAGCCAGAACGTCCGGTTGACCAGCCGTTCCTGCTCCCGATCGAAGACGTGTTCTCGATCTCGGGCCGCGGCACCGTGGTTACCGGCCGTGTTGAACGCGGTATCGTAAAGGTTGGTGAAGAAGTCGAAATCGTCGGTATCAAGCCGACGCAGAAGACCACCGTCACCGGCGTTGAAATGTTCCGCAAGCTGCTCGATTCGGGCCAGGCTGGCGACAACGTTGGCGCACTGATCCGTGGTATCGACCGCACTCAGGTCGAGCGCGGCCAGGTGCTCTGCAAGCCCGGTTCCGTGACCCCGCACACCGACTTCGTTGCTGAGGCTTATATCCTCACCAAGGAGGAAGGCGGTCGTCACACTCCGTTCTTCGGCAACTACCGTCCCCAGTTCTACTTCCGTACCACGGACGTGACGGGCATCGTGACCCTGCCGGAAGGCACGGAAATGGTTATGCCGGGCGACAACATCAACATGAACGTTCAGCTCATCGTTCCGATCGCCATGGAAGAGAAGCTCCGCTTCGCTATCCGTGAAGGTGGCCGCACTGTCGGCGCCGGCGTCGTCGCGAAGATCCTGAAGTAAGCCCCCTAAAGATATTCGCGGCGCGCGGATAAACGCGCGCCGCGATCCATTTTCGTCAGGATTTACAAGATGAACGGTCAGAATATTCGCATCCGCCTCAAGGCGTTTGACCACCGCGTTCTCGACGCTTCGACGCGCGAGATCGTGTCGACGGCCAAGCGTACGGGCGCGCAGGTTCGCGGGCCGATCCCGCTGCCGACGCGAATCGACAAATTTACCGTCAACCGCTCCCCGCACATCGACAAGAAGTCGCGCGAGCAGTTCGAGATCCGGACCCACAAGCGTCTTCTGGACATCGTGGACCCGACCCCTCAGACGGTTGATGCACTGATGAAGCTCGATCTAGCCGCCGGCGTCGACGTCGAAATCAAGCTCTAAGAATACTGAAGTTTCCGCGCCTACCGCAAAAAGGGTCCTCTGAAACCATGACCCGGTACGGCGCCAAAAGAGAAGGTAACAACCGATGCGTTCTGGATTGATCGCACAGAAGCTGGGCATGACCCGCATCTTTACCGAGGACGGCTCGCACGTCCCCGTAACGGTGCTGGAACTGCAGAACTGCCAGGTGGTAGGCCAGCGGACCGCAGACAAGGACGGCTATGTCGCCCTGCAGCTTGGCGCAGGCCAGGCCAAGGTCAAGAACACGACCAAGGCAGAGCGCGGCCAGTTCGCCGTTGCCAAGGTAGAGCCCAAGCGCCACGTCGCCGAATTCCGCGTTGACGAAGCCAACCTCATCGAGGTCGGCGCAACGCTGCAGGCGGACCATTTCGTCGAAGGCCAGCTGGTGGACGTCACCGGCACTTCGATCGGCAAGGGCTTTGCCGGCGGTATGAAGCGCTGGAACTTCGGCGGCCTGCGTGCAACGCACGGCGTGTCGGTTTCGCACCGCTCGATCGGTTCTACCGGTGGTCGTCAGGACCCAGGTAAGACCTTCAAGAACAAGAAGATGCCGGGCCACATGGGCGATCGTCGCATCACTACGCAGAACCTCAAGGTCGTCAAGACCGATGTGGAACGTGGTTTGATCATGATCCAAGGTTCGGTTCCCGGCTCCAAGGGCGCCTGGATCATGATCAAGGACGCGGTCAAGAAGCCGGCTCCGCAGGGCGCTGCCTTCCCAGGCTCGTTCAAGGCCGCCGCTGAAGTCGCGGGGGAAGGTAACTAAATGGAACTCAAGGTCACAACCCTCGACGGCAAGGCCGCTGGTAGCATCCAGCTCGCCGACGACGTCTTCGGTCTGGAAGTCCGCCAGGACATCCTGCACCGCATGGTTCGTTATCAGCAGCTCAAGGCAATGGCTGGCACGCACGATGTGAAGCATCGTTCGGAAGGCTCGCGCACGGGCAAGAAGTTCGTGAAGCAGAAGGGCTCGGGCGGCGCTCGCCATGGCGATCGCAAGGCTCCGCAGTTCCGTGGTGGTGGCCGTGCATTCGGTCCGACGCCGCGCAGCCATGCCATCGATCTTCCCAAGAAGGTCCGCGCCCTGGCGCTGAAGCATGCCCTGTCGTCCAAGGCCAAGTCCGGCTCGCTGATCGTTGTCGATAGCGTTGCACAGAAGGAAGCCAAGACAGCAGGTCTGCTGGCCACCTTCGGCAAGCTCGAGTGGACCAATGCGCTGATCATCGATGGTGCAGCAGTGGATCAGAACTTCGCTCTGTCCGCCCGCAACATCCCGCATATCGACGTGCTGCCTGTGCAGGGGATCAACGTTGTTTCGATCCTCAAGCGTGACAAGCTCGTCCTGACCAAGGCAGCGCTCGAAGCGCTGGAAGCGAGGTTCGCATGAACAAGCTCAGCGCTTATGACATCGTCCGCAACCCGGTGGTGACTGAAAAGTCGACGCTGGCTTCGGAAAATAACCAGGTCGTTTTCGACGTGGCGATCGATGCCAACAAGACCGATATCAAGGCTGCTGTCGAGCAGCTGTTCTCGGTCAAGGTCAAGGCAGTGAACACGCTGGTCCGCAAGGGCAAGGTGAAGCGCTTCCGCGGTCGCATCGGTACGCGTAACGACGTCAAAAAGGCGATCGTGACCCTCGTCGACGGCCAGTCGATCGACATTTCGACCGGCCTGTAAGGGGATAGAGACAAAAAATGGCTCTTAGGCACTATAATCCCACCTCCGAAGGTCACCGCCACCTGGTGACGACTGATCGTTCGGAACTGTGGAAGGGCAAGCCGGTCAAGACCCTGACCGAAGGCCTCAGCAAATCCGGTGGTCGCAACAATCGCGGTCGCATCACCACGTTCCATCGTGGTGGCGGTCACAAGCGCACCTATCGCCTGATCGACTTCAAGCGCGTCAAGTTCGATGCGGTTGGTACGGTCGAGCGTCTCGAATATGATCCTAACCGAACGGCCTGGATCGCTCTGATCAAGTACGAAGACGGCGAGCTGGCCTATATCGTGGCTCCGCAGCGTCTTTCGGCTGGCGACAAGGTCATCTCGTCGATGAACGCTGTCGACGTGAAGCCGGGCAACGCGATGCCGCTCGAGAACATGCCGGTCGGTACGATCGTGCACAATATCGAGCTGAAGCCCCGCAAGGGCGGCCAGGTTGCCCGTTCGGCTGGTGCTTATGCCCAGTATGTCGGTCGTGACCAGGGTTGGGCGATCCTTCGCCTGAAGTCGGGCGAGCAGCGCCGCGTGCATGGCACCTGCCTTGCAACGGTTGGCGCCGTGTCTAACCAGGATCACTCCAACACCTCGCTCGGCAAGGCCGGTCGTGCACGTTGGCTGGGCCGCAAGCCCGTCAACCGCGGCGTGACCATGAACCCGATCGACCACCCGCATGGTGGTGGTGAAGGCCGTACCTCTGGTGGCCGTCATCCGGTTACGCCATGGGGTAAGCCGACCAAGGGCAAGAAGACCCGTACCAACAAGGCAACGGACAAGTTCATCGTTCGCAGCCGTCACGTGAAGAAGGGCAGGTAAGCCATGACCCGTTCAATCTGGAAGGGGCCGTTTGTCGACGGCTACATGCTCAAGAAGGCCGAAAAGGCCCTCTCGTCTGGCCGCAACGACGTGGTCAAGATCTGGAGCCGCCGCTCGACCATCCTGCCGCAGTTCGTGGGTATCACGTTCGGCGTGCACAATGGCCACAAGCACATTCCGGTCAGCGTCACCGAAGACATGATCGGTCACAAGTTCGGCGAATTCGCACCGACCCGTACCTATTACGGTCATGCGGCCGACAAGAAGGCCAAGAGGAAGTAAGATGGGCAAGCCAAAAACTGAGCGCGCTCTCAAGGACAACGAGGCTAAGGCTGTTCTGCGCATGCTGCGCATCAGCCCTCAGAAGCTGAACCTCGTCGCGCAGTTGATCCGTGGCAAGAAGGTAGAGAAGGCCCTGGCCGATCTCGAGTTCAGCCACAAGCGCATCTCCGGCCAGGTCAAGAAGGTGCTGGAAAGCGCCATCGCGAACGCCGAGAACAACCATGGTCTCGATACCGACGCTCTCGTCGTTGCCGAAGCCTTTGTTGGTAATTCGCTGGTGATGAAGCGCTTCATGGCTCGTGGCCGTGGTCGCTCCTCGCAGATCCAGAAACCCTTCGCGCATCTGACGATCGTCGTCCGGCAAGTTGAGGAGGCCGCATAATGGGCCAGAAGATCAATCCAATCGGCTTCCGTCTCGGCATCAACCGCACGTGGGACAGCCGCTGGTTCGCCAACAAGGGTGAATACGGCTCGCTGCTGCAGGAAGACCTGAAGATCCGCACGATGCTGCTGGAGGACCTCAAGGCCGCCGCAGTTTCCAAGATCGTCATCGAGCGCCCGCACCGCAAGTGCCGCGTGTCGATCCACACTGCCCGTCCGGGCATCGTGATCGGCAAGAAGGGCGCTGACATCGACAAGATCCGCGCCAAGGTGAAGAAGTTCACCGACAGCGAAGTGCACATCAACATCGTTGAAGTGCGCAAGCCGGAAACCGATGCGACGCTGGTTGCCCAGGGCATTGCCCAGCAGCTGGAACGCCGTGTGGCATTCCGCCGTGCCATGAAGCGCGCCGTGCAGACCGCGATCCGCATGGGCGCCGGTGGCATCCGCGTGAACGTTGGTGGCCGTCTGGGTGGTGCCGACATCGCTCGTACCGAATGGTACCGCGAAGGTCGCGTTCCGCTGCACACGCTGCGTGCTGATATCGACTACGGCACTGCCGAAGCCGAGACCACGTATGGCATCATCGGGATCAAGGTCTGGATCTTCAAGGGCGAAGTCCTCGAGCATGATCCCACCGCACATGAACGCCGCGCCACCGAAGGTGCCGATGGTGGTCAGCGTAGTGAACGTGAACCGCGCCGCGAGCGTGGCGATCGTGACCGCGAACGCGCATAAGAAGGTTAGTTCATTATGCTGCAACCTAAAAAGACCAAGTTCCGCAAGGCTCACAAGGGCCGTATCCATGGCGTTGCCAAGGGCGGCACCGAGCTGGCTTTCGGCCAGTATGCCTTGAAGGCGACCGAACCCGAGCGCGTCACTGCTCGCCAGATCGAAGCGGCCCGCCGTGCGATCACCCGCGAAATGAAGCGCCAGGGCCGTGTATGGATCCGGATTTTCCCGGACGTGCCGGTTTCCAAGAAGCCGACCGAAGTTCGTATGGGTAAGGGCAAGGGTTCTGTTGAATTCTGGGCCGCCCGCGTGAAGCCCGGTCGTATCGTATTCGAGATCGACGGCGTCCCCGAGGACGTTGCAAAGGAAGCTCTGCGTCTCGGCGCGATGAAGCTCCCGATCATGACGCGGGTTGTTACCCGCATTGCCGACTAAGGACGAGAGCCATGAAAGCCAGTGATGTGCGGAGCAAGACCGCAGACGAACTGAAGGATCAGCTCGTCGGCCTGAAAAAAGAACAGTTCAATCTGCGTTTCCAGCGTGCTACCCAGCAGCTCGAAAAGCCGACCGAGGTCAAGAAGGTCCGCCGCGATATCGCGCGGATCAAGACGATCCTGGCCGAAAAGAACGCAGCGAAGTAAGGAGCCGCGACCATGCCAAAGCGCGTTTTGCAGGGGACTGTGGTCTCCGACGCCAATGAGAAGACGGTCGTGGTGCGCGTAGAGCGCCGCTTCACTCACCCAGTGATGAAGAAGACCGTTCGCCGTACCAAGAAGTACCACGCTCACGACGAAGCAAATGTGGCCAAGATCGGCCAGATCGTCTGGATCGAGGAATGTGCGCCGATTTCCAAGAACAAGCGCTGGACGCTGGTTCAGGGTGCGGCTCAGCAAGAAGGCATCACGTCATGATCCAGATGCAGTCCAATCTCGATGTCGCCGACAATTCCGGTGCACGTCGCGTCATGTGCATCAAGGTACTTGGCGGTTCGCACCGCAAGTATGCTTCGGTCGGTGACATCATCGTCGTGTCGGTGAAGGATGCCATTCCACGTGGTCGCGTCAAGAAGGGCCAGGTCATGAAGGCCGTGGTCGTTCGCACCGCGTTCGACATCCGCCGTCCTGATGGCACGGTGATCCGTTTTGACAAGAATGCCGCGGTTCTGATCAACAATCAGAAAGAGCCGATCGGCACCCGTATCTTCGGACCAGTTCCGCGCGAGCTTCGCGCCAAGAACCACATGAAGATCATCTCGCTCGCACCAGAGGTGCTGTAATGGCTGCCAAGATCAAGAAGGGCGACAAGGTTGTCGTCCTGACTGGCAAGGACAAAGGCAAAACCGGCCAGGTCCTGTCCGTCATCCCGACCGAAACCAAGGCGCTGGTCCAGGGCATCAACCTGGTTCGTCGCCATACCAAGCAGACCGCGTCGACTGATGCCGGCATCTTCACCAAGGAAGCGCCGATCCATCTGTCCAACCTCGCGATCGCCGACAAGGATGGCAAGCCCACCCGCGTCGGTTTCCAGATCAAGGACGGCGTGAAGACCCGCGTCGCAAAATCGACCGGAGATTCGATCGATGGCTGAGACCGCTTACATTCCGCGTCTCCGGACCGAATACGACGAGAACATCCGCAAGGCTCTGACCGAGCAGTTCGGCTACAAGAACGTCATGGAGCTTCCGCGCCTTGACAAGATCGTGCTGAACATGGGCGTTGGCGAAGCCGTCAACGACACCAAGAAGGTCAAGACCGCTGCAGCCGAGATGGAAAAGATCGCTGGCCAGAAGCCGGTCATCACCTATGCTCGCAAGTCGATCGCCGGCTTCAAGGTTCGTGAAGAGATGCCGCTTGGTGTGAAGGTCACGCTGCGCAAGACTCGTATGTACGAGTTTCTTGACCGTCTCGTGAACATCGCACTGCCGCGCGTTCGTGACTTCCGCGGGTTGAACCCCAACTCGTTTGACGGCCGTGGCAACTATGCCATGGGCATCAAGGAACACATCATCTTCCCAGAAATCAACTATGATCAGATCGATCAAGTTTGGGGCATGGACATCGTGGTTGCCACGACGGCCAAGACCGATGATGAAGCACGGGCGCTGCTCAAGGCATTCAACTTCCCCTTCCGCACGTAAGCGGACAGGGAAGGGAAAAAGGATCAGGATATGGCAAAGACCAGCTCCATCGAAAAGAACAACAAGCGCGCAGCGCTCGCCAAGCAGTATGCTGGCAAGCGCGCCGCTCTCAAGGCACAGACCAAGGATCAGTCGATCCCGGCCGATCAGCGTTTTGCAGCTCAGCTCAAGCTTGCCGAACTGCCGCGCAATTCCGCCAAGGTCCGCGTGCGCAACCGTTGCGAAGTCTCGGGTCGTCCCCGTGGCTACTATCGCAAGCTGAAGCTGAGCCGTATCGCTCTGCGTCAGCTGGGCAATCTGGGGCAGATCCCAGGTCTCGTGAAGTCGAGCTGGTAAGGAGAAACCAAGATGAGCTTTTCCGATCCAATCGGCGATATGCTGACCCGCATCCGCAACGCCCAGATGCGTCGCAAGAATTCCGTTTCGACACCAGCGTCGACCCTTCGCGGTCGTGTGCTGGACGTGCTCCAGTCCGAGGGTTTTATCCGCGGCTATTCGGAGACCAAGTTCGAGAACGGCGCTTCCGAGTACGAAATCGAGTTGAAGTATTCGGAAAACGAAGCAGTCATCCGCACGATCGAGCGCGTTTCGCGTCCGGGCCGTCGGGTTTACGCCTCTGTTAAGAACATTCCGCAGGTTGCCAATGGCTTGGGTGTTTCGATCCTCTCCACCCCCAAGGGTGTGATGGCCGACCACGAAGCCAAGGCTGCCAATGTTGGTGGCGAGGTACTCTGCCGCGTATTCTAAGGCCAAGGCCTTAGGATCCGGGGTAAGACGATTACTCAAGGATTGAACTAGAATGTCACGTACTGGCAAGAAACCGGTTGCACCGGTAAGCGGCGTGACGGTCACGATCGATGGTCGTACCGTTTCCGCAAAGGGCCCGAAGGGCGAACAGAGCATCAAGCTCATGGACGTTGTCAATGTGGAGAACGGCACCGACGGTGTCGTCGTGTCTCCCGCCAATGACACGCGTGAGGCTCGTGCCGCCTGGGGCACTACTCGTGCACTGATCCAGAACCTGGTCACCGGCGTTTCGGCTGGCTTCGAAAAGAAGCTCGCCATCCAGGGCGTTGGCTATCGCGCTGCAATGCAGGGCAAGGATGTCAAGCTGTCGCTTGGTTTCAGCCACGAAGTCGTCTACCAAGCCCCACAGGGAATCACGCTCGCTGTCCCGGCGCCGACGGAAATCGTCGTCACCGGTATCGACAAGCAGCAGGTTGGCCAGGTTGCGGCGGACATTCGTGCCTGGCGCAAGCCGGAGCCCTACAAGGGCAAGGGCGTTCGCTATGCCGGCGAGTTCGTCTTCCGCAAAGAAGGCAAGAAGAAGTAAGGAGCGCCACCTATGGCTATCAGTGCAAAAGGTGCGGAACGCCGCAAGGCTCGTGTCCGCAAGGCGCTCAAGGCTCGTGCCTTCGGTCGTCCCCGTCTGTCGGTTTTCCGTTCGGACAAGAATATCTACGCCCAGATTATCGACGACGCGAACGGCCGTACGCTGGCCGCTGCGTCCACCCTCGACAAGGACGTCAAGGCTACCGTCAAGAACGGTGGTTCGGCTGAAGCAGCTGCCGTTATCGGCAAGCTGATCGCCGAGCGTGGCACCAAGGCCGGTGTGGCCGAGGTCGTGTTCGACCGTGGGTCGTATATCTATCATGGCCGTGTGAAGGCCCTTGCAGACGCTGCCCGTGAGGGCGGCCTGCAGTTCTAGGCACGGACAAGGAAAGAAACATTATGAGCAGAGACGTTCAAGAACGCGACAGCGAATTCGTCGATCGCCTGGTCCACATCAACCGCGTGGCCAAGGTGGTCAAGGGCGGCCGTCGTTTCGGTTTTGCCGCACTCGTCGTTGTTGGCGACCAGAAAGGCCGCGTTGGCTTTGGTCACGGCAAGGCCCGTGAAGTGCCGGAAGCCATCCGCAAGGCCACCGAAGCGGCAAAGCGCACCATGATCCGCGTGCCGCTGCGCGATGCGCGTACGCTGCACCACGACGTGCAGGGTCGCCACGGCGCCGGCAAGGTCATCCTGCGTGCAGCCGTTCCCGGTACCGGAATCATCGCCGGCGGTCCGATGCGCGCCGTGTTCGAAACGCTTGGCATCAACGATATCGTTGCCAAGTCGCAGGGCACTGCTAACCCATACAACATGGTGCGGGCAACTTTTGATGCGCTCAAGCGCGTCGACAGCCCTCGCTCGGTTGCATCCCGCCGCGGCCTCAAGGTTTCGGAACTCCAGGCTCGCCGCGGCGAGACTGCAGTCGAAGCTTGATTGCCCGAGGTCAGGAGATAAATCATGGCTGAGAAGAAAATGATCACCGTGCAGCAGATCGGTTCGCCGATCCGCCGCGACAAGGTGCAGCGCGCGACCCTTATCGGGCTCGGGCTCAACAAGATGAACAAGCAGCGCGAGCTGATCGATACGCCCGAAGTTCGCGGCATGATCAACAAGCTCCCGCACCTCGTCCGCGTCGTTGGCGAGTAAGAGGGAAGGTCGATCAAATGACCCGTTTGAATGAACTCCGGGATAATCCCGGCGCCAATAAAACCCGCATGCGTATCGGTCGTGGTATCGGTTCGGGCAAGGGCAAGACCGGTGGTCGTGGCGGCAAGGGCCAGACGGCGCGCTCGGGCGTTGCCATCAACGGCTTCGAAGGCGGCCAGATGCCCCTTCACATGCGTATGCCAAAGCGCGGCTTCAATGCACTGAACCCAGGCAACTGGAACGAAGTGCGCATTGACCGCCTGCAGGCCTATATCGACGCCGGCAAGCTCGATCCGAAGGCTGTGATCGATGCTGCAGCGCTGATCGCTGCCCGCGTGATCCGTCGTCCCAAGGACGGCGTGCGTCTGATTGGCTCCGAGGGCTTCATCTCCAAGAAGGTGACCTTCAACGTGAACTATGCGACCAAGGGCGCGCTTGCGGCTATCGAAGCTGCTGGTGGCAAGGTTGATCTCATCCCGGCCAAGGAGCCGTGGAAGAAGACTCCATACGCCGGTTAATCATCGGCTTGGCGCATCCGACCGCGTGGTTGGGTGCGCTTTTGGTTTGTTGCGTTAGTGGGGCAGATGCATCTGCGTCCCGAAGCGCTCCGAGCGCACCAGGCCCAAAAGCCATAGGGAGCGAATAATGGCGTCCGCAGCCGAACAGCTGGCACGTAATCTCAATTTCTCGACATTTTCCAAGGCGAAAGCCCTGCAACAGCGCATCTGGTTCACACTAGGCGCGCTGCTTGTCTATCGTCTGGGGACCTTCATCCCGGTCCCGGGGATCGATCCGGATGCGTTCCGCGCGACTTTCGAACAGTCGCAGCAGGGCATCATCGGCATGTTCAACATGTTTTCCGGTGGCGCCGTCGAGCGCATGGCGATCTTCGCACTGAACGTCATTCCCTACATTACCGCATCCATCGTGGTGCAGGTGATCACCACTGCTTCGCCGCGCCTGGAAGCCCTCAAGAAAGAGGGTGAGGCTGGCCGTCGCAAGATGAACCAGTACACACGCTATCTGACGGTGCTGTTCTGCGCCATCCAGGCCTATGGCATTGCCGTTGGTCTCGAGGCGAGCCAGGGCGTCGTGCTCGATCCAGGTTGGTTCTTCCGCATTTCCACGGTTATCACCCTGGTAGGCGGCACGATGCTGCTGATGTGGCTGGGCGAGCAGATCACCGCCCGTGGCGTCGGTAACGGTATTTCGTTGATCATTTTTGCCGGCATCGTCGCCAACCTGCCGACCACCATCGTGCAGACGCTCGAACTCAGCCGCACCGGCGCTATTCCGGGCTTTGCCGCCTTCGGAATCTTGTTGATGGGGCTCGCGGTGATCGCCATCATCGTGTTCTTCGAGCGAGCGCAGCGGCGCCTGCTTATCCAGTATCCGAAGCGCCAGGTCGGCAACAAGATGTTCCAGGGCGACAGCTCGCATCTGCCGCTCAAGCTCAATACGTCGGGCGTCATCCCGGTGATTTTTGCGTCGTCGCTGCTGTTGCTGCCGGCCACGGTGGCTTCGTTTACCGCACAGGGTACGGGCTCGGAATGGCTGCAGACGGTTACGGCACTGCTGGGCCGCGGCCAGCCGCTTTATCTGTTCGTCTATGGCGGCCTGACTATCTTCTTCGCTTTCTTCTATACGGCGATCGTCTTCAACCCGCAGGAGACAGCCGATAACCTGAAGCGCTCGGGTGGCTTTATTCCTGGCATTCGCCCGGGTGAACGCACGGCTGCCCACATCGACTACGTGCTGACTCGCATCACGGTGATCGGCGCAATCTACCTGACGGTCGTAGCTTTGATCCCCGAAGTGATGTTCAGCCAGCTGGCAGTGAGCCAGTTCATCGGCGGCACCTCGCTGCTGATCATGGTGACGGTGACGCTGGATACGGTTAGCCAGATCCAGAGCCATCTGATCGCCCAGCAATATGAGGGACTGGTCAAGAAATCCCGTCTTGGAGGAGGCAAGCGTCGATGAGGTTGATACTGCTCGGACCGCCAGGAGCGGGGAAGGGGACGCAGGCCAAGATTCTGGTTGAAGCTTACGGCATTCCCCAGCTCTCCACCGGTGACATCCTGCGGGCGGCAATTGCCGCGCGCACGCCGCTCGGGCTCGAGGCGAAGGCAATCGTGGACCGTGGAGATCTGGTGTCCGACGTCATCGTCAACGGCATTGTCTCCGAGCGTCTGGATGCCGAGGATTGCAAGCCGGGGTTTATCCTCGACGGCTTTCCCCGGACCATTGCGCAGGCGGAGGCACTCGACGAAATGCTCGACGAAAAGGGCGTCAAACTCGACGCCGTGGTCGAGATCAAGGCCGATGCCGATGAACTCGTTCGCCGGGTCATTCAGCGGGCGAAGGAATCGGGCGGTGCTCGTGCCGATGACAACGAAGACGTGCTGCGCAAGCGGCTTGGCGTCTATCAGGACCAGACAGCTCCGCTGGTCGCGTACTACCAGAGCAAGGGTCTGCTCAAGACTGTCGACGGCATGGAGCCAGTCGAGCGCGTGACAGCTGCCATCCAGGCGGCGATCGCGCAATAGAATGAGGCTTGACTTCGCGGTTGACTCTGCGGAATCGAGCCCTTAAAGAACCGGATCAGTCTCAAAGATTATTGGGCTGGATTCGGTTCCTCACAGAAGTTGGGGGTCGAAATCCGGTCCCTTGTTGTTTAAACGGCACGGGCCGTGATGGTTACCGTGTTGAACGAAGGAGAGCAGACGTGGCTCGTATTGCTGGCGTCAATATCCCGACCAATAAGCGCGTGATCATCGCGTTGCAGTATATCCACGGGATTGGCGAGAAGTTCGCCAAGGATATCACTGAAAAGGCAAACATTCCTGCCGAGCGCCGCGTCAACGAACTGACCGACGCCGAAGTGATTTTGATCCGTGAAGCCATTGACCGCGATTACGTCGTGGAAGGTGATCTTCGCCGCAACGTTGCGATGAACATCAAGCGCCTGATGGATCTGGGCAACTATCGTGGCCTGCGCCACCGTCGTGGCCTGCCTGTTCGTGGTCAGCGCACCCACACCAATGCTCGTACCCGCAAGGGTCCGGCAAAGCCGATCGCCGGCAAGAAGAAGTAAGAACCCGCTTCTCGGGTTCTTCGATGTAGCTGCCGGGGCCGGATGGCTAACGGCAGCGCTGATATCGTATAGAGGATATAGATGGCTAAGACTGAAACCGCGCGCGTCAAGCGCAAGGAACGCAAGAACATCACGTCGGGCGTTGCCCACGTGAATGCCTCGTTCAACAACACCATGGTCACCATTGCCGATATGCAGGGCAACACGATTTCGTGGTCCAGCTCGGGTGTCATGGGTTTCAAGGGCTCGCGCAAGTCGACCCCGTATGCTGCCCAGGTTGCTGCTGAAGACGCTGCCAAGAAGGCCCAGGAACATGGCATGAAGACCCTCGAGGTCGAAGTGCGTGGCCCAGGTTCGGGCCGTGAATCGGCGCTCCGCGCGCTGCAGGCGGCTGGCTTCAACGTTACCTCGATCCGTGACGTTACCTCGATTCCGCACAATGGCTGCCGCCCACGCAAGCGGCGCCGCGTCTAAGTCAGGCGAATTGAAGAGCTCCCGGCCCTTGGTGGCCGGGAGTCTTATTGCGTTTGCGGCGGAGCGGCTCGGGCTGGGGCCGCGATTTTGAAAGGACATAACCGTGACGATCCAGAGGAACTGGCAAGAACTGATCAAGCCGACCAAGCTGGAGATTGTTTCGGGCAGCGACAACGCGCGCGTGGCCTCGGTAGTTGCCGAGCCGCTTGAGCGCGGTTACGGGCTTACCCTTGGTAACGCCCTGCGTCGCGTGCTGCTGTCGTCGCTCCAGGGCGCGGCAGTGACCGCAATCCAGATTGACGGCATCCTGCATGAATTCTCCTCGCTTCCGGGCGTGCGGGAAGACATCACCGATCTGGTCCTCAACGTGAAGGAAATCGCGTTGAAGATGGGCGGTGAGGGCCCGAAGCGTCTGGCACTCTCCAAGCAGGGTCCGGGTTCGGTGACCGCTGGCGACATCAAGGTCACCGGCGATATCGAAGTCTTGAACCCTGAACTCGTTATCTGCCATCTCGATGATGGCGCCGAGATCAACATCGAGTTCACCGTCGATACCGGCAAGGGTTACGTTGCCGCCGACAAGAACCGTCCGGAAGACGCACCGATCGGCTATATCCCGGTCGACTCGCTGTTTTCCCCGGTTCGCCGCGTGAGCTACAAGGTCGATGCGACCCGTGCGGGCGAAAGCCTGGACAAGGACAAGCTGACCCTTCAGGTGGAAACCAACGGCGCCGTGTCGCCGGAAGATGCCGTGGCTTATGCCGCGCGTATCCTGCAGGACCAGCTGTCGGTGTTCGTCAACTTCGAAGAGCCCAGCAAGGAAAAGGCCCAGGATTCGGTTCCTGAACTCGCCTTCAACCCGGCGCTGCTCAAGAAGGTCGACGAGCTCGAGCTGTCGGTTCGCTCGGCAAACTGCCTCAAGAACGACAACATCGTTTATATCGGCGACCTGATCCAGAAGACGGAAGCCGAGATGTTGCGGACGCCGAACTTCGGCCGCAAGTCGCTCAATGAAATCAAGGAAGTCCTGGCACAAATGGGGCTTCATCTCGGAATGGACGTCAACAACTGGCCACCCGAGAATATCGATGACCTCGCCAAGCGCTACGAAGATCATTATTGATCTGGCGCTGCCAAGCCCCTTAGGAGACTACCATGCGCCACGGTAATTCAGGCCGCAAACTCAACCGGACTGCCAGCCACCGCAAGGCAATGTTCGCCAACATGTCCGCCGCGCTGATCAAGCACGAGCAGATCGTTACCACCCTGCCCAAGGCGAAGGATTTGCGTCCGATCGTCGAGAAGCTGATCACGCTCGGCAAGCGTGGCGATCTGCATGCTCGCCGCCAGGCCATTGCCCAGGTGCGCGACGAGGGCCAGGTGGCCAAGCTGTTCGCAGTGCTCGGCCCGCGCTACAAGGAACGCCAGGGCGGCTATATCCGCATCATGAAGGCTGGTTTCCGTTATGGCGACAATGCCCCGATGGCCGTGATCGAATTCGTTGATCGTGATGTCAACGCCAAGGGCCAGGACAGCGGCCCGGTGCAGTTCCGTGACGAAGACGAGTCCGAAGCCGCGTAAGCGACATTCGGTTCAAGATTTAAGGCGGTCCGCGTTTGATGACGCGGGCCGCCTTTTCGTTTGCTCAGACCGCTCGAACGTCGGCGAGCCGCTGGACGGCGTAATCGTCCTTCCAACAGACGGCGGCTTCCCACGCAGCGGACGCTTGCGCGGCGATGTCATGCGCGACGTCATCGAGATTGGCGGCATTGTGGGGCAGTGCCAGATCAAGATCAGGGGCGTCGACATGCGACTCGTCCCAATCGATCAGCGCAACCCGATCCGCGGTCATGCGGATATTGCCCGGGTTGGTGGGGTTGCCGTGGACGACGCATGTCGGACGCCCTACGAGCCGGACCCAGGCTGCCCGGCAGCGCGCAACGCCTTCAGGCGGCATGGTGGCAAGATTGATCCTCGTTCCAGTTTCGACGTGCAGGAGATCGGTCGAAGATCGCCAGCCCGGCCGCTGCGGCCAGGTTTGCGTCAATCGATGCAGTTCACGCAATGTGTCGGCAACGCGGCGCCAGTCCGCCTCGGTTTCGGGCGGTCCGCCTTCCAGATAGCGCATCACTACTAGGCCATCGGCGAACAGCCGGCCGTCCGTGGTGGGGATCGGCACCGGCACGGTCAGGCCCGCGCGATCAAGATATTGGAGCAGCCCGGTCTCCCAGGCCAGATCGGCGTGGCTCCTGGTGCCCAGCCGGGCTACCGCGAGGCGCCCGTTGACGCGCACGCTCCAGACATCGTTGGCGACGCCACCCGACAGCGGCTCGATGCGGACGGCACCGCCGCCCCATTGTGCAAGCGCGTCCCAGCCCATGGTCAGGACACCGCGCCCCAGAGCAGCGTCACGCCCAGGCCCATGCAAAGCGGGCCGATCAAGATCACCGCGACGCGGCGGCGGCGCGGCCACTTCATCATCGTTTCGGGCACATCGTTCCTCTCGACTTGTGCTCAGGTTAGCGCCGAATGTCGTGATGGGGCAATTGGCCCGGTAAACGCCGACAGTCTGCCTACAAATTGGCAGTTCGGTGTACCGGCTCCAGATTCCACGCGGCATAAAGCCGATTGAGCTCCCGTCCACCGTTCACAAACACGTGCGGCAGGCCGGTTCTTCGCGCCACATCGCGGTACTTGCGGGCCGAGTTCCGGGTCTTCCACAGCCAGCTCACCATCTCCCATCGGACTCCGTCCTGCCCGCCATCCAGGGCGCCAGCCCGCACCTTCTGGAACAGGCTGCGCCTGAAATAGCGCCGATAACGCGTGACGAGATTGTCAGTGACAACAACGATAGCTGTGGCCCGCTCAAACCGCTGCGGCGCCAGCTTTGAATAGCCACCATCCATCACCCATGCAGGCGTCATGATGGCTTCGTCGTGCAAGGCGGCGAACTCGGCATCTGGTCGTTGCTCCCAATTTGTGTGGGGCAAATGTCGTAGCTGGTCGAGATGAACGGCAGGAATGTCGAGCTTTTTGCCGAGGGCGACGGCCAGCGTCGACTTGCCGGAATTGGTCGGCCCCATGATGACGATGCGGCGGCCGAGGTTCTCAAGAGGTGGAAAGGTCTGCATTTTCAGTTCCGATATATGGTTTGAAGGATCGGGGTGGAAAAGCGTAGTGGGCAGGCGGGTCCTTTGTTGGAGA
Organism: Devosia naphthalenivorans; assembly: GCF_003056355.1. Lineage (GTDB taxonomy): Bacteria > Pseudomonadota > Alphaproteobacteria > Rhizobiales > Devosiaceae > Devosia > Devosia naphthalenivorans. Next base: position 215,994 of record NZ_PYVW01000001.1, read on the forward strand.
GACAAAAATCCCCGCCGTGGCGGGGATTGGTATTGCTTGTGAGCCGGGCGGCAGGCCTATTCGGGCTGCTGGTCCTTGCCGGTGTAGATCTCCTCGACCCAATACTGGTCGCGGCGGTCGAAGCCATTGAAGGGGGTAAGCGATGCCTGGGTGTAGGCGCCCATCAGGCCGAATTCGATCCAGTCGTCTTCATCGATGTCGGCGGGCAGGGTGAACACCTGGGGCAGTACGTCGTAGCTGTCGCAGGTCGGGCCCCAGATGGTGAACTCGGAGAACTCAGCGTCGTTGTCATGCACGCGCGGGCCGCGCCAGACGCGGACCGGCGGCGTGAAGTGCATGAATTTAACTTCCATCAGCGATCCATAGGCGCCGTCATTGACATAAACCGATTGGCCGCCGCGTTGGTGCTTGACGCGCAGCAGCAGCGAGGTGGAGGACGTGACGAGCGCGCGGCCGGGCTCGATGATGAGTTCGGGCTTGCGCTTTTCGCCGAAGTGATCGTTGACGGCGGTCGCGATGGTCTCGAAGTAGTAGTCCATCGGCGGGGCTTCGCTGGTCGGGTACGGGGCCGGGTAGCCGCCGCCGATATTGAGGCGTTTCAGCTCGATGCCCGCTTCGTCAACGATGCGGGCGGCTGCGGCGATGTGGCGCTCATAGGCGTAGGCGTCTTCGCACTGCGATCCGACGTGGAAGCAGAGGCTGGGCGTGTAGCCCATCTTCTCGACGGCGGTCACGATTTCGGCCGCGCCCTGTTCCATGACGCCGAACTTGATGCCGAAATCATAGGATTTCAGCGCCTTGCCGGCCTTGAAACGGGTGGTGACTTCGACATCGCGGCTGGGTGAAACCACGGCGGCGAGCTGGTCTAGCTGCTGGGGATGGTCGATGGTGAAGGAGCGGACGCCGAATTCTTCATAGGCGCGCTCGATCTCGCGCTTGTTCTTGATCGGGTTGTTGTAGTGCATGACCGCGCCGGGGGCGAAGTCGCGCACCAACTCCATTTCCCGGTTGGAGGCGACGTCGAATGCCTTCAAACCTTCTTGATGCAGCTGCGCGATGATGTGTGGCGATGGGTTGCACTTGACGGCATAGGTCAGCAGCCCATCAAAGCCCTTCCGGAAGACCTTGACGGCCTTGTGAAACTCACGTTCGGAGAACAGAAAAGCCGGAAAATCGGGGGCTTCCGCTGCAATCAGCGCGGAGGTGTTCGGGTAAACGTGCTTCGGCTCGGTGGTCATGGACGACTGGCCTTTCGGGACTTGAAAGTGCGGGAAAAGAAACGCTGCATATAGGGCGAGGGAACCCCCGGTGCAAACGTTTATTTGACTGGCATTTGCGTCACGGGCGTGACGCCATTTTGGTGACAGAATCCGGGCGTTTGGCTCGGTTTCAACGCTGGTTCCGGAGGTTGGTTCAATGTCTTTGCGTGCGCTGCTGCTGGCGAGTGTTGCCGTGGTCGGTTTGGCCGTGGGCGGCACGGTCGCGTTTTCGCCGTGGAACGCACCGAGCCTGGCGCAGGTCGAAACGCCTGCGGCACCTCCCTCCATCGAAAACCGCATCGTCCCGCAAAGCGATAGCGAAATGCGGCTCAGCTTCGCGCCCGTCGTGCAAGCGGCCTCGCCATCGGTCGTCAATGTTTACGCGACCCGGATCGAGCAGCAGGCGGTGTCGCCGTTTGCGAACGACCCGTTCTTTTCGCGCTTTTTCGGCGAGGGGCGATTTCGCAGCCGGCCACGCGAGTCCCAATCACTCGGCTCAGGCGTTATCGTGGATGCCGGTGGGGTCATCCTCACCAACCGGCATGTGATCGAGGGCGCGACGGATGTGCGGATTGCACTGTCGGATGGGCGTGAGTTCGCGGTGGATGTGGTGATCGAAGACGAGCAGACCGATCTGGCGGTGCTGCGCGTTCGCGATCCCGGCAATGCCAATTTCCCGGCGATCCGATTTGCGGATTCGGATTCTCTGCTGGTGGGGGACCTCGTGCTGGCCATCGGCAATCCGTTCGGCGTTGGCCAGACGGTAACCAGCGGCATCGTCTCGGCACTGGCGCGAACCGGGGTGGAGAGCTCGGATTACGAGTTCTTCATCCAGACCGACGCGGCAATCAATCCGGGCAATTCGGGAGGTGCGCTGGTCGATCTCGATGGCAATTTGGTGGGGATCAATACGGCCATCTATTCGCAGACCGGCGGTTCGGTGGGCATCGGCTTTGCGATTCCCGCCAATATGGCGCGGCTTGTCGCAGAAGCGGGCATCAGCGGCGGGGAGATCGTGCGACCCTGGTTCGGCGCCAAGATGCAGGCGGTGAATTCCGATATTGCCGCTAGCCTGGGGATCGCGGCGCCGCATGGGGCTTTGATCACCGAAGTGGCGCCGGACGGGCCCGCTGAGCGAGCCGGGTTCCGGTCGGGCGACGTCGTTCTGTCGGTCGATGGCGTGGCGGTGGATGATCCGAGCGCGTTCAATTTCCGGCTGGCGACCAAACCGATTGGGCAGACGACACAGTTGGAGCGCTGGCGTGGTGGAACGAGCGAAACGGTGACATTCACCGTGGAGGCGGCGCCTGTTGCGGGCAGCGATATGATTGCCGTTATAACGGGCAATTCGCGGTTTGCGGGAACCAGCGTGCGCCAGATGGATGCCGCCCTGGCCGAGAGCAAAGGGCTGCCATATGACGCAAAAGGGGTGATCGTGACCGCAGTGGAACCAGGCTCACCCGCCGCGGAGATGGGTTTGCAGGTGGATGATATCATCCTGTCGCTCAATGATGTGGCGATGGAAACAGCGTCGGCGTTCTCGGAAATGGCTTCGCAGCGAGTACGGATGTGGCAGATCATTCTGCAACGTGGCGGGCGCGTGATGCGGAGCGTCGTGAGCGGGTAGGGGGCACGCCCCCTGGTTCGAGGGCGTGGCAATGCGCTGGCGGTGGCTGGTTGTTCCCGGCGTCATCGGCTAGATAATACTCATGTCCGATCTGTTTGCTGCTGATACCGATGAGAATGACCGCGCGCGACCGCTGGCTGACCAGTTGCGGCCGCGATCGCTTGATGAGGTGATTGGGCAGACGCATTTGCTGGGACCCGATGGGACCTTGCGGCGGATGATCGCCAGCGGACGGCTTGGGTCTCTCATTCTGTGGGGCCCGCCCGGAACGGGCAAGACGACAGTGGCGCGGTTGCTGGCGGACCAGATCGGGTATCGGTTCGAGCAAATTTCAGCGGTATTCTCCGGCGTCGCGGACCTCAAGAAGGTGTTCGAGAAGGCGCGATTCGAGCGCTTGAGCGGGCACAAGACGTTGCTTTTCGTCGACGAGATCCACCGTTTCAATCGGGCGCAGCAGGACGGGTTCCTGCCGGTGATGGAGGATGGCACCGTGGTGCTGGTGGGCGCCACGACCGAGAATCCATCCTTCGAACTCAATGCCGCTCTGCTGTCACGAAGCCAGGTGCTGCGTTTCGAGTCCCTGGGGCTCGAAGACTTGGAAAAGCTGGTGGAGCGGGCCGAGGCGCTGACCGGGGCGACGCTGCCGCTGGACGCCGAGGCGCGGCAGACTCTGCTGACACTGGCCGATGGCGACGGGCGCGCCTTGCTGGGACTGGTTGAAGAGGTGCTGGCTTCGGCCAAGGCCGACGAGACGCTTGACGCCGCCGGACTGCTGACCGTGGTGCAGCGGCGGGCACCGATCTACGACAAGGCGCAGGACGGGCACTACAACCTTATCTCGGCGCTGCACAAGACGATCCGCGGGTCCGATCCGGACGCCGCCCTCTATTATTTTGCACGCATGCTGGATGCCGGCGAAGACCCGCTGTTTCTCGCGCGCCGGCTGATCCGCATGGCGGTAGAGGATATCGGGCTGGCTGATCCTGCGGCGCTGCCGCAGGCCGTGGCAGCGCGCGACGCTTACCAGATGTTGGGCTCGCCCGAGGGTGAGCTGGCGCTGGCGCAGGTGGTGGTGTACCTGGCGCTCGCGCCCAAATCCAACGCTGTCTACACGGCGTATAAAGGGGCGGTCAGCGTAGCCAAGGCGACGGGCTCACCCATGCCGCCCATGGTAATCCTCAATGCCCCGACCAAGCTGATGAAGGGCTCTGGCTATGGCGAGGGTTATGTCTATGACCATGACACGCCCGAGGCGTTTTCCGGTCAGGAGTATTTCCCGGAGAAGATCGGGCGGCAGAGCTTTTACCAGCCGGTGGAACGTGGCTTCGAGCGGGACCTGCGCAAGCGGATGGATTATTTCGCGCGACTGCGGATGGAAAAGAAGGGGTGAGCTTGTTCCATCTACCGCGTCATTCCCGCTTCCGCGGGAATGACGCGGTGATAGGAGGAATGACGCGGTGGGTTGGGAAATGCGGCCGATGGGTGAGGGTGGAGTGACCTGGTGATGGCTGAGAAAGTATAAAGTGTATTCCTTCCTGCTTGTCGGCGCTGGTGGCGCCATCGGTGCAATGGCCCGTCATGGGTTTGGCAGCATTGTCGGCCGCCTGTGGTCGATGTCGTTTCCGCTGGCCACGCTGCTGGTCAATGTTCTCGGCTCACTGGCCATGGGCGTCTTTATCGGCCTAATGGCCCGCTTCCTCCCTGCCTGGCAGAACGAAGCCCGATTGTTCGTTGCAGTCGGCGTGCTGGGCGGGTTCACCACTTTCTCCTCCTTCTCGCTGGATACGATCGCGCTGATCGAGCGGGGAAACCTGCTTATGGCTGGCGCCTATGTGCTGTTGTCGGTTGTGGTTTGCCTCGTAGGGCTTTATCTCGGACTTTTGGTGACCCGAGGCGTAGCATGAGTGGCGTTCAACAGCGGCAGGTAAGTGGCGATGAAGACGGGATGCGTCTCGATCGCTGGTTCGCCACCCATTTCCCGCAGCTTGGCTTTGGGCGGCTGCAGAAACTGATCCGCAATGGCGAGATCAAGGTCGACAAGGCCAAGGTGACGACAAGCACCCGCCTGTCGCCGGGGCAGACCGTGCGTATTCCTCCCATCGACGATCCGGGTACCCCCAAGCCGGTGCGCGTGAACGATGATGATGCGCAATTCCTGCGCAGCCTCATTCTATACGAAGACGAAGACATCTATGTCTTCAACAAGCCGCATGGGCTGGCGGTGCAGGGCGGCAGCGGCACGGTGCGGCATCTGGATGGCATGCTCAAGAGCCTGCCCAACAGCAAGGGCGAGGCGCCGCGGCTGGTGCACCGACTGGACCGCGATACGTCCGGGTGCCTTGTGGTGGCCAAGACCAAGGCGGCGGCCAGCCATTTCGGTACCGTGTTCCGGTCGCGCTCTGCCCGCAAGATCTATTGGGCGGTGGTGGCCGGCAATCCGCACCCGCAGCAGGGCGAAATTTCGTGCTTCCTAGCGCGGCAAAGCACGGCCGACGGCGAGCAGATGGTGGTCGTCAAGAACGGCACGCCGGGAGCGCAGCATTCCACCAGCTATTATTCCACAACCGATACGGCCAGCCGGCGCTTCGCCTGGGTGACGCTGAAGCCGGTGACCGGGCGCACGCACCAGTTGCGCGTGCACATGGCCCAGCTTGGCACGCCGATCATCGGCGACCCGCGCTATTTCAACATCGAGAACTGGCAGGGCGCGCCGGGCTTGAGCGAAGGGCTGCACCTGCATGCCCGCAGGCTGGCGATTCCCCTGCGCGGTGGCAAGCGCATCGATATCTCCGCGCCCCTGCCGCCACATATGCGCGCGAGCTTTGAAACGCTGGGGTTCGACCCCGACCGCTATGATGTGGGCGGTGACCCCGAGGACGGCAAATGATCCTCGTCATGTTCGACATGGATGGGACCCTGATCGACACGCAGGCGCTCATCACCGAGCACATGGCGGCGACGTTTCAGAGTGCGGGGCTTGCGGCTCCGACCCCGGAGCAGTCGCGGCGGGTGATCGGGCTGTCGCTACCCGTGGCCATGGCGCGATTGGCGCAAACCGATGACGCGGTTCTGGTCGAGCAATTGGTCGACACCTACAAGTCGCATTATCGCGCCTCGCTGCTGACCGACGCCGGGCGCGAGGGGCTATATCCCGGCGCGCGCGATGCGCTGGACCGGCTCAGCCGGCGCGATGAAATTGTGCTGGGCATTGCCACGGGCAAGGGGCTCAACGGGGTGCATCGCATTCTGGAACTGCACGGCATTGCCGGCCATTTCAGCACATTGCAGACGCCTGACCACAACCCCAGCAAGCCGCATCCCGGCATGCTGGAGACGGCCATGCGGGAGACCGGCGCTACGCCGGAGCGGACTGTGATGATCGGCGATACGACATTCGACATCGAGATGGGCGTGGCGGCAAGGTGCCAGACCATCGGGGTAACGTGGGGCTACCACGATCCGCGCGAGTTGATCGCGGCCGGTGCCGCCACGATGATCGATCAATATGACCAGCTGGATGGCGCCATAGCCCGGCTGGTGGAGTAAGAATATGCGCGACCAGCTCGATGATATCCAGAAGCACCTGAACGACGGCTACGGCCGGGCGCAGCACCTCAACAAGGTCGAACTGCCGAAGCGGTTCTACAAGGAGGTGGCGGCGGGCCCGTTCGAGGGCGGGTTTGTGGTGACGCTGGACGGGCGGCCCGTGCGGACGCCGGGCAAGAAACTCACTGTCATTGTGCCGGCGGCGCCGATTGCCACGGCCATGGCTGCCGAGTGGGCGGCGCAGGGCGAATTCATTGATCCGGCGACCATGCCGATGGTGCGGCTGATCAATTCGGCCGTAGAAAGCGGGGAGGAGATGATCCCTGCGTTTCGCGACGAGATCATCAAGTTCGTCGGCGGTGACCTGCTGCTCTATCGGGCCGAGGGACCGCAGGAGCTGGTGTCCGAGCAGGAACTGCAGTGGGACAAGGCGCTGGTGACGGTGGCGCGGCATTTCGGGGTGAGCTTTGCGCCCACCATGGGCATAATCCACCAGCCACAACCACAATCGACGCTGGACCGGCTGGCCGAGGCGCTGGTGGGAGAGAATTTGTTCGTGCTGACGGCGCTGGTGTCGGCGACGGGTCTGACGGGCTCCGGGGTGCTGGCAATCGGGTTATGGCACAAGCTGTTTACCCCGGACCAGGTCTGGGCGGCGGCGCATGTCGATGAGGATTACCAGATCAGCCAGTGGGGCGAGGACGAGGAAGCCGCCGAGCGTCGTGCCAAGCGGCGCGTGGAGTTCGATACGGCGGTTGCCGTGCTGGATGCGCTGCGGAGTTAATGAGCCTCCGCCGCGTCCATTCACTCGGCCTCGTGGTTCGACAGGCTCACCATGAAGCATCCTGAAAGTGTGTCGTAATGGCGATGAGATCGTCAACGCGTAGGATGTGGGCGCCCGCGCGGTAGGCTGAGATTGCGGCTTGCGGGAGCATGGGGCCGACGAGAATAGGGTAGCCGGTCCCCTCGGCCAGTGTTTGGCCAAAATCCAGGATGAGCTGGATGTCAGCGGCCTTGGCGCGAGCGATGGCTAGCGCGCTGGCGCGTGCGATGACCGGCACCTGATGCAGGGCGGCGATCTCAGCCATTTCCGGTGCGCCTGCGAGGTTGTCCAGATCTACGATGAGACTGGCGCCGGACTGGATGGCCTGATCGGCAACCAGCGGGTTTGTTGTTGCTATCGCGATGGGCGCGGTAATGCCGGCGGCGATCATCTCGTCCAGCAGCGGAATAATCCGGTCCAGCTCTTGCTGCACGGGCATTGGCGCGACGCCCGTGGATAGTTGAATCATATCAGCGTCTTGCGCGAGCAAGTTCCAAACTTGATTCGGGCTTGGCTCCTCCAGCATCGCCAGGAGCAGAGGTCTTTTACCCAGCACCAGCGGCGGTCTGTTGGGCAGGGTGATGGTGTGCCTTGTGTGCATGGCGCTCAGAATGGCCAGACGACCATCAGCGTGGGCACGCCGACCAGCACCACGATCAGCGACAACGGAGCGCCCAAGCGCCAGTAGTCACCGAACTTGTAGCCTCCGGGACCCATGACCAGGGTGTTGCACTGGTGACCGATCGGGGTGAGGAAGTCGCAGCCTGCGCCGATTGCTACGGCCAATAGGAACGCTTCGGGAGCGTAGCCGAGGGACGTGGCAAAGCTCGCCGCAATGGGGGCCATCACCAACACGGTTGCGGCGTTGTTGAGAAAGGGCGTGACCGCCATGGCCGCAACCATGATGAGGGCCAGCGCGCCCCAGCCGGGCAAGGTGCTGGCAGTGGTGGAGAGCCAGCTAGCGATCAGTTCGGTGCCGCCGGTGGAGCGCAACGAATCGGACACCGGGATCAGGCAGGCGAGCATGATGAGAATCGGCGCGTCGAGCTGATTGTAGACTTCGCGCAGCGGCAGCGAACGGCTGACGACCATGGCGACGGCTGCCGCAAAGAAGGCGGCTGCCACAGGCACAAGGCCAATAGCGGTGGCGGCCATGGCAACCAGCAGGATGCCGATGGGGATCAACCCGCTGCGCACATTGCCAAGCCTGAGGCCACGCTCGATCAAGGGCAGGCAGTCCCATTCGCGCAGGAGTTCGGGCAGGCGCTTGAGATGGCCCTGGAGCAGGATGACGTCGCCGTTCTGGAAGCGAATCTGCCCGAGGCGCTCGGTGAAGCGCTCGTCACGACGGCTGACCGCCAGGAGGTTGAGCCCGGTGCGGTCGAACAGCGTCAACTCCTTCGCCGTTGCGCCGATCAGGCCCGAGCTTTCCCCGATGACCGCTTCGATGGTGCCGATGTCGGCCGCGTCCTGGGTCGCCGCGCCGCGCCGTTCGCTAAAAGATAGCCCGCCTTGCGAAACCATATTGTCCAGCGCTTCGGGTGAGCCTTCGACGAGGAGAATATCGCCGGCGCGAAGCTTGGCGTCGGGAAGGGGCGTGCGGCGGCGCCCATTGGCACCCACGATACTGGTGACCATGGCAAGGCCATCGGCGGCTGCCTGCAACTCGCCGATGGTGCGCCCTATGGCCGAAGAATCATCGGCCACCCTGGCTTCGGTGGTGTAGTTCTTGATTTCGATGGCCTTTTCCATGCCGGTTTCTTCGCGCTGGCGAACCGGCAGGAGGCGGTAGCAAAGGGCGAGGAAAATGACCCCTGCGATGGAGAGTGCGACGCCCGTTGGCGTGTAGTCGAACATGGTGAAGGGCTCGCCCGACAGCTCCTCCCTGACGCGCGAGACGATGATGTTAGGCGAGGTACCCACCTGGGTCATCAGGCCGCCCAGCAGCGAGCCGAAGGACATCGGCATCAGGAACAGCGACGGAGATACCCCCGATTTGCGCGCCATCTGAAACGCGATGGGCATCATGATCGCCAGCGCGCCGATGTTTTTGACGAAGGCGCTAAGCACGGTGACGGTGACCACAAGCAGGATCAATTGGGCGCGGGGGCCGCTCAGATTTGGCGCGAAGCGCCGGATGGCAAGCTCCATGATGCCCGAGCGGGAAACGGCAGCACTCACCACCAGGGCACTACCCACAATGATGACGATATCGTCGGAGAAACCGCTGAAAGCGTCGGCTGGCGAAACGACGCCGAGCGCCATGGCTGCAAGCAGTGCGCCTACCGCCACAAGATCGTAGCGCCAGCGGCCCATGATAAAAGCGACCATCATGGCGCCGATGACCAGAAAGGCGAAAGTTTGTGGAAGCGTCATCTGGATTCCATGCGGGCGGCCATAGAGCGCACAACACATATGAGCCGCGGCCATGCCGCAAGGCTAAAAATCGACTGCCACCGCGTTATTGGGCGGGAACCCAAAATCTTGCGAGCAACGCCGCGCCTGCAAAAGGGGCGCTTCGCAAACTAAAAATGGAGCCTGACGCGCGCCGGACGAAAACCTTGGAAGGAAATTTCTTTTGCCGAACGAATGACGCAAGTGGCGGCGTTGGCGGGGACGAACAGGCCTGCTACACCGCCGCAAATGTCCAGCGTTCTTCCCTTCATTAAACGTTTCGTACCCAGCTTGGCGCCCGTCAGCCTGGGAGAGCGCTTTCGCGCGTCTTTCGGTGCATTGATCGGCCTGTTGGCCACGGGCGCGGTAGCCAGCCTGGCGCTGGGCAACTCCCCGGATGTGCCGCTGCTGATTGCACCCATGGGCGCATCGGCCGTGCTGCTGTTCGCGGTTCCGACAAGCCCCTTGGCGCAGCCTTGGTCGATCATCGGCGGCAACACTCTTGCAGCGCTTATCGGGGTGCTCTGTGCCCGGTACATCGGCGATGCGGTAGTAGCGGCAGGTGTCGCTGTTGGTCTGGCCATTGCGGTGATGATGGCTTTGCGCTGCCTGCATCCGCCCAGTGGCGCCGTGGCGCTCACGGCTGTGCTTGGCGGGCCGGCAATCCAGAGCACCGGCTTCGGGTTTGTCATCTGGCCGGTGATGGTCAATTCGATTCTGTTGCTGGCTGTGGCATTGCTGTTCAACAATCTCACGGGCCGGCGCTATCCGCATCTTGCGCCGGCGGTCAGCAATCCGCACCGGACGGCGGATCCTCTGCCCACAGGACGGCTCGGCGTGACACAAGACGATATTCAAGCGGTGCTGGCCCAATATGACCTGGTGCTGCCAGTGGCGACGGATGATCTGGAAGACATTCTGCACCGTGCTGAAGTGCGTGCCTATGAACGGCGTTCGGCCGGGATCAATTGCGGCGCCATAATGAGCCGGGATGTGCAGTCGGTGGGGCCCAAGACCAGCTTGCGCGAAGCGCTGCGGCACTTGCGGGAGCACCACATCAAGGCGCTGCCGGTTGTGGATCTGGATAACAGGCTCGTGGGCATCCTCACGCAGACCGATCTGCTGGACAAGGCAGACTGGGGCATGTCGGCGACCGGCTCCGGGCTGGGCTGGCGTTTGCGCTCGATCGGCAATTCTGATCGTCGTCTCAAGGGGCGGGTCGAAGACATCATGAGCACGCCGGTGAAGGCGGCTCGCCCAGAAACGCCAATTGCGCAGATCGTGCCGTTCATGGCCGATGCCGGGCTGCACCATCTGCCCGTGGTCGATGAAAACGGGCATGTCGTGGGCATGTTGACCCAATCGGACGTGATGGGCGCCATGTTCGCCGTGGCGATGAACGATACCGCAAACAGCGCGCTGGCAGCGGACGCGCCGGTGCCGTTGACGGCAATGAGCGCCTAGCGCCAGCCGCGGCCTTCCAGGCTCGACTTGAGGATCAATGTCAGAACGGCGATGAGCGCCAGCGTGGTTGCGGCGGCAAAGGCGCCGGTGACATTGAAGTCATTGAAGAGCTGGGTGATCTGCAGGGGCAGGGTGTTGGTCTGGCCCCGGATCGAGCCGGACACTACGGAGACGGCGCCGAATTCGCCCATCACGCGGGCATTGGTGAGAACCGCTCCATAGAGAATCGCCCAGCGGATATTGGGCAAGGTCACGTGCCAGAACATCTGCCAGCCGCTTGCTCCGAGGGATAGCGCAGCTTCTTCATCCTCGGTGCCCTGTTGCTGCATGAGCGGGATGAGCTCGCGGGCGACAAAGGGGGCGGTGACGAACAGGCTGACAAGGATGATCGCGGTGACGGTGAACATCAGCTGGATGTTGGCCGCCTGAAGAACCGGCCCGAGCAGGCCCTGTCCGCCATAAAGGAAGAGATAGACCACGCCAGCGACGATCGGGCTGACCGAGGCCGGCAGTTCTATGGTGGTGATGATGAGCTGGCGGCCTGGAAAGCGAAAGCGTGTGACCAGCCAGGCAAGGCACACCCCGACGACGATATTGATGGGGACCACGATGATTGCGGTTAGCACCGTAAGGCCAACGGCGTGGAGCGTGTTGGGCTCGAGGATATTGGTGAGATAGGTGGCGAGACCCTCGCGTAGTGCGAAGGCGAAGATGAGCACCAGCGGCACAACCAGGATCAGGCCCGAGAGGACAAAAGCCAAGGCGATCAGGGTGATTTCTGCCGGAGAGCGTGTAGCTGTGGTCATCAGCGTCTCCTGTCGGCGTAGCGGACCTGCCAGGCGCCGAGGGCGTTGGTCAGCACAAGGGTCGCGAAGGCGACGAGCAGGAGAATGAAGGCGAGGGCAGCGGCGCCCTCATAGTTGTATTCGTCGAGCCGGATATAGATCAGCAGCGAAACGATCTCGGTGAGGCCCGGCAGATTGCCGGCGATGAACACCACGGCGCCGAACTCACCCAGCGAACGGGCAAAGGACAGCACGCAGCCGGCGATGAAGGCGGGCAGGATGGTGGGCCAGATGACACGGGCGAACACCTGCCAATTGGTCGCGCCCAGCGTTCTGGCGGCCTCCTCCAGATCAACCTGCACCTCTTCGAGCACAGGCTGGACGGTGCGGACGACGAAGGGAATTGAGGTGAAAATCATGGCAACGATGATGCCCGCCTGCGTGTAGTTCACCTTGAACCCGTTCGGCTCGAGAAACTGGCCATACCAGCCCGTATCGGAAAACAGCGTGACGAGTACCAGGCCCGCGACCGCGGTCGGCAGGGCAAAGGGCAGGTCAACGAGGGCATCGAGGATGCGCTTGCCCGGGAAACTGTAGCGGGTGAGCACCCAAGCCAGCAGCAGGCCAAAAATTCCATTGAAAATCGAGGCGATCAGCGCGGAACTGAACGTGATGCGATAGGCGGCCAGCGAACGATTGGAGCTGACGATCCGCCAGAACTCTTCCCAGCCCATGCCGCCCACCTTGAGCAACATGGCGATGAGCGGCAGGACAATGATGATCGTGAGGTAAAGCATGGAGACGCCAAGCGTCAGCCCGAAGCCGGGAAGCAGGTGCCTGGATCGTCTCTGTGCCATGTATTCTCCCGCTGCCAAGCGTTATTGCCCGGCTCGTCCGGGCAATCCATTGTCACGCGATCACCGGGACAATCCCGGTGACGGCGATTGATCGGCGTCTTGGCTATTGGTTGAGGAACACCTTGTCGAGCAGGCCGCCATCGGCGAAGTGCTCTTCGGAGATCTTGGCCCAGCCGCCGAATGCTTCATCGGCAGTCACGAGGCGCACTTCGGGGAAGTCGGCTGCGTGGGCGGCAGCAATCGCCTCGTCATTGACGCGGTGGAAATTGCTGGCGGCGACTTCCTGGCCCTCCGTGGTGAAGAGGAAATCGAGATAGGCCTTGGCGATGTCGCGGCTGCCACGGTTGTCCACGACCTTGTCGACGATGGCGACCGGAAACTCGGAAAGCAGGCTCACCGAGGGGACGACGGCTTCGTACTGATCTTCACCAAGCTGCTTGCGAACGGCCAGAACCTCCGCCTCGAAAGTGATCAGCACGTCGCCCAACTGGCGCTCGGTGAAAGCGGTGGTGGCGGCGCGGCCACCTGTTTCAAAGACCGGCACGTTGTTGAAGAGCTTGGTGAGGAATTCCTCGACCTTGGCTTCGTCGTTGGCATATTCCTCGTTCGCCCAGGCGCGGGCAGCGAGATAGGTGTAGCGGCCGTTGCCGGAGGTTTTGGGATTGGGGAAGATCACCTGCACGCCTTCGGCGGCCAGATCGCCCCAGTCGCTGATGCCCTTGGGATTGCCGGCGCGGACGAGGAAAGCGGGGAGGGAATAGAATGGGGAGGCGTTGTTGGGGAACTCGGTTGCCCAATCGTCGCTGACGAAGCCACCTTCGACCAGCTTTTCGATATCCACGACCTGATTGAAGGTCACGACGTCGGCCGGCAGGCCCTCCAGCACCGCGCGGGCCTGGGCGGACGAACCGGCGTGGGACTGATTGACGGTATCGGCGGCGCCCGATGCCGCATAGGCGGCGTTCTCAGCCTCGAACAGCTCGCGCGCAATGTCATAGGACGCGTTGAGGATGTCGGTTGGCTGGGCGAAGGCGGGCGTGACGCTAAGTGCGATGGCAGCAGCGGCGGCGGCGAATAGCTTGTTCATCTGACGCGGAAATCCAACAGGAAAGAGATGTTGGAAGCGTGATGCTATGGCGGCGGGCGCGGCGTCCAGCGGCAAAGTGCTGGGCTGGACGAGTAATTTACAAGCCTTGGGAAGGCCGCAACACCTTTGCGCGGCAGGAGCAGCGCGCGAGATTTTGTTTCGCGCGCTGATTCCGGAAGGTTCGGCAAGTAGTTGCCAATGAAATTGTTTTGGCACGTCCTCGTGGTTCGGCAGGCTCACGATGAGGTCTACTCGGAGATCGCAGCAGACCTCATCCTGAGCCCGTCGAAGGACGAGGTCGTGCCCTTAGTTCAGCGCCTTCACCGGCTCGGCGAACAGATCGTATTCGTCGCTATCGGTAACCAGAACGTCGATCATGTCGCCCGGCTTGATGCCGGTTGCGTTGGCGACGATGACCTGGCCGTCGATTTCGGGCGCGTCCCACTTCGAGCGGGCGATGGCTTTGTTGGCTTCGGGCTCGACATCGTCGACGAGCACCTGGATGGTGCGGCCGACCTTCTTGGCGAGCTGGCCCGCAGAGACGTTCTGGGCGACTTCCATCAGCCGTTCCCAACGATCCTGCGCCACATCGTCTGGCACGATGCCTTCGAGTTCATTGGCGGGTGCGCCGGTTACGGGCTCGTACTTGAAGCAGCCGGCACGGTCGATCTCGGCTTCCTCGATGAAGTCGAGCATCATCTCGAAATCGTCTTCGGTTTCGCCGGGGAAGCCGACGATGAAGTTGGAACGCACAGTCAGATCAGGGACTTGGCGCTTCCAGTCGAGAATCCGATTCAGCGTCTTTTCCTGATGCGCGGGGCGGCGCATGGCCTTGAGGACCTTGGGCGAGGCGTGCTGGAAGGGAATGTCGAGATAGGGCAGGACGAGGCCGTCCGCCATCAACTCCATCACTTGGTCGACATGAGGGTAGGGGTAAACATAGTGCAGGCGCACCCAGGCGCCGAGCTGACCCAGCTCCTTGGCAAGGTCATAGAACTTCGCCTTGACGGGACGGCCGCGATAATTGCTTTCGGCGTATTTGATGTCGACGCCATAGGCGCTGGTGTCCTGGCTGATCACCAGCAATTCCTTGACGCCGCCACGGATCAGCCCTTCGGCCTCACCCAGAATGCCGGCGGCGGGGCGGGAAGCCAGATCGCCACGGATCTGCGGGATGATGCAGAAGGAACAGCGATTATTGCAGCCCTCGGAGATCTTCAAATACGCATAATGGCGCGGTGTCAGCTTGAGGCCGGTTTCGGGAACCAGATCCACGAAGCGGTTCGGCACGGGCGGCAGATGCTCATGCACGGCCGAAACCACGTTCTCGTACTGGTGCGGGCCGGAAATGGCGAGCACGGACGGGTGGGTGGCGCGGATCAGCTCTTCCTCGACACCGAGGCAGCCGGTGACGATGACACGGCCGTTTTCGTTCAGCGCCTCGCCAATGGCTTCTAGCGATTCCTGCTTGGCTGAATCAAGGAAGCCGCAGGTGTTGACGAGCACGATATCGGCGCCGGCATAGTCGCGGCTGAACGAATAGCCTTGGCTGCGCAGCGTGGACATGATGCGTTCGCTATCGACAAGGGCTTTGGGGCAGCCGAGGCTGACGAGGCCAATTTTTGGCGCTTGGCTCATGAGAGCGTAAATTTCCGATGTGGGAATGATTGCGCGCGTCATACAGAATATCTGACAGTTACGCAATGTGACTGTCGCCCACCGGGTGCGTGGCAGGTTTGCTGCCACCGGCCCTCGGATGGGCTTGAATGAGCGGATTGATGAACACTGCGTCCGCATTTGCGTTGTTTTCCATGACAACGCTTTGCTTTATTGGCAGATTTATACATGCGCATTGGGTAGCGCCTCAACACCCATCAGACCTAAACAGGAGCACTCATGTTCGATCGTCTCTCCGCCTACGCGCCGCAGGCTCTCGCCGTGCTGCGCATTGTCGCCGCCTTGCTGTTCATCGCCCATGGTTCGCAGAAGCTTCTCGGCTTCCCCGCCAGCGAATTCAGCCCACCGATGTTCTCGATCTTCTGGTTCGCCGGGGTCATCGAGATCGTGTCCGGCATCATGATCCTGCTCGGCTTCTTCACCCGTCCGGCAGCCTTCATTGCCTCGGGCACCATGGCCTTTGCCTATTGGATTGCTCATGCGCCAAGCAATGCCTTCCCCGTGAACAACGGTGGCGATGCCGCCATCCTGTTCTGCTTTGCCTTTCTCTATCTGGTGTTTGCAGGGCCCGGCGCCTGGAGCGTCAACAAGCAGTAAGCTTCAAGCTTAGAATCAAGAAGGCCGCCGAGATTGATGTCTTGGCGGCCTTTTTTGTTTCATTCACGTGGCGTGGCGTCAGTCCATGTCCTTCGATGACGGGCCGCGCTTGGCCGTGCGGCGTGGCTTGAAAACCTCGCCTGCTTCGGTCGCCGGGCTGCGGCGGGTGGTTTCGTAGGGTGCCGGGTCGGTTGCTGGGGTGATGTATTCGTCGGCCTCGGCATAGTCCGGATCGTCATCGCCCTGGGCCAGATCACGAATGGCGTCGCGCACCTCATCGAGCAGGGAGGCCGAATAGCGCGAGCGATTGACCGTCTCCCCACTTTGCTCGTGGGTCTTGAACCAGACCAGCAGCGCTTCGCAGCCTATGCGCAGCACCACGAAATAGAGCAGGCCGAAGACGCCGATTTCGAGCAGGCCCCAAAGGCCATTGCCGAAGCCAAAGCCGAAGCTCCAGAACAGGTGGCCGACTGCCCAGAGCAGGATGGCGGCCAGCCCGAGCGCGTATAGAATCGGCACCAGCTTGGGCGATAGAATCGCGTCGAGCCGGAACAGCGTTTGGCGGGTGAACAGGCGTTTCAGATCGTCGAGGGTCATCCCAGTCTCCGATGTGCGATTCTATGCGCCAGCAACTTGGCCATGCGCGGCCGCGCTGACAAGGCTTTCGTCGGTCGCGGTGATCGTCGGTCCGAAGCGCTGCTCGAAGGCTGCGCGGAGCGAGGAATCAACTTCGGGCATGGATACGAGCTGCCCGAGATCTTCAAAGCTGGTAACACCCTGGTCCGTGATGCCGCACGGAACGATGCCGTTATAGTGGGTCAGGTCCGGCATGACGTTGAGCGAAATGCCGTGGAAACTGACCCATTTGGAAACGCGTACGCCAATGGCCGCGATCTTGTCTTCCTTCAGCGCGCCCTTGTCCGGTCGCTGAACCCAGACGCCGATCCGGCCGTCCCTGCGCTCGCCGGTGATGTTGTGGCTGGCCAGGGTGTCGATGACCCAACCCTCAAGACCCTGCACGAGGCAGCGGATGTCGCGTCCGCGCTTGGTGAGGTCGAGCATTACATAGGCAACGCGCTGGCCGGGGCCGTGGTAGGTGTATTGCCCGCCGCGGCCTGCGTCATAAACCGGAAACTGGTCGGACAGCAGGTCGGCAGGATTGGCCGAGGTGCCTGCCGTATAGAGCGGGGGGTGCTCCAGCAGCCATATGGCTTCCTCGGCTTCGCCGGCCGCAATGGCGGCAGCGCGCGTGCGCATGGCTTGCAGCGCTTCGGGGTAGGGTATCTGGGCGTTGGAGATGATCCATTGCACCGGCCGAGCGTCCGCCCGGGCCAATTTGTTGTTGGTCTCGCAGCGAATGTCGTCCGAAATTAACGCTTCCATAACCATGCTTGCCAGAGAGTTACCGCCAACCAATCGCGCTGCGTCATGCTGCGCGTGTGCAGTCCGGACTTATTTATGCGCACACTCGACAATATTGAAGTGGACATTACCGTGGAACTCGGCGCGACGACCATGCCGATCCACCATTTGTTGCGCATGGGCCGTGGTGCGGTGATCGAACTCGATGCGCTGGAAAACGATCCACTCAACATCTACGCCAACAACACGCTGATCGCTCATGGCGAAGTCAGCGTGGAAGAGGGGCATCTACGCGTGCAGGTGACCGCCAAAGCGCAGCGCCGGGGCTAGCGTCGCATTGGAGTCCGAACAGACCTCATGGTGAGCCTGTCGAACCACGAGGTCGAGCGAGTGGAGGCTTGCGTGCCACGACCTCGTGGTTCGACAAGCTCACCATGAGGTCTACTGTGCGAATCCCGTGCTGTGCGATGTGCTCTAGAATCCTGCCACGAAGCCGCATGCCCTGCCGATAAATCAGCGCTCTCCACAATTCCGGGACGAATTAGCGATTAAGCGCTTGAGGTTGTGCAAGAGCTTTGCTACATCCCCGCTCGCTTCGCCGAAAGGCAAAGCTCTACCAAGCGTGCGGTCGTGGCGGAATTGGTAGACGCGCAGCGTTGAGGTCGCTGTGTCGCAAGACGTGGAAGTTCGAGTCTTCTCGACCGCACCAAATCATCCTCAGGATGACTAGAAAAAAGGCCGCCCCTCGGGGCGGCCTTTTCGTTATGGGGTTGCTGGAGTCGCAGGAGCAGTATCAGCCGGCGGTGTGGTCGCCGGAGCATCGGCTGGCGGAGCGTCGGTGGTTGGGGCATCGCCGCCGCACGCAGCGAGCGTGAGGGCCACAATGACGGCGAGCGGAGCAAAAAATTTACGGGACATGAGGTCTCCTTGAATTTATTTCTTGTGCTGATCTTCGTCTTCACACGGACGTGAGCTAACTGGCGCATTGGGGCAAAGATGGGGCCGATCCTACGGCCATCGTCTGAGCCTGCATGCTTTGAACGGCCTTGATGACGCGGTGCACCAAACGCGGCGATCTTCATCAGAGTTCCCAGCCCAACTGAAGCTAAGAGCCATCGCATGGGTGCCAAAGGTGCCTTCGCGGCTGCAACACCATGCCTGTCGCAAATTTTTTTTGCGTCCGGCTGCGTCTATTCGCTCAGGCTCGTCTGGCGTGCGGCGCTGGTATTGGATACAGCTTGGGCGCCCCCGAAACTCGCGACACAAAGGGCTCCCATGAGCACAGAATTCGAGACAGAGCCCGGCCACGAGGTCGGGATTGATCCTAATGCGCTTCGCGACAGCGAGGATCGCATCAGTCCGCTCTGGATCGAACGATTGCGCGCCTATCTCGAGGCAGGGCGCGACGAGGACGTCGGCAGTGTCATCGAACCGCTCCACGCGGCTGACCTGGGCGACGTACTGGAGACGCTGGACCCGCCAGAGCGGCTGCACCTGGTGCATGTGCTCGGCGACCGATTCGATTATTCGGCGCTGACCGAGGTCGACGAGAGCGTCCGCATCGAAATCATGGATGCCTTGCCCAATGCCGCCATTGCGCGCGGCGTGACGGGGCTGGACAATGACGACGCCGTGGCGCTGCTGGAAGATCTGGAGCAGGAAGACCGCGATGAGGTGCTGGCGAAGCTGCCGACCTTTGAGCGCCTGAGCCTCAAGCGCAGCCTGGATTTTCCGGAAGACTCCGCCGGGCGGCGGATGCAGACCGATTTCATCGCCATTCCGCCGTTCTGGACGGTGGGTCAGACCATCGACTATCTGCGGCGTGAAAAAGACCTGCCGGACGAGTTCTACCAGATCTATGTGGTGGATGCGTCCTATCAGGTACTCGGCACCATTCCGCTGGACAAGTTCCTGCGGGCGCCACGAGCCAGGTCCATCGAGGGCCTGATGAACACCAATCTGGTGCTGGTCGATGCAAATGAGGACCAGGAAGAAGCAGCCCGCGATTTCGAGCGCTACGACCTTGTCGAAGTCGGCGTGGTGGACGAAAGCCGCCGGCTGGTGGGCGTGTTGACCATCGACGACATTGTCGACGTCATCCACGAAGAGGCTGACGAGGATATCAAGCTGCTCGCCGGTGTTGGCGACGAGGACATTTCCGGCTCCACCATCGACACGGTACGCAGCCGCGTGCCGTGGCTGGTCATCAACCTCTTTACGGCTGTCGCGGTCTCATTCGTGATCGGGCTGTTCGATGCAACGATCGAGCAGATGGTGTCGCTGGCCGTGCTGATGCCCATTGTCGCCTCAATGGGCGGCAATGCCGGTACGCAGACCATGACGGTGACCGTCCGCGCGCTGGCGATGCGCGAACTCGATGGGAGCCGTTTGCGGCGCCTGATAACGCGCGAAATGGTCGTGGGGCTCGCAAATGGCATCATCTTTGCCGTGCTGATCGGGGTCGTGACCTGGCTGCGGTTTGGCGACGTGCAACTGGGCGGGGTGATCGCTGCGGCGATGATCATCAATCTGATCGTTGCGGGTACGGCAGGAATTTTGATTCCGATTACGCTGGAAAAGTTCAAGGCAGATCCGGCGATTGCGTCTGCCGTATTCGTGACCACGGTCACGGATACTGTAGGATTCTTCGCGTTCCTCGGGATCGCCGGACTGTGGTTTGGACTATTCTGAGCACGATCGCATTGCAGTGGAGTGTCCCAAAGTGTGGCATCTCTGCCGCTTGTCATAGCTTTGTCGTACAGTTAATCTTTTGCTACTGGGGTGCGGCAGGTGGGTAACACCGATGATGCCCTGGCGTGAACGGCTGACAAGGAGCGATAATGCGTAGTCAACCGAAGGCCACTACGGCATGGCGGGCAGCAACCTGGACACTGGTCTGCCTGCTTGCAATGGGAATGGTTTTCTCCGTCATTGCTGGTGTCTGATCGACGCTAGAGTTTTTCACTGATAGCAATTCGGAAGGGCGCCCGGGGTTTGGGGCGCCCTTCTTGCTTGGATGGAGGTGCGCATGAAGCTGCTTATCGGAAATCGCAATTATTCCACCTGGTCGCTGCGGCCATGGCTGGTGCTGACCCACTTCGAGATCCCCTTCGAGGACGAAGTGCTGCAACTCGCGGGCGAGGGTTTTCGCGATGTGCTGGCGCAGCGTTCGCCCACTGGCCGGGTGCCGGTGTTGATCGATGACGACCTGGTCGTCCCGGAGACCATTGCGATCATCGAGTATCTGGCTGACCGGTTTCCTGACAAGCCGATCTGGCCTGCCGGCCTCAAGGAGCGGGCGCTGGCCCGTGCAGCCGCTTCGGAAATGCACGGGGGCTTTTCGGCGCTGCGCAGCCATGCGCCGATGAATCTACGCGCCTCCCATCCGGGCAAAGTTTCCGCCGATACCGTGCGGAAGGACCTACACCGGCTGGAGGCCCTTTGGGGTGGATTGCTGGAGAAATCCGGTGGGCCGTTCCTGTTTGGCGAGTTCAGCGCCGCTGATGCCATGTTTGCGCCCGTTGCCACTCGTATTCGCACATATGCGTTACCCGTCTCCGATGTGGCGAACGAATATGTAGAAGCCATCTATAGCCTGCCCGCGTTCCAGACATGGCTCGCCATGGCGCTCAAGGAGCCCTGGGTGGTCGATGAAGATGAGATTGACGTGATTCAGGGACGGGCAAAGCCCGGAACGATTGTATGATCCATATGATCAAGCTCAGTGTCGGCGTTAAAACGCTGGAAGAGCTCGAAAGCTACCGCGACGAACGGGCCCATTGGTGGGGCGCCGACTATGGCGAGGACGTCCATGTGCATCGCACGCGCATGATGCCCAAGCAGGCCGCTGAGATGGAAGGCAAGTCCTCGATTTATTGGGTGATTGGCGGGCAGGTGGTTGCCCGCCAGCCGATTTTGCGGCTCGCGAAATATACCGACCCCGAAGGCAAGGATTACTGCGATATCGTCATGGCGCCCGACATGGTGCGCACCGTGCCCTATCCCAAACGTCCGTTCCAGGGCTGGCGCTATCTGCGGCCCGAGGATGCGCCCCCCGATCTCGGTGCCAATGAAAACGCCGAATCGCTGGCGCTGGCCGCTGACCTCGCCAAGCTCGGGCTGATCTAACCTGCGCGATAAAGCTAGCGAAAAGTTAATCTGACGCGGCGCTTGGAGTCAGTTCTTTTTAACGTGCCGTTAACCAGCTGGACCGTTGTTAGTCGGTGTTAATGAAACACTGATTTGGGGGCAACGATGGCTCGTCATGGGGCGCATGTCATTGTGGTGGGAAATGAAAAGGGCGGGTCGGGCAAGTCCACGACCGCGTTCCACCTGGCCATTTACCTGCTGCACGCCGGCTACCGCGTTGCCACCATCGACGTGGACAGCCGCCAGCAGACTTTTACCCATTATGTGCGCAACCGGCGCATTCACATCCAGGAACGGCAGCTGAACCTGCCCAACCTCAAGCACTACCACCTGCCGACGGCGTGGGGTGACTCGGTCAAGGACAACAACAAGGCCGAGTTCGACGTATTCCGCCGGGCCGTGGGTGAAGTCGAAGATCGTGTCGACTTCCTCGTGATCGACACGCCGGGGTTCGACACCAATCTGACCAGGCTCGCCCACTCGCTGGCCGATACGCTGGTGACCCCGGTCAACGACAGCCTGATCGATCTGAACGTGCTGGCCCGCATCAATCCGGAAAGTGGTTCGTTCGTCGAGACGAGCCATTATGCCCGGCTGGTGCAGCGCGCGCGCTCCGAGCGGCTGGCGGTGGATGGGCATAGCGTCGACTGGGTGCTGGTGCGCAATCGTATTTCCATGCTCGGCTCGCGCAATTCGCGGCAGGTGCATGCAACGCTGGACCTGATCGCGACGCGCTTTGGCTGCCGCGTGGCTGAAGGCATTGCGGAACGCGTGATCTTCCGCTCGCTGTTCCCCACGGGCATGACAGTCTTCGATCCGGTTGACGAGGACGGCACCGAAAGCACCACCATGTCCCATGTCAGTGCGCGCCAGGAATATCGCAATCTGGTGGCGGCGCTCAACCTGCCGCTGGGCGAGATCGAGCCGATGCGGCTATCGGCGTAGCGGAGTGGGCGGATGTCGGGGCAGGGTGTTCATGTCATCGTGGTCGGCAATGAGAAGGGCGGGTCGGGCAAATCGACCACGGCCTTTCACCTTGCCATCTACCTGTTGCACCAGGGCTTGCGGGTCGCGACCATCGATGTGGATAGTCGTCAGCAGACCCTGACGCACTATGTGCGCAACCGGCAGGACTGGGCGCGCCGGCATGGCGTCAACCTGGTCGAAACCGAGCACTATCACCTGCCGCTGTCGAGTGGCGACTCGCAGCAGGAAAACAACCGGCTCGAGTTCAACCTGTTCCGCAACGCCATCGGGCAAGTGGACGGTCGGACCGACTTCCTCATCATCGATACGCCGGGCTTCGACACCAACCTCACGCGCATCGCCCATTCGCTGGCCGATACGCTGATCACGCCCGTCAATGACAGCCTGATCGACCTGGATGTGCTGGCACAGTTCGAGCCGGAAACGGGCGAGCTGCGGGAAACCAGCCACTACGCACGGCTGGTGCAGCGGGCGCGTTCCGAGCGCTTTGCCGCCAGCGGCAAGACGGTGGACTGGGTGCTGGTGCGCAATCGCATTTCGACGCTGAACTCACGCAACATGCGGCAGGTGCAAATCCTGGTGCAGGACATCGCGGACCAGTTGGGGAGTCGCGTGGCCGATGGCATCGCCGAGCGTGTGATTTTCCGCTCGCTGTTTACGTCGGGGTTGACGGTGTTTGACCAGGAGGCCGCCGACATGACCGGCGGAGCACCATCGACCTCACACATCAGCGCTTTGCAGGAATACCGAAGCCTGCTCGACGCATTGCACCTGCCGATCCGGAGCAAGATCGAAGCCCGCCGCGCAGCTTGATGCCGTTCTGCTGCCGAGAGTTAACGGCCGCCCAGGGTCAGCTGCAGCGCGCGCGTGCCGCCTGGCGCGAAGACGTCGATTTCGATCATCGCAGGCGGCTGCGACATGCGGCGCGTACGGGCAGACAGAGTCAGCACGACGCCAAGCAGATCGCCAACCGACCGCTTCTTGCCGAGCATGCGGTTTGTCATTGCCGCAAGCGCGCGATTGCGGGCTGCCATGTCCTGCGTGGCAAGGGATGAACGGCCAACGAAATTGGCCAACTCGTTGAGGGCGGTATTCTCGCTCATTGGGCTACTCCAAACACAGGCGCCAATTTGCTTCACACTATTCGCCAGGAACCCTGCGGGCTGGCGCACTCACATTCGTTTGGCTCCACCGCACGCTGGCGCGGTGGACACTAGGTCAGCCCTGCATGGCAAGACAGCTGAGGTCCTGCTGCTTGAGCTGGTTGCACATCGCCGTTGCGTCGTCGCGGTCACCGAAACCGATGAAGCGGGCGCGATAGAAAATCTGGCCGTTATTCTCGAAGCGTTCCACATAGGAGCGGAAGTCACTCAGATCGCCGGCCTTGCCTGCCGCGTCGGAGAGCAACGCGCGGGCGCTTTCCTCCGAAGGACCGGCGCCGATCTGGACGACCCAGCCACCGGGCTTGATGCCCGCATCGGCAGTCTGGATGGAGTTGGACACGGTCTGGTCGATTGGCTGGCCGAGCTGTGGGTCGATAGAGCCCGGAGGCGCGTAACCCAGCGGTGCGGATGGAGCGGTCTGGCCAAGGGCGGCCGGCGGCGCGCCCAGCTTGTAGGTTTCGCTGAGCCAGGCACCGATAACATCCTGGCTGGGTGGCTGCACGGTCGGCGCTGCCAGGACATTGGCCGCCTGGACGGCCTGCTGGCCCAGATTGGCTGGCGGGGCGGCAGGGACCGGTGCCGCGCTGGCGACGACCGCCTGCGGCATGGGCTGGATGGCCGGAGCCTGTGGCTGGGCACCGTTAGCGGCCACCAACTGCGCCAGGCGGAAGCCGGGCAGGGGCATCGGCATGACGTAGACCGGCGCGGACGATGGCGACTGCGCAATGGCAACCTGCGTGTTGCCCTGGCGGCCCGGGATTGGGATCTGCGCGACATAATTGCCGCGCCGGCTCTTGGGCAGATAGGTGGCGACGAGCTGGCGAACCTTTTCATCGCGCGAGGCGGCCGAATTGAAGCCGAAGGCGACGACGATGATGTGGCGATTGTCCTTGCGGGCGGCGGTCAGAAGGTTGGAGCCGGCAGCGTTGATATAGCCAGTCTTGATGCCATCGACGGCACCCATGTAACCGAGGACACGATTGTGGTTGCCGTAGGTCCGCTTGCCATACCGGAAGCTCTTGGTCTGGAAGATCTCGTAATAGTCCGGGAAATGCTGGTAGACGGCGATGCCGAGGATGGCCTGGTCGCGCACGGTCGTTACCTGACCGCCATCCGGCAGGCCTGATGCGTTACGGTAAGTGGTATTCCGCATGCCAAGGGCGCGTGCAGTTGCGGTCATGCGCTCGGCGAAGCGTTCTTCCGAGCCGGAAATGTGTTCGGCGATGACGCGGGCCATATCATTGGCGGAGAGCGTAACCAGCGATTTGATGGCGTCTTCCACGGTGATGGTGGCGCCGGCGCGCAGACCCAGCTTGGTGGGCACCGCGGCAGCGGCGTGCCTGGACACTGTCATCTTGGTGGAAAGCTTGAGGTTGCCCGCGCTCAGTTCCTGGAACAGGACGTAGAGCGTCATCACCTTGGCGACAGAGGCAGGATAGCGGCGGCTGTCCGCCGATTCTTCGTACATCACCTTGCCCGACTTGGCATCGACGACGATGCCGGCATATTTGCGAAGATTTTCAATCGCATGGGCCGGAGCAGCCGCCTGAGCGCTGATCGCAAGGGCTACAAGGACTGCGGCAAACGCGCGGACAAATACGACGCGCCATGGGGTTTTCGCCTGAGAAGCCACCCGGTACTCCAACTCTGAAATCGGACACTTCGGCGCCCGTACGCAACAACACTGCCGGACTGGTTCGAGGGAGCCCCACGCGCCCCGGTCAACCCGGTGATTGCGTGAGAATAGGTTAGCGCCGTTACCATTCCGTAAAATGCGAACGATTTTGGCGACGATGTGGAGAATGGATCACGCTTGGGTGAGTCGGTGAGGATTACCGCCGCACTACCGACCTACCGGGGGGTGGGCAGAGTTGGCTGATATGCCTGACTAGCCCTTCACCACGTCACTGTCGAACCATCACCGGTCATTATCGAACCATCGTCAGGTCATTGCTGATCCACCACAAGGTATTTCTCGATCCCCCACCAGGTCATTCCCGCGAAAGCGGGAACCTCCGTCATCTGGATGTGAGGAGAAAAACGGCGGTTCCCGCTTCCGCGGGAATGACCCGGTGGGGAGGCGATTATCCGGTGGGGGGTATTATCCGGTGGGTGGGTATTGCCTGGCGGGCGAGGTCCCGTGCCGTGCTTCAGTAGACCTCATCCTGAGCTTGTCGAAGGACGAGGTCGTGGCACCCCAGCCTCCACTCGACCCCGGGCTAAGCCCGAGGCAGGCTCTCATGGTTCAACAAGCTCACCATGAGGCCAACTGGAATGAGTTCTACGCTAACTGCACTGACCCTTGGCTGTACGACCGACGCACCCACACCCACCGCTCGTCACCCTCGGCCTTGAGCCGAGGGCTCTACACTTTGCCATGACGTCGCAAGTTCAGTGCCCTCGGCTCAAGGCCGAGGGTGACGCGTGGTGGGTGGGGCGTCCATTCGTGCAAATCCCGACCAAGCGCAAACAAAAAGGGCTCCCTTCCAGGAGCCCTTCCTTATTCAATGATGAGCCGACGCCTAGGCCGAATAATACATTTCGTATTCGACCGGATGCGGGGTCTGCTCGAACTTCACCACTTCGGTCATCTTCAGCTCAATGTAGCTGTCGATCTGGTCGTTGTCGAACACACCGCCAGCCAGCAGGAACTCACGGTCCTTGTCCAGGCTGTCGAGGGCTTCGCGCAGCGACCCGCAGACATGGGGGATCTGCATCAGTTCCTGGCGCGGCAGTTCGTACAGATCCTTATCCATCGGATCGCCGGGGTG
This sequence comes from Devosia naphthalenivorans, assembly GCF_003056355.1. Classification (GTDB taxonomy): domain Bacteria; phylum Pseudomonadota; class Alphaproteobacteria; order Rhizobiales; family Devosiaceae; genus Devosia; species Devosia naphthalenivorans. The sequence goes on from NZ_PYVW01000001.1 coordinate 242,542, forward strand.
GATCTTGTTCTTGATGCCGTCGAGGCCAGCCATCAGCATGGCCGAGAAGGCCAGGTATGGGTTCGCCAGCGGATCGGGGAAGCGGATCTCGATGCGCTTGGACTTCGGCGACTGGCCGAACGGGATACGGCAGGATGCCGAACGGTTGCGAGCCGAATAGGCCAGCAGCACTGGGGCTTCGAAGCCCGGCACCAGGCGCTTGTAGCTATTGGTGGTCGGGTTGGTGAAGGCGTTGATCGCCTTGGCGTGCTTGATGATGCCGCCGATGTAGTACAGCGCTTCCATCGACAGGCCGGCATACTGGTCGCCGGCGAATAGCGGCTTGCCGTCCTTCCAGATCGACTGGTGGCAGTGCATGCCCGAGCCGTTGTCGCCGAAGATCGGCTTTGGCATGAAGGTCACGGTCTTGCCATAGGCATTGGCGACCTGGTGGATGACATACTTGTAGATCTGCACGTCATCGGCAGCCTTGATCATCGGCGCAAACTTGATGCCGAGTTCGTGCTGGGCGGATGCCACTTCGTGGTGGTGCTTTTCAACGACCACGCCCATGTCGGCCATGGCGGCAAGCATTTCGCCACGGATGTCCTGCGCGCTGTCCAGCGGGGGAACCGGGAAATAGCCCTTCTTGAGACCGATATGGTGGCCGTTGTTGCCGGCTTCATAGGCGGTGTCGTTGTTGGACGGTAGTTCGGGATGATCGACTTCGAAGCCGACCTTGAACGGGGTATTGGAATAGCGCACGTCGTCGAACATGAAGAATTCCGGCTCGGCGCCGAACACGACCGTGTCGCCGATACCCGATGCCTTCAAATGCGCCTCTGCCTTCTTGGCAGTCGTGCGCGGATCGCGGCTATAGGGCTGATAGGTGAGGGGTTCGAGAATGTCGCAATTGACGACCATCGTCGACGCGCCAAAGAAGGGGTCCATGTAGACCGAATCCGGATCGGGCATCAGCACCATGTCGGACTCGTTGATGGCCTTCCAGCCACCGATCGAGGAGCCGTCGAACATGGTGCCTTCTTCGAACAGGTCTTCGTCGACGATGGAAACGTCGAGCGTGACGTGCTGCAGCTTGCCGCGCGGGTCGGTAAAGCGCAGGTCGAGATACTTGATGTTCTCGTCTTTGATGCGCTTGAGGAGGTCAGCTCCGGTGGTCATTAGGTCTTCCCCTGTATAAAATCGGAATGCTTGTGTTTGTAGACGGCGTGCTGCGCGCTCGGGTGGAGGTCCCTAGAGCGCGTCGTCGCCGAATTCTCCGGTACGGATGCGAATGGCCTGCTCGATCGAGTAGACAAAAATCTTGCCGTCGCCGATGCGGCCGGTCTGCGCCGCGTTGCGGATTGCCTCGATGGCCTTGTCGGTCAGCTCGTCCGGGCACACGACCTCGACTTTCACCTTGGGCAGAAAGTCGACGACATATTCGGCGCCGCGATAGAGTTCGGTGTGGCCCTTCTGGCGCCCGAAGCCCTTGGCCTCGGTGACAGTGATGCCTTGCAAGCCAACTTCCTGAAGTGCTTCCTTGACCTCGTCGAGCTTGAACGGCTTTACGATAGCCTCGATCTTTTTCATGTGAGCCTCCAAAATTGTACTGCCGGCGTATGTCGCCCAAACGTATGCACGCGCTGTGCCAGACGCGGCCAGCGCTGAAACCTTTGCAAAAGCAATGTATTAGCTAATCAATACGACGGAGCCGGTGCCGCACGATACAAGCTATTGCTCAAAAAATATGCAAATCGCCGCTTTTCTGAGCGGTCCCGGTGATCTGTCGCATGCCTGCTGCCGCAAATGATTGCACCTGCAGCGCGCCAAAGAGGCAGAAATCAAGCTTTGACTGCCTTGGGCACTTCATATAGATGCAACCGCAACCCGGCCAACGGGTCCTTTTGCGGGTGTGGCGGAACTGGTAGACGCACTGGATTTAGGTTCCAGCGCCGCAAGGCGTGGAGGTTCGATTCCTCTCACCCGCACCAAAAATGGGACTTGGCCCCTGTGAACAATGAATACGGGACACAACCGAATGCAGGTTACCGAAACCCTCAATGAAGGCCTCAAGCGCAAGCTGAGCGTCACCATCCCGGCTGCCGACCTCAATACGCGCCTCGGCGCCAAGCTCGAAGAGCTCAAGGGCCAGGCCAACATAAAGGGCTTCCGTCCCGGCAAGGTGCCGCTGGCGCACATCAAGAAGATGTTCGGCCGCTCGGCAATGAGCGAAGTGATGACCGATGCGATCAATTCGACGGTCACCGAAACGCTGGAAAAGCGCGACGAGCGCGCCGCTGCCCAGCCCAAGGTCGATCTGCCCGAAGATCAGTCCGTGATCAACGAAGTGCTTGATGGCAAGGCCGACCTGGCATTCGAAGTTGAATATGAAGTCCTGCCGCCCGTCACGCTGATGGACCTCAAGGGCATCCCGCTGGTGAAGCCGGTTGTGGAAGTTTCGGATGAAGAGCTCGACGCCGAAGTCAACCGCGTGTTCGCCCAGAACCGTGGCTACACCGACAAGGGCGACGAGGGCGTCGTCGAGAATGGCGACCGTCTCGGCCTGTCGTTCGTCGGCAAGATCGACGGCGAGCCCTTCGATGGCGGCACGTCTGACCATGCTCACCTCACTGTTGGCTCGGGCGAGTTCATCCCCGGCTTCGAAGAGCAACTGATCGGCGTCAAGAAGGGCGGCAGCAAGGAAGTCAAGGTGACGTTCCCGGCTGACTACCAGAGCGAAGAACTGGCCGGCAAGGATGCCGTGTTCGACGTGACGGTGCTGCATGTCGATGGCCCGAACACCGGCGATCTCGACGATGCGTTCGCCCAGCGTCTTGGCGTCGAGAACGTCCAGGCCCTGCGCGATGCGGTCAAGACGCAGATGGAAGCAGCGCTCACCTCGATGAGCCGCCAGCACATGAAGCGCCAGATCCTCGACGCCCTCGATGAAGGCCACAAGTTCGACGTCCCGGCCCAGCTGGTCGACGCCGAGTTCGAAACCATCTGGCAGCGCGTTCAGCACGAAGTTGAATCGCACGGCCGTTCGTTCGAAGACGAAGGCACGACCGAGGAAGCCGCGCGCGAGCAGTACCGCAAGATCGCCGAGCGCCGCGTGCGCCTGGGTCTCGTGGTCGCCGAGATCGGCAACAAGAACGACGTGAACGTGACCGAGGAAGAGCACCAGCAGGCACTGATCGCCGAAGTGCGCCGCTTCCAGGGTCAAGAACAGCAGGTTTACGACTACTACCGCAAGAACCCGCAGGCCCTCGCCGGTCTTCGTGCTCCCGTGTTCGAGAACAAGGTTGTCGATTTCATCGCCGACCAGGGCAAGGTCGAGGAAAAAACCATGACCCGCGCCGAACTCGCCAAGCTGATCCAGGCTGACGAGGACGAAGTGCCCGAGGAGCACCATCACTAAGATCTTCGTGTGAAGTTCCGAAGCCGCCCAGCAATGGGCGGCTTTGTTGTTTATGGATTGTCCCGCGTTTTGCCGAGAGGCCCTATGACCACTGCCGACATCCTTCTCACGCCCGCCCAGATGAACCACGCCGATCGCCTTGCCGTGCAGGCCGGCGTGAAGTCGCTCAAGCTCATGGAAGTTGCGGGCCAGGCGATAGCCGACGCCATAGTGGAGCGCTACTACCAGCGCTCCGTGCTGGTGCTGTGCGGCCCCGGCAATAATGGCGGCGATGGGTTCGTCGTGGCGCGGCTGCTCAAGCACAAGGGCTGGCCGGTACAGCTGCGGCTGATCGGTGACCGTGCCGGGCTCAAGGGCGATGCCGCCGCCATGGCCGAGCAGTGGACCGGCCGGGTAGCCGCCCCCAGCAGCAAGGATATCGAGGACGCTGACCTGATCGTGGACGCGCTGCTTGGTGCCGGGCTGGATCGGGACCTGGAAGGCGCATTCGCCGAGATCATCGACGCGGTCAATGCCAGCACGCGACCCGTGGTGAGCGTGGACGTGCCGAGCGGAATCGACGGCGCCACCGGCCAGGTGCGTGGCACCGCCATGATCGCCGACATGACGGTTACGTTCTTCCGGCTCAAGCCCGGCCATCTGCTGCAGCCGGGGCGGGATCGCTGTGGTGAACTGGTCCTGGCCGATATCGGCATCCCTGAACGCGTGCTCGAAACCATTGGCGCCCAGGCTTGGCAGAATACGCCCAGCCTCTGGTCGGTGCCTCTTGCCAGCAATGAGGGCAACAAGTTCGATCGCGGCCATGTGGTCGTGGTCTCCGGGGGGCCGCTGCAGACCGGCGCGACGCGGCTCTCGGCCATGGGCGCTTTTCGCATCGGCGCGGGGGTGGTTTCGCTCACCGGGCCGGAGGCAGCGCTGATGGTTCACGCCAATCACGTCACCGCCGTCATGCTCAAGCCCACCACCGACGCAGCCGCGCTTGCCGAGCTATTGGGCGACAGCCGAATGAATGCGGTGGTGATCGGGCCCGCCATCGGTGTCGGCGAGGCAACACGCAACAGCGTGCACGCCGTGCTGGCTTCGGGCGCGGCCACGGTGCTGGATGCCGATGCGCTGACGAGCTTCGTGGATCGCAAGGACGAGCTGTTTGCGGCCATCGCTGCAAAGCCCGAGCGGGCTGTGGTGATGACGCCGCATGAAGGCGAGTTCAGCCGGCTCTTCGGTGATTTGCCCGGCGGCAAGCTGGAGCGCGCCCGCGCTGCGGCAAGTGCATCGGGCGCTGTGGTGATCCTCAAAGGCGGTGACACGGTCATTGCTTCGCCAGATGGCCGCGCTGCTATCAACAGCAACGCCCCGGCGTGGCTGGGCACCGCGGGCTCGGGCGATGTGCTCGCGGGCATGGCAGCAGGCCTGCTGGGGCAGGGCCTGGCCGGTTGGGAGGCCGCCTGCGCCGCGGTGTGGCTCCACGCCGAAGCCGCCAACCGGTTTGGCGGCCCTGGCCTGATCAGTGAAGACCTGCCGCTGCTGGTTCCGGGGGTGTTGGCGAGCCTTTAGGCGGGTTTACGCCGAACTCTTCTTGCATTGCCCAAGTCACCCGCGGCTTGCATTGCCCAAGTCACCCGCGGCGTCATTCCCGCGAAAGCGGGAACCTCACTTCACTTCGGCACAAAAGTGAGGTTCCCGCTTTCGCGGGAATGACACAGTGTGACCAAGGTAAACAGCCCCCATTTAGGCGGACCGAGCCATGTCACCTAGCCCCAGGCCACCATCAGCTTCTCCAGCCCGTGGAAATGATACACATCATTGTACCGCGGCTCCTCCGTCAACCGCAGCTCCGGCAGGCGGCGGAACAGTTCGCTGAATGCCACTTGCAGCTCGATACGCGCCAGCGGCGCGCCGATGCAGAAATGGATGCCGGCGCCGAAGCTGACATTGGCCCCATCGGTGCGGAACGGATCGAAAGAGTTGGCCTGTGCGAAACGGGACGGGTCGCGGTTGGCCGCGCCCAGCATCAGCCCGATGACATCGCCCTTGCGCAGGTTGATGCCGTCATATTCAAGATCCATCAACGCATAGCGGGTGAACATATGCAGCGGCGCATCAAACCGCAGGCACTCTTCAACCGTCGCTGCCGTCTGCTCGTCGGAGCCAAAAAGCGTAACCGGCTCGATACCGCTTTCAAGGATGGATTTCACCCCGTTGCCCGTGGTGTGGACGGTCGCTTCATGACCGGCATTCAGTAGCAGGATGGCGGTGGACATCACTTCGTCGTCGCTCAGCCGGTCGCCGTTCCGGTCCGATGTCAGCATGTGGCTCAGCAGGTCTTCGCGTGGCTGCTTGCGGCGTTCGGCTATGATTGCGCGCAGATAATCCATGAAGTCGGCCGAGGCCCGGTTGGCGTCCAGTTCGGTCTCGTGGCTGACCCCAAACATGTACATGGCCACCATGCGGTTGGACCAGGCGAGCAATTGTGGAGCGCTTTCCGCCGGCAGTCCGATCATTTCGGCAATGATGATCGCGGGAATGGGGGCAGCGAAGGCCTTGATCAGGTCGACGCTATCCTTGTGCTCGAAGCCGTCGATCATCTCATTGGTGAGCCTGACGATACGCGGGCGAAGCTGCTCGACATGGCGGGACACGAAGGCGCGGTTGACCAGTGTTCGAAGCCGGGTGTGCGCTGGCGGCTCGAGATTGAGCAGCGAATGTTGCTCGGTCAGGTCGAACGCGGCCGTATGTGGCTTCGGCTCCGGCATGCCCAGCTCTTCCCGGCTCGCCACATGCAGGATTTCGCGGCCGAAGCGTTTATCGCGGAGCAGCGCGCTGACATCCCTGAAGCCGGCAAAGCACCAATGGCCGTATTCGTCCCAGAAGAAGGTGGGATCGCTCGCATGCAGGCGGTCATAAAAGGCGTAGGGATTTTGATAGAAGGCCGGGTCACGCGGATTGGCACTGCTGCGGCGATGGTGCGGAACGTTCTCGACGGGCTTGAGCTGGACAATGGCGGCCATGGATGCGGGATAACCGGGGTAGGGGAACAATGTCCGGATATAACGAACTGACAATCGTGCGGTAACAAGCAGAAAAATAGTCGAGTTGACGATCAACCGCTCGTAGGGGTGATGTTCAACACGGAGAACGATCATGAAATTTCTCTGCCTCGTATATTTCGAACCCGACGCCTTTGCCGGTGTGACCCCCGACGAGATGAAGCGCATCGACAATGCCACCATCGAGCATGACCACAAGCTGCGCAGCGGCGGTCATCTGCTCATCGCCTCTCCGCTGGCCGAGACCGAGGAAGTCAATATCGACCGGCGCCAGCGCATGACGATGTCGGTTCTGGACGGTCCATACGCCGAAAGCAAAGAGGTCATCGGCGGCTTCCTGCTGATCGAGGCCAGGGATATGGCCGAGGCCGTTTCCCTGTTCGATGACGATCCCATTGCCGCCCATTCGCGGCTGGTGATCCGGCCGCTGATGGAGGCACATCGTCACAGCGAAACCGGCCAGGCCCGGCCCGATTTCAGCCCGGCCTAGGCGCAGGCAGCTCGCGAGTGGGCGGCCCTTCGGTTCGCCCACTCCACAATTGCGCCGAAAAGGCTTGGCAAGCGGGCGCTAATCATGTCTTGAAAGCAACAAAAGCGATCAAGGACTTTGCCGTGAGCGACCTGACACTGAGCCAAGCCATCGAGAACATCTACAGCTCGATCAAGAACGACAACGAGGAACTGGACGCCCATATTGCGGCGCTCAAGGCCGCCATGGCCCGCGAAGGCGCCAAGGAAGCCGTGTTCGAGCCCAGCAAGCTGGCGCAGAGCAACCGGCAGGGCCGCAAGATCATGCAGTCCTATTTCAAGAAAAAGGGTGTGACGGTCAGCTTCTCGGCGTAGGGGCCTGCCTCGTCGTTGAGGTGCGGCACAAGGCTGAGGAGAGTGTTCACTTCGGCCGCATGGCTCGGGTTTATCCCACTCACCGCGCTGTTTATCCCACCCACCGTGTTGCCCTCGGGCTCGACCCGAGGGCCACGTTCCGCAACCACGGCACTCCGGCAAGCGGCTCCCAGGATGGTTCTCGGGTCCAGCCCCAGGGCAACACGGCGGTTTTGACTACACCGCGCCACCGGTAAGCGTTCAACGTGAACACTCTCAGTGGTGAGGGGGGATCGAAGCGAGCATCGTGTGGCACGGAGCGTTAAGCGTACCACGCCTATTGAAGCGCATGGCAATGCCGCCTATCTGTGCCTTTACCGCGCATTAAGGCGCATCGTCTGCAATCGGCCAGTCGCGCTGATTCGAAATTTCGGCATGATCGTGCATCCTGGATGTCCGGGTGCGGGATTCGTGTTCCAACCGTCTAACGCTCGCCCGGTCCGCGACCCGGCACAGCAAAAGGGGCATCAAATGCGGGATCCGCACGATATCTACATGAACACGCTCGTTCCCATGGTGGTCGAGCAGTCCAATCGGGGCGAACGCGCCTTCGATATCTATTCGCGCCTGCTGCGCGAGCGCATCATCTTCGTGACCGGTGTGGTCGAGGACAACATGGCTTCGCTGATCGTGGCGCAGTTGCTGTTCCTCGAATCGGAAAACCCGAAGAAGGAAATCGCCATGTACATCAACTCGCCCGGTGGCGTGGTGACGGCTGGCCTTTCAATCTATGATACCATGCAGTTCATCCGTCCTGCCATCGCCACCATGGTGATGGGACAGGCCGCTTCCATGGGTTCGCTGCTGCTTGCAGCCGGTGAAGCCGGCATGCGCACCTCGCTGCCGAACTCGCGCGTCATGGTTCACCAGCCCTCCGGCGGCTTCCAGGGTCAGGTCACCGACATCCTGATTCATGCCAAGGAAGTCGAGGGGTTGAAGCGCCGGCTTAATCAGATTTATGAGAAGCATACCGGCCGCACTTATGAGGAAATCGAGAACGCGCTGGAGCGTGACCGCTTCCTTTCGCCCGAAGAGGCAAAGACCTTCGGGCTGATCGACACCGTGCTCGAAAAGCGTGCCATTCCGGACGTTCAGGCCTGATTTGGCCTGTTAAGCACTTTGTCGATGCGCCGTGTACTGTGATCCGCGCGCAATTGCACATAGCCGGATCGGTCTTTAGGATCGATCCGGCTTAGACTTTGTTTATGCCTTCAGCGTTACCGTTTTCGATGACGTTGAATTTTGGAGGCGCTCTGCCTCCGGGAGTGACAGGATGTCCAAAGAGACAACGAACGGCGAAACCTCCAAGAACACGCTTTATTGCTCGTTCTGCGGGAAATCCCAGCATGAGGTTCGCAAGCTGATCGCCGGCCCGACTGTGTTCATCTGCGATGAATGCGTCGAGCTGTGCATGGACATCATCCGCGAAGAGAACAAGACCTCGATGGTCAAGTCCTCCGATGGCGTGCCGACCCCAGCAGAAATCTGCAAGGTGCTCGACGACTACGTCATCGGCCAGTACCGCGCCAAGCGCGTACTCTCCGTGGCCGTCCACAACCACTACAAGCGCCTGCACCACTCGTCCAAGAACCAGGATATCGAACTTTCCAAGTCGAACATCCTGCTGATCGGACCGACGGGTTCGGGCAAGACGCTGCTGGCCCAGACTTTGGCTCGCATTCTCGATGTGCCTTTCACCATGGCCGATGCCACCACGCTGACCGAAGCCGGCTATGTCGGCGAGGATGTGGAAAACATTATCCTGAAATTGTTGCAGTCTGCTGACTACAACGTGGAAAAGGCGCAGCGCGGCATTGTCTATATCGACGAAGTCGACAAGATTTCCCGCAAGTCGGACAATCCTTCGATAACCCGTGACGTTTCGGGCGAAGGTGTGCAGCAGGCCCTGCTCAAGATCATGGAAGGCACCGTGGCTTCGGTTCCGCCCCAGGGCGGCCGCAAGCATCCGCAGCAGGAATTCCTGCAGGTGGACACGACCAACATCCTGTTCATCTGCGGTGGTGCCTTTGCCGGTCTCGAAAAGATCATCTCGGCACGCGGTGAAGGCTCCGGCATTGGCTTCTCGGCCACCGTCAAGGATCCCAACGACCGTCGCGTCGGCCAGGTTCTCGCCGACGTTGCTCCGGAGGATCTGGTGCGTTTCGGTCTGATCCCGGAATTCATCGGTCGTCTGCCGGTTCTGGCGACGCTCGAAGATCTGGACATCGCCGCCCTGATCGAAATCCTGACCGCGCCCAAGAACGCTTTGGTTCGCCAGTACCAGCGCCTGTTCCAGATGGAAGAGGTCGAGCTGACCTTCCACGAGGATGCCCTCAAGGCAATCGCCGAGAAGGCTATCGAGCGCAAGACCGGTGCACGCGGCCTCCGTTCCATCATGGAAGCCATCCTGCTCGACACCATGTACGACCTGCCTTCGCTCGAAGGCGTGGAAGAAGTGGTGATCTCGGAGGAAGTGGTGAAGGGCAAAGACGTTCGTCCGCTCTACATCTATTCCGACCGCAAGAAGGAAGACATGCCCGCAGGGGCATGAGGCTTCCAATATAACTCATGAAAACGCCGGGTGATGAGCCCGGCGTTTTTGTTTGTCGTGGCTAGGCCGCTTCCCGCGGCACCGGACCCACATAGACCGATTTGGGCCGGATCAGCCGTCCCGTCAGCGCCTGCTCGCGAGCATGGGCCATCCAGCCGCCCATGCGGCCCATGGCGAAGACACAGGTGAACGCCGCGCGGGGAAACCCCAGCGCTTCGAGCAGCAGTGCCGTATAGAACTCCACATTCGTTTCGAGCGGCCGATCGGGCTTCTTGTGTTTCAGCAGATCGAGCGCCGCAGCCTCCACTGCTTCCGCCAGAGCCAACCGCGCCGGATCGATGGCGCCGGACTGCGCCAGCATCCGAACCGCTGTCTTGAGTGCGTCCGCCCGCGGATCGCGAACGCGGTAGATGCGGTGGCCGAACCCCATCAACCGCTCGCCACGCTCCAGCGCCGAGGTTAGCCACCCCAGCGCATTTTCCGGCTGCCCGATTGCATCCAGCATATCAAGCACCGGACCGGGCGCGCCGCCATGCAGTGGACCCTTGAGCGCGCTCAGTGCAGCCAAAGCCGATGAGGTCAGACCCGCTCCGGTCGAGGCGACGACCCGCGCTGCGAAGGTCGAGGCATTGAGCCCGTGGTCGGCGACGGTGACGAGATAGCGATCGAGTGCAGCACTTTGCTCGCTTCTTGGAGCCTTCCCGGAGCACATTCGAAGAATATCGGAAGCATGGTCCGAGCTTGCTTCCGGCAAAATGGGATCTTTTCCGCTGCTAAAGCGAAGCAGGGCAGGGGTAAAAACGGCGGGTGCTGCCAGCAAGCGCAGCGCCGTTCCGAGATCATCCCCATCCGGCAACCGCGCCACCAAAGCCCGCATCGCATCAATCGGCGGCAGGCGAAAAAGCGCCGGATCCCGCGTCAGATACTCAAAGACCTCCACCCGGGCCGCACCGAGCGATGCCGCAAGATTCCCATACCCCGGAAAGAAGCCGCCGAACAGCAGCGCCAACACGTCCTCGTAGCGGCTTCCCCCCAGATCATCGAGCGAAACGCCCCGAACGACGAGGCGCCCGTTCGCTCCGTCGACGTCCGACAGCACGGTTTCGGCTGCTATAACATCTTCCAAGCCATTGACCATTTGTAAACTCCATTCTGCTTTGTTGTACAACAGGATAGAAGCCTATATATTGACGTCAATCTTGACCGATTGGATCAATGTATTATGGTGGATTGGCTGTCATCCGCGGATGCCCTGGCGCTTCTGGGGACGCGCCCGCAGACGCTCTATGCCAATGTCAGCCGCGGCCGGATCAAGGCCAAAGCGGACCCATCGGACCCGCGCAAAAGCCTCTACCGAGGGGACGATGTGCGGCGCCTGGCCCAGCGAGGCCCAGGCCGCCGGAAGCAGGAAATGGTGGCCAGCGAAGCGATCCGCTGGGGCGAGCCGGTGATGCAGACATCGATCTCGACCATCGCCGATGGCACCCTGCTGTATCGCGGCGAAAACGCAGCCGGGCTGGCCGTTTGGGCGACCCTGGAGGACGTTGCCGCACTGCTCTGGCAGGCCGAGACGGTCAAGCTGCCCAAAGCCAAACTCACCGTTGAAGGCGGGATCGGAGACGCCTTTGCCATGCTGGCGCGGCGTACTGCCGAGGACGCACCGAGCATAGGCAGGGCTCCTCATGTGCTCAGGCGCGAGGCGGCTGCGGTGTTGGGAGACGTTGCGGCAGCGCTGACCGGCACTGCATCGGTAGCTGACCCGTTACATGTGCGGCTCGCAACGCATTGGAAACGCCCACAGGCAGCCGATGTGCTGCGGCGGGCGCTGGTCTTGCTTGCGGATCATGAGCTGAACGCATCCACCTTCGCGGCGCGCGTCACGGCGTCAACCGGCGCTTCACTCGCCGCCGCAGCACTATCTGGTCTGGCAACGCTGACCGGCCCACTCCATGGAAGTGCTGCAGCTGCAGTGTTGGCGTTGAGCGATGATGCCCTGCGTGATGGCGCCGAGGCAGCGATCATGGCGAGGCTCGGCCAGGGTTTTTCGGTCCCATCCTTTGGTCATCCGCTCTATCTGGATGGAGATGTCCGGGCACAGCACCTGCTCGGGCACATCGTCCTGCCGCCAATATTCAGGGAATTGGCAGCTGTGGGAGAAGAGGTGACTGGGGAGTGGCCGAACATCGATTTCGCGCTGGCGGCAATGACCGCAGCCTATGATCTGCCGCGTGAGGCCCCTTTGGTGGTCTTTGCGCTGTCTCGCAGCGTTGGCTGGCTGGCCCACGCGCTGGAGCAGGTGAGTTCGGGGACATTGATCCGGCCGCGCGCACGGTATGTCGGAGCCTAGTCCTCCTCTGTGGCGAACTCCATAGGGCCAGCCTCTTCGCTCATGATAGCGCGGCCAAAGAGGCTGGCAACAAGGTCGACCAGCAGCGTGGCACTCTTGCCGCCGTGATCGAGGAAGGGATTGAGTTCGACCAGGTCGAGCGAGCCCACGACACCGCTGTCATAGAGCATTTCCATGATCAAATGAGCTTCGCGATAGCTCAGGCCACCAGGCACCAGAGTGCCACCGCCGGGTGCAATCGAGGGGTCCATGGCGTCTACGTCGAGACTGACATGGAGGTGACCGCCCGCTTGCTTCACGCGCTCGATGACGCCGCGCATGAGCGACACGACACCCATTTCGTCGATCTTGCGCATGTCGAGAACTTCGATACCGCGCGAGTGGAGCAAGCGGCGCTCGTCGCGGTCGATCGAGCGTGCTCCGATAATCGACACGTTGCGCGACTCGATGCGGCCCAGCCATGGACCACGGAAGCTATCATCGAACTCGGGTTCGCCGCAGAGCAGGGCCAGCGGCATGCCGTGCAGATTGCCGGTCGGTGAGGTGATCGGGGTGTTGTAATCGGCATGAGCGTCGATCCAGAGGACGAAGACTGGCTTCTGGGAGGTCGCGCAATGGCGGGCGACGGCAGAGATCGTGCCAATGGCGATGGAGTGATCCCCGCCAATGAACACAGGAAACTTGCCTTGCTGGAGGATAGCGAAGCCCTCGTCGCTGGTGCGGGCCGCCAGGCCGAGGACATCGGCGCGCCGCTCTTCCGGCATGCGCCAGCTGGCCGGGCTTGCGCCGAGCGGCGGGTGAGGGCGGCGCAAATCGCCGTGGTCGGCTACCTCATGACCCAAATCGAGCAGAGCTTCGGCAAGTCCGGCAACCCGCAGAGCCTCAGGACCCATGCCGGCGCCGCGCACCGAGGCCCCGGCGGCAGTAGCAATGCCTAAGAGGTCTATGCCTTTGCGCTTTACACTCATGCTGTGGGCTCCAATATGGGTGAGGGCGTCGTGACCATGTGCAAGCGGCGCACGCGAGAAACGCGGTAAGCCATGTTTGTAAGGCACATTGGTGTTTCTGCAAGCTTCGCATATCTCCTGTGCGAAGGGCGCCTAAGTGTCACAAATCCGCGAAGCTTGACTTGCGGGACCGGTGTGAAAACCTATTTATTAACCGGAATCAGCACAGCCTTGAAGCTGGAGCTGTCTACTACGGGCGCGCACCTATCCTTCCTCCCGCGCGCCCTGGAAAGGATACGAGATGACGGACGTCAATCCCACGGGCGGCGAAGCAAGCCGGGATCGCGTTTACCCGGTTCTCCCGCTGCGCGACATTGTAGTTTTCCCTGGCATGATCGTGCCGCTGTTCGTTGGCCGTGAGAAGTCGGTCAAGGCGCTTGAAGAAGTCATGCGCGACGACAAGCACATTCTGGTCGTGACCCAGAAAAATGCGCAGGACGATGACCCGGCGCCCGACCAGATTTACGATACGGGTACGATTGCGACCGTGCTTCAGCTGCTCAAGCTGCCGGACGGCACCGTAAAGGTGCTGGTCGAGGGGCTCAACCGCGCGACGATCGATCGCTATTTGCAGACCGTGGATTATTTCGAAGCGGAAGCTTCGATCCTGCCTGAGCCTGTGGAAGATGCGACCGAGATCGAGGCGCTGTCTCGCTCGGCCACGGCCGAGTTCGAGAGCTATGTGAAGCTCAACAAGAAGATTTCGGCAGAGGTTGTTGCCGCTGTCGGGCAGATCGAAAATCACTCCAAGCTCGCCGATACCATCGCCAGCCATTTGGTGATCAAGATCAATGAGAAGGAAGACCTGCTGTCGACTCTGTCGGTGGCGGAGCGCTTCCAGAAGATCCTTGGCCTGATGGAAGGCGAGATCGGCGTTCTGCAGGTGGAAAAGCGCATCCGCAGCCGTGTGAAGCGGCAGATGGAAAAGACGCAGCGCGAGTACTACCTCAACGAGCAGATGAAGGCGATCCAGAAGGAGTTGGGGGACGGCGAAGAAGGCACTAACGAGATCGCAGAGATCGAGGAGCGCATCGCCAAGACCAGGCTGTCCAAGGAAGCCAAGCTGAAGGCCGAGGCCGAGCTGAAGAAGCTCAAGTCGATGAGCCCGATGTCGGCCGAAGCCACGGTCGTGCGCAACTATCTCGACACGCTGCTCGGCCTTCCCTGGGGCAAGAAGAGCAAGGTGAAGCGTGACCTGGTCCTGGCCGAGAAGGTGCTGGACGAGGATCACTATGGCCTTGAAAAGGTCAAGGAGCGCATCCTGGAGTATCTGGCCGTGCAGGGTCGTACCGGCACCCTCAAGGGGCCGATCCTCTGCCTCGTTGGTCCTCCTGGTGTGGGCAAGACCTCCCTGGGCAAGTCCATTGCCAAGGCAACGGGCCGTGAGTTCGTGCGCATGGCTTTGGGCGGCGTTCGGGACGAAGCCGAAATCCGCGGTCACCGCCGCACCTATATCGGCTCCATGCCTGGCAAGGTGATCCAGTCGCTCAAGAAGGTTGGTAAGTCCAATCCGCTCTTCCTGCTCGACGAGATCGACAAGATGGGCCAGGACTTCCGTGGTGATCCGTCTTCGGCACTGCTCGAGGTGCTCGATCCGGAACAGAACCACACCTTCGCCGACCACTACCTTGAGGTCGACTACGACCTTTCGGACGTGATGTTCGTGACCACCTCGAACACGCTCAACATCCCGGGCCCGCTGATGGACCGCATGGAGATCATTCGCCTGTCGGGTTATACCGAACAGGAGAAGCACGCGATCGCCAAGCAGCACCTGATCCCCGAGACGCTCAAGGAAAACGGCCTTGCCCATGGCGAGTTCGAGCTTTCCGACGAGATGCTGACCGCCCTGATCCAGCGTTATACCCGCGAAGCGGGCGTGCGTAACCTCAAGCGCGAGATCAGCAAGCTGATGCGCAAGGCTGTGGCCGAGATCGTCAAGACCAAGGTCAAGACTATCGTCATCGATGAAGAGAAGCTGACCAAATATCTCGGCGCTGATATCTACAAGCACGGCGAGATCGAGGCTGAATCTCAAATTGGCCTTGTGACCGGTCTGGCCTGGACCTCTGTTGGCGGCGAGCTGCTGACCATTGAAGGCGTGATGACCCCGGGTAAGGGCCGCATGACGGTCACCGGCAACATCAAGGAAGTGATGAAGGAATCGCTGACCGCAGCGACTGCTTATGTCCGCTCCCGCTCGATCGATTTCGGCATCAAGCCACCGATGTTCGACACGCGCGATATCCACGTCCACCTTCCAGAAGGGGCAACCCCCAAGGATGGTCCGTCGGCCGGTATCGGGCTTGCCACGGCAATCGTTTCGGTGATGACCGGTATTCCGGTCCGCAATGATGTTGCCATGACAGGCGAGATCACGCTGCGGGGCAGGGTGCTGCCCATCGGCGGCCTCAAGGAGAAGCTGCTTGCAGCGCTCCGTGGCGGCATCAAGACGGTGCTGATCCCCGAGGAGAATGTCCGTGATCTCGCCGAGATCCCGGACATCGTCAAGGAAGGCATGGAGATCGTGCCGGTATCGCGGATGGACCAGGTGATCGAACGGGCGCTGGTTCGCAAGCCTGAACCGATCGAGTGGAACTTCGATGAAGCCACGCCAGCCGTATCGACCACGGTTGAAACAGCTGACGATGCAACTGCCGGCCTGCCGCACTAAGCGCTGGCTCTACAGACGAGAGAAACGGCGGCCTTGGCCGCCGTTTCTTATTTGGGTGAATGTTGATCCATCCTGATAAATCAGGTCTGCGGTGCAGGGGAAGGCTCCCCGCGTCACGGCGGCGGTCCTTTTGGGCCGCCGTTTGCCTTTCTGGCGGCGAAATCCTTGCTGCTGTCGAAATCTGGCAGCAGTCTTCGTCATGGTACGGAAGGTCTCTCTGGGAGAGGCGTCACGTGCTGCCCAAGGAGCCTCAATCTTGAACAAACCGCTGATCGTCATCCTTGCGGCCGTGATGCTCGATGCAGTTGGTATCGGCCTGATTTTCCCGATTCTGCCGGCCTTGCTAAGGGACGTGGGACACATAACGGAAGTGGCAACGCTGCTCGGCCTGATGCTCGCGCTATATTCGGCCTGCCAGTTTCTATTCTCCCCTATCCTGGGTGTTCTCAGCGACCGGTTCGGTCGGCGGCCGGTTCTTCTTATCTCTCTGGCCGGTGCAGCGATCGATTACCTGATCATGGCATTCGCGCCGCATCTATGGATACTGGTGCTCGGCCGAGCGATATCAGGCATTACCAGCGCCAACATGGCTGTCGCAACAGCCTACATCACCGATATCTCCAGCGAAGAAGAGCGTGCGAAGCGTTTCGGACTGTTTCACGCCATGTTCGGCATTGGCTTCATCATTGGCCCGGTGCTTGGTGGCATTCTGGGGGATCTTTGGGTTCGAGCGCCGTTTATTGCCGCCGCCCTTCTAAATGGTGCCAACCTGGCACTAGCGTTTTTTGTGCTACCGGAATCCAGGCCGGGCAAGGCTGATGCCAAGTTTGACTTCGATACCCTGAACCCGTTCAAGCCCTTGCGCTGGGCGCTGACATTTACCGCGTTGATCCCGTTGATGGCGATCTTTGTGATCATGAACTTCGTGGGCACAATGTACGGCACGATATGGGCATTGTTTGGCGAAGACAGTTTCCAGTGGAACGGCATGATGATCGGGCTGTCACTGGGGGCCTTTGGAGTTTTCCACGCGGGCGCACAGGCGTTCCTTACGGGACCGGCGGTGGCCAAGCTCGGCGAGAGGTGGGCCCTGGTCCTGGGCATGGCATGTGAGCTGGCGGCGTTGCTGCTGCTCGGCATGGCGACGCAGGGGTGGGTGCTCTTTGCGCTGGCGCCGCTGTTTGCCTTGGGCGGTATCGGGATGCCCGCGTTGCAGTCGCTCGTGACGACACAAGTAGGCGAGGACAAGCAGGGGCAGTTGCAAGGGGTGCTGGCTAGCCTCGCCAGCCTTGCAGCCGTTTTTGGACCGTTGTTCTTTAGCTTCGTCTATTTTGGGCTGGTTGATACATGGCCCGGTTTGATCTGGATCGTTGGCGCGGCAATCTATCTGTTGGCCCTGCCGCTGATGCTAGGGATCAAACGCCGGTCTGTGGCCGCTCCCGCCGGAGGATTATAGGCTTTCAGGTGTGTAGAAGGTGGAGGAACCAAAAAAATGGCGCTTTCCAGACTTGCCGCACGTAGTTTTCCGGTCCATTAACGGTTTTGCACCGCTTGGCCTCGTCAGAAGCCCGGAAATCCTTGCGTTTCAGCTAGAATCGACGAAGGGTTGCCGAGTTTTGGGTTCGCCAGCGAGGGCGGGCAATCAATCTGAGGAAAAGCTATGAACAAGAACGATCTGGTTGGCGTCGTTGCCGACAAAGCGACGATCACCAAGGCACAGGCCGCTGAAGCTGTGGATGCAGTGTTCGAGGCCATCACTGGCGCCATGAAGGCCGGCGAAGAAGTTCGTCTGGTTGGCTTTGGCACTTTTGCCGTGTCGCAGCGCAAGGCCTCGACCGGCCGCAACCCTGCCACCGGCGCCGAGATTCAGATCCCAGCTTCCAATCAGGCGAAGTTCAAGCCCGGCAAGGGCCTGAAGGACGCGATCAACGCCTAAGACTGCTTTTAGGCGTATGTTCTGTGAGGTCCCGAGCGCTTTGCGTCGGGACCTTTTCATTTGGCGGTTGACGATTGCGGACAGGGGCCCTAATCAGAGCGCCATTCGCGGAGCCAAATGGTTCGGCGGGCGATTAGCTCAGTTGGTAGAGCGCCTCGTTTACACCGAGGATGTCGGCGGTTCGAGTCCGTCATCGCCCACCATTACCTCTCTTTTGTGCAGCTGTTGCAAGGGGTTAGAATATCCGCATTTGTTCTAGTTAGAACGTGATCGCAGTTTGGCCATGCCGCCGACTGCCATTTTGGCCTGATTGGCAGAGCGCGTATAGCGTTCCACTTCCGCGATTGTCTGATGCCCGGTGATCGACATGATCTCCAGTGTGGTGCATCCAGCTTCAGCCAATCGCCTCGCTCCCGCCTTTCGCAGGCCGTGAGCGTTATAGCCCGCAGGCAACCCGGCCTCGCGGCACCGATTTCCAAACCAGTTACCGAAGCTCGCCGGTGCATACGGCTTACCCGTCTCTGACAGCACGAATGTCAGTTCGTTCGTTCCGCGCTTGGTCTGGTGGTTCGGAATGGCAGCAAGCACAACGGCAAGATCCGGATGAATCGGAATATCCAGGTAAGCGCCAGTCTTTTGCTGGCGCACCGATATCTTGCCCTCTCGGACATGCTGCGAGCCCATGCGCACCACGTCGCCGCGGCGTTGCGCCGTGTAGAGCGCCAGAGCGAAAGCCAGCCGAGCCATGGAGCCGACTGGGTGGTGCTTCTCGAATTTCTCGATGTCTGATTCGGTCCATGCAATGAACCCGTCACCGGCCACGCGCAGCGGCTTTATGCTGGCCGTAGGATCGTCCTTGCGCATTTCTTCATCGATCGCGAACTTCATCAGCATGCGCAGGGTGCGCAGCAGTTTGTTCGCGGCACCGGGCTTTTCTGCTTTCGATGCGATGATGCGCTTCACCTGCAGGCGGGTGAGTTCTGAAACCAAAGCCTTGCCATAGGCTACATCGATCTTCTTGATCTCGTTTCGATAGCTCGACTGGGTGAGCCCGGCCAGGTTCTTGAAGGTGGACGATGCGTAGTAGCGCGACACCAAATCCGAGATGCTGCCTTTCGATGCCCGCGCCTTCGGTGTGGCTGGCTGGGCAGGCAGCGCGTCGATGCACTCCTGGTACGCCTGCATGAATTCGGTGGAGCCGGGAAGGCCGGGCAGGGCCGTTCTGGGGCGCCCGATCTTGTTGAAGTAGTACCGCTCGGTGCCGAGCCGATCCTTGTAGTGCTTGATGTACTTCAGCTTGATCGTTGCCAACGGCAGTGCCTCAGTCATGGGATCAAATCATCCCAGGAATTTGGTCTGGCACTATCGTTCGCCTCGCCCTCGATTGGCAATGCCTTGAATGCGGCGTCGATATCATCGACATCCCAGATGCGCCGGTTGTCGATTACACGGGGCTTAGGCATTCGTCCGTCGCGCACCAGCTGCGAAAACTTGCTGGCGCCGAGGCCAATATAGATCGCCGCCTCCGCCTCGCTCAGGCCTCGTCGGATGGCGAGACGGGTGGCAACAACTGATTTTGCTAAGCTCATGTGCCGTCTCCGTCCTTGCTCGCGGGCTCGAGCAAACGGCCATCGAGGCTGCACCAGCCAGCCAGGTAGGCTCGGAAGAACGCCTTGTTAAGCACCTTCCAAGTCGTCTGGGAACAAACGAACGAAAGGCTGATTAGCTGTCCTCGGGGACTGGGGGACGTTCGATGAACGACAGCGAGAATTTGGACGACCGCTTGAAGGAGTCGGTTCGTCTCCTGCATGCGTGGGGGTGGATGACGGAAATCTCGACGCGGCCGGAGGAGGCCGTGCAAGTCCTGTCCGACGAGGCGCGGTTCTTGGTACGTCTGGGCCCGAAGCATCCGGAGCGATGGCGGCAAATCGGCAAGTTGATCGTGGCGTACAATCAGCTGATCGAGAAGAACAAGGGCCGGTGCTGCCAAACGGAGAGTGCTACATAGGGCTATCATGAGAGCAGGCTCCATTTTTCTATGCGGCGGGTGGCGCTGCGTTGGGGTTCGGCCTTCTGCCGTGTTCCGGATCCCCACTTGGACGCCGGCCGGATGCCGCGGTGCTTGTCGCTGACCCGCTTGACCTTGGCCTGCACCGGAATATCGAAGGTCCGGGTTTTGTGAGCATGGCACGTAGGGCAGCAGACAACGCAGTTATCCAGCGTGTCGCTGCCTTTCTCAGTGGCAGGCACGGGGAAATGGTCAAACTC
Source organism: Devosia naphthalenivorans (assembly GCF_003056355.1). Classification (GTDB taxonomy): domain Bacteria; phylum Pseudomonadota; class Alphaproteobacteria; order Rhizobiales; family Devosiaceae; genus Devosia; species Devosia naphthalenivorans. Next base: position 262,654 of record NZ_PYVW01000001.1, read on the forward strand.
CTTGGCACCCGCCTTGAACGGAGCGTTGCAGCGCTGCCCTGGCTCCAAGCCATAGATCTCGCCCAAGGCTTCGCAACGCCCGCCGGAACGTTCGTCAGCTTCGCGCCGCACCTTCTTGCTGAATTCATACCTGGGCATCGATATTGCCCCGCTGAACAGTGAAGGAGACGGCGTAAATCCAAGGGTTCGATTCCCATGAGCCGGGGCCGTTGATGGTTTCCCAAAGCGATTGATAAACGTCGACACCGCGAGGCTGAAACCAGCGGGGCGATCCCGGAAGATCAAGCGTCACATCATGCCGCGTTGGAAAACCGCGCTTCATGATCGCGTCGATACCTTCTGCCCAGGCATCAACCTCGCTAATATCCTGCAGTCGCTCTACCCGAACGTCAGTGACAGTTAGGGTGAGGCGAGAGCATCGACGGGGCATGTGGATGCCGGGTCGGCGCTTGAAGCCCCATTCCCTCAGATCATCTCGATCTTGCTCGCTGAGGCCATCGGCGTCGAAATAGTAGGGCTCCCAAGTATCGGCTCCCTGCCTCATCATCTCAGGCGTGCGATCGGGCCGTTGCCATCCGCTTTCGCGGACATACAGCCTATCCCCCTTCGCAATCCTCAGCTTGATCCAGTCTGGACCCTGACGGTTGTATTCATCCCACCAGCACCAATGCACTTGATCGTCGTGCATGGCGAAGTAGGGCTCATCCCGTTTCTTGCTCGTCCAGGACAGGCCTTCGGGCGGAATCGGATTGCCGGTGTAGGCAGATGGCTGCGGCTTGAGGATTCGCCTCGTCTGAGTTTTCGTCCCGGCAAGAAGGGCCCGCACCATGGGGCCGCTGAATAAGATCGGGCGATCAGTCATTGTTGCCCTCCACAGGCGAAGGCAGCAGCTTGGCGGCTTGAATGTGCTCGAGCAGCGGGCGACCGTCTGCGGCGATCATGTAGGGCAGGAACACTCCGGCAAACGACAGCACGCCGGTTTCAACCGCTGTGATCTGGCCCTTGACCCAATCCCGAAGCACTGAGTTAACCGCCACCAGGCCCTTATCGAGAGCCGCTTGTTCGTACTGTTGACGGGTTGACCGGCGTTGTGGTGTCCATGGCTCGGCCTTGAGGAACATGGATGCCCAGCCCTTTGCGGAGGCACGTAGCTGAACGCGATTGCCGCGATGCTCGAAAGCGAGCAGCACTTCGTGGTGCTCATAGTCATCCATGAAGCCAACATTGCTGCAGCCAAAGCGGCGTAGAATGTTCGTGATCTCGGTGCGCGCGGCAACACCGCTGGTCGCGTTCGCGTAAGGGATGGAGGCTTTAGCCATTGTCGACCTCCGCTTGTCCCTGCGCTGTAAGCGTCACCAGCGGACCGTCATCGGTAGCGGCAACAGTCAAATACCCACGCCTCTCCAAGCTCCTGAGAGCCTTGTGCCCAGCAGGAGGGATGTTGTCTTCCTGACGGAAGCAATGGGAGCCGCCGGCATCTGAAACGCGCTGGAGCAGGTGGCGCTCTTGTTCGGTAAGTTTCTTCATGCTGCTGCTTCTGCGCTGCTCACCAGCGGCTGTTCTGGTTCCGAGGGATCACCGTCGATTTCAGCAGGGGGCGGCTTAGGAGCCTCGGGAATTAGTTCGACGGATGGAGAGGATGGCTGGGTCGCGGCCTCCCCATCCGTCAGGCCCGCCATGGGCCAAGCGGGCACATCAGCCAGTGTATGGGGAACTGGCTGCGACGGCACAAATGCCTGAATGGCGGAAAGGATCGCGGACTTTGACACACGATAATTCCTGGCCCGCTCGGCAATGAACGCACCGAAGTCGAGGGAAATGGAACCGGTGAGGATTAGGCTGATCATGGCCGTGCCCCACACGGAACTGGGAAAGCGTCATGTCCGTTTGACGGGAAGACCAGCAATGGAGGCCGGCCATGTTTCCGCCCCTGGAACCAGACGAAGACTTCCCGCCGCCACCGGAGATCAATCCGTTCGACAACCCGGACGCCGACCCGATCCAGTTTCCACCCGACCCGGTTGAAGATGATCCGAGAGATCCGGCCAACATTCCGCAGCCCGAGGACATGCCGCCGCCTGTTTGACGATTGGGTCATGCGAGGGCCTTTCGCTTCTCGTAGGTCGGAAAGCTTGTTCTTCATGCTGCTGCTCCGAAGAGGTCGAGTTGGTTAGGAATGAGGCTGTCAAGCCATGCACACACGGCGCTGGCGTCACGGTCCCCGCCATCGGCGCGGCTTTGCAGTCTGCCGCGTAAGTAGTCACTGGCAGCGGCGATTGCGGCTGCACGGCTAGCGCAGCGGCGCTCTGCCCATGCTTCATGGTCTGACAGCGGTGAGCCGGCGCCTTCCCAATTGCCACTGTGCATCTGATAGCCGGTGGCCCAAATCCAGTGCGTTCCGAGGTCTGCCAAGCTGATGTCGGCAAGTGGAGAGCCGCGCCAGCCCTTCTTGGGGTAAGGCAGAGCCAGCTTTTCATCGGCATCATAGACGCCATGCTCATTGCAGCTCGCCATCACGCTGCCTCTCTCGGTTCAACAACCCGATCAGGAGCAGGAGGAACTTCAACCCATCCATTTCCCCGTCGAGCGAGGACAACAGGCACCTGACGCCAGTTGCCTACGCTGTCGCAGGTGAACTTGGTGGTGAGGATGGTGGTCATGGCGTGGGGTTCTCCGCGAGCCAAGCTTTTGCCTCAGCGAGCGCAGCCTCATATCCAGCCTGGTCGATCACCACGATCTTGGAATAGTCGAGGTAATAGGTCTTGACGGTCTGCTTGGCCGCCCATGCCTTCCAAAAGACTTCGAGCTCGTCCCATCCCTCGATCTGGTCGTGAGCGTCCTCGTGATGAGTGTCGTTCAGGTAACTGTCGAGCGCATCGAATATGTCGAAGTCGAAGGACTGCTCTTTGGTCGCATGGCAGTAGGCCGGGACGGCTATGGCCTCGCATTCGCAATGCTCGCGGAGCGCGTCGACGCTGTCGTAATAGCCGTCGTTGTAGCCGCCCACTTCGTCGCTGTAGACCCATCCAGCCCATTCGACTGGCTCCGCTTTGACGAGGCGGGAGTGTTGCATGCGCAGCCGCGACCGCTGCTTGTACTCTGGCGTGTCCAGTTGCATGGCCTTTTCGGCCCATTCGCGGTCACGGAAAATCCGTTTGCCGTCACCGGTCGCCCACAAGTTGGGCGTTTCGAAATCAATGCGGATAATCATTGGAAAAGGCTTCGTCGCGTCGTGATCATCGGGCAGGGCCACGCTCAGCATTGAGACATCAAGTGGAAATTCACTGGCCATCAGAATGCACTCCAGATTGGACTATCGAAGCGAACCCACCAGGCAGCAGCCAGCATCAGCGCGCCCCAGGTGACGAATAGGGTGGTGTTGAGGGTAAGGGTCATGCTGCACCAGCCATCAGCATCGCTGCGCTCACCCAGAGGGTGGCGGCTCCAAGCAACGAAGGGATCAGTCGGAAGATGATGCCATTGAGCAGCCCTGAAGTGTTGACCATCGCGGCAAGCAGCAGCAAATAGGCGCCGGCTAGCGCCATGGCGTACGGGCTGATTTGAAGGATCGCCTCGCTCATTCCGCTGCCTCCACATTATCGTGGTTCAGGTCCGTATCGCCTTCGACAGCAACACGAGCTTCACGGTCTGCGATCTTCTCAAGGGCAGGGTGAGGCTTGTTCCAGCCGGCTCGCTCCACGAATTCAGCAATGAAGGCATCGCTCTTCGCGCGCTTCTCAGCGATCTGCTCAGGCGTCAGGCTCGGCACAACCGAAACCCTGCGCTTCGCAGGCCGGGCGTACAGCGGGTGCTTATACCCGCCAGTCGATTTCCTCAGTCCACTTGGCAAACGGTTCATTGGTCAGCCTTCCTTGCCTGCAGCAGGCAGTTTGTTCAGGTCATTGAGGGAGCGCTGGAGATTGTCCTTCGCCAGCAGGGAGGTCTGAGACAGGTTCCCGCCGTTCCCGTTGCCGGTGAACTGCAGGCCGATGAGGTCGCCCGTATCGTCACGCTGGACGCTGGCAGCCAAAGCCGCAGCGTCGTGCGCAACCCGGTGCAGGGCGGCCAGATGGGTTTCGGATATCTCAGGCATCAGTAATCGCCGACGCCGGTGACGACGTCATCTTCGTCCAGGATGATCCTGGTGCCGCATGCGACATAAGCCCGAAGCTTTTGCGCCAGCCCGTAGGCCCGACCAAACTGCGTCGTGTCTTTCACATTGCGGTTGTGGATCGTGGCGCTGGATATCAGCCCATCGGAACTGATGAGAAGCTGATGGTCACAGCGGCGCTTTGCATCGTGGCCTTCGTGATGAGTTTCTTCATCGAGGTAGACCCAAGCAGAGCCGTAGTCGGTTCGCTCGACCAAGACGGTAATGACCGGGCCGTACCCTTCACCTTCGTGCTTCTCGCACATCGCTTTCGCGATCTCGGAAAGCTTGACCTCCTTGGGCGCCAGCTTCAGCAGTTCGGAGACGTGCTCGGCGAGTTTGCCAGCAATCAGTTCGCTGACATTGGCCTCAACCTGCGTCTTGACCATCTGCGCGACCATGATGCCGTAGCTGGGCAGGTCGAGACGATCGACGCGCAAGGCATCCTCGACGGCCTTCTCGATGAGCTTGGCGGTGTCGGAATATCCGCGCAGCGCACGATCAACAGCCTCAACGACGAGCTTTGAAACCCGGGTCTCGACTTCCTTCTCCACGAAGGCGGCGTCGAGCTGCTTGGCAACGGTGGCGCTGATCAATTCGCCCAATCCGGCGTTCACGATATCGCTCATCCCATCCACTCCATAGAGGCGCCTGCCTCGGTGATTTGATGGAATGGAATTTAAATCCAACAAGACGCACTGTCAACAAGAAATGGAATTAACTTCCAACTGTCGATTCCGACTCGACTCTCTTCGCCGCCCGTTCCTTAATGAGAACAGAGCAAGAACAAACCGGAGGCGGTTATGTGTGACGGAGCATCGGTGTTGCTTCATGTCCGCTGCGGCGGATGCGCGAAATTGTATCAGCAAGAGGTTACCCTGCCACCCGGTCGGCCGGCACCGGTGGACGGTGACGAACTCATGGAACATCCAGAAATCAGGAACGCCGGGTTCGAATGCCCCAAGTGCGAAACCCCCAGCGCCGAGATCGTGGCCTTCAAAGTAAGGGAGGCGAGCCGTGCAGCATAAGGTCAGCGAGTTCATCGTCATTGCGCCGTCCGGAATGGGCAAGGCGATCGAGTGGGCCGAGAAGCAGTTGCTGTCCTACCTGGAGGGAAATTTCCCGTTCTATCACTTCCGCGTCGAGCCTTTCGGCCCCTTTGCGGATGAATGGGATTTTGGCGTGATCCCGATCATGAACCGGCCGCCGGCAGCCACAGACAAACCAACAAGCTCGGACGCCACGTTCATGTTGGCTCTGGACCCAACCGTAATCCCCGAAATCATGCACGTGCTGAGATCGTTCGATCCGGCCGGCGCAACCACCCACTAGGAGAAACGACGGTGCAAGTCGGCAAGCTGATGATCGATGGATCAAATACCCACTACGTGGTGCAAGGCTATCGGAAGAAGGGCAGAGGGCTACAGGCCGATGAGCCGAGGATTGCACGGGATAGAGAACACTGCATCCGCCTGGCGCAACAGGTCGCCGCAACCCGCCATGCGGTCATAGCGTTCTCACGGACCGCGACGTGGACACCGGGGACTTTGACGAGCCGGTGATCCTGGCGAAGCATGGCGACGTGCCAGATATGTTTTGACCGATAGCAAAAAGCCCCGGCACTAACCGGGGCTTCAACTCTTCGATGTCAGGCGTTACCAAGTCTGACGGCCGTACCAATCGTCAACGTCCCTGGACGTTTCATCTTTGGCTTTGCCGTAGCGCTCTTGGATCTTACCTTCCAGCTGCTCGCGGTTGCCGTTGATCTGGGTCAGATCGTCGTCAGTGAGTTTACCCCACTGCTCTTTGACCTTACCGGTCATCTGTTTCCAGTTACCTTCGACGCGGTTCCAATCCATTCGGATATCTCCTCTTTGTTGGTGTGGAGGGTTAACGGATGGGCTGCGTCAGCGTTCCACTGGGGGCTGCGGGGTGAGCCGGGGTAAAGGGTGGGCGGGGCGAGCTGGACGATCGGGAGGACAGCCAGCTCAAGCCCCTATGTGGCGCGAAAGGGGGAGGGACGCGCCACTCGGGACATAGAAGGCTTCAAGCGAGAAATGGCCACAGGGCCAATAGTCGCATACATAAGCCTCAAACACCGCGTCTGCCATTCAGCGCTCATCCTCGATTTCCCCGATGGCCTTTCCCGCAACGGTGATCTTCAGCACCCCGTCTGTCTCTACCGCCAGACCGCGCGAAACCAGGAATCTTACTAAGCCTTCGTCTTCGCGGCCATGCATGGTGTCCGTGCCAATGTCGCCTTCAGAGAGCCTGCGCAGAACGTGGTAGGCACGAACCGGCACATACTCCAGTTGTCCTTCATCCGGCGCCAATGCCACGGCGGCTAACACGGCATCCGCCTCGTCCAGGTAGCTCATCCACATGGGCTTGCCTTCGAACTGGGTATCTTCCGGCACACCATGGAAGCGACACAAGGCGCGAGCAGCTAGCTCTCTGGGGTCATTGGTCTTGCGGGCAGGCGTCATGGTTTCACGCATTCCCCTCTGTCGGCCCGCCTTCAATCGTCTCTTTTGCGAATATTAGCAGGTCATGTGAACGCTGGGACATCTCGGCTGCTTCGATCAGGAGGGACCGTATCTCTTCGGTGGTCATCTGCTCTAGGTCCTCGGCGGCCTCCCTCAAAATCTTGGCGAATGGGCATTCGTTGAAGCGAGCAGGCGTCATGGCTCTACCTCAGTGCACTACTGGATCATCGAAAATGAACTGCTCGATACCATCCTTCGCCAGCGTGGCGAGAAACTCAGAGTAGGCGGAGTCGTCGGTCGGGAAGGTATCCTCCCAGACGGTGGTTCCGCCAAGTTGGTTCTCAACCTCCAATGTCCATTCGTCATTGGTCCCGGCAAGGCGGAAGATGCTGACCTCAACCTCGATGCCATTGTGCGAGTGAGGCCCACTGTGAACGGAATACTCAATCTCGGGGTTGTCCGGGTCGGGTGGGTCGCTGAGCTTGTCTGTCATCCTGGTAGCCTATGAATGATATCCCGTACTAATCCCACGATCGCGACTTCAACGCCATTATCTTCCCAGTTGTCATGCTCAACCACGATCGGTTTGTGCTTCGGATTGGTCGACCGCGGCTGGAATTCAATGCGGTCTTCGAACCACGCGACCTGTTTCACCGACAGCTCACGCTCTTGGCCGCCGTTCTTCGAGCGCTGGATCACGACCACCAATCCATTGCGCAGTGGAGAGCGACTGGCGATTTCATCATAGTCGATGGCAACGAGGCGAGAGCCCGGCGTGATCGGATGAGGCTGCAGCGCGTTCATGCTGTCGCCTGCGACGTCATAGACGCGCTGGGTGGCATCAGGAAATTTGTCATCGGCCGGAACGGTGACCCATTCAGGGCTATCCTGGTCGAGCTCGTCAACTTCCCGCCATGCACCCGCCTCAACCGTAGCGACGACAGGGGCCGTGCCCGGAGCGCGCATCGAACGCACCAAGTCGCCGCTGCCGGGCAGGACGCCTTCCTTCAGCCAGATTGCGGGACGGTCGATCGTCGCAGCCAGCTTTTCCAAGACGTTGCCACGCGGGTTGTCCACGTCGCCGCGCAGGTACTTGTTAATGCTGTCGTAGGAGATGCCGGACCGTCGCTGAAGCTCAGCCTTGGTCCAGCCGAGCTCGTCGATTGCCGATTGTAGTCGCTGCCACCATTTCATGGTGCGCAGCATAGGTCAGGAAAATAATTCCGAATTGGAATTATTAGGCATTGAAACTGGAATTTAAATCCAGTATGACTGAGGGCATGGATAGCACCCTGACACTTGCCGAAATCATCAAAAAGGCTGGCGGCCCTGCTGCAATAGCAGAGGCCAGCGGCGGCGGCATCAAGAAAGACGCCGTTTACAAGTGGCCGTCGATTGGCGTGCCTGATCGTCACTGGCAAATCCTGATTGAGCGCGCTGGCGTGACCGCCGAGCAACTGTACGCGGCCAACCTCGAAGCGCGTGGGGTGGCAGCATGACCCGCCCGGCAGATATCCCAGAGAACATCTACGAGCGCGCCGAAGTGCTCATGGATCAGTTCTCCAACATCGAGGATGACCGGGAGCTTATAGCCCGCGTCCTGATGGCGGTGGGGCAGGGTGCTTCCACACATGTTGGTGTCACCCATGAGCAGGTGAAGGTCCTCAATTTCGTCAGGGCCTTCCAGGCGAAGCACAACGGCGTCTCGCCCACATACGACGAGATCGCTCAGGCGCTGGGCCGCAGCAAGAGCAACATTCACGACTTTCTTCACCGGATGGCAGACCGCGGCATCGTCCGCCTCGCTACTCGCGCCCGGTCCATCACCATCATCGCTGGCGCGGCTGAAATCGCCGCCAAGCAGCATGTGAACGATGCTCACACTTTCAAAAATCGTGAGGCTTGAATGAGCTATCCGTCGAACACCGAAACCGATGCGGTAGCAGGCGACCAGCTCCGCTCCATCATCGAGCGTATCGAACGCCTCGAAGGTGAGAAGCAGGAGCTTTCTGCCGACATCAAAGAGGTGAAGGCCGAAGCCAAGGGTAACGGCTTCGATGTCCGGATAATCAACACCATCTTGCGCCTCCGCCGGATGGATCAGAACGAACGCCTCGAGCAGGAAGCCTTGTTGGATCTCTACATGGGCGCCCTTGGCATGATCGAGGCCCCGGCAGAATGAACCGCGCCCGCATCTCTCCCAGCCAGTCAGAACGCATTTGCATGATGATGACCCTTGGTGCCGGGGCATGGCTTGTTGTCCTAGCTGCAGTTTGGGTCGGCAGGGCAGTGCTTCAAGTTATGGCTGGCGCTCAATGACTGCCGCCCCCGTTTCATCGCACGACCTTGAGAAAAGCGACGTGCTTGGTCTTGCGTCCCGTCGCCTCTCTAAAGGCCGGGTTTACCCAGCACAGTTCGGCGCGAACTCCTCCCCGCGCCGTAGGCGAGTGTCGCCGCTTGCGATCCTCCTCCCCGCTTACCGGGGCACTCGCCAGTCTATTCGAAGCTTGAACCGCGCCAACGGTCTTCGGCTTCATACCTTCGAGCATCAGCCGCCAGTAAAGCTCATCGCTGCTGCTCCTCTTTCCCATCATCAGATGATCCTTTCGTCTGCTGCCTCATCCAGTGGTTTCAAAACTACCCGGAAGGCATTTGCAGATGGACAAAATCTCTTTGCACGAGCGTCAAAAAATGACTGATCTCTGCGCAAACGACCTTGAGCCACAAACGCTGGTCAGCAAGGCGAAGGAATGGGGTATCGCGCTCTGGGAGCGTGCTGAATCCCTCGAAGGCATGGGCAGCGAGAACGCCATGCACACGGCTGCCAAGTGGGCCGGTGTGACGCCTGGCTTGTTGTGGCGCCTGCGCTATCGGCCACCGGCAACGATCGACGCCTCGCCCTACCTCAAGCTCCAGAACACCTATGACCGCCTAATCAAATCGGTGGAGGGCAAAAGTGCCGAAAACCTCATCGCCCTCAAAGCTCTCCCGTCTACTCCGGCTCGTGCGCGGCTTATCCGTCAATTGGAGGAGTTCTTGGGAGTTACGCCGGGCGAGACGTCACGAGACGCTGCCTAACCAGCCCGCAGAAAAACCGAAGGGAGACGATCAGTGACCCTCAGCATGCCCACCAAAGCGACGAAGGAATGGCAGGCAAAGCACCAGGCCAATCTCCAGCAGATGGCGGCTGCTCTCAAAGCCAACGGCATCACCAAGTCTCGCCGTCGCAAGCTCATCAACAAGGCAGCATCTGTCCGTCCTTCCGATCTAGCAGAGCAGGCGAGGGTGTCACTTGCGCTACGGCGTATTGCTGGGAAGTCGGTGCAGGGATGACCGTCACCGCATCCAATTACGCCCGCGCGGCGAATGATCTCTACCAGACCGAGCCCTGGGCGACGGAGGTGCTATTGCGGCATTTCCCGGTTTGCCGCGACGATGTGGTCTGGGAGCCAGCCGCTGGCGCCCACCTCATGGCCGACGTTATCCGCGATTATGGCGCATTCGTCGTCACCAGCGACATCGAGGTCTATACCAAGGGTCATCACTTCATCTGGGACTTCATTGACGGCCCCGCCGATCAGCTCCTGCCGCAGCCTCACGCGATCATCACCAATCCTCCATACGGCAAGCAGAACCGATTGGCTGTTCGCTTTGCCGAACTGGCGCTCGAGCGCTGCGACGGAATGGTGGCGCTGCTGCTGACCGCCAAGTTCGATTTCGGCAAGACGCGCCGGCACCTGTTTCAGAACAATCCTCGCTTCATGGCGAAGATCGCGCTGCTCGATCGCATCTCGTGGGCAGGCAACGGCGAGACGGGCACAGAAGACCACGCCTGGTACGTCTGGGGCCCCGGCACCTATGCAGTGGCCCATATGCTCTGGGGTGCCAAATGACCCCGCAGCACCAATGGGCAATAGCCGAGCTCGAAACCCGGCGTTGGGAAGTCTCCACACCTGAAATGCACGTCGCGCGCCGCAAGCGCCGCCAGGCTATGGGTCTCAGTAAGAAGGCTGCAGATGACCTTGTCGCATGGGCAGAAGAACAAGACCGGAGGGCAGCATGAACAGCTATATTCCCTTGCTGGCGGTCCAGCAGCGTAATCACGCTATCGGTTATGAGATGCCGGTTCGTGAGTATCGGTCAGGCGCAGAGGCTACAGCTGCCAGCCAGGCGGCCAGAGCCCGACTGCTCGGCTCCGCTTTGCTGTCGTCGCCCAGGCCAATCTCCCGTGCCCTCATGGTTGCAGCCAAAGCAAAAGCTAAAGTCCGCATGCCGCACGACACGCTCGACGTCTCGCTGCCGCCTGTGGAGACGGCGCCATCCACTGCCTACGACATCATCCGAGAGGTTTGCATCAAGTACGGGCTCACAAAGCCTGAGCTGTTCAGCCCGCGTCGCCGCAATCCTCTTCCTGAGGCCCGTCACGAAGCCATGTACCGCATGAGCAAGGAGACGCAACTGAGCTTGCCGGCGATAGGGCGCAAGCTGGGCGGCCGTGACCACACAACGGTCATCCACGGCATCCGCAAGCATACGGCCCGGCTGCGCGGCGAAGTCTACGTGAAGCCGGTCTATGGCCAGGCCAGACAGGTGGCGACCGAATGAGCCACGAACCCTCTGACTGGCGCCAGCGGAATAAATGGCTCTGGGCGAAGACCGATGGGCGCTGCGCCTACTGCGGCACTCGATTCGCTTCATACGCCGAAATGACGGATGACCATGTGGTTCCGAGATCTCGTGGCGGGTCGCACAGTAGAACGAATAGGCTGCCGTGCTGCAGGTCGTGCAATGCCGTCAAAGGTCCGCGCCCAGTTGCCTACTTGCGCGACGCCCTTCAGCGCCGGCTGCATGGTCGCCCGGCATTTACCGCCGAACAGATGGCGTATCTTGAAGCTGCCGGCTTCACCTTCCCGGCTGAAACCCGCTTCGAGTTTTACTGGGAGAAGCTAGGTTACAGTTTGGACGAGGGCGCCAATGGCTGAACCCCGCTTCTCCATCATCCCAGCAGATGCAGTGCTCGATAAGCGGATAGAACCGCGTGACCTGCAGGTACTCTGCGTGTTTGGGAAGCATACCGACAAGCGCGGCTGGTGCCGTCGGTCGCAGGTCGTCATGGCTCGCGAAATAGGCTGCGCACGCTCAACCGTACAGGCGTCAATTGATCGCCTGGTTGAGGCCGGCTGGCTGGAAAAGCGGCCGGTAACTGAGATCCACACCAAGGGCGTAAGGGGCAGTGCACACGAGTACCGCGTAGTGCTTGATGTACCCGACCCGGTACTAGATGTGGTGGGTAGCCCTGCCGATAGGTCGGCACCCCCTGCCGCCTCTACATCGGCACCCCCTGCCGACCCATACATCGGCACCTATGTTAACGAACCCCTTTCAACGAACCCCTCTCTAACGAGCGGAGAGCGAGTTCCGTTTGACTATGTTTGGGATGCTTTCCCCAAGCGTCCGATGACCAATCGGAGCGAGGCCAGCCGAGCCTTCAACAAGCTGACCGATGACGAAACGCAGCGGCTACTGATCGCGGCCAAGCGGTTCGCCCAGTGGCACATTGAGGATTCAGAGGCTCGCGGCGTTGATCCGGTGCAGCAGCTTGAATTCAGGCCAGGGCTGGGGAAGTGGATACGCACTGGCGCTTGGATTGGCGCGCTGCACATCAGCCTCAAGTCCGATCCAGTTCCTCCGGCGGCCAACGGCCTTGTCGTACTTCCCCCAGACCATCCGGACTTTCAGGCGGTGGAGAAGATGCGCGGTCGCCAGGTCATCGTCGGCAAGTCCGGCAACGCAACATTCCGCATTGAAGAGATTGAGCAGGCGAGGGCGGCTCGATGAGTGGGCAACCTATGAACTGGCCAACAGCAATCGCCATGGCGTGTGTCCGGGCCATTGGCGCCATGCTTTGCCTCATCGGCTTGCATCGATGGAGAAAGCACGGTCGGAGCGGCTGGCGCTGCTCTGGCTGCCTCAAATGGCACGACCAATAGCCATGTCAGAGACGAAATCACCAGAATCAATCGAGCAGGCAGAGGCATCAGCATGAACCCGAACAACACAAGCTGGTCAGATCACGAGGTCCGCATCCTCATCACCATGTGCCGTGAAGAGGGGCCCTATCAAGACATTGCGCAAACGCTGGGCCGCACGCTGTCAGCTGTGACCAGCAAGGTTTCCAACCTCAGGAGCGCGATCGACAAGCAGCCAGATCCAGTTGCGCCGGTATATGCGCCAAGGCCTGGGCAGAACCGGGCACAGCGTCTCACGGCCTCTTTCTTCGGTGATCCGCCGCTCGGTCGTAGCGCGCTCGATCAACGGACCCAGCAGTAACGATTCCGCTCGACCAGAGCACCAAACACCACAAAACAGGGACAAACCATGGCTAAGGGCAGACCACGCAAGACCGGCGTAAAGCGGACCAAGAGCGGGCAGATCAGCCGCGCTGCTAGTGCCTACAATGAGAACGCCGATGCAATCGCACTGCGCATGCGGGTATTCGGATTGACCGAAAAGGAAGCCCGCGATCAGAAGGCAGCAACCTATGTCGGCCGACTGTGCCTGGCAGGGATGCGCGGCACCACTGACGGGATCACTCGGGATCAATATGATGCTGCCATGTCATTTCGCGAAGCATACGAGAACTTCCAGCGTGCGGTGAAATCGCCCAATGCATTAGCCACAGGCACAGGAGGCGCCAGCGGAGCTGAAGGCCCTGGGTACGAGCAGTGGTGCCAAAACGCCATCCGGAAGTGGGACAGGATTCAACAGGCGGTGCAGACAGAGCAGGGGTATCACGAGCACCGCGGCAGCAACATGTGGGCAGCACTTGACTATCTCGTCAGCCGTGACGAGCAGCACCCCCATATGGTTGGTGATCTACGGCTGGCGCTCAATGCCATCGGCCATCTCCTGGGCATGATACCCCGGCCGAAGCGCGTCGCAGTGGGAAATGCAAAGGCCGCTTGACGAACGATGCAAATCACCCTCTAGTGCAGTTAATGCGATTTTCAGACTAGTGTCTGAGGTGACCCGCTAAGCGAAAGCTGAGGTGGGTTTCTTTCGTTTTATGCCCTTCAGCTCAGACCGAAGCCGTTGAGTATTAGGTCCCAGTCTGACCTCGCTTTGCGGAACAACGCAATCGGCGCGTAGAAGCTGTCTCCGTACACGATGAAGGTTGAAACAGTTTCCTTCTGCATAAGCTCTCCAGTTTCGATGTGCTGGTAGATGTTCATCGCGTTTGTCATGGCAGTGAAAATATCAGGGTTGTCGTGTCGGCTCCGTTCGAAGTGTTTTGACCCATTCGCAACCTGGTCACAGATCAGCAGCGCTTCGGAGGTCAGCCTGACAAGTTTCTGGAAGCTTGTGACCGTATCTCGAGAGGCAGGGTGCTGGTCGACAATAATGCGCCGATCTTCAGCAGACATCGCCTGCCAAACCCAATCTGTGAGGTGCCACGCCGTCACTGCGGTGTTGAAGTAACGATAGCGTTCTTCAATGGAATTCTCGACCACGTCCTCTAAGCCCTCGATCTCCCAATCGAGTTTCGCCAGGAGATCGCGGTAGGAGTTCAAGCCGAACCTTTTCGATTTGTCCCAGACATCTTCCAAGGTTTGCCTCCATAATGCCCAAGCTTACCACCCTCAGGCCCAGGCTGAGCAAGTAAGTTCATCTAGAGGGTACGATGACCGCAATCACCATCACCGTTCAAGGCGCCGGCCTTCCCAAGTTCGAGGAAGCAGTGGAAGCATTGGGCTCAGCTAAAGCCACCCGAGCTTACCGGATGGCGCTGAACGCAACCGGAAAGCGCGTGTTCACTCAAGTCAAGAAGGCTGTTGCCGGACAAATGGGGGCAAGTCAGGCGAGGGTGGTTAAGTATGGCCAGCTGCGCCGTGTGCCTGCCTCAGGCGGCGCTCTTGAGACGAGGATCGAAAGTAAGGGCGGATACATTCCGCTGAAAGACTTCAGCACTCGATCAACTCGACGCGGTGTCACTGCTGCACCATGGGGTCAGCGCAGGTTGTTCAAATCAACCTTCATCGTGCCTAAGCTCGGCGGCCAGGTGTTCAAGCGAACTAGTGGCGCCCGGCTTCCCATCGAAAGCCTATGGGGCCCAGCCGTGCCGAAAGAGTTAGTCAAGGATCAATCCAAGGCAGCGTTCGACAATGTCGCCACGGCCTTCCTGCCTCGCGAGGTGGAGCGCGTCATCAAGCAGATGACGAAAGGCGCGGTGTCGTAGGCCGGTCGAAGGGTCGAGTGCGGCCTCATCAAAGGTGTGGCGGATGGGCAACGCCCCCTCCATTCAGGGACCGTACCCTCTCCGAACGACCCCTGCGGGCGCGCAGCCGCGGATTCTGTCGAGGTGCGGTGCCACAAAGGTAGGTAACAGGTGGCCGAGAAGTTAGTCTCCCAGGCCCAATATGCAGCCATGAAGGGGGTCAGCAGAAAGACTGTCACTGTCTGGAAACAAAAGGGTTTGCTGGTGCTTGGCGGCGATGGCCGCATCGACGTGGGCGCCACCGACACGTTGTTACTCAACCATGGTAACAAGCGCGGCGGTGTTACCCGCCAAGGTAACGAACCCGACCTGTCGGCTGCTCCTGAGGAAACGCCAGAGGAAGCTGCTGACCGGATTGTCAACGTGGAGGGCAGGGCGCTCTTCAGCAAGGCGGAGGCCGAGCGGGTCAAAGAGAACTACCTCGCCCTATTACGACAGCTTGAATACGACCGCGAAAGCGGTGCCGTTGCGGAGATCAATGATGTCGTCACGGCCGTCGTCACCGAATACGCGCTGGTCCGCAACAAGCTCCTGAACATCGGCTCCCGCATTGCGCCGCGCGTGGCGGTCCTGAAATCGGCGGACGAGATCAAGGCGCTGATCGATAAAGAGGTCGCGCTGGCTCTCGAGGAATTGTCACTTGATGGAAATGGACACGGCAGCGCCGACGAGCTGCGCCGGTCGATACAGCAGCGGTTCGAAAAGTCTGGTTGAACGGCTGCGGTGTGGAAGGGGCGAGGCATTCAAGCCACCCCCGACGCTGACGCTGAGCCAGTGGGCCGACAGGTACGCATACCTTTCCACTGAGACGAGCGCAGATGCCGGCAAGTTTCAGGCGTTTGCCTATCAGAACGGCATTATGGACGCGGTAACTGATCCCACGGTTCGCCAGATCACGGTGATGAAGTCGGCCCGGGTGGGTTACACAAAGATTCTCGACCATATCGTCGGGTATTTCGTGCACCAGGACCCGGCACCGGTGCTGGTAGTTCAGCCTCGCGTAGAAGATGCGGAAGATTATAGCCGAACGGAAGTGGCACCGATGCTGCGCGACACTCCGGTGCTGGCAGAGATCGCCGGTGATCTGAAAGCCAAGGACAGCAATCAGCGCATCCTCAAGCGGGTGTTTCGCAATGGCTCCTCGATCTCGTTTGTCGGGGCGAACAGTCCCGGCGGCTTTCGTCGTATCACGGCGCGGATCGTCGCGTTCGACGAGGTCGACGGCTATCCATCGCAGGGGGCCGGTGATGAGGGTGATCAGATCGCGCTAGGAACGAAGCGCTCTGAATCGTTCTGGAACCGGAAAATCATCTTGGGCTCCACGCCAACCATTGAAGGCATCAGTCGCATCGAGAAAGCGTGGGAAGAAAGCGATCAACGCCGGTACCACGTTTCCTGCCCGCACTGCGGTGGGCGCCAGGTTCTCAAATGGGAGAACCTGAAGTGGGATAAGACGGAAGATGGCGAACATCTTCCGAAGACTGCGCACTTCCGGTGTGAGATCAACGGCTGCAGGATCGAGGAACATGACAAGCCAGCGATGATCGATGGCGGCGAGTGGATCGCCGAGAAGCCATCGGCTGGTCATGCCGGGTTTCACATCTGGGCAGCGTACTCGCTGTTCCCCAATGCGGCCTGGCAGTTCCTCGTTGAGGAATGGCTGAGGGTGTACAAAGACCCGAGCCAGAAAAAGACGTTCATCAATCTGGTGCTGGGGCAACCGCATCAGGAGGCCGTCGACGCTGCGGACCCTGATTTGCTGCGCAAGCGGTGCGAGCCGTATAATTTCGAAACGTTGCCGAGCGAAGCCAAGCTGCTCACGTTTGGTGCTGATACGCAGGACGATCGCATCGAGGTCACGTTTGTGGCTTGGGGTGCCAACGGCGAAAGCTGGGTGGCGCGACATGAAGTTGTCGGAGGCGACACATCCAAACCCGAAGTTTGGGACAGGTTCGATAAACTGATTGTCGAACCCTGTGTCACCGATGAGGGCAGGGTTCTCGTAGCTCAGGCCGGCTGCATCGATTCCGCCGGCCATAGATCCGAAATGGTCTATAAATTCTGCCGAGATCGCAAGCGTCGGCGCATCTACCCAACGGTGGGTCGCGGCAACAGTGATCCCGCGAACCCGCGGATGATCTGGCCGAAGACGCCAAGCCGGACCAAGAACAGCGGCGACAAGCCTTATACGGTCGGCGTCGACACGGCCAAGGACGATATCTCGTCCCGACTTGCCATTGTGCCGGACATGAACGCGCCGACTGCCCGAGCCATCCACTTTCCGATGGTTGGCTTGAGCGCGGACTACTTCGACCAGATGACCTCAGAACATGCGGTGGTCAGCTACGTGAAGAACCGGCCACGCCGAATGTGGGTTCCGAAAACGATCGGCGCTCGCAACGAAGCATGGGATTGTCTGGTGCTCTCGTTGGCTGCCCGACTGTCCCTGCCAAACAGGCTCGATCCGACGCCGGCTAGGCCGCGTCCGTCGCGGCTACCGAAGACTGAAGTCAAGGAACTGGAGCCAGCCGTTCCGGAGCCGTCCCCGTCACCCGTTGCGCCGCCAGCAAAGCGGCCCGTTCGTCAGCGCTCCCGATGGGGAGCCTATCGGTAGGATTCCAGCTCTATGTCCGAAACCAAGCCGCGCTACAGGGTAAAGGCGGGCTCCGCTCCGCCGCGCGCGCTTGTCCCCGCGAACAAACGAGCAGTCGCTCGATACCTGCGACCGGATAGCTCCGGCATCCTGTCCATGCGTCGCGCCGTGACGCGCGACGCTCGCCACGATGTTTATGAAGCGGCCGAACGGGCGTCTGCCCTGGCAATCGACTTTATGCACAACTCTGGCTGGCTGGCGGGCGCCGCCGACCAGGTCATCGCCGACACCATCGGCACCGAGCTGAAGTTGAATGCCCGGCCAAACTTCCGAGGCCTCGGATACACCGAGAAGCAACGAAGCGACTGGTGCGCTCTGGTTGAGACGGAATGGCGGCGCTGGTCATGGAACCGGCACGAATGCGACCTCGCCGGGAAGATGACAATCCCTGAGATGCTCGACGCAGTGATGCGCCACTACCTGGGGTATGGTGAAGGCCTAGGCGTGCTTGACTTCCTGCCGCGCAATCAGCGTCGGCAATATGGGCTCGAAACCGGGACGAAGGTGTCGCTCGTTGCGCCGCATCGTCTTCCGCGCGTAACGCGTGAGTTCGAAGGTCTGGAGCAGGGCATCTACCACGACACGCGGGGCAGGGCGCTCCAATACCTGTTCAAACGCAGAGAGACTGGCATCGACATCGACGCGCCGATCCGCGCCGAGGACGTGATCCATGTCATGGATCGGGGGGATAACCCTGGCAGCCCCCGCGGCATTTCTGTGATGGCGCCGATCCTCAAGGTCATCGCGCAATCAGATCAGCTTGCTGATGCGACGCTGGCGACAGCGCTGATGCAAACCGTTTTCGCGGCCACGATTAAAAGCCCAGAAGCAAGCGAGGAGGCATTTCAGGCCATCCAGACGCTGGCCGACACTGAAGCGCCGGCTGGATGGGATGAGGCAACTATGCCGTGGGCCGAGCATGTCGGCGGCATCGCTCAAGATCTGATCGACGTCTGGGGTATGCGTATTGGCGCGCTGAAAGAAAAGGGCATCTCGATGTCCGATCCCGCTCGCATCAATCACCTGGGACCGGGTGAAAGCTTTGAGATGCATACCGCGTCGACACCGGGCAGCCAGTACATTCCGTTTTCGCAGAACTTGCAGCGCGAGATGGCGCGGCGGCTTGGGCTGACGTTCGAATCCTTCACTATGGATTTCACGAAGGCGACCTATTCGTCCGTCCGGATGGGCATCGCGTCCATCTGGCCGATCGTTACGCGCCGCCGGGAGCGTATTGCTGCGCCGTTTGCTCAAGCCATCTACGAGAAGTGGCTCGAGGAGGCGATAGCCGAGGGCCGTATCCCATTCCGGGGCGGACTGGCAGCTTTCACGGCCAACAAGCAGCGGATCGTCTGGGCAGAATGGCAGGGTCCTGCCCAGCCAAGCGCAGACGACTACAAGAGCGCGATGGCTTCTGAAAAGCGGCTGGAACTCGGCACGGCTTCATTGGCCGATGAGAGCGCACTGCTCGGTCGCGACTGGGAAGAAACAGCAGCGCAGATAGGCCGCGAAATGGCCGTGCTTACGAAAGCAGGCATCCCTCACCCGTTCGGTCGCAAGACTGGCGGCGGGGCAGGGCCGCTCGGTGCAGCTGCCGACGGCAACCGAGATCCAGCAAAGGACGATGCATGAGCGAGGAAGGGAACGATCCGCTCACCATCGATTGGTGCGCACGCGCTGTGCTCCTCCGCAAGGTGGAGGAGGCGCTACTCACCGGCGAGATGGTCACCGAGGCCCGCTTCGGTGCTGACATGACGCGGTTTGCAAACGCCTCGCTCGCTGACGTTACCAAGGCGCTCAACGAGGCAATGCGCAATTGTCAAATCAGCCGGGGCGAGAAGCCGCGGCGAACCCGCTACGCCATGCGTGGCCGGATGACCCGACCCTACTGAGGTTCAAAACATGGCTGCGACTATTGAGGACGGGAAGCTTCGGCTCTCCGGCTATGTCGGCGACTATTACTATGACGATGGCTTCACCTCGAGTGATGTCGTTCTCGCGCTGGCCCAGATCGATGACACCGAAGATCTCGATTGCCACATCAATTCGCCGGGCGGCATTGCATCTGAAGGCGCGGCAATCCACGCGCTCCTGTCTGCTCGGCGGGGCACCACGAACATCGTTGTTGAGGGCATTGCCGCATCGGCAGCCTCGCTGATCGCGATGGCTGGCGACACGGTGACGATGTCCGCCGGCGCCGTGATGATGATCCATGATCCATCGGGCATGACCTGGGGAACTTCGGAAGATCACACCAAGACCATCGAGGGTCTTGAGGCGCTCGCGACGGCTTATGCCCGCGTCTACGCGAACAAGTCGGGCAAGACATCCGATGAATGCCGGACGATCATGAAGGAAGAGCGGTGGTTCACGCCTCAGCAGGCCGTCGAAGCAGGCTTCGCCGACGACACGACTGAGGACAAGGCCGAGCCTGTCGCCGCCTTCGATTACCGGCTTTTCGCACACGCGCCCAAGCGGCTCACCGCCTTGGCCAAAAAGCAAAACTGGTCACCCCCGACCAGTTCCGCGGCGCCCGCCGCCCCACGACCAACCAAGGATAAACCTATGACGGACACCAACACCGGCGGGGACAACACCGCCGATCTCGCCAAGGCAACGGCCGATACCAAGGCTCGCATCAAGGCGATCATGACCTCGGCAGAAGCCAATGGTCGTGAAGACCAAGCCGAACACTTGGCTTACGAGACCGACATGACGGCGGAAGCTGCTGTCGCCATCCTGGCCAAAGCACCAAAGCCGACGGTCGCTGCCTCGCTGCAGCCTGACCCAGCCAATGACGACGCCGCCACCCTTGAGGCCCGCCGTCTGAACGGCGAAGGCCTAAACGGCAAGCCCGCCAAGACATCAACCATGCGCGTCGACCTCGCCGCGGACATGAAGCGCCGTCACGGCATCAAGTAAGGAAACCGCCACATGGAAACCTACAGCTACAAGGTCGACTCGGACGTCGTGAAGGACGAAGGCAAGAACCGCTTCTCGCGTGACGATGACACGCTGGCATCCGGCTCCGGCGTAGTCCAGTGCGGCACAGTGCTCGGCATGGTCACCGCTTCCGGCAAGTTCAAGCCGCTGGCGCCCGCCGCCGAAGACGGCACGCAGACTGCTGCGGCCATCATCCTCGAAACCGCCGATGCAACATCCGCCGATCAGACGGTGGTCAACCTCAAGCGTCGGGCACAGGTCGTGCTGCAGGCCCTGGTCTGGCCGGTCGGCATCAATGCCACCCAGAAAGCCGCAGCTTTGGCTGCCCTCGAAACCCGCGGCATTGTTGCCCGCACTGGAGTTTAACCAGCAATGCCCACTCCGCTCGACTACCTGCAGGCGCCCGAGTTCGCTCCGAACCGCCTGACGGAAAGCATCAACATCCCGCCCTATGAAACCGGGCGTCCCGCTCAGCTGGGGCTCTTTGCCGACACTCCGATCGCGACCACTTATGTGCGCCTCGGCTTCACCAATGACGAGATCACGATCATCCCCGCGCGCGAGCGTGGCGGTGAGAACAATCTCAACATGCGTGGTGACCGTCAGGGGCTCATGATCTCGATCCCCCACTTCCCTCTGGATGATGCGATCACACCATCCGATCTGCAGAACATTCTGGTCTGGGGCGAGGACTACGTGTTCCAGACGCTGGCGGGCGTTTACAACGAGAAGCTCGCCAATGTGCGCTCCAAGCATGATGCGACCTGGAACCACCTCGACTGGGGTGCACTCAACGGCCTGATCATCGACGCCGAGGGCAAGCTCCTGCTCGACCTCTACGACGAATTCGACCTGACCCAGCACACGGTCAACTTCGCGCTGGACACGACAACGACCGGCATTGCGGCCAAGAACCGCGAAGCCAAGGCGTTGCTGCGCAAAGAGCTTCGCGGCGCTCCGACGCGCGGCGCTGTCGCCCTGGCCGGTCCTGAGTTCTTCGACAAGTATGTCGGCCACCAGAACGTGCTGGACAACCTTAAGGCCTATCGCGACGCCGGTACCAATCCGGGCCGTGAAGAGGTCGAGGATGCCTTCACCTTCGCCGGCATGCGCCTCGAACGCATCGACGAAGAGTTCCAGTATCGGCAGCCGGACGGCACGTTCCTCACCCGCGAGGCAGTGGCCGACGACGAGGCAATCCTTGTGCCGCTGGGGACGCCGTACTTCAAGCGGTACAGCGCTCCGCCTGACACCATCGCCAACGCCAACCAGGCGCCAAACCCCGCCGACAAGATCTTCGTCTCAACCGACGATCTGCCGCACGGCAAGGGTCAGGAAATCCACACCGAGTCGAATGTGCTGCCGATCTGCACCAAGCCCGGCGTGATGATCAAGCTCACCGTGGGCGCTTAAAGGGAGGTCGATATGTTTCGTCGTTTCAAGAAGAGCTTTAGCTTTAAGAACGAAGCCGGTCAGAAGGTGACCATTCCTCGCAACTGGGCCGGTGAACTGCCAGACCAGATTGCCGCCGATGCAGATGCCGCCGGTGCCACCCTCATCGACAAGGTCAAGAAGGCGGCTGAACAGCCGGCGAGCTCGCCCAAGACCATCGACGAGATGACCAAGGACGAACTGATCGCTGAGGCGGCCAAGCGCAACGTCGAGATCAAGACTTCCGACAACAAGGCCGACATCCTTGCTGCGCTGGAGGCGGCTGAACAGCCGGCGAGCTGATGCCGATCGCGGCCAGGTACCACGACAGCCGCGACCGAGTGCTCGCGGCTGTCGATAAGGCCTTCGCCGAACCGGTCCGCTTGTCCTTCTTCAAGAAGGATCTGCCGGACCCGTTGAAACAACCGGTCGACATCGAGGCAGTGCTCCGCGTTGGCGGCGGTGACGAAACCAATCTTGCTGGCGGATATGCGCAGACGTGGCGCACGCAGCTTGCCGCCGGCAAGGCCGAATTGCACATCAACGCCGCGCGAAACCTTGGGCTCGTCATCAAGGTTGGTGACCGCGTCCAGGCGATCTCTCGGCCTGGCGAGCCCTGGTTCAAGGTCGAGCGGGTCGACGATCGTGGCGAGAACCGCCTCGTGCTGGAGCTAAGTGAGCTATGAGCCTTTGCCGCATCGCCCTTCGCATTGCCGCCGTTGAGGCGCTCAAAGGGCGCACCCTCGTCGGCGACCATGTTCTCGACAGCCCAAACGGCGCCATGGATGTTCAGGCAGATGGTAGCCTCAGAACGGAAGAAGAGCGGCCATTCATCGCGGTCTATACCGACCAAGGCAAGGCTGAAGGGCTCACTGGTCGAACGCTCATTGAGAATGGCGTGTGCGATATCGTCTTTGAAATGGGCATTTCGGCCGCGATGACCGAGCTCGACAAGAGCACTGGTGCCACTACGCTGATCGGGATTGAGGTTCCGGCCAGCGACAGCACCAAGGAATTCTATTTAGACGTCGTGCAGCGGCAGCTTGCCGATGCACTGAACGATCCGGAAAATGCCTGGGGCGAGATCTATCGCGGGCTTCACTATCGGGTTCGCAAGACGGAGTTTGTCGGCGCCCGGAATGCCGATGACGGTCAGCGGCTCGCCGGCCATCAGCTGCGGATCACGGTCGATTTGGCTGATGATCCCGTGATGGGAGAGGAACTGGACCCCCAAGCTGCCTTCGCCCAGTTCCTCGCTGCCTTGGAGGCGACGTCAGATAGCACCTATCTCACCCAAGCAGCAACGATCCGCTCGCTGCTGACTGGCACTGACGAGCCTTGGCAATCGCTGCAGCGGCGGAATGGCATGACAGCATCCGAATTGTTGGCGCTTGGGCGCGGCCCGCTCGCCAATGACAAAGAGCGCGCCACGCCGCCCATGTCCGCTGGTACGGCTGAGTGGAACGGCGGACCAACCGTAACGGAAACTGGCTCATGATCGCTGAACTGGTCGGCATGAAGGCTGATCTTGAGATGCTCAAGACGGCCTTCGGCAACTCGCTCCGCATTGGGCCCGTCGAAGTGATCGATGCAGAGAAGGGCTATCGGCTTCGGCTTGGTGGCACGGACGAAGCGCCCTTCCTCTCGCCCTTCTATCCGCATCCGGAGACCGGCAAGACCAGCGTGCCGCTCAAGAAAGGGCAGATTGTTGGGGTGATGAACCCCTCGGGTGATCCCCGACAGGGCTTGGTGTTTCGTGCGGGTTATTCCGACGCGAACCCGTCACCGAATCAGGACATGGAGGCCAACGTCTTCGATGATGCCGGCGTGATGCTGCACATCAAGGATGGGGTGCTGCATGTCAGCGCCAACGGCCATGTGGTCGTCAACGCCCCGCTGGTATCGCTTGGCGGGGAGGGCGGCAAGCCGGTTGCCCGGGTGGGCGACATGGTCCGTGTAGACAGCGGCTCATCCGCTGGCATGTGGCCAATCGTGGAAGGATCGTCGGTCGTTTCGGCCGTCGACTGAACAGGAGTACGAACATGGCGAAGAACACACTGCCGAGTGCCCAGACGGAATACCGGATCAAGCCGGGTGTCGAGTGGGTGAATGGCAAACGCGTGGGTAGTGAAAAGACAATCTTCCTGTCAGGCGCTGAGGCTGCCTACGCGTTGGGGAACGGTCATATTGCGCCCGCTGACAAGCCGGAACCGGTCGAGTGGTCAAAGCGGGTTGAGAAGGCCAATGGCGGGGATTGATCGGCGAACTGGCAAGGTCATCGACAATCTAACTTCCGCTTACCAGGGGGTAGAGGTCACCTTGACCACTCGCCTCTCGAGTCGCGTCATGCGCCGGCAGTTTGGCGGGGGCGTTGTGGAGCTTCTTGGCCGCTCGATGGTGCCGCGCCTGTTTTCCGCGTGGCAGTTGTTGATCGCCACGGCCATTGACCTGTGGGAGCCGCGTTTCGCTACTCGCCGCGTGACCCCTACCGGCTCCGCGGAGCAGCTGCGGTTGGGGCAGGCGGGTCTGGTGATTGAAGCTGACTTCCGGCCGAGCGCCCACCTTGGCGACTTCACCGTAGAGCGGGTTGTCCGTTTCAACATCAGCTTCGGGCGCGTGGGCATTTCCGTCGCCTCAGCCTGATCATTCGTAAATTGAGAGTAGCCGATGACCCGTTTCTCAACGGACGGCCTGCCACGGCCAGTTCTCGTGCAGCCCGTCAATTTCGAACAGGCATTCCGGCGCCGGCTGGATGAGTTCGTCGACGGCATGAGTGCCGCCGGCAGCGACTATGACGTCGGGAACCTGGAAACCGATCCGGCCGTCATCGCGGCTCAAGCGGCGGGGTATGGTGATACCTACTTCGCAGCGGCTCTGAATGACGCTGCGCGCGTTGTTCTGTTGCCGTCCTTTGCCGAGGGCACCGATCTCGATCTTCAGGCCATTCGTGCTGGGCTGGGGGATGATCCGCGCCTCGATGGTGAAAGTGACGAGGCGCTACGCGAACGCATCCGCCTCGCCTGGAAAGGCAAGAGCGCTGCCGGTCCTGATGACTACTACAAGAGCGCCGCTCGCAACTTCTCGCCACTGGTGAAGGATGTCGCGATCGCGGCCGAGACCCGCGACTTTTCTGATCGGGTGCTGATCATGTCAGTGCTGACCACTGAAAATGGTGGTGCGCTCTCGGACGAGCTGCGA
This sequence comes from Devosia naphthalenivorans, assembly GCF_003056355.1. Lineage (GTDB taxonomy): Bacteria > Pseudomonadota > Alphaproteobacteria > Rhizobiales > Devosiaceae > Devosia > Devosia naphthalenivorans. The sequence goes on from NZ_PYVW01000001.1 coordinate 287,790, forward strand.
GACGGATTGACCGTTGCCTTGAACGACCCGGCATTTCGCTCGCGCAATGTCACCGTAGAGGTCGTGCCGGCAGTCATCAGCACCAGGAACGTGTCGGCACATATCTACCTGTACCCCGAAACGCCCGCCACGGTCGTTGATCAGGCGAAGCAGGCGTTGATCGATGCCATGGCCGTTGATCAGCGTCTCGGTTTCGACCTGACTCGATCCTATGTCGAAAAACATCTGCATCGCCCAGGCGTCCAGCGTGTCGAGCTCCAGGGCTGGCAAAATGCCTACGCCGAGTTCAACGAGGCGATCCGGCTCGGTGACATCAACCTGACCGTGTTCAGGGTGACCTCGTGAGCTCGGCGCTTCTGCCGCCGGACTCTGGGCCCGCTACCGTTGGCTATGCCGATATGTGGGACAGCTGGAGCCTTTATGGCCCGCTGATCGGCACGATCAAGAATTACGGCATCTACGTCACCCCCGACGATTGGGTGCCGTGGTTCATCTGGGACTACGGTCTGGAAGATGTGGTCCCTTACGTCCGGGACTATCTCAAGGTTTTGACGGAAGGCCCGGCCTGGCAGCGGACTAGAGGCACACCGGCCGGCATATCCATCGGGATTGGCTGGGTTGGCAGTGCTGGCGTCGTCGCTGCGTCCGATCAGCGCCATAACTGGTGGGAGTTTCAGGTCGCGTTCGATGCGCCTGCTTCCGACATCGATCAGATCAGCCAGCTGGACGGCATTATTCGCCTGTCGAAAGCTTCGGAAGACGAACTCTTCCGCATGTTCTCGCCTGGCCATGACTTCCGCCCGGCGCGGATGGACCTGCACCGGTTCGATGAAGGGCTGATGGATGCCTATTCCGGTATTCCGCTTTGGGAAAATGGCCCCATCGTTTCGTTCGGCTGGGCCGGATCGGAAGAGACAGCCTTCGACAACGAATTGCAGGCAGGCGCACAGGTAACGGTCTCGGGCGAGACGTGGTGGCTGGAAACGCTGCGCCTGGACGTCGATCGACTTGGGTCGGCTCCTCCATCCATCATCGAAACCGACCTTGAACTCGAGCACACGGCGGAGACTGACCTCTTCGCCAGGGACGTCTGGCCCAATGTTTGGCCAGAAAGCTGGGCCGCTGCGGCTCAGCCTCACACTGAAGCATCCTCCTGGGAGACGACATGAGCAACAAGGTGCTTACAACGCGCGGCCGTGAAGTCATGGCGGAAGTTCTCAGCGCGCTTCCCTTTGTCGCTGCCCTCTCCGCAGGGGACAGTGCCTGGGACGTCCAATGGAGCGAGACCAATCCTCCGGCGCCCGACCTGGGTGCCACGGGCGTGCTCAGCCTGATCGGGTATGTGCGGCCTACCATCGTGGATTTCGTCGAGCCGGACCCGGAGGGCGCCATCGTTACGGAGGAGGGCGGGGCATACGCGATCGCTACTGGTCGCACTCGCTATCTGCGCATCCGCGTTTCGGTGCCTGCCGGTGCCTTCCCGGACGTCTATGTCCGTGAGATCGGCATCTTCACAAATCCGGAATTCTCTGACGGTCTGCCCGCCGGAAAGACCGTTCTTGAGCCTGGCGATGTCGTTGCGCCCGGGGACTTGATGCACATCCTCTGGTCGCCGCCGCAGTTCCTCAATGCCGGTACGGCCTATTCCCGCAATTTCATCCTGAAAGTCTGAGATGGTTTCGCTCGCAAACTACTTTAATCGTCGCGCGGTAGCCAATTTCATCGGCCGCCGGTACGCCGAACTCCTTCATCGCGGCAAGCAGTTCGTCGAGTCGGCGGAGCTCAACGAGTCGCAGGGCATCACCTATGAGCGCCTGCGCGAGATCGGCGACGGGGCCTTCGGTGCGGTGTCCATCCGCGACGGCGGCACCATTGTCATCGACCAGGCAGCCGGTTCTGTTCGCCTGGCCGCTTCCCGCATCTGGGCAGGCGGTTACATGCACAATGTTCCCGACGCGGAGCTGCTTGGCGTGCCCATGGTCGGGACGGTCGTCATCGGTGTTGCCGTCGCAGAAACCGTAGTGACCGACGTCGAGGACGTGGACCTCAAGGGTATCGTTCCAAACACCGCCAGCCAGGGTGAGCCTCTTGCGGCTCGTCTGCGCTACGATGCGACCTGGGCAACGGAAGGGGAGACCTTCTATCCGGTCTACACCCTGATTGATGGCCAATTGCCGAATGAGGTGGTTACGCCTCAGGACAACGCGGCTGAAGGCGCAGTCGAGCGTCATATCGAGGAAACGCATGGCTCTCACATCGTCGACGGCTTCACGGTCTCCGCCGGCGGCTTCGATGATGACAGCAGCGAGCAGACGTTCATCATTGCGGCGGGTACCCTGCGTGCAAAAGGTCGTCGTGTTCGACGCACGGCCGACCAGCGGTTTCGCCGGGTCGAAGATCCTGAGCTGGTGCAGGTGAATGGGGAGACCCATCTTTATCCTGCTGACGGCATCGTGACGCTCAACAACGGCCCGATTGCGGACGTGCAAACGGTTACCGTCATCAAGGTTGTCACCAAAAACGTGACCCACCAGATTTCGGGTGGCATCGATCCGCTTCCCGACACTCCCGTCTATGAGATCCTGTCAGTCTCGGCCGGGGGCACCAACTACGCCCAGACCACCAGCTGGATCAAAACCGGTGACGGGCTCGACTGGTCGCCGGCTGGCGCCGAGCCGTCGCCCGGCACCACTGTTTCGGTCACTTACCGCTATATCGCCACGGTCTCGCCTCAAGAGATCAACCGCCAGTCGATCAAGCTGGAAACTGCCGTCACTGGTCAGCCCGTCACGGTTCACTACCGCTGGAAGTTGAGACGAACGGACGTCCTTGCTGTCGATCTGGACGGCAACATCGTCTATCTCAAGGGGCTTTCCACCCGCTACAATCCGGTCCCGCCGACGGTTCCCTTCAACCTTACGCCGCTTTGCCGCGTCGAGAACCAGTGGGGGCTGCCGCCCGTCCTGACCGATGTGGATCAGCGCCGTCTGACGGAGGCGGAGGTTCGCGCCATGTTGCGGACGCTGCTCGACTTCGGCGATCTTGTGTCTCTGCTCTCGCTGGAGAAGGACATTCAGGAGCGCGACCCTGCAAGCCGCAGGGGCTCGTTCGTCGATCCCTTCTCCGACGATATGCAGCGCGACCTGGGCATCAGCCAGGAAGCTGCTGTCTTCGATGGCTTCGTGCAGCTGCCGATCGACGTTACACCGCAGTATGTCGATATCGGAGAAGTGCCGATCACGCTGCCCTTCGTAGAAGAGGCGGTGTTGAGCCAGCCCTTCCGTACGCTCGGGCGCCCGATTAACAAGTACCTGGCATTCGAGCCGATCCCTTCCGAGTTCTCGATCAATCCCGCGATTGATCGGTGGAATGTCACGTCCTCCTCGACGCGGTCGAAAGAAACCAGTTCGATCGCCCAGGTCGGGGTCTATCGTCCTGACCTGCTTGGGACCGACCGGTACGGGACCGTCGACAGCCGTCAAAGCACGTCGACTGTCACCCGACGCCTATCGTCATCGACCTCGACCGCCTTGCCGTTCCTGCGGCAGATCGCTGTCAACTTCACGGCCAAACGATTCGGCCCCGGAGAGAAGCTGCAAAGCCTCACCTTCGACGGTATCGAAGTGCTGGGCGAGGATGCGCTGACCGCGAATGGCGAAGGCGTCATGACCGGTTCGTTCAACATCCCGGCCAATGTTCGTGCCGGTACCAAGCGTGTTGAAATTATCGGCAAGGGCGGAAGCCGGGGTGTGACCTCGTTTACCGGCCAGGGCACGATGACACGGCGGACCTACGTCGAGACGACACACACCCATACGGTGGAATTCGTCATCGATCCGGTGGCGCAGAGCTTCGTCCTTTCCGAGCCTCGCCAGATCACTGGTGTGAAAGTTGAGTTCACTGCCCGCGGTGACGTCAACAAACCAGTGGTTCTGGAAATGCGCACGCTGATCGAGGGCTTCCCGGGTGCTGAGACCGTCGCCGAGGGTATTCTCCCCGGCAACTTCAGCCTGGGCGATCCCAATGTGGTCAAGCCGGAGAACTGGACGCGGATAGGCTTCCGCTTCCTGACCACGGTCCGGGAGAACGAATGGCATGCCATTGCGCTGCTAAGCGACGATGCTGTCCATGGCGTTGCCGTGGCGCAGCTGGGCGACCAGAGCAACCCGAACTCGCCGCGCGGCTATGATGTTCGCCGGCAGGAATGGATACGCTCCAACCCCGCGCTTGGCGACTTCTTCGACGGCTCCAACGGCCGGAGTTGGCTGGTCGCGCCCGACACAGACCTCACGCACGAGATCCTGGCGGCGCGCTACACCTCGTTCACCCACACGGTGGTCATCGGGACGTTCGATCTCGAAACCATCAATGCTGGCGGGATCTCTGACGTCCTGGTCTTGCTCATCATCGAGGAGCCCAGTGTCGCCACGCGAGTTCGCCTGGAGATGGTGCGCGAGAATGGCAGCGTCATTGCTTTTGATCCGAACGTTCGGCTGGAGCTCGATGAGTATCTGACCGAACAGGTGACAATCCGCATGGTGCTGACCGGCACGGCCACCCTGTCGCCGATCGTCATGCCTGAGTGCCAAATCCTGTGGGGCCGCATCAAGTCGACCGCGGCCTATGTGTCGCAAGCGGTTGCTCTGGATCAGACCAACGGAGCGCTCAAAGTGCGTTCGGTAGTTGAGGTTGCAACGCCCGGCACCTCGTCGGTGACAATGTCGATTGGCAATGATGGTGCCTGGACAGCGCAGGGGTCGCCGCTGGCGACGGCGCTGGGCGATGGCTGGGTTGAACGGGAATACCTGACGTCGCCAGTGGCAACGCAGGAAACCCGTCAGCGGATCGTGCTCACCGGCACGCCGAAGGATCGGCCGCTGGTCCGCAATCTACGGGTTCGTGCAACGGAGGTGTAAGGAAATGGCAGTTCTCGACGACACCCCGCTTGGCTTGCCTCTGCCGCATCCGGACAATGATCCCCGTAACACTGACGTGCCGCGCATTCGTGCGGCACTCACCATGGCCGACGGCTTCATCGCGGGGCTGCAGGCGGCTCAAGCCGGCAGTCTCACCGAAGCTCAAGTGGCTGATCTCATCACGGCGGCCGTCGATGCGCTGAAGGGTGATGCGCCGGAAGCCTTCGATACCCTTGTAGAGATCGCTTCGAAGCTCTCCGACAATGATGATGCTGTTGCCGTGCTCGTGGGGCAGATCGCGCAGAAGGCCGACGCTTCGAACACATACACGAGGACTCAAGTCGATCTGGCCCTAGGTACCAAAGCGGACGCAACTGCCACCAGCAACGCGCTGGGCGCCAAGGCGGACACCTCTACTGTAAACACCGCACTTCTTCTTAAGGCTGCGTATGACCTCTCCAACGTCACACAAACTACCGTGCGCAACAAAGCTGGCACCGGTACAATGGCCTATCGCAACGTCACTATCTCCACTGCCGCACCTTCGGGCGGTGTAGACGGCGATGTCTGGGTGCAGGTTTAGCCGATGGGCCTGTTCACGCGTCATTCCACGCTTTGGAAACCGTTTCGTCCGTGGGCTCGCGCTTCTGGCGTATGGAAGCAAGTTAAATCCTACTTCGCTAAGGACGGCAGCGTGTGGAAGTCTGTCTACACGGGCTCTGGGCAGCTTTCTTTTACCAGTGCTGGGTCCCAGACGTGGGTAGTTCCCGACGGGGTGACGAGCATCTGCGCTGTCACCATTGGTGGTGGAGGGGGTGCTCGAAATGGGACCACTCGCGGTGGCGGTCAGGGAGGGGGGCTTGCTTACAAGAACGACATCCCCGTCACACCCGGCGAGACGCTAACCATCGAAGTTGGTGATGGGGGGCAATCCAAAGTAAATGCTTTTGGTGGCAACGGTGGGGACAGCTATGTCTCTCGTGCCTCGACAATGCTCTGTCATGCAGCAGGCGGACAAGGTGGCCGGTCGGCCGATACCGCCAACAGTAGCTTATATGGCAAACCGCTCGTTGGTGACAACTTGACGGTGGGCAAAGGCGGGACTGGCGGCGGCGACAGCGGCGAGTCTGGCGGCGGCGGGGGTGCTGGCGGCTACACCGGGAATGGTGGTAACGGCGCAAGTACCGCCAGCACCGGCGGCAACGCTGGTTATAACGGCACTGGCGGCGGCGGAGGTGGCGGCGGCTCTGGCGGCGGCGGCGGTGGCACTGGTGTTTCCGGGGAGGGCGCGTCAGGCACTGGTGGGGCTCTCCAAACAAGCGGCACTGGCGGTAGCGGCGGAACCGCGGGAAGTTCCTGGAACCCAAATTATGCAGCCTCCGGTGGACCTTTTGGTGGTGGGGCAGGTTCCCACAACCAAACCTCCGCTATCCGCCACGGTGGGCAGGGTGCCGTTCGTATCATCTGGGGTGAGGGTCGCGCCTATCCCTCAACAAACACTGGAGACGTCTAGATGCTCTACGCTTATGCACCCGAAGGCGTTGTAGCTGAAACTAGGGTTAGCCTGCCTAACTGGCGGGTTGGTGACACCCCGGAAACAGCGCGACAACTCACCCAAGAAGAGTTTTTGGAGCATGGCTGGTTTCCAATCCAGCCTGCTCCAGACTGCGACCACACCACCCACAAGCTCGTACCAATCCCTATGGATGAGTGGGTGGTGAACGAAACCGATGTCGGCCCCACCTATGAAGTTGTGGCGCTGACGGCTGATGAGGTTGTGGCAGCGCTGGGAACCCGGCGCGCATCCGCCATGGCGGAAATCGTCCGGCACATTGACGTCATCACCGAAAGCGCTTTGACAGCCTATCCCAGGGCGGAGGTGGAAAGCTGGTCGATCCAGAAGGCCGAGGCCGAGGCGGTGCTCGCCGCTGATCCGCCGACGCTGGCTATGGCGCCGTTCCTAGTGGGCGTCTGCGAGGCGCAGTTTGGTCCCGCTGATGATGCCACGCGGCTCGCCCAACTGGTCGAGAAGGCGCAGGCGGTCAAAGCCAATGCTGATGCATGGGGCGCAATGGCTGCTTATGTGAATGGACTTCGGGCGCGGACACAGCTGGCCATTCTTGGTGCCGGAGACATTGCCGGCATAGACGCGGCGTTGGCGGCAGGCGTCTCCGAAGGTGAGGCGTTCCGGGCGCAACAGGAGCTATGAGCGCCTTCACCGGCGGGGTGCGGATTACCCACTTGGTACCGCTGATGCCGGATCTTTGAAGCGGGGGTTGCCGAAGCCTTTACTTCCAGTTTTTGCGGAAAGAACTCAGGAAGGTTTGTATTGCTCTGATCATGCGCGCGCGCAATGACTGAATGTACGTACTTTTCTTTGCATTGGACTGAGAACCTGATCATGGCTGCAGTGAACCCTACGCGAACGAATAGCGATCCGCTTATTGCGCCACTGATCGGAGATAGCCAATGGGCTTCACCGGCATTAACGTACAGCTTTCCCTCCTCAGCAAGCGCCTATGCATCGCCATACGGCAGCAATGAGCCGTCCTCCAACTTCGCGCCTCTAAACGCCGCCCAGCAACAGGCTGCAAAAGCAGCGTTTGCGCAGTTTTCCGCGATCTCTTTGTTGACCTTCTCCGCGGAGGCGGCCACATCGGCCACCATCCGGATTGCTCAGAGTGACGTCCCCGCCACAGCGTGGGGCTACCTGCCGCATTCTGCTGCCGAAGGCGGTGATATTTGGCTAAATGGCTCCAGCGGAATTTATGCAGCACCGCTGAAAGGCAATTACGCTTACCTCACGTTCTTGCATGAGATTGGTCATGCCCTGGGCTTAGAGCATCCACACGAAAACGGCATGCCGGCGGCGTCCGACGCTATGCAAAATACCGTCATGAGCTATCGATCATATGCAGATAGTGGGCTCGGCTACGTTAACGAGAGGTGGGGATATGCACAGTCGCTGATGACCTACGACATCGCTGCCGTGCAACAGCTTTATGGCGCCAATTTCGCTCATGAGGCGGGCAGCACCACTTACTCTTGGGGTACAGCCAACGGACAGATGTATATCAATGGCACAGCTCAAGGGGTGCCCGGAGGCAACAGAATATTCCAGACGGTCTGGGACGGCGGCGGGACAGACACCTTCGACTTCTCCAATTACACAAGTGCACTGAACGTGGACCTTCGACCCGGGCACTGGTCGACAGTCTCCGATGTTCAGCTGGCCAAGCTTCACTACAACGGATCTCAAGCGGCACCAGGCAACATAGCAAATCCATTGCTGTACAACGGTGACATACGCTCTTTGATCGAGAACGTCGTGGGCGGAAGCGGGAGTGACAGCCTTGCAGGTAATCAAGCGCAAAATTGGCTGGTTGGTGGCGCGGGGAACGACCGCCTCACAGGTTACGGTAACTCGGATACGCTGCTTGGAGGCAGTGGGTTCGACACCGCCATTTTCGACTTTAGCATCAGATCGGCCTCAACAACCCTTGTGGACTCCTATCTCGCGGTGAGCTCTGCCACCCAATCCGACAGAACCTCCTCGATCGAGCGGTTCGCATTTACTGACAAGGCAGTAATCTTGGCCGATGGCGAGGTGATGGTTGACGATCTGTTTTACCTTACCCGTAACCGCGACGTCCTAGATTCGGGGATGGAAAGCGAGGCGCACTTCGCTTCGTATGGCTGGAGGGAAGGGCGAGATCCGAACGAGCTATTCGACACTTCAGACTACCTGAATACATACCGCGATGTTGCCGCCGCTGGAATGAACCCTCTTGAGCATTACGACAACTATGGATGGCTAGAGGGGCGAGATCCTTCGGGAGCTTTTGATACCGACGCCTATTTGTCGGCCTACGGGGACGTGGCAGCTGCGGGGTTGAACCCGCTAGATCATTACCTCGGCTTCGGCATATATGAAGGGCGGGACGCTTTTTCCGACTGGATCATTGGGTAGACCTGCCGGGCCGACACATGGGGCGCTATGGCGGCCTATGTGAATGGGCTGCGGGCTCGAACCCAGGCCAATATTCTGGGCGCAACAGACTTAGCCGGTGTTGATGCTGCGCTTGTTGCAGGCATTGCCGAAGGCGAGGCGTTCCGCGAGGACAACGGGCTCTAGTGTTCGAAAACGAAGGTCTAGTGGATGGCGAGCCTAGTACGATATGCAGGGTGCTGAGTTAATCTAATGATCGATGGACGAATAATTTTCCTTGTCTATTTGAGAGTTCACCAATAACAATTCGCCTTAACGAAATATTAAGGAGGGCAACGTGAACATTCTTAATGAAGTGTGGTATCTCGCCAATAACCCTGATGTGGCTGCGGCTGTCGAGCGCGGTGAGATCACCGCGCAGGCTCATTTTGAGCTCTACGGCAAGTATGAGAACCGCTCACCCTCGCCTGTCTTCGACCCAGAGCTCTATCTGGCAGCCAATCCTGACGTAGCGGCAGCCGTGCGCGCTGGACTGTTCTCTGCTTTCGAGCATTTTGAGCAGTTTGGCGCTGAGGAAGGCCGTGACGCGTCGCTGTTCTTCGACCCTCAGGTCTACCTGGAAGCCAACCCCGATGTCGCCGCTGCGATCGCCTCGGGCCAGATTGCCTCCGCCTATGACCATTTCGTACAGTATGGTCAGAACGAGGTCCGCAACACCTCGCAGTTTTTCGATCTTAAAGGCTATCTGGATGCTAATCCCGATGTGGCCGCAGCAGTTCGGGCGGGGGAAATCTCGGCCTTTGACCATTTCCTGAACCACGGCTTCCAAGAAGGCCGAAACCTGGGCAATGGTATCGACCTTTCTCAGTTCGCCAACGATCCAGAGGCGCAGGCCGCTATTGCCAGCGGCGATGTTGAGGCTTTGATGGATCGCGTCGCAGAAGTCGCGCCATTCCTTCCGACGTATGAACCGCCTGCCGGCTTCACTATTCCTGCCAATCAGCCGATCCCCACCGACTTTGTGCCGGTCCAGGGTCAACAGCTGGTTGTGCCAGATGGCGTGAACGCACCTGAAGACCTGCCACCGGCCTTTGAAGAGCCAGCCGAGCCCGAGGAACCGGTCGATCCAGAAGAACCGGTTGATCCGGTTGATCCAGAAGAGCCAGTTGACACGCCGACTTCAAACACAGATGCCGCTATCGCATCCACGGGCTTGGATGGGACCGATCGCCTCTTTGCTGGCGACGGAAACCTCAATGGCAACTTCAACGTCACCACGACGTCGCTTTCGCAAGTAGAGCTTGGCCTCAAGGGCTATCACCGCGATGTCGGTGATGTCGAAAACAACGGTGATGTCTACAGTTTCGACGCGACTGACCGCGCTGGGTTTGTCTACTCTGTCGCTTCCTTGGGCGGGCGCACCCTGGCTGAGCTGATGGAAGACGGCTACTCAGTTCATCTGAAGATCGATACCGATGGCGGCGTTGGATTTGGCGCTGCTGTCGATCTGGAACTGAAGCAGGTCAGCGGAACCTCGACCAAGGTCCAAGATTCCGGCTACGACTGGGTTCGGACGAATGGCGGTCCAATCATTGATGACGAAGGTAATGCCTCCGTTACGCAGAACATCCAGACACCAATCTGGTACGGCGCTACCGATCAGGGTGGCGGCGTTGTTCAGGCGGGCGAATATTCAGTCTCGCTTGAACTGCGCAAAGGGGGCGTTCCTGTAGCGACCGAGACGATCGTTCTGGACGTTGCTCAGTTCACTGTTAGCGATCAGTATGTCGGTAACGTCGCAGGCGTGAGTGGCAACATGTTCGCCGGCACAGGGAGCCCTGCAACCGACTTCTCGCTTGTTACCATTGATGTTGATCAGAAAGGTGAGGCTGACATCACTATCGGCCTTGGCGGTCAGCAGCAGGGCGGTCCAGAGATTTTTGAGCCCGATGCAAATGGCGTTATGACCGTCGATTCTGCACTTAAGCCAGCCCTCAAGTGGTCGGTCGAAACCTCGGACGGCAAGACGCTCGAAGATATTCTGGCCGACTATGACATCAAGCTTCTTGTTGCTACTGACGGGACGCCAGGCGGAGAAGTTACAACCTTTACGGCGGTACTTGACGCAGACCACACGCTTGACTGGGAATATATCGATAACAACGTAACCCGCCTTATCGAGGATGATGCGGGCAACGGATCTGTCTCCCAGAATATCCAGGCGCTATCTTGGCTCTTGCCGACGGCGGCCAATGGAGAGGGTGAAACGTTGTTTGCGTATGGTTCATCGACCGTGCCTGCCGGCGACTATGAAGTGACCCTGGCTGTTTATGAAAAGGGTGGCGTCGAAATAGTCGGCTCAACGAGTGTGGTTTTCGACGTGCAAGACTTCGGCTAGCACCGACGCTAACACTGAAATCTAGAGAAGCCCGGTGTTCGCATCGGGCTTTTTCGTGCCTGAAGGGTGCAGCGTGTTCGAAGACGACGGATGCACCCTATTCCCAGACCAGTGGGCAGGCCAAAGCCTTAACGCCTGCTGCGCTGCGCACGATGAGGCGTTTGCCACTAGCCGCGACATAGTTGAATTCTGGAATGCCGGTGTTGCGCTTTATCGGTGCGTTCGCCCCATCAACGAAGCAATCGCCCTGCTTATGCTGATCGGCGTTTTATCACCCGTGGCGCTGGGTCTGTTCTTGGTGGGACGGAAGCGCAAGAAGGAAGGCGCAGGTCAGAACTGAGCCTCAGGTTTTTTGTACAGCCTGACCATGTTCACTGGCTGGCCGACACTCTGCCAATAGACGCGGGCAACTAGGTTTTGCTTTGCGCCGCTTCGCACCACATCGATGCCAAGCGCTTGCCGTGCCGCCTCTTCCGGTGAGCGCACACCTTCTATGAGGATGTCTAGCGGGTCTATCAGGGTCTCGCGAACGTCGATCACGCGGTAGGTAATTGCCATGGCTGCCGCTTAGCCGAGTTCGACCATTTCGGCAAACTACCAGAAAACCACACCGCCTCCATAAGCGGTGAACCGCCCGGTGCTCGTGCCGGGCTTTTTGTTGCCTTTTCTCAAACCAAAGGAGACCCCGATGACCGCACCGGTTTTCGGCATGACTTTCTCACGGCCGGACGATGAGCCGGTACCGGTTCTTGGGGCCGACTTTTCCAAGGCTCTACTGATCGAAACTTCGGCCGATGCCGATGCAACTGTGTTCCCGATCGGCACGCCAGTTCGCATTTCCACCAGCGATGCAGCAATGGTCGCCAAGCTCGGCACCGGCGCGCTGCGCGATGCGGTGAACGGCATCAATGCTCAACTGTCCGGCGACAATGCCGGGGGCGATGTCACGATCTATCGCGTGACCGAAGGCGCAGACGCAGCCGCTACTGCGGCCAATATCGCAACCGCGCTGTCGCCCACCAACATCGCCGCTATTCCTTCCGCTGTGAATGCCACTCCGCGGCTGATCTGGGCAGGGAGGGGCGCCTATCGCGCCGATCAGGAAACGCAGGGTCCGGTGCCTGCTGCACTGCATGCCGCAGCTGAACGCCTCTTGGCCGTTGCTATTGTCGATGTCGATGACACTTCGGCGGCAAACGCAATCGACGCACGCGAAACCATGAACTCGGAGCGCATTCTGCCGGTGGGCGTGGCAGCCCGCGTCTATGAAGGGGAGGCGATTGTCACCCGGGCCATGGGGCCGCGCGTCCTTGGCCTGTTCATGCGGGTCGACAATGAGAACGAAGGCAAGCCCTTCGATCCAATCGCGAACCGGACCATCTACGGCTTGGCCGGTCTCAGCCGGAAGATCCCGTTCTCGTTCCTGGACGGTTCCACCGAAGGCCAGCAGATGCTGGAGAACGAAGTGTCGATCGTGGTTGCTGGCGAGAGCGGCGTTGATGGTGCTGTCGCTGATGGCGGGTTCAGCTTCATCGGGACAGACAACACCACAACGGGCGAACTGTGGAAGCAAATTCACCAGGTGCGTGGCGCTGACTACCTGACCGTCAAGATGATGGAGATCACCCGCCAGTACCTTGGCCGTAAAATCACGGCCGATCGTACAGAAAGCTGGCTTGAGAGCATCAAGTTCATGCTGCGCGACCACAAGGCCGATGACGATATCCTCGGCTATGACGTCAAGTTCCGCGCGGACAAGAATAGTCCCGAGAACATCCGCCTGGGCCATCTCACCGTCAACCTCGGCATTGAACCGGCCCCCGCCTTCAAGGTCGCCAATCATGAGGTGCGCCGTTACCGCCCGGCCGTCGAAAGCCTGGTGGCCGACATCATCGCCCGCCTCAACGCTGTCGCATAAGGACCAGCCATCATGCAGTCTGCACTTTATCTTCTCACGGCCGTGGACGTGCGGCGCCTGTCGGTTGCTGACAGCTCTCGTGCCATCACGATCGCCACGCTCACCATGCCGAGCCTCACGCTCGCTACGGCCGAGCACAACCCGGGCGGCGGCGTCGGCGCAGTCAACTTCTCCATGCCGCGCATTGAGGCTCCTGAACCAGCCTTCAATGCCAAGGGTATCGACACCGATGTTTTCACCGGCTTTGGCGAGGTAGACCGCTGGGTGTTTGCTGGCGCGTACAAAAAGCGCGCACCTGGCGGCGGCCGGGACGTTCCTGCTCGCGCTATCATCGAAGGGGCAATCACCACCTGGGAGCCCGACGAGAGCGACCCGGCAGAGTTCCAGGGCTCAAGCCACACCTTCAATGAGGTGACCCATTACGAGCTCGTGCTCGACGGCGTGGAGCTGTTCTACTGGGACTTCTGGGAGCGGATCATCCGGTTCAACGGCAAGGACCTGTTTGCCTCTACCCGCACCGCGCTAGGGGCGTAACGCCCCGCAATGCAAAGCCTCCGCATCGCCGAAGATCGCGGGATGGTTGTGCCATCTGGCGCAACCGTCTGCACCGGCTACGTGCCGACTGCCGACATCATCATGGCCTGCCGAGACCGAATGGCTATTGGTGATGTCGAACGCTCCATGCAGCGGCGTATGGCTTGCGCCCCTGACCAGCCTTGGCCGTGTCCTGTAGGTGAATGGCGAGGTGATCGCTTCGCCATTTTCGACGGCCGCCACGAATTCATTGCAGCCCTCATGCTGGGTGTCGAGCACGTCCTGGTGGCGTGGATCGTGACGCCAGCCTCCTCCTGATTTCGAAAGAGAATGCTCATGACCGACAGCGTCACCGTAAAGCTATCGAAACCTATCACTCACAACGGCGAGGAAATTTCCGAGCTTACGTTTCACGAAGCCACCGTCGGCGACATGATCGCTGGCGATGAAGTTGAAGGTGACTTCGGCAAGACAGTCGCCATTTTGGCTTCCATGGCCGGTGTCAGCTACGAAGCATTCAAGGCAATGCGCGCGGGCGACATCAACAAGGTCACCAAGGCTACGACTGGCCTCCTGGGAAACGCCGATACGCCAGAGGACAGTGGCTCCGAGTAGCGATCCTCCTGGCTCATCACTGCTCGACCTCGATCGGCGAGGTCGAGGCTTTGCCGATCCGCAGGGCGGCGCGCTGGCACAATGAACTCGCAAAACTCCTAAAGGGCAAAAATGGCAAAGCTCGAGAGTAGCCTCATCCTGTCGTTGATCGACAGAGTGAGCGGCCCAGCACGTCAGGTGTCGGCAACCGTTTCGCGCCTCAACGCTGCGGCGGCAAACAACCGCCGGGCCATTGCTGACATGCAGGGTCAGATGCTCGGGGCTGTTGGAGCGGGCTATGCGCTCTACCGTGGTCTGTCTGCGCCGATCACGGCGGCGATTGAGTTTGAAAGCGCCATGGCTGATGTGGCCAAGGTGACAGCTTTTGACGCATCCGGGCTGGATGCCTACGGTAAGCAGCTTCGTGCTCTGGCTGTCGGCGAAATCCCAATGGCTGTGACCGAACTGGCGGCGCTCTCTGCCGAGGCTGCTGCGGCCGGCATTGCGCAAGAGGACCTATACGAATTTACGCGTATGACGGCGAAAGCCGCTGTCGCCTGGGGCGTCTCTGGCGCTCAAGCTGGTGAGGACCTGGCCAAGCTCAAGACGGCTCTTGGGCTCACGATCGATGAGACACAATCCTATGCTGACGCCATCAATCACCTGTCCGACACGACAGCATCAACCGCCCCCGACCTGGTTGACTTCAGTCGGCGCGTCGCCGCCCAGGGCGAGTTTTTCGGCTTCACCAAAGAGCAGACGCTGGCCTTCGGGTCCGCACTGATCAGTGCCGGTGCTGAGAGCGATGTCGCTGCGACCTCATTCCGGAATATGGGCAAGGCCCTAACGAAGGGCTCGTCCGCGACGAAATCACAGTCAAGGGCCTTCAAGAAGCTGGGTCTCGACAGCACCAAAGTGGCCAAGGCCATGCAGGAGGATGCGGTCGGCACTACGCTGGAGGTTATCGACCGCATCGGCCAATTGCCTGCGCACATGCAGGCTTCGGTCATGTCCGACCTGTTCGGCGACGAAGCCCGAGCACTTGCGCCGCTGCTCGGCGATATC
Source organism: Devosia naphthalenivorans (assembly GCF_003056355.1). Classification (GTDB taxonomy): domain Bacteria; phylum Pseudomonadota; class Alphaproteobacteria; order Rhizobiales; family Devosiaceae; genus Devosia; species Devosia naphthalenivorans. Next base: position 303,164 of record NZ_PYVW01000001.1, read on the forward strand.
GATCAGCTCAAGCGCACGCTCGGGCTGGTGAATGATGAGATGGCCTATGCTGGCAGTGTCGGCCGGGAGTTCGAGAACCGCGCCAAGACGACGGAGTATGCCCTTCAGCGGTTCAAGAACCAGGTCAACGATCTCGGCCTGACGATCGGCAGCATATTACTGCCCCCGTTCAACGATCTGCTCGACGTACTGGGGCCGCTCGCCACAAAGGTCGCGGAGTTCGCGGAAGCTCACCCTGAACTGACGCGCAACGTTATTGCAGCGACTGCCGCGCTGATCGGGTTCAAGGTTGCCGTCACCGGCCTCCGGTTCCTTGGACTTGTCGGTAAGGGCGGCGCCATCGATCTGATGACGATTGCCTTCCGCGGTCTGATCGATCCTGCCAAGAATGCCAGTAAGGCCGTGGGTAGCATGCTGGCATTGCAGGGCAGTCTGGCAGCTATGCAGGGCGCTAAGTACGGCGGTTTCGCCAAACTCGTCGACGGGGCAAAGGCTCTGGCGCTTGCTGCGCCTGGAATGGGTATCGCCAAGGCAGCACTCGCGGCCATTGGTGTGGCACTTGGAGCGATCACTCTGCCGGTTGCAGCTGGCATCGCGGCAGTCGCTGGAGCCGGGTTCCTGATATACAAATACTGGGACCGCATATCCTCTTTCGTCAGCGGCTTTGCGTCGGCCATAGCGCAGGAGCTGCAGCCGGCACTGGACGCGGCCAAGCCGCTGCTCGACTGGTTCTCTCCGCTCGGAGAGATTATCGGCAATGGGTGGAACGCCGCGAAATCTGCACTGGAAGGCATTGGTGGCCTGATCAGTGGGCTGTTCGCTCAAGAGCAACTGACCGAAGAGCAAAAAGCGGCCTTTGCTCAGTCAGGCGCAGATCTCGCGACGGCGATGGCCGATGGGGTTAAGGCGAAAATCGACGAACTGGTTGAGTGGTTCACGGGGCTAGCTGATCGGATCAAAGCAGCAGTCGGGAACATTGTGATAGAGGTCGGGTCCTCGCTTACAGGCCCAGTGAACAATGCACTTAACGGCATGGCTGGCGCGCTTGGAGCACCCTCGAAAATCACAGAGCCCGTTCGAGGCGCCGGGGGGAACACGCTTTACCCCGTTGGTGAGGCTCCAGGGTTCGCAAGGGGCGGGCGCTTCAATTCTGGGCTGGCTGTTGTCGGCGAGGAAGGGCCTGAACTGGTCGAATTCGGCGGGCCAGGCAACGTCCACACCGCATCAGAAACACGAGGCATCTTAGGCGGCGCAGCCAATGGCGGCGGCAGATCGGTAGCAATTACCGGACCGCTGATCGGTTCTTTGCAAGTCACCAAAGAAGCTGATGTTGATGCGGTCATTGCTCTGCTCGAACAGAAGCTACGTGACCTTTTCTCCGGCATTCAAGCCGACATGGAATATGGGGTGGTCTGATGCTCTATCAAATCGGTTCGCTGACACTCGACACGCGCCCTTTCAATGCGGATGAAATGAGCCGCAGCGCTTCCGCCGATTTTGCCGTCAAGCCGCTGATGGGAACGCTGCCCGGGCGCGAATTTATGGGGGAGGGCGACGATAAGCTCTCCCTCTCCGGCCAGCTGCTGCCGCTCAAGACCGGCGGTCTGACAGAGTTGGAAGTCGCCCACGGTTTCCGCCAGTCCGGACAGCGCCTGCCGGTCATGCGAGGCGACGGCAAGATGTTTGGATGGTTTGCCATCGAGAGCATCCAGGAGACGCACATGGATCTCATGGCTGATGGTGTGGGCTTTCGGGTCAAGCACTCGATCGCATTGATAAAGGTCGGACCCGAAGGCGCGTCGACCAACATCATCGGGTCAATCCTTTCACTCTTCGGCGTGACGGGGCTTTAAGATGCAGAGCTTCACGATCATGCGCGAAGGCATGACGCTCGATCTGCTGCTGTTCCAAGCCTACGGGGCATCAGGTCAGGCTTTGCTGGAGCAAGCTCTGACCCTTAACCCCGGCCTGGCAGACCTCGGTCCCATGATCCCTTTGGGTGCCACTGTCACAATCCCCGACAAGCCCGCTGCTGACCCATTCCGGGCCCGCAGGGTTGTCTCTCTGTTCGGATAACTCCATGGCATGGAAAGTAGCTTGGCGCGTTCTGGTCGATGGCCAGGACGCTACCGACGGCATGCGGCCTCACCTGATTTCGGTAACCGTCACCGATAAGGATGGCACAGCATCGGATACGTGCTCGCTGGAGTTCGACGATAGCGGCGGGCAGATCAGTCTGCCGAGAGACGGTGCCAAGGTGCAGGTCTACCTCGATGGGGTGCTCGTATTCAGTGGCACGGTGGATAGCGTCCGCTCGTCTGGTACGCGGGGCGGCGGCCGGACCCTCAGCGTTGGTGCCAAGGGCTTTGATGCTAAGGGGAAAACCAAAGAACCGCAGTCGCATCACATGGACGATGCTACGTTGCAGCAGTTCCTCGACGAGGCGGCGGCTAAGGCTGGCTTGTCCGGTATCCAGATCGATCCGGCTTTCGCAAACATCAAGCGCGACTACTGGTCTGCCGATGCGGAGAGCTTCCTGCATATCGGGCAGACGTTGGCTCGCGAACTCAACGCGACGTTCAAGATCCGAGACGACAAGGCAGTGCTGGCGCAGCGCGGGCAGGGCACGAGCGCGGTTGGCGGCGCCATGCCCACGGTGGTGGGGATTGTCGGCCAGAACGTAATCTCCTGGAGCATCGCGCCGATCACATCGCGCCGGAAGTTCGCCAAGACCTCAGTGCGCTATTTCGATCGGGCATCGGCGAGCTTTAAGTCGATGGTAGTCGAGACCGGCATCGTAGGCGCCGACGCCGTCAACGAAGTCCGCAGTGCTGCGGCCGACGAGGATCAAGCCAGAGCCATCGGCGAGGGCCGAAAGACCGAGGGTGAGCGTGAAGGTGGCGAGGGATCGGTTGAACTCAACCTTGCCGTCGAGGCTCAAGCGGAGGGGACATTTATTTTGTCAGGCGCGAGGCCTGGTGTCGATGGCACCTACCGCATCGTCAGTGTGGTCAAGAAAGCTGATCGGGGAGGCGGCTCAACCACATTGCTTGAGCTCAAGCAACCGGGCGGCGGCGCCGGAGCAGATGATCGCCCAGCAGAAGCGAATATCACCCAGACTGACGAGGGTTTCGCTTTGCCGGCCCACGAGACGCTCGGGTAAGTTACAAGGCCTCACTTGGGAAGCTTCGATCGTGCGATCAATTCTCGGAGCCAGCGTGGCGGCGGGCCTAAGATGGCGAAGGCAGCGCCAGCTGCTCCGACAGCAGCGCCTAGTGCGAAGAAAATCGAAGCCTCCATTAGCGTCGATCCGCTGTGCTTGGCGTCACCACAGCAAAGCCTTGGGCTTTAATATCAGCCTCTATCTGAGAGGCCGAACGGGCTAGCAGCCGGTCGTCAGTCCTCGTCGTCGCCAAATCGTACCAACGCAAGTGCCGAAGATGAAGCGGGACAGCGGTCTGCGGGCCATATGGCAGGACCAGAAGCTGCCTATTCAGCCGCGTGATGAAGACGTTCACCTGCATTAGCTCGCCCCCGTCCAGATCAACCATACATCTATCCAAGCCAATGCCCCGTACCCCAACAATATCCACGCTAGGCGCTTGCCTGCCATCTAGCTCCCCCGAACCCCGTGCTCATTGAGCCACGGGGCAGAGCCCAGCGCAATCCCATCCAGGATAGCGGCTCTGTCATGGTTGCCACCCTTTCACGACAGCGAAGCGATCAGATCCTGGATTTCACCAATGCATATCCGCCGGCGGCGATCTTGGCTTCGATCTCGCGGGTGCTGGCGCCAAGCCGCTTGTCGTCGGCCGTGGTAGTTGCCATGTGCCGCCAGCTCCGACCCTGAAGGTGGTTTGGGATTGTAATACTTGGGGCGTAGGGCATCACCAGCAGTTCTAACGGCTTATCGGCAGCGTGCGCGATGAAGACATTGACTTGCATAGGCTGAGGCTCCCAACCGAAAGATCAAGTGCAAGGCAGGACGCAGCGCAACAGGTAATGGAAAGCCCAGCAGTCGAGGCAACAACTGCTGGGCCGTTCGAGAAGATCGCAAACTGTCACCGTCTGCTCGCTGACAATGGACTGAGCTCTGTTCTGTTCCGAGCTTTGCCCTGGCTAAACATAGTTGATTGTTTGCCCGCCTGACCCGGCAGGGCGAGCGCGAGAAAAAGCGCTTGGTCCTATGGGAACCAAGCGCAGACCTGAGAGTAGGTGGCGAATGGGGCTCGCGCATCGGCTGGGGTCAACTTCAGCCTTACCGGGTTCAGGTTCGCACTGATTTAATCACGGCACCGCGCTCGAGCCAATGGACCATGGTCTCATGATCTGAGCGTAGAAGCGCGGCTCATTTCAGGCGCGCGCCATCAGCGATGTTGAAGATTAGCCACGTGACTGCTGCTGCGGCAGCCGCCAAACCGAAAATATACAACTCGGGCATTCTTTGTCCTCACTAAAGCGACCGGCTGCCTAATCCCAAGCATCGATCGTTAACCTCAACAAACACCTAACGCCCGAGCGAGCGCTTCCGTTCACCCCCCCACATCAACGGAGAATACCCATGTCAAACCTCCGCGGTTTCGACCGCGCGTTGCCGCACGTGCTCGTCCATGAGGGCGGGAAAGTCGACCATCCAAAGGATCCGGGTGGCCGCACCAACAAGGGCGTGACGCAGCGCGTCTACAATGCCTGGCGCGGCAAGTCGCACCTGCCGATGCGTGACGTCTACCTGATCGATGATCTGGAAGTCGCTGCCATCTACCGGTTCCAGTACTGGGAGGCAGTGATGGGTGACCGGCTGCCAGAGGGTGTTGGCTATGTCGTCTTTGATGGTGCGGTGAACTCCGGGCCCAAACAGTCCATCAAGTGGCTCCAGCGGGCTCTTGGCTCGCTCTACACCGGCAAGGTGGATGGCGTCATGGGCACGATCACCCTCGATGCTGTTTCTGCCACCAACGACATGGACGAGCTGATCGCCCGCGTCATCGATCGGCGGGACGCGTTCCTTCGGGCGCTCAAGACCTGGCCGACCTTCGGCAAGGGATGGTCGCGCCGGATTGCCCAGGTCGAGCAGACCGGGCAGGCATGGGCCAGTGGTTCTGTTGGTTCGGAGCCAACCTTCGTGGGCGGGAATGAGAAGGCCAGCATCGAGGATGCCAAGGCGCCGCCACCGAAGGGCGCTGCTGATGGCGCCACGGGTGCTGGTGCGGGAGCCGGCGGCATTGCCGTGGTGCTGCAGCAGGCACAGGAGCAGCTGACGCCATACTCGGCGGCCGGGGGCTGGATCCAGAACCTGGTGGTGTTCCTGATCATCGCCGGTGCGCTGCTGGCCATCGGCGGTTTCGCCTTCCGCGCCTATGCCAAGCGCAAGCAGGCCAAGCTGGACGATGCGCTCGATCCAGATCCGGTGGCAGCATGATCGACTGGTTCCTGTTCGTGCTGCCCTGGTGGGTGAAGGTCGGGGCAGGGCTGATTGCCGCTGCCGTGATCCTTCGCCTGTTCGGGTGGAAAGCAACGGTCGCGGCGCTTGTCGCCGTGGCCACCCTTGGCGCCGTCAATCGCGGCCAGCAACAGGGCTGGGAAGCCCGTCTCAAGAAGGACAACCAAGATGCTCAACGGGCAATCGACAAGGCGCTTGCTGCGCGCCGCGCTGCTGATCAGCGCAATTCCAATGCTGGCGAGCTGCGCAAGCCGGACAAGTATAAGCGCGACTAGCCGGGTGTTCTGTGAGGCCGCCCAGCCGATCACCTGGTCTGACGCTGATAGTGATCAGACGATCCGCGAGATCAAGGCGCACAACGCCTCCTATGACGCAGTGTGCAGCGGATGAAGGCGATCATCGAAGAGAGCGCCCTTCATCTGAGGCAGCGGTTCCGCCTCCGCGCTTTGGAGTGGCAAAACGCCTGCATCTCACTAGGGTTCGGGCTGATCGTTCTGGGCAATCCAGACCTGTTCGCTGGAGCCTCGTTTCGCGGCTTTATCGGCGGGGCGTCGTTCTGGGGCTGGGCAGTTCTCCTGATGGGCGTCGTCAATATCTCCGCCCTCATAATCAACGGCACGGTGCCCAAGCCCACGGCTGCGCTCCGTACCATCTCGGCAGTCCTCCAGGTGCTGCTCTTTCTTATGTTGACCATCGGCTTTGTCGCGTCTGGGACGGGCACCACGGGCATCGTCACCTACGGCGTGCTGGCGGTCTTCGGGTTCTTCGCCGCGTGCTGGGCTCTATTGGATGCGGTGGCCCCGGAATATGGACAATGAACAGCTTCAGGCGCTCTACCAGATCGGTGGGGCTGTCGGCATCGTAATAGGCGCCTCGATCTTCGGCATCCGGTGGGTTGTTATGACCGTGCGCGCGATGAAGGAAACCCCGCCGAAGACTGAGAAAACGACCATCATCACTGGCGATACCGTGGCAATGGATCGGCTAGCCAGCACTATCGAAGCGAGCAGCATGATTCTCACCGAGAACAATGTGCTGCGTCGGGAGGAGCATGCCGATCGTGAGGCTATGCGCCGGGCGATCGAAGCCAATACCGATGCCACAGAGCGGATCATTGCCGTTGTTCAGGATCTCCGGCCGGAGGTGCGGGAACTGACACGAGAAATCGTGCGGTCTGGGAAATGATCTGCCCGACCTGTTCTCGCATGCTCGAGCTATCCGTCGATCGCGCCGGCGGCAGATGGCTGGGCTTCAGTCGCTGCCTGCGCTGCACTCCAGAAGGCAACTGGACACCACACGGGGAGGTAGAGGTAATCTGGAGCCCGCTGGGCACGCCGCCCGACAGCCTCCCAAACAACTCGCCACCCTCAAGCTGATGTGGAGAGGCACGGCGGGCGAGCTATGCCTCTCCTGCCGTATTGCCTCCGGCGCAAAGAACGGCATGAACCATCAGGGTTGAATCGCACTTCACCGGCAACCTGCTCGTTCGGCCTAGCTCAAAGTGTCAGCATGGTACTTGGCAATGAGCGCTCGGCCGCTCTGCGTAATGTGGATCTTGGCAGGCGAGCCCATCACCAATCTATCAGCAAGCAGCAGCTGGAGGGTAGGGCTGCCATCAATCGCGTGCGGATTGCTGACCAGGCTCTTGAGGATGGCGATGGCTTCGGGCGTAAGTTCTTCGAGTTTCATGAGGGCTGAATAGGCCGAGTCTGACGCTTCGATCTAGTGTTCCCGGGGCGGGTCGTCAGGCTGTTAGCCCTCTGCAGTACCCAGCACGGTCAACTTAGGAATCTGCGCACCATTTCTATAGCTGCATCGAGCGAAAAGGGCTTACGAAGCATATAGCTGCCCGGTACCCCTCTGGCTCCCCACTGCTCTGCACTATCGCCGCTGGCATAGATCACGGGCAGTAGGGGGAGCAGTTCACGCGCCCTCTGTGCAATTGCCCAGCCGTCCGGGCCGCCTGGCAATCTGATGTCGGTGAGCAGCAGGTCGGGCAGGCGGTCGTTGCCTTCCAAATGCAACAACGCGTCTTCAGCACTGGTGACGGTGATCACTTCATAGCCAGCCTCTTCGAGCGCAATTTCGACAGGCAAAGCGAGAAGGAAATTGTCCTCTACGTAGAGTATGCGTGGCAAGTTCAATAAATGTCTCCCTCTCATCAGGAGCGGGAAAGCACAGCCACCAGCGTCGTTTCCATCACATCTGGCTATCGGCGATCAACTTTTGTACCGGAGGCGGCGGCTAGCCGACAAAACGAAAGGCTGCGGACCGGAAGGACCATGGCGGTTAAGATAGTCCGAAGACCCCGACTGTTGCAAGCGGGATACTGTGTGTCAGCACTTTGTCACCTCAGACTAGCTAGACCGTCCAAGTAGTCTGAGGTGAGTGATATGACCGAAACGGAAGCTGAAAAATGCCTTGCAGAATATAGAGCTCTGCTCAAGGCTTGGACCATGTGCGTTGTGGGGCTCAACCCCGGGGATTCAGACGTCATCGGCCGCAAGCTAGATGCGGGCGAACCGCTTCTGCTGCGGATTGCAGACGAGTTTCCTGACAAAGCATATTCGGTCGACCTGCTGGTCAATGCTCGCAAGCGGACTTGGGCTGGGTTCGAAGACGAACGCGTACCACGCGCCCAGCGAGCTTGATGAGCTAAGGTTGTAACCCCGGCGAAGGTGCTAGCTTCCCCCAACGGTCATCCCAAAGCTCGCGGTGTTGTAGCCAGAGAACAACCCGCTTGAAGTCATAGCGGGCGCAAAGCACCTCTGCCCGTTCGAGCGCTGCTTTGACGGGCATCGGCCCCTCTAGCGCAGCCGAGACGGTTTCGCGGTTCCCACTCCAGTCCGGCCAAAAGACTATTGCGTCTCGCTGTCCGAAATGAAGGCCGGCAACTGTCAGAAGGCGAGTGTCGCTAGTCACTCCGACGGTAATCGCATCAGGCGCAATCTCGTCCTCGTCCTCCGTCCACTCGTAAATTCGCGTCATGACGTCCCCCATCATTCGGCGATGGTAGGCGTCGAAATTCAAGCCGGCTAGTCGCCAATCGGTCTGGGGACGCCGCACGGGAAGGTTGAGGTGATATGGCGACCGCTCGGCAAGCCGCCCAAGGGGTTGCCGCCTCTTCCCGCTGCCGACTTGGGGGACATTTAAGCAGGTTGCTCCTCAAATATCAGTCGCGTATGTGTCGAAGCAAATTCTGAGGTAAAACATGCTGCCGATTTACTACATCAATCTCGCTTCGCGCCCGGACCGCCGCGAATATATGGATGGGCAACTGGCAAAGTTGGGATTGAGGGGTCAGCGGATCGAAGCGGTCTACGCCAAGCGATATATCGGCTGCAGATAAGGAACGATACTGCAACACTTCCAAGCCTAGCTACCTTCGTGAAAACGAACTGGCATGCACCCTTAGCCATGAACGAGCATGGACGGCCCTGATTGAAGATGGCCACGAGCGCGGTCTGATCCTCGAAGACGATGTTGAGCTCTCACCGTTGCTACCTGGGTTCCTGACTGATGCGACTTCCGTGGACGCTGACCTCATCCGAGTAGAAACGACCGGCAATGCCACACGGGTTTTCCCAGTTACGCAGACGCTTCCCTCGGAGGTAGCCATTCGGCCCTTCCGGTCTACACCCATGGGTAGCGCGGGGTATGTCATCAGAGCCTCTGCTGCGCAGCGCATCAGAGGCAGCGTGTCCCTGCGGGAGCGCCACACGGATCTTGCGCTTTATAGCCCCTTTGATGAACCCGGTTCTTTATTGACTCGTGTGCTGTCTGACCCTGCGCTGTGCAGACAGCTCAACATGACGGACCAGAAATCGACCGACGTAGCGCGCAGCGACATTGCGGAGAACTTAGTTCGTCATCAGTTCGCAGAAGAACATCCGATACGGTTCTTCGCCTTCAAGTTCGGCAAGGGGCTTAGGAAGGGCTTGAGGAACGCGGCCGATCACTTTGCTCAGCAGAAGAAGGGGCTGGAGCGCCGAGTGATACCCTTCGAAGGGTAGCCGTGGATGGTAGCCGTCATTCCATCTCCGGCACATCGCCGTGCTGGAACAACACCACAGGCTCGCCGAACTCTCCATTGACCAGATCGGCCGACCGCGACCAGGTGATCACGCCGGCATAGGTGCCGAGCGCGGCCATCCGCCTGGCGTCCATCTTTGCCTTGTCCTCAGACTGCACCTCCCGCGGCTCGAACGCCGGCCGCAGCTCGCCCTCCTCATCACGAACGAAGGCCATCAGCACCACCAGCGTCTTTAGTTTTCGCTCCGGTGCCTGACCCGTAGATGTTGGTGGCTTCCACATGTGATCGCTCCTGCCTTGACTCTTTCCGCGCCTCAGAATGAGAACATTCTGAGAACAAAGGTCGGAGAGAGTCAACCGTGCAGGTGCCGCGCCTCAAGTGGTCAAAGGATGGGAATAGGTTCGTTGCGTACCCGATGGGCCCGCTGCATCGTGACCGCTATGCCCAGATCTCCTTGATCGGCACTATGAGCGTTGGTGACAGGATCGGCGTTCCCCGGTGGCGCTGGTCCGTGCGATGGCCGGGCTGGTTCAACATCGACGCTCCAGCCGACGACAAGCAGCAAGCTGCCGACATGGCAACGGAAGCATGGTGGCATGAAGTGATGCAGCCGCCGCCGAGGGACGTGGACGGCGAGATCGACATGATCATCGCTCGGGCCTTGGTAATGCCGCCTCCGAACAGCCTGATGAACGAAAGCGCCGGCTATCTGCGCCAGTTGCAGCGCCGCCTCACGCTGCTGTACGAGCCGGAACTAAAGTCCGAAACGCTGCCGCCACAGGTCAAGAGCCTCATGGCAAGCCTCTCCGCCGAGCTCTATGCGCGGCGCCTGGCCGGCGATGCCGAGGACGTAGATCCCGGCCGTTGGAGCATGACATAGCCGGGTTGGTTGGTGGCGCCCGAGTGCGCGAGCGGAACCGATTCGCTTGGCGTGAATTGATTCGGCCATGTACATGAGTCCCCCATGGCTGGGCTGAAGCTCGCCACTCGCACAAAGCGGCCACCCCGCACGGACTCAGAATCTACCCTCAATTTCATCCCGACCATGCAACCCAAGCTGGTGGACGAACCACCCTCCGGAGATGGGTGGCTGCACGAGATTAAATACGATGGGTACCGCACCCAACTTATCATCGACGGCGGGCAGGTGAGGGCCCTCACGCGCAACGGCCACGACTGGACCGAGAAGTATGGGCCCATCGTTCGCAGCGCGCGCGGACTCGATTGCAGCAGCGCCATCATCGATGGAGAGGTGTGTGTGCAGAACGAGGCGGGCGCAACTGACTTTCACTCGCTCCGCCGAGCTATCACCAGTGAGCCTCAGCGGCTCGTGTTCTTCGCCTTTGACCTGTTGCACCTGAATGGTGAGGATCTGCGCTTTCGGCCTCTGGAGGAGCGACGAGCGCACCTCAGGTTTCTGATGAGCGGCGCTGTCGGCCCGCTCCACATGTCTGATGAATACGATGGTGACGGGGCGGCGTTTTTCGCCTTGGTCGAGGGCCTCGAGCTCGAAGGCATCGTCTCGAAGAAAAAGGGCAGCCGATACGTCTCAGGCGAAACTAGGGCGTGGCTAAAGACGAAGTGCTGGCACACCGACACCTTCGATGTGATTGGGGTTGAGCGGGACAAGACCGGCATACCGTATGCGCTGCTTGCTGATGAAAACGCGTACCGAGGCGCGGCCTTCATTGCCCTGCCGGCTGCCTTGCGCGACATCTTCTGGCACTACGTGGAGTGTCGCGGCATCCCATCGTCTTCTGTGGTGTTGCCTAAGCGCAAAGACGCTACCTGGATTCGCCCTGGGCTGAGGGCAAGGGTCCGCCACCTAAAGGGCAGCGACAAGCTTCGGCACGCGACCGTGAACGGCATCGAGGTCGATGATTCCTAAAGCGAGTTGATCACCGGCTTCTTGGTGTCCGTGCCGTCATAGCGGCTGTTGTTCACCTCACGGCCGACGCGGTGAAACTGCAACTCGCTGTCGATCTGAGCGCCCAGAAGCAGCGCCTTGGCGTCGGTGCCCTGATCCTCGCCTGATAGCCATCGTTCATATGCACCCGGCCCGATGATCACCGGCATGCGGGTGTGGATGTGTTCGATCTCTGGCGCGGCCGGCGCCGTAATGATCGTGCAGCTTGTTACGCCCAGATTGTCATTGTGGGCCCAGATGCCGGCGAAGCTGAACCCCTTGCCACCCTGCAACTGCAGCAACCATGGGTCCTTCTTCCCATCATCCTCATTCGTGGTCCATTCGAAATAGCCATCGGCCGGGATGAGGCAGCGCCTGGACTTGAAGCCTTCCCGGAATGCGCCTGACGTGTCCACCGTTTCGATTCGGGCATTGAACATCGCCGCCTTGGGGAGTTCCTTGGCGAAGAACGGCACCAGCCACCATCGGCCCCGGTCGAGCTCCATATTCCCGGCCTTGTCGAGGTGTACGAAGTCCACGTCTTGGGTCGGCGCGATGTTGTACCGCGGCTGCATGTTGTGCGGTGTTACGGGGAACAGCTTATCGCTGAGCTTGTAGAGCGCATGAAGCTCTGACCAGGTCATCTCATTAGTGAAGCGGCCGCACATCACCCAGCCTCCGCCTCAGCCTCAGCGTGCAGTTGTCCGAGTTGCCGTTGAAGGTCCGCGATTTCGCCGCGGAGCGCTTCGATCGTTTTGTCATCAATGATTGCAATCAAGTGGAACGAGTTCGTAGCGCCAAACCGCCTGATCAGATTATAGCGATGAGAATCGACGGTGCGATCAGAGATCCGAAGCTTCGCGGCTATCTCTGCTTTTGATAGCCCCTCTCTCATAAGCGCCACGACCTCAGCTTCTCGATCGCTCATCTCGCGCGAAGTCATTTCGTTCCGTGCACGGTCCCGGTAGGCGTAGACAGTTCCGACAGCGATCCCGAGCTCCCGGGCAATAGCTTCGCCGGACAGACCTTCTTCTGTCAGGTGCACAACCTGGCGCATCCGGGGGGCGGTTCTTTTTGGGCCGGAGCTTATAGCTGTCACGTCCTAACTCTCTCTTGCGCCACGGCCTTGATGATAAGAGCCTTCACCTGGTCATGCGTCCAATGGGCAGAAGGTGACGCCGGGGCCATGAGGCGGGCGGCAATCTGTTCAGGCGGTTCCTTCAAGGCAACTGTCTCCATAAAAGTGCTGTGCGTTGCGATTTGTCCCTACCATTCTTTACGGGGAATGGTTAGAAGGTCGCCGAAATTCGCTTTGAGTTTCAATAGGGGCGATCGGGTGCTTTCTTATCCCCATTCGTTCTAACCCATTGAAACGGCCGGGCAGGGCAGTCCGTCATCGCCCACCATTTTCCCGTGGCCATAATCATCACATCTTCAGAAACGACATCAAGCTTCGAGCGTTTACGCTTGTGGCTAAAGAGTTTTCCACAGCCGTGAACCCATTGTGAAAAATCTCGCATGAATGACTAAGAGGGTGCTTGACTTAGGTGGGGGTGCCCGATACATCGACCACACGTTGCGCAGACGAGTTGAGTTTGCCGCTGCGGGAGTAGCTCAGTTGGTTAGAGCGCCGGCCTGTCACGCCGGAGGTCGCGGGTTCGAGCCCCGTCTCTCGCGCCATTCTTTTCAATGACTTAGAGAGAATGGCGGGATCGAGTTTCAACTCTCCCTTCGACCGAGTTTCAACTTTTTGAGCTGGTTCTGTTCCTCCCCAAGCTTTTTGCGGCCGATTCGACGGGCATCATCTGCTGCGCGAACGGCGGCGATATTGACCGGCATGTAGGTCTGCTGCAGCTTCTTATTCTGATCGATGCTGTTCGCCATTTTGGCTGAAATCGTCTCGACAGATGCACCGCCGGCGTTGGCTTCGACAGCGCCGGAGCGACGCGCGTCTTGAAGCTTGCGTTTCTCATCTGGGCCGAAGACTCGGAGCCTGGTGGCGGCGAAGTCGGAAACCAGAGTGTCTTTCGTGTACGGTACGCTGTTCCTGGGGCGCCCGCCCTTTGCCGTGGGTGCGTAGCCTTTGGTGCGAAAGATGGGTGCATCATCATGTAGGTCATAGGGCAGGGACTGGATATATGCCTCAACAAGCCGCTGCGTTCGGGCAGAGGTAGTTCCTATAGCACTTTCGCTGCTCTTGGTGCGGTCACGTGCGAAAGCCATGTCCTTGCCGCTGGTGACCGCCTGAGACGGCGTGACCGTGCGAGCATCTACCGGCGAGAATCCGGTGTCCCACGCCACTGCGATTATGCAGGCAAGGCCGCAATAGCCATTGCGCCAGGCATCCTTCACCAACCTGATGATTTCGTACTCGCGCCATGTCTGGGTACGCCCGGCAATCGACCTTTTGCGAATCGACAAGGATGGATCTTGGCCGAGGGCGCACAGCTTGAAGGCCGCCAGCACCTTGTACAATGCCCGCCAGGTCTTCATTGCCCTGCCGGCCTCGCCGTCACCCTTGAGATCACAAAGGCGAGCATACCATCGGTCCAGCAGCTCGAACGTGATCTTGCCGGGTGCGTCGCCACCGAATACGGGCTCGATGTACTTCCAACCGCGCTCCCAGTCCTCTTGGGTGCGTGGCGGTTTCCGCTTCCACTCATTGCTACGCTTGAAGCGGGCGAAACCATCGCCAACGCTGTTAAGTGGGTAAAACTGTCCGGTGACCGGCTCGTTACCCTTTCGTGCGCTTTGGTACCGAGCTTCCCACTGGTAGGCCAATGCCTTCGCCTCTGGGCCATGAATGCCCAAGGCAACGGCTTGAAAGCCCATCGCCCTCATGGTGGGCGTGGGCATCCAATAGGCGTACTTGCCCTTGCGCAGAACATAATGGGGAGGGCGTTCATCAGCCAAGGCGGGCAAGCCTCTCTTCAAATCCTTCGCAGGGGTCAATTTCTGTAGAAGGTGAGGGGAGTAGACCTGAAGCGCGGTCCATCCAAAGATCCATTGCCTTGAGATCGTAAAAGCCAGTAATGGGGTTGGCACGGGGCAGGCCGGCATCCATCAACGCGGGCAGCTTGTCGCTGAACTCGGACAACGTCAGACCCAGCCGGCGCGCTGCTTTTGAGGCAGGTACCATGCGAGGATCCACGCGGAACCTGACAGAAGCGGATTCTGGATTGTCGTTCGCCGGTTTCATACCGCCATCCCTTGTGTGCAACGGAAGTCACCCCAGCCGAAGCCGGGGTGTTAATGAGCTTGGCTAGAGCAGTCCGTTAGAAGGGAGACCGGCCTCCTCGGTGGCCGACGAGAGTGTTGTGTGCATTTCCGCGAACCGGTTGTTGAACTCGAATTTGTCCGGACTTGGAATTTCTCCCAAGCGGTCGGGTTCGACTTCCTCCAAAAAGTCCCCGGTGAGGCCGGTGCTGATTTCAGCAGAGCTCGCGAAGACCGCAACGGCCTCAGGCGATGCCCGGTGGCGGAGGATGTCGAGCATGTCAGACATATCCGAGTTCGGACGCCTCTCTTTTGGAAGGTTCTGGATACAGACGACGGCGTAGGCCAAGGCCTTGTTGATGATGAAATCATCACGGCCAGTAAGGTCGATGGTACTCATATTTCCTCCTTATGCCGCCAGCGAGGCGGCGTTGGCGTCAAACGTGGCTTGAGAAGCTTCCGTGAAGTTGGTCTCCATCTTCTTGACCGCACCCAGCGCGTTATCGGCCATGCGGAATATGGCGGCAGTCTGCGTCTGGTCCATTTCCTTCATGCCGGTCAAAGCGGCGCAAATGGCAATGAGGTAGTCACGAGCAGCGCAAATCTCGTTTTCGGATTCAAAGAGAAAGTCTTCGGCGGGGGTGGTCATAGAGATGGGGTCCTTGGGGGTCGTCACAAAGCGCGACAACTCTCCACAGAGTTATACGCAGTAGAAGAGTCGCGTCAAGCTCCAATGCGTAAAAAACATTGGAAGAGATGTTCGCGGTGCTATAGGACGATACATCAGGGCAGCTTGGGGGACGGAATGGCCAGTTCAACGGAACTCGTAGAGACGGTAGCTGGAGCACTGGTGATCCCCGCACCCACAGTAGCGCTACATCTAAGGAACCTTCGGGAAGCGGGTCTCATCACCCATTCGGGGCGGGGGCGACATGCGGCCAGAATGAGCCCTTTGGATGCTGCCCATCTTCTGTTGGCTACAGTTGGAAGTCGAAACGTCAAGGACAGCGCCACGATAGTCGGCCGCCCCGGTGGTCTGGTATCATCCGCTGGAAAGTGGGCGCCGAGCTTCGTCAACATCCCGGAGCTCATCGGCTTGCCTGCGGACCACAGCTTTGCTGACGCACTGGAGGCGCTGATCGCCGCAGCTTCGAATGGATCCCTGCAAAGAGCAGCGGAGGAGTTGGAGCAAGCCCAGGTGGATTTAGTTAGAGACGCTGCCCCAGCGCTGAACATCGAAGTGTCACTCTACGGCCCAGTACCCCGAGGCGCGATCCTCATCGAGGAGATCGTTACGGACAACGAGGGTCAGCAACACCGATATCGAGACCACTGGGATCGCCATTTCTATGGCGAGCGATCGGTGGTTAAGAAGTCGGGCAATTTGGCTTGGATTGACATCGCCAGGCCGGCTGAAATGGACTCTGACCTCAAGACTGTATCAACATTCACTCACCGGACCATCGCCACGATCGGCGCGCTTCTTGCCGGAGACACCCCACCCAATACTGCTGCCTAGAATTATGCGAAAAGGCATACTTTGCCATCGGACCAGTAATCTGATGATCGCTTTTCCTAAGTTCAATATAAGTGTTGCGAAGTGCCGGATATTTGGCTCATCTTGAAGAGGTAACGGGGGTGTTTAGGGGGCATGGTTTTGGGACCGCCTCGATGCGACTCCGAGGGGGGATAATGAACGGCGAATTCTACAACACGGTAGGTGGTGACCGCATTGAAAGTCGGCAGGTCGACGAGCTCATCGGGATTGCTCGTGGTTTGATTGCCGATGGGCAAATAAACCAAGCCGAAGCAGAATTCCTGCAGAAATGGCTGGCGGCGAATGTTGAGGTTAGTGGTCAACCGCTTATCCGCATGCTTTACCGGCGGATCAACGAGATCCTTTCGGATGGCGTGGCTGACGAAGACGAGAAGGTTGAACTTTTCGAAACCCTGAGCCGATTCTCCAGCGGGGACTTTGAGATTGGCGAGCCCTTGAAGGCCAGCACGCTTCCAATATGCCAACCCTCACCATCACTGACCTTCCCTGGACTGCGCTACACCTTTACCGGGACCTTTAATTTCGGTCAGCGGAAACACTGCGAAGCAGCAGTCATCGAACGAGGCGCCAGCGCCGGCGGCATCGCCCAGAAGACAAATGTGTTGGTTATCGGGGTGTACGCCACCGAATCATGGAAGCACTCGTCCTTCGGCAACAAAATCCTTCAAGCAGTGGAGTGGCGGGAGCAAGGATTCCCGATCTCCATCGTGTCGGAAGATCACTGGGTGAAGCACCTAGACTAGAGCCAATTATCCCAATGATCGAGCGTGTTGATCCGAGCATCCCAGCGAACTGAACATCTAGCCGCCAGCGGGAGTCTTCGCATAAGTTCGGCTGCTCTGCCCCGCGGACTGTGAGCGCCGTCAGGGCCATCGAGAAACGGAAATCACCGAATGCTTCGAAAATGCGGGTCCTTAATTTTCTTCTTGCTCGTGATCGCACTGCCTTCATCCGGCAAGGAAAAGGCAGCCGGAGAGCAGGCATTGGCGACACTCCGTTGTGTCGGCGAGATGAGCGGAGCCGCGGAAGTTCGTTGGGACGTCGATTTCGGGCTGCAAATATACCCTGGTCGCCTTGCTAGCGACGAACATGAGTTCGACGGGGCCCCCGTTTCAGAGATGACAGAAACTGCTCTCAGGTCGTTCTATGTGCTGAAGTCCATCCATTCCGAGGGTTACGACCGGTTCATCGAGGTTGAACTCTCTCGTTCGACTGGTGAGTTTACTTCAAGTCTATTCACGGCAAATGTGGATGGCTGGCCCGGGCGGCCGACTACGGTTTTTCAAGGAACGCGGTATGTGCACCTTTCGGTTACAAGTGCCCATTGCTCGCCCTCGACCAACCTATTTTAGCTCCGCCCCGTTCTCGCTTGAGAATCTCGCGGAAAGACTTATGGGGTGCAGGGAGCCGGAGGCTTCCCGCCCTGCGGCAGATCAAAGAGAGCAATCATGCCATCCTATAAGTTCACCCTGCACTCTGGTCAGTCGTTCAACGGTGAAGACACGCGCGACCTTAGGACGCTGTCAGCGGACCTATGCTCCGACGGCTTCGTAGTATTCCAGCGAGCAGCCAATGGGTACTCAACCGAACGCAAGCCCATATCCCTGCTCGAGCGCGCTATCGCTAGTATCGAGCCGGTGTAGCCGAGGGGGATTTCCTTTTTCTGAGTCATTGGGGGCGTCAGTCCAAAACGCTGTGAACTCAACCTGTACGGGCCACCCCGGCGCCGGCACAGCCGCTCTTGCATCCCTCAAAAGGAAAGAAATGCCGTTTTAATTTTTCTTGCAGCGAGCGCAAGGTCGGCGATCCCTACCCGCAAGACCACCCCGGCGGGGGTGGTTGGGACCCTACCCAGGGGGCCGTACACCATTTGCCTCCGGCTCCATTGCAAAGAGCGGCTCAGGCGCGCTACTGATTAGCATTCGTTGGGGGAATACATGTCTATCAAGTCCAAGCTGGCCATTGTCGTTGCAACTCTCACGCTAACCACAGCAGGTGCTCAAGCAGAGTGGATGACCACCGTTGAGGATGATCTGTTCTCCGACAACAAAACGGCCGTGATGGTCAGCATGATATCCATGAACGCGAGCATCTATGCAAAGTGCGTAGGTCCAGATGCCGTATATTTGGCCTACATTGAGGCTGCCGGAGACGCGAGCAGCATCACCCAGCCGATGGACGCGGGGGACATCGTCTTCAAAGGCGACAATGGCGAACGCTTTACGAGCAAGACCAGCATCTACCGCCACAACGATAAATACGTCGGCTTCAGCTACGATGACGAGGCGACAGTCGCCGATGCCATCCGCGACTTTGGAGAGGCGGACAGCAAGATCTCGGTTGGACTTGACCTGATCACAAGTGACGAGCCGATGACGGTCACAGTCTCAGCGCGCGGTTCGTCGAAAGCCGTGAAGCAGTTCATCGAGGCATGCGCCATAGTAGCGCCGAACCTCTAGCCGTTGGGGCATGCCACATTAATCCGTGTATGTACGCGGCAACCAAGTGCCGCCGTTCATATTGAATCGAAGGCAACCGCGAACGTGGACATCGGTTGTCGACCCTGACTCTGCCGCTGGGTCACCTCTCCTCCCTGATCCGGCGGAACCTGACCGACCTTTCACATTGCCCCGCGAAAGGCCGGTCTTTTGTTGTCAGCCCATCGAGCCATAGTTCGATTTGGCAGCACGAACGGACTTGCCAACTTCCTCGCCCATCAGTCGAGCCATCTGCCTCGGATCGGCGTTGGTCGGGTTCTGAACATGGACGTGGACGTCACCCACTGTGGTAGTGTTGCCTACCTGCCCGCTTTGCCCCTGCGTTCGCGTAGGCATTGAAGGCGGATTGAAGTTGCCAGGCGCATCGATCATGCGGCTTGGACCGGGCAATGCGCGCGGGCCATTGATCTGGACCGGGATGTTGACGCCTGCGGCTGCCATGATGCGCAGGCGCTCCAAGATTGCCGCCATATGCGCCGAAACGGATGACTCTTGCGAGCCAATGCCGTCGGCCAGGTTTTGACCAGACGCAACGCCTGCCGCCAGTGCGGCGGCCTCAAGTTCTTCAAGTTCGATCCGCATAAAGTGCAGGTCGACTGACGGGGTCGGCAAGTTGGCGTTTTCTATCCGCTCAATGTCAGCACGGAGGGCAGCGATGCGCTCGCTTCGAGCTACCGTGGCGGGGTCTTGACCGGGGGATACAAGCCCGGAGTCGTATCCGTTCATTCCCATCCCTGCGCGGGGGTCAAATCCCTCGTAGAGGATTTTTGCGAGGGTGGGGTCTAGAGCGTGAACGATATTGTGGTGGACGGATTTTTCTCCACCGAAACCCTCGCCCACGCCCATCGAGTTGGCGAGTTTCGCCGCCTCAAAGATCGCCAGGCCACCGGCCATCTTGCCGAACGCTGTACCGAGGAACTTCTGGCTCAGAGCAGTTGCGCCCGCCGCGAGGCCACCAGCCCCAGCAATGGCGCCCGCACCGGCTCCGGCCGTAGCGCCCCCGCCGATGCCCATCAAGGCTCCAGCCATTCCCCCAGCAGACGCTAGAAGGCGCAAGCCGATCAGTGCAGCGGTGATTTCGATGACGGCAGCAACGAGATCCTCGTTGGCGGTAACGAACTTAGAGACGCCATCGATCATTGGGGTGACCGATTCCACAAACTCGGTTAGCTTTGGCAGCAACGCGCCACCCACGGCCAGGTTGAGCTCTTGGACGCTTGCCTCAAAGCGGACCAGAACGCCCCCAGAGGTGCCCATTCGGGAATTAAAGTCGCGCTGAATGACGCCATCTGCGCCAAGCGCTTCCTCTCGGATGCTTCGGTAAAGCTCGAGGTTCTGAATCATCGGGCGGATGAACTTTTGAACCTCGGCGTCGGCGAAGTACTTGCCGAGCAAATCCTGTTTTCCGCCTTCTGTGAGCCGGTCGAGAATGCCGATGGTGTGTTCAATTGGGCTATGCCCTTCAGCAATGGCCTGGTTGACCGATCCGACGATATCAACGCCGGCCTCGCCAAACTTTTTAATGGCGTCGGGCGCCATGAGCTTCGACATATAGTTGCTGAGGTTCGTCACAGCCTGCGAACCAGAGCCTGCACCCATGCGGGCAACCTGGAGGGCCGCAGTAAGATCGGCTAGACCGGCCCTGCCGGATATGCGGAGCGACTGCGCAGCCGCTGTAACCTCTTCGAATGAGCCCGCCATATCGGACAGTTCAAACCGACCCAGCTTACCTCCGGTCGACATGACGTCAAAGGCGCCCTCCATATCGGCGGCGGTGATGTCCATGTTGGTCAACAGGGCTGTGGACAGCGACACCATCTCCTGCACGTCGGCGCCGTAAGCCGTTGCGACCTTGCCAAGCGGACTAGCCACGGCAAGCGCGGTTTGCGTGTCGAGGCCACCGGCCATCAGCCCGTCCATTGCCTCAGCGATTTGCGCAGCACCGACGGCGGTGTCCAGGCCGAGCGTTCGGGCTTGCGCGCCGATTTCGGTCAAGCCTTCCTTGGTAGTGCCGACCTTTTGGTTGATGTCCTCCAGCTTCGACTCGAAGTCGATCGCCGACTGGATTGGAACGCGGACAGCCGACGCCAACGCATAAGCCGCGACCGCCGTCGTAGCCATGGCGTTGCGATGCCGATTGAACATCTCTTCATTGCGACGCTGTTGGTTGCGCAGATTCTCTAGGTTTTGTTCGACCCGGCGCGCGGGTCGGGATACCTTGTCGACGAGTGAGAGTTCGAGTTCTGAACGTAAACGGGCCATTACGCCACCGCGAACAGGTGGCGGGTTTCGCGCTCTAGCCGCACAAAGTCCTTGTCCGAAAGTGCAGCGACCACCGAACCGGGTACGCCTGCCATCTGGCCCAGAGCGGCGCAGACGGCTCGTTTCGGTTCCTTGTACCGCATAAAGGTCTGGATGTCGGCTAGACCGGCGGGACGGCTGAACGTCAGGGCAGCATAGGTCTTCCCGCGCACCGTGACGGGCGCGGTTGGGGTAAAGATGGTGGGGGCCATAGGCACTCCTTGTGGGCATGAAAAAACCCGCTCAAGGCGGGGTGGAATGGTGGGTAAAGAAAAACCCGCCTGGTTGGGCGGGTTGTCGATATTTGGCCTCCGGATTGGATCGCTATCCGTGCATGGACTTCCCCAAATCTGAGTAGATAGGCGCGAGCTCCGCCTCTGTTAGAGGTGTGTCGTACATTGCGGCAGCCGAGAAGTGTGAGGCGCAGTAATAGACCATCAACACGGCCGGAACCCGGTATAGAGCAGAAGCTCCTCGCCTGCTCCGGACATTCTTCTCAACGAAGGGTTTTGAATCCAGCCAGGCGCTTAGCTTCTCTGCAAAGTCGTCATCAACGAGGTTCTGGTAATGGTCGATAAGTAGAGAATTAAGGGCACTTGGGGCTGCCGGATTGCCGACAGTCATGGCGTATCTGTTCGCTAAGGCGTCAGCGATTCGATCAAACCGCTGAGCAGCAGTTCGGATTAGTTGACCAACTTGCCGGAAGTAATCATCCGTCGCCTCGATAAGCGCCATGCTCTTCGCTGCGGCCCTTTGCATGTCTGGCGTGGCTTTCACGCTTGGCTTGTAAAGCGTGTCATGGGTCAATTCGCTGTAGGCATGCTGTAGCAAGGTGCGGATCTGAATCTCGCAGGGCAAGTATTCAGGAATTGGTATGCCCCCGAAATTTAATCCTAGTTTCGAGCGAACCACGTAGTGGACGGATTGATAACCAAACTCCATTGGTCGGGCATCTCGCTCCGCCAAAAAGTCACGAGCCTTCTCGAAGGTCCAATAAGGAAGCCCACCGTCTACAATCGCGGACTCTACTGCAGCGATGTCATCTGAGGTTAAGACCACAAAACGTATACCCACTTTATCTTCGATCGCGTTGTAAGGGTCACCATAGCCCTTACCCCGATGGAAGGCTTTCTGAACCAGCGACTCGTCGGCCTTTAGACGCGGTGAAACCGGCAATCGCAAAAACAGGCCAGTGTCAGCTATTTTCATGTTGGCGCGCAGCAGATCGACAATCTTTGCAGCAACGAAATCGCCCCATGCGAGGTAAGCTTGCTTTTCAGCTTGCCACTTTGCGAGAAAGCCCTCTTCGCTGTTCATGTTTGATCGGTCATGGGCCGCCTGATCGTTATGCGTGTCCACATCTCGTCACCCTCGCCGCCAAAATCCGTTGCTGGCCCCTCTTCGATAACGGCAGTCCTGTCCTGAATGGCCTGTGGGGATGCGGTCAGTTCAATATCGGTCCCAAACTTGAATCTTCTCCGCCGCAGACGAGCCCCCATGTCTGAAGTGTCCCGAACAACTGCTCGGTTGGGGAACTGCTTTGCCTCCAGGAAGCGCGCAAATGGATCTCGGAGCTCAACCGGCAGGTACGACTCACTAAATTCTTGGGACGTGAAAGTTGGTGACTGTTCTGTTTTCACGAATGTATACAGCGCATCGCCCAAATCGCGTTTCGCTTCAGGAGAGATCTGCGCCTGTCGCACGAACTCCCTGGTTAGGTCGAAGAATTTCACCGTCTCATACTTGCCGTTTTCGGGGAACGTACATCCAAGGAAAGCTTCATAGAAATACTGGGCAGCGCCTTCGCGGTGGCTTGCAGTTATGTTGCTGTCAAAAACAAATGCGCGCCAAGATTCGTCTTCTTGAGGGGCATCGGGGTGCACCAAAAACCCGACCTTGAAGAGCCTGGTTGCTGGGGTGAGAAAGATGTTCTCTAGAAATTCGGTGATTACGGCTTCAGCATTTTTACTACGCCGAAAGCCAGATTGCGTCTCAGCTTTTATAATTCCGAGAAATGGGTTCTCCGGCGCACCAAAAGTGCCATCGAAAACTAGGACCATCCCGCCCGGGTAACTCCGCGCCATTTGTGCATCGGCCAGAAGATCAGCAATCACCTTCGACCGATCGAGGAACTCTTCGTCGGTCGACGCCAGTAAGTTACCTGCGGCCTCTACGACGGACCCCTGGCCCTCCCGCACGATTCGCATTTCCATGCTCTTGGACTGTGCGGAAAGCGCATCGGTTATACGCGCTCTAAATTGTGCCAGCGCCATTTCGCTCAGTCGCTCAAGCTCCGTTCCATAGGTAGGAGTGACTTTTTGCCGATCCTCACCCCTCCGGAAGATCTCATGCATAACGATTCGGCCGATTTGTAAGTTTTCGATGAGCAAAACTGTTCCCCCTATTTGCAGCGGGGACTTTAAGCAACTACGACAAAATATACTATATCGGAACAAAGCAAGAACGCAACGAATTCCTGTCCCGTGGCCACAGACTGCGTTGCACAGAAGGGAGTCGGAAAGCGCCGACGCTGCTAGGCCCTCTGACACGGAACATTCTAGGAGGGTGCGTAACCTATTTCCTGTTCACAAGTGCTAGTTTGTTCCGTTTATGGACCGGCTATGTGCTATCACGTCCCCATTAGCGTCAAACGAGGTTCAAAATGGCCGACGTATTGGTAGCGTGCATAAACAAGAAGGACCGCAACAGTTCATATGAGGGCATCACCCACTTGGGCAATGCGAACTCGGCGAATGGCGGGTGGAAGTGGACCCGAGCAGAGGTCATTGCATCCATCGAAGCTAAGACAAACACCTTCTATACTCTCGTTCAAGGTAATCGCGGCAACATTGGCGTGGTGGATGGGTCAACCGGAAAATACGTTCGAACCTATGCGGACGGTGAGTGGAACGACAATCTGCTTTCACTACCAGAGTGTCCCTAACTTGAATCCGGCCCTGGCGCTTCGCAGCAGCCGGGGCCTTTTTCTAGGCCATCAAGGTCGCCTGCCGCATCTTCATCCGCGCAAGCACCCTGCGCGCCACCTGGCTGGCTGGCAAGCTGACGACCCGGCATTCGGTGCCTTCACCATCTGCCGCCCGCGAGTGAGCACCCCCATCGGCGGGCACGGGCACCGCGGAGAGCTCAAACGGCTCCCAGTCTACGGCTCGCAACACTGGCAACGCACCTTCCGTTTCTACCCGCACGTACTCGTGGGTTCGATATCCGACCGACACCGGGAATGGATGCCCATCGCGAAGATCCTGCATGAGCTCTTCGGCCGCCCTCTTGCGTGACAGCTTGACCGTGGCGAAACCTTTGCCGCCGCTGATGTGGACGGAGCTGACGATGACGGTGCCGAGCCTGCTGTCCATCGAAGCGGCGGCGTGAGCATCTAGCAGACTCATGCCGGCCTGAAAGCGCTCCAGCCTAATGTGCGCAGGATCCATCGAAAGTTCTTCGATGTATTCGCCGATCTCAGGCGCCCAGCGCTTTACCTGTGCACCGGCCGCCCAAATGATTTCCACCGTGCGATCTGCCTCGTTGAGCGTGGAGGCGCGGACCTGAACCGCACCATAGCCCTTTGGGACAGGAACCATCTTGCTTGTTGTCATCACGGCCTCAGAAGAACTGGTGCTTTGGAATGCCGTCGTCGACGGGGCCACCAATGCCGAAGAGGGCGAAAGCTTTCGTCCGGGTGAGCCAGCCAAGAGTTCTACCCCACGCCGGCAAATCCCCCATGGGAGGCAGGGAAATGGAGTCGCGCAGCGTGGGTTGGTCCACATATTCTTCGTGCCAGAAGTCGTGCGAAACGTTTCTCAGCGTTGGCCGGCCATACTCGACCCCGGATATCGCAAGCTCCTCATTGACTTCTTCGATCGCTTTGTCGGCGGCCTCCTCGGCCTCGGCAAGAGCTTGTAGTTTGCGTGCAAGGTCTGGGTATTCCGATCGAATGCGGCTAACCGCAGCATCCCTCACGGAAACGGCTGCTTCATAACGCCCGAAAAATGCGGCTGCGGATTCTTCGGCACGAGAGACCTCAAGCCGCCGCGATAGCTCGGCAGTCGCGGCCACGGCCCGATCCAAATCAATGCGAGCTTCGTCGATGACCGCCTCTGCGGCCAAAATGTCTTGCTTGGATCCGGTGAGCAAAAGGTCGGCTCGTCGAGACCGTGCGATTTCCAGGGCGCCCTCTAGGGATGGGATGTCAATGCTGGCAAGTGCCTCCGCGATATCGTTGGAGTTGTTGGACTTCAGCAGTGCTCGTAATTTGTCAAACATGGGTTTCCTTATCGGCGTACGCGCCGAACTCAACGTGTTGGGACAGGACAGAATGGGCTGTTTCGCCGTCAACGATGCCGTTTGTCATCAGCCTGTAGGCGAGTGCCTGCACGCCTGCCCAGGCGTAGCCGTCGGCCATCATTTCGATCGCCAGGTTTTCGGCGCGTCGGTAAAATCGAAAAGCGGCACCATTGCCCGCGTCGGCACCAACTCCGCCGATGGCACATAGAACCGCTTGGCAAGTGTCGCATGGCCCTAGGTGCAGGGCTCGGATCTTGTCGAAGTATCTCCGAAGGTGAAAGCCGGTGCTGTGTATGACCACGCCTTCGAGCCGGTCTTCGGCAACCATTCCAGCCAGCTTGATAGCAATTGATTGCTGCCGAGAGAGCGGGCGCGGTTCGGACAGGGACTGGCACTGCGCGGGCTCGGTAACTCGAACCTCCGATAGGCGCCGACCGAAGAGATGATGGGCCAAGGCATGGCCAGCCTCATGGGCCGCCACGTCCATAGAGGCCGAGGGCGGCACTACATCAATATCAACAATCGCGCCGCTAAAGGGCGAGATAGGGCTCTCGACCATGTCGTAAGTGAAGCCACCGCTTACCGGCCGACTGCAGCATTCTTTGCTGAAGTAGCTCATGGGCGATACCTTGATGGGTCGCGTGTTGCGAACCAGTCGATTACAGCTCGAGTGTCGTAAGTTGCAGCTATGCCCTTCCTGCCCTTCGTGCAGACGGGCAGACTTTCCTTTTCCCAAGTTCGAATGGTGACGACTGAAACACCCAAAATACGGGCAATTTCAACCTGATTGACGGCTTTGCCGCGGATTTGGTTCATGACTTTGCTTCTGATGGGGTGCGAAAGCGAAAACGCATTGAAAAACTCATACCTAGCCAACAGGCGGGCCGTCGCACCGGCAGTGGCCGGGGGTGGCCCTGGAGAACCTAAGGGTGGGGTGGTGCCGGGCATCAGGCGGCTGCTGACTGGCGCTTGTACACCGCCTCTGCCCTTTGCAGGGTACGCGCCCAGATATCACCCACCTTTAGAACAATGGACGCGCAATGAACTTCTGGCGCTCGCAGCATCTCGCGATGAACAACAAAGCCAGTGCCTGCACTTGGCGTCAGCAACGCGATCTCCTCTGGACCGCCGCGGAATACAACTTCCGGTTCCGGGTTCACCTCCAACAGGGCACATGCGGCTTGAGCGGCCATTCGCAGGGGAAAATTGAGGTGAATCAGATCGCGAGTAATCGCTGCCACAGCCGCTTCCCGCACGGTATATTCAACCAGATGATCAACCTTGGTGCCGATGAAGAGCGATAGGCCCCGGTCTCGCCAGTCGCGAATGGCACTGGGTTTAACGTCAATGATTTCGGCGACTTCAGCCGCGTTGAAAATGGGATTGTCCAATTGCATGATTCTGCCCTTCGGGTTTCGGGTGGCCCGAATGGTGCGGGCAAAAAGAAAGGCCACCCCGAAGGATGGCCTCGTGTTGGCGCGACGCCTTGCAAAACTTGCACCTTGAAGAGACTGCTGACCTGAGCCCTTCGTAGAAGAAAGGCTACGAGGCGAGTTCTTGGTGGCATCCGTCGTACTCCGCGTACAATTCCATCAAAGCCTCCAGCGCGACGCGCACGAGCTCGGTGCCAACGGCAGAACCGTACTTCCCATAATGGCCTCGGGACTGCCCGACAGACTCGGAGGTCGAGCCGGTGGCAGCCATCTCCAAAACTCGCCATAACGACGAAGGAATTCCACCTTTTAAAAAGGCAACGGTTTTCCGCGCGTAGATCGACTTCACCATTGCCCTTTCGGGGGAGTGCATTGCACGGGCTGCCGGTGAGGATTTCATTTGGGCGCCAGAGAACAGTTCGCGAGCCACTCTGGCCGCTCCTGGGGCCGAAGGCCAATGAGCTCCGCAATACCGCGCGTTGAGTTCAGCATCAACTTCGGGGCTGTGGCCGGGCTTAGCTGGCCCCTCTACACTTCGGTAGCGATCTTCAAGCTGGTACGCCTTCTCGCCATCCAGCTTAAAGGGCAGCACTTGACCATTGGGCGCCGTCCGGTACTCGAGATCACCTGTCATATGCAACGCCACGATGTGCTCTGCTGTGACGCGCTCCACATGAACCGGGACGCCGAACCGCCTCACATCTTCATCGATCATCGCGTTCTCTGAGCGATAGGTTGCTTCTGCTCCCTGTCCTTCCATTGCCACCAGATCGTGACGCAGACGGCACAGGGACAACAGCGCTCGAGAGTTCTCTGCTGTAGTGCGCATAAGTCGCCCGGCCTTGAGGCGGTCATATGCGGGCCACTGGTGGGCGCCATCTGGCCGGTGATTCTCGTTAGCCGGCGTGCAGGCCGGTACAACGGTTAGCTGGTGCAAGGCGTTCATCATTGTTCCTTCGGTTCATGGCTCCGCCGTCGGCGCTCAAGGCGGCGTTCAGCGGGTTAATGATGGTGCTAGAGGGTCTTCTCGCCCCTATTGCATTCAGTGTGCGGCTGCGTTTTTGAAACTGCCAGCGCAACTGAGCCCACTTATCCCCTGCTGCCGTTCTTTTTAGGCTTGATCTGTCGCGACACACGGGCGGCGCTGTTCCACTGTTCCACTGTTCCACTGTTCCACTGTTCCACTGTTCCACTGTTCCACTGTTCCACTGTTCCACTGTTCCACAGTGCCATGGTGACTGAGCGTCCGTTGAGTTAGGCTGCTTTCGGGAGGGACCATCATGACCGCAACGTTGGACGTGTTCTATTTTCCTGGCAGCACGTACACCTACCTTGCCGCACTACGGGCGCCGACATTGGCTGCAGCGTCCGGTGTGGAGCTCCGCTGGCGTCCATTCAACGTCCGCGCCATCATGATTGAAATGGACAACGTTCCATTCGCCAAAAAGCCTATCAAGGCTAGGTACATGTGGCGCGACATTGAGCGTCGAGCACAGCGCCACGGGCTGCCGTGGAGCGGACAACCCCCTTATCCCGTAGATCCGGAGTTGAAGGCATTGCGGATTGCTACAGTTGCGAGCCTAGAAGGCTTTGGCCAAGCTTTCGCCGAGGCGTCGTACCGTGCTTGGTTCCTTGAGGGAAAGATTCCTGGCGTCGATCAGAACACGGAGGCTGTGCTCCACGGCCTAGACAAAGATCCAGAGCAGGTGGTCGCGCTGGCCAACTCTGGCGAGATACTGCAGCAAGTAGAGGCTGAGACCGATGCAGCCCGATCGCTTGGCATTTTTGGGTCGCCTACCTTTGTAGTCGGGCAGGAAATTTTTTGGGGCGACGACCGGCTCGAGGATGCCCTCGACTGGTTGGCCACCGAGGGGCGGTAGCGAACAAGACCTCGTTGGGAACAAACAACATCACCATCGGTTTGCCCGGCGGAGGTATTTCACATGCACAAAACTATCCTTGTCCTCACCGCAGCCTTGGCCATGGCCGGCTGTTCTACAACTCGCGACAGAGACGTCGTCGTGTCGTCATCATCGACGGCCGTTCTCATGAGTCCGCAGCCGGTGGTGCGGCAGGCTCCCATGCGAATGGCCAGCGGGTCGCAAGCCTCGCTCGAGCCGTCCGCGGCGCTGTTGAAGCCGGGCCCGGGCTACGTCGCATCGTTTCCGGAAGCCGATCGCCGGGCTGCTTGCCAGCGGCTTGATTATCGGGAAGGAACGCGAGCGTTCGCGGCTTGCATGATAGGTGACTTCCCCGAAAATCCGTATTTCGAACAGGCAAGAAACTGACGCACCCAGCGCAGTTCGACTAGCATTCTCCTAGTCCGGCAGATGTGCCCCGCTCAATCATGAGCGAGGCACTCACTGATGTACGTGGCTGGTGCCTCAAGCCACAGACGCTACCCTGCGCCAAGGAGCGTTCGGGTTCGGCTTGAAGCGCGGCGGATTGCGTATGCTCAGCGGTTCGTGAGTATCGTTGTCGTTTTCATGCAGAAGCGAATATGCCGCGAGCGAGCTCATATAGATCATGTCGCCAGGGTCGCCGGATGCCCAAACGCGCACGCCGATTAGGTCTTCGATACCCTCTGGCGCGCTCTGGGTCTCGCCGTAGGTGAGGAGAGCCTGAAACCGTCCGGTCGCCGCCTCATCGAACGGTGTGCCATCGGGCATAAGCTCCAGAACGAAGTAGTCGTCTGCTGTTGCGCTGCCGTCTTCATTCTGCATGTCGATGAAAAAGAACGGCTCGCCTTCGTTGTCGTTCAGCCCTGCGCCAACAATCGTCCATTGCACTGGGAGCGGGAAGGCGACGGGCGCGGCCGCAAGGCCAGCGCCAACGGCGTCTTCCCTGCTACCCTCTTGCTTTATAACCCCGGTAATAACCGGGTCTATAAGCAAGGTTTTGTTCGGTGGCGGTAGAACGCTATCGTTCGTAGCGTTCGGTGACGGTAGAACGTCAGTGTTCCGCGGTGGTAGAACGCACGGCAGTGGCGGAGCGCTCTGTGGCTGTAGAGCGCTCTGCGGCTGTAGAACACTAAGCGGGCCAGCCTCGAACAGCTTCTTGGCCGCTTGCCAATTTGGGACATAGGTCGTGGCCGCTTTGCCGGAGCCGACCTCCCGGGTGAAATAGCCCCACTCAACCAGATCGGAAGTAGCGACCTTGATGCTGCCATGGGTTAGGCCAGTGGCCTTGGCCAAGAAGCGATAACTTGCTCGACCTCTGCCGGCGTCCCGGTAGTAGTGCTCTAGGATCGGCCAAGCGACTTGGGAGTGGATCATGCGCGAGCGCTCGTCTTGGATGACGGCGCCGAGAATGTACCACTTCGCGAGGTTGCCCTCCTCGTCTTTGAGGACACGCGGTGCGGGAGCTTTAGGTCTGCGCTGTCCACTCATACGCCGCGCTCCAGGGCTTCGACAGCCATAGCGGTCAGTTTCTCGGCCAGATCCGCCGAGAATGATGCCGCGAGGTGGCGGCCCGCATAGGGAGCATAGATGCGGTGACGGCCGTCTCGCATACGGAGCAAGCGCAACTTGTAGAGTCGGATCTCGGGGGAGATTTCCACGTCGATAAGACCCACACAGGTGTGGCCGGTGCGGTCGCGTTCAGGCGTGATCGCATGAGATTCAATTAGGTGCATGTCGTTCTCCGTTACCGCCCGTCTGGGCGCGCGAGGTCGATCCCTGCCGCGTTGTGCGGCTGGGATTTTTGGTGGTGGATAGTGGGCTGTTGGGGGTAGCGGAGTTTCAACTCTGCAAGCTTTTGCTACCCGTTTGGGTTCGGCGTGAGTTGAAACTTTTCTTGTAAAATAAAGCAGAGCGCCGGCCTGTCACGCCGGAGGTCGCGGGTTCGAGCCCCGTCTCTCGCGCCATTCTTTTCAATGACTTGAGAGGATTGGCGGGATCGAGTGTCAACTCTCCCTTCTAACTATTTTCATTTTTTCTGGCTCTGTTTTTCGCTCAGAAGTCTGCGCACTATCCTGAGCGCTCCATCAGTTGCCTGAATCGCCGCCCGGTTGCCATTCGTCTAAAGCAGTGTCCGGGAGAGCCCAGACTCCGCGCGGAAGGACTTGAATGCCTCAAGCGAGCGGATGGAGTGGCCGTCGTCGATGGATGCCAGGTCGAGTATGATGGTGTTGGCGATGGTCATCGGCACCACAAGCGATTGGGACTCGCCCGCGGCACCGCGCGATACCGCGATGTGTTGATCGGGCGCTGGGTCGATGCGAGCGCCGCGCAGATCGGTGATTGCCAAGGTCGTGGCACCACGGTCGCGGGCAATGGCGCGCACCTCGTTCATCACCGGGACGGCCCGCCGGAAAGCCAGAAGCCAAAGAACGTCCTCGCCCGACATCTGCGCCAACGCCTCGGGCAATTGATGCATCTGGCGCGCCAGGTCAACCGCCGCATAGCCGGAGCGATTTAGCCGGAGGGCGATGAGACCGGCCAGCGCGCCGAAATGGCCACGCCCAAACACAAGGACTTTCCGGCTCTTGCGGATGGCCTGGGCGAAGCTGCGGATTTGCGCGTCGGTGACGGAGGAGCGCACCTGCTCAAGCGCGGCAATCTCGCTGTTGAGCACGGAAGAGAGCACGCTGCCTTCCTGGGCTTTGACCAGCCGAGCCGCCATGCGGGCGGCCGGGCTCTCGAAATCGCCCATTCCATCCATCAGGCTCGACTGGATAAAGCTGCGGAACTCGGGATAGCCCGAAAACCCCAAGCGGCGCGCCAGGCGAACGGCCGAGGCAGGATGGACACCGGCGCGCGAAGATACCACAGCGCCATTCTCGATTGCCGCCCGAACCGGATCCCGCGTCAGGACCTCAAGCAGGCGCTCGTCCGCCGGGGTCAGTCGGGTCGCGTTACGGGCTATGAGTTCCTGTAGGGCCTGGGAGACGGCATCTTTGGTATCGATCACGGCGCGTCCAAATTTGTCGCAGGGTAGGGGGATACTTCCCTGATCTGCCCACCGAGATCAACGCGCATGCCGCTGTCGTCGAACACCAGTGCCCGGGAAAGGTCGTAGCTTACCCAGAGATTGCTGTTGGCGGGCGGCAAGTCGGCGCGGGCACAGTTGAGCGTCAGTCGTCCGGCGGTGCTGTCGCAGTGAAGGATCATTGTGGCGCCGGTCATTTCAGAGAGCATCATGCGCACGGGCAGCCCGGCTCCGGATGGCGTACCTGCATGTATGGTCAGGTGCTCGGGACGCAAGCCAAGTGTCAGATTGGAATCGCCGGTAAAGCCGGGAACCGATCGGGCCGGCAGAAAATTCATGGGCGGCGCGCCCAAGAAGCCGGCGATGAAGCGGTGCGCGGGCCGGTCGTAAATGGCTTCCGGCGTATCGAACTGGAGCAGATGCCCGTCCTTCATCACCGCGATTCTATCGGCGAGCGATAGGGCCTCGGTCTGGTCGTGGGTGACATAGACGATGGTTGCACCAAGCTGGCGGTGCAGCTCCTTGATCTCGGTGCGCATGGCGATGCGCAGCGCATTGTCGAGGTTAGACAGCGGCTCATCCATGAGGAAGATGGAGGCGTCGCGGGCCATTGCGCGGCCCATAGCGACGCGCTGGCGCTGGCCGCCGGAAAGAGCTGCAGGCTTGCGATCGAGGTACGGATCGAGCTGTAGGGTCTGGGCCACGTTTTCGGCCCGGGCATTACGCTCGTGCCTGGGTATCCCGCGCAGTTCGGGGCCAAAGGCGATGTTTTCGCGCACGCTCATATGCGGGTAAAGCGCGTAGTTCTGGAAGATCATGGCTATGTCACGATCCTGCGGCGGCAGGTCGTTGGCGCGGGCGCCGCCAATATGGATGTCGCCGCCATTCGCATGTTCGAGCCCGGCGATCAGGCGCAGCAGCGTGGACTTGCCGCAGCCCGAGGGGCCGACGATGACGATGAACTCGCCGGCCTCGATGTCCATGGAAAGACCATGCAGTACCGGAGCGCCATTGGCGTAGCTCTTGCGAATATCCTTGAGTTCTATCGCACTCATACCGGGCGCTCTTCGGTAATGCGGTTGCGAATGGCGATGGCCAGGGTCGGGCGGTCAGTGGTGAACACCTTAACCCCCATGGCCAGCGCTTTTTCGATCTGCGGCGTGGTATGAGCGGCCCAGCAGCCAAACTGGATGCCTGCGGCGCTGAAAGCGGCCATCAGCTCGGCATCCGCATCATCGATATTGATCCCAATCTCGTCGATCCCGCGGGCGCTCAGGAGTTCGGCCACCGCAGTGAGGCCGAGCTGGCGCAGCACCGGCGGGCTGACAAGCCAAAGGCGCGGACGGGTGCTTGCGGCGCCCAGTTCCTCCAGGGTTTCGAGAAGAAAGGAAGAGAAAGTGGTGCGGGCGAGCATGCCTTCCCGTTCCAGCGTCGCGATCACGCCGGGAACGAAATCGCGATAGGCGCGGCCGTTAGAGCCCGGCTTGATCTCGCAGCGAAATTCCACGGAGGACGGCGCATAGATGGCGCAGAGCTCCGTCAAAGACAACGGATGCTCCCCAGCGCTGTAGTTGATCACCGCCCGCCGCACGTCTGCTTCCGACAATTCGGCGATGGCGCCGGCAGTATCAGTGGTGCGATCGAGGGTGGCGTCATGGTGCACCATGATGGCGCCGTCACGGGTGGGGTGTAGATCGAACTCGACTTCGTCCAGGGGCATGCGGGCAGTGGCGCGAAATCCGGTGGGTGTGCTGTCGCCGAATTCAAGTGTGCCGCCGCGATGCGATGCGATGCGTGTCATCGTCTGTTGTCCTTGTTGTCGTGTCATTTGACGGCACCCATGGTGATGCCACGTACCAGGTGCCGCTCGACAAAGAAGAAGCCGAGGAGCACGGGCAGGATGGTGATGGTGGAGGCGGCCATAACCAGCGGCCAGTCGATCAGGCCCTCACCGGGATTGACGCTATAGAGCCGGGCGAGGCCGAGCTGGAGAGTATAGAGATCCTCTTTGCCAACGGCGACCAGGGGCCAGATGTAGTTGTTCCATTCGGCCAGGAAGATGTAGAGGCCCATTGAGGAGATCGCCGGGCGCGAGATCGGCACGATGACACGCCAGAGAACCTGCAGGGGACGGGCGCCATCCATATAGGCCGCTTCGTCGAGTGCCTTCGGAATGCCGCGAATGTATTGGCGCAGGAAAAACGCTGCAAAGCCGTTGGAGATCGCGGGCAGGATCAACCCGGCATAGCTGTCGAGCAGGCCGGCCTTGGCGAGGGTCAGATAGTTCGGGATCAGAGTGATGTGGCTAGGGATCATCAGCGTCGCCACGGTGACGCCGAACAGGAGATCACGGCCGCGGAAGTCAAAGCGCGCAAAGGCGAAGGCGGCCGTGGTGGAGACGACAAGTCCCGCAATTGTAACGACGCCCGAAACGAACAGGCTATTGAAGAGGTAGCGGGCGAAGTTGAACTGGCCGATCGCTGTGGCGTAGTTGCTCAGGGTAAAGTCGAAGCCGCCCGTATAGTAGGAATGAGCCGTCTGGAAAGACATCCAGATGGAATAGAGCACAGGCGACAGAAAGACGAGACCGCCCAGAAGTGCGAGGGCGCTGAGCGCTTTTTCCTTAGGCTTCATAGTGCACCTTTGCGCCCAGCACGCGTGACTTGACCAAGGCGAGCCCGATCAGCAGCACGAACAGGATGACTGCCAGAGCCGAGCCGGTGCCGATGTCGAAGAGGACAAAGCCGGTGCGGTACAGCAGGTGAACCAGCATATCAGTGGCGCCCGCGGGCCCGCCGCGAGTCATGACATTGATGATGGTGAAGACCTGGAATGCCTCGATGACCGAAATCACCAGCAGGAAATAGGTGGTTGGCATGATCAGCGGCACGGTAACACGGCGGAACACCTGCCAGCGGCGCCCGCCATCCATGGAGGCGGCGTCATAGAGCTCCTGCGGCACGGCCTGCAGTCCCGCAATATAAATGATGACGTCGTAGCCGAGTTGCTTCCAGGTGTTGATCAAGATCAGGACCAGCAGAGCGATCTGGGGATCCTGCAGCCACGGGACCTTCCCGAGACCCAGTCCGGTCAGCGCGGCGTTGGCCAAGCCATAGTCGGTAGAAAATACCCAGGAGAAAACCACCGCGATGGAAACCGTTGAGGTGATGGTTGGCAGGAACAGGGCGCCGCGCAGGATGCGTGAGCTGAAGATCTCACGCTTTAGATAGCTGGCGATCGCCAGGGCAAGTGCCAGGCGAAGCGGCACCGAGATAGCGGCAAAGACGGCGGTAACGCTCAGTGAATGCCAGAAATCGTCGGACGCGAAGAGGCGCGCATAGTTGTCGAAGCCGACAAACGGCTTCTCAGGCGACATGAAGTTCCAGGAACGGAAGCTGAGGTCGACGCTGGAGATGATCGGCAGGTAGGTGAACACCGCGATGAAGGCAATCAGCGGCGCGGCGAGCAAATAGGGCGTGAGCTTTGGCATGAGCATTGGCACCGTTGGGGCAGCGGACCTGGGGAGCCCGCTGCCTTGGTCAGGGAGCTTAGTTGCTGGTGCGGGCTTCTTCGGCGCGCGTTTCCTCGGCAAACTGAATCAGGGTCTCTTCCACCGGACGCTGACCCAAAGCCATGGCCTGCCACATGTCGTACTCGTTGGTGCGCATCCAGGTCACGACCGGGGTGCGGGCGCGGCCATGGGCGTTGGGCAGGGAGTTGATGGCGACGTCAATGCCGGGTTGGCTGGCCAGGGCCTCGGCGGCAACGGGCTGCTCGGCCGAATTGCGGTTGATCGGCAGATAGCCGGTGGCAGCGAACCAGATGGCATTGGCCTCCGCGGATGCGGCGTAGCTCACGAAATCATAGGCCGCGTCCTGCGCCTCTTGCGGGGAGTTGGCGAGGATGCCGATGCCGGCGCCGCCGATCGGCACTGCGCAACCATCATTGCAGGGCATGGGCAGCACGCCCAAATCTTCGCCCAAGGCATCCCTGGCGCCGACATAGTTGCCGGTGGAGTTCATCATGATGCCGACCTTGCCGGCCAGGAACGCGTCGCGGCCGTTATCTTCCTCGGTCACGCCGTCGGCCGAAGCAAGCTGGCGGTCGTGCACCAGCGAAGCCATCCATTCATAGGCTTCGATGGTCTTGGGATCGTCGAGCAAGATCTCGCCCGTGGTGGCGTCGATCAGGTCACTACCATTGGCCATCACCAGACCCCAGCGGGCAAATTGGCCAGGGGCTGCAATGCCCGTTATGCCCTCCGAAGCCAAGGCGTCGGAGACGGTCTGGGCAGCATCGGCGATCTGCTCGAAGGTGGACAGATCGGGTTCGCCCTCGATGCCGGCGCGGGCGAAGATGTCCTTGTTGTAGTAGAGGACGGGGGTCGAGGAGTTGAAGGGGACGATATAGTTCTTGTCACCGATGACGCCGATCTGGCGGGCATAATCGTAGAGCTCATCCTTGAGCGGATCTGCGTCGAAATAGGGGGTGAGGTCGGCCAAAACGCCGCCATCGGCGAACAGGCCATAGCGGGTTACTTCAAGGATTACCGCGTCGGGCGCCCGGTTGGCCGGAATGGCCGCCTGCAGGCGTGCGACGATATCGTTGTAGTTGCCGACATATTCCGCCTGAACGTCCACTTCGGGATTGGCGGCTTCGTATTTGCCGATGATTTCTTCGAGGGCTTCACCGGACTTGTTATTGAAGCTGTGCCAGAAGGTGACGGTGGTCTGTGCCTGTGCGGCAGAAGCGGAAACGGCCAAAGCCAGGACGCTGGCTGCAATCAAGACGTGCAATTTGCGTGACATGTTGTTCTCCCTGCAATTGGAATTGCATTGCAGGGAGTGATCTAATCGGCGAGTCCAACGCTTTGCTGACGTTTATGCGAAAGTTTCATGACCACGGAAGCGGTGCATATCGACAGTCGCCGGATGTGTTATTGAGGATATCTCAGGCGAGTTGCTGAAGCGCCGATACGACCAGTCGATGATCCTCTACGTCAGGCAGGCCACTGACAGCGACGGCGCCAACTACCCCTACATCACGCACAAAGATCGGCACGCCGCCGCCACTGGCTGCAAAATCGCGTTCAGGGAGCCGGTAGCGGGCATGGAAATTGACGTCCTTGCTCTCGCACAACAATCGCATATAGAGCGAACTCTGATGAAACCGCAGGGCAACGGCGCGCTTGCGGCGGAGCCAATCGGCATTGTCCGGAGTGGCGCCTGGCATCAACGCCAGAAAAACTGGCGTGGCGCCATGCGATATTTCGATCCCGATTGGCAGATTGCGCTCGGACGCTGCTGCCTGGATCGCAGCGCCGATTTGCCAAGCGACGGCATAGTCAAAACGCTTGAGCACCAGCGCCGCTTGTTCCGTCAGCAAAGTTTCCATGGTTGGTGGATTGATCAAGGGCGACGCTCCTCAGGCTCATCAAGTAGGTTGGAGTTGGACCGCCCCGGCTCAGGCGATGGAGTAACCGCCATCCACCACAAGGGTGGAACCGGTCACAAACGAGGCTGCTGGCGAGCAGAGATAGAGCACCGCATTCGCGACCTCCTCCGGGCGGCCCCACCGCTTGAGCGGGGTGCGCGACAATATCGGGTCGGCACGGCTCGGATCATCCCGCAACGGTTGCGTCAGAGGCGTTGCAATCCAGCCAGGAGCCACCGCGTTGACCCGGATGGACTGGTCCGCAAACGCTATCGCCAGCGATTTGGTGAGTTGGGCGACCCCGCCTTTGCTTGCCGAATAGGCCGGCACCAGCCCACCGCCGAAAAACGACAGCATGGACGCCAGATTGACGATGCTCCCTTGAGTCGCAGCCAGCAACGGCCGAGCGGCGGCGCACATGCGCATGGTGCCATTCAGATTAACGTCGAGCACCTGCTCGAACACGGCAGGATCGAGTTCATCCCCGCGCCGGATCATGCCTGCGCAGTTGACCAGAATGTCCAGATTGCCAAGGCGCGAGATCGTCGCGTCAATTGCAACAGGATCTCGCACGTCCAGCACGCCAAGGTCGGCCGTGGCAAAATCGGCATCACCCGCGAGCGTGTCGATCTCTGCTTGGCTTATGCCCGTGGCTGTCACGCCCGCGCCCGCCCGAAGGAATGCCCGCGACACTGCGGCGCCAATGCCCGAGGTGCCGCCTGTGACCAGAACCTGCTTGCCGCCATACCAGCCGCTGGCCCAGCTGTAGTCCAGCTGCTCAGCGGATGAACTGGTCGACATAGTCTGCTCCCAGGCCGACCTTCTCGTAATGAGTGCGGCACATATCGATCTTGGTGAAGACGTCTTCGTAGCCGGCGTGCTGGTTGTTCTCGTCCAAATACACCATCGACCCGGTGATGTTGAAGAACGTGATCATCTCGCTAACGTCTTCGGGCACCATCAGGGTGTGGATCTCCCCGGGCGGCTCGAACACATACGAGCCGGTCTCTGCCACCCAGTCGTGCTCAAGATAATACCAGCGGCCCTTGATGACGTAACCATGGACCGGATTGGGGTGCAGGTGCCGCGACAGCACGCCCGAGCGACGAACGCGCAGCAGATTGCACCATTGGCCAACCAAGGTGTTGAGCATCAGCGGGCGGAACCACACGCCCTCCGCCTGGGGCACCCAAACACGCTCATCGTCGGGCACCGCCTGCACCGCGATTTCAGTAGGCGCGAGCGGATGGGCCGAACCGGCCATATTCTTGTACATGACTATCCCTCCTAAGGCTGGAGCGGGTTCGCCGCGCGCCAGGCCTGATATTCCGGCTCCACCTCAGCCGTCAGCGGGTAGTATTTGCGCAAATCCGCCCCCTGCGATAGGCGCAGCCGTGCAAACTCTTCCCACTCGGCATGCTTGCTGGCTTCCTCGATCAGCTTTTCAGCCATGGCAACCGGCACGACAACAACGCCGTCGTCGTCAGCCACGATGATGTCGCCCGGCATGACCAGCGCGCCGCCACAGGCGACGGGAACATTGACGGCAAAAGGAATGAGATTGGTCTGCGCATGGTAGTTGGGCGTCACGCCCTTGACCCAGATACCCAGATCCAATTCCGCGGCCTTGGCCGAATCCCGGATGCAACCATCCACAACAATGCCCGAGCCGCCGCGGCCGGCCAGATAGGTCAGCATCATCTCGCCGAAGATGCCGCTGGCCATGTCGCCGCGAGCATCAACCACCACCATGTCGCCCGCCTGAGCCGGATAAAGCACATGGCGATGCAACTGGCGCTCCGGATTGTCGTACTCGTTGGACCCGTAGAGGTCTTCGCGTTTGGGCATCATCTGCAGGGTCAGCGCGGGACCCGCTACCGAGCGGCCGGTTTTCAGCGGGCGCGGCCCGTGGATTTGCGCATCGCGAATGCCCATCAGGCTAAGCTCGCTGCTTGCCGTAGCGGTGCCGATCTTGGCCAATGCGTCGCATTGCGCGCGCGGTGGGCGGGAAATGTCCTGGATGTCTTCTGGTGATTGCATTGTGAATGCCCTTGGTCGAATGGAATGGCAGCGACCGGGCCGTAACCGGTCGCTATGCGTCTTGTCGTCTTGATTGAAGCCGCACGAGCGCTGGCTGGCGGATTGAATCCGTTCAGGCGTGCTGAATGCGCTGACCTGACTTGCTATCGAACAGGTGGATCCGGTCATGGTCTGGCTTTACGCGCAGCTTCTCGCCGGGAAGACCTGTGATGCGCTCGCGGAACACCCCGACCACCTCGTGCCCGGCAAAGCGCATGGCGACCTGCGTCTCGGAGCCTGTTGGCTCCACGGTGATGATCTCGGCGTCGATACCCTCGGCATCGAGCACGAAGTGTTCTGGACGAACGCCCAGGCTCACGGCTCGGCCATCCTCACCCGCGGGCGCATAGGGCAATTCGATCGCTGTTCCGTCTGCGGCAACGAAGCGGCCGCCGACCAGCTTGCCGCCAAGGATGTTCATCGATGGCGAGCCGATAAAGGCCGCCACAAACAGATTGTTCGGATAGTCGTAGAGTTCGAGCGGCGTGCCGATCTGCTCGACGATCCCGTCATGCATCACCACTATCCGGTCGGCCATGGTCATGGCTTCGATCTGATCGTGTGTGACATAGACCGTGGTGGTCTTGAGGCGCTGGTGGTTTTGCTTGATTTCGGAGCGCATCTGGACGCGCAGCTTGGCATCGAGGTTCGACAGTGGTTCGTCGAACAGGAACACTTTTGGATTGCGCACCATGGCGCGGCCCATGGCGACGCGCTGACGCTGGCCGCCGGAGAGCTGGCGCGGATAGCGCTCCAGATAGGGGTCAAGGCCGAGCATCTGCGCGGCCACCGTAACGCGGCGCTTGATTTCCTCCTTGGGTGCCCGCGCGAGCTTGAGCGAAAAGCCCATGTTCTGTGCCACGGTCATGTGGGGATAGAGCGCGTAGCTCTGGAACACCATCGCGATATCGCGTTCCTTGGGGGGCAGGGCATTGACCACCTTGCCATCGATGGCAATCTCGCCACCGGAAATTTCCTCTAGCCCTGCCAGCATGCGCAGCAGCGTGGACTTGCCGCAGCCCGAAGGCCCGACCAGCACCACGAACTCGCCATCGGCGATGTCGACGGATACGCCGTGCAGGATCTCTACCGAACCGTAGGATTTGCGGGCGTCGCGAATTGAAACTGAACCCATGAAAAGAAACCTTTCTCGAGCGAACCCGTCAGTCGTCCCAGCGGGGAGACTTGGCCGGATTGATGTGGCGATAACCGCGATCGAGCCGGCGGATCTGGTCCATGTGCTCGGGCGTCAGGATGATGGTGGTGGCGTCCCAATTGTTTTGCAGATTGGTACGGCTGGCCGAGGCGGGGATCACGATGTGTCCCTCGGCCATCAGAAATGCCAGGGCCACGGCAGCGGGCCCGGTGCCGAGTTCTTCGGCGATGCGCATCAGCACGGGATCGGTGGCGACCTGCCCCTTGACCAGCGGCTGGTAAGCGGTGAGCTGCAAGCCGCTTCCACGCGCGAAATCGCGCAGCTTGGGCACCTGCAGCCACGGGTGGATTTCCACCTGGTTGGTGGCCAGGGCCTGGGCGTCGAGCAGGGCCTGGGCCCGCTCCAGCAGCGCGATGGTGAAGTTGGACACCCCGATCAGCCGGGCGTAACCAGCTTCGCGCGCCTGGCCGAGCGCTTCCATATAGCTCTCCAACGGCACGACTTCTTGCGGCACCGGCCAATGGATCAGCAGCAGGTCCACCTGGTCGACGCCGATGGTGTCGAGGCTCTTGCGCACGCTGGCCATGAAATCGGCAGGTGCCAGATTGGTATCGGCAACTTTGGTGGTGATGAACACCGCATCACGGCCAAGGCCCGAGCGGCGCACCGCTTCGCCTACTGTGGCTTCGGTATCGTAGCTCTGGGCAGTATCGAGGTGGCGGTAGCCGATCTCGAGCGCTGTGGAGATTGCGTCCACTCCTTGCGGTCCTGTGCGGCCATAAGTGCCAAGGCCGAGGGGCGGGATGAGTGTCGAGGATGCCATGAACAAGGCCCTTTCGAAGTAGACGGGACTAGCCCTTGGTGGCGCCGGCCGTCATGCCGCCTACGAACAGGCGCTGCATGGACAGGAACAGAATGGCGATGGGAAGGGTCATCACCATGGAAGCCGCCATTACGGCGCCCCAGTCGGTGTTGAACTCCGTGGAGAATTCCGCCAGCCCGATCGGCAATGTCTTGACCGAAGAATCGGTGGCGAAGCACAGCGCGAAGATGAACTCGTTCCAGGTGGTCACGAACGCATAGACCAGCACGGAAACGAGGCCCGGAACGGAGAGCGGCAGGGTAATGCGGAACAGCACGCCGATGCGGCTTGCGCCATCGATGATCGCGGCTTCCTCAAGCTCCACCGGAATGGCCTTGAAATAGCTGGTCAGCATCCAGACCGACAGCGGCAGGGTCAGGATCATGTAGACCAGGATCAAACCCCAATAGGTGTTCACCAGCCCCAGCACCCGCAGGGTGATGAACAGGGGCACGATGATCGCGGCGGTCGGCAGCAATTGACCGACGAGCACGAAGGACTGCAGGATCGGCTTGCCGCGGAAGTTGAAGCGCGCAAAGCCGTAGGAGGCAAAGATCGCCAGGATCAGCGCCAGCACGGTTGAGCCCACCGACACCACCACGCTGTTCAGGAAATAGCGCGGGATATTGGATTCAAACAGCACCTTTTGGTAGTTGTCGAGCGTCGGCATGGTCGGCCACCAGATCGGTGGGATGGTGTAAAGCTCGCGCAGGGTCTTGATGGATGACAGGCCCATCCACCAGAACGGAAACAGGCACACGAACACCAGCAACAGGGAGCCGATGATGATCAGCGGCATCGGCAAGCCCGTGCGCTTGAGCTGAGCGGGGGCGGAAACGACAGTGCTCATCGAGCTTCTCCAGCATTGGAGGCAAGGGTGCGGATGTAGACAAAGACCACGACGATCGCGACCGCGAAGAACATCACCGACAGCGCCGCCGCCTGGTTGAACTGCACGCTTTCAAAGGCCGTCCGGAAAATCTGAATCGGCGTGATCAGCGTCCGATTGGCGGGGCCGCCGCGGGTGATGGCGTAGATGATGGTGATGTGGTTGAGCGCCCAGATCACCAGCAGCAGCGTCACTGCGATGATCACCGGCCGCACCTGGGGTAGCATCACGTACCAGACCTCTTCCCAGAAGCTGGCGCCATCGATGCGCGCGGCTTCATAAAGATCGTTGGGAATGGACTGCAGGCCCGCCAGCACCATGATGGCGACAAAGGGGAACATCTTCCAGATATTGATGGCGATCATCACCGGCAACACTGTGCTGCCATTGGTCAGCCAGCCAACCGGCTCGGGGACAATGCCGGGCGCTGTCAGCATGTAATTGATGATGCCGAATTCGGTATGGAGCATCCAGGCCCAGGTCGTGGCGGCAACGATGCCCGGCACCACCCAGGGGATCAGCGT
The DNA here is from genome assembly GCF_003056355.1 of Devosia naphthalenivorans. Classification (GTDB taxonomy): domain Bacteria; phylum Pseudomonadota; class Alphaproteobacteria; order Rhizobiales; family Devosiaceae; genus Devosia; species Devosia naphthalenivorans. Next base: position 345,723 of record NZ_PYVW01000001.1, read on the forward strand.
CACTGAGCGCACAATGGCCCGGCCGCGGAAATTCTGGTTCAGCAGGATGGCAGCAAGAACCCCCAGGATCACCTGGAAGACAATGGAGCCAAACACCCACCAGAGGGTATTCACGAAAGCTGTCGGAGTAGCGCGGGCGCCCAGGATGCGCGCGAAGTTCTCGACCCCGACATAATTGCCCTGGTTGTCGGTGACGCTGAGCAAGCCCGTATAGGCTACTGGATAGGCAATCAGCAGGCCCAGTACCAAAAGGGCGGGCAGAACAAACAAATAGCCTGTGGATTGTCGATGCATGGCGACCACCAAAAGAAGGAGAAGCAACGCCCCGGCCACACATCGCGGCCGGGGCGCAGGGAGGGAGCGGGCTAGAGCAGGGCTTCGATTTCGTCAGCAGCGCCATCCATGGCGGTCTGCACGTCCTCGTCGCCCAGCAGGATGCGCTGGATGCCGTCGAAATAGGCCTGGCTGATCTGAACCCAGCGCGGATGCGCCGGCACCGGGCGGCCAAAAGGCAGCATTTCCTTGAAGACCTGCAGGATTGGGTCCTGGAAGCGTTCGGCTTCCATGGCCGAGACGCGGGCAGGGAAGGTGTCGGTCAGGACGGCCTGGCTATCGGCTTCGCCGAGGAAAGCGATAAAGGTCTTGGCTTCTTCCGGGTTCTTGGCATCGGTAGGAACCACAAGGCTCCAACCGCCCAGGATCGCGGCAGTGTCGGCGCCTTCGGGATGTGGAATGGCCATCACGCCGATATCGATATTCGGATTTTCCTGGCGGATCGAGTTCACGTCGAACTGGCCCGACTGATACATCGAGACCGTTTCGGCGATGAACAGGCGGCGATTGGCGGTACCGTCATTCTCAAGCGTCGAAGATGGCGAAATGCCGTTCTTGAGGAAATCGGTGTAGTAGGTCACAGCCCGCACACTTTCAGGGCTGTTCACCAGCACTTCAGTGCCGTCTTCGGAGATGATGCCGCCGCCCGCCATCCACATGAACGGCAAAGAACGGAAAATGGTGTTGCCCACTTCGCCGCCGCCGGTGATGGCAAAGCCGGACTTGCCATCCTTGGTCATGGCCTGGGCCGCGGCCACAAATTCTTCCCAGGTCTGGGGTGGGTTCTCAGGATCAAGGCCGGCCGCTACCAAATCACCCTTGTTGTAGATGATGGCATGGGTTTCGATGCGGTAGGGAATGCCCCAGAGCTGATCCTCCCAGGTCACGTAGTCGAGCGCTGCGGGGATATAGTCCTCGCGGTCGGTCAGTACCTCATCGAGCGGCACCACCAGGTTGTTCTGAGCGTAGCCGTTCACCCAGCCATGCTGGACATCGATCACGTCGGGCGCTGCGCCGGACTGGAGCGCGGTCAGGATGCGCTGGGGCAGGCCGTCGGTGGTAGTGATCTCGAGGTTGATGGTGATATCGGGATTGGCAGCCTGGAACTTTTCCACCAGCTCACGGGCGCGAGCCTCGTTGAAATTGGGGGTCCACCAGGTCACTTCGCCGGCGCTGGCCCAACCGGCCGAGAGCGCCAAGCCCGAAACAGTGCAACCCAGCAGGGCTGCCGTCTTGAAAAGCTTCTTCATGATAATCCTCTTCCTCCCTGCGACGTCGATGTCGCAATCCTTTCCCCGCTAGCCGGGGCGTGCTGTCACTGTCGCGAAACGGCAGCTTTCTGGTGATGTGCCACGGGCGTGGCACGGCTGGCCGAAAGCGCTGAAGCTTGCGCGATCAGCGCTTTCATGTAGCCAATGGTGTAGGCATGGCCGGCATGCCATGGCGCCGAGCAATCGAGTTCGGGGACGTGGTCGGGAACCAGCACCCCGTCATAGCCCTCTTCGTGCAGGATCTGCACGATCCGAGCCATGTCGATGTCGCCATCATCGACAAAGGTCTCCACATAATTGGGCACCTCGCCGTGCACGTTGCGGAAATGGACGTAGCCAATAGACCCGGCGCGCGCAAAATGGCGCGTCGTCTCGTAGACATCGCCTTCGCGCATTTCGGCGAGCGAGCCCACGCAATATTCCAGCGCATTGGCAGGACTGGGCACCAGCGCCAGCAGGCGGTCATACTTGGCGTGCGAATTGACCAGCCGGGCTGTGCCGCGCAGCAGGTCCACCGGGGGATCGTCGGGATGGGCGGCAAGCCTTACGCCGGCATCTTCGGCGACCGGCACCAGTTCACGCAGGAACCATTCCAGCCTTGCCCAGAGTGTAGCCTCGTCCACGGCCTGTGGCGAAGCGCCGGGTACTCCGCGCCGATAACGCATATTGCCCACCATCCCATCGGGAATGGGGCTTTGCGCGTCGATCTCGTCCATCGCGAACACGGCGGTAACAGCGCCGCCACGACCGACCGGCTTGCGCTGCCAACCCCAGACGCCGGCGAGCGAGAAATTGTAGCCCACGACGGGAATGCCGGCTCGACCGGCATTCCGTACCAGGGTCTTCATGTCTTCCATTTGCTCGGCCTTGCGAGGGCCATCAAGCAAGATATCGGACCAGAAATTAGGGGAGATGTTCTCCATGGCGGCGACGCGCAACCCGTGACGCCCCAGCATGGCGACCAAGTCAGCCATGTACTGATAGGACCAGAGCGGCGCATCGATGCAGTCGCCATTGATCGGGCCGACGCCGCCCGCCAGATAGGCCGAATTGTCGGCGTTCCGCGCATAGTCGGTCAGGTGCACGACAACGTCCTGCACGCCGAGCTGGCTTGCGAAACGCGCGCCTTTCTCGCTCAGCAACTCGCCATAAAGGCTTATTCCGATCCTCACGCTGTCCTCCGGTTGATGGCGCTCTCTGGCGCAGTTCATATTTGAACATCATCAATTCTTGATAGAACTATGATGCGCAGAGCCCGGGCTGTCAACAGCCCAGGTCCGTTATTGCGTTTCGTTCGCTACTTCGTGTGGGTCGCCTCACCCGTGGCAACGCCGCTGGTGTTCATCGAGCCATCGAACAGGGGCACGTTGGTCGCTTCATAGGGAAAGCGGGCGCAGGCTTCCTCGATCAGTTCGACGCCCAGGCCCGGCGCGGTCGGAGCCAGCATGTAGCCGTTCTCGAACTGCAGGGTTTCCCGCACCAGCTCCTTCCGCCAAGGCACGTCGACGGAAACGGTTTCGAATACCGAGAAATTGGGGATCGCCACCGACATGTGCAGCGTCATGGCGTTCATCACTGGCCCAACCGGATTGTGGGGCGCAATCGGGATCAGATGCGTGTGAGCCAGATGCGCGACCCGCTTGGTCTCGCCCATGCCGCCAGCATGCGACACATCGGGCTGAAGCACATCGACAGCCTTCTTGCTGAGTGCTTCGAGAAATCGCGCCGGCTCATAGAACCGCTCGCCAGCAGCGATCGGCACCGGGCTATTGGCGCGCACATCGGCAAGGGCATCAATGCTCTCGGGCGGTGTCGGCTCTTCGATCCAGGTCAGGTCGAACGGCGCCAGCGCTTTGCACATGGCAATCGCGGTAGGCACATTGAGGCGCCCATGCACGTCCAGCATCAAATTGATGTCCGGCCCGACCGCATCGCGCACAGCTTCGACGATCTCGATGGTCTGCCGGCGCTGCCGGCGATCCATTTCCAGATCAGCGACATCAAAGGGATCCCATTTGAGCGCATTGTAGCCCATGGCAAGGGCCTTGCGCGCATTGTTGGCGTACTGCTCGGGCGTCGTCGCGCCAAAGAACCAATGATTGGCATAGCACGCGACGCGGTCGCGATATTTTCCGCCTAGCAGTTCGAACACCGGCACGCCCAGTGCCTTGCCCTTGATGTCCAGCAGCGCCGCCTCGATGCCGCCCAACGCCGTGCGAAATACCGCCCCGGTGCGCCAATAGCTGTCGCGGTGCAATTGCTCGATAATGGCATCGACCGCGAACGGGTCCTTGCCGATCAGCACCCGCTCCAGCTCCTCCAGAGCCGCCACGACTGTGTTGGTCTTCCACTCCAGCGTGGCCTCCCCAACTCCATCGATGCCGTCATCGGTGTAGAGCTTCACGAACACGAAATTGGTTCGCGACACATTGGCCACGAAGGTCTTGAGGGCAACAATCTTCATTGGATGGCTTTCGCGGAGGCGCCGTCTGCCATGGCCGCTTCCAGAATGGCGCGGTAGTCCTCAGCCGAGGCGGTGCGGGGGTTGGTGGGATGACTGTGATCGGCGAGGGCGCGTTCGATGATCCAGTCGAACTGGTCACGTCGGACGCCCATGGCGGCAAGTCCTGCGGGCAAGGCAAAGCTACTGTTGAGCGCCTCCAGGGCGGCGGCGAGATCATCGCCTTCGCCCAGCCCCATTGCGATCTTGAGTCGGGCCAGCTTGTTGCCGACCGCCGGTGTGTTGAAGCGCACCAGCAGCGGCATCAGGATAGCGTTGAGCGTGCCATGGTGAAGCTTGAGGTCCTGCAATCCCCCCAGCGCATGACTGAGAGAATGCACTGCGCCCAGGCCCTTCTGGAACGACAGCCCGCCATGCAGTGCACCCAGCATCACCTCGGTACGCGCTTCGACATCGGCGCCATTGGCGAATGCTTTGGGCAAGTTGCGCCAGATGCGTCCCGCACCATCGAGCGCAATGGCATCGGCGACGGAGTTGGCCCGCGGCGAAAAGAAGGTCTCGATGCAATGGGACAGCGCATCCAGACCCGTCGCCGCCGTAAGATAGGGCGGCAACTTCAATGTCAGTTCCGGGTCGCAGATGGCGCGCCGCGGGATAAGGTGCGGGCTGATAATGCCGAGCTTGCGCCCGTCGGCCAGAGTCAGGAGCGCCGCCCGTCCCACTTCGGCGCCGGTGCCGGCTGTGGTGGGTATCGCGATCATCGGCGCCACTGCAGGCGTGATCCGTTCGATGCCACCATAAATGGCTGCGTACTGCTCGAGATTGCCGGGATGATTGGCCAGCAGCGCCACACCTTTGGCCAGATCGATAGGCGAGCCACCGCCCAACGCCACGACGCCGTCGCAGTTGCCGGAACGATACGCCGCAAGCGCCGCTTCAACCGCGCGCTCGGTTGGATTGGGCGGCGTGTCCAGAAACAGCGTGCGATCCGCGGGCAACAGTGGCTCGACGCGATCCAGCAGCCCCGATGCCAAGAGGCCCGCATCCGATACCAACAGCGGACGCGTGATCTTGAGCTCAGCCAAGGCTCCGGGCAGCGTGGCCAGCTCGCCCGGGCCAAAATCAATGGCAGTCAGATAGGTGATGCGCGCCATGGCTGTTACCGTCCCTTGAGCCGGGCAATGGCCTGGGCCTGCATTGAGTCAGCCGCCATCTGCATCAGCTCGATGCGGTGGCCGTCGGGATCTTCGATCCACGTTTGCCAATTGCCATCGGCACCCTGCACCTTGGGGCGGATCATCTCGACGCCGGCCTCATTCAGCTCGCGCACGGTCTGCTCGATATCGGGCACCTGCAGGCACATATGGTTGTAGCCCACGGCCTCGCGCTCGCTGGCGCGCTCTCCCTCGCCTTCGGGAAACACTTCGAGGTACTGGTCGTCGGTGATGCGCAGGTAGACCAGCCACAGCCGACCCTCACGATCCAGCCGCAGCATCTCGGTGAACCCCAGCTTCTTCGTGTAGAAATCCAGGGTACGAGCGACATCCTTTACGCGGATGGCAACATGGGTGATCGCGGAAACTGTTAGCATCAAACGAAACCTTTCGGGGAGGGGCCCGCCAGCGCAGGGCGGCAGGCGGGTAGGGGCCGACCAATCGGCAAGTTGGGCTGGTGTTGCATCAGAAATCCTCCGGCGGCGTTGCGCCCTTGGCCGATCGCTTTTCGATCAATCCAAATATGAACTTTGACAGTTCATAATGTTATGGTAGTCAGGGCATGGAATTTGTCAACTATGGACCGCAAGCCTTGATCAGCGAGCTCGAGCCCGGCGCGGCCACCAAGCACACAATCCCCGTCATTGACCGCATGATGGACTTGCTGCGCGCTCTTGAACAGCGCGACTCGGGCATGACCATCAGTGACCTGATCGGCGTTCTTGGGCAGCCCCGCACCACGGTCTACCGCATCCTCAACACCCTCCAGCACCACGACATGGTGCGCCGTGACGATGCCGGCGCCTATCATCTGGGCGCGCGCCTGCTAACCCTTGCCTCCCATGTCGCCTCACGCGCCAGCGATGTCGATCTCGCCGCCATTGCGCAGCCATTCATCGACAAGCTCGCCGCTGAACTTGGCGACGGCGTCAAGCTCAGCGTGATCGACAATGAAGGCATTCTGGTGCTTGCCGCCTCTCAGGGTCGGCGCGAATACGCCCTGACAGTTGCGCCGGGGCAGCGCATGCCCATTCACGCCGGGGCCGCTAGCAAGCTCCTGCTCGCCTATCTTGAGCCTGAAGAGCAGGACCGCTGGATCAGCAAGCCCTTGAGCGCCTTCACTTCCAGAACCGTTACCGATCCGAAGCGATTGCGCAGCGAACTTGCGCGCATCCGGCGTCTTGGCTGGGCTCAGGACAAGGGCGAAAACGCCCCTTCCATCCACGCTTACGCAGCGCCGATTTTTACCAAGGCAGGCAAGATGGTGGGTGCGGTAAGTGTTCCTTTTCTGAGCGGCACGGAACCGGCGCGAATGGAAATTATCCGCATGGCTGCCATCGAAACAGCCGCAGCCATCAGCCAGGCCATGCCTGCATAAAATACGTATTCGGGGGACATTTGTGAAAATTGTTGATCTGAAATGCGCCATTATCGGCAAGAGCCCGATTGTGCGCATTGTTACCGATGAAGGCATTTCTGGTTATGCCCAGGCCGAGACCTGGAAGCCTTACCTCAAGCCCCACATCTTGGCGTTTCGCGATGCGCTGATCGGGGAAGACCCGACCTTGGTCGAGCGCGTCATGCTCAAGATTCGCCAGCGTGGCGGTTTCAAGCCATGGGGCACCGCCGTCAGTGTCATCGAAATGGCGCTGTGGGATCTTGCCGGCAAGGCTGCAGGCGTTCCGGTACACAAGCTCCTGGGTGGCAAGATTCGCGACCAGGTGCGGGTCTATAACGGCTCGGTGCGTTTCCCGTTTACCGGCCACCGCCCGGAAGACTATGCCGACGACATAAAGAAGATGATGGCTCTGCCGCAGGGGTTTACCATCTTCAAGCAGCCCATCGGCTTTCACTCGCCCATGAAACGCGAGGTGCCGAACTTCTATTATGGCGAACCCAGTGCCAGCCCGTTCCATGGCGCGCTCGACCGCGGCCCGATCACCGAGAAGGGCCTTCGGCATTTCGTGGATTGTGTTGCCGCCATGAAGGAAGTCACCGGCGACGATGTGGGGCTGGCGCTCGATTGCGGCCCGGGCTGGATGCTGGGAGACGCCATAAGGCTGGCGCGGCTGCTCGAGCCTTACAACTTACTCTGGATCGAGGATCTGCTCAGCGGCGACTACACGCCTTGGGTCAATGCCGGCGTCTATCGCGAACTGACGCGCACCTCCACCACGCCGATTCACACCGGCGAGCAGATCTATCTGCGCCAGAACTTCAAGGAGTTAATCGAGACTCAGGCCGTGCATGTGGTTGGCCCCGATCCGGCCGACGTGGGTGGCATTGCCGAGCTCAAGTGGATTGCCGAATACGCCGATCTGCACGGCATCACCATGGCGCCGCACGGCACGGCCAACGGCGTCTTGGGCCTGGGTGCGTTGGTTCAGGTTTCCGCCACGTTGCCCAACAATTTCATCGCCTTTGAGTACACCCATGGCGATCCCGAATGGTGGAATGATATCGTCGAAGGCCTGCCTCCAATCGAAAACGGCATGATCACGGTGCCCGACCGTCCCGGCATGGGTGTCGAGATCGTGCCCGAACGCGCCCAGCGCTATCTCGGCCCCGACGACCAGGACTTCTTCCGCTAGCCACAAGGACCACCATGCACAAAATCGGCATCCTCGGGGCGGCGGGCATTGCGCCGCGCTCCATCATCCAACCGGCACGCCGCCAGGGCGAGACCATCATCCATGCAGTGGCCTCGCGACGCCCAGGTGCGGCTCAGGTCTATGCCGATACACACCGCATCCCCGTCGCCTATTCCAGCTATGATGCGCTCCTGGCCGACCCCGAGATCACCATCGTCTACAACGCCTTGCCCCCAACCGGGCATGCCGAATGGACCATCCAGGCGCTTGAGGCCGGCAAGCACGTGTTGTGCGAAAAGCCGCTGGCGACCAGCGCCACGGAAGCCGCGGAGATGGTGGAAGCGGCCCAGAGATATAATCGCCTTCTCGCCGAGGCCTTTCACGACCGCTACCATCCGGTCTTCCTTCATCTGCTGGACCTCAAGCACAGCGGCGCCTTCGGACCCATCAAGTCGCTGCAAGCCAGCTTCCACGTCGATATTCCCTTTGATCCCAAATCGATCCGCCACGACCCGAGCCAGGGCGGCGGTGCGATGATGGACCTTGGCTGCTATCCTGTGCACTGGCTGCGTTCCTTCATGGAAGCCGAACCTGAAATTCGCTCCGCCAAAGCTGTGCTCACTCCGCTCGGCGTCGACCAGCGAATGGAAGCCGAACTGATGTTTCCCGGCGATATTCCCGCAAAGATGATTGCTGATATCAGCAGCCCACCCTTCCGTGGCATGCTGCGCATCGAGGGGGAAAAAGGCATCGTGGAACTCGACAATCCCTGTCTGCCCCACAAGGGTCACTCCCTGCGCGAGTGGTTTGGCGAAAGCTATCGCGAGCACACCCTGGGCGCCGGCACGACCTATGACTATCAATTGGCCGCGTTCATTGAAACACTTGCCGGTGGCGGCACACTGCCGACCGGAGGCGCTGATGCCGTGGGCAATATGCAGGCCGTGGACGCGATCTACGCCGCAGCGCAAGCGGGCGGCAGTTTTCCTGCCCGCTAGAACAGAACATTTAGACCAGGCCAAGGAGAGAGCCGTTGAAAAAGATTCGTTGGGGCATTTTGTCGACGGCCAATATCGGCATGGAAAAGGTCACGCCGGCCATCATGCGCTCGGCGCATTCGGAGGTGATGGCTATTGCTTCCCGTGACCTCGGCAAGGCTCAGGCGGCCGCAGGCAAGCTGGGCATTCCGAAGGCCTATGGCTCCTATGAAGAACTGTTTGCCGATCCCGAGATCGACGCCATCTACAATCCCCTACCCAATCACCTGCATGTGCCCATGACGGTAGCCGCTGCCAAGGCCGGCAAGCACGTGTTGTGCGAAAAGCCAATTGCGCTGTCTGCCGCCGAAGCCGAGCAGCTGCGCGAGTGTCCGCCCGACCGCATTGTGCTCGAAGCCTTCATGATCCGCTTCCACCCTCAGTGGCTACGCGCGAGAGAGATCATTCGCTCGGGCGAGTTGGGCGAAATCCGCGCCATCAATGCGGTATTCACCTATTTCAACGCCGATGCCGGCAATGTCCGAAACCAGGCCGATATCGGTGGCGGTGGCATCATGGATATAGGCTGCTATCCCATCACCGCCGCCCGCTTCCTGTTCGAAAGCGAACCGAGCCGCGTCGTGGCGCTGGTCGAGCGGGATCCGGATTTCAAGACCGACCGGCTGGCTAGTGTCCTGGCCGACTTCGGCGGTGGACGGCAGCTTAATTTCATCTGCTCGACCCAGACCACCGGCGAGCAGAGCCTGCAGGTGCTCGGCAGCAAGGCCAAGCTCGAAATCACTATCCCCTTCAACGCGCCACCCAATGAGCGCACCGCCATCACCATCGATACTGGCGCCCCCTTCGACGGCTCGCTGGCACGACGCGAAATCCTTCCGGCCTGCGATCAATACACCGAACAGGCCGAAGCCTTTGCCCTCGCCGTGCTCGGCCAGCAGCCGCTGCCTTGGGGGATCGAGGACGCCATCGCCTCCATGAAGGTCATCGACGCGATATTCGAGAGCGAGAAAACCGGCGGCTGGTCAAAAATTCAGTAGTGAGCCTATCCAACAGCCTTGCGAACAGGCTGTTGGACCTTCTTGCGTTCCCTCCATCGTAGGATTACGATTGACTCGTTTCATGGGGGGCTGCCTGGTTACCCACTGAGCCGTCCGCGCCTGTTTTGTAAATTCATGCGTTTGAGCCGTCGGAGATGGGTGAGCGTTCAAAGTCTTACATTACCAACCTGCTTGGAACCTACGACATCGCCCTGGGGGGCGAGCGCCCCTTTGACATCGTCGTTCATAACGATCGATTATTCGATCGGGTGATGCTTGAAGGTACCTTGGGCCTGGGAGAGGCCTATATGGATGGCTGGTGGGACAGTCCGGCGCTTGACCAGGCCATCCACACGCTACTCGTCCATAATATCAAAGCCAACTTGCCGGTTGACGTCGGGCTGATCTGGAGCGTCATTCGCGGCAAAATCCTCAACCTGCAGCGGTTGCGTGTGCGTGAGGTCGGCGAAAAACATTACGACATCGGCAACGATCTCTACTCCGCCATGCTGGACAAGCGGATGATCTACTCATGTGGATATTGGCGGAATGCCGATAACCTCGATGCGGCACAGGAGGCCAAGCTCGACCTCATTTGCCGCAAGGCAGGTCTCGAACCGGGCATGAAGATCCTGGACATAGGCTCGGGTTGGGGTGGCTTTCTGAAATTCGCAGCAGAACGGTATGGCGTGGAAGGAGTGGGTATCACTATCTCCAAGGAACAAGCTGCCTATGCCAATGCCCACCGCGACGGGTTACCGATCGAAACGCGGCTACAAGACTATATGAGCCTTGAGGGCAATTTCGATCGGATCATTTCGATCGGCATGTTCGAACATGTCGGTTACAAGAACTACCGGACGTACATGCAAAAGGTCCGATCGCTGCTGGCCGACGACGGTCTTTTCGTTCTGCATTCGATCGGCGGTAATCGCACCCAGTCCCATGGTGATCCTTGGAGCGAGAAATACATCTTTCCAAATGGCATGCTGCCCAGCCAACGCCAGATTGCGGCTGCCAGCGAAGGCCTGTTCGTCATGGAGGATTGGCACAATTTCGGTGCCGACTACGACAAGACACTGATGGCCTGGCACGACAATTTCGAGGCCGCCTGGCCCGTGCTGTCGCAGCAGTACGATGAACGGTTTCGACGCATGTGGCGCTATTATCTTTTAAGCTTCGCCGCCACTTTCCGCGCGCGCTATGTGCAGCTCTGGCAGGTGGTGTTCTCACCCAAGGGGCAGGCCGGCGGGTATACTTCTGTTCGCTAGGCACTCGATTTTGTGGTCGGGGCCGAGCGCAACCCGATTGATGGCCACGGATTACCTCCCAAGGAGGATTGCGCCATGGCCACGATGGTTCGACTAACGCAGGAACAAATCAATCACCTGCTTGAAGAGGCAGATCAAATGGAACTGGCCATGAAGGCTCTGCACGAGGAGCTCGCATCCATTGGCACGCCCAAGGATACGCTGAACCGCTTCGCTAAATTCCATGATCGTTTCACTGGCGCCATTTCATACCTCAAGCGGCAGCGGGAGCTGGGCGGAACCGAACGGTAGAAACTTGTGTGAGGACCTCACCCATGCCCATCAAAATATCCGACAGGTCACCCGCCGCAGACCGAGATCGTCGGGAACGCCTCGGGATCAGCGTTGACGACCTCGCCATACGAGCCGGCATAACGGCGCAAGAGCTAACCACCTACGAGCAGGCCAAATCGGAAGCGGACGCCAATCCAGCGACCGCCATGAAGGTGGTCGACGCACTCGACGCGTTCGAAACTGAACAGGGCGAACAGTAACCGATCCGATCTGTTGCACGGCGGTTCATTTCACCGTGAGGGTACTGAACCGGCGCGGCCGAGGGTCCATATAAGATGAACCAATGAGCATCGCTCAAAAAGGGGTTCGCACATGCCACACGCCCGCATCCAGACTGTCGCGCGCACTTTACCTTGGCGCACCACGATGGCGGCCTTCCTCGTCCTGCCAGTGATGGCCCTCGGTTTGTTCAACCAGCCAACCGCGGCGCAAGAGGCGCCCGTCGTCATTCCTCCGCCGATCAGTGACCTGGCCGAAACAAGTAGCAGCGCAAAGGCGATTTTTGCGGGCGGCTGCTTCTGGGGCGTGCAGGGGGTGTTCCAGCGCGTCGAGGGAGTGACCAGCGCAGTCTCGGGATATTCCGGCGGTTCTGCTGAGACCGCGACCTATGAACTGTCGAATAGCGGAACGACCGGTCATGCCGAGACGGTTGAAGTGACCTACGATCCTTCCGTGATCAGCTACGGCGAATTGCTGCACATCTACTTCTCGGTGGCACACAACCCGACGCAACTGAACTACCAGGGCCCCGACCGTGGTACCCAGTATCGCTCAACGATATTCGCTGTGAACGAGGAGCAGGCTGAGACAGCCCGTGCTTATATAGAGCAACTGGATCAAACGGGCCTCTTTGAAGGGCCGATCGTCACGACGATCGAGTCGTTTGAAGCTTTCTATCCCGCCGAGCAGTACCATCAGGATTTTCTGACCCTCAACCCGAGCTGGCCATACATCGTGGCGCATGACCTGCCCAAGATCGAGGCGCTCAAGAAAATCTTCCCCGATGACTTCCGTGCGGAGCCGGTGCTGGTCGGAGCACTCTAAGCTTCCGTAGCGGTGCACCTGGGGGAACTCCGGTATCAGGCTGGCGGTTTAACCAAGGTCCGCAGTTGATGAAGGTGGCCATGAGCATGATCAGAATCGCAACGCTTGGAGCAATCATCGCCGCCCTTCCAATGGGCGCCCATGCCGCCGATACCATCACGGTTCCAACAAGCGCGCCTGCCGAAATGCCGATCTATCAGCAACCGGGATTTGACTGGGGCGGCTTCTACGCCGGCATCTATGGCGGAGCGCAGAGCCGCGAAAGCGGCACCCAATACGGCCTCGGCGTGCAGGCCGGCGTCAATGCGCAGTTCGACTTCTACCTCTTGGGTGCGGAAGTCGCCGTGCATGGCCTTGCCGAAGGAGACGCGGACGTAGGCAACAGCAGCTACGGGCAGATTCTCGGGCGCGCCGGGCTGGTGGTGACCGATAATGTCCTGGTTTATGCCGCTGGGGGCTACGGCATCGATCTGGGTGCGCCCGATGAGAGTGAGGTCCTTGTCGGCGGCGGCGTGGAGTTGGCCGTGACAGACAACGTCTCCATCGAAGCGCAATACCTCCACGGATTCCCCCTTGAGGGGGGCGAAGCCACGGACCAAATTACCTTCGGCGCGAACTTTCACTTCTAGTAAGGCTATGAGTTAACAAGGTGTTAACGGCGCTTCTTGGGGGTGAAACCAGCCGACATCCGATTCGACCGGACCTTCCAAGATTCGACTCAGTAGCGCCTCAGCACGGCCCGGAATGGCGATGATAGGGGTCTGGATTCATCGCATTTGTGTCAAAATGAGCCAAATGCGCGGCAAGGATGCAACACTGCTCACCCTGCGTTAGCCGAGCGGCCCAATTTCAGGCAACATTGTCTTGTCAGCCGCGTTTGGTTGGGGCATCTAAACGGTCGACTACGGTTAACTCTATGGGAGTGCAAGATATGTTTGTACGTTCGCTTTCTCTCGGTGTGGCTGCTGCCGCGCTGCTCGTTGGTGGTGCTCAGGCCGCCGACCTCATCATCCCAACCACGCCACAGCCGATCTATGAAGCTGCTGGTTTCTCCTGGGATGGCATGTACGCTGGTGTGAACCTCGGCGGTCAGTTTGCTGAAGACGATCTGGGCGACAACGTCAGCCAGTTCCTCCTCGGCGGTGCCGTTGGTGTGAACTTCATGGTTGCTGACCCCATCCTGCTCGGTGCAGAAATCCAGGGCAACTACCTGTTCGAAAACGATGACTTCGAGAACGCTGGCCAGTTCCTGGCTCTCGCTCGTCTCGGCGCTGTCGTGACCGACTCGGTCCTGGTCTATGCTGCTGCCGGTGCTGGCGTGCAGTTCAACGACGATGATGATGCCGGCATCTATGCCCTCGGCGGTGGTGTTGAGTTCGCTGCTACCGACGCTGTGTCGGTTCGCGCCGAAATCCTCGGCATCGGCACCTTTGACGATGGCGACGACTTCTTTGAAGCCGCTCAGGCCACCGTTGGCGTGTTCTACCACTTCTAAGATTTGCAATAGGGCAGGGCGGCTTGCCGCCCTCTCGACCTAGCGTCTTGCAAACCCAATTCGGCGAACCAGTTCTTCTGGTTCGCCGTTTTGGTTTTTTCGGTTGTTTGTCTGAGCGATCCGAACTCGTACTTGCAACCTCATCTGCCGTAGATTTGATTCCTTGATGCTGCCGTCTGAGGCATCCCTGCGCCAATCGGCGCGCCGCCGTAGCGAACATCTGCTCTACGGTACAGAGCTAAAGCACCGAACAGAATAGACTTCACTCAGTAGACCTCATCCTGAGCCTGTCGAAGGACGAGGTCGTGGCACCCAGGCCTCCTACTCGCTCGACCCCGGATCAAGCCCCGGGGCAGGCTCCCGTGGTTCGACATCCTGAGCTTGTCGAAGGGTCACCATGAGGTCTCGCCCCCTTCACCTGAGGTCCACCAAACCCAACGCGCTCCAGGCGCGGCGTCTCTTGATGGCGCCAAATCATTCGAATCGGCGGGCGCATTTTGAAGTCAGGTTCAGCGGACGTTCTATACTGGGACTGCGCGCCGCATCGGAGGCCACGGCCAGACCGATTTCTGTGAAATAAGTACCTCTTTTTGCCTGTTCGTCAGAATTGCCGGAGAATGGTCCCGGCAGACATATATGATCTTCAAGGTCATATTTTCTTTCCCTTGAAACGCGATAGGCAAAGGTCTAAGCCCAAGCCATCAATCCTCGCGTTGGTTCGCTCGCCCCAATTGCCTGCGCTGCTCTCGCGATACCGGTCGCCCGACCGGCATAGAACACAGGCTGCCGCATGACTGATTTGCTCAGCGACTACTTGCCCATTGTCCTTTTCATCGGCCTCGCCGCCGTTATCGGATTGGCACTTCTAGTCGCTCCGTTCCTGATCGCCGTGAAGCGCCCGGACCCCGAGAAAGTGTCTGCTTTCGAAGCGGGGTTTGACGCATTTGACGACGCCCGTATGAAGTTCGATGCCCGCTTCTACCTGGTGGCGATTCTCTTCATTATCTTCGATCTTGAAGTTGCCTTCCTGTTCCCCTGGGCAGTGGCCTTCCGGGAAGTGGGTTGGTTCGGCTTTTGGTCAATGATGATCTTCCTCGGCGTTCTGACCGTTGGCTTTATCTATGAATGGCGGAAAGGTGCACTCGAATGGGATTGAGTGAACAAAACAGCACGCTGGTTGCTCCGCGCCCCACCGGTTTGATTGATCCGCGTACCAATAAGACCGCTGGCGCCGGCGATCCGTTCTTCACGGATGTGACGGACGAACTGGCAGACAAGGGTTTCCTGCTCTCGACTGCAGATCAGTTGATTACCTGGGCCCGCACCGGCTCGCTGATGTGGATGCAGACTGGCCTGGCTTGCTGTGCCGTCGAAATGATGCAGATGTCGATGCCACGCTACGACGTCGAGCGCTTCGGTACGGCCCCGCGCGCTTCTCCGCGTCAGTCGGATGTGCTGATCGTTGCCGGCACGCTGACCAACAAGATGGCTCCGGCCCTGCGCAAGGTCTATGACCAGATGCCGGAGCCGCGCTACGTCATCTCGATGGGAAGCTGCGCCAATGGCGGCGGCTACTATCATTATTCGTATTCGGTGGTGCGTGGCTGCGACCGCGTGCTTCCGGTTGATATCTATGTTCCTGGCTGTCCTCCCACGGCCGAGGCGCTGCTTTACGGCATTCTGCTGCTGCAGAAGAAAATTCGCCGTACCGGCACGATTGAGCGATAGGATTGGCCACCATGGATGAAGTAATCCAGCTCGATCCGATGGCAGCGTTGGGTCAGCACATTGCGGGCGCCTTGGGCGCTGCGGTCACCGGTAGCGAGATCGCGTTTGGCGAACTGACGATTACCGTAGGCCGCGACGCAATTGTGTCCGTCGCGAGCTTCCTGCGTGACGATCCGCGTTGCCGTTTCATTTCACTGATCGACATCTGCGGCGTGGACTATCCCGAGCGCGATGAGCGGTTCGAAGTCGTCTATCACCTCATGAGCCCATACCTGAACCATCGCGTTCGGGTGAAGCTCTCGGTTGATGACGAAACGCCTGTGCCGTCCATAACGGAAGTATTCGTCGGCGCCAATTGGTTCGAGCGCGAAGCCTATGATCTTTTCGGGATATTGTTCTCAGGTCATCCCGACCTGCGGCGGATTCTGACGGACTACGGTTTTGATGGGCATCCCTTGCGCAAGGACTTCCCGCTGACGGGATTTGTGGAGGTTCGCTACGACGAAGAACGCAAGCGCGTCGTCTACGAGCCCGTAAAACTGGCGCAGGAATTCCGGTCGTTCGACTATCTGTCACCGTGGGAAGGTACTGACTACGTGCTGCCCGGCGACGAGAAGGCCAAGCAATGAGTGTAGCTGAAACCGAAGTTCGCAACTTCACCATCAATTTCGGCCCCGTCCATCCGTCGGCGCACGGCGTGTTGCGGCTGATTCTTGAACTCGACGGCGAGATCGTTGAGCGTGTCGATCCGCATATCGGCCTGCTTCACCGCGGCACCGAGAAGCTTATCGAAGCCAAGACCTATCTGCAGGCACTGCCGTATTTTGATCGGCTGGACTATGTCGCGCCGATGAACCAGGAACACGCCTGGGCGCTGGCCATCGAAAAGCTTCTGAACATCGAAGTGCCGCGTCGCGGTCAGCTTATTCGCGTGCTGTATTCAGAGATCGGCCGGCTGCTGGCGCATCTGATGAACGTGACCACCCAGGCCATGGATATCGGCGCCTTGACCCCGCCTCTGTGGGGTTTCGAGCAGCGCGAGCAACTGATGATTTTCTATGAGCGCGCTTCGGGCTCGCGGATGCATGCGGCGTATTTCCGTCCGGGTGGCGTGCATCAGGACCTGCCTCAGGCGTTGATCGACGACATCGAGTCGTTCTGCTCGACGTTTCCGAAGGCTCTCGAAGATATCTATAGCCTCCTCACTGAGAACCCGATCTTCAAGCAGCGCAACGTCGATATCGGCGTCGTAAAGCTGGAAGACGCCTGGAACATGGGTTTTTCCGGTGTGCTGGTGCGTGGCTCGGGCGCTGCCTGGGATCTGCGCAAGAGCCAGCCCTACGAATGCTATGACGAGATGGAATTCGATATTCCTGTCGGCAAGAACGGCGATTGCTACGATCGCTATCTGGTCCGCATGGAAGAGATGCGCCAATCCAACCGCATCATGAAGCAGTGCATCGACAAGCTGAATGCGCCAGATGGCAAGGGCCCGGTTTCATCGCTCGACGGCAAGGTCGTTCCGCCCAGTCGTGGCGAGATGAAGCAGTCGATGGAAGCGCTGATCCATCACTTCAAGCTCTATACCGAGGGCTTCAAGGTTCCGGCCGGCGAAGTTTATGCCGCTGTCGAAGCGCCCAAGGGCGAGTTCGGCGTCTATCTGGTCAGCGACGGCACCAACAAGCCCTATCGTTGCAAGATTCGCGCGCCGGGGTTTGCTCACCTGTCTGCCATGGACTTCCTGTGCCGGGGCCACATGCTCGCCGACGTCGCCGCCATCCTTGGCTCACTTGATATCGTGTTCGGAGAGGTTGATCGCTAATGGTTGCGCGTCGCCTGGCGGATGAGTCGGTTCAACCGGCTGCATTCGCGTTCAATGCTGACAATGCCAAATGGGCGGAGTGGAAGATCGGGCTTTACCCGGCTGGCCGCCAGCAGTCCGCCGTCATTCCGCTGCTGATGCGAGCGCAGGATCAGGACGGCTGGATCAGCCGCGCCACGATCGAGACGATCGCGGACATGCTCAACATGGCCTATATCCGCGTGCTGGAAGTGGCGACGTTCTATACGCAGTTCCAGTTGCAGCCAGTGGGTAGCCGCGCCCATATTCAGGTTTGTGGCACGACGCCCTGCCAGTTGCGGGGTGCCGAGGGGCTGATCGAGATCTGCAAGTCCAAGATCCACCATGATCCGCACCATTTGAGTGCGGATGGTACCTTGAGTTGGGAAGAGGTTGAGTGCCTCGGCGCCTGTGTGAACGCGCCAATGGTAGCGATCTTCCACGACACTTATGAAGACCTGACGCCTGAGCGCTTCGAAGAGGTCGTCGACGCCTTCCAAGCCGGCAATGGCGCCAGCATCAAGCCCGGTCCACAGGTCGCGCGTATTTTCTCGGCTGCGGCTTTTGGGCAGACCACCTTGCTGGAAACACCGACAGCGACACGCGAGAAGTTTGTCCCGCCGGCACCGCCTGAGAGCCCAGCGGCGGCTGTTGCGGCTCCAGCTGCTGCACCTGCGGGCAATGCACCGCAGCCTGCTACTACCGCGTCCAAGCCACGCGACGTGGTGGAAGAATCTGCTCCAGCAATCAAGGGCACCCCCGCCGAGGCTAAGGTTTCCACGGCGAAAGCCGAGGGTGAGCGCAAGGCGGCGAACGCTGCTGCGAAAGCCAACGGCAAGCCCAATGAAGCAATGCGCGAGGGGGCAACGGGGGCCGA
This sequence comes from Devosia naphthalenivorans, assembly GCF_003056355.1. Lineage (GTDB taxonomy): Bacteria > Pseudomonadota > Alphaproteobacteria > Rhizobiales > Devosiaceae > Devosia > Devosia naphthalenivorans. The sequence goes on from NZ_PYVW01000001.1 coordinate 364,216, forward strand.
GTCCGACGCCGGCAAGATCGACGGCGGCGACGCTGTTGGCAAGGCCACCGACAACGCTCCCGCAGAGGGCGCAGCTCCGGCCGTTACCAAGAAGTCGCGGACGATCATTGCTCCCAAAGCTAATCCGAAGGAAGTCAATCCGGTCGCTGAGGTTGGTGGCGAGGCAACGCTGTTTGTTGCTCCCGCGGGACCTGCCGATGATCTGAAGCTCATTGGCGGAGTGGGCCCTGTCCTTGAACGCCGGCTTAATTCGCTCGGCATTGCCAAGTGGAGCCAAGTCGCGGCGCTGACGCCGGAAGATATCGCCAAGGTGGAAGAGGCTCTCAGCTTCAAGGGTCGCGTTGCCCGCGACAATTGGCTGGCACAAGCCGAGGCTCTCGCCCGTGGCGGAGAAGCAGAATACATCCGCGTCTTCGGCAAGAAGCCGCGTTAGGAGTGTGAGAAGTGCTCGCTGATAAAGACCGCATTTTCACCAATCTCTATGGTCGTCATGACTGGACGCTGGCCGGCGCACGCGAACGCGGCGCCTGGGTCGGCACCAAGGAGTTCATCGACTCCGGCCGTGACTGGATCACCAACGAAGTGAAGGCATCTGGCCTGCGCGGTCGTGGCGGGGCAGGGTTCCCCACTGCGCTCAAGTGGACCTTCATGCCCAAGGTCAATGACGGCCGTCCCCACTACCTGCTCGTGAACGCAGACGAGTCCGAGCCAGGTACGTGCAAAGATAGAGAAATTTTGAGGCATGATCCGCATCATCTCGTAGAAGGTTGCTTGCTTGCTGCGCGCGCAATGGATGCACACTTGGCGTTCATTTACGTACGTGGCGAGTTCATCCGCGAGCGCCAGAACCTCGAGCGCGCCGTCGAAGAGGCCTATGAAGCCCGGTTGATCGGCAAGGATAATATCCACGGTTGGGACCTGGACATCATCGTCCATCACGGCGCCGGCGCCTATATCTGCGGCGAAGAAACCGCGCTTATGGAATCGCTGGAAGGCAAGAAGGGCCAACCACGCCTCAAGCCGCCTTTCCCAGCCGGCATGGGGGTTTACGGCAACCCGACCACGGTCAACAACGTCGAATCCATCGCAGTCGTGCCGGAAATTTTGCGCCGCTCAGGCGCCTGGTTTGCATCCATCGGTCGCGCCAATAACACCGGCACCAAGCTGATGTGCGTGTCCGGCCACGTGAACAATCCCGCGACTTTCGAAGAGGCCATGGGCGAGAGCTTCAAGGACATTATCGAGAAGCATTGCGGCGGCGTCCGCGGCGGCTGGGACAACCTGCTGGCGGTGATTCCTGGTGGCGCATCAGTGCCTTGCGTGCCTGGCGAGAAGATCCAGAACGCCATCGTCGATTTCGACGGGCTCCGTGAGGTCGGGTCATCGATGGGCACAGCCGCCATTATCGTGATGGACAAATCGACCGACATCATCAAGGCAATCTGGCGTCTTTCCGCCTTCTACAAGCACGAAAGCTGTGGTCAGTGCACGCCGTGTCGCGAAGGCACCGGCTGGATGATGCGCGTGATGGAGCGCATGGTCGAAGGCCGCGCCCAGAAGCGCGAAATCGACATGCTGTTCGAGGTCACCAAGCAGATCGAAGGGCACACCATCTGTGCGCTCGGTGATGCTGCGGCGTGGCCGATCCAGGGCCTGATCCGCAACTTCCGTCATGTGATCGAAGAGCGGATCGACCAATACACATATTCGTCCACTTCCGACGGTGCCGTGCCGTCGATCGCGGCGGAGTAAGGCTGATGGCAAATATCAAGGTCGACGGCCAGCTCGTCGAAGTTCCAGACTACTACACGCTGATGCAGGCCGCCGAAGCAGCTGGCGCTGAGATTCCGCGCTTCTGCTACCATGAACGTCTGTCCGTCGCCGGCAATTGCCGCATGTGCCTGGTCGAGGTCAAAGGTGGCCCACCAAAGCCACAGGCGTCTTGCGCAATGTCGGTCAAGGATCTGCGACCCGGCCCAAACGGCGAGCCGCCTGAGATGTTCACCAACACGCCAATGGTCAAAAAGGCCCGCGAAGGCGTGATGGAATTCCTGCTGATCAACCATCCGTTGGATTGTCCCATTTGCGACCAGGGCGGCGAGTGCGACCTGCAGGACCAGGCCATGGCTTATGGCGTGGACAAGAACCGCTTTGCGGAAAATAAGCGCGCGGTCGAGGACAAGTACATCGGCCCGTTGGTCAAGACCTCGATGAACCGCTGCATTCACTGCACCCGTTGCGTCCGGTTCACCACTGAAGTCGCGGGCATTTCCGAGATGGGTCTGCTGGGCCGCGGTGAAGACGCGGAGATCACGACCTATCTTGAGAAGGCGCTGACCAGCGAACTTCAGGGCAATGTAATCGATCTTTGCCCCGTTGGTGCCCTGACCTCCAAGCCCTATGCGTTCAATGCCCGCCCATGGGAATTGACCAAGACCGAATCCATCGACGTGATGGACGCTGTTGGATCGAACATCCGGGTTGATAGCCGCGGACGTGAGGTGATGCGCATACTGCCGCGCATCAACGAAGCCATCAATGAAGAGTGGATTTCGGACAAAACACGCTTTGTCTGGGATGGTCTCAAGAGCCAGCGCCTGGATCGGCCCTATGTGCGCCGCAATGGCAAACTGGGCGCGACGACCTGGGATGATGCTTTTATCGCCGTCGCAAAGGCGATGAAGCGTCCGGGTGCTCGGATCGGAGCGATCGCTGGCGATCTGGCCAGCGTCGAAGAGATGTTCGCGCTCAACAAGCTCCTGGCTTCGCTGGGCTCGGGCAACGTAGACGCGCGTCCGGCCGGGTCCGTGCTGAGCGCTGCTAGTGGCCGTGCCTCCTATCTGTTCAACCCGACAATTGCCGGGATCGAGCAGGCTGACGCCATTCTGCTGATCGGCACCAATCCGCGCAAGGAAGCGTCGCTGATCAATGCTCGCATCCGAAAGGTCTGGCGTGCAACCGGGCTGCCCATTGGCTTGATTGGCGAAAACGCCGAGCTCACCTACAACGTGCAGCACTTGGGAAATGGTTCGGACACGTTGAATGATCTGGTTGCCGGCAAGGGCAGCTTCGCCGAGCTTTGGGCAAAGGCCAAGAAGCCGCTGGTGATTGTGGGCGAGGGCGCGGCTTCCGCTGACGTTCTGGCTTCTGCTGCGAAGCTCGCGACGGGCAATGCGGAAATCGCTGAGGGCTGGAGTGGCTTTGCCGTACTGCACAATGCGGCCGCACGCGTGGGCGCATTGGACATTGGCTTTGTCCCGGCAAAGACCGGTGCGGACACAGCTGCGATGCTATCGGGCGCGGTGGACGTATTGTTCCTGCTCGGAGCAGACGAGTTTGACTTGTCCCAGTTGGGCGACACGGTAGTTGTCTATATCGGTACGCATGGCGACAACGCTGCGCATCGGGCCGACATTATCCTGCCGGCCGCGACCTACACCGAGAAGAGCGCGACTTATGTCAACACGGAAGGTCGTGTTCAGATGACCACCCGCGCAGTGTTTCCACCGGGCGATGCCAAGGAAGACTGGGCGATCATCCGGGCGCTCTCGGCTGTGGTTGGAGCTCCGCTGCCGTTTAACTCGCTGAGTCAGCTACGCGCGGCGATTTATGCAGAGTTTCCGCACCTGGCTCGCATCGACTCGATTGCATTTGGCAAAACAGCGGATATTACCAAGCTGGCCAAGGGCAAGATCAAGGGCGGCAGCACGCAGTTCGTGTCGCCGATCTCCGAGTTCTATCTCACCAATCCGATCGCGCGCGCTTCCGCCGTCATGGGCGAGTGTGCAGCTACGGCCGCAGGCCTGCGACAGGCTGCGGAGTAGGGAAGCATCATGGACTTTATCAACTCCGCGCTTGATTACCTGCTAGGCATCCCGATCCTCGGATGGGGTGTCCATGTTGGTTTCGTCTACAAGGCGCTGCTGTTGCTCGTGGCACTGCTGGTGTTTACCGCATTCATCCTGTTGGCTGACCGCAAGATCTGGGCTGCTGTGCAAATCCGCCGCGGTCCCAACGTGGTGGGGCCGTTCGGTCTGCTGCAGAGTTTTGCCGACCTGCTGAAGTTTGCGCTCAAGGAAGCTGTTATTCCGGCTGGCGCCGACAAAGTGCTGTTCATCCTGGCGCCGTTGATTACCGCGACGCTCGCGCTGGGCGGCTGGGCCGTGGTGCCGGTCAACGACGGTTGGGCGATGGCCGATCTGAACATCGGAATTCTCTATATCCTCGCGATCTCGTCCCTGGGCGTTTATGGCGTCATCATTGGCGGTTGGGCTTCGAACTCGAAATATCCCTTCCTGGGATCGCTCCGTTCAGCCGCACAGATGGTGTCCTATGAGGTTTCTATCGGACTCGTTATCATCACCGTGCTGCTTTGCGTGGGGTCGCTGAACCTCAATGACATCATCCGGGCCCAGTATGAAATGGGGCTGGCTCATATGATCGGGCTGCCGCAGCTGACGTTCCTCAACTGGTTCTGGCTGCCACTGTTCCCCATGTTCGTCGTGTTCTACGTGTCGGCCCTGGCTGAAACGAACCGCCCGCCGTTCGATCTGGCGGAAGGGGAATCCGAACTGGTTGCCGGATTCATGACCGAGTATTCATCGACCCCATACATGCTGTTCATGCTAGGCGAGTACATCTCGATCCTGTTGATGTGCGCCATGACCACCGTGCTGTTCCTGGGCGGCTGGACATCGCCGATCGACCTGCCGCCATTCACCTGGATCCCGGGGTTCATCTGGTTCTTTCTCAAGCTGAGCATGGTGTTCTTCATGATCGCCATGGCCAAGGCTATCGTTCCACGTTATCGCTACGACCAGTTGATGCGTATTGGCTGGAAGGTATTCCTGCCGCTGTCGCTGCTGTGCGTGATTGTTGTTGCATTCGTTCTCCAGCTGACGGGCTGGGGCTGGCATGGAGGAGTCGCCTGATGCGCGCTTCCCAACTCGTCAACACGCTGCTTATGCGCGAGTTCGTGTCATCGTTCTTCCTGACGATGAGGTACTTCTTCGCGCCAAAGCCGACGATCAACTATCCTTTCGAAAAAGGCCAGGTGAGTCCGCGCTTCCGTGGGGAGCATGCCTTGCGTCGCTACCCCAATGGGGAAGAGCGTTGCATCGCCTGCAAGCTCTGTGAAGCGGTCTGCCCGGCGCAGGCCATCACCATCGAGGCTGGTCCGCGCCAGAACGACGGCACGCGTCGCACGGTCCGCTATGACCTGGACATGGTGAAGTGCATCTATTGCGGCTTCTGCCAGGAGGCTTGCCCGGTGGATGCGATCGTAGAGGGTCCCAACTTCGAATTCGCAACTGAAACGCGCGAAGAGCTCTACTTCTCGAAAGAGAAGCTCTTGGCCAACGGCGATCGGTGGGAGCGTGAAATCGCTGCCAATCTTTCTGCCGACGCTCCGTATCGCTGAGAGGGAAGAGCATGACCCTTCCGCTATTCTTCTTCTACGTATTCTCGGCAATTGCCGTGGCTTCAGCCGTCATGGTCGTCGCCGCACGCAATCCGGTGCACGCCGTGTTGTTCCTCATCCTCGTGTTTTTCAATGCCGCCGGGCTCTTCATGCTGGCAGGAGCCGAGTTCCTGTCGCTGATCCTGATCGTCGTCTATGTCGGCGCCGTGGCGGTGTTGTTCCTGTTCGTCGTCATGATGCTCGATGTGGATTTCGCATCCCTGCGCTCCGGCATGCTGCAATACGCACCGATCGGCGTGGTGGTGGGGCTGGTGTTGCTGATCGAGCTACTGTTGGTTGCAGGCAGCTTCGTGGTTTCGCCCGAGGTGGCAAGCGCGTCGGTTCTGCCCATCAACAATGGTGTGGACAACACAAAGGCGCTCGGGCTGGTGCTTTACACCCGCTATGTCTTCCTGTTCCAGGGGGCAGGGGCGGTGCTGCTGGTCGCCATGATCGGCGCCATTGTATTGACGCTGCGCCACAGGCCAAACGTGAAACGTCAGGACCCCGTCAAGCAGGTGGCGCGCCGTGCTTCCGAGACGATGGAAGTTGTCAAAGTCAAAAGCGGTCAGGGATTGTAGGAGGCAAATATGGGCTTGGGTATCGGGCTCGGTCACTACCTGACCGTAGCCGCAATTTTGTTCACGCTGGGCGTGTTCGGCATCTTTCTGAACCGCAAGAATATCATCGTCATCTTGATGTCGGTGGAGCTGATCCTTCTGGCGGTCAACCTCAATCTGGTAGCCTTTTCGGCACAGCTGAATGACCTGCAGGGGCAAGTGTTTGCCCTTTTGATCCTGACCGTTGCCGCTGCGGAGGCCGCCATCGGTCTGGCTGTACTGGTTACGTTCTTCCGCAACCGCGGCACGATCGCGGTTGAAGACGTCAACATGATGAAGGGCTAGAAGCACCGCTATGATTCAAGCGATCGTTTTTCTGCCCCTTATCGGCGCGCTCATTGCTGGTTTGCTGGGCCGTACCATCGGACATCGGCCCAGCGAGTACATCACCACGGGCCTGCTGATTATCTCGGCTGTGCTGAGCTGGGTCGTTTTCCTGCCTGTCGCATTTGGCGATGGGCTGGTGGGCGCAGTGGCTAGCGAGGAAGCTCAGGCTGCCGCCGTGAAGGTGGAGATCATGCGCTGGATTCAGGTCGGTGACATGGATCTGCGCTGGACGCTTCGGGTCGACACCTTGACGGCCATCATGCTGGTGGTAGTCAATACGGTATCGAGCCTCGTCCATATTTATTCGATCGGCTATATGGCCGAGGATCCGCACCGGAACCGCTTCTTCGCCTATCTGTCGCTCTTTACGTTCGCCATGCTGATGCTGGTGACCGCCGACAATTTCCTACAGATGTTTTTCGGGTGGGAAGGTGTGGGTCTGGCGTCGTACCTGCTGATCGGCTTTTGGTACACGCGTCCTTCGGCAAATGCCGCAGCGATGAAGGCGTTCGTCGTAAACCGCGTCGGCGATTTCGGCTTTGCGTTGGGTATTTTCGGCAGCTTCATGCTGTTGGGTACCATCGACTTCGACGCAGCGTTCGCGAACCTGCCGGAAGTAACCAATTACACGATGCACTTCCTGGGCTGGGACTTCCACGCCCTGACGGTGATCTGCCTTCTGCTCTTCATGGGCGCCATGGGTAAGTCCGCGCAGTTCCTGCTGCACACCTGGTTGCCTGATGCCATGGAGGGGCCAACCCCGGTATCTGCGCTGATCCATGCTGCGACCATGGTCACGGCTGGTGTCTTCATGGTGGCTCGGCTGTCGCCAATGTTCGAGACTTCGCCAACTGCCTTGACGGTGGTGATCGTTATTGGTGCCATCACCGCATTCTTTGCGGCGACCGTCGGTCTGGTGCAAAACGACATCAAGCGCGTCATCGCCTATTCGACCTGTTCTCAACTGGGCTATATGTTCGTGGCTCTGGGCACGGGTGCGTACTCGGCTGGTGTGTTCCACCTCTTCACGCACGCCTTCTTCAAAGCGTTGCTGTTCCTTGGTGCCGGCGTGGTCATCCACGCCATGCATCATGAGCAAGACATGCGGAACATGGGTGGGCTCTCCAAGAAGATTCCGATCACCTACGCAATGATGCTGATAGGTACATTGGCGCTGACCGGCGTGGGTATTCCCGGCACGAACTTCCTGGGCTTTGCGGGCTTCTTCTCCAAGGACTCCATCATTGAGGCAGCCTATGCCTATGGTGGCAATGTTGGCTCGTTTGCCTTCTGGCTCCTGGTGATTGCTGCGCTGTTCACGAGTTTCTACTCTTGGCGCCTCATTCACCTGACGTTCCATGGCAAACCGCGGGATGCGCAGCATGCGCACACCGCTCATCCCGATCCGGTGCACGCCGCGGCTGAAACACATCATGAGCCGATCGACGACAGCAATGCCGACGGTCATGGCCATGATGCTCATCATGGTTCCGCCTATGACAATGCCCATGAGTCACCAAACGTAATGCTGGTGCCGCTATTTGTGCTGGCAGCGGGGGCAGTGCTCGCAGGTGCTCTGTTCTACGGGATGTTCTTCGAGGATCTCGAACACGTGGAGCACTTCTTTGCTGGCTCCATTTTTGTTGATCACGAGATCATCGAAGCCGCTCACCATGTGCCGCTATGGGTCAAATGGAGCGCCACGATCTCGATGATCGTCGGCTTTGTGGCCGCCTGGTACATGTACATCAGGGAACCCGACATGCCGCGCAGGCTCGCCGCACAGAATCCGGGATTGTATCGGTTCCTGCTCAACAAATGGTACTTTGACGAACTCTACGACGCGATCTTTGTGCGGCCTGCGATCTGGGTCGGACGCGCGTTCTGGCGAGGGTTCGATGATTGGCTGATCAATGAAAAGCTTACCGAAGGTCTCGGCCGGCGGGTCCAGAATGTCACGTCCTGGGTCGTCAAGCTCCAGTCCGGCTACCTCTATCATTATGCCTTCGCCATGCTGATCGGCATCGCGGCACTGCTGACCTGGGCCATCGCGGCCGGGGGACTGATCTGATGAATTTCGACAACACTATCCTGACGATACTGACCTGGCTGCCGTTGCTCGGGGCTGCGATCATCCTGGTGACCCCCAGGAATTCTCTTGACGCGATCCGCTGGACGGCGCTGGCAACAACGTTGGTTACGTTGGCGCTGTCGCTCTGGATGTGGTCGGCGTTCGACCCATCCAATCCAGGCTTTCAGTTCGTGGTGAACTTGCCATGGATCGGCGACAGCATCGGGTATCGGGTCGGCGTGGATGGCATCTCTGTGCTTTTCGTGGTGCTTTCGGCGCTTCTGATGCCGTTCTGCATTTTGTCGAGCTGGGAATCCATCGAAACGCGCGTCAAGGAATTCATGGTCGTCTTCCTGGTGCTGGAGACGCTGATGATCGGCGTGTTCACCACGCTTGATCTGGCTATGTTCTATGTGTTCTTCGAAGGCACACTGCTGCCGATGTTCCTGATCATCGGCATCTGGGGTGGCTCGGCCCGTATCCAGGCCAGCTACAAGTTCTTCTTTTATACCTTCGCCGGCTCTGTGCTGATGCTTCTGGCTATCATGGCCATGTATTGGAATGGCGGCACTACCGACATTGCCAAGCTGCTCAACCACGAGTTCCCAGAATCCTGGCAGCCATGGCTTTGGTGGGCGTTCTTCCTGTCGCTTGCCGTCAAGATGCCGATGTGGCCATTGCACCGCTGGTTGCCCGAGGCGCACGTTCAGGCGCCAACTGCCGGTTCGGTGATCCTGGCCGCGATCTTGCTCAAGCTGGGTGGCTACGGCTTCCTGCGTTTCAGCCTGCCCATGTTCCCCGACGCGTCGCTACAGTTCGCCAACATAATCTTCTTCCTTTCGGTGGCAGCCATTATCGTGACCTCACTCGTCGCGCTGGTGCAGACCGATATGAAGAAGCTCATTGCGTATTCGTCCGTCGCTCATATGGGCTTCGTGACAATGGGTATCTTCGCTGGCAATGCGCTGGGTATTCAGGGTGCGCTGTTCCAGATGATCTCGCATGGCATCGTGTCGGGTGCCTTGTTCCTGTGCGTGGGTGTCATCTATGATCGCATGCATACCCGTGACATTGCTGCGTATGGCGGTCTGGTGGAGCGCATGCCCCGCTATGCCTTTGCCTTTATGGTGTTCACCATGGCCAATGTGGGCTTGCCCGGAACGTCAGGCTTCGTGGGCGAATTCCTGACGATGATTGGCGTGTTCCAGGTAAACACCTGGGTGGCTTTCGGCGCGGCGTTCGGGGTGATTTTCTCGGCCTGTTATGCGCTATGGCTCTATCGCCGGATCATCTTCGGCGCCCTGACCAAAGAAAGCCTCAGGGGCATGCTGGATCTCAATCTGCGCGAGAAGGTGATGCTTTATCCGCTGATCGTTCTGACCATTGTGTTCGGCTTCTATCCGTCCCCCATCCTCGACACCACTGCCGCAGCCGTGGACAAGCTGGTCGCTCAATATTCGGCATCTATTGGCATTGATCTCAGTGCGCCGAACCCGTTGCTGGGCGAAGTTGCGCCCACGCCGGTTGAAGAAGCGGCGGCTCATGAGCCCGCTGCGGCTGCATCCCACTAGGAGACTCCCGTGAACTCAGACGTTACAGATTTCGCGAGCCTGGCTCCTGCGTATCCCGAGATGCTGCTGGCAGTCGGCGCGATCGTGTTGCTGCTGGTTGGCGTTGCAATCAACAAGGAGCGTTCGCTTCTTGTTTCCTACGGCGCCGTCCTCCTGCTTCTGATCGTGGCGGCAATCGTGCTTTTTGCGCCTGCCGAGGGCGTGCTGTTCAATGGTGTCTTCATCGCGGACAGCTTTGCGCGCTTCATGAAGGTGATCGTCCTCGCCGGAGCGGCGTTTTCGCTCATGCTTGCGCTGCCGCATGCCGAGGAGAACGGTACGCACAAGTTCGAGTATTCGATACTGGCGCTGCTGGCGACACTTGGCATGATGGCCATGGTGTCCGCCAATGATTTGATGAGCCTTTACATAGGGCTCGAGCTCCAGTCGCTGGCGGCCTATGTGCTGGCTGCGATCAAGCGCGACGATCCACGTGCGACTGAAGCGGGCCTCAAGTATTTCGTGCTGGGCGCGCTGAGCTCAGGCATGTTGCTCTACGGAGCATCGCTGATCTATGGCTTCACCGGCCACACCAATCTTCAGGAAATCGTGATCGCCATCGCAGCGGAAGGCCGGTCCATTGGGCTCATCTTCGGTGTCGTGTTCCTTCTGGCAGGTGTTGCCTTCAAGATTTCGGCCGTTCCTTTCCATATGTGGACGCCCGACGTTTATGAGGGTGCTTCGACCCCTGTGACGGCATTTTTCGCGACTGCTCCAAAGGTTGCTGCCATGGCGCTCATGGTGCGACTGGTCATGGACACCTTTCAAGGCATCACCCATGATTGGCAGCAAATTGTCATCTTCCTCTCGATAGCCTCGATGGTCCTTGCTGCCTTCGCCGCCATTGGGCAGAAGTCGATCAAGCGCCTGATCGCGTACTCTTCGATTGGTCATGTGGGCTTTGCCTTGGTCGGCCTTGCCTCTGGTACGCAGGTGGGCGTCGAGGGTGTGGCAATCTACATGGCCATCTACGTCGCCATGAATATTGGCCTGTTTGCCTGCATTCTCTCATTGCGGAGCGACGCCGGCTATGTGGAGACCATTCAAGACTTCGCTGGGGCAGCTCAGACGCGTCCCTTCGTGGCAGCGATAATGGCGATAATCATGTTTTCGCTGATTGGCATGCCCCCTCTGGCAGGGTTCTTTGCCAAGTGGCATGCGTTCCTGGCAGCGATCGACGCGCAGCTTTATCTACTGGCCGTTATTGGCGTTCTGGCGTCAGCAGTAAGCGCGTTCTACTATCTGCGTATCGTCAAGGTGATGTATTTCGACGAGCCCGTGCATCGTTTTGAAGCCGTGCCAGCCGAGCTCACGATCATCATGGCGGTGAGCGGGCTGTTCGTGGTCACTTACTACTTCACGGTCGGCGGTCCACTTGCGAGCTTTGCGCATGTAGCAGCTGGAAGCCTATTCTAGGTGAGGGAGTTCTCGCTCGGACCAAGGGCACGTGCAGCCGGGTACCGGTTGCGCGGCTATGACAGTATCGGTTCGACAAACGCCGAAGCGATTGCGGCGGCGAACGCTGGAGATCCTGGTGGCATCTGGTTTGTTGCCCGGCAGCAAACCGCGGGCAGGGGGCGCAGGGGGCGCACTTGGGAGAACCCGCACGGCAATCTTGCCGCCACCCTCCTGCTCGTTCCGGAGGCCGAGACCAGCGTAGCGGCTACGCTGGGCTTTGTTGCCGGCGTGGCGCTGAGCGGGGCGCTGTCGTCCATATTGCCCCATGGTTCAGTCAAGATCGGCATAGATGGTGCCGATGAACTGAATGGCAGTGGGCGGATCGCGCTAAAGTGGCCAAACGACGTCTTGGCCGACGGTGCCAAGTTGGCCGGTATCCTGCTAGAAGCGAGCAAGATGCCAGACGGCAAACATGCCATCGCGATCGGCATCGGTATCAACATCGTTGCGGCTCCCACGGGACTACCCTATCCAGCGACAAGCCTTGTCGATCTGAGCAATGAGCGCACCGCAGAGGACGTCTTTGAAGCACTAAGCGATGCCTGGGTAGAGGCGTTCGGGTTGTGGAACGATGGGCTGGGTATCGAGGCGGTACTTCAGCGCTGGCGAGGGTCGGCGGCGGGTATCGGCGCGCCTGTTTCCATCAGTCAGGATGGCAACATCCTGCGCGGCATTTTTGAAACAATTGACGCGGCCGGGCGATTGATCGTTCGAGCCGATGACGATCGCCGCATCGCTGTCACGGCGGGCGACGTACATTTTGGGGCAACGGCCAGCGCCCGAAGCTGACCATCATCTGCGCAGGCGACCGGCGACCGAAGTTCGCCCCGGCGTTGCGCTCGAAAGGAACGATAGACCCATGGCTCAAAACCAAAGGGATGAACTCGTCTTCGTGCCGCTTGGCGGCGTAGGCGAGATTGGCATGAATATGGGGGCATATGGCTTCGGGCCCGAGCGTTCCCGCAAGTGGATTGTGGTAGATTGCGGGGTCACGTTCGGCGGACCGGACCTGCCGGGGATTGAGCTAATCATGGCCAACCCTGAATTCTTGGAGGAGCGGGCCGATGACGTACTCGCGCTGATCCTCACGCATAGCCATGAAGACCACTATGGTGCCGTTCTGGACCTGTGGCCTGGCTTCGAGAAGCCCGTGTATTGCACTCCCTTTACCGCGGCAATGCTGGCCGCGAAGCGGGCTGGGGATGGCATCGTTGAAAATGTTGACGTCACCATCATGCAGCCCGGCAAACCGTTCCAGGTCGGGCCGTTTACGCTTGAAGCCATCAACGTGGCGCACTCCATCCCTGAAGCAAACGCACTGTTGATTTCGACACCGGTGGGACGGGTGCTTCATACCGGCGACTGGAAGCTTGACCCAACGCCGGTTCTGAGTGCGCCGACGGATGTTGCCCGCCTGCAGCAGATCGGTGAGGACACTGCCACGCCGCTGGCGTTAATCTGCGACTCGACGAATGCGCTGAAGGATGGGGAAAGCCCGAGCGAGGCCGAAGTGGCCGCCAATTTGGCAGCGATGATCGCTGAATCGCCCAACAGGGTCGCGGTCACCACGTTCGCCTCCAATGTTGGCCGTGTTGTTTCCATCGTGCGTGCGGCAGAGAAGGCAGGACGGCAGGTCGTCATGTCCGGACGCTCGCTGCACCGGATCATGGGAATTGCCAAGGAACTCGGCATGTTGGAAGGGCTGCCGCCCTTGCTCGACCAGGATGCCTATCGCACGATAGCGCGTAACAAGATCGTCCTGATCTGCACCGGTAGCCAAGGCGAAGCGCGGGCCGCCATTGCCCGAATTGCGCGCGGCGAACACCCGGTGATCGATCTCAACGCCGGTGATCGCATGATCTTTTCGTCGTGGGCAATCCCCGGCAATGAGCGCGAAGTCATCGACATTCAGAACATGTTGATCGACAAAGGTGTCGAGGTGATCACCCAGAATGATGGCCTGGTGCACGTCACGGGCCACCCGCGCCGGGAGGAATTGCGGCGTCTCTACGCGCTCGTAAAGCCAGAGGTACTGGTGCCGGTCCATGGCGAGGCAGTGCATCTCGAGGCTCATGCGAAGCTTGGCCGTGACGCCGGGATTCCCAATGTGTGCGAAGCCCGCAATGGCGACATGGTCCGTCTGTTCCCCGAACCGATGGCATTTCCTGGTGAAGTGCGGACTGGTGAGCTCTATCTTGATGGGCTGGTGCTCTGCACCCCGGAAGAGTCGGGCGTCAAAGGGCGTAGGCGTCTGTCGTTCGGCGGCCACGTCGTAGTCAGCCTGTGTGTGAATGGCGGCGGGCAGATCGTGTCCGGCCCGGATCTGGTAATCGAAGGCTTGCCCGAGACGGAGGACGAGTCATTGACCGAGTTGGTCGAAGACACGGTGGCCGGGGTGTTGAAGTCGATGCCGCCCAAGCGTCGCAGCGATACGGAAGTGTTGAATTCGGCTTTGTTCAAGGCTGTTCGCAACGAAGTGAATGCCTACTGGGGCAGAAAGCCCAATGTCTCGGTATTCGTGCATCGGGTATAAGCATCCGTAACGGCCTTGCCCGATATGACGGATGAGGCAAAGCAACGCTCATTGCCCCTCGCGTTTGACTATTGGGCAGTGAGCTTGCTGAAGTACGGGCACGACGCCGCCAAGGAGAAGCACTATGCCGATTACTTCCGCCATCGCCGTCTTTGTCGTTGTCTGGTGGCTGAGCTTCGTTGCCGTGTTGCCGATCGGCGCTCGCAGTCAGAGTGATGCCGGAGATGTGGTCGCGGGGACTGATCCCGGTGCGCCTGTTGCGCCAAGATTGCTTTTCCGGGCATCGATCGCAACCGGTGTCGCGGTGATCATGACCCTTCTGGTGTTCTGGGGACTTAGCAACGAGACTCTGCATCATTACTGGAACCGTTGACTACCGCTTGGTTTTGCCAACTGCGTGGCTATGAGCAAGTGCCAGAGCAGCGCGCAGATCGGCTTCGGTTGCCTTCGACAAGTGCATGGTTGTCCAGCCCTGTCGGCCCCACGCGTTGTCGACAGGTTGGAATATATCCGGCGCGAGCTGGCATTTGAATTCCTGCTCGTCGGGAGTGAGTTTCAAATTGGCCGTCTCACCATCGTGTGACAGCGTCACATAAATGCGTGCGACCTTGAAGGCTATCCGATCAAAATGGGGATGTTCTGTAGTACCGGGCAGTGCCAGGGCGGCCTTACGAAGATCATCTCCAGTCATCGTCGCTGGACTACCAATCATCTGAAAACAAAAAAGCGGGGCACATGGCCCCGCTGAATTGAGTTCGTTCGACAATACGCTGGTCTTAGGTGCGCTACTGAAGCGCGCTGCCAACGCTCCTCCCTTGACGTTGTCGACGTCCAGCGGTTTGAACCGCCTTTGCTTTATTGTTCCAGACCCTAACAAGTTGTTAGGGGGCTGTCACGCAGATTCTGCATGCCTTCCATGCTTGCATCGGATGATCGAACAGGGTTTGAGTGGGCGCCAAGAAAAGCCTTGAGTCGATTGTTCTTTCGGGAGTTCCCATGCGCCTGTCCCGGTATTTCCTGCCCGTGTTACGTGACGTTCCGAAGGAAGCCGAGATCGTCTCGCATCGGCTGATGTTGCGCGCGGGAATGATCCGCCAGCAAGCCTCCGGGCTCTATTCCTGGCTGCCACTGGGCTACAAGGTGCTGATGAAGGTCCAGCGCATCATCGAGGAGGAGCAGAACCGCTCCGGTGCGATTGAATTGCTGATGCCGACCATCCAGTCGGCGGACCTGTGGCGGGAGTCCGGCCGTTACGAGGCTTATGGGAAGGAGATGCTGCGCATCGAGGATCGTCACGAGCGCGAGTTCCTTTATGGCCCGACCAACGAGGAGATGATTACCGACATCTTCCGCTCGTCGGTGAAGTCCTACAAGGACCTGCCGCTCAACCTCTACCACATCCAGTGGAAATTCCGCGACGAAGTGCGCCCGCGCTTTGGCACGATGCGCAGCCGCGAGTTCCTGATGAAGGACGCCTACTCGTTCGACCTCACCAAGGAAGATGCGGTCAAAGCCTATGAGCGCATGTTCGTGGCCTATATGCGCACCTATGCTCGCATGGGGCTCACCGCTATTCCGATGCGGGCCGACACGGGTCCGATCGGCGGCGATCTCAGTCACGAGTGGATCGTGCTCGCTGATACCGGCGAGAGCGCGGTGTTCTGCGACAAGCGGCTGCTCGATAAGCCCATTCCCGGACCGGACACCGATTTCCGTGGCGATCTGAAGCCAATCTTCGACGACTGGACCTCGCTGTATGCGGCAACCGAGGACATGGTCGATATGGGCCAGTTCGAGGCAGGCGTGCCAGAAGAATTCAGGGTATCGGCCCGCGGCATCGAGGTTGGCCATATTTTCTACTTCGGGACCAAATACTCCGAGCCCATGAAGGCAAATGTCACCGGGCCCGACGGCAAGGAAATCACCGTTCATATGGGATCCTACGGCGTGGGGCTGACGCGGCTCGTGCCGGCGATTATTGAAGCATGCCATGATGATTCTGGCATCGTGTGGCCGGTGAGCGTGGCGCCCTTCGAGGCTGTGCTGATCAACCTCAAGGCAGGTGATGCAGAGTGCGACGCTGCGTGCGACGAGCTTTACGCAGAGCTGACAGCTGCCGGGCTCGACTTGCTCTATGACGACCGGGATCAGGGCGCCGGCGCCAAGTTCACCACTGCCGATCTTATTGGTATCCCCTACCAGATCATCCTGGGGCCGCGTGGGCTGAAGGCGGGCGAGGTCGAGATCAAGCATCGCCAGAGTGGCGAGCGCGAGACCCTGCCGATTGCCGATGCCGTGACACGCTTGAAAGCGCTGATCGAACCGCAGAGAAAGACCGACATTTGACCGACACGGCGCCGATGCTGCTGAATAAGGGCACGCGTCCCTTCTCGCGGTTCGAGTGGATGGTTGCTGGGCGCTACTTGCGCGCCCGGCGCAAGGAAGCGTTCATTTCGGTGATCGCCAGCCTCACCATGGTGGGTGTGGCCATCGGCGTCGCCACGCTGATCGTCGTAATGTCGGTGATGAACGGCTTTCGCGCCGAGCTCCTGACCAAAATACTGGGATTGAACGGTCACTTCACGGCATATCCGATCGAGAGCGAGTTCACTGACTACGAGGAAACCATTGCCACTATCCAGAACATACCTGGGGTGGAATTTGCAGTGTTTTTCGTCGAGGGGCAGGTGCTTGCATCGGGCCGTGGTAATTCCACTGGCGTCACTGTGCGGGGCATGAACGAGGAAAACCTCGAGAAGCTGAAGCTCCTTCATGGGGCAGCCGTGCAGGGCGGTTGGGACGGTTGGGACGACAGCCGGGGAATCGGCATCGGCTACAGGTTGGCACAGACGCTTGGGGTGTCGCTGGGCGACCAGGTGCAGATCATCAATCCTGACGGCGCCATGACCCCATTCGGGACGACACCGCAGATCAGATCGTATCCGGTCAACGTCATCTTCGATCTTGGCATGGTCGAATTCGACAGCTTCTACATGTACATGCCGCTGGAGCCGGCGCAGGACTACTTCAAGATGTTCACCGAGGTGCTACGACCCGGGTTCGAGCAGCTTGATCCTCTGGCGAGTGACGAAGAGATCGACGCTGCCTACGAGCGCATCAACCAGGCGACGGCCGCGGAGATATTCATTTCCAATCCCGATGATACGGCAACGATCCGCGAGCGCATCCAAGCCTCGCCGATCAGGCCGTTAATCCTCACCGATTGGCAGCAGCGCAACGAGACTTTCTTTTCCGCGCTGCAGGTGGAGCGGGTGGTGATGTTCACCATTCTCTCGATGATTATTCTGGTCGCGGCATTCAACATCATCTCAAGCCTTATCATGCTGGTGAAGGACAAGAGTTCGGACATCGCCGTGCTTCGCACCATGGGTGCCAGCCGAGGGGCGATCATGCGGATTTTCTCCATTACCGGAACGACCATCGGCGTTATCGGCACGCTGGTCGGAACTGGACTGGGACTGGTCGTAGCTGCGAATGCCGAGCCATTGCGGGCTTTCATTTCCAACACGCTCGGCGTAGCGATTTTCCCGCCGGAAGTGTTTTTCCTGTCGTCTTTGCCGTCCAAGACCGATCCTGTAGAGGTCACGGTAGTGGTTTGTCTTGCTCTCGGGCTGAGCTTTCTCGCGACGCTCTATCCTGCGTGGCGAGCCGCTCAATATGACCCAGTAGAGGCCCTGCGTTATGAGTAAACCTCATCTCGTCCTGACCAATGTCCATAGGCACTATGGCGAAGGCGACAAGCTTGTGCGCGTCCTGGAAGCGGCAAATCTGACCGTGAAGACCGGTGAACTCGTTGCACTGGTTGCGCCTTCCGGCGCGGGGAAGTCGACGCTGCTGCATCTCTCTGGTTTGCTGGAGAGCCCGCAGGGCGGCGAGGTGGAGATTGTCGGCATCAAAACCAGCAAGCTGGGCGATCGCGGGCGGACGCAATTGCGTCGATCCACGGTTGGCTACGTTTATCAGTTCCATCATTTGCTGCCGGAATTCACTGCGCTCGAGAATGTCTCAATGCCGCAACTTATTGCCGGCAAGTCGCAGCAGGATGCGGACAGGCGTTCGATGGAACTCCTTGAGCTATTGGGGATCGGCAACCGGGCGACCCACAGGCCGGCAGAGCTATCCGGCGGTGAGCAGCAGCGCGTGGCCATCGCGCGGGCATCCGCCAATCATCCGAAGGTCATTCTGGCTGACGAGCCGACAGGCAATCTTGACCCGGAGACCAGCGAAATCGTCTTTGGTGCACTGGCCAATCTGATCAAGAACGAAGGGGCCGCAGCGTTGATCGCGACGCACAATCATGATCTGGCGCGACGAGCAGACCGGATCGTCACCCTCAAGGGTGGATTGGTTGTCGAACACGAACTCTGATCGAGGCGGACGCTGCGCGTCTTGGTGCGTTGGCACCGACATAGGTAGCTGAGGGGCTGTTGGCGACAGCGAACCCTTACCGGTTCAGTTCCGCCGCTATTGCTTTTGCCAGCGCTGCCAGTTCGTCTTCATCCGCCTTGCCGCCCGCGTGAGCAGCCAATGTTTGACCCTCATACATCGGGATGATGTGGAAGTGCAGGTGGAAGACGGTTTGCCCGGCAGGCGCTTCGTTGAACTGAGCGAGTCGTATGCCATCTGCTTTCGTGGCGGCTTTGGCGGCAATCGCGACCCGTTGAACCAGGGGCATCAAAGCCGAAAATACTTCCGGATCAGCGTCCAGCAAATTGCGCGATGGCGCCTTGGGAATGACGAGGGTATGCCCACGCGATTGCGGGAAGATGTCCATCATTACAAGGGCTGTTTCGTCTTCGTATACCTTGTGGTTCGGGATCTCGCCCCGCAGGATCTTGGCGAAAATGTTGGATGGGTCATAGCTCATGGTTCACTCCGCCGGCTTGAAGGTTGCCGGCTCGCCCTTTTGGAAGAATCGGAAACGAAAGTAATTGAGCACGGCGAGCCCGGTCAGCGTAACCGGTACGTAGCGGAATCCGCGCCGGATAAAGAACAGCGCGATGCCGACCGCTGTGCTGGCACTCATGGCGCCCTTGCCCATGGCCGACGTGAAAGAGGACGGAACAATGTGCCGGTAGATCAAGGCGTTGGACCGATAGTAGTCGCGCGCCCGCAGTGCAAAAGCTCGCTTGGACGCAGAATAGTCCCTCAGTTCAGCCATGCCCATGTCGCCGTGGAATTCGACCTCCGACCCCAGCGCCCAGACTTCTGGTGGCGCTAGCCGGGTCTTGCCCGTCTCCATGAAGAGATCGATCAGGTCGCAAAAGGTTTGATAGTTGGCGTTCCAGCAGTCTTCGCTCTTGGCGCCGTGGGAGAGGACGAGCACATCCGCACGTTCAAGCTTTTCGCCCGTGGCGGCGTAGTTGCCGGCGGTGAAGTCGACGCCGGACTTGGCTGTATCCACGGTCCCGCCAAGTGCGGCGAGCTTTGCGGCCATGGCTGAACCAAAGGCTCCGCTCGCGCCTGTGATCAGGAAGCGGCGCCCTTTTATTTGACAGGCGGTGCCCGCAGCTAGATCAAATACATTCGCGAACGACGAGAAGAAGTTGTGCGGATAGACGTGGTGCATGGCGTGGTAGTTATTGTCCACCCAGAGCAGGCCTTGTTGGCCGCCCACGCGGTCCATGGACATGTGGTTGTAGTCCAGACCCTCCTCCCGGATTGTCATCACCAGCATAATTGTGCGGATTGCGGCAACGGTCGCGATAACGGGCCAGGGGAAAAATAGCAGGAAGATCAAGGTCCCAGCCATGGAGGTGAGGTATTCCGGCAGGATGTGGAACCACAGATTGGCGCGCGCATAGGCGGGGTTGACCTGCATGTCGAGGCCCAGGAACTTGTGGTGAACCCAGTGCCAGGATGAGAACTTGCGCAAAAGCGGGAAGCGCGAGGTCTCCCATTTGTGAAGTATCCAATGCAAGGCGTCGAACAGAGCCGTCGACACGATGAACACCAGGGCGGCTTGGAGAATGAAGGCGAGTATATCCCAGATCATACCCCTACATAGAGCGGAAGGATCGGAGGGGAAAGTGGTGTTTGTGCTGCCGGTGTCAGCGGTTAGTCCGCTCGCCTTTGCGGAACGGGGTGAATTGCTCGAGGAGTTCCTGGTTGTGTTCGACCGAGGTGCGCTCGTGGTCGAGGTAGTCGGCGATGGCTTCGCGGAGGGCGGGGTGGGCTATCCAGTGGACTGAGTAGGTGGTGGAGGGCTCGTAGCCGCGGGCCAGTTTGTGTTCGCCCTGGGCGCCTGCTTCGACGACTTGGAGGTTGTGCTGGATGGCGTAGTCGATGGCCTGGTAGTAGCAGAGTTCGAAGTGCAGGAACGGGACGTCGCGCGTGCAGCCCCAGTTGCGGCCGAATATCCGATCCTTACCGACAAAGTTTATGGCTCCAGCGATGGGTGTTGGTCCGTCATAGGCCAGCATCAATACTATGCGGTTGGCCATGGTTTCGTTGATGAGCGAGAAAAACTCGCGATTTAGATATGGGCGCCCCCATTTGCGGGCGCCGGTGTCTTCGTAGAAATCATAGAATGCGTCCCAGTGGTGTTCCCTAAGGTCGGAGCCGGAGAGCCATTTTACGGTGAGGCCATCGGCGAGTGCGTCGCGGCGTTCGCGGCGAATTGTCTTGCGTTTACGGGAGGATAGCGTTTCGAGAAACTCGTCGAAACTGCTGTATCCCTGATTGTGCCAGTGGAATTGCGTATCGAGGCGCTTGAGCCAACCGTCGATTTCAATCTCGTCCGCTTCCGCCTGGGGCACGAAGGTGGCGTGCACCGAGGAGGCGTTTCGCTGCGAAGCAAGCTGCTGTGCTGCTGCGAGCAAGCTCGCTTTTATCTCCGGTTTTACTCCGGGCACGAGCAGCTTTGGCGCAGTTGCGGGCGTGAATGGGACCGAACATTGCAGCTTTGGATAGTAACTGCCGCCGGCGCGCTCCAGGGCGTTGGCCCATCCGTGGTCGAAAACATATTCGCCCATGGAGTGCGACTTGAGAAACAGCGGCATGAGCCCAAGCGGCTCGTCGGCCTCGTCGCTCAGGAGAATGTGCTGCGGCTGCCAACCGGTGCGGCTGGTCGCGCAGCGCGATTCTTCCAGCGCCAGGAAAAAGGCGTGATCGAGAAACGGATTATCCGTCACGCCATCGGTCGAGGGCACGAGGCTGTTCCAGACGGCAGCCGGAATGCTGGCCGTGGAGGGATGGATGGTCGCCTTGTAAGCGCTGCTTGACAATGTGGGGATCGGGGCTTGGAGGATGGTCTGACCGATATGGGGCGGGGGAGCCTCGGCTTCAACCCTTGGCCACCCCCAGGCGTCCCGGCTAAACCTCGACCACTGCCTCGATTTCAACGGCAGCGCCGAAGGGCAGGGAGGCTACGCCAAAGGCTGCGCGGGCGTGCTTGCCCTTGTCCCCAAGTACGCTGACCAGCATGTTGGAGCAGCCATTGGCGACCAGGTGCTGCTCGGTGAATTCAGCGGTGGAGGCGACGAGGACGGTGACCTTGAGGATGCGCTTGATGTCCTCGAGCGGCACGCCGCCCATGTGGACGATCTGGCTCAGCACGTTGAGGGCGGCGAGTTCGGCAGCATTGCCGCCCTGAACCACGTTCATGTTGTCGCCCAGACGGCCGGTAACGACGCCGGCTTCATTGCTGGAGATCTGGCCGGATACATAGAGGATGTTGCCGGTGCGGGTGACGGGAACGTAGCTGGCGACCGGCGCCTTGGGTGCGGGCAGTTCGTAGCCATATTCGCGGAGCTTTTCGATCGGGCTGGTCATCTGGTGTTGCCTTCGGTTTTTTCGTCGTCAATGTCGAGCGGAGCCCTGCTGGGCTTGCGCCCATAGAGCTTGCCGCGGATTACAGCCTCACGGCCGAAACGGGTGCGAACCTTGTCCATTGCCCGCTCGGCGGCTGCCTTGCGTGCTATGGCCGGTTCCAGCAGATCGGCCGGATCGGTGCCATCTGCAGTATCGATACCTGAAACACCGATTCCGATTAGCCGGAAAGCGGTGCCGTCAACCTCCCGCTGCAGCAGCGACAGGCCGGTCTCGTAAATCACGTTGGTCAATTGCGTGGGGATCATTAGGTGCCGCGCGCGTGTGCGCAAGCGGAAACCGGCCGATTTCAGCTTGAGGGTCACTGTGTCGCCCACGATGTTCTTGGCCTTGAGCCGCTCGGAGAGGCGCTCGGTGACGTTGAGCAGTTCGGTGGAAAGCTCTTCCAGGGACGAGATATCGCTGTTGAAGGTGGTCTCGGAGGAAACGGTTTTCATTTCGCCTTCTGGCGAGATGCGGCGGCTATCCTGGCCCCGCGAGAGGCGGGCAAGGCGGGCGCCGGTTTCGCCGTAGCGCCGCATCAGGTTTTCCGGCGGCTCCTCCTGCAATTGTCCGATGGTGTTCAGGCCATCCTTGCGCAGGGTTTCGGCGAAGACCTTGCCCACGCCATAGATCATGCTGATCGGCTTTGGCGCGAGGAAGGACATCGTTTCGGCTTCCCCGATCACGGCAAAACCTCGCGGCTTATCGAGATCGGAGGCAAGCTTGGCGAGGAACTTGTTGTGGCTGAGGCCAACCGAAATGGTGACGCCGATTTCGGTTTCGACAGCTTTGGCGAAGCGGGCAAGGACCAGGGCAGGAGGGGCCTTGTGGAGGGCCTGAGTGCCCGAGAGGTCCAGGAAAGCTTCGTCGATTGAGAGTGGCTCCACCATGGGGGTAAGCGTCTGCATGATCTGGCGGATCTGGCGGCTCACACCTACATATTTGGCCATGTCGGGCTTGATGATAACGGCGTCCGGGCAAAGCTGTGTGGCCTTGAACATGGGCATGGCCGAACGAACACCGGATTGGCGGGCAATATAACAGCAGGTGGAAACTACACCGCGAACGCCGCCGCCAATGATCAGGGGTTTATCCCATAAACTCGGATCATCCCGCTTTTCCACGGAGGCATAGAAGGCGTCACAGTCGACGTGAGCAATGGAAAGGGAAAAGAGTTCGTCATGGCTGATCAAGCGCGGCGACCCGCAAGCGGGGCAACGTCCCAGTGCTGCTGCATTGGTGCCGTGTTGCAGGCAATCCCGGCAAAGCCATTCGCGCGCCAATTGCTACCCCGCTGGGTTGATCCGATGCCAAACGCGCATGAACTGTTCGGGCGACAGACCCGTATTGGCGCAAAGAGCGAGAAGAATCGCTTCGTTGGCGGCAACATAGTCGATAAGACCGCGCTCGAAAGCAGGGGTGCCGACAGCATTGCGCAACGCCGCTGGATCGAGGCCAGCATACTGCATGAAACCCAGCAATTCTTCAGGGTTCTCTGCCAGATAGCCAAGGCAGGCTTCAGCCAGCGATGTCACGGATGGGTCGGCTTTGTCGGGACGGGGCACAGCCGGGCTCATTTGGTGTTTTGTAACGGATTCAATGTTAGCTGAAGATGGCGGCAAAGCGAAGTGCCGCCGGCACCTTGCCGGTGCGAGGAAGAATTCATGCCAAAGACAGTTATGATCGTCGAGGATAACGAGCTCAACATGAAGCTCTTCAACGATCTGCTAGAATCACGTGGCTATGCCGTGATCCAGACCCGCAACGGTATGGAGGCGCTCGATCTCGCCCGTGCCCATCACCCAGACCTGATTCTGATGGATATCCAGCTGCCGGAGGTTTCCGGGCTCGTGGTGACCAAATGGCTCAAAGACGATGATGAGCTCGCGCACATACCCGTCATTGCCGTCACGGCTTTTGCCATGAAGGGCGACGAAGAACGGATTCTGCAAGGCGGTTGCGAGGGCTACATCAGCAAACCGATATCCGTGCCTCACTTTCTGGAAACTATTGCCCGGTACATTGGCCCCGCCTGATCGGCGCGTATTTTCCCGGTCAGTCTGTCGCCTGACGCCGATAGTGAACGCTACCGGCGGGTGAACATTTTCCGGGGCTTGAAGTGACCGCACGCGTTCTGATCGTCGATGATATTCCAACCAATGTGCGCCTGCTCGAAGCGCGCCTTACGGCCGAGTATTTCGAAGTCGTAACGGCGACCTCCGGGCAGCAAGCGCTTGATATCTGCGCCAATTCCGACATCGACATTGTCCTGCTCGACGTCATGATGCCGGAGATGGACGGCTTCGAGGTCTGTCTGCGGCTCAAGGGTAGCCCCAAGACCCATCATGTCCCGGTGTTGATGGTCACGGCGCTGGATCAGCCTTCCGACCGGGTTCGCGGGCTTGAGGTGGGTGCAGATGATTTTCTGACCAAGCCCGTCGACGATGTTCAACTGATGGCGCGCGTCAAAAGCCTGGTGCGTTTGAAATCGCTGACTGACGAATTGCGCGCCCGCGCCATGACGGGTCAGCAGATCGCCGTTGAAGACGCGATCAGGGCGATGGACAAGATCAGCACCGCGGGCGGCTCGATCCTGATCATCGACACCGATCAGCGCCATGCGGAGCGCCTCAAGAACTATCTCACGCCGGAACATCAGGTCGACATCCTGACGCAGCCAGCCGAAGCGGTGTTCCAGGTCACTGGTGCGCAATACGAATTGGCGATCGTGAGCATGGCGCTGGCGGATTATGATCCGCTGCGGGTCTGCTCGCAGATTCGGACGCTGGAGCATGCCCGGACCTTGCCGATCATTCTTGTGGCGGACGAAGCGGACAGGCCGCGCGTGGTGCGGGCGCTGGATCTGGGGGTGAATGATTTCATTTCCCGGCCGGTGGAGCGCAACGAGCTGGCAGCGCGCGTGCGCACCCAGATCAGGCGCCATCGCTATGCGCTGGAGCTGCGCCAAAGCGTCAACAATACCATGGCGATGGCCGTGACCGACGACATGACCGGGCTGTATAATCGCCGGTATTTCGACCGCCATCTCGGTGTCATGCTGAGCAAGGCGCAGAGCCAGGATCGCGACATGGCGCTGATGATCCTGGACATCGATCACTTCAAATCGGTCAATGACAATTATGGCCACGATATCGGTGACGCGGTGCTCCGGGAGTTCGCGGCACGGTTGAAGAGAAACATCCGTGGCGTTGATCTTGCTTGCAGATTTGGCGGTGAAGAGTTCGTGGTCTTGATGCCTGATACCGACTATCGGCAGGCTGAAACCATTGCGGAGCGGGTGCGGCAGTCCATCTCGGAGCGGAGTTTCGAGATTGGGGCAGATCGGCACCTGTCGGTGACGGTATCGGCCGGGGTGACGCTCAACGAGGCACGCTCGGAGACGCCAGAGTCACTTATCAAGCGGGCCGACGTGGCTCTGTACCGGGCCAAGCGCGAGGGGCGGAACCGGGTGGTGTTCGACGCCGCCTGATTTGTGCGCAATTGCGCGTATTAGGGTTATTTGTTATAATTAACAAAGGGTTGTCGGCGCCGAAGTGCCGGTTATCCTTGAGTTTTTCGGCTCTGAGAGTAGGTTGAATTCACCGCAGCGAGACACCCGAAAGGGCCTCGCCGGCGAGTTCCCCAGGGACTTCTCAGGTTCGCCGCAACTCCTGAGAACCATGGGGCGGTTGGTCCGGACGCGGACAGAGTGGCCTCTTCGACATGCCGCTCCGGACCAGCCACTCATCATTGGATGTCGCACAGCATATTGGGCTAAAGCGCTAGCATGGTGCTAACGTTGAGGGCACCTGCGGGGTTCAAGGGTGCCCATCAGAGCGCATCGCGCCTGATGTGAACTTGACCCGGGGCCGAGCGAGTGGAGGCCGGGTGCCACGACCTCGTCCTTCGACAGGCTCAGGATGAGGTCTGCTCAGTCCGACCCTGTTCTACTCAATCGATCCTGTTCTACGACCTGCACTCACGAAAAAGCCCCGCATCATCGATGCGGGGCTTTTTGATATTCGACAGAGCAGGCGCCAGATTACTTGATCTTGGCTTCCTTGAACTCGACGTGCTTGCGCACGACCGGATCGTACTTGTTGTACGAGAGCTTCTCGGTCTGGGTGCGGGCGTTCTTCTTGGTGACGTAGTAGAAGCCAGTATCAGCCGTCGACACGAGCTTGATCTTGACGGAAGCGGCTTTGGCCATTGGTTAGTCCTTCACAAAGCGAAAGGCGCCGCAAAATGCGGCGCTGGGAATTTGGGCGCAACCTACGGATTTCGGTCCGATTGTCAATGGGGGATCGATTGCCCCCGCCCGAGTCTCGTCACGTTCCGCGCTGTCTTCGGGGTTGATCCGAGGACCTCCCGCAACGCGTATCGGGTTGATAGTGGCCCTCGGGTCGAGCCCGAGGGAAACGCGGTGTGTGGGGTGGGCTT
This sequence comes from Devosia naphthalenivorans, assembly GCF_003056355.1. GTDB lineage: Bacteria > Pseudomonadota > Alphaproteobacteria > Rhizobiales > Devosiaceae > Devosia > Devosia naphthalenivorans. The sequence goes on from NZ_PYVW01000001.1 coordinate 390,566, forward strand.
GGTGCCCGCTGGGAGTCGCTGTGTTGGGTGGCCGAGGGGCACGGTGCGTTGGCCGCACAGTGCCGAAAAATCTCAGTCGATCTGGCCGGTGCCGAATCCGTACATGCCGTTGGCCCATTGCAGGCCGACGATGGCGCCCTTGATGGACGGCAGCATGGCGAGCGGCATGATAACGGCCAGTGGAATCATGGTGTAGAGATAGGTCAGCGGACTGACCTGGTAGACCATCTCGATGTGCAACATGGCCAGCACCAGGATGTGACCCACGATGGTGATGGCGATATAGGGCGGGAAGTCGTCGGCGCGATGCAGGTTGAGCTGTTCGCCGCAGGCGTTGCAGTGATCCGCAACCTTGAGGTAGGCGCGGAACATCTTGCCCTGACCGCAATGAGGGCACTTACAGAGCGTGCCGCGCCACATCGCCTGGCCGACGCTGCGCTGTTCGATTGCTTTTGCCCTGTTGGTCATCGCTCTACCTCTTTTTGCGGCCCTTCGGGCCATATGATCTAGGTGGGCGCTTTGTGGAGCGTCGGCTAGATGACGGATTGCCGCGTGTGCCTTCCGACAGAAGCTCGAAACGCAGGGCGCCGGCGACAGGCGCTGCTTCGAGTAGCCGGACGGTTACGCGATCTCCGAGGGCGAATTTTTCGCCGGTACGGTCGCCGACCATGGCCTGCTGGTCTTCGGCATAGCGGTAGTAATCCTCGCCGAGGGTGGAGGCAGGAATAAAGCCGTCGGCTCCGGTTTCCAGCAGGCGCACGAAAAGGCCGGAGCGGGTGACGCCGGAGATGCGCCCCTCGAAGCGGGCGCCGATCTGGGCGGCAAGGAACTGGGCGAGCAGGCGGTCGGACGTTTCACGCTCGGCGTTCATGGCACGCCGTTCGGTGGCCGAGATGTGCTGGGCGATGCCGGGCAGCTTGAGGATTTCACTTTCGCTGAGGCCATCATCGCCGATGCCCAGCACCGTTATCAGTGCGCGATGGACAATGAGGTCGGCGTAGCGGCGGATGGGCGAGGTGAAATGGGCGTAGCGGTCCAGATTAAGGCCGAAATGGCCGTAGTTCTCGGGGGAGTATTCGGCCTGGGCCTGGCTGCGCAGAACCATTTCCGAGACCTGCTCGATATTGCCGGCCTTGCGGGCCTGGGCGAGGATGCCGTTGAAATCCGAAGCGCGGACGCTGTCGGACTTCTTGATGGCAATGTCCAGCGAGCCGAGGAAATCACGCAGCGCCTGGAGCTTTTCGCTGCTGGGCTCATCGTGGACGCGGTAGAGCAGGGCCGATTTCTTCTGCTCAAGCGTTTCGGCGGCCGCGACGTTGGCCGCGATCATCATTTCCTCGATCAGGCGATGGGCGTCGAGCCGCTCGGGCGTGTGGATGTCTTTGACGAGGCCTTTTTCGTCGAGGATGATCTTGCGTTCGGGCAGGTCGAGATCGAGCGGGCCGCGCTTGTCACGCGCCTTGGTCATGGCGTCGTAGGCGGCATAGAGCGGGCGCAGGATGGGGTCGAGCAGGGGGCCGGTCTTGTCGTCGGCATTGCCGTCGATGGCGGCCTGGGCCTGCTGGTAGCTCAGTTTAGCAGCGGAGCGCATCAGGATGCGGTGGAAGCTGTGGTTGCGCTTCTTGCCATCGGCGCCGAACACCATGCGCACGGCAAGCGCGGCGCGGGGTTCGCCTTCCTTGAGCGAGCAGAGTTCGTTGGAAATACGCTCGGGAAGCATCGGCACGACGCGGTCGGGGAAATAGACCGAATTGCCGCGGAGATAGGCTTCGCGGTCGAGCGCAGTGCCGGGACGGACATAGGCGGCGACGTCGGCGATGGCGACGGTGACGATATGGCCATCGGGGTTGGTGGGGTCGGTGTCGGGCTCAGCGTGGACGGCGTCGTCGTGGTCCTTGGCGTCGTGCGGGTCGATGGTGATGAGGGGCAGTTCGCGCCAGTCCTCGCGGCCCTTGAGGGTGGCTTCCCGGGCTTCGTCGGCCTCGCGAATGACGGAGGCGGGGAAGCGGTAGGGGATTTCGAGGGCGTGAATGGCGATGAGGCTGATTGCGCCTTCGGACATGGGATTGCCGATGACGGAAGTGACCTTGGCGCGCGGGATCATCAGGCGGCCGGAGAGCTTTACCTCGACCTCCACCAGATCGCCGTCCTTGGCATCGAGCAGATCGCCCAGGGGGATGCGCATTTCCTTCTGCTTGCGCTCGACCGGGATGAGGCGGGCGCCGTCGTCGTCCATCCGCACAATGCCGATATGCGCGCGGCGGGGTTTGTCGAGGATCTTCATCGCCTTGGCGGTGTAGTGGGGGACGTCGTCTTCGCCGGCATCGATGCGCGCGAGGATGCGGTCGCCGGGCGCGGGCACGACGCGGGCGTCGCGACCACCGATCACCTGAACGCGGGGCTTTTCGCCTTCTTCCTCGTTCCACTGGGCGGGGAAGGCGTGCAGATCATCGGGATCGGCATCGGTGGGGATATCGAGCACGGTGACGTGCGGCAGGGCGGCGGTGCGGCGCAGCGCCTTGCGGGTGCGCGTGATGATGCCCTCGCCCTCAAGCTCGTTCAGCATTGCCTTGAAGGGGCGGCGCATGTCGCCACGGATGCCGAACACCTTGGCGAGATCGCGCTTGCCCTTGATGTCAGACTGTTGAGCGAGCGCTTCGAGAAGCTGTTCGCGCGTGGGCAGAGCATCGGCGGCAGGCATGCGGGTGCGCCGGGGGCCGGAGGTGTTTTTTGATTTGGTTGGTGGCTTGGCCATAAGGATTTTTTCGTTGCGTTAGCTGATAGATAGGTGATGGCAGCCCATTTGCCAAATGAAGCGGCGGGACGGGGGATTGGTTCCGGCAATTGTTGTGGGTGGGGAGCTGTTTGGCGGGATTTTAGAATGCCCCGGCTCAGGGCCGGGGTGACACCGCCGGTGGGGGACGTTTATTGCATAAGCTGGCAGAACAACTCGACGAAAGCCGATTCCCACATGACCATTCCCTTTTTTGACGGCCACAATGACACCGTGTTGCGCTTGCTGGAGCTTGCGGCGCCTGGGCAGGAGGCGGCGTTTGTCGAGGGTGGCAGGGGTGGCCATATCGATTTGCCACGGGCCAAGACGGGTGGGATGGCGGGCGGATTTTTCGCGATGTTCCCGCCGCCGCTGAAGGGGAGCCTGGCGGGAACGGTGGGGACGGCGGCTTCTTCGAACGGGCAATTGCCGCCGGAGCTGGCGGTTGCGGATGCGCAGGCGTCTACCAATGGTATGGCGTCTATCCTGCTGCGGCTGGAGCGCATGGGGGCGCTGGCGCTGTGCCGGTCGGCAGCGGAGGTGCGCGCGGCAATCGGGCAGGGTACGCTGGCGGCCATCATGCATATCGAGGGGGCTGAGGCGATCGATACCGAGTTCCGGGCGCTGGACGTGCTTTATGCGGCCGGGCTGCGCTCGATCGGGATCACCTGGAGCCGGGCTAATGCGTTCGGGACCGGGGTGCCGTTCCGCCACAATGCGGACCCCGATATCGGGCCAGGACTGAGCGATGCCGGCAAGGAATTGGTGCGGCAGTGCAATCGGCTTGGGGTGATGATTGATTTGTCGCATCTCAATGCGGCCGGGTTTCGCGATGTGGCTGATATCAGCACGCATCCGCTGGTCGCGACGCATTCAAATGTGCATGCCATCTGTCCGCATGCGCGCAATCTGGTGGACTGGCAATTGGCCGCCATTCGCGAGAGCGGCGGCATGGTGGGGCTGAACTTCGCAACAGGCTTTCTGCGACCGGATGGGAAATTCGTGGCAGACACGCCGATCGAGTTGATGGTGCGCCATATGGATGCGCTGGTGGAGGCGGTTGGTGAGGACGGTGTGGCGCTGGGGAGCGATTTCGATGGGGCGATGGTTCCTGCTGAAATTGGGGATGTAACGGGCGTGCAGAAGCTGCTGCAGGCGCTGTTGGACAAGGGCTATGGCGAAGAGCTGGTGCGCAAGATCGCGCTGGGCAACTGGCTTTCGATGATCGAGCGCACCATCGGATAGGCGTTCGATGTGCCTTTGGCGTCATGCCCTGCCAAAGAATTAGCGCAGAACATTGGCGCGTCAAAATAAGCCATTGAAAAATCGTAATCTATGGCCATGTTGATGGTGTGCGTTAGCACAATCCGTTTTCATCACTATTGACGCTTTCAGCCGAATGGCCTGGAAGCCAGGAGGTTATTCATGCCCGCCCTTAGGCTCTGTCAGTCATGCGCTGGACCCCGGCCACGTGCCGCCGTTCGTTGCCCATGGTGTTTGGCAAGCTACACATCGCCGAGTCGTATCCCCGAGCATTTGTTCGCGACCGCTGAAGGCGAGAAGGGTGTGGAACCTCAAGGCTATCCGCCGGCGGCGCATCGCCGCCGCTAGTGCGACCAAACGCCCATGGCTTTAGGCTGTGAGATGGCCATGATGGGCACAGCGGTGTCTGCCGGAAACGACGGCACCGCAGGGGCTTGAGCGCTGAACAGCTAGGCGCTCGCCCCGATTTTTATTGAAGAGCCCCGGTCGGGAGACTGGGGCTTTTTGTTTTATGGGGCTGGGTTTGGCGGGGCAGAGTGGCCCTCGGGTCGAGCCCGAGGGAAACGTGGTGGTTGTTGGAATTATAGAGGATAGGCTGACGCTGCGTTTGCCCTCAGGCTTGACCCGAGGGCCACTTGCCGCATCAACTAGGCCAATGGCGGCTTGGGTTTACATCATGGCGAACAGGCCGCTTGGCACGATTTATGTCGGCTCGACGACGAAGCTTGTCCAGCGCGTGTGGCAGCACAGGAACGAGGTGGTTCCGAGTTTCACCCGCGAGTACCGGTGTCATCTGCTGGTGTATTTTGAGGGACATCAAGACATCCGCCACGCCATGCAGCGGGAGCGGAACGTCAAGCATTGGGTTCGTGATTGGAAGGTCGAGCTGATCGAGAAGGGTAATCCGGAGTGGGATGACCTTTATGGCTTGATCGTGGGTGGTTGAGAGTGGCCCTCGGGTCGAGCCCGAGGGAACGTGGTGGTTGTTGGGAGGCTGGGGTCAAAAGAGGGTATTTGTAGCTAGAACGGCACGTCTTCTTCGGCGACTTTTTTGGTGACCGCTTTTTTGGTTGCGGGCTTCTTGGTGGTGGTGGCCTTTGCAGCGGCGGTCTTGGTTGCCGCCTTCTTTGCGGCGGGCTTTTTGGCAGCGGCTTTTTTGGCTGGGGCCTTTTTCACCTTGGTGCCGGTGGCTTCGGCTCTTGCCGCGATCCACTCTACGGCTTCCTCCAGCGTTACCGCCTCGGGCTGCACATCCTTTGGGATGGTGGCGTTGATCTTGCCCTGGTTCACATAGGGACCGTAGCGGCCGGCGCGGACGGTGATGGGGCCGTTGTCGTGCTCGAAGGTCTGGATGGCGGCGACGGCTGTGCCGCCGCGCTTGAAGCCGCCGGCGGCTTTTTGGGCCAAGAGGTCAACGGCGCGGTTGAGGCCGACGGTGAAGACTTCCTCGACATCGGGCAGGTTGGCGTATTTGCCGTCGTGCAGGATGAAGGGGCCGTAGCGACCGAGGCCCGCCGAGATGGGGAGGCCGGTTTCAGGGTGGAGACCCACTTCGCGGGGGAGCGAGAGGAGTTTCAGGGCCGATTCCAGGGTCATGGAAGCGGCTTCCCAGCCCTTGGGTATGGAGGAGCGCTTGGCTTCCTTGCCGTCGCCAAGCTGGACATAGGGGCCGAAGCGGCCGGTCTTGAGGAAGACCTCTTCGCCGCTTTCTGGATCAGTGCCCAGAATGCCGTCACCGGCTGCGGCTTCCGAGGACTGGCCCGAGGCGGCGTCGGAAAGCTGCATGGTGTGCTTGCATTCGGGATAGTTCGAGCAGCCGATGAAGGCGCCGAACTTGCCCAGCTTGAGCGAAAGTTGGCCGGTGCCGCAGGTAGGGCAGAGGCGCGGATCGCCGCCGTCCGGCTTGGGCGGGAAGATGCGGCTGGCGAGCAGGTCGTTGAGCGCGTCGAGGACTTCGGAAACGCGAAGGTCCTTGATCTCGGTGGTGGCGGCGGTGAAATCCTTCCAGAAATCACGCAGCACCTGCTTGTAGTCGATCTCGCCGGCGGAAACCTGGTCGAGCTGTTCTTCGAGGCCGGCGGTGAAGCCGTATTCCACGTAGCGGGTGAAGAAGGATTCAAGGAACGCCGTGACGATGCGGCCACGATCCTCGGGGTGCAGCGCCTTGCCCTCGAGGCGGACATAGTCGCGATCCTTAAGGGTGGTGAGGGTGGCGGCATAGGTGGAAGGACGGCCGATGCCGAGTTCTTCCATCTTCTTGATCAGGCTCGCCTCGGTGTAGCGCGAAGGCGGCTGGGTGAAGTGCTGCTCGATGTCGACGGCTTGCAGGTTCGGTTTGTCGCCGACCGACAGGGGCGGCAGTTCGCGGCTGTCTTCGTCTTCGGTTTCCTCGTCGGATTTGACCTCGACACCATAGAGCTTGAGGAAGCCAGGGAAGATGACGACGGAGCCGACGGCGCGCAGTTCGACGGCGCGGCCGGGCACGTTGACGGCGATGTCCACCGTGGTGCGGTCGATCTCGGCCGAGCGCATCTGCGAGGCGAGGGTACGGCGCCAGATCAGGCCGTAGAGCTTGGACTGGTCGGCGTCGAGATTGAGGTTCTCGGGGCGCTTGAACATGTCGGTGGGGCGGATGGCCTCGTGCGCTTCCTGGGCGTTCTTGGCCTTGGTCTGGTAGATGCGCGGCTTATCGGGAAGGTATTCCTCGCCGAAATATTTGCCGATCACCGAGCGGGCCATGGAGATGCCTTCGGGCGCCATCTGCACGGCGTCGGTACGCATATAGGTGATCAGACCGTCCTCGTAGAGGCGCTGGGCGATTTGCATGGTGCGATTGGGCGAGAGGCCCAGGCGCGATGACGCGTCCTGCTGCAGCGAGGAGGTGGTGAAGGGCGCGTAAGGATTGCGCTTGGTGGGTTTTTTCTCGACGGATGAGACGTTGAACTGGCCGGATTCGATCAGCTGCTTGATCTCGGCGGCGTTTTCGCCGGTCTTGATGTCGAGCTTGTCGGTCTTCTTGCCGTCGACTGAGAACAGGCGCGCGAGGAAGCTCTTGCCCGATTGGGCGAGCTTAGCCTCGACGGACCAGTATTCCTCGGGCTTGAACTTTTCGATCTCGGCCTCGCGGTCGGAAACGAGGCGCAGCGCGACGGACTGGACACGGCCGGCCGAGCGGGAGCCGGGCAGCTTGCGCCAGAGAATGGGCGAAAGGGTGAAGCCGACGAGATAATCGAGGGCGCGGCGGGCGAGATAGGCGTCCACCAGCGGCATGTCGATGTCGCGCGGCTTGGCCATGGCGGCCGTAACGGCATCCTTGGTGATGGCGTTGAAAACGACGCGCTGGACGGTCATGTCCTTTTTAATGGACTTCTTGGCCTTGAGCACGTCGAGTACGTGCCAGGAGATGGCTTCGCCTTCGCGGTCAGGGTCGGTCGCGAGGATCAGGCCGTCAGCGCCCTTGAGGGCATTGGCAATGTCGCTCAGGCGCTTGCGGGAGGCCGTGTCGACCTCCCAGGACATGGCGAAATCTTCGTCGGGACGGACCGAGCCGTCTTTTGCCGGCAAATCGCGGACGTGACCGAAGGAGGCCAGGACTTCATAGCCTGAACCCAGATATTTGTTGATTGTCTTGGCCTTAGCCGGACTTTCAACGACGACGACCTTCATGGAGTACCCGTTCCGCAACGCTTGGTGAGAAGTGGCGCAACATGGTGAAGGCCGGGTGCGGTGTCAACGGGCGCTGAAAAGAGAGTGCCCGGCAATGGTCATGCATGGCCGGGCAGGGAGGTGGATCAGGCGATCCTGGCGGAACGGCCCAGAGTGACGTTTTCTGGGGCGAAGACCATCCAGGCGAAGATCAGCACGCCGGCAAAAGTGATGAGTGCGCTGACAGCGACCACTGGCTCCATGGCGGGATTGCCGAGCAGGAGCAGGTAGAGTGCCACCGCCATCATGGCGACGCCCAATGTGTAGACAGCGTAGTGAACCATGGCGAGGCGCCGTTCGGCCTTGGCCGGGTTCAGCGCGTAATAGCCGCCGAAGATGGCGCTCGTGACCCAACCCAGCAGATTGACATGGGCATGGGCGCCGATGACGTTGTGGTTCTGGCTGATCGCCATCTGCAGACCCATCATGACGCCGACGATCAGGAACAGCACGGCCGTCCTGAAAAACAAATTCGAAATCCTGGGCATTTCTCCCTCCAAAGGCCCGCTCGACCTTCCCTCCGAATGCGAGTGCGGGCGCGTCAAAATACGCCTGTGCGGCACGGTTTACCACTACCGATACGGCCTATGTAACGTTGCACCTTGCCAGCGGCGGAGCCTTGTGATGCACTTGGCCTGCGCCGTTCGGCGCCCGCTTCATCACATGCCCAACCGGACCGATCTGCGCGGAAGAATAGTGCCGCTGCTCCCGGTCCGCGGGTGGAACCGTCAATGCCCAAGAGGAGGTCTATCCATGGAGTACCGCAAGCTCGGTAACAGCGGCGCCATCGTCACCAATTACTGCCTGGGAACGATGACGTTCGGCAAGGAATCTGACGAGGCGACCTCGTTTCGGTTGATGGATGACTATGTGGCCGCGGGCGGCAATTTCATCGACACGGCCAATGTTTACAGCGACGGGCTCTCGGAGCAGATCATCGGGGGCTGGCTCAAGAGCAAGCCGGGCATTCTGCGCGATCTCGTGATTACCACGAAGGGCCGCTTTCCGATGGGCGACGGGCCCAACCATCTGGGGCTGTCGCGCAAGAATCTGAGCGAGGCGCTGGACGCTTCGCTCAAGCGCCTGGGTGTGGAGCATATCGATTTGTACCAGCTGCATGCGTTCGATGCGCTGACGCCGATAGAAGAAACGCTGCGGTTCCTGGATGACTCGATCCGTAACGGCAAGATTGCCTATTACGGATTTTCCAATTTCCTGGGCTGGCAAATGACCAAGGCGGTGTGGATCGCCAAGGCCGGCAATTTCCAGCCGCCGGTGACGCTGCAGCCGCAATATAATCTGCTGGCGCGTGACATCGAGCATGAAGTGGTGCCGGCGGCGCTGGATGCGGGTATCGGGCTGTTGCCATGGTCGCCGCTCGGCGGGGGGTGGCTGTCGGGCAAGTACAAGCGCGACCAGATGCCGAGTGGCGCAACGCGGTTGGGCGAGAACCCCAAGCGTGGGCTCGAAGCGTTCGAAAAGCGCAACGCCAATCCGGCCACGTGGCAGGTCATTGGCGCGCTGGAGGATATCGCCAAGGCCCGGGGGGCTTCCATGGCGCAGGTGGCGCTGGCGTGGCTGGTGAAGCGGCCGGCGGTGACTTCGGTGATCCTGGGGGCTCGCACGGCGGAACAATTGGCGGATAATCTGGGCGCGGCCGATGTTACCCTGAGCGATGACGAGATGAGGACGCTGACCGAAATGAGCGCACCGCAGGTCGCCGACTATCCATATGGCGAGGGCGGCAACAGGCAGCGCAACCGGCGGATGGAAGGCGGGCGCTAGGATGGGCGGGGGCGCCTGCGGATAGCGCGGGCGCTCCAGCACCAATGCTTTGGGGGAGCGTGCGTTACCGTACCAAGGGCTGCGTGAAAGGATTGATTAAGGTACCGCTAAGGGAGCGTCATTTGCTCATCCTTCGTTGGCGGCACGAACATGCAAGCAATCGATCAAAGCCTTATCATCGTTGAAGACGAACCCCTTATCTCCATGATGGTTGGAGAGATTGCCGAAGACCTCGGCTGGAAGGTCGATGGCAGCGCCCAGACGGAGGCTGATGCCTTTGCGCTCCTGAACAGGAGTGTGCCCAGCCTCGCGCTGCTCGACATCAATCTGGGCCTGACGACGAGCCTTGCAGTGGCGGCATCGTGCCGCGACCGCGGCATTCCGGTGGTTTTCATCACCGGGTATTCGGCAAAGGAGGTTTCTCCGCTCTGTGGTGGTGCTCCGGTGTTGGCTAAGCCGTTTTCACCGGAGGATTTGGACCAGGCATTGCGGCGGGCGATGGTCGCCGATGCATTGATTGCTTAGGCCTGGGCGGACCATGGGACCTGCCAAGCGGTCATTAGTCCTTGATGCGTCCATCGAAATTGCGTCGATGCAATTGGTGCGGACGGATATTGCCTATCATGCGCAGTTGGAGATGGTCGAACGCCTGAAATCGGATGGGCTCGATACGTCGCACCGGGAGAAGATTTTGGGGTTCCTCAAGGAGCAATTGGAGCGCAACCACGCCTGGTTGCGGTCACTGCAGAGTATCTGAAGGCCAGGCGCCTAATTTTCTGGGGCATACATTATTGTAGAGCCGCTGAAGGGTTTTTGGGAATGGCAGGCAGGGCCGCTCCCGCGCTAGTCTCCGGACATGAACAGGAGACGGCACATGGCTTCCACCAAAGCAACGACGGCGGACGGGCGTTACGGAGCTGGCGAGAAAGCCAGAGCGGGCATTGAAAAGCCGGTGGCGCTGATGTTGCGCCTCGAAGGCGGCTTGGCGCTGGTATTGGGTTTATGGGCGTTTCAGGCGCTGGGCGGCAATTGGTGGCTGTTTGCGGCGTTGTTCCTAGCGCCGGACCTGTTCATGCTGGGCTATTTGCGGGACGCGCGAACTGGTGCGGCTATCTACAATGCGGGGCATACGTATCTGGCGCCGGCAGTGTTGGCGCTGATCGCGGTGGTGCTTGGCGCGAGTGTGCTGCTGCCGCTTGCGGTGATCTGGGCGGCGCATATCGGGTTAGATCGGATGCTGGGGTTCGGGTTGAAGTCACCAGCGGGGTTTAAGTCGACGCATTTGGGGTAGGGGTGGTTCTACACGCGCGGATTACGCGCAGGGTGCGGAGTTAGTGCAGCGTTGATAGGTCGCCAAGTGCGAGGCGGCGGAGGGCTTCGGGGTAGATGCGGTGCTCTTCGATGAGAATGCGGGCGGCAAGGGTCTCGGGGGTGTCGCCGGGGAGGACGGGCACCTTGGCTTGCAGGATTGGAGCGCCTTCGTCGAGGCCGGGGGTGACGAAGTGGACGGTGCAGCCGGAGACGGTGGCGCCGTCGGCGAGGGCGCGTTCGTGGGTGTGGAGGCCACGATAGAGCGGCAGGAGCGATGGGTGGATGTTGATCATCCGGCCGGCCCAGTGATTGACGAAGTCCTCGCCCAGAACGCGCATGAAGCCGGCGAGGCAGACGATCTCCACGTCCCAGCTTTCAAGGATCTGGGTCATCACGTCCTCGAACATCTCGCGGGTGGGGAACTTGCTTTGCGCAAGGAACGCGGTGGCAATGCCCTCGGAGGATGCAACCGCGAGGCCTGGAGCGGCGGCGCGGTTGGAGAGGACGCCGACGATTTCAGCCGGGTAGTCTGGGGCCTTGGCAGCCTCGATCAGGGCGGACATGTTGGAGCCGCGTCCGGAAATCAGGATGCCGACACGCTTGCGGATCACAGGGGAAGCTTGCCCTGGAAGGTGACGGGCTCGCCGGTGCGGGCGGTGAGATGGCCAACAACCGAGGCAGTTTCGCCGGCCTCGGTCAGGTGCGCCACCAGTCGCTCGGCGTCGATTGGCGCAACGGCGACCAGCATGCCAACGCCGCAATTGAAGGTGCGCAGCATTTCGCGCTCGTCCATGCCGCCGACGTGGCTGAGCCAGGAGAATACCTTGGGGGTCTGGATGGCGGCGAGGTCGACATGGGCCGCCAGCTCGTCCGGGAGGACGCGTGGGATATTGTCGATGAAGCCGCCGCCGGTAATGTGGGCCATGGCCTTGACGCCGATGCCGGCCTTGAGCGCGGACAGCAGCGGCTTCACATAGATGCGGGTCGGTGTCAGCAGCGCGTCGGCAAGCGTCTGGCCCGGTGCGAAGGGGGCGTCGGCGTACCAGTCGAGACCGGAAAGCTCGACGATCTTGCGGACCAGGGAATAGCCGTTGGAGTGAACGCCGGAGGACGCGAGCGCCACCAGCGTGTCGCCTTCGGCAAGATCGTTGCGCGGCAGCAGGGTGCCACGTTCGGCGGCGCCAACGGCAAAGCCTGCCAGATCATAATCCTTGCCGTGATACATGCCCGGCATTTCGGCGGTTTCGCCACCGATCAGGGCGCAACCGGCGAGGCGGCAACCTTCGGCTATGCCATTGACGATGGCGGTGCCCTGTTCGACGTCAAGCTTGCCGGTGGCAAAATAATCGAGAAAGAACAGCGGCTCGGCGCCCTGCACGATCAGGTCATTGACGCACATGGCGACAAGATCCTGCCCGATGGTGGAATGATTGCCCGCATCGATGGCGATCTTGAGCTTGGTGCCCACGCCATCATTGGCGGCAACGAGCACGGGATCAATGAAGCCTGCGGCGCGCAGATCGAAAAGACCGCCAAATCCACCGATCTCGCCGTCAGCGCCCGGGCGCCGCGTGGAACGAACTGCGGGCTTGATCGCTTCTACGAGCGCATTGCCGGCATCGATATCGACACCTGCCTGCTTGTATGAGAGACCGTTTGGTGTCAGGTGTTTCGGATCGGACATAGGCCTCGGACCGTAGGTTGTGTAGACAGTTAGGTGATGGCGGCTGCAAACGGCGATTTTCTGCGCTTCCGGTGCTCACGTACCCATGTACGCTGCGCTCCGGTTCTCGAAAACCACCATTTTCGCCTCCCCTGACCTAACTGTCTTCACAACCTAGTAGGGAAAGCGTGCGCAAAGCCTCTACCGGAAGCCTGGGCGGTTGCCAATTCCGGAGCCGGAAGCTAGATGGCCTGATAGCTTCTCCACCACATCCACGCAAGGGCCGCCCAGCATCATGACTCTTCGAAATCAAGTGCTGATCTGGACTGCCTTCCTTGTGGTGCTGGTCCTGCTGCTGTGGCTGTTCCGCAGTATCCTGCTGCCATTCGTCGTTGGGGCGGCGTTGGCTTATCTGCTCAACCCGCTGGTCAACCAGTTGCAGAAGTGGCGGTTCAACCGGCCGCTGGCCACGACGGTGGTGCTGCTCAGCGTCATTACCATCGTGCTGAGCCTGTTTTTCATGCTGGTGCCAATGATCGGCCAGCAGATCATCGAGCTGATCCAGCGCCTGCCGGGCTATGTCACGGATTTGCAGGAGCTTTTTGCGCGCTGGGCACCCGAGATCAACGAGTTCCTGGGGCCGGAGCGGGCAGCGCAGGTGCAGGCTAGCATCGCCGATCTGGCGCGGCAGGCACTGGGCTTTATCGCGACGCTGCCGGCCGAACTGGTCAATATCGGGCTGACGGGGGTGAGCGTCATTGCCTTCATCGTGCTGACGCCTGTGGTGGCATTCTATCTGCTGCTCGACTGGGAGGGCATGATCCGCGGATTGCAGGATCTGCTGCCGCGCGAAACCAAGGGCGAAATCAACCAGATCCTGTCGGACATCGATGATTCCATGGCTGGCGTCATTCGCGGACAGGGCGGCGTGCTACTGATCGATGCTGCCTATTATGCGACGGCGCTCAGCCTTTTGGGGCTGAACTTCGGGCTGGCAGTGGGAATCATTGGCGGGCTGCTGAGCTTCGTGCCGTTCGTGGGCGCGGTGGTCGGCTTCGGGCTGTCGATGGGAATTGCGGTGGTGCAGTTCTGGCCCAATTACTGGATGGTCGCGGCGGTGGCCGCGGTGTTCCTGGTGTGGCAGTTCGTCGAGGGCAATATTCTTTACCCCAAGCTGGTGGGATCGAGCATCAACATCAACCCCGTTTGGCTGATGTTCGCCCTGCTGGCCTTTGGCGCATTGTTCGGGTTCGTGGGCCTGTTGCTGGCAGTACCTTTGGCGGCGATCGTGGGCGTGCTCATTCGCTACGGCGTCAGCAAGTATAAGGCCAGCGCGCTTTATCAAGGACAGAATGGTGGCTCCGATGGTGACGCCAATACCGTCTGATCGCTCGTCGCAGTTGATCTTCGAACTTAGCCACACGCCTGCGCAGGGCGAGGCGGACTTTCTCGTGGGCGAAGGCAATGGCCTGGCTTATAGCCGCATCATGGCTTTTCCCCACTGGCCCGATCCAGTGACGCTGCTGATCGGCCCCGCGAAATCGGGCAAGTCGCATCTGGCGCGGATTTTTGCGGATCGCAGCGGTGCGATCAATAGCGGAACCGATGATCTGGAGGCGCTGGCGACCCGAGGGGGCAACCAGCCGATCGTCGTCGAGGATGTGGACCGGCTGCCCTATGACGAGGCGGGGCTGTTTCACCTGCTCAACCAATCCATGCGCGACCAGCGGCCATTGTTGCTGACGGCGCGCGATGAGGTGGCGCAATGGCCGCTGGCCACGGACGACGTGCGGTCACGGGCGCGGCGGGCGACGGCGTTTACCCTCGAAATCACCGACGACATTCAATTGTCACAGATGTTCGTGAAACTGTTCGGCGATCGACAAATCAAGGTCGATCCGAAGATCGTCGGCTATCTGGTGGCGCGCATGGAGCGCTCCGCCGAAGAAGTGGTGATTCTTGCCGACCTTATGGATAGACTGGCGCTGGCCAGAGGCACTGCCATAAATCGCAGGATCGCAGCTGACGCGCTCGACCTTCGCCGCCAGGCGCGCGGGGAAGCGGGCACCGAACAGGACTGGGACACGCAAGACGATGAATGAGATGAGCGAGTTCGCCGAAGCCGAGCCTACGGTGCCCGATATCGAAGCGCTGCGCAAAAGTCCGGCGCGGTTCGTCAACCGGGAGGTGAGCTGGCTGCAGTTCAACATGCGCGTGCTGGAGGAGGCGGGGAACGAGCATCATCCGCTGCTGGAACGGCTGCGGTTTGTTTCGATTTCGGCCAATAACCTCGATGAATTTTACATGGTGCGCGTGGCCGGCCTGAAGGGGCAGGTGCGGGCAGGGTTGGCCAAGCAAAGCGCCGACGGGCTTTCGCCGGCCGAGCAACTGGACGAAATCGCGACGCTGGCGCAGCATTTGCAGCTGGAACAGCAGGATCACTGGCAGCACCTGCGCGAGGAGCTGTTTGCGCAGAACGTGGTGATCCACGAGGCCAACGACCTCACCGCCGACCAGGTGGATTATCTGCAGAAGCTGTTTCGGGAAGAGATCTTCCCGGTGCTGACGCCGATCGCGGTGGATCCGGCGCATCCATTTCCGTTTATCCCCAACCTTGGTCTGGCACTGGCCTTCGAGTTGCGCCGGCCCGACAATGACATGCTGCTCACTGCGCTGGTGCGTATTCCGGGCAATCTGGACCGGTTCATCAATTTGCCGAGTGGGCTGGTTTCGGAGGGGCGCAGCGAGGTCGTGACGATCGACACGCTGGTGAAGCTGTTCTTCCACAAAATGTTCCCGGGACACGAAGTGGTCGGCTCCGGCGCGTTCCGCGTAATCCGGGACAGCGAAATCGAAATCGATGACGAGGCAGCGGATCTCGTGGTGGAGTTCGAGACGGCGCTGCGGCAGCGGCGGCGCGGGCAGGTGATCCGGCTCGAAATCGAAAGCTCGATGACCCGGGCGCTCAAGCGCCAGATCAGCGAGCAGCTGGGCGTAACCGAAGTCGATGTGTTCGAGGTGCACGGCTTCCTGGGGCTGTCGGATGCGCGCAAGGTTTGCGACATCGAGCGGGCCGACCTGAAATTCACGCCCTACCATGCGCGCTTCCCCGAACGTATCCGCGACTATAGCGGGGACAGTTTCGCTGCGATCCGGGCCAAGGACATTCTGGTGCACCATCCGTTCGAGAGTTTCGACGTGGTGGCGCAGTTCCTGATGCAGGCGGCGCGGGACCCGGACGTGGTTGCCATCAAGCAGACGCTGTATCGGACCTCGGCGGATAGCCCGATCATCAAGGCGCTGGTGCTGGCGGCGGAGGCTGGCAAATCGGTGACGTGCCTTGTGGAACTCAAGGCGCGGTTCGATGAAGAAGCCAATATCCGCTGGGCGCGCGACCTTGAAAGGGCCGGGGCGCAGGTGGTGTTCGGGTTTATCGAACTCAAGACGCACGCAAAGCTGAGCCAGGTGGTGCGGCGCGAAAAGGGCAAGCTGGTCAGCTACTGCCATATCGGCACCGGCAACTATCATCCGATCACGGCCAAGATTTATACCGATCTGAGCTATTTCACGATCGATCCGGCGATCACACGCGACGTGGCGCGGGTGTTCAACTTCATCACCGGCTATGCCCGGCCGACGGAGCTGGAAACCATCGCAGTGTCGCCGGTCAACCTGCGGCAGACCTTGCTCGACGATATCGCCAGCGAGATCGCATTTGCCCGCAACGGCCAGGCGGGACATATCCTGCTGAAAATGAACTCGCTGGTGGATCCGCCGATTATCGACGCGCTTTATGACGCGAGTCAGGCCGGGGTGAAGGTTGACCTCATCGTGCGCGGGATCTGTTGCCTGCGGCCCGGCATTCCGGGGTTTTCGGACAATATCCGCGTCAAATCCGTCGTCGGGCGGTTCCTCGAGCACAGCCGCATCTATTGCTTCGGCAACGGGGAAGCGATGCCTAATCCGCGAGCTAAGGTTTATATATCGTCGGCCGATTTGATGGGCCGAAACCTTGACGGGCGGGTCGAAGTCATGGTCCCCATCCTGAACAAGACCGTGCATAAGCAGATCCTGGACCGGATTCTGGTTGCCTATCTCAAGGACAACCAGCAGAGCTGGGAAGTGCTGCCGGACGGCAGTTCGCATCGTATGCGGGTGGCGGAAGGCGAAGAGCCGTTCAACGCGCATGACTACTTCATGACCAACCCCTCGCTGTCCGGACGTGGCAGTGCCGGCATGGTCGAAGGTGACGAGGGCTAGGCTTGAACCAATTCTGGGGCGTTGACGCCGATCCGACCGCGCAGGGCCGTATCAAGGGCGCCAAGCCAGTGGCCGTGCTCGACATCGGATCCAACTCGGTGCGCCTTGTCGTCTATGAACGCCATGCGCGGGCGTTGACGCCGCTTTACAACGAGAAATCATCGTGTGCGCTGGGGCGCGGCGTGGGGCAGACCGGCAGGCTTGCCGACGCCAATGTTGCCCAGGCCCTTAATGCCATCAAGCGGTTCGCGCTGGTGACCCGAATGATGCGGGTGGGCAAGGTGTTCGTGCTCGCCACGTCGGCCGTGCGGGACGCCGCAAACCGGGAGGAATTCGTCAGTGCCGTGGAAGCACTGATCGAGACCCCGGTGCAGGTGTTGAGCGGCGAGGAAGAGGCTTACTACGCCGCGCTTGGCGCGGTCGCCGGCATGCCGGACTTTGTCGGCACGGTAGGCGATTTGGGTGGTGGGAGCCTTGAGCTTTCGACCATTGGCAACGGTGCGGGCACGGATGGACAGTCTTTCCCGCTGGGCGTGATCCGCCTGCAGGACGACAGCAATAGCTCGTCGATCAAAGCGGCGAGTATCGTGCGGGAGCGTCTTGAAAGTTCCGGACTGGCGGAGACGGGCAAGGGCACCTCGTTCGTCGCCATCGGCGGCACCTGGCGTTCGCTGGCGAAGCTGCACCAGGTGGTGAGCGGGTATCCGTTACACATGGTGCAGCAATATGTGGTGGACGCCGACGAGATGATGGCGTTCTGCGATGAAATCATCAACGCCGGTTCACTCAAGGGCTACCGCCGCGCAGAGAGCGTGAGTTCCTCACGGCGGGAGCTGGTTCCGTTCGGCGCCGCGGCGCTGCTCGAAGTGCTCAAGGCCGGGCAGTTCGGCAGGGTCGTGTTCTCGGCCCTTGGCGTGCGCGAGGGCTATCTTTACGGGATGCTCGACAAACGCGAGCAAGCCATCGATCCGCTGATACAGGGCGCTGAGGAGCTTTCAGTGCTGCGCTCGCGCTCGCCCGCGCACGCGGACGATCTTGTGGAGTTTACGGGACAGTTTCTGGCCGCCTCAGGCACGCCGGAAACGGCCGAGCAGGCACGGTTGCGGACCGTCGCGTGTCTCTTGGCCGACATAGGCTGGCGGGCGCATCCGGATTACCGCGGGCCGCAGAGCGTGGATGCGGTGGCTTATGGGTCGCTCAGCGGCGTCGACCATGCCGGGCGCTCATTCCTCGCCCAGGTCATTGCCATCCGATATGGCGGGCTCAAGAACAAGGCGGCGGCGCCTCTGGCGCATCTGACAAGCGCCGAGATGATCGCCCGGGCCCGGTTGATCGGCGCGCTGTTCCGGGTCGCCTATCCGATGTCGGCGGCCATGCCCGGTATTTTGCCGAGGATCCGCTTCGAAGCGGTGGAAAAGACGCTGACGCTGGTGTTGCCGGCTGACCTGGCGTTCCTAGACGGGGAGCATCTGCAGGGCCGACTGGATCAGTTCGGCAATGTGGCGGGGTTCAAGAACACGCAGGTGCGGGTGGATTAGGCCTCGCTGGGATGCGGGTAGCGCGTTTTTAGGTTACTCGGCGTGAGTCGAGGAAGCCCACTTTGCACTGCAGTGAGTGAGATTCCCGCTTTCGCGGGAATGACGCTGTGAGTGCTGCGGGATGCGAGAATTGGCGCAGTGGCGGTTTATTCCGCTGGGATAGCGTCTTTGACGGCAAACTGGACGATGCCCTTGCGGGTGGCGACGAGGCCGATGCGGCCGTGCTTGATGTCGAGGGCCTTTTCGCCGAACAGCTTGCGGCGCCAGCCCTTTAGGGCGGGAACGTCGGCTTCGTCGTCAAGAACCAGGGCGTCGATATCGTCGGAGGTTGCGATGATGCGCGCGGCGACGCCGTGTTGTTCGGCAACGGATTTGAGCAAGACACGGAGCAGGTCGCCGACAGCGCCTTTTGGCGAAGGGCCGCGGTAGCGTTCGGGCATGACCGGCAGCTCGGACTTGGGCAGGGCTTCAACGTCACGGAGCAACGCCATGATTTCGGCGGCGGCGGAACTGCGGCCGAAGCCGCGTGGCACGGCGCGGAGCTTCTCGAAGGCGTCGGGGGTCAGCGGGCGCTGTTGGGCGAGTTCGAACAGCACATCGTCCTTGAGGATGCGGCTGCGCGGCTGATCGCTTTCCTGGGCGCGCCTTTCACGCCAGGCGGCTAGTTTCTTGAGGGCGGCGAGATCGCGCGCCCGGTTGATCTTCATCTTGAGCCGTTCCCAAGCCTGTTCGGGCTGGACGACGTAGGTGTCGATGCTGCGCAGGACGCCGAGTTCGTCCTCTACCCAATCCCAACGCTTGGTGGCGTCCACCTGCTTGCGCAGTTCGCGGTAGATGTCGCGCAGATGGGTGACGTCCGCGAGCGCATAGAGGCGCTGCTTCTCGCTAAGGGGGCGGGCCGACCAGTCGGTGAAGCGGGATGACTTGTCGAGTTCGACATTGGTGATGGAGCGGACCAGATTGTCATAGGAGACGCTGTCGCCGAAGCCGCAAACGCTCGCCGCAACCTGGGTGTCAAAGATATTGACCGGTACCTTGCCAGTGAACTTGACGAAGATCTCGATATCCTGCCGCGCGGCATGGAAGACCTTGGTGACTGCCGGATTGGCCAGCAGTGCAAAGAACGGAGCGAGGTCCAGCCCATCCGCCAGCGGGTCGATCAGCACCGCTTCGTCGTCCGTGGCGGCCTGGATCAGACAGAGCTTGGGCCAGTAAGTGGTTTCTCGGAGGAACTCGGTATCCACGGTAATAAAATCAAATTTTGCAGCGCGCTCGCAAAAGGCATCGAGCACATCTGTGGAAACTACGAGGTCCATACCTAAGTCCGTCTCAAATTCGTCACTATTGTTCCTAGCAGGTGCGCCGTTCACACTCCAGAAGCGATTTGTTAACCATGAAATAGGGTTAGCGCGCGCCCGGCTGTGTGGGACTCACTATCCGGCTGGCTTGACAATCGAGGCCTTGCATGCGCTTTTCCGGCCCGTGAATCCGCCCTTTTTCGAGAGCTTTGCCATGACGACACACCGCTACCGTTCGCACACATGCGGAGCTCTGACGGCAAATAATGCGGGTGAGACCGTGCGCCTGAGCGGCTGGGTGCATCGTATCCGTGATCATGGTGGATTGCTGTTCATCGATCTGCGCGACCATTACGGCCTCACCCAGGCGGTTGTTGATCCTGATTCCCCTGCCTTTGCCGCGATGGAAAAGGTGCGCTCGGAATGGGTTATCCGCATCGACGGCGAAGTGAAGCTGCGCGATGCCGCGGTGGTGAACCCGAACCTGCCGACCGGTGCGGTGGAAGTGTTTATTCGTGAGCTGGAAGTGCTTTCCGCGGCCAAGGAATTGCCGCTGCCGGTGTTTGGCGATCAGGAATATCCGGAAGACGTGCGGCTGCGCTATCGCTTCCTCGATTTGCGCCGCGAGAAGCTGCACGCCAACATCGTCAAGCGCACCAAAGTTATTGCGGCGATGCGCGCCGGCATGACCGAGCAGGGCTTTGCCGAATATTCAACGCCGATCCTGACGGCTTCCTCGCCGGAAGGCGCGCGTGACTTCCTCGTGCCCAGCCGTATCCATCCCGGCAAGTTCTTTGCGCTGCCGCAGGCGCCACAGCAATACAAGCAATTGCTGATGGTAGCCGGGTTCGACCGCTATTTCCAGATTGCGCCGTGCTTCCGCGATGAAGACCCGCGTGCAGACCGTCTGCCGGGCGAGTTCTACCAGCTTGACCTGGAAATGAGCTTCGTGACGCAGGAAGATGTGTGGGACACGGTGACCCCGGTCATCACCAATATTTTCGAGCAGTTTGCCGAGGGCAAGCGCGTGACCAAGGACTGGCCGCGCATTCCCTATGATACCGCGATCCGCAAATATGGTTCGGACAAGCCTGACCTGCGCAATCCGATCGAAATGCAGGCCGTGACCGAGCATTTCGCGGGGTCGGGCTTCAAGGTGTTCGCCGGGCAGATCGAGGCCGACTCCAAGGTTGAAGTCTGGGCCATTCCGGCCAAGAACAAGGCCGGTGCCGAGCCAATCGGCCGTGCGTTCTGCGACCGGATGAACGCCTGGGCGCAGGGCGAGGGCCAGCCGGGCCTGGGCTATATCTTCTTCAAGGAAGGGCAGGGCTCTGGCCCTATCGCCAAGAACATTGGCGGAGAGCGGACTGCAGCGCTGAAGGCCCAGCTTGGTCTGGAAGATGGCGATGCAGTGTTCTTCGTGGCTGGGCGTCCCGAGAAGTTCTACAAGTTCGCCGGCGACGCACGCACCAAGGTCGGCACCGATCTGGGCGTGGTGGACACAGAGCAGTTTGCCCTGTGCTGGATCGTGGACTTCCCGTTCTACGAGTGGAGCGAAGAAGAGAAGCGGGTGGATTTCGCCCATAACCCATTCTCGATGCCACAGGGCGGGATCGATGCGCTCAATTCGCAGGACCCGTTGACCATCAAGGCCTATCAATATGATGCGGTCTGCAACGGCTATGAAATCGCTTCGGGTTCGATCCGTAACCAGTTGCCCGAAACCATGGTCAAGGCGTTCGAACTGACCGGCAAGAGCCGCGACGAAGTCGAAGAGCAGTTCGGTGGTCTCTATCGGGCGTTCCAGTTTGGCGCGCCGCCGCATGGTGGTGCCGCGTTCGGGGTGGACCGTATCGTGATGCTGCTATGTGGCGTGCAGAATTTGCGCGAGATCACGGCCTTCCCGATGAACCAGCAGGCCGAAGACCTGTTGATGGGCGCGCCGAGCCCGGCCGAGCCCAAGCAGTTGCGCGAACTGGGCATCAGGCTCAGTCCGCAGAGCTGACCTGGCAAGACCTGAGTTTTCCAAGGGCGGGCACGATGTGTCCGCCTTTGTTCGTTTTCCATCTTAGCGGTGCGTTAAACGCTGATTGATACCCATGAGCGGTTCACGACGACCGTTGGATTTGCTGGTTGAGATCGCGCTACTCCCATATCCTGATGCTGCTGGGCGCGATTTTCGCGTTCACGCCGATCGTCGCTGTGGATCACCTGCTCGACGCGTACGTACGCGTGCAGGAAAAAGCGACGGCATTGCAGTATGTTGGCGATTTTTCTTCGCAGATCGAAGCGAATGCGGCCCAAGCCATCAATTCGCTGCGGACGGTGCTTGCGGATAGCCCTTCGCTGTGTGCCCCCACGTTCGTAGAGAATGCGCAAAGCGCGATCGAGAACAGCATCGGCCTCAAGCAGGTGCTGGTCGAAAACGCAGACGGTGTTCAATATTGTGATGCGTTCGGGCGCAAGGTCGAATATTCGCCCATCTCCGATACGCTCCCCGTGCCCGGCCGGACCGAGACCATCACCGTGGTGCAATTGGCCAATATGGGTGTGCCGGCGCTCAAGATCACCCAGGCGATGGGGGACACGCGCAAGGTTTCGGTGTTCTTGCCGCTGCTGGGGCGTGACCCGGAAGTGCTCGCCAAAGGGTTCGATGCCTCGGCCGTCCTGCGGGTGATGATGACCAATGGCACCCCGGTGATGACGGTGGGTGACCCGGCGCTGCTGGTGGATCGTGCGCCAGCGGAGATCATCAGCGGCGAACGGTTTGCCGGGGAGTTTCCGATAAAGGTGGAGTACGCGCTGCCGTTTGCCGTTGCGCGGGCAGGGTATGCGGACCTCGATGTCACCTTTACGATCATCAGTTGCCTGATGAGCGGGTCGTTCCTGATCCTGGCGCTGCACTATGTACGCAAGTCGCGCGTGCCGGCATTCGATCTGGAACGGGCAATCTCGCGCGGTGAAATCCGGCCGTACTACCAGCCCGTGATCAATCTGCGGACGGGCGCGCTGGAAGGGTGCGAAGTGCTCTGCCGGTGGGAGAAAAAGAACGGGCAAGTGGTGCCGCCCGGTGCTTTCATCGATTATGCCGAAACCACCGGGCTGGCCATTCCCATGACCCTGTCGCTGATGCAGCAGGTGAAATACGATCTGGGTGACATCTGCCAGCAGATGCCGGAGCTCAAAGTGTCCATCAATCTGTTTGAGGGGCATTTCCGCGATGCAGGGATCGTGGACGATGTGGAGGCGATCTTTGCCAACAGCAAGATTTCCATGCGCCAGCTGGTGTTCGAAATCACCGAGCGGCATCCGCTGGCCAATTCGACCGTCGCGAAGGGCGTGATCGCAGGCCTGCATGCGTTGGGGTGCCGGATGGCGCTGGACGATGCCGGTACGGGACACTCCAATTTGGCATATATCGGCACGCTGGGCGTGGATATCATCAAGATTGACCGGGTTTTCGTCGACATGGTGAAGCCAGACACGACGCTGGTTCCGGTTCTGGATGGCCTGATCGCCCTGGCCAAGGACATGAACTGCGAGATCGTGGCGGAAGGCGTCGAGACCGAAGCGCAGGCGCTGTACCTGCGCTCGCGCGGGGTTCTGCAGGCACAGGGGTTTATCTTTGCACCCGCGCTCAAGGTCAGGGCTTTTCAGCAATTAGCGCTGGCACTACACGCCACCCGGGCAACGCCGCGCAACCGCGTGGAAGAGATCGTCTCCAACGCCGCCTGAGCGTTTTCACGATGTGGAAGCGGGGTGCCGAGATAACCCTTTTAATCGCTGGCGATTGATGGCACGAAGCGGCCGAGGCCTGTGCTCAGCAGGCGAGCCAGGAGGTCCCATTGTCGACTGATATCAACGAACAGCGGAAAGCCCTGCGTGAAGCGGCGCTGCATTTCCATCAGTTCCCGAAGCCAGGCAAGCTCGAGATTCAGCCGACCAAGCCACTGGGCAACCAACGCGACCTGGCGCTGGCCTATTCGCCGGGTGTTGCAGCGCCCTGCGAGGAAATCGCCGAAAACCCGGATTCGGTGGCGAAATATACTTCGCGGCAAAATCTGGTGGCCGTCATATCCAACGGTACGGCCGTGCTGGGCCTGGGCAATATCGGTGCGCTGGCGTCCAAGCCGGTAATGGAGGGCAAGGCCGTCCTGTTCAAGAAATTCGCTGGGATTGACGTGTTCGATCTTGAGATCGACGAACTCGACCCCAAGAAATTCATCGATGCCGTGGCGCCGCTGTGGCCGACCTTCGGTGGCATCAACCTCGAAGATATCCGAGCGCCGGACTGCTTCGAGATCGAAGAAGCGCTGCGCGAGCGCATGCCGATTCCGGTGTTCCATGACGACCAGCACGGCACCGCGATCATCGTGGGCGCAGCCGTGCTCAACGGACTTGAGCTCAAGGGCAAGAAGATCGAGGACGTCAAGATATGTGCGTCCGGGGCCGGGGCGGCGGCGATTGCCTGCCTAAACGTGCTGGTGGCGCTTGGCGCCAAGCACGAGAATATCTGGGTGGCCGATAAGGATGGCCTGGTTACCCACAAGCGCAATGATGTCAATGACAAATGGCGGGGGCAATTCCGGCGCACCAGTGATGCGACGACGCTGGCAGAGGTGATCGAGGGTGCGGACGTATTTCTCGGGCTTTCGGCGGCCGGCGCGCTGCAGCCCGAGATGCTGGCCAAGATGGCGCCCAAGCCGCTGATCCTGGCGCTGGCGAATCCTTATCCCGAAATCATGCCTGAGGTCGCCCAGGCTATCCGGCCCGATGCCATGGTGTGCACGGGGCGGTCCGACTTCCCCAACCAGGTGAACAACGTTCTGTGTTTCCCATTCATTTTCCGCGGCGCGCTCGACGTCGGTGCGACGACGATCAACGAGGAAATGAAGCTGGCGGCCGTTCGGGCTATCGCCAAGCTGGCGCATGAGCCAGGGCTGGAAAGCTCGCCCTCGGGCGCTCCGGCGGTGTTTGGGCCGGAGCACATCATTCCCAATCCGTTCGATCAGCGGCTGATTCTGCGTATTGCACCGGCTGTTGCGCGTGCGGCGATGGAATCGCGTGTAGCCAAGAACCCGATCACGGACTGGGCGGCGTATCAGGATCGCCTCAACCGGTTCGTGTTCCGCTCGGGGCTGGTGATGAAGCCGATCATCGATCGGGCGCAGGGGCAGAACAAGCGCATCGCCTTTGCCGATGGCGAGGATGAGCGCGTGCTGCGCGCGACGCAGGTGCTGCTCGAGGAGCGCATCGCGCGTCCCATCCTGATCGGGCGTCCTTCGGTCATTGAGGCACGTATCGAGCGGTTCGGGCTCAATCTTCGTCCGGGCACCGATTTCGAGATCATCAACCCTGAGGACGATCCGCGCTATCGCGATTATGTGAGCCTGTTCCATTCGCTGGTCGGGCGCGACGGCGTGACGCCGGATACGGCGCGGCAGATGGTGCGCACCAATACGACGGTGATCGGTAGTCTCGCGGTCAAGCGCGGCGAGGCCGATGCGCTGATCTGCGGGCTGCAGGGGCGCTTCATCAAGCACATACGCGATATCCGCTCGGTGATCGGGCTGCAGGAAGGGTTGGTGGATGTTTCGGCGCTGTCCATGCTGATCATGCCACGCGGCGCGTTTTTCCTCGCCGATACCTATGTCAACATGGACCCTACGGCCGACGAAATAGTCGGTATCGTGCTGCAGGCGCGCAATCACCTCAAACGCTTCAATATCGAAGCGCGCGTCGCGCTGCTGAGCTATTCCAACTTCGGCTCGCGTGATGGCGACAGTGCCTACAAGATGCGCGAAGTCTATAAACAGCTCAAGAGCATAGCGCCGGACCTGATTGTCGAGGGTGAGATGCAGGGCGACCTCGCGCTGAACCAGGAGCTCCGGGAACGCTATATTCCGGATAGTATATTGAGCGGTGAAGCAAACCTGCTGATTTTCCCAAATCTGGACGCGGCAAACTTGTCGATGACGCTGCTCAAGGAAACCAACAATGCGTTGGCCGTTGGCCCGATCCTGATGGGCCCAAAGGCGCCGGCACATATTTTGGCGCCCTCGACCACCAGCCGCGGCATTGTGAACATGGCGGCGATTGCGGCAACCGAGGCTATCGGAGTTGAGCCATGATCCGCCACACCGTGGTTTTCACTCTCAAGCACGTCGCAGGGTCGGCAGCGGAAGGCGCGTTCCTGAACGATGCCAAGGTGCTGGCTGGCATTCCCGGCGTTGAGAAGTTCGAGCAACTGCGGCAGGTGAGCCCGAAGAACGATTATGCGTTCGGATTCTCAATGGAGTTTGCCGATCAGGCGGCATATTCGGAATACAACGAGCACCCTGACCATGTGGCGTTCGTCAGGGAACGCTGGGTGCCGGAGGTGGAGCGTTTTCTCGAGATCGATTACGTGCCCGTTTACGGCGTGCGCCTGCTGGTTTCAACCACGTGTTAATGCCTTGTGAGCCATAGTCGGGGGGTCTAGTTCCCCCGGTTGCCCATGCCCACCCGTCTCAAACGACCCGCTATCTGGCGCCCGCTGGCGCTCACCGCAGCTCTTTTGAGCTTCCAGGGTTATCTGGGATTTTCTGCTATCGGTGGACAGTTCGGAATCGAAAACCGGACGCAAATCCTGATCGATATCGATCAGCTAAAGAACAAATCGGCGGCGTTGCAGGCCGAAATCGATGCGTATCGTCACCGTGCTACACTGATGGATACGCGGCGGCTGGATCCTGATATCATTACCGAACGCGCCAGGGCGCTGCTCAATATGGCGCATGCCGACGACATTCTCGTCATGGTCGATCCTGCGACGGGTAAACCACTTTCCGGTTCATTCTCAGAATTACCTGAAGATCAGTTAAGTGCAATTATCGCAGCGGAGCCAACGCTTTAAGCTGTCATTGCGTCGGCGCAGGAGCATTGTGTTCTAGCAGCAGCTTGCGTTATGATGCGGCAATGTGGCCAACTCCGGCCAAGCGGCAAATCATTTCCGATGCGGAGCGTTCTCAATGGCGCGTAAAGCTGTGGCCACTCAGGCCAAGACGCAATCCAACCTACCCCAGTTCACTCCAGAGCAGGACCTCGAAGCCTACCGCGAAATGCTGCTGATCCGGCGTTTCGAGGAAAAGGCCGGCCAGATGTATGGCATGGGCCTGATCGGTGGGTTCTGCCATCTTTATATCGGCCAGGAAGCCGTGGTGACCGGCGTCACCATGGCCAGCGAGAAGGGCAAGGATGCCCAGATCACCGGCTATCGCGACCACGGGCATATGCTGGTGATGGGGCTGGACCCCAAAGGCGTCATGGCCGAGTTGACCGGTCGCGAGGGCGGCTTGTCCAAGGGCAAGGGCGGCTCGATGCACATGTTCTCCAATGAGCATCGATTCTATGGCGGCAACGGCATCGTGGGTGCGCAGGTTTCGCTGGGGGCAGGCCTTGCCTTTGCAGCGAAGTACCGTGGCGACGATTCGGTGTCGCTGGCCTATTTCGGCGACGGCGCGGCCAACCAGGGCCAGGTCTATGAGAGCTTCAACATGGCAAAGCTCTGGAACCTGCCGGTTGTGTTCATTATCGAAAACAACAAATACGCCATGGGCACGTCTACCGAGCGCTCGTCGGCAACCACTGATTTTTCCAAGCGCGGCGCTTCGTTCGACATTCCGGGCGAGCAGGTCGATGGCATGGACGTGCGCATGGTTTATGACGCGTCGCAGCGGGCCATCGAGCATGCGCGCTCCGGGAAGGGGCCGTACATTCTCGAAATGCTGACCTATCGCTATCGCGGCCACTCGATGTCCGACCCGGCGAAGTATCGCACCAAGGACGAAGTGACCAAGTACCGCCAGGAACGCGACCCGATCGAGCAGGTCAAGGCGCGGCTGCTGGAAGGCGGTCACCAGAGCGAAGAGCAACTGAAGGCCATCGAAAGCGAGATTCGCGCCATTGTCACGGAAGCAGCCGATTTTGCGACCAACGACAAAGAGCCCGATCCGGCTGAACTGTGGACTGACATCACCATCAGCGCCTGACCCAAGGCGGGCGCCGCCGCGCTGAATATTCACCCATCTGCCCGCCGCGTGGCCCCTGATGCCCGGCGTCTCATTGCTGGAGAGCTTATATGCCTCAAATCCTGATGCCCGCGCTGTCGCCGACCATGGAGGAGGGCAAGCTCTCCAAATGGCTGGTCAAGATCGGTGATACCGTTTCGCCCGGCGATGTGCTGGCCGAAATCGAGACCGACAAGGCGACCATGGAAGTGGAAGCGGTCGATGGCGGCACCGTCAAGGAGCTGATGATCGAAGAAGGCACCGAGGGCGTGAAAGTGAATACGCCTATCGCGCTGGTGCTGGGCGAAGGCGAGGAAGTGGGCGAGGGGAATCGTCCCGCGGCGCAGACCGGTTCGTCTGATCCGGAAGGCCAGTCGGCTGTGGCCGAAGCCGCGACCGTGCCCGCCGAGGCCAAGTCCTCTCCGGCAGCTGAAGCACCCAAGTTCACCGCGCAGAACGATCCCGACCTGCCCGAAGGCGTGGAAATGGTCGAGATGACTGTTCGGCAGGCCTTGAACGAGGCGATGGCCGAAGAGCTGCGCCGCGACAAGGACGTTTTCATCATGGGCGAGGAAGTTGCCCAGTATCAGGGCGCCTACAAGATCACCCAAAACCTGCTGGAAGAGTTCGGACCCGAGCGCGTTGTCGATACGCCGATCACCGAGCACGGCTTTGCGGGTTTGGCGGTTGGTGCGGCGTTTGCGGGGCTGAAGCCAATCGTTGAATTCATGACCTGGAACTTTGCCATGCAGGCGATCGACCAGATCATCAACTCGGCGGCCAAGCAGCTCTATATGTCGGGCGGGCAGGTGAAGGCACCCATGGTGTTCCGCGGCCCGAACGGTCCGGCAGCGCGCGTGGGTGCGCAGCACAGCCAGGATTTCTCGGCATGGTATTCCCATGTTCCGGGTCTCACGGTCATCGCGCCTTATAGCGCCGCTGATGCCAAGGGGTTGCTGAAGTCGGCGATCCGGTCGCCCAATCCGGTGGTGTTCCTCGAGAACGAGGTTCTCTATGGCTCCACAGGCCTTGTGCCCAAGATGGATGATTTCCTGCTACCGATCGGCAAGGCGCGCATTGCCCGCAAGGGTGCTGACGTGACCATCGTGTCGTTCTCGATGGGCATGCGTTACGCGACGCAGGCGACCGAGAAACTGGTGGCGGCTGGTGTCGATGTGGAACTGATCGATCTGCGCACGCTGCGTCCAATGGATAGCGACACGGTGATCGAGTCGGTCAAGAAGACCGGGCGCCTCGTGACCGTGGAAGAAGGCTGGCCGCAGGGCGGTATCGGGGCGGAGCTTTCGGCGCGCGTGATGGAGCAGGCGTTCGACTATCTCGATGCGCCAGTGATGCGCGTGGCCGGCAAGGATGTGCCGATGCCCTATGCTGCCAACCTTGAAAAGCTGGCGCTGCCGAACGTCGATGAAGTGGTGGCAGCGGTCAACGCCGTCACCTACCGCTCGTAAGGAGATCTGGGATGCCGATCAATATCACCATGCCGGCGCTCTCTCCGACGATGGAAGAGGGCAAGCTCGCCAAGTGGCACGTCAAGGAGGGCGACAGCGTCTCCTCGGGTGACGTGATCGCCGAGATCGAAACCGACAAGGCCACGATGGAAGTCGAGGCCGTGGATGAGGGCAAGATCGGCAAGATCATGGTTGCCGAGGGTAGCGAGGGTGTAAAGGTCAACGCCGTCATCGCCGTGCTGCTGCAGGAAGGCGAAAGCGCCGATGCAGCTGCAGCTCCTGCGCCAGCGGCTGAGGCACCCAAGGCCGCGGAAGTGCCGAAGGCTGATGCTGGTACGCTGATGCGCGACAAGGATACGCCGAGCAATGCGACGGCGCCGGTTGCCAACAGCAATACCGGAACAAGCGCGCCATCTGCGGCTGCTCCGGCCAGCAAGCCGGAGGGAGGCAAGGTCTTCGCTTCGCCGTTGGCACGTCGCTTGGCCAAGGAAGCCGGGATCGACGTTTCGGCGATCAGCGGTTCGGGTCCCAAGGGGCGCGTGGTGAAATCGGACGTGGAAGCGGCCAAGTCCGGCAAGACGCCGCTTAAGGCTGCGGCTTCTGCTGCGGGGGCGCCGGCTGGCGGTGGTGCCGCGCCTATGGGCATGACCAAGGCGCAGGTCCTGGCGCTTTATCCGGAAGGCTCATACGAGCTCGTGCCCAACGACAGCATGCGCAAGGTCGTGGCGCAGCGCCTCACCGAATCCAAGCAGACGGTGCCACATTTCTATCTGACGCTGGATTGCAAGATCGATGCGCTGATGGCGGCGCGCGAGCAGATCAACAACTCTGCGCCGAAGGGCAAGGACGGCAAGCCGGGCTATAAGCTCTCGGTCAATGACTTCGTGATGAAGGCGTGGGCTGTTGCGCTGCAGCGGGTTCCGGCGGCGAATGCGACCTGGGCGGTCGACTCTATCCTCTACCACAAGCGCAGCGACGTGGCGGTTGCCGTGGCCGTGCCGGGCGGATTGTTCACCCCGGTGGTGAAGTCCTGCGATACCAAGACGCTTCGGGAAATTTCCGAAGAGGTCAAGGACCTCGCGACCCGTGCCCGCAACAAGAAGCTGGCGCCGCATGAATATCAGGGTGGTGCTTCGTCGGTTTCCAACCTGGGCATGTTCGGTATCAAGGAGTTCGGCGCCGTCATCAATCCGCCGCATGGCACGATCCTGGCGGTCGGCGTTGGCGAGGAGCGGGTCTATGCGGAAAAGGGCGAGATCAAGATCGGCCAGTTCATGACCTGCACCCTCAGCTGCGACCATCGCTCCGTCGATGGCGCGCTGGGCGCCGAAGTGCTCGGCGTGTTCAAGGACCTGATCGAAAACCCGGTCATGATGCTTGCGTAGGGGCAAAACGGCATGAAAACCATTCTTGCCTATGGCGATAGCCTGACGTTTGGGGCTAATCCGCAGCCGAATGGGCAGCGGCATGCGTTTGAGGATCGGTGGCCGACGGCGCTGGAGAGTGCGATTGGTGGCAAGGCTCGGGTGATTGCCGAGGGGCTTGGCGGTCGCACTACGGTGTTCGATGACTTTTCGAATGTTGCGGACCGCAATGGGGCGCGGGTGTTGCCGACTTTGCTCGAGAGCCACAAGCCGCTCGACCTCGTCATCATCATGCTGGGCACCAATGACCTCAAGGTCTATCTCAATGGTACGGCGTTCGGCGCGGCCATGGGGGTCAAGCGGCTGGTGCAGATCGTGCGGACGCATCCTTATGATGCGGGCACGGCCATTCCGCAGGTGATCGTCGTGGCGCCGCCGCTGACGGTGGAGACCGACCATGTCGATCTACACCCGATGTTCGCGCCGCGCGCTGACGAAGCCAAGCTGTTCGATTTTTACTATAGCCGCGTCGCCAACGAACTTGGCGTGGGGTATTTCAACGCCGCAAGCGTGGCCGTTGCCGACCGCGCCGACGGCGTTCATCTCGATCCGGCAAATACCCGCGCCATAGGCGAGGGACTTGCTCCGCTCGTTACACAAATGCTGGGTCTGTGACCCGACTAGACCATTCTGGAGGCCCAAATGGCTGACCAATACGACCTTCTCGTGATCGGCGCCGGCCCTGGTGGCTATGTTGCTGCCATTCGTGGTGCGCAACTGGGCATGAAGGTGGGCATTATCGAGCGCGAGCATATGGCTGGCATCTGCTCGAACTGGGGCTGCATCCCGACCAAGGCGCTGCTGCGCTCGGCCGAGGTCTATGGGCATATGAGCCACGCCAAGGATTACGGGCTGACGGCCGAGAAGTTCGGCTTCCACATCGATGGTGTCGTCAAGCGTTCGCGCGCTATTGCAGCGCAGATGAACAATGGCGTGCAGTTCCTGATGAAGAAGAACAAGGTCGACATCATCTGGGGCGAAGCCGTTATCACGAAGCCGGGTGAAGTGCGGGTTGCGCCCACCAAGAAGCCGATCGTGCAGCCGCAGGGACCAGTGCCGAAGAATGCGCTGGGCGAGGGGACCTACAAAGCCAAGAACATCATTATCGCGACCGGTGCGCGGCCGCGCGTGTTGCCGGGGATCGAGCCCGATGGCGACAAGATCTGGACCTATTTCGAGGCGATGAAGCCGGCCGCCATGCCGAAATCGCTGGTGGTGATGGGGTCGGGCGCGATTGGCGTTGAGTTTGCGTCGTTCTATCGCTCGATGGGCGCCGAGGTGACCATCATCGAGCTTTTGCCGCAGATCATGCCGGTCGAGGATGCGGAGATTGCCGGTCTGGCCCGCAAGCGGCTGGAGAAGCGTGGGATCAAGATCCTGACCGATGCGAAGGTCGCCAAAGTGGAAAAGACCGCCGATGGTGTCACGGCGCATGTGGAGCTCAAGGACGGCTCCAAGCAGCAGATTTCGGGCGAGAAGCTTATTTCGGCCGTTGGCGTGCAGTGCAACATTGAGAACCTCGGTCTTGAAACCGTGGGCGTTAAGACGGAACGCGGCGCGATCGTGATCGACCACTATGGCAAGACCAGTGTGGATGGCATCTGGGCGATTGGTGATGTGGCCGGTCCGCCGATGCTGGCGCACAAGGCCGAGCATGAGGCGGTGATTACCGTCGAAAAGATTGCTGGGCTGAATGTCCACGGTTTGGATAAGACCAAGGTGCCGGGTTGCACCTATTGCGAGCCGCAGGTGGCGAGCGTTGGGCTGACCGAAGCCAAGGCCAAGGAAGCTGGGCGCGAAATCAAAGTTGGGCGGTTCCCGTTCGTGGGCAATGGCAAGGCCATTGCGCTGGGCGAGCCCGATGGTTTGGTGAAGACGATCTTCGACGCAAAGACCGGTGAACTTCTGGGCGCGCATATGGTTGGTGCCGAGGTGACCGAGCTGATCCAGGGGTTCGTGATCGCGATGAACCTCGAGACGACCGAGGAAGAGCTGATCCACACTATTTTCCCGCATCCGACATTGAGTGAAGCGATGAAGGAAAGTGTGCTGGACGCTTATGGACGTGCGTTGAATATCTGACATCCTGCCACGGCCTCGTCCTCGACAGGCCCGAGATGAGGTCTACTGGAATTGGGGAGCCCTCATGGTGAGCTTGTCGAACCACGAGGGCGCGCCCCGAACGCAAAGGAGTTATCCACATGGTCAAGGCAATCCAGATCGGGCTCGGACATTGGGGATTCAGCTGGTCCAAGGAGGTTATCCCCAAAGTTCCCAATGTCGAGATGGTCGCTTATGTGGACTCCAGTCCGGAGGCCACGGAGCGGGTTCGAAACGAGCTCAACGTTCCCGAGAACCTGCTGTTCACGAGCCTCGATGAAGCCGCAAAAGCGGGTAAGGCGGAACTGGCCATCTGCACCTTGCGGACCGAAGCGCATTATCCGGTGGTCAAGCGGTGCCTGGAACTTGGCCTCAGTGTCATTGTGGAAAAGCCATTTGCATCGACAATCGAGCAAGGCAAGGAACTGGTTGAGCTGGCCAAGGCCAATGGCCGGGTGCTGATGGTGAGCCAGAACTACCGGTTCCAACCGGCGCCGATCGCGGCGGCCGAGCTCATCGGCGCACAGAAGTTCGGCCCGGTGAATTTAGTGTCCATCGACTTCCGCCGTCACGCGCCGAGCCAGGGGTATCGGTATTGGGACATGCCCGATCCGCTTCTGGCGGATATGTCGATCCACCATTTCGACCTGATGCGAATGGTTTTGGGGGATAATGCCAAGCGCGTTTCCTGTCGCACATGGAATCCGCCCGCCAGCCCGTTCGGTCATCATCCAATCGGGGTCGCGACGCTTGAGTTCGAAAAGGGAACCATTGTTTCCTATCGCGGTAGCTGGATGAGCAGCGGTCCGGTGACCCCTTGGGCCGGCGAGTGGACGATGGACTGTTCGGAAGGGCAGATCATCTGGACTTCACGCGATCACTTCATGGGAAAGGCCGGTCCGGATCGGCTGAGCCTTCGGCCACTGGATGGCGAAACGACGCCTGCGGAACTGGAGCCGCTGCAATTTAGCGACCGGGTGGGAACATTGGCTGCGATTGCCCGTGTCATCGAAACCGGGACGATGCCGGCGCGGTTCAGTTCGGGCGAGGACAATCTGCATTCCCTTGCCCTGGTGCAGGCGACGATTCTCTCGGCCTCTCGCGGTGGCGATTGGGTGGAGATCGCCGAAGTATTGCAATAGTTTGAAGAAGGCCGGGTTGAACCGGCTGCGTTTGGGAGCGATATAGCGGGCACACTGCCCAGTCAGGACCAAAATTGGTTACGCTCATCGACAATTCGGCGCTCAAGCCGCGCCACCCCGAAAAAGCCAACCGGCCGGACAGCGTCGTGCTGCGCAAGCCGGACTGGATCCGCGTCAAGGCGCCGGGCTCCCCGGTCTACAAGGAAACCCAGCAGATTGTGCGTGAGCATGGGCTGGTGACCGTGTGCGAGGAGGCGGGCTGCCCCAATATCGGGGAGTGCTGGAGCAAGAAGCACGCGACCATGATGATCATGGGCGAGATCTGCACGCGCGCCTGCGCCTTCTGCAATGTGCGCACCGGCATGCCTGGACCACTGGACCCGAGCGAACCCGAAAAGGTGGCGTTGGCAGTCCAGAAGCTTGGCCTTGAGCATGTGGTGATTACCTCGGTCGACCGGGACGATCTGGCCGATGGTGGCGCGCAGCATTTTGCCGATGTGATCCTGGCGATCCGCGCGCGCAATCCCAAGACCACCATCGAAATTCTGACGCCGGACTTCCTGCGCAAGGAAGGCGCGCTGGAAATCGTGGTGGCCGCTAAGCCGGATGTGTTCAACCACAATCTGGAAACGGTGCCGTCAAAATACCTCAAGGTGCGCCCTGGTGCGCGGTACTTCCATTCGATCCGATTGCTGCAAAAGGTGAAGGAACTCGATCCGACCATGTTCACCAAGTCGGGGATTATGGTGGGCCTGGGCGAAGAGCGGAACGAAGTGCTGCAGTTGATGGACGATCTGCGTTCTGCCGATGTGGATTTTCTCACCATCGGGCAATATCTGCAGCCGACCAAGAAGCATTACCCGCTGCAGCGTTTCGTGACGCCGGACGAGTTCAAGTCCTTTGCGACGGTTGCGACGGCTAAGGGGTTCTCACTGGTGTCTTCGAGCCCGCTGACGCGGTCCTCGCACCATGCGGGTGAGGATTTTGCTGCGCTCAGGGCCGCGCGCATGGCAAAGCTGGGGCATTAGGATAGTTGCCGGTCCAGCCTACATCCAGTAGGCCTCATCCTGAGCCTGTCGAAGGACGAGGCATCCTTCGCGTTCCAGGCCTCGTGGTTCGACAGGCTCACCATGAGGCCTCCCCTGTACTGAAAGCCAGATGAAGCGTTTTTTTGAGCGGCACGTGCCGCACCTGCCGCAGCGCATGTTCGAGATCGTCGCCGATCTGCGCGATTACCCACGCTTTATTCCCAACTGCAAGGCGATGGATGTGCGCCCCGACCCGGCGGCGGGGGACGCCAATGTCGTGCTGGCCAAGATGACACTGTTTTTTGGGCCGATCACGCAGTCCTATACCAGCCGCGTGACCACTGACCCGGTGGCGCTGACCATTCGCGCCAAGGCGGTGGATGGGCCATTCGCCTATCTCGACAGCGTGTGGAGCTTTGAGCCGGAGGGGCAGGGCACGCGGGTGAAGTTCGAGATCGATTTCAAGATTTCAAACGTGTTCATCGCCGCTGTGGCGGAACCCGCCTTCGCGGCGAAGCAGGAAGAGATCATGCGGGCGTTTTGCGAGGAAGCGGATCGGCGGTTCGGGGACTGAGGGATTGTGCTAGGCCCTCGTGGTTCGAGGCTCGTGAAGAACTCGCACCTCACAATGAGGGCTACTTTGAACTCGGCGTACCAGTAGCCCTCATGGTGAGGTGCGCTGCTTTAGCGAGCCTCGAACCACGAGGGTGTGGCACCAGCCACTTAGTCCTGGTCGCTCGTCAGTACCTGTAGCACCAAGTCCAGTGCCGCGCCGACGCTGGCTTTGCGGATGCCGTCGCGGCCGAGGTCACCGAATTTGTGTTCGATGACGACGGTGGCGAGTTCCGATGATACCGCGACATAGACGAGGCCAACGGGCTTTTTCTCGCTTCCGCCATCGGGGCCGGCAATGCCGGTGACGGCCACGGCATAGTCTGCCCGCGCAGTATTGCGCGCGCCATCCGCCATGGCGCGGGCCACCTGGTTGCTGACGGCGCCGTAGTCGCGGATGAGACGTGCCTGGACGTGGATCATGCGGGATTTGGCGGTGTTGGCATAGGTGACGTAGCCGCCGTAGAAGGCGGCGGATGAACCGGGAATGTCGGTCAATGCCGCGGCGATCATGCCGCCGGTACAGCTTTCAGCCGTAACGATGGTCTTGTTGGCTGCTGCCAGAACGTCGATGATCTGCTTGCCCGTGCTGGGCGATTTTGCCGGGGCGGCCATCAGTCGCCCCTCGGCATTTCGATGCTTGCGCTCGCCATTGCTACCATGCCTTCCTCCCGCCCGATAAACCCGAGTTGCTCGTTGGTGGTTGCCTTGATTGCGATACGTGAGATCGCAATTCCAAGTGTTTGAGCAATCACTTCGCGCATAGCCGGTACGTGCGGGACGATCCTCGGCGCTTCGCAGACGATTGTCACGTCGAGATTGACGATGCGTCCACCGGCTTTTGCAACGAGTTCACCGGCGTGCTTGAGGAATACGACGGAGGCAACGCCCTTCCACTGCATGTCGGAGGGGGGGAAGTGGACGCCGATATCGCCTTCGCCAATCGCGCCAAGGATAGCGTCGGTCAGCGCGTGGAGAGCAACGTCGGCATCGGAATGGCCCTTGAGCCTGGCGTGGTGAGGGATTTTGACCCCGCCCAGCCAGACGGCGTCGCCCGGCTCGAACTGATGCACGTCAAAGCCAGTGCCAATGCGGGTTTCCACAGGGTTATCTCCATGAATGATCCGCTCGGCGCGGGCAAAGTCGTCGGGGTGGGTGATCTTGATGTTGTTGCGGTCGCCGGGCACCAGCGCGACACTGAGACCTGCCCATTCGGCGATCTCGGCGTCGTCGGTGAACGGGCGGCGAATGGTGGTCGCGCGCATATGGGCGGAGAAGATCGGGCTGAAGCGGAAGCCTTGGGGCGTTTGGGCGGCGGCGAGTTGGCTGCGATCTTCGGTGGTGGCGACCAGTTGGCCATCGAGCGTGCGCTTTATGGTGTCGGTGACGGGGAGCGCGGGCAGGGCACCTTCGTGTTGGTCGAGTGCTGTAATGACGTTGTCGATGAGCGCAGGGGTGACGAAGGGCCGGGCGGCATCCTGGATGAGGACGAGGTCAGGGCGTAGCGGCGCCAGGGTCTTGAGGCCTTCCAGCACGGAGGCTTGCCTTGTGGGGCCGCCGATGACGCGCGACATCAGGTTTGGATGGGCGAGATCGAGGGCGGCGTAGCGTTCGGCGTGATCGGGGTGGATGACGACCAGCACCTGACTAACTGCTGGATGCTCGAGGAACGCCTGCGCCGTCCGGGAAAGTACCGGAACGCCCGCGACAAGCCGGTATTGCTTGGGATCAGGCACGCCATCGGTGCTGACGCGTTCGCCCTTGCCGGCGGCGACGATGATGACGGCGATGGATTTCTGACGCATGGGAGGCACAACACTCAAGACTTGAAACCGTCACAACTCCGTGGTCTAGCGCCCGCTCCGGCATGCGGCAAGTGCAGGGCTGCTGAAGCATGTTTGCCGCAGCCAAGCCTGTTGCACTGCGCACGGTTTTGACTATTATGCAGGCACTATTTTGGTCGTGATCATTTCTGGGGCAATTAGTGGCTTATAGTGCCTGCAAGTTGAGCATCGGCGGCCATGAGGTGCGCAACAATGCTTTTCTGGCGCCGATGGCGGGGATAACCGACCGCCCTTTCCGCAGAATCGCTGAGCGGTTTGGCGCGGGAATGGTCGTTTCAGAGATGATCGCCAGCAGCGCGCTCAATGCGGGCAACCAGGACATGCTGCGCCGGCTGGGCAAACCGGACAGCCTGCCGCATATGGTGCAACTGGCCGGCTGCGAGGCCGAGTGGATGGCCAAGGGCGCCAAAATCGCCCACGACGCTGGCGCCGATATCATTGACATCAATTTCGGCTGCCCTTCCAAGCGCGTGACCAACGGCTTCGCCGGTTCGGCGCTGATGCGCGTGCCGGATCATGCGATGACGCTGATCGACGCGGTAGTCGCGGCAACGCCGCTGCCGGTGACGGTCAAGATGCGGCTCGGCTGGGATGATGAAAGCCTCAACGCACCGGAGATGGCGCGGCGGGCAGTTGATGCCGGCGCCAGGATGATCACCGTGCATGGGCGGACGCGGCAGCAGTTCTACAAGGGGCAGGCGCGCTGGGAGCTGGTGCGCGCCGTGGTCGAGGCCGTGGACGTTCCGGTTGTGGTCAATGGCGACATCGTGGACCTGGAAAGTGCCCGTGAGGCGCTGGAACAATCGGGCGCTGCGGCGGTGATGCTGGGGCGCGGGGCGCAGGGCAGGCCTTGGGCGGTTTCGCAGATCGGGGCAGGGCTGGCCGGTGAAGCGGGGCCCGAGGCGCCAACGGGTGACGAATTGGTGGCGCTCATCATCGAGCAATATGAGGGCATGTTGACCGACTATGGCACGGCGGTCGGGCTGCGGGCCGCCCGCAAGCATCTCGACTGGTATGCCGAAGCGGCGGGCTTGGCCCTCGACAAGCCGACGCGGGCTGCTCTGCTCAATAATGAAACTCCAGCCGAGGTGATCGCCATGATCAGTGCAAGTTTCTCCGGCGGCTGGAAAGCGGCAGCATGAGCGCCGTTCCGGTCACAGCCCCCGAGCCGATCCCCTCCACCGCCGTACTGCAGGCTCTGCCGCAGCCGATCATCGTTTGTGCCGAAGACCGACAGATCGTTTTCGTGAACTATGCGGCCGAGGCGTTTTTCGGCGCCTCACTAAGCATGCTGACACGCCAGAAACTCGACGATCTGATCGCCTTCGGTTCGCCGATTATTTCGCTGGTGGAAACCGTGGCGTTGCGGCGCGCGCCGATGACAGAATATCGCGTGCGGGTGGGTTCGTCGCGCTTTGGCGATGAGCGGATCGCCGATGTATTCGCCAGCCCCTTGTCGGACAGCGACGGCCGCATTGCGCTTTTGATGCAGGAGCGCACCATGGCCGACAAGATCGACCGGCAGATGGTTTCGCGTGGCGCGGCGCGATCGGTGACGGGCCTTGCTGCCATGCTGGCCCACGAAATCAAGAATCCGCTGTCCGGTATTCGCGGTGCGGCGCAACTGCTGGAGCAAACGGTCGACAGTGATGAAATTCCACTGGCTCGGCTGATCCGCGAGGAAACCGACCGTATCGTCCATCTGATCGACCGGGTTGAAGTGTTCGGTGACGAGCGCCCGATGGAGCGCGAGCCGATCAATATTCATGTGGTGCTCGATCGGGTTAAGCTCTTGGCGCGCAATGGCGTGGCGCAGGGTATCGCCTTCTCGGAAGAGTACGATCCTTCACTGCCGCCGGTCTATGGGAACCGCGACCAGTTGATTCAGGTGTTCCTGAACCTTGTCAAGAACGCGTCGGAAGCCCTTGAGCGGACGCAGAAACCTGAGATCAAGATTTCGACCGCATTCCGCCCGGGTATCCGCATCAGCGTCACCGGGGTGTCGGAACGCATTTCGCTGCCGCTCGAAATTGTCATCGAGGACAATGGGCCAGGTGTGCCGCCCGATATCATGCCGTTCCTGTTCGACCCGTTCGTCACGACCAAAATGCACGGCTCGGGCCTGGGCCTGCCGCTCGTGGCCAAGATCGTTGGCGATCATGGCGGGGTGATCGATTGCGAGAGCCGGTCGGGCCGTACAAAGTTCAGAATTCTTCTCCCCATTGCGAGCGGGGCTTTCCAAATGCCGTTTGAAGAGGAAGTGGCAAAATGAGCCATGTCGTCCTGCTCGCCGATGACGATGCAGCCATTCGCATGGTGCTCAACCAGGCGTTGACCCGCGCTGGCTACGAGGTGCGGCCGACCGGCAATATCTCGACCATGTGGAATTGGGTAAGCCGGGGTGAAGGCGATATCCTGATCACCGATGTCGCCATGCCCGACGGCAATGCCTTCGAGGTGATGCCCAAGATCAAGAAATTGCGGCCGGATCTGCCGATGATTGTGATGAGTGCGCAGAACACTTTCATGACGGCCATCCGGGCGTCGGAAGTGGGCGCCTATGAATATCTGCCCAAGCCGTTCGATATCACCGAGGTGCTGTCCGTGGTGGCGCGGGCGCTGGCGGACGCCAAGAAGCCTACCGCTGCTGAACGCAAGGCGGAAGAGCCGGGCGAGACCATGCCGCTGGTGGGCCGCTCGACCGCCATGCAGGATATTTATCGTGCGCTGGCACGGCTGATGCAGACCGATTTGACGGTGATGATTACCGGCGAGAGCGGCACCGGCAAAGAACTGGTAGCACGGGCGCTGCATGATTTCGGCAAGCGCCGGAACGGGCCGTTCGTAGCGATCAACATGGCGGCCATTCCGCGTGATCTGATCGAGGCCGAACTGTTCGGTCACGAAAAGGGGGCTTTTACCGGCGCCAATACGCGCTCGTCGGGCCGCTTCGAGCAGGCCGAGGGCGGTACGCTGTTTCTCGACGAAATCGGCGACATGCCGATGGATGCCCAGACACGATTGCTGCGCGTGTTGCAGGAGGGCGAGTATACGATGGTCGGGGGGCGGACCTCGATCAAGACCAATGTGCGTATTGTCGCCGCCACGCACCGAGACCTCAGCCAGATGATCCGGCAGGGTCTGTTTCGCGAGGACTTGTATTACCGCCTAAACGTGGTGCCTATCCGCTTGCCACCGTTGCGCGAGCGTGTGGACGATGTCGGCGATCTGGCCACGCACTTTCTCAAGAGTGCTCAGCGGGAAGGGGAGCCGATAAAGTCGATCTCGCCCGAAGCGATCCGACTGATGCAGAACTATTCCTGGCCCGGCAATGTGCGGGAACTGGAGAATCTCGTTCGACGTCTTTCGGCGCTCTATGCGGATGAGTCGATCTCGGCGGAAATAGTACAGAACGAGCTCAACATGGTTGACCGCCAGGCAGCGCCAAGCGCCACTGGACCGATGGATGTTTCCATGGCCGTGGAGACCCATGTGGGACAGGTGTTGCGGGAGTTCGAGCCTAACCTTCCGCCCGCGGGGCTCTACCAGCGCGTGATCGACAAGGTTGAGGCGCCGCTGATTGCCATGGCGCTCAATGCCTGTGGCGGCAATCAGATTAAGGCCGCGGATTTGCTGGGGCTGAACAGGAATACGCTGCGCAAGAAGATCCGGACCCATAGTATCGAGATCGTGAAGCATAGCCGGCGGGGGTGAGGATCGCCTCACCGACCGAAATGTATCGCAGCCCTGTCAGCAACTTCGTCGCCAGCTTACTGGGCTCGTGCGGATATCGGTTGTGGTGATCATTCTCTTGGCCTCGTTGGCGATGCGTCGGCTGCCAAGAGCGCTGCCGTTGAGGCATTTGGAGGTCGAAGGGCAGGGGCCGGCATGGCGGTATGGGAGGCCGCCTAAGCTCCAAGTTCGTTGATAGCCTTACGCATTGCCTGTTGTATACCGGGCTCGGTCAGGCCATGCCCGGCGCCCGCAATCGGGATTACTCGTGCCTCGGGCCAGAGTGCGGCCAAGGCGTAAGCGGTTTGCGGGGGGCAGAGCAGGTCATAGCGGCCCTGGATGATCCGGCCGCGGATGCCGCGCAGGTTGTTCGCCTGCCGCATCAACTGCCCCGGAGCGAGGAAGCACTCATGGGAAAAGTAATGGGCTTCCATGAATGGTGTGGAGGGAATTGGATCGGTGCCTTCCATCCGGGCTGCAAGGTCAAGCCGGTCCGAAGGCGGAGCGATCTGGGACAGGATGCGCTCTGCATCGTGCCAGGCCCAGGCCGCGGGGCGGTAAATGGACGGATCCGGATCGAGAATGCGGCGCCAATAGGCATCGAGCGGACAGGCTTGCTCAGCCGGATCGAGCAGGCCCAAAAAATCGGCATGGAGGCGCGGATAAAACCGCGGCATGGCGCCGAGAAAAGCCCATTCCAACTCTTCGCGCGTTCCGAGAAAGGTTGCCCGCAGCACTATCCCGCTCACGCGCTCCGGATGGGTCTGGGCATAGGCCAGCGCCAGCGTTGCGCCCCAGGAACCGCCAACCACGAGCCAGCGGTCGATCCTCAAGGCGGTTCGGATCGCTTCCATATCGGCGATCAG
Organism: Devosia naphthalenivorans; assembly: GCF_003056355.1. Lineage (GTDB taxonomy): Bacteria > Pseudomonadota > Alphaproteobacteria > Rhizobiales > Devosiaceae > Devosia > Devosia naphthalenivorans. The sequence continues at coordinate 432,427 of NZ_PYVW01000001.1, forward strand.
GTCGGTGGTGGCGTTCGCCACGCGCGAGCGGAAAGGCATGCTGCGGCCGCAGCCGCGCTGATCGAACAGCACGGCTCGAGAACGAGTCGGGTCGAACAATCGGCGATGTGCCGGCTGACAGCCGCTGCCGGGGCCGCCATGAAGGTAAACCACCGGCGTGCCGTCCGCGCGCCCGACGGTCTCGACATAGAGCCGGTGGCCGTCGCCTACCGCCAGCATCTGTGTAGTCAGCGGGGTGAGGGAGCCTGCTTCGTCCTCAGGCACCGTCGCTGGGCTCCGCTTCCAGCGTGCCGCCGGAGAAGTTGCGGTAGATGACGCGCTTGCTGCCACTTTCCGCTTCAGTCTGCGCCGTGTTGAAGATGGTCTGGTGCAGCGGGGAGAGCGAGCAGGCGGGATCGGTGTTGTCTGCCCGACCGGTCAGTGCGAAAGCCTGGCAGCGGCAGCCGCCGAAGTCGATCTCCTTGAAGGCGCAGCTTTGGCAGGGTTCCGGCATCCAATCGGTGCCGCGGTAGCGGTTGAAGGCATCCGAATTGTGCCAGATCCAGGCAATCGAGTGGTTTGAACGCACCGAGAGAAAATCAAGGTCGGTGATGGTTTCGGCCGCATGGCAGGGCAGCACCTTGCCCGCAGGCGTGATGTTGAAAAACTGCCGGCCCCAGCCGCCCATGCATTTCTTCGGGCGATCAGCATAGTAATCGGGGATGACGAAATCGATATCGAGGATGCCCTTGAGCCGAACGCGAGCGTTTTCGACGATATCGGTGGCGCGGTCGAGTTGATCCAGGGTTGGCATCAGCGCCGCCCGGTTCTTGAGGGCCCAGCCATAGTATTGGACATTGGCGACCTCGATCCGGTCGGCGTCCATCTCCACCGCCATGGCGATGATCGATTCGAGTTGATCCAGGTTCTGGCGGTGCATGACGGCATTGACCGTCAAGGGCAGTTCCAGCTCGCGCGCCCAACGCGCCACTTCGATCTTCTTGGCGTGCCCATTGCGGAACCCACCGACGCGATCGGCCAAGCTCGCCTCGCTGCCCTGAAAGCTGATCTGGATGTGAGCGAGGCCTGCATCAGCGAGCGCTTCCAGCTTGTCCCGGTTAAGCAACACAGCCGAAGTGATAAGGTTGGTGTAGAGGTCGAGTTCGCTGGCGTGCCGGACGAGTTCGACGATGTCCTTGCGCGCGGTTGGCTCGCCACCCGAAAAGTGCACCTGCAGCACGCCGATTTCGGCCAGCTCGTTCAGCACGCGCTTCCATTCCTCGGTGGTCAGCTCATTGCTCGTCCGCTCCATCTCCACGGGGTTGGAGCAATAGGGGCACTGCAAGGGGCAGCGGTGGGTGAGTTCGAGCAGCACTGCCAGGGGAATCCCATACCGTGCAGCCACCGAGCCGTTGCTGCCTTCGAGCAGGGCCACGCCGTCCTGTGGATCGGCGCGCAGGCTGAGGCTATTTGGGTCCACCGTTGGGCTCATGGCTGTTTCCTTCCCTCGATCAGGAACCCCGAATCGGCCAGGTCCTGCAGCATCTCGATGACGTCTGCGCCAATACGCTCGGGTGGAGCGGCGTATTTCGCCGCCAGTATCTTGATCATTGCGGCGACGCTTTTTTCTCCGTCGCACAGCTGGAGAACTTCCACCGCTATGTCATCGGGTGCCATTACGCGCTCGGGCACCAACAGCACCCAGCGCCCACGCGTCTCGTCCAGCCGCAGCTTGGCCCCGCGCGCCAGCCGCGGCACACTTTCAAGCGATACAGCCATGCGACGCCTTGCGGCGGGTGCCGTCTCCATCAGCTTTGCTCCGGCACGAAGGCGCCGGGCGGAATGTGCCCGCTCACATAGGCATGATAGAGCGCGTCGAGTTGCACCCAGAGAACGTTGGTCTTGAAGATTAGCGCGTTGCACACGAGGCGCCTTTCCTCCGGCGTGCGGGCGTGGGCCTTGACGTAGTCGAGGGCAAAGTCTGCGTCGCGCGGGGCCTGCTCGAGCCGCCGGGAGAAGTAGCTCATTACGTCGGGATCGATGAAGTCGTAGTGCTCCAGCATCCCGGCAATGCGCTCCTGGTGCAGATTGGGCGCAAAGAGCTCGGTCAACGAGGACGCGATGGCTTCAAGGGGTGTGCGTTCGCGCACGAAGTGGACATAGGCTTCCACGGCAAATCGCGTGGCCGGGAGGATGCCTTCGGTGGAAGTCACATAGTCAGGGTTCAAGCCAAGGCCGGTGGTCAGCTTCAGCCAGCGCTCGATACCGCCTTCGCTCCCGAGGTCTCCATCATGATCGGCAATGCGGTGACGCCACTCGATGCGGGTTGCGCGGTCGTGGAACCGCGAGACCACCACCGCATCCTTGATCGGTATGGTGCTCTGATAATAGTAGCGGTTGAGCGACCAGGCCTGCACCTGCCCCTTGTTGAGCTTGCCGCCATGCAGCAGGTGATGAAATGGATGCAGGTTGTGATAGCGCGTTTCGCCAATATGCCGGAGCTGGACTTCCAACTGATCGGCGTTTTCCAGGGGCGTATCAGGAGCCAGTGACAGGGCCGTCATCGAACTCATAGGGTGATCTCCATGCCTTGGGCGGGAATGGTCCAGCCCGCAGCTTCCAAGGCCTGCCGCTCGGGCGAAGCCGGCTGCCAGGCAGGGTTGGAATTGTTGATGTGAAAGAAGAACTTGCGGCCGATCTTCGCCGTGCCGAGGGCGGCGATGGCGTCCTGCATGGTGATGTGGCCCATCCGCTGCCCGGTCTTTTGGCCAAGACCCTGCGCGATGAGTTCGTCATCCCGCCACAGGGTGCCATCAATGAAGAGGGCTTCGACCTCTTCCAACTTGGCCAATATGTTGTCGTCCAGCCGAGCGCAGGCCGGCAGGAACACCACGCTGCGCCCGCTTGCCCGGTCGGTGATCCTCAGTCCCAGTGTGTCACCGGGATCAGGGCCGTCATGATCCTCAAGGAACAAGGCAACCTTGCCTGGAGCCGCAAAGGGCGTGATGTCCAGCCCGGTTGAACTCCCATCCGGAAGGGCAGGGCTGAAGGTGATGCCAAGCGCCATCGGCAGGCGCGTGACGACCCCGGGCTTGAGCGCGTTGAAGATGGTATTCGCCGAAAGGATCGAGTGCACGCGAGGGTGGGCATGAAGCGCGAAGGGGGAGCCTTCGCGCAAGGTCAACAGCCCGGCGATCGCATCGATCTCGCCATTGGTGAGCAGCACCCCGGCAATGGGAGAGTGCCGCATCTGGCCAGCCTTGGGATGCAGGGCAGGGGTGGCCGCAATCTGCTGGCGGATATCGGGCGAAGCGTTGATCAGGAACCAGTGCTCACCGTCCGCGCTGACGGCGGCCGAAGCCTGATCGGCGCCCTTGGCCGCGTCGCTGCGCGCTGCCCGGCAATTGGCACAGCCGCAGTTCCACTGCGGAACGCCGCCACCTGCCGCGGCTCCAAGTATTACGATTTTTATCACGAGAATGGCGCCGCGGCAGGAAACACTTACTTGCGCTTGGCGCAGGCGTACATGTTGATTTCCATGCTTACAGGGATCTCAACGATGTTGGGCTTGTTCCATGCCATAGCATTTCTCCTCATTGAACACGGCGAGTGTGCCGCGCCCCATGGTGCGAATAGCTGCTTCAGGCAGCAATCTATGGCGCTCATAACCCGAGCGATATGGAACGAAGCATGCGTCGGCAATGCTAGAACCGGGCTTCGGGCCCGCTGTCGAGAAATGGCGGTACTGGCAGCAGATCCGGTGGCACGATGGCGCGGCTGGCTTCCTCCAGCGCCGCGATGAAACTGCGATAGGGCTCGATCCGCTGGTATTGAGACGGAATGAGCGCCACGATCCTGCGGGATACCGCATTGACTCGATAGAGGCGCACGCCCTTGAGCGTTTCGGCGCCATGCAGTAGCGACAATGTCGGCACCAGGCAAATGCCTGCCCCGGCCCGCACAAGTTCTGTCGCCACCTCGAAGCTGCGACACTGAGCGGCGACGCTGTTGTCCGGAAACAGCCGTTCGTACCAGTTCTGCACGCGTCGGGTTTGCTGCGTACCAAATGAGAAGCGGATCGACTGGTTGAGTATTGCATAGTGCTCGGCCGACAACTGACGAGCCGGATCGGTGATACCCGAAAGGTCCAACTGCTCGGGCACGGCAAGCACATGCTCATCGGCCAGCAAGCTGATCTGTGCAAACCCGCCACCAGAGTCGGGCACGGAATTCTCGGCCAGCAGGCCGACGGCAATGCGGCGGTCATAGAGCAGGTCGAGGATGTCGGCGGGTGCTCTGTCTTCGATGTCAAAATCGATCTGAGGGAGTATTTTGCGCAGGCGGGTCAGTGCCCCAGGTAAAAGTGTGCGCAAGACCGAGGTGATGCCGGCGACCCGGATCGTGGTCCGCCTGCCGGTCACATATTCCATCAGCCCATCCTCAAGCTCACGCATGCCCCGCAGCATGTGCTCCGCCCTGGGCATCAGGTATTGACCGGCTTCGGTCAGCTCCATCGCTCCCGGCCGACGGTTGAACAGCCGGGTTCCCACGAGCGTTTCGAGGCGCGAGAGCTGTTGGGAGAGCGATGGTTGCGTGATGCCGAGCTGCTTTGCTGCTTCCGTGAGGGTCGGTGCGTGTGCGACGGCGGCGAAGATGCGCAGCTGGTGCAGCGAGATGTCGTTGTGAATGGTGGGAGAGGCATTGATCATATGTGTTTCCACCGCAGGCATTCCCCGTGTTGCCGATCCCTGGCTTTTGTTCAAGGAGAAACTCGGCCAGCCAGATCCGCAACATCGCGCCCTGCCATACAAATGGCGCAGGTGAACTCTGCCCAACGGGCTGTTCAGATTACATTCATGCCGTTTGTTGCCTTTTGCGGTCACCGGGCCAGCCAGCCCACCCCATAAGGAGAACACAATGCAACTGAACAAGAGAGCCCTCAAAGCTGGCTTTGTCGCGGTAGCGTTACTTGCATCGGCGAGCGCTGCCATGGCCGCCCCTGGATTTGCCACCACCAATGTCAATGTTCGCTCGGGGCCAGGCACGGGCTACGGTGCCGTGGATACCCTCCGCCGCGGGGAACGCGTCGACGTTTCAGGTTGCCGCGGTGGGTGGTGCTATGTCGAGAAATCCGGGCCGGATGGCTGGGTTTCGGCGAGTTATCTGAACGCTGCTCGCTCGGCCTCTCAGCCGGTGATCCGCTTCCAGTTCAACTTTGGCAGCCCGCCGCGTTTTGAAGCGCCTCATCACCGGCCCTCGCCGCGGGATTGGGACCGACACCACCGCAACGACCGGGATTGGGACCGTCGTGATCGTGACCGCAATGACTGGGGCGGCCGAGATCGGGACCGGGATCGCCATGATTGGGACCGACGCTGAGCTGGTAAATTGACCCGAAGCCCCGGCACTTTGCCGGGGCTTTGTCGTGCGGAAAAGTGCCTCGGAATGAGGGCGCGGATAAAAGCCTATTGCAATAAGCGGCGATGTCCGCTTCGGTAGTGCTGCGTGCAAGCTCCGATTGTGCTTCGGTTTTTTTCGGTTCTGCTGCCGTGTGATGGGGAGGTTTTCAATGAACAAGAAACGTGCAATTCGGCTGTTCGGTGGCGCGGCGGCGGTGGTCGCAGCGGGCGCCACGATTTTGTTTGTGTCGGGTGCGGCCAACGGACTCGAAGCCACCGCGCCGGCGACGACGCCGGCCGTTTCAGCACAGCACTCCGACACTCGCATACAGATTGCCCAAGCCGACGCGGCGGCGGCCGAAACTCCGGTGTCCTATTCATCGGAGCAGGCCGACCGTGGCGAAACTCAGTTCGAGAGAAACTGTGTGGAATGCCACGGCGACGATCTGCGGGGTGGGCTGCTTGGCGGACCGCCGCTGCGCGGCCTGAGCTTTGAGGGGAAGTACGCCAATGGAGTGCAGGCCGGCGTGTTGTTCGAGGTCATGAGCGCGACCATGCCGCCCAATAATCCCGGCGGACTTTCGCCGAGTACCTATGCCGATTTGATGGCGTATATCCTCAAGCGGAACGGCTTTGCGGCCGGTGCGCCGCTACCCTCGGACGTGGACGCGCTTTACACCATGATCGTCGAGAAGTGACGGCTGCGCCCAGGTTCCGCGGGGCTTAAGTGATCGGCTCGGATTTGACCGTGCAGCTGGTGATGCTGCGGCTCCTTGCGGGGCTGATCCTTGCCACGGTGCAGGGCGTCACGATCGCCGCAATTGCCGTGCTGCTCGGCGACAAGGGTCCGCGCTACGACGCGCGATTGACCCTGATGCCTTTCGCGAATGTGGACCTGTTGGGCCTCGGCTCGATGATGCTGTCGGGGTTTGGCTGGAGCAAGCCGGTAACGATCGAGACGGCACAATTGCGATTTGGGCGCTGGGGTCTGGTGATCGCAGTGTTGGCGGGCAGCGCGGCGCTGCTTGCAGTGGGGTATCTGCTGCTGTTGCTGGTTATTCCGGCGCTGACGCTGCTGCCGTACACCGCCGGGCTGACCACCGCTGCATTCTTGCGCGTTGCGGCGCGGCTCTCGGTGTGGATGGCGCTGTTTACGCTGCTGCCCCTTCCGCCATTGGCGGGTGCGCATTTCCTCGCGGCGGCGGGCATAAAGATGCCTGCGGTCACTGGCACCGTGATCGGCTGGGGCCTCCTTCTTGCCTCGACGTTTGGATTTACCAGGACGATACTGGCGCCGCTATACAGGCTCGTCGCTCCACTGGTTCTGGGACCAGAGCTCGGCGGCTAGCTCACGACGCATTCTAATCGATGGGGGCCGCACCGTAGCGATCGAGGGTGGCAGCGATGGTGCCGTCGGCGGAAAGCTCGGCGAACGCGCCCTCAATAGCGCGCTTGAGGGTGATGTCGCCCTTCCAAAGTCCGAACACCAGATTATAGCGCCCGAGTTCGGGGGACGCCCAGGCAATCGTCCAGCCGTTTTCGGCCGCAAGCTTGGTTGCCAGCATCGCCTCAGTAACCCCGGCGTCGAGCGTGCCGTCCGCAATTGCGCCGACGAGGGCGTCGGCACTGGCGACAACCCGCGCCGTGGCGTTTTGAGTGCGCAGGAAACTGGCTAGCCCAATGCGGTCAAGGCCCGAGACCAGCGCCAGAGTGCCGACGGTAAGGCTTTCAATGGAGGCCAGCGGTGCCGGCGAGATGATAGCCCAACCGGTGTCGGCATACGCCGGCCCGGTTTCGAGAAACGACCTGGTCTGATCGGAGTCCACGACCCCGCCTGCGATTACCTGGCACTGGGCCCGATTGAGATTCCAGTTGCGCGGGTTGAAATCGCGACCCATGGCGCGGTTCTCGCTGATCAGCAACGATACGCCCATGTGATCTGCCACTGCTCGCAATAGCTCTATGTCAATGCCGGGTTTGTCGGGATCGCCGGTCACCAGTGGTGGATATAGAGGCGGCACGCAGGCCTTCAGGGAAGCGGTGGCTTCGACCTCCTGCAACGAGGTGTCCGGCGGCAACAGGCTGACCCCGACGAGGAGCGCTAAAAGCACTCCGACGCTAACTACATTGCGCATGGTAGCGGAAAGAGCCACGGCCTTACGCCCGGCGGAAGTCATAGAGCGCGATGCTGAACAGCACCACGCAGGCGACCACCATCACCGCGATCCCGGTCCAGGGGGCGAACTGGTTATAATTGATGAGCACGCCGCGCAGGGAATCGACCGCATAGGTGAGTGGATTGTACTCGACGATGGTGACCAGCCAGTCGGGATAGACGATACGCGTCTGGGCGCGGCTCAGTGCCGGATCGAGCGGAAAAATCGAGCTTGAGGTGAAATAGAGCGGCAGAATCACCGCATTTGAAAAGATGCCGAAGCCCTCGAAGCTGCGGATGCGATTGGCGATCACCACGCCCAGGGAGGTGAGCGCAAACGCCAGCAGCGTCATCAGGCCCAGCGCCTTCAGGACGTCGGTGAAGGTGAGCGATACATCGGCGAAGCGGGCAAGAACCAGCACGAGGGAGCCGTGCAGCACCGCCACGGTGGTGCCTCCCAGGATCTTGCCCAACAGCACGGTCGCCCGCGACAGCGGTGACACCAGGACCTCGCGCAGGAACCCGAATTCGCGGTCCCAGATGACCGAGACTGCGGACTGCACGGAGGTGAACATGATGTTGAGGGCAATGACGGCGGGAAAGATGAATTGCAGATAGGTGAAGGGCACAACGAACGTGACCTCACCATAGACTTCGCCGCGGAAATAGGGGTTGAGGCCAATGCCCAGGATCAGCACCCACAGGATTGGCCGGCTGACCCCGCCGACCAGCTGGCCGCGGTCGCGAAAGGCGCGTTTGACTTCTCTCAACCACAGCCCATAAAGCCCGCCGAGCTGCACCATCAGCGGGGAACGCCGTTGCCTTTTCCGAACTCCGCTCATCTCGTGTGTTCGCCTCCCCGGCGCCCAAAGGCGTGCGTTTGTTCGCGCGCACCCGCCGCCCGGTCGCGCAATTCGCGCCCGGTTAGCGACAGGAAAACGGTTTCAAGGCTCGGGGCCTCGACGTTGAGTGCCGTGATCCGCGTGCCGAACTCGGCCAGCAGCGCAGCGACGAACGCCTCGTCGCTGACAAACGTAAGCTCCGCGCCCTGCTTGCCGGTCAGCCGGTCGGCGAAGCGGGTGGCAATGGCCTCGCGATCTGGCTCGGTCGTCGGCATTATACGGAGCAATACCTGGCCGTGCGCCTGCTTGAGCGCGTCCGGCGTGTCGAGTGCCAGCACCTTCCCGCCATCGATGATGCAGACCCGATCGCACCCCTCGACCTCTTCGATATAGTGGGTGGTCACCAGCACAGTGATCTCCCGTTCGGCCCTCAGCCGACGCACATAGGCCCAGATGCGCTCGCGGGTCTGGGCATCAAGCCCGACGGTTGGTTCGTCGAGCAGCAGGATTTCGGAATCGTGGATGAGCGCCCGGGCAATCTCGAGCCGCCGCTTCATGCCGGACGACAGCGTTTTGACCGGCTTTGCCGCCCAGTCGGTAAGCTCCACCAGCGCCAGCATCTCCTCGATGCGTTGCCGCCGCAGCCGTCGGGGTACGCCGAACACCAGCCCGTGCAGTTCGAGGTTTTCTCGCACGGACAGCCGATCGTCGAGGCTGGGTTCCTGAAAGACTATGCCGAGCCGCTCTCGGGCGGCGAGCGGCTGCCGGGCGACATCGACGCCGCCGATAAGGGCCACGCCACTATCGGGCCGCAGGATCGTGGACAGGATGTGGAGCAGGGTGGTCTTGCCGGCGCCGTTGGGGCCCAGCAGGGCAAAAAGTTCCTTTTCGCGGACTGCAAAACTGACCTCGTCGAGCGCCAGCGTGCGCCCGTAGCGCTTGGATACGGCATCGACATGGATTGCGAGAGGCGGGGAAACCGGTGTGGGCTGGTCGGGCATTAGGGAACTACAGTCGCCGGAAATTCGTAGCTTTCCAGTAGGTTCGCAAAGGTTCCGTCGGCGCTGAGCGCCACGATTGCCTCGTCAATGGCGTTGCGCAGAAATTTCTGGTCCGACAGGACAATGGCGCCAACACCCAGCGTGGTTGGCGGCAACGGGGTTGAGTCGATCACGTGGAGATTGGCGTAGGCCGGGTCCTGGCGCTGCTTGGCCCACAGGTTCGGCGCCCACACCAGGGCCACATCGACGACGCCGTCGAGCAGGGATTCAAGAGCGAGATCGTTGGTGCCATACGGATAGGCGGGCCAGCGCCGCTCAGCCGGCAGCGCGGAGAGGTAGGAGACGAGCCGGATATGGGCCGACGTGCCAACGGTCGCCCCGATAGCACGTCCCGGTGGCAGATCGGCGAGCCGCTGCAGGTCCGGATCGGCGGTGACGAAGACGTATTGGGTGTCATAATAGGCGCGGGTGACGGAGATCCAGCTGCCATAACCCTCGGGGATCAGCTTGAAACCCATGTGAACGTCGCAATGCTTCAGCATGCGTGCATAGACCTTGGTGACGTCCTCAACGACGATGTCACTTTCCACCACGTGGCGCTGCGGTTCGAGCAACAGGCCCGAGGCGATGGCGTCGGCGATCGCAGCGGCGACCTCCCAGGCGGGATCGCGCTTATCGACGCAATAGCGTAGCTGGGATTCATCGAGCCGCCGGCCGATTTCCCACTGACCATCGGCAAAGGGCACCGCGTCGAATTCCGCCTCCTGGGCCACGGTTGGCCCTATCAGCAGCGCAATCATCGCCAGTGCCAGAGGGACGGCGGCCAGTCGCTGAAACGCATAAGCAAACGGCAAAACCGGGTCTCCAAAAAAGCCTCCGGGCGAAACCGGAAATTCCAGTTCGCCCGGGGGGGTAGCAGGGCGCTGGCCGACTAGTCCGGGAGCGCGAAGACGTAGAGCGTCACCGGGTTGTTTGGCGGTAGCTTGACGTCCGGCGTCAGCGACTGCAGGCGGCCAAGGCCGTTACCGAAGTTCGCCACCACAGCAATGTACTGCTTGCCATTGGCCTCATAGCTGATCGGGAACGACTCGAGCGAGTTACTCAATTTGCCGCTTTCCCAAAGGACGTCACCGGTCTCGTCATCAAAGGCGATGAGCTTGCGATCGAGCGTGCCCACGAACACCACGCCGCCGGCTGTTGGCAGGGTCGAGGTGGTGACGGGCGCATACTGCCGGTATTCCCACATGTCCGACTGGTCGGACAGCTTGACGGCACGGACCTGGCCGATATTGCCGTCGCCATCAGGGTGCTCGACGCGAGAATAAGTCTGCAAGCCACCGCCGGTGTAAATCTGGCCGGGGTCAAGCGGGTTCACGGTGGTGTTGGAGCAGAACTCTACCGTCGGCAGATAGAGGGCGCCGGTCCTGGGGCTGTAGGAGGTGGCTTGCCAAGCGCGTCCACCCGGGTCAGCCGGGCAGTTGAACGTGGTTTCGCCAATCACGGGGATGACGTCCGGGTTGATCTCTTTTTCCCCGGTTTCCTGATCGATCGAGAGCACCACGTTCTGCGGCACCGTTTCCTTGGCCCACAGCCACTTGCCGTCCTTACGGTCGATCGCTTCGATGATGCCGATCTTACCAGTCGTCACCAGCATGTCGTCGATGATCATGCGCTCGTAGACGTAGTCGAGGTCGAGCGAGTCAGTCGCCAAGTATTGGTGATACCACTTCAATTCGCCGCTGTTCGGGTCGATGGCGAGTGTCGAGTTGGTGTAGAGCGCCTCATTGGTGACGTTCGGGTCCGAGCTTGGGGGCGTTAGCCCGGCGATCTCGACGTTCCACGGATAGGGCTGGCCAACGCCGGCGAAGATCAGGTTCTGCTCGGGATCGTAGGAGCCCGTGATCCAGGCCGATGCACCATGGCGGCTCTCGAGCGGCACGCCGTTCCAGCTGTTGCCCTCGGGTGTATCGCCACGTGCGATGGTGTTGACCCGCCAGATTTCCTCGCCGGTGTCCACGTCGTGACCGGTAAAGAAGCAGCCGCCAGGCTGGGCGTTGCTGCAGTTGGTCATGCCCTGGACAATGACGCCGTTGGCGACGAGCGGTCCGCTCGAAAAGGCGAAGCCCTTGTTGTAGTCGGCGACCTGCTGGTCCCAAACGAGCTGGCCGGTCTTGATGTCCAGCGCAATGATGTGCGCGTCGCGGGTAGCGACGATCAGGTTATCACCGAAGATGGCCTTGGAGCGTTCGCCGCCGGGGTTCACGTCATCGGGCAACTCATGCTGGTACTCCCAGATCAGATCGCCCGTGGCAGCGTCCAGCGCCTGGATGCGGTGGTCGGCATTCTGGATGAACATGACGCCGTCGTGAACGAGGGGGGTCTCCTGCGTCCGTCCGCCGGGGCTCATGCCCCAGGACCATGCAAGCTCCAGCTCGTCGACGTTCTCCTTATTGATCTCCTCGAGCGGGCTGTAGCCCCAGCCGTCATAGGTCCGGCGCCACATCAGCCAATCGGCGTCCGGCGGATTGAGCAGCATCTCCTCGGTGACCGGAGTGATGCTGTCGATGGGGCCATCTTGTGCCATGGCCGCTTGCACCGCCAGCATCGACGTCATCGAAGCAGCGATCGCAACAATCGCGCTCAGTCTCGGATTCGTCTTCATCTTTTGCCTCCTCAGCCTCATTGTAACTGCCGCTCGGCTTTTTTGACTTGCCGGCCGATCTTGTATGTTAGATTGCCCTCAGCTAATCGGAAGCCGCAGACTGCGTCAAGCTGACACACCGCCAAATGTATTAAGCCTAGACTTTAGGCGTATGCCGCGAGTGGGAGGGGGCGTCATTGCCTGCCGGAAGGTAGGTGGGGCCGGGTGATCGGGAGACGTGCTGAAGCTGGGCTCAAGGGGAGCCTGAGACTGCGGAGTAGGGCGCCGGGTGCGAGCGGCATCCCGGTGTTGTCAGTGTGGAACTGAGTTAGTTCAGGGCCTTGAAGGCTTCATCGAGTGTCGTCGCTGGCATATCAAAGCAACTGTCGAGGATCGCCTGGGAGCTCACATCTATGGTTGCCGTAGCCTCGGCGCCGCCGCCTACATCGCCGGTCGTGGCGGCGACATCGGCTTCGTCGGAAGAGCTGGGTTCGGTGGAGTCGGGTGTCGAGGCCGTCGCATCGGAATCGCCGGATCGGCTGTCCGCGGTCCGTGCGTACTGGTAGCCGCGCAAGAACGCGGTGGCTTCTTCGGGCTCCATTTCATTGAGATCGGCGCAGGTCAGCACTTCCATCTCGCCGGCGCTCCCGGCGTCTGAACCCGGGCTCGTCTGGACCGCATCCTGCGATGCGGCTGTTCCGGCTAAACCAAGTACGGCAAATGCGGCCAGCGGTATCAATATCCCGGGCATGGCTTGCTCCTAGTTTCAAGGTTTCGGGGCGACGCTCAGCCTACAACCTTGCCCGGTTCGATTAGTTTCACCGGATGACGGGTTTGTTGTGGTACCCAGGGCGCCGAAGGCTGTCGGCGGCCAGTGTCACATTTTGGCAACAATTGTCTTGAATGGATGGGCAAATTGGGTCAGGCTCTGCCTCCCGTGGTGGAGACGGAGAGCCATCGGCATTTAATGAGTGAAGCAGCCAGCATCGGCAATGAGCCGGGGCCCCGTTCCGGGCTCGAGACTACCACACCAGCGCGCGCGCCTTTCCAGACGCGTCGCAGCAATAAATCCTTGCGCGTGCTTGGCCTGGTGGTTGTCTCTGCATCGGTGCTGATGTCCTCGATCTCGTTCCTGATCCTGTCGGGGACTACCAATATCGAGCCCTCGACCACGGTGTGGACCGTGATCTGGATTGTCACCGGCATTCTGGTGCTGCTGATGATCGCGCTGGTTGTGACCGAGGCGCTGCTACTGATCCAGGGGCGCATGCAGCGCCAGCCCGGCTCCTCCATGCAGGTTCGCATGGTGACGATGTTTGCCCTGGTGGCGGCCATCCCGGCGGCCTTGGTCGCCGTGGTGGCGACGATTGCGCTCAACCAGGGACTCGATCAGTGGTTCTCCGAGCGTACCCGGTCCATGGTAGAAAGCTCGCGACTGGTCGCGCGTTCGTACATGCTGGAGCACGCGCAGGTGCTGCGCGACGACGTGATCTGGGTAGCAACAGAGCTAGAGCAGGCGCACGCGACTTATGACGCTGACAAGACTCGTTTCCAGCGCATCCTGACGGCGCTTGCGGTGACGCGCTCGCTGCCGTTCACATCGCTGGTGAATGCCGAGGGCGAGACGCTGATGCGGGCTCAGATCGCGGTGCAGGGGGCCTATCCTAAGCTACCCGAGGGCATTACGGATGGCTTGGTTGAGGGCATCCCGGCGGCGATTGCGCCGGGGCGGATCAATCTGGTGGGCTCGGTCATCAAGCTTCGCGGCTATGACGACACCTATCTGTTCGTGGCGCGGCCGATGGAAGCCGAAGTGCTCGAATATATGCGGCTCACGGACGAAAATATCACCGAGTACCGGGAATATGCGTCCAACCGGCTGGTGTTTCAGATCACGTTCACCATCATGTATGTGGGCCTGGCGGTGGTGCTGCTGTTGGCCGCGCTGTGGATCGGTATCGCGCTGGCGAACCGCTTCGTGGACCCGATCCGCAATCTGATGATCGCCTCCAATCGCGTCAGTGGCGGCGATCTGGACGTGCAGGTTCCGGTGCAGGAAGGCCGTGGTGATCTGCGCGATTTGTCCAACGGTTTCAATAGGATGACGCAGCAGCTGAAGAACCAGCATCATGCGCTGCTGACCGCCAGCGAGATGAATGAAAAGCGCCGTCAGTTCACCGAGGCGGTGGTGGAAGGGGTGTCGGCCGGCATTATCGGGCTTGATCCGTTTGGTGCGGTGACGCTGGTCAATGCCCGCGCCTGTCAGATGCTGGAGCGCGATGAAATTGCGCTGATGGGCGAGCGGATCGAGGATGCCATGCCGGAAATGGCGCCTATTCTGGAGCGGGCACGTTCTGCCCGGCGCGGGCAGGTGCGGGACCAGATCCAGCTCGGCAATGAAACTGACCGGCGGACCTATCAGGTGCAATTGACGCGTGAGGGTTCGATAACCGAGTCCAAGGGATATGTGCTGACGTTCGACGACATCACCGACCTCGAATCGGCGCAGAGGACCAGTGCATGGGCTGACGTGGCGCGACGCATTGCTCACGAGATCAAGAATCCGCTGACCCCGATCCAACTCTCTGCCGAGCGCCTGCGCCGCCGTTATGGTTCCAAGCTTGAGGATGATCGCGAAGTCTTCGACAAGTGCATCAACACCATTGTGCGTCAGGTGGGCGATATCGGCCGGATGGTCGACGAGTTTTCGGCTTTCGCCCGGATGCCCGAGGCCGCGCCCGAGAAGGCTGATCTGTCGGATACGGTACGCCAGGCAGTGTTCCTCGAAAGCGTTCGCCTGCCCGAAGTGATCATCCATACCGGACTGCCGCAGGAGGCAATCTACGCCTGGTTTGACACAAGGCTGATTGCCCAGTCTCTCACCAATCTTATCAAGAATGCCGTGGAAGCCTTTGAAACGGTGGAAAAGAGTGAGAATTGGACGCCTACGATCTGGGTTCAGGCGCAGATCGAAGGTAATCACGCCCGCGTTGCCGTTTCCGACAATGGCAAGGGCTGGCCCAAGGACAATCGCCAGCGGCTGCTCGAGCCCTATATGACGACGCGCGAGAAGGGCACCGGCCTCGGCCTCGCCATTGTGGCCAAGATCATCGAGCAGCATGGCGGCATTGTTGAACTGGTCGATGCGGAGCCTGATCCCACCGGACGGGTCGGCGCCTGCGTCACCTTCACCCTGCCGCTCGACCCACCCAGCATCAATTCGAAAGCGGCGCACGGACCGAACCAGCCGGATACGGAATCCGCCCAAAAAGAGGAGCCGCTTTACCAAGCGGCGGTACATAAATAATGGCACTCGACATCCTCATCATCGATGACGAAGACGATATTCGCGAACTGATCGCCGGCATCCTGGAGGATGAAGGCTATGAGGCGCGCCAGGCCCATGACGCGGACAGCGGCCTCAACGAAATCGCGCGTCGGCGGCCCAGTCTGGTTTTTCTGGATATCTGGATGCAGGGATCGCGGCTGGACGGGCTGCAATTGCTGGACGTGTTCCAGAGCCAGCACCCCGATATGCCGGTCGTTATGATCTCTGGCCACGGCAATGTGGAAACGGCTGTTTCCGCTATCCGGCGCGGTGCCTACGACTATATCGAGAAGCCGTTCAAGATCGACCGCTTGCTGCACATCACGCAACGGGCGATGGAGGCGACGCGACTGCGCAATGAAGTGGCCGAGCTCAAGGAGCGCTCTTCATCCAAGAGCATCGAAATGGTGGGTAATTCCCCAGCGCTGCAGCAGGTGAAGGCGACGATCGAGAAATCGGCTCCGACCAATTCGCGCATTTTCATCTCGGGGCCATCGGGGGCCGGCAAGGGGTTGGTGGCGCGGCTGATCCACCAGCGCAGCCCGCGAGCCGACGCGCCGTTCATCGAGATCAATGCTTCGCTTTATGCGCCCGAAGAAGTGCCGGTCGTGCTGTTCGGGCGGGAAGTGCGTGAGAAAACGGGCATCTTGAAGGTGGAAGTCGGTGCGCTGGAAAAGGCGCATGGCGGCACGCTTTATCTGTCCGAAGTGACGACGCTGCCGGCCCAGACCCAGGCAGCACTGCTCCGCACGCTCGTGGAAAATCGCTTTCATCGCGTTGGCGGAACACAGGCCGTGCCTATCGATGTGCGTATCATTGCCGCCAGTTCGCAGAACGTGGCTGCGCAGATCGAGGCGGGTGAATTCCGCTCGGATCTGTTCCATCGTCTATCGATCGTGCCACTGCCACTGACACCGATCAAGGAGCGGCGTGAAGACGTGCCGCCGCTGGTTAATGTGTTCATCGACCAGATCTGCCGGATGCATAATCTGCAGCGCATGACCGTTGGTGAGGATGCCATGGCGGTGCTGCAGGCGCAGGAATGGCCGGGCAATGCGCGGCAGTTGCGCAACTCCATCGAGCGGTTGCTGATTCTGATGAAGGACCAGTTGCCCGACGGTAATGTCATTACCGCCGCCATGTTGCCGTCCGATATTGGCGAAGTGCTGCCCACGGTCGGCGATACCGACGCTTCGGCGCATCTGATGAGTCTGCCTCTGCGGGAGGCTCGCGAGGTGTTCGAGCGGCAATATCTGCTGGCGCAGATCGAGCGATTTGGCGGCAATATCTCCAAGACTGCGGAGTTTGTGGGCATGGAGCGCAGCGCGCTTCACCGCAAAATCAAGTCCCTCGGACTGTAGAAGGGCCTCATATATTTGTGCCCGTGCCATGCGCCCGGCGCGGGTAGGCATCAAAATTGAAGTGTGCCATAGTGTTGAATGCGCGATGATTTCGCGCCGGCGGGGGCTCGGCGGCAGCCTTCGGCCGACAAGCCCAGCAATGGCAGCGACAACGGCGCCAAGCAATGCCGCAGAAAAAAGAGGCCTAAATGCCCAGCGAAAAGCAGCAAAATCTGCAAGATTCCTTCCTCAACCACGTTCGCAAGCAGAAAGTGCCCGTTACGATTTTCCTGGTGAACGGCGTCAAACTGCAGGGCGTGATCACCTGGTTCGACAATTTCTGTCTTCTGTTACGTCGGGACGCCCAGTCGCAACTGGTTTACAAGCACGCCATTTCAACCATCATGCCGGGCGCGCCAATCCAGTTGTTCGATCCCGAGCAGAACCAAGACAGCGACTGACACATAGATGACCGAATTTGGCGACGACGAAGAGGCCGTCCGCAAGGGTGGCCCGCAGGGGTTTGTTGATCAGCGCTATCAGCCTTTCCGTGTGGGCCTCGTCGTTCCAGACGTGCGTGGCAGCACTTCGCAGCATTCGCTTGACGCGCGCCTAGCCGAATTCGAAGGCCTGGCTGGTGCTATCGAGCTGGACATCGTTTTCTCCGAAGTGGTCAAGGTTCGCGAGATCAAGCCAGCTACGTTCATCGGCGGCGGCCACACCGAGACGCTGGCGGGCAAGGTCAAGGAACACAAGATCGATCTGCTGTTGGTCGATGCGCAATTGACGGCCATCCAGCAGCGCAATCTCGAAAAGGAAACCCATGCCAAGGTATTGGACCGCACGGGACTGATCCTCGAGATTTTCGGCGATCGGGCGGCGACCCGTGAAGGTGTGCTGCAGGTCGAGCTTGCACATCTCAATTACCAGAAGGGGCGGCTGGTCCGCTCCTGGACCCACCTCGAAAGACAGCGCGGTAGTGGTGGCAGCGGCTTCATGGGCGGTCCGGGCGAAACCCAGATCGAAAGTGACCGCCGCCAGATCATGGACCGTATCGTGCTGCTCGAAGATCGGTTGGATAAGGTCAAGAAGACCCGTGTCCAACAGCGCGCGCAGCGTATCGGCACGCCGATCGTGGCGCTGGTGGGCTACACCAATGCGGGTAAATCGACCCTGTTCAATGCCCTCACGCATTCGGAAGTGTTCGCCAAGGACCTGCTGTTTGCGACGCTCGATACGACGGTGCGCAAGCTCGAACTGCCGCATGGGCGCGAGATCATGCTGAGCGACACCGTGGGATTCGTGGCCGATCTGCCGACCGATCTGGTTGCGGCATTCCGCGCCACGCTGGAAGAGGTGCTCGATGCCGACGTGATTCTGCACGCTCGTGACATTTCCAGTGTCGATCATCTGGCGCAGGCACAAGATGTGCTGAAGGTTCTGGGCGATCTGGGTGTGTCGCCCGAGACGACGCCGATCATCGAAGTGTGGAACAAGATCGATCTGCTGGGGCAGGGCGACTTGCCGATTGACGAGTTGCTGGCGGGCATTACGCCATCGAGCAAGGTCGCCAGCGTGGTTCCGGTCTCTGCGGTAACCGGTCAGGGCATCGACGAGCTTAAGCTAGCCATCGAAACCGCGCTGGGCGAGAACAGCCGCACCTACCATGTGCATGTGCCGCACACGGCGGGAGCGGATATCGGCTGGCTGCATTCGCACGCCGAGATCATCTCGCGTGATGAACCGACGGAGACGGGTTCGGGCTTTGTGGTTCGGGTGGAACCCCGGCATAGGGCTGCGTTCATCGAGCGGTTCAATGGCCGGATCGAAAGCCCTGACGTTTAGGCTTTGTCCGCGGCCCTGATCTCGTTCCAGTAGCCATCCAGACGATCGAGCCCGGCGTTTGCGGGTTCGATACCGTCTTCGCGGCAGCGGGCCTCGACGTGGTGGAAGCGGCGCGTGAACTTGAAGTTGGCGTCGCGCAGGGCTGCCTCGGGATCGACGCCAGCCTTACGGGCGAGGTTGGCTACAGCAAATAGCAGATCGCCAATTTCTTCGTGGACGGCAGATGTGTTGCCGGTAGCCTGAGCTTCCATGACCTCGGCGAGTTCCTCATCCACCTTGGCCTTGACCGACGCAAGGTCCGGCCAATCAAAACCAACCTTGGCGGCGCGCTTGGTCAGCTTTTCGGCGCGCACGAGTGCAGGGAGCGCGTTGGGAACATCGTCCAGCAGGGAAGGGGTTTCGTTGCCCTTGCGAGCGGCTTTTGCCGTCCGTTCTTCGACCTTGATTGCTTCCCACTGGCCTTTTGCGAGTGCGGCACTGGCGGCCGCTTCCTCGCCGAAGACGTGAGGGTGGCGGCGGATCAGTTTTTCGGTGATGGAATAGATCACGTCGCCGATGTCGAAATAGCCGGCCTCACTGGCCATCTGCGCGTGAAAGATCGGCTGGAACAGCAGATCGCCCAGTTCTTCGCGCAGATCGGCCCAGTCCTGGCGCTCTATGGCGTCGGAAACCTCATAGGCCTCTTCGATCGTATAATGCCGGATGCTGGAAAAATCCTGTTCCAAATCCCACGGGCAGCCGCCGTCAGGATTGCGCAGCGCCGCCATGATTTCGATGAGACGGGAAATATCGCGGGAAGGCTGCATGGCACTCGGATCGGTTGAATCGATGCGTGCACATTAGCAGCTATGGGGAGCGGGGCCAGTCAGCCGGCATCAGAAACGCGGGGGGCGGGTTGCTACTGATGCCGGCTGCCCGGACGACATTTGCTGACGCGACGAAACCCGCATGGGAATTTGAACGTCAACGCCTATGGTGTAGCACCTCGCCACTGACGGCCGCGTGAGGTAATTTGTCAGTGAATTGTCAGCTGGATGGCAGTACAAGACGCAATGTCCTGGCGCCTGTTCATCGTTGGTTTCATCGCGGCGAGCCTATGCTTCGCCTCGCCTGTTGCTGCGCAGGGGAATGGCAACTCCGACGGGAATGGTGGCGGCAATGGCAACGGGAACAGCAGTTCCAACGCCAGCGATAGTGGCAATTCCAGCGGTAGTGGAAGCGGAAATTCGGGTGGGAGCGGGAGCGGCAATTCCGGTGCGTCTGGGAATGGCAATTCTGGTGGGAACGGGAATTCTGGTGGGAGCGGGAATTCTGGTGGGAACGGGAGTTCTGGTGGGAGCGGGAATTCTGCTGAGAGCGGAAATTCTGGTGGGAACAGTAGCTCCGGTAATAGCGGCAATGGCAATTCGGGCCAAAATGCTGACGGCAATGCCGGCCAGAGTGGCAATGACAACGGCAATGGCGGCGCAGCTGACAGCGCCGCCCCCAATGCGCAGTCGAACAGTGGCAGGTCCGCTTCCCGTGCTATCGACCCGGCAAGACCGGGGATCGCCACACCTGCCGGCAGATCCGAGGAGACTGCCCTGGGCGCCGTGCAAGCGGGGCGAGCCGTGCCGCTCACGACCATCGTGGATGAGCTTAATACCCGCGCCGCTGGCGAGATGATCGATGCCCAATTGATGACGGCTAACGGCTTCCTGCTCTATGCAGTGAAGGTTCTATCCGACAGCGGGCGTGTCAGCACCGAATACTATTATGCCCGGACCGGCCGACGGGTCGGGGGTGGTTGATGCGGATCCTGGTGGCTGAGGACGATGACCGGATTGCCGAAACGCTGGTCTCCGCGCTGAGCAAGGCTGGCTTCGCCGTCGATCGGGAGCGTGACGGCGAATCCGCCTGGTACCGCGGTGACAGCGAGAATTTCGACGCGGTGGTGTTGGATCTCGGCCTGCCGCAGATGGATGGGCTGACCATACTCAAGCGCTGGCGCAGTGCTGGACGGACGGTGCCGGTCCTGATCCTGACGGCTCGAGGGCAGTGGGAAGAGCGCGTTGATGGTATCGAAGCTGGGGCCGACGATTACGTCGTAAAGCCATTCCACGTGCTTGAGATCATCGCACGCTTGCGGGCGCTGGTACGTAGGGCAAGCGGGCACGCCTCTTCCCGCATCATGTTCGGACCTTATCAGCTGGACATGCGCACGATGCAGGTTAGCGCCGATGGCCTGCCGATCGAGCTGACGCCGCAGGAGTTCAAGCTCATCGCGTATATGGTGCACCACCGGGGGCGCGTTGTTTCCCAGCTTGAAATCACTGAGCACATCTATAGCCAGGATTACGAGCGGGATTCCAACGCCGTCGAAGTTCTGGTGGGACGTGTTCGAAAGCGGCTCGGCAAGGACGTAATCAAGACCCGTCGCGGATTTGGCTACACGCTCGGTGATGGATTTTGATCCTGCAATCGCTGCGCTGGCGGCTGATGGGCCTGGCCACGGTGTGGGTGGTCCTGTCGTTGGTCGGGGCAGCGTTCGTGCTGCAGTACCTGTTCACGATCAATGTCGAGCAGGGCACTCGGGACAATCTTTCGGCGGCGCTGACCCGCTTGGCGGCCAGCATCGAACCCGAGGAGGCCGTGCCGGCGCTGAGCGCGCCACTGCCTGATCCTCGTTATGCTACGCCCCTAGGGGGACGCTACTGGCAGATTCAGGCGCTCGACAATGGGGAAATCACGCGGTCTCGCTCGCTGTGGGATGTCGTGCTTGCCATTGAACCGGCCCAGGAGGGGATGAGCCATGTGGAGTTGCCCGATGGGCGGCATCTCGTGCTGATGACCCGCAAGCTTGACGTGGAGGGCGAGCAGGGCGTGCGCTCGTTTCTGGCGACTGCTGGCGAAGAGCACGACCCCACGCATGCGATCATCACCAGTTTTACCGCAGACGCCAGCAAGCTCCTGCTTTTGTTGGGTGCGGTCATTCTCGTTGCCGCCTGGGTGCTGCTCAGGTTTGGGCTGGCGCCGATCAAACGTGTGCAATTGGCGATTGAAAACGTGCGCCGCGGCACGCATGCGCGCCTGCAAGGCAAGTTTCCGGCGGAACTGGGGCCACTGATCGAGGAGGTAAACCAGCTGCTCAGCGTGCGTGATGCCACCATGGAGAGGGCACGAAGCCGCGCGTCGGACCTTGCGCACGGGCTGAAGACTCCATTGGCCGCTCTCTATGGCATAGCCGAGCGTTTGCGCGAGAAGGGCAATGAGGAAGACGCCGCCTTGATCCAGGACCTTGCCTTCGAGATGTCGGAGCGGGTGGACTATCAGATGCGCCTGTCTTCCCTGCGCATGCGCACTGTTGCCCATACTGCCCGCTCATCGCTGGACAGCGCTGTGCTGCGCACGGTGACTGTCCTCAAGAAGACCGGGCGAGGCGAGGCGCTGCACTGGGTGGCGGAACTGCAGGATGATTGCTGGGTCGATGTGGACCGTCAGGACCTGATGGAACTGGTCGGCGTGACTCTGGAAAACGCTGCCAAATGGGCCGCTACTCGCGTCGTGATCCGCGCAACGCGGGCAGGGGGCGTCGCAAGGCTCGAAATCAGCGATGACGGACCGGGTGTTCCAGAGCACCAATTGGAGCAACTGGGGATCAGGGGGCGGCGGTTGGACGAAGCGCGCCCTGGAAGTGGACTCGGCCTCGCCATAGCCAGCGAGATCGTTGAGATAAACATGGGACAGATGCACTTCAGCCGGGCGCAGATCGGTGGGTTGAGCGTAACCATTCAGCTCCCTTTGGCAGAGGCGGTCAGTTTGCCTCTGTCGGATTAGCCGGGAACATTTCATCCGCCTCGTCATGGGCGGTTTGTGCACTCGCTATAAGGCCGGCACCTGCGAGGCTCGCCACCAGAATGCACACTGGGATCATGATCATCAGCATTTTTGTTCTCCTTGCAGTTGCCGGATAGATAATGCTGCGGGTCATCGATGGTTTCACGCGCGGCCGATAAGTTACATGACAAATTGATAACAGAATCAGTCACATAAGCGCCAGACCTGGACTGCTTGGACGAGGGTGGGGCCTGGAGTTAACGCTGGCCCCTTGCCTATTGGATATACCAAGGTGATCCTTGCCGGCCGGATTCCACCAGGAGCGCGAAGAACCATGCACAATGACAAGCAGATAGCTGTTCCGAAGGATGAACTCTCAAGCCGTGCCTTGGCGGCGTTGACGGCTGCCGGGGCGAGTACAGCGTCGGCAGAGGCCGCGGTGCGGGCCATGATGCATGCTTCGCGCGTGGGTGTTGATAGTCATGGCGTGCGGCTTACCGAGCATTATTGCAATATGCTCGGCGGTGGCCGCCTCAACCGGAACCCCAAGCTTCAGGTTCGCCGCACGGCTGCAGCGAGCGCGATGATCGACGGCAATGATGGTCTTGGGCACTATGCCGCCTATGCGGCTGTCGAGACCGGCATTGAAATCGCCCGCGAGACGGGGATCGCCGGCGTGGGGGTCGAACACTCATCCCATCTGGGCGCGGCTGGAGCCTATGCCGTGGCGGGAGCCGAGCAGGGGTTCATCACCTTCGCGACCACCAACACCGATGCGATGGTGACGCTGTTCGAGGGTGCGCAGCGATTCCATGGCACCAACCCGCTGGCCTTTGCCGCACCGGTACCCGATAGACGTCCCTGGCTGCTGGACATGGCAACATCCTCCATTCCCATGAACCGGGTGCTTCTGCATCGATCCCTGGAGAGCGCGCTGCCGCAGGGCGTTGCGGCCGATGCCAAGGGAGAGCCGACGACGGACCCGCACAAGGTCGAAATGCTGCTGCCGCTGGGCGGTGAAGAATACGGCTACAAGGGCGCGGGGCTTGCCGGAGTGGCGACGCTGTTCTCTGCGCTTCTCACCGGGACCACGCTCGATCCGGATTTCATTCCCATGTATGGGGGCGATAATATCAAGTATCCCAGGAACATGGGGCACTTTGTGATGGTAATCGACCCGGGCAAATTCGTCGGCGCTCCGCTGTTCGGTCTCGCCATTCAGAGCTATCTGACAGCGTTGCGCGGCGCACAGATACGCACAGATGGCCGTGTGATGGCGCCTGGGGATCGCGAATGGGAGGAGATGGATCGGCGGGACCGCGAGGGTGTTCCTATTGATCCAGACACCGCGAAATTCCTGCGCTTTTAGCCGCAGCAATATCCTCGAAACTTATCATATGAGTTTGCGAGTTTGTATGTTGACTTCATGTACTCGTCTTTTTAGGTTCCCTCACTGTCCCGAAAGCGCGTGAGCGCGGCCTTGCTGATGTTGCTTGTCAGCGCGGGGTATTGTTCGTCGTGGAGGATGAACAGTGCGGACGATATTGGGAGGACTCCTTATGTTTCATCTGCCTAAACTGGCTGCGACGGCGCTCGTCGCTACATCCCTGATGCTCTCGACGGCCAGCGCCCAGACAGTGCTGCGCTCGTCCGATACGCATCCGGATGGCTACCCGACTGTTGAAGCCGTAAAGCATTTCGGTGAATTGCTGAGCGAAAAGACCGATGGCCGTTACTCGGTCGAAGTGTTCCACTCTGCCCAGCTGGGCGAGGAAAAGGACACGATCGAACAGACGCAGTTCGGCGTGATCGACCTGAACCGCATTTCCATCGGTGCGTTCGGCACCCAGGTGCCAGAAGCCACCGTTACCCAGTTGCCTTACATCTTCCGTTCGGCCGAGCACTTCCACAATGTGCTGGATGGTCCGATCGGCGAAGAAATCCTAGCCGCGTTCGACAAGGTCGATGTCGTGGCACTGGCGTACTATGATGGCGGCGCACGCTCGTTCTACAACAGCGAAAAGCCGATCACCACGCCCGCCGATATGGCTGGTATGAAGATGCGCGTGATGCAGTCCGACATTTTCGTGGATATGGTGGCGGCATTTGGCGGCAACGCGACGCCCATGCCCTACGGCGAAGTCTATTCGGGCATTCAGACCGGCGTTATCGACGGCGCTGAAAACAACTACCCGAGCTATGACACTGCCGGTCATGCGGAAGTGGCGAAGTACTATTCGCTGGACGAGCACCTGATGGTGCCCGAAGTTCTGGTGATCTCCAAGATTGTGTGGGACGGACTTACTCCTGAAGATCAGGCACTGTTCCGTGAAGCTGCCAAGGAATCCGTTGCCAAGCAGCGCGAGCTCTGGGCTGCCAAGGAAGTTGAATCCAAGGCCGCTGTGGAAGCCCTTGGTGCGGAGATCAATACCGTCGACAAGGCCCCCTTCATCGAGGCGATGAAGCCGGTGTACGAGAAGTACGTCACGGATCCAGCCCTGCAGGATCTTGTTGCCCGCATCCAGGCTACCGAAGGCTAATTGCAAAGCGGCGGGCGTTTTGGGCGCCCGCCATTCGATCCCGAATTGGCCTCATGGCGCTCTTGTCGCCATGAGGTCACGGAACAGCAGTTCGCGCCACGATTTGGCCGATAGCAACGCCGTCAAAAACGGCTCTTTGTTGGAACGCACCATGACAACCTGGCTCCTACCGATCAGCCGCGTGCTGGGGCGGATTTCGAATGTCGCACTTTGGCTAGCCGGGATCGGTCTGGTCTCCATGACTGCCGTTGTCGCCTATCAGGTGTTCATGCGGTTCGTGATCAATGCCTCGCCCGCCTGGACCGAGGCTGGCTCAATAATGATCATGACCTGGTTCATTTTCCTGGGTGCGGCAGTTGGCGTGCGCGAGAACTTCCACATGGGGTTCGACGTGCTGCTCTATGTCCTGCCGCCCGGTGCCAAGCCCTGGCTGCGCGCCATCAGCGACATCTGCGTGTTCGGCTTTGCCAGCGGCATGGTGTATTTTGGTGGTGAACTGGCCATCCGCTATTGGTCCACGCGTATCCCCGTGCTGGGGCTGCCCACAAGCTTCACCTATTTTCCTGTCGTGGTTTCGGGCGTGCTGATGTGCCTGTTCTCGCTTGAGCGCTTGTTGCTGCGCCTTGCCGGTGAACCGGTCGACGACATCGCTGCCGACCCAACAATCACCGAGGCCTGAGTTTATGGAATACTGGATCCTCTTTGGCGTCTTCACCGTCCTTATGGTGATCGGCACCCCCATCGCATACTGCCTGGGCATCGCCAGCCTCGCGACCATCGTTTTTCTGGGCCGGCCCGCTATCGTGGTGTTCCAACAATTGAACTCCGGCGTGTCGGCGTTCAGCCTGCTGGCTATTCCCTTCTTCATCTTTGCGGGCGACCTGATGATGCGCGGCGGTATTGCGGCGCGCATCATCTCGTTCGCGGGCTCGCTGATCGGTCACGTCCGAGGCGGATTGGGGCAGGTCAATATTGCGGCTTCGACGCTGTTTGGCGGCATTTCGGGCTCCGCCGTGGCAGAAGCGGCAGCCGTCGGCGGCATCATGATCCCGCAGATGAAGCAGCGTGGATACGGCGCCGACTATGCCGTCAACGTCACGTCCATGGCGGCCCTGATCGCCCTGTTGCTGCCGCCCAGCCACAACATGATCATTTATTCGCTGTCGGGTGGCGGCAATATCTCCATCGCCGATCTGTTTACGGCAGGAATCATTCCCGGGCTGCTGCTGGCTGCCGCGCTCAGCGTCACGGCCTATATTGTAGCCGTCAAACGCGGCTATCCCACGGAGGCCTTTCCGGGCTTTCGCAAGGCGGGGTATTTTTTCCTTGTTTCCATTCCCGGCCTGATGCTGATCGCCATCATCTTCGGTGGCGTTCGTTCGGGCATCTTTACCGCTACCGAAAGCTCCTGCATTGCGGTGATCTACGCGTTGCTGGTGACGCTGCTGATCTACCGTTCGCTCGACTGGGGCGAGTTCGTGCACGCTGTGCTCGGCGCGGTGCGGACCACGGCCATGGTGCTGTTCATCATTGGAGCCGCCGCATCATTTGCCTGGCTGATGGCCTATCTCAAGGTTGCAACCCTCCTGACTGCCGGCATGGCCACGATCTCCTCGGACCCGCTGCTGGTGCTGCTGATGATCAACATCGCGCTGCTGCTGCTTGGCACGTTCATGGATATGGGGCCGCTAATCATCATCACCACGCCCATCTTCCTGCCGATGGTGAAGGCGTTTGGAGTCGATCCGGTACATTTCGGGGTCATCATGATCCTGAACCTGGGCATCGGACTGAATACGCCGCCGCTCGGGCCGGTGCAGTTCGTGGCCGCCGCCGTCGGCAAGATCAGCGTCATGGAAGCCATGAAATCCGTCTGGCCCTTCTATCTGGCCGGCATCGTGGTGCTGGGTCTGGTCACCTACATTCCGGCTCTGTCGCTTTGGTTGCCGGCATTGTTCAGGGGATAAGGTGATGAGCATCGTCGAAAGCACCCCATCCGTGCGCCGGCCCAAGCTTGCCGACCTGGTCATCGATACGCTGCGTCAGCGCATCAATGCCGGGGAGTACAGGGCAGGGGGCAAGCTGCCGACGGAAAGCCAGATGACCGTGATCTTCGGTGTCAGTCGCACCGTGGTGCGCGAAGCCATCGCCGCATTGGCGGCGGACGGCATGGTGCAGTCACGCCAGGGGGCAGGGGTGTTCGTCACCGCTCGCCCGGCCAATCCGTTCAACGCCATCGGCCTCGAAAACTCGAACAAGATTTCCGTTGCCCTCAACGTGCTCGAAGTCCGCATGGGCATCGAAATCGAATCCGCGGGCCTAGCCGCCATGCGGCGCAGCGCCAGTCAGGAAGCGGCTATCCAGGAAGCATGGAACGAGTTCGACCGGCTGCTGAAGCTCGGTACGCCGACGGGCAAAACCGACTTTGCCTTTCACCGCGCCATCGCAGCAGCAACGAACAACCCGTTCTATATTGATGTGCTCGATGGGCTGGGCAGCCGGACCATTCCGTGCGACGTGGCATCGCCATGGGGTACGGAAAATGTTCTGACCTATGAATATCAAGTGGGCCTGCAGCGCGAGCATCTCAAAATCCTGCAAGCCATCTCGGCGCAGGACCCAGAGGGGGCCCGCGAGGCCATGCGCCATCATCTCTCACTCAGCCAGGAGCGTTATCGCACCCGCCTGCGTCACGAAAACCCGACCAATTAGGACCAGCCATGAGCACCGACTTCGAAATCCGCTTCGCCATCGATCCAGTCAGCGCCGGAACGATGAACACCGATGAACTGCGCGAGCATTTCCTGATCGAGGAGTTGTTCACGCTCGGGGGCGTCAACTGGACCTATACCCATTATGACCGCATGGCCGTCGGCGGCGCGATGCCGGGGGACAAGCCGCTCGACCTCGACGGTATCGAGCCGACCGGGACCGTGAACTTCCTTGACCGGCGCGAACTGATCGCCGTCAATGTTGGCGGAGCCGGCACGATCTCGGTGGACGGCACTGACTTCCCGCTGGCCCCGCGCGATATGCTCTATATCGGCAAGGGCAACGAGCACGTGACTTTCTCGTCCGCGGCTGGCAACGAGCCGGCGAAATTCTATTTGTTGAGCGCGCCTGCCCACACCAGCTATCCGACCAAGCTGATCCGCCAGAGCGACGCCAAGCGGCTCGACCTTGGTAGCGCCGAAACGGCCAATGAGCGTTCCATCTTCCAGTTCGTCAATGCCGATAGCGTTCAGACCTGCCAGCTTGTCGTGGGCCTGACGAGCTTTGCGCCTGGATCGGTGTGGAACACCATGCCGGCCCATGTGCATGACCGGCGCATGGAGGCCTATCTCTACTTCGATTTAAAGCCCGATGCCTTTGTTGTCCATTTGATGGGTGAGCCAGAAGAAACGCGCCATTTGATCGTCCGCAATGAGCAGGCGGTGATCTCTCCGCCATGGTCTATCCATTCGGGAGCAGGGACGGGCGCCTATACATTCATCTGGGCCATGGCCGGTGACAATGTCGACTATACCGACGCCGACAAGGTGGCGATGGAAGATCTGCGGTGATGGATCTCTCTGCCTTCAGCCTTGCCGGTAAAACCATCATGGTCACCGGCGCAAACACCGGGATCGGGCAGGGCATTGCCCTGTCCGTCGCGCGCGCGGGCGCCAAGGTGATCGGCGTGGGCCGATCGAGCATGGAGGAGACAGCGGCGCTTTTGCTGGAGATCGGGGCCGAGTTTATCCCGGTTCAGGCCGATCTTGGCTCCACCGCTGAAGCCCAGGTGATGTTCGATGCCGCCTGGGATGACCATGGGCCGATCGATGGGCTGGTGAACAATGCCGGCATTATCAAGCGCGTCGACGCAGTGGATTTCAGCGAAGACGATTGGGACAGCGTCATGGACGTCAATCTCAAGTCGATGTTCTTCTTGTGCCAGTCGATGGGTCGGAAGGCCCTGCAGGCGCAGCGTCCGGCGCAGATCGTCAACATCGCTTCGATGCTCAGTTTTCAGGGCGGCATTCGCGTGGCGAGCTACACGGCGTCCAAGAGCGGCGTTCTGGGAATTACCCGGCTGTTGGCCAATGAATGGGCGGCCAAGTCCATCAACGTCAACGCCATCGCCCCGGGCTATATCGAGACCAACAATACCGAAGCATTGCGCGCCGACCCGGATCGGTCCACCGCAATTCTTGGGCGCATCCCGGCAGGACGCTGGGGCGCACCATCAGACATTGGCGACGCGGCAGTGTTCCTGCTCTCCAAGGCATCCAACTACATGCACGGTGCTGTCATTCCGGTGGATGGCGGCTGGCTCGCGAGGTAATGAAATGAGCGAACAACAGGTTTTTGCGCAACCAGGCGCGAGTGAGTGGAC
This sequence comes from Devosia naphthalenivorans, assembly GCF_003056355.1. Lineage (GTDB taxonomy): Bacteria > Pseudomonadota > Alphaproteobacteria > Rhizobiales > Devosiaceae > Devosia > Devosia naphthalenivorans. The sequence continues at coordinate 461,688 of NZ_PYVW01000001.1, forward strand.
CGAACTGGCGCCGGGCAATCGCCGCCGGGTGCTGATCCATACGCCGGAGTTGATGCAGGTCGAGTTCGGCTTCGACAAGGGCGCGGTCGGCGCGCTGCACAGCCATCCGCATATCCAGGTCAGCTATGTGGCCGAAGGCTCCTTCGAGGTAACCATCGCCGGCAAGACCGAGATTGTCGGCCAGGGCGGCAGCTTCATCGTGCCGAGCGGGCTCGAACATGGCGTCGTGGCGCTCGAAGCGGGACGGCTGGTCGACGTCTTCACGCCGATGCGGCAGGACTTCATTTGAAGCAAAGACTGGAGCGACTACACCCCGCTTGAAGCGGGGTGTAGTGCTGTTTGACGCCGTGGAGGTGCAACGTCAGACGACTGGCTGCACGGGTGCAGCTGGGTTTCCTGGTGGTCGGGGGAGCGCGGCAGGAAGCGACCGACGAAGCGCGAGAACGCATCGACATAGGTCAGCATGACCGGCACCACGACCAGCGTCAGCAGCGTCGAGCTGATAAGCCCGCCGATCACCGCATGCGCCATCGGTGCGCTCTGGTCGCTCCCCTCGTGAATGGCGAGAGCCAGCGGCATCATGCCGAAGATCATTGCCAGCGTGGTCATGACGATGGGGCGGAAGCGCGTGCCGCCGGCCTCGATCAGAGCGTCGACCAGGCTTGCGCCGTCGCGACGGTGCTGATTGGCGTTGTCGACAAGCAGGATGGCGTTCTTGACCACGAGGCCCATCAGCATGACGAAGCCGATCATGGAATACATGTTCAGCGTCGAACCGCCCACCATCAGGCCCAACATCACCCCGACCAGCGATAGCGGCAGGGCCATCATGATCGCCAGGGGCTGCAGGAAGCTGCCGAACTGGCTGGCCAAAACCAGGTAGATGAAGATCACTGCGAGCAGCAGTGCCGAGACCATGCTGCCGACCGTATCGGCCAGCATCTCGCCATCGCCGCCCTGGGCGATGCTGACGCCGGCGGGCAGATCGAGAGCGGCGACGGCGGCCTCGATCTGGGTGGTAACATCGCCCAACACGGCGCCCTCGATATTGGCACTGATGGTGACCTGGCGAGTGAGGTTCTCGCGGTGGATCTCGCTGGGGCCGAGGGTGGGCCGGACCTCGGCGATCTGGTCGAGCCGGATGGCGACCGGAGTTTCGGTCTGGCTTTGGGCAATGGGCAGGCTGCCGATCACGTCGGCACTCTGCCGCAGTTCTTCTGGCAGACGCACGACGACATCGAGCTGATCGCCCGCTTCATTGGTCCATTCCGACGCTGTTTCGCCGCCCAGCATGGCGCGCAGGGCCGAACCGGTTTCTTGCACGCCGATACCCAAATCGCTCGCGGCCTGCCGGTCCATTATGATGTCGAGCATGGGTTGGGCCTGCTGCAAGCTCAGCTCCACATCGACAATGCCGGGAATGGCCAGCATGGCCTCGTTCAGCTGCGCCGCGGCCGAAGCCAGGCCATCGAGGTTTTCCCCCAGAAGCTTGACCTCGATGGGGCTTTCGCCACCCCCGAGACCGCCACCGGCGGTCACCACGAAGGTGGCGCCGGGAATTGAGCGCAGCGCCTCGCGGATAGGAGCCGTCATCTCCAGCGATGAGCTGCTGCGTTCGCCGGGATCGACCAGGGAGACGGCGATGCCGGCGCGGTTCTCGCTGGAGGCGGTGCCGGCATTGACGCTGGTATAGGTGCTTTCAACTTCGGGCATCGCCGCCAACAGCGCTTCCACCTGATGAGCCTTGACCGCGGTGTAATCGGTGGAGGAGCCAGCGGGGGTTTCGAGATCGATCTGGATCTGGCTGTTGTCAGCAGGGGGTATGAATTCCACACCCACCATGGGGTACAACAGGAAGCTGCTGCCGAAGGACATCAATGCCACCAGCATGGTGATGATCCGGTGCCGAAGCGACCAGCGCAGCACGCCGCGATAGAGATGGGCGAGCTTTTCGAAGCCGGCATCGAAGAGGCCAACCAGCCGGCCTATGGGTCCACGCTTCGCATCGGGCTGGGAGTCAGGGTCGTACCAGACGCTGGAGAGCATCGGATCGAGCGTGAAGCTGACGAACAGCGAAATCAGCACGGCCACCGAGACCGTGACGCCGAACTGCAGGAAAAAGCGCCCAACGATCCCGTCCATAAAGGCGAGCGGTAGGAACACCGCAACGATTGACAGCGTAGTGGCCAGCACCGCCAGCCCGATCTCCTTGGTGCCATCGAGCGCCGCTTGGATATGGGATTTTCCCATGTGCAGGTGGCGGGTAATATTCTCGCGCACCACGATGGCGTCGTCGATCAGAATGCCGACCGACAGGGTCAGCGCCAGCATGGTCATCATGTTGAGCGTGAAGCCGAGCAGGCTCACCACGGTCAGGGTGCCGATGATCGAGATGGGCAGGGTGAGCCCGGTGATGATGGTCGATCGCCAGGAGTTGAGGAACAGGAAGACGATGACGACGGCGAGCACCGCACCCTCGATCAGGGTGGCCTGAACGGTCTCGAAATTCTGCTCGATCGGCTCGGCCGAATTCTGCAGCACGTCGATAACCACGTCTTCGGGCAGGCTGCCATTGTCGTTCAACTCGGCAACCGCCTCTTCAACGGCATGGGCGATGGCGACGGTGTTGCCGCCCTCTATCTTGATCACGTCGATGGCCAGGGCCTGTTCGCCATCGCGGAACGCCAGGCCTTCGGTATCGGAAGGGCCTTGAGTGACGGTTGCGACGTCGGCGATGGTAATGGTCTCGCCGCCATTGCTGGCGACGATGATGTCGTTAAAACCCTGGACAGAAGGCACCTCGGTGTTGATCTGGACGGTCTGCACAAGCATGCCTTCGACGATGGAGCCGCTGGGCATTGTCTGGTTGTCCTGCTGGAGGGCCGAGATGACGTCCCCTATGCCGATGCCGAAAGCATTGAGCCGGTCCGGATCAACGGCAATATTGACCTGGTTGTCGAGACCGCCGACCACGTTGGCGCTGCCCACGCCGGAAATGGCAGTGAGGGCAGGGGTGACGATATCGTTAGCAAGCGTTGTCAGCTCCAGCACCGACTGGGTCGGGCTGCTGAGGGCCAGGGAGAGCATGGGGCTGGCGATAGGATCGAAGCGCAGCACCTGGCTCGTATCGGCGGCGTCCGGCAATTGGTCAAGAATCGCGGCCAGCCGGTCCCGCACATCCTGCGCGGCGGTGGCCGCGTCGGTTTCGAGGGTGAACTCCAACACTATTGTCGAATGGCCGGCGCTGGAGGTGGAGGTGACCGCTTCGATGCCGCTCACGGTATTGACGGCATCCTCGATCGGCTGGGTGATCTCGGTTTCGACCGCTTCCGGGGAAGCGCCGGTATAAGGGGTCAACACCGCGACGATGGGAAAGTCCACATCGGGATATTGTTCGATGGGCAGGCTGCGATAGGCCGATACGCCGAACACCATGATTGCCAGCATGATCATAGTGGCAAAGACCGGGTGGCGGACGCTGATGGAAGTGAGGAACATGGCTCAGTTCCCTTCGATGATGACGGCTGAGCCATCGACAAGGCCCGAGAGGCTCGCGCCGACGATGACATCGCCTGCCGCTACTCCAGACCGTGCCTCGACAAGTGCCGTTGTGGGCCAGTTGGTGCCGGTTTCAATCGGGCGCTCATGAACGACGTCGTCGACGATGGCGAGCACATAGGTCGCGTCGTCGCGGGTGTGTATTGCATTTGCCGGTACGGCGATCACGTCATCGTCTTGTTGCACGACGATCTCGCCAGTGACGAACATGCCGCCGCGCAACACGCCTTCAGCGTTATCCAGGTTGAGATAAACCTTGATCGACCGCGTTCCTGCCTCTGCGACGGGGCTCACGCGATCTACGACGCCGGTGAACTGCTGACCGGGCATGCCCTGCACCGCGAGGCGAACAGATTTTCCGGCGACGATGCGCGCCGAATCCTTGAGCGCAGCGACAACTTCGACGCGAACCGTGGACAGATCGACGATCGATAGCATGGTGGTGCCGGGGCTCACGATCTGCCCGGGCTCGATGTCGCGAGAAGCAACCGTGCCCGCAAATGGCGCCACTACCCGAGCCCGCAGCAGATTGGCCTCGGCCAGGGCCACTTGGCTTTGCTGGGTAGCGATGGTGGCTGTCAGCCTGTCGACTTCCGCTTGTGCTGAATCGAGCGTGGTTTGCGCCGCCAATCCTTTGTCGGCCAATTGCCTTGTGCGATTCAGCGTGGCTTCGGCGGCGCGCAGTTGCACGATGCTCGACGCCATGGTGCTGCGCTGCTGATCGAGTTGCAGCTGCAGATCGGTGGTTCCCACCTCGACAAGCAACTGCCCGGCATCGACATGGTCGCCCGGCCGCACGGCCACGGTTTCCGCCAGCCCACCGACCTGCGCGGCGATGGCCGCTTCCTGGACCGGGTGGATGGTGCCCGTTACCTTGACCAGATCTTCGATGCGTTGTGGCTGCACTGTCACGAGCTCAATGGGGTGAAGGCGCATGGCACGCGGCGTCGCTGGTGCGTCGATCGTGGCGGCAATCGGGGCGGGGGGTATTTGGTTGACCAGCAGCACGGACGCGACACCGGTCGCCAGCGTCAGCATGACGATCGGCCAGAACCATCTGCCATTGCGCCGGTCGGGGGCAAGGATGATTTTTTCGGAGGTATTCTCGGACGGGTTCATTGTAACCTCGCATGGGGGTCAGGGAATGGCCGAGCACCGGCCTGTGAGCCAAGCAATGATCCTGCTCCATTGCGCGAACGTTGCGCGGTGTGCGCAATGCAGCCGCAATGTCTGTCGCTAGACTGTGCAGAAATCGGATAGGAATACCGGATGCGCATTTTGCTGGTCGAAGACGAGTTCGACATGGCGGCGGCACTGACCGCCGCACTCATTCGTCATGATATCGTGGTGGATCATGCTCCCACGCTGGAGATTGCCGAGGAAGCCAGCCGCAGCGGCCTGCATGACGCGGTGCTGCTCGATCGCAAGCTGCCGGATGGCGATGGTTTGTCCCTGATCCCGTTCCTGCGGCGGGAGCAAGTGGGCCTGCCGATAATAGTGCTATCGGCACTCGGCTCCTCAGAGCATCGGGTTGCCGGCCTCGACACTGGCGCAGATGACTATCTGGCGAAGCCATTTTCCACTGACGAGCTGCTGGCGCGGCTGCGCGCCGTCATGCGCCGTCCTGCCCAGATCGGGGAAAGCTCGATCAAAGTCGGCCAATTGCGGTTTAATCTCACCGCACGCCACGCCGAAGTGGCGGACGAGCCACTGGACCTGACGCGGCGCGAGTTGCTGGCACTGGAAATTCTGGTGCGACGCACGGGCAGAACCGTGGCACGAAGCGCACTGGAAGAGGCGGTCTATGGCTATGATGACGAGATCGCCTCCAACTCGCTCGATGCTCATATCTCGCGGTTGCGGCGCAAGCTGAGCGGAGCGGGGGTGGAAATTCACGCTATTCGGGGCCTTGGCTACCTATTGCGAGCTGCAACATGAAGCCGTGGAACTATCCGTCCCTGCGAGTCAGGCTGACCTGGCGCATGGTTGCAATGCAGGCATTGGTGCTGGTGGCTTTTACCAGCGTGGCCGCGATACCGATCGTTGAACTGCTCCGGAGGGAGCAGGGGCTGGACGATGGCATCATCGAGCACATCGCCGAATCGATCCAGCGCAATGCGACGGGTGGGTTGGAACTTGTGCTGGACGAGGAGGTCAGCGAGAAAGTCGCCGAGTATCCCTCGTTTTGGTTTTATGCCACGGACATCAACGGCAATGGGACGCAGATGGGTACTATGCCCGGAAACCTCGATGGCCTCCTGGACGATCTATCTCGCCTGAACTCTGCCAACATCGCCGATATCGGTCCAACGGAAGCACCATCGGCCATAGTGCGGCGTCACGAGAGCGATGCCGGACAACTCTGGATCATTACCGGAGGTGGCCCGGAGGTACGATACAAGACGTTCTTTTCGACCTTTGGCGATTCGCTCTTTCTCGGCTTGCTCTCGCTTTTGACGCTGGTCTCGTTCCTGGTCATTCCCATGGTGGTTACGCGCCAGTTGCGGGGCGTGGCGCATGTGGCGGCCGAGGCCGACAGGATCGACGTCGACCAGCGGGGAATCCGCCTTTCATCGGCGCATGTACCCGAGGAGCTCCATTCCCTGGTTGGGGCGGTCAACGCCGCCTTGCAGCGCCTCGACGACGGCATGGAGCGGCGGCAACGTTTTCTCGCCGATGCGGCCCATGAATTGCGTACACCCATTGCGATACTCCAGACGCGCATCGAACTCCTGCCCGATGACAGCCATCGCAGCCGGCTTACGCTGGACGTGGCGCGGCTGGCCAACCTGGCCAATCAATTGCTCGACCTGCAACGGCTCGACGCGGACCTGGCGATTCTTCAGCCTGTAAACCTGGTTGATCTGGCAGCTCAGGTCACCGCTGAAATGGCACCCCTGGCGATTGCGGCGGGTGACGAAATTTCTTTCGACGCCGAAGTGGAAACCGTCACCGTCACCGGCGACGCTGCCTCGCTCTCGCGGGCCATTGTCAATCTTATCCAGAATGCGGTCATTCACGGAGGCAGCAAGACCTCGATCCGGGTTGGGGTCGGGCGGGATGGCTCGCTGCGCGTTGCCGACAGTGGACCCGGAATTGCGGAGGAACATCGCCAGTCCATCTTCGAGCCATTCAACCGCATCGTACCACTTGATCAGGGGGCAGGGCTCGGGCTCAACCTGGTCCGGGACATCGTCACCCGGCACCGTGGCCAGATCACGGTCGGCGACGCGCCCGGCGGCGGCGCGCTGTTCGAGATATCCCTGCCTGTAGCCGACCCACGAAGTCCCATGCGCGGGGGCTTGGTCCAGGCCGATGTCATCTAATCGTTAAGTGGCGCGGCTAAAGGCCGACTCCATCGTTGTGCATCCGGCGCAGCGGAAAAGTCGGAGACCTCGTGATGCGCGCTCTTATCGCAGCTGGCCTAATGCTTGCCACAACCCTGACCCCAGTATTCGCTCAGGAGGGCAAGCTGGTTCTTTACACCAGCCAGCCCCAGACCGACGCGCAACAAACGGCAGACGCCTTCATGGCCAAGTACCCCGGCGTCGAGGTCGAATGGGTCCGTGATGGCACGCCGCAGATAATGGCCAAGTTCCGCTCAGAGCTGGAAGCCGGCGCGCCATTGGCCGACGTGCTGCTGATCGCCGACGTCGTCACGATGGAAGGTCTCAAGGCCGAGGGCCTGTTGCTCGATTATCCCGAAGCCGACCTGACCGGCTATGCCGAGGGCCTGCATGACGAAGATGGCGCCTATTTCTCGACCAAGCTGATCACTACCGGCATTGTCTACAACACTGCAGCGACCATGATCCCGACGAGCTGGGATGATCTGACCAAGCCGGAAGCCCAAGGCCAGGTGGCGATGCCAAGTCCGTTGACCTCCGGCGCCGCCATGATCCACGCCGTGACGCTCACAGACAATTTGCCGGGGGGGTGGGACTATTACAGCGCCCTTGCGGAAAATGGCGCCCAAGCCTCCGGCGGAAATGGTGGCATTCTCACCGCCGTGTCTGGGGGCGAAAAGCTCTATGGCATGATCGTCGACTACATGCCGATCCGCGAAGCGGCCAAGGGCGCGCCCGTCGAATTTGTGTTTCCGACCGAAGGTGTTTCGGCCGTAACCGAACCAGTGGCCATTCTCGCCTCTGGCCAGAATCATAACAATGCCAAGCTCTTCGTGGACTTCCTGCTCTCCGAAGAAGGCCAGCAGCTTGCCGCCAGCCAGGGGTATATCCCGGCGCGCGATGGCATCGCTCTACCCGAAGGCTATCCGAATCGTTCGGAAATCCAGGTGCTTGGCTATGACGCAGCGGCGGCCCTCGCCAACGACGCCGACAACAAGGAGAAGTTCTCGGAAATCTTCGGCCAGTAATCCCAATTGAGTCTTTCCGAGACAACAAGCGCAGCCCGGCTGGCAACGGCCGGGCGCATCGCACCGGCCGTTCTGGTGACCCTGGCGGTCGGTTTGCTGGCAGCGCTACCGCTGGGGCGGCTGATGGTTACAGCGCTTGTCGGGATGGACGGTCTCGACATTGAGCCGTTCATCACCCGCCTGATGCGCGGCACGACGCAACGCGCCATTTTCAACACGGTTGACACCGCGCTTGTTGGTGCCCTGATGGCGCTGGCGATCGGTGGACCGTTCGCGTTTTGCGTGGCCCTGACCGACATGCCGCTGCGCCGCCTGCAAGGCTTCGTCCTGCTGCTGCCGCTGATGATCGCGCCACAGGTCACGGCTTTAGCCTATATGCAATTGCTCGGCCCTTCGAGCGCGCTACTGGGAGCCGTCGGCCTGGCGCCGGACCCGGGCACGCCCAATCCGCTGCTCGGACGGGGCGGCATCATACTTCTCTACGGCATCCAGCACGCTCCGATCGTCTTCATCACCCTTCGGGCCGGGCTGACGGCTCTGCCGCGCGACTATGTGGAGGCCGCGCGGGCTGCCGGTGTGGCCCCGTGGCGCGTAGTGGCGACTGTCATCCTGCCTTTGCTCTGGCCCTATGTGGTGGCTGCGGCGGCGCTCGCCTTTGTCTCAGGCGTGGGCAATTTCGGCATCCCAGCGCTGCTGGGCGTGCCGGCAAACTATCTCACGCTCGCGACGCTGATCTATCAGCAGTTGGCGAGCAACGGCCCAAGCGTGCTGCCGCAAGTTGCCATGCTGTCGTTGATGATTGCTGCCATCGCCATTGCCGGTATTCTGGTCCAGGCCTTCGGGCAAAGAAAGGTCAACTTTGCCATTTCCCGTGGCCTTCCAGCCCGCTTTGCTCTTGGCGCCTGGCGCTGGCCTGTCTGCTTACTCGGCTTGGTGCTGATCGGGGCGACGTTGGTTTTGCCTCTGCTGGCGCTTGTTACAACGTCGCTGGTGCCCGCCTATGGTGTCCGGCTCAGCCTTGCGACGCTGACGCTCGACAATTATGCCGAGGTGTTGTTTCGCCAGGCGTCGACCATTCGGGCCTTCTTCAATTCCTTCTATTTATCGGGCTTGGCCGCTCTGATCCTGGCGCTTGTGGCAGTGCCCTTGGCCATGGGCTTGCGGCGCATGCCCATGCGACCGCGCCAGGCGCTGCAGGGCCTTGTCGATCTGCCTTATGCGCTGCCGGGCATTGTGCTGGCCATCGCCTGCATCCTGCTGTTCCTGCGACCATTGCCGCTAATCGGCAGCCTCTACAACACGCCATGGATCATCCTCGCAGCCTATCTGATGCGCTTTGCCGCCCTTGCGGTGAAACCGACCGATGCCGCTCTGGGGCAGATTCCAAAAGCGATGGGTGAGGCCGCTGCCGCCGCTGGAGCCGGCCCGTTCAGGCGGCTCCTGACCATTACCCTGCCATTGGCCGCGCCGGCCGCAGGAGCCGGCGCATTGCTTGTCTTCATGAGCGCCTTCAACGAGTTGACCGTTTCGGCCCTGCTCTGGTCCAATCGAAACGAGACGCTTGGGGTCATCCTGTTTTCACTTGAGGAGGCGGGACTTTCGACACAGGCATCGGCCATTGCCGTGGTCACAGTGGCGGTGGTCATCGGGTTGTTATTGCTGCTCGATCGGTTGGCTCCGCGCCTGCCGCCGGGTATATTGCCCTGGCGCTAGGCAGGAACGATCCACGCATCGTCCACTGCTACTTGAGCCTTGGCGCCGATCTCCAAACGGCAAGGAAGATCGGCCGTGATCGTGTCGCCTGATGGTAGGGTCAGCCACGTCTCGTAATGGGCGCCGGCATAGCGCGTGCGGCGGACGGAAACTTCGATACCGGCGTCGACCAGGCGAACCGCCTCCGGCCGGACCAGAAGTGTGACGGACCTCGCGGCGATACCACGCGCGGCAACAACCCTGCCTCCCAGCATGACCGTGCCGTTTTCGACCGTTGCTCTGACAAGACTGCCACGACCGACAAAGTTTGCGACCATGGCATTCACCGGTTGGGCATAAATCTGCTGGGGTGTGCCAACCTGCTGCACCTGGCCGCGGTCAAGCACGACGATGCGATCTGCCAGCGCTAACGCCTCGGACTGGTCATGGGTCACAAAGACTATGGTCGCGCCGGTTTTTCGATGAATATCGGCGAATACGTCGAGCATGGCCGCACGCAGATGCACATCGAGATTCGCCAACGGCTCGTCGAGCAGGATTACATTGGTGCCCGTGACCAGACAGCGCGCCAGGGCGACGCGCTGGCGCTGGCCGCCGGAGAGTCCATCCACGCCCCTTGCCGCATAGTCGCCAAGCGAAACCATGGTCAGCGCCCTGAGTACGGCCTGGTCGATCTCGGGGCGGGGCATTCCACGGCTGCGGAGCGGATAAGCGACATTGGCGGCAACATCCATATGTGGCCACAGAGCGTAGGATTGAAAGACGATTCCCAGATTGCGCCGTTCGGGCGGAACCATGCCCTTGGCATCAGCAAGGATCACACCATCGAACGACACGGTGCCTGCACTGGGCTGCTCGAAGCCTGCGATCAACCGCAGCAAGGTCGTCTTGCCGCACCCCGAAGGGCCCAGTAGCGCGGTGAAGGAGCCTGCAGGAAGATCGAAGGACACATCGCGAACGGCGGCAGCGTCGCCGAAGGTCTTACCAAGACCTTGAAGGGATATCGTTGTCATGGCGCGCCCATACTGGCCCGATGTGACAAGCCTGCGACAGGGCACAAGTGATTGCACGGCTCAGGGTAGCCCTTCGGCATCAAGGCGCTGAAACGTCATCAGAATTTCATAAGTGAGCGACGAGCCGAGCGGCGCAAGGCCTTTGGGCGAATTGTGACGATTGGACGACAGCTGCGTTGACCGTCCGTTTACGAACGTCTCCCTATCCGCATGTGAACGCGCTTTTGGGGACGCCATGATCATTTCGAAAATTTCGATTGCCGGTCGCATCTATGTGTCTTTTGCGGTGATGATTGCCCTGATGGTGATCCTCACGCTTTTGGCAGTCGCTGGGGTGCAAACCATCGCTGGCACATTGGACGGATTTCGTACTGCGACGGAAGACGCCACGCGCGTTCGCGCCCTGACCGCTAACCTGACCAGCACGCGCCTTGCCCTCCGCAACTATGCTGCCGATCCGCAGGAACACACAGCGGACCTGGTGAGACAGAGCCTCGCTGACCTCGGACTGGTTGGTGCTGACAGCGACATGGCCGAAGTCATCACCGCCTATGAGGTGGAAGCCACCTCGTTGATTGCGCTCGAGACAGAGTTGACCGCTCAACTCGGCGAACTGGAAAATACCGGCATTGCCGCCACGCAGGCTTTGAGCAAAATGATCGAGCAGGCATCACAGTCTGCCAATCTCAATGCCAAGGCGGCGGCTCTGGCAGGCTTGGCGATGGAGAACCTTCTCAAACTCCGTCTCGATGTAACCGAGATGATAAAGAGCCCGGGTGATGATGAGCTAGCCGCAGCCATGGCTTCCGCCGAGTTGTCGCAGCAAGCACTGGGCAGCCTTCGTGCCACCTTCTTCAAGACCGAAGATCTGGCCAGCGTCGACTCCGTTCTTGCTGTCCTCGATGTCTTCACGAGCGAGGTGCAGTCGGTGTTTGCACGCGCCAGCGCACGTCAGGCCTCTTTGGGGGAGTTGGCGGGTATAGAGCTTTCGCTCGAACAAGCTTTCGATACGGCATCCGACCTCAACACCGCACGCCAGGCTGACAGCGAGCAATATGCCGCTGCCAACTCGGCGGCTGTGCAAGCATGGGTGATTATCGTCGGCTCCGCGTCGCTCGTGATCGGTGGTGCATTGGCAGTTCTTGTCGCGCGTTGGCTTTCGCGGACGATAAAAAGCCTGGCCTCCGCTACGGAGCAATTGGCCGGCGGCGACTTCTCGATTTCATTGCCGCAGAGCAATGCGAGCAACGAACTCGGACAGATTGCCCGTGCGCTGGAAGTGTTTGGAGCCAATGGCCTGGCGTTGCAGGGCGAACAGCTCGCCAAGGCCGAAGAGTTGGCAAACCAGCACAGGCGCCAGAGTGAGTTCGATCGTTTTCAAAGCGCGTTGAGCAATCTCGCCCATGCCGCTGCGCGCGGCAATTTCGATCACCGCCTGCCGAGTGATTTTGCGCTGGCAGAACTGGTGCATGTCGCGGAAAGCATCAACCAATTGCTTCATACGATCGAGCGCGGCCTCGCGGAAACCTCGTCGGTCCTCGCGGCCGTGGCTGCCTCCGATCTCACGCAGCGCGTAACGGGGGACTATGAGGGCGCGTTTGCTACCCTCAAGCTCAGCACAAACGGCGTGGCGGATCGGCTTTCCGAAATCATGGAGGATCTGCGCCTGACCTCGCATTCGCTCAAATACGCCACCGAGGAAATCCTGTCCGGCGCCACCGATCTGGCCGATCGCACTGCCCGCCAGGCGTTGGCGGTGGAGAAAACCAGTACCGTCATGCACCAGCTGTCCCGGACGGTGCAGGAAAATGCCAATCAGGCGCAGCATGCCAATGCCAATTCCAAATCGGTGGCGCAGATGGTGGAGCGGGGCGGTTCGGTGATGAGTGACGCCAACTCCGCCATGCAGCGCATTAACGGGGCTTCCGCGAAAATCTCCAACGTCATCGGGCTGATCGACGATATAGCCTTCCAGACCAACCTTCTCGCCCTCAATGCTTCCGTGGAAGCGGCGCGCGCAGGAGAGGCAGGAAAGGGCTTTGCCGTCGTTGCCATCGAAGTGCGCCGTCTGGCCCAGTCAGCGGCCGAGGCCTCAGCTGAGATCAAGGGGTTGATCGAAACCAGTGCCCGCGAGGTCACCAACGGAACTCGTCTAGTCTCCGATGCCACAGCCAGCTTGCTCGAAATTCAGGTGGCGCTGAAGAGCAGCAACGCCATGATGCAGCGCATCGCCATCGCCAGCAGCGAACAGGCGGTCGCCATTGAAGAAGCGGGCGAAGCAATCGGCACGCTCGATGACATGACCCAGCGTAATGCTGCCCTGGTCGAACAGCTAAATACTGCCCTAGCTCAGACCGGAGGTCAGGCGTCCGAGCTTGATGGCGTAGTCAGGTCGTTTGTCGTTGGTCGGTCAGGAGCGGGCTCGAGCAATTCACGGCGAGCTGCCTGAAGCTCTTATCGCTGGTGTTCCTTGCCCGAGGGAATCAAGTGACGATTGCCCTGTAAGTCGGATGCAAAAAATGCTCGGCCGGACCGGCCGAGCACAGATGGCAAAAAAAAGCTGATTAATTGCCCTTAGCGCCTAAGCTTCTCATCGACGATTGTTTCGGCCTAGTCATGGCTCGCTGCTTAGTGGTCGACCCCGCTGCCGCCGACGACGGCAATATTGTACGGCTTGCCCTCGACATCGATCGTGCCGACTTCTTCCAAAGTGTCCGTCGCAATGCGGCGAACCAGGCCAGCATTGGGATCGCTCATGACGATCTCATCGCCTGCCATGGCCAGACGCGGACGCGGATCGTTCCAGTGCCCGTCCATGGAATAGGGTTCGGTCACCTTGGCGCTGTTGGTGATCTCGGCTTTGAGCAGATCGAACTGGTGCAGTGAACCGTCTTCGGTCAGCACGTAGGCGAACCGGGCTTTCGCGGGATCGAGTACGAAATCCACCCGACGGAACGGCAGTTCGACATAGCGGAAATGAGGCTCATCGACAGGGTCGATTACGACCAGGCCGTCGCCATAATTGCCGAGGAAAACCTGCATGCTCCTGGAGCCGAGGAGCGTCCCAGTGCTCTGACCGGCAGGTAGATCAGCGGGATATTCCAGCATTTCCATCTCTGGACCCTCTGCGCCATCGGTGACGGTCAAGACGCCTTCGTCACAGCCGGTTGCGAGGTAAGCGCCGGAGAAGGCTTCGCCGTGTATGGCTGTGCAGGTCGCGACCTCTCCGGCCGGCGTGCCATCGGCATTGATTGCCTGCAAGCCGATGCGGCCCGGAGCTGCATCGCCTTCCACCGGTGCGTCGGAGGCGACGCTGGTGACCCACAGATCGCCAATGGGAGCCACATAGCCGTGGTGCGCCAGCGCCTGCTTGAGTTGGGTGCTCGTCAGTTCGCCATGCGACAGTTCGTGACCGTCGATAATTTCGGCATAGCCGCCTTGGTCAAAGTTGATGGCCACCTTGCCATCGTGATCGATCAGGTGAAACGGCCTCGGGCCGGTCAATGTCTGCTCGATTGCAGCCGGTTCGGTTATTTCAATGTCGGAGTGATCGCCATGCGCATGCAAGGAAATGCCGCTGGTGAAGAAGTTAACGGCATCATCGTCTGACTGGATGGCCGCCACTGCCGCACCGTTAGCCACGCCATAAAGCTTGTTCTGGCCGGCTGTCTCGAAAGTCCAGCGGTTGTCTGGCGCGGTGAGGTCGAATGCGGTGACAGTTGGGTCGGCATGGTCGCCAACGAAGACGCGATAGAGCGTGATGTCGCCGTTCTCATCGGCATGTTCCTGGGCGAGGGCGCCGCCTGACATGATCAGCGCGAGGGCTGTCGTATAGGCTAGATGTCTCTGCAACTTGTTCTCCTTGAGGTATGGGTGCGCCGGGTTGGCGACCTGGGGCATCGGGGTGGTTAGTCGGGGGAAACGGCGGTGGTGAAGCTCGCTAGGACGTCGAGCTTTTTCTTCAGTTCGGGTGCGGCGGGCACCGTCGCAAATGATATAACAGAACAAACTGGGTTGATGCTGAGAGCAAGTTTCATAAGGTTCTTGTCATGCAGTGCGGTGGGGTGAGGGGGCCGTGCCCAGGGTGAGGAAACCTTGGGGGAGATTCGCGTGCGGTCGTTCGTCATGTTATTACATTACGAAAATGGCAAGACAAGACCGATTTGCGATGCTCGTTGCATCGGTGTTGTCATCCAAGCTTCAAAGAGCAGCCCTAAGAGTTTGGAACGGTTCCAAGCTGGAGCCGGTCGTTGCTGTTGAAGGGGCAATTCCGATGAATGATCAAACACCGATTTTCAAGACGTCGCAGCTTGAGGCGGCTGATGCCGAACCGCGCAACACCTCGTCCAATCCGACCATGGGCGAGTTGATCAGCACGCGTTTTTCGCGCCGCAACTTCCTGGCCGGTTCGCTTGCCGTCTCCGCTATTGCTGCCACAGTGAGCCCACTGGCACTGCTGAGCGCCCGTCCGGCGCGTGCGCAGGAGACCGGATCGGTCTTCTCCTTCGATGAGATTGAAGCCGGCATCGACGAGACGCACCACGTGGCCGAAGGCTACGACGCCAACATTCTCTTGCGTTGGGGCGATGGCCTCTTCCCAGATGCGCCAGAGTTCGATCCGACTGCACAAACCGCTGCAGCGCAGGAGCGTCAATTCGGCTACAACAATGACTATGTCGGCTATATCCCGCTTGAGGGTTCGTCCGAGCATGGCCTGCTGGTGGTCAACCACGAGTACACCAATCCGCACCTGATGTTCCCGGGCCTGGTGACACTGGCCGAAGGCGAGATGACCATGAACCCGCTCAGCAAGGAGCAGGTGGACGTCGAGATGGCTGCTCATGGCGGCACGATCGTCGAAATCCGCAAGGTCGACGGCAAGTGGCAGGTGGTCAAGGATGGGGCGCTGAACCGTCGCATCACCGTCAACACGGAAATGGAATTGACCGGTCCCGCTGCCGGGCACAAACGCCTTATGACCAATGCCGACCCGACCGGCACCAAGGTGTTTGGTACAATCAACAATTGTGCCGGGGGCGTGACACCCTGGGGCACCTACATCATGGCTGAGGAGAACATCCACGGCTACTTCTCCGGCGAACTGGCCAGCGACCATCCTGAAGCGGCGAACTATGATCGCCTGGGCATTCCGGAAGGCTCCTATGAATGGGCCAATTTCTACGAGCGCTTCGACGTCGCCAAGGAACCAAACGAACCCAACCGCTTCGGCTATATCGTTGAAGTCGACGCCATGGACCCCAACTCGGTTCCCAAGAAGCGCACGGCGCTTGGCCGTTTCAAGCATGAAGGCGCGGAGTCCATCGTCAACAAGGATGGCCGCGTTGTCTTCTATCTCGGCGACGACGAGCGCTTCGACTATGTCTACAAGTTCGTGACGGCCGGTACCTTTGACCCGGAAAACCGCGCGGCCAACATGGACCTTCTGGACGAAGGCACGCTCTTTGTCGCCAAGTTCGCTGAAGATGGCTCCATGGAGTGGATGCCGATGCTGCATGGTGAGGGCCCGCTGACGGCCGAGAACGGCTTTCAATCGCAGGCCGATATCGTGATCGAAACCCGTCGCGCTGCTGACTTGCTGGGCGCAACCAAGATGGATCGCCCCGAAGACATTCAGCCCAATGGCGTCAACGGCAAGGT
Organism: Devosia naphthalenivorans; assembly: GCF_003056355.1. Lineage (GTDB taxonomy): Bacteria > Pseudomonadota > Alphaproteobacteria > Rhizobiales > Devosiaceae > Devosia > Devosia naphthalenivorans. The sequence goes on from NZ_PYVW01000001.1 coordinate 478,005, forward strand.
CTACGTCATGTTGACCAACAATACGCGACGCACTGCCGAGCAGGTGGACGCGGCCAACCCGACAGCCGAGAACGCCTTTGGCCACATCATCGAAATTGCCGAAACTGACGGCGACTTCGCCGCGACGACCGGCACTTGGGAAGTGATGCTCAAGTGCGGCGACCCTTCGATCGCCGAGGTGGGTGCCACCTTCTCGAGCGCCACCACGGAAAACGGCTGGTTCGGCATGCCCGACAACGCGGCCGTCGATTCGATGGGGCGTCTCTGGGTATCCACCGACGGCAACAATCCGTCGGATACCGGCCGGACCGATGGCCTGTGGGCCGTCGATACGGAAGGGGACGCCCGGGCGACCTCCAAGCTGTTCTTCCGCGTACCGGTTGGCGGTGAAATGTGTGGTCCGCTGTTCACGCCAGATGACGAAACTGCCTTTGTGGCCGTGCAGCATCCGGCTGATGGCGGCGACGATTGGGAAGGTTTCGGCCGGGTATCGTATTACGAGGACCTCTCCACCCGCTGGCCAGACTTCAATCCTGACATGCCCGTACGGCCGTCAGTGGTCGTAATCACCAAGCAGGGTGGCGGCAAAATCGCCGTTTAACAAAACCGGGGGCGGATCGAACAGTCCGCCCCGATTTTTTGCAGGTCCTGATCCTAGCTCCAGCCGGTGGCATTTCGCAGTCTGATGCCGCTGGCGTGGAGGCTGGTGGCCCATAGCCCGCGGAGTGGTACGAGGCTGTCGACCACCCGCAAATCGACACCACGCGGGGCGAATGTCGCGGGCAGGGCAGAGAGTGTGACGCAGTTCAGGGGCGTGACGGGTGAGCGACTGACCCACATCCCCGCATCGCTCAAGTTCTCGAAGCCTTCGGGTGACAGTTCGTAGCGATGCAGGACGGCGTCCGCGCAGTTCCGAAGCCATCTGCGCTCGACATAGGCTGCTGCGCGATGCGGTCCCAGCCACTTGGCCGCGTCTGCGGCGCTTGTTCGATCGGTAGACCAGATCAATATGCGAGGGCACTCGCGCGGAAAATGATAGAGGAAGTCTCAATCTTCCTCGATCGCCCAAACCAAGGGTCCGTTCAGCCACTCCATGCCCGCAATGCGCTGCGAAGGCACGCGCACAGGGCGGGGGATGAACGCAGCGATCTCCGGATCATCGCTGAAATGGTATAGGCGCATGATAAACGATCCCGGCCGGGCTGGACGTTGATAGTCCCAAAAACCGGTCTGGCTCAACTCCTGCCGTGAATCCCGTTCGCCGTCACGTGCATGTCATTGACGCCCGGTACAACGCATTCATTCGAATGAGTTGGATCAATGCGAAGTCAAGGTTTGACCTGGGCGGAAACCCGGGACCGTATAGATGTCGAGATTACCTCCGGCCGCCTGGCGCCTGATACCAGGCTGCCCTCCGAGCCGGAGCTGTGCGTGCTTTATGGCACGCGGCGACACTCGTTGCGCAAGGCGCTGGCGGCACTTGTGGCAGAAGGCAAGTTGCGGGTCGAGCATGGGCGCGGCACGTTTGTGGAGCGCGCGCCGCTGCTCAACTATGTCATTGGTTCACGTACGCGCTTTCGCGAGAACCTGATGTCGCAGGGGCTCACCGCCTCGGGCGAGACGCTGGCCGAGATGAAGACACAGGCCAGTGCACGCGTGGCGGCGGCTTTGCAGATCGAGGTGGATGCGCCCGTGTTTGCCCGCTCCTGGCGCGGTTTTGCCAATGACCTGCCAATCAGCATGGGGTGGGGCTATCACGACGCGGAACGCTTTCCAGATCTGCAGGAACGGCGGCGCACGATCGGCTCGATCACCGAAATATACCGCACCTATGGCATCACCGACTATCGCCGGCTGCGCACCACGGTCTTCACGCGCATAGCTTCGGAAAGCGAGGCCGGCATGCTGATGCTGCGAGCCGGCCAATCCGTACTGGTGGTGCAAAAGATCGACGCCGAACTCGGCGGGCGTCCGATTGGTTTTTCCGAGGCCGTATGGGCCGGCGATCGTGTGCAGTTCACCTTCGAAACCGACCAGCCCACCGTCATGACGACCAAAAGAGACAGCGATGTATAACGACACCCCTGCGGGCGGGCCTAACCATGCCGCAGCGCTCGATATCCTGGCCCGGGCGCGGCCCGAGCGGCTGAAGCCGTTGGCAGAAACTCTTCTCGAAAATCTGGGCGATATCTCCGTGGTCACCAATCGCACGGGGCTCGTCATGCTGCCGATGCGCGACACGGTCGAGAATGTCGACTTTCACCTTGGCGAAGTGCTGGTCAGCGAGGCGCAGATCGCCGACGGCGCCGGCTGTGTCGGCTACGGCATGGTGATCGGTCGCGATCTCGAGCGGGCCATGGCCATGGCCGTCGTGGACCTCCACATGGCTGCCCGGGGCGAAGACCTGGCCACCACCCGTTTTCTTTCGGATGAGCGAGCTCATCTTGCCGCCGCGGACGAGTTGCGCATGCGGCAGGTGGAAGCGACGCGCGTCGAGATGGAGACATTCTGATGCTGACAATTGCTCCGCCCGATCTTCCCGAACTGCGTGCCAACGCGACCTTCGAAGCGTTGATGTGGGCACTGGCCCGGCCCGGCGACAGCCGCGAAATGCCCGAGGCTGGCCTTGCTGCAATCATCGACACGCTGGTCGATCTCGAATGCAGCGTTTTTGCCGACGAGCCCGGATTGCGAGCTCATGCGGCGGCGACCGCCGCGCTCGTGACGGATGATGTCGGCAGCGCTGACCATGTGTTTCTTACCTCGTTGGAGGGAGCGGAGACGCAGCTAGAACGCCTTCGTTGTGGCAGCGCGCTTTACCCCGACGATGGCGCGACCTTGGTGGCGATGGTGCAGCACGGGCGAGGACAGCGCGTACGGCTTTCCGGTCCGGGCGTCGATGGCACCGTGGCCCTAACCCTTGCTGTATCGCCGGCCTTCTGGGCAATGCGCGCCATACTTTGCGCCTACCCGGAAGGTTTCGACATGCTTCTTGTCGATGGCCGCTCGGTCATCGGTATTCCGCGCTCGACCCAAGTAGAGGTGCTCTGATGGCCTATGTCGCAACCCGCGGTGGCGAACGGGCCATCGAACAGGCCGAACGGCTGTTCCGGCAAGATCTGGGGGCAATCGACGCCGCGCGCGTGGAATCCATTCAAAAGACCATGCCCTATCTCATCGACCGCGTGATGGGCGAAGCCTCGCTCTATAGCGAGGAACTGGCCGCGCTAGCGCTGGCGCAGACCGGTGGCGAGCTTTCCGAGGCGGTGCTGGTGTTGCGTGCTTGGCGCACGACGCAGCCGCGCATCGCCATTGCCCGGCCGGTGCAGCAGGACGAGTTACTAACGCAGCGCCGCATCTCCGCAGCATTCAAGGATATTCCCGGTGGCCAGATTTTGGGGCCAACCCTGGACTATTCGCATCGTGTGCTGGCGACTGATGTGCTCGAAGGCAAGCCTTTCACACCCCCGGCGGTGGACGCAGCGGCAAGGCCAGCACCATCCCGCCAGCCATCGCTCGCCAACTGGCAGCGCCAGCAGGGTCTCGTCGCGCCGGTCAATGTCAACGCAGTGGCGCCGGAAGACATTCCGGATTTTACGCGTGAACCATTGCTGTTTCCAGCCTCAAGGGCGCACCGCCTTCAAAGCCTGGCGCGCGCGGAGACGGGGGGCGTTCTGGCGCTCGGTTACTCGGCCATGCGCGGCTATGGCAATGCCCATCCCACCGTCAACGAACTGCGTCTCGGCGAAGCCGAAGTCGTAGTGCGCCACCCGCGGGGGACGGAATTCTCCGCCGGCCGCGTGCGGGTCAGCCAGGCCGAGGTGACGTCCAAAGAAAAGGGCGGCTATCTCGAACTCGGTTTTGCCGCGACCTTCGGCTGGAACGAAGTCAAGGTCATCGCCGCCGCAACGCTCGACCTCAACTCGGCCGAAGCGCCGGTCGGCTCGGCGGTGCATGAAGAATTCTACCTCTACCATACCGAAAGCGTGGAAGCCTCGGGCTTCTGCATTCACTTCAAGCTGCCGCACTATGTCACCTTCCAGTCCGTGCTGGATGCCATGCGCGACGCCAAGGCGACGAAAGCTGCGGCAGATATAACACCGGTCGAAACGCGCCAGACGGAGCCCGCAGAATGAGCCTTGCTTCTCTTACCAAGCCCTGGGCTGCGACCAGCTATGGCTTTCTCGATGCTTCGGCGAAGCGTGAACTGAGGCGCAAGATGCTCAAGGCCATCTCCGTGCCCGGCTGCCAGATGCCCTATGCCAGCCGCGAAGTGCCCATGGCACGCGGCTGGGGAACCGGCGGACTGCAGGTGACGCTGACGCTAGTCAACCCGAACTCGAGCGTCAAGGTGATCGATCAGGGCGCCGACGACGGTGTCAACGCCGCTTCGATCCGCCGCTTCATCAGCCGCGTTTCGGGAGCAAGCGAAACCTGGGACACTCTGGCCGCCTCGATCGTCCAATCCCGCCACCGCGTCCCGGAGGAGGTGATGGGCGAGGATCAGGTGCTCGTCCTGCAAGTGCCCAATCCCGAGCCGCTGCGTGGGGTGGAGCCCAATATTTCCGTCGCCCGGCAGATGCATGCGGACGCCGACTACGGCAAGCTCTGGCTAACGCTCTATGAGCAGATCGTGCGCAAGGGCCGGATCATGCAGGGCGCGGCTTATCCTTCTATGGTCAATGGCAGGCATGTGATGACACCGTCACCCATTCCGCGCTGGGACGTGCCCAAGCTCAACATGGCCAGGCACCTGACCTTTCTTTCGGCCGGACGGGAAAAGCGGCTCTTCGCGGTGCCTCCCTTTACCCGGGTGGAGCCGCTGGTGTTTTCCGATCGCCCCTATCGCGTGGAAGACCATGCCGATCTCACCTGCCGGCGGTCCAACGTGTCGGGCTTTTTCATGAACGAGTTGCCCATCGATGGCGGCGGTTCGGCCTTTGAAGTGTCCGACAGCAATCTGGGGATCAAGGCCATCCGGCAGGCGGAAGGCGCGCCGGCCGAAATCGGCAAGACCTGGTACCGCAATGGGGAGTTTTCGGCATGAGCCTCGATCTGGGTCTTCCGGCGCTCGACCGTGCTGCGCCCCGCCTGATGCGGGCCGAACCGCTGCTCGCCATGCGCGATATATCCAAAACCTATGGCGATGTGCGCGCCCTGCGTCACGTCGATGCCGTGGTTTATTCGGGCGAGGTCATGGGCATTGTGGGCGAAAGCGGCTCGGGCAAGTCGACGCTGTTGCGCATGATGAACCTGGAGGACACGCCCGAGAGCGGCGACTACCGCCTGCGTTTGCCACAGCGGGACGATGGCAATCTCTTCGATCTCGGCCGCTATGACCGCCGCATGCTCTGCGCACGTCACATCGGGATCGTCTATCAGAACCCCCATCTTGGCCTGCTGATGCGCCATAGCTCGAGCGGCAATGTCGCCGAGCGCCTGCTCATCGCTGGCGAGCGCAGCTTCGACGTGCTTCGCGCCAAGGCACGCGAAGCGCTTGATGCTTCCGAGTTCCCGCTCTCGCGCATGGATGCTCGGCCGATCGAATTGTCGGGCGGCATGCAGCAGCGCGTGCAATTGGCCAAGGCCATTGCGCTGGAACCGGCTCTCCTGCTGCTGGACGAGCCGACCACCGGACTCGACGTTTCGGTGCAGGCGCTGGTGCTCGATACGCTGAAGCGCCTGCAGCGCGACCGCAAGATCACCATGGTTCTCGTCAGCCATGATTTGGGTGTCATCCGCACAATGGCCGACCGCGTCATGGTGATGCGGCATGGCGAGGTGGTGGAGCAGGGGCTGGCCGACCAGGTGTTCCAGGACCCGCAGCATCCCTATACTCAGCAACTCGTTCACGCCAAACTCTAGGGAGCAGACCATGAGCGCATCCACTCCACTGCTCCGCGTCGAGGGTCTGACCAAGACGTTCCGCATGTATCACCTCGACAGCATGCTTCATGCTTTCGAAGGCGTCAGCTTCGATCTGCATGAGGGCGAATTCCTGCTGCTGCGCGGCCACAATGGCGCGGGCAAATCGACGCTGCTACGCACCATCTGGCGCAGCTATCTGCCGGTAGGGGGCCATCTGTGGTACCGCTCGCAACTTGGCGATATCGATCTCGCGACCGCCGCCGATGTGGACATTGCGCTGCTGCGCCGCGAGGAGATAGGCTTTGTTACCCAGTTCCTCAATGCGCGCCCGCGGGTTGCCGCGCAGGACATCGTCGCCGAGCCTCTGCGCCTCGCCGGTGCCGGGCAGGCCGAAGCGCTGGATCAGGCACGGCACTGGCTCGATCAGTTCGGCGTGCGTCCGGAATTATGGCGTGCGTATCCCAGCACATTTTCGGGTGGCGAGCAGCAAAAGGTCAACCTGGCCCGCGCATTGATCCTGCCGCAACGCCTGCTGTTGCTCGATGAGCCCACGGCTTCTCTCGATGTGGGAGCCCGAGCGGCCCTGGTACGGCGCCTTGCCGATCTAAAGGGGCAGGGGGTCGCGATTGTCGGTGTCTTCCACCATCCCGGCGACGTGGCGCAATTGATCGACCGCGAAATCAACCTCAACACCAGGGTGGTCAGCGACCACAGCGAGCGAGAAGACCATGTGGCTGTCTAATTTCCGTATCGTTCTTGCAGACCGCGTCGTCGAACGCGGTGCCCTGCGCATCGAAGACGGCGTGATCGTCGAAGTCAGCGAAACGGCGGTTGCCAATGCTGACGTCGAGGGCAATGGCCTTCTATTGATGCCGGGCATGATCGACATGCATGGCGATATGATCGAGCGCGAAGTCGAGCCACGTCCTGGCGTGCGCATGCCCATGGAGATGGGACTTCGCGACCTCGACATGAAATTGGCGACGAGCGGCATTACCACCGCTTATGCCTCGCTCTCTTTCGCACCCGGTTCGACCTACGGCCACATGCGATCTTATGACGTCACCAGCGAAATGATCCGCGCCGTTGCCGCCGCGCGGCCGAACCTGTTGATCGACCATCGTGTGCATGCCCGTTTTGAGGTCACCTTTCCCGCAGCCTTGTCGGTGGTCAAGGAACTGGTGGGCGAAGGATCGGTAGATCTGGTGTCGCTTTGCGATCACACGCCGGGGCAGGGGCAATACCGGAACCTGGATTTACAGGCCGCCAACATTTCCAAGAACAAAGGAATTCCGATCGAGGCGGCGGTCGAGCAATTGCAGCAGCGCATTCGCGACCGCAAGGAAACAGCCGGCGATATGACCGTCACGTTGCGCGCCATTACCCAATATTGCGCGCTGCACGGCGTGCCGGTCGCGAGCCATGACGATGACACGGTTGAAAAGGTTGAGTTGATGGACCAGCTCGGCGCCAATATCAGCGAGTTTCCGGTGACATTGGAAGCGGCCCGAGAAGCCCACCAGCGCGGCATGCTTAATGCCATGGGCGCGCCAAATGCGCTGCGTGGTCAGTCCTATTCGGGCAATCTTTCGGCGCGCGAAGCGCACGAGGCCGGCGTGCTTGATCTGCTTGCGGCAGATTACCACCCGAGCGCCATGCTGCCGGCCGTGCTGGTGCTGGCCAAGAGTGATCCCGATGGTCTTGCCGGGGCCACGCGCCTAACCACGCTCAATCCGGCGCGTGCGCTCGGACTTGAAGACCGTGGCCAAATTCGTGCGGGTCTTCGTGCGGATCTGCTGATTGCCAGCGACGCAGGCGTTGGCCGCGTCCATGCCACGCTATCGCGCGGCCACATTGTATATTCCGACGGCACGCTTGCCTTTGCGCCGATCGGAACACGTCACGAGGATGTCATTCGAATGAGTTAATCGTGTCATTGAAGCCAATTAGGGTTCAAGCATCGAAACTCGCAGGTTGCGTCATGCTGGAACTGAGGAAAGTCACGAAGCGCTTCGGCGACACGATTGCAGTCAACAATGTGTCTCTGTCCTTCGCGCCCGGCCAGATGGTCGGTGTGATAGGACGATCCGGCGCTGGAAAATCGACGCTGCTGCGCCTGATCAACCGGCTGGCAAGTGCAGGCGAAGGCCGGATCACCTTTGGCGATCTGGATGTAGGGGCTCTCGAAGGCAAGGCGTTGCGTGCCTGGCGAGCGCGCTGCGCCATGATTTTCCAGCAGTTCAACCTGGTGAACCGCCTCGACGTGCTCACCAATGTCATGATCGGCCGCATCGGCACGGCGTCGACCTTGCCGATCATGTTCAAGCGCTTTCCGGAAGGCGATCGTGCCAGTGCCGCTCTGGCGCTCGACCGGCTGGACCTTCTCTCTCAGGCGCTGCAGCGGGCCGACACCCTTTCGGGAGGGCAGCAGCAGCGCGTCGCCATAGCGCGGGCCCTGATGCAGAAGCCGAGCCTCATTCTTGCAGACGAGCCGATTGCCTCGCTCGACCCGCGCAATGCGCGCCTGGTGATGGATGCGCTGCGCGCCATCAACCGCCAGGACAAGATCACCGTCATCACCAATCTCCACACGCTCGATGCCGCGCGCGCCTATTGCGACCGGATCGTGGGCATGGCGCAAGGGCGCGTCGTCTTTGACGGCACGCCGGAGCAGCTCACAGGCGCCGTGATCCAGGAGATCTATGGTGACGATACCGAAACAGCAGTGGACGAGAACCTGACCTCGACCATGGCTGCAACCAGTCCGGCAGGACGACAGCTGGAGGCGGCCCACTAGGCCGCTCCTTTCCCAAACTCGGAGCTACATCAATGTTCACCTTGACGCGTCGCAGCCTTGCGGCTGCGCTGGTTTCGCTCGCCCTCGTTTCGCCGGTCCTGGCCCAGGAATGGAAATCGGAATATCCCGAACTGACCATCGGCATCTCCTCGGGCGAGAACGAAACCGATGCTATTGCCCGCACCCAGCCCTATGCCGACTATCTCAGCCGTGAACTTGGCGTGCCGGTGAAGATTGTTCGGGGCACCGACTACGCCGCTGTCATCGAGGCCATGCGGTCGGGCCATGTGCAGTTTGCTTCCGTGGGTCCGGCCGCCTATGCCCTTGCCCGCAAGGTCATGGGCGAAGACATTGCTCCCGTTGCCGTGACGCTCGATAACGAAGGCAACCTTGGCTACTACTCGGTGATCGCTGTGCGCGCCGATAGTGCCTATCAGAGTCTCGAGGATATCAAGGGCCGGTCCTTCGCCTTCGCCGATCCGAACTCGACGTCGGGCTACGCGGTTCCTTCCTATTACCTGTCGACTGAGCTCAACACTTCGGCCGACCAATATTTCAGCGAAGTCGCCTTCTCTGGTGGCCATGAGCAAAGCGTCATGGCGCTGGTCAATGGCACTTTCGAGGCTGTCGCAACTCACTGGCGGAACGAAGAAGCCGGCAACATACAGACCATGGAAAAGAAGGGTCTGATCCCCGCCGGTTCGACCCGCATCATCTGGAAGTCGCCCGTTATCCCGAACACACCGGTCATGATGCTGACCACCCTGCCGCAGGAGCTGCAGGAGGCATTCAGGATCGCGCTGATGGCCTTCCCGGAAAAAGACCCAGAAGGTTTTGCGATCTACAGCAATGGCACCTCGAGCGGCTATGTCGAAGCCAAGCACGAAGACTATCTCGATGTGGTCGCCATCACCGAGTTCAACGCAGCGGAACGCCGCAAGAACGGCAATTAGCCAATTCTTTCCCGCCGGCACGTCCCAGACGTGCCGGTTTGCTCCTGAGGGCGCCAATGTCCACTCTCATCTCCAGCAATGGTCGTCTGTCTTCCACGACGCGGGAGGAGCGTCTCCTCTCCTTTGAAGGCCGCTACCGGCAGCAACGATTCACTCGCCGCGCCTGGACCCTGCTTTACGGGGCACTGTTCGTGGCGGCTCTTGTTGCATCCATTGTGGTTAGCGACTTCAGCGTGCCTGGCCTCGTGGAGGGCCTCCCCATGGCCTGGAACTATGTCGCCGGCACGCTGCCTACGCTCACGCTGGAGAATTTTTTCGGCGATCTGGCTGACTGGTACTGGGGGTTGCGCTTTTGGCTTCGGCTGCTAGTCGAGACGATCCTGATGGGATTTGTCGGGACGGTACTCGGTGGCGTTCTGGCCTTGGCCTTGTGTTTTCCGGCGTCACGCAATCTCGTCGAGAACACGGGCATCTACTTCGCCGCCCGTCGCGCACTTGAATTCTTCCGGACCGTGCCGGAACTGGTATTTGCGCTGATCTTCGTTTTTGCGTTCGGCCTTGGGCCATTCGCGGGGGTGCTGGCAATCGCCGTCCACACCGCCGGTTCGCTCGGCAAATTGTTTGCCGAGATCAACGAAAATGCTGATCCACGACCAATCGAAGGCGTACGCGCCTCGGGCGGCAATTGGCCGATGATCATGCGCCTTGGCGTCGTCCCACAGGCGCTTCCCAACTATGTCAGCTATCTGCTGCTGCGGTTCGAAATCAACGTACGCGGTGCTTCGGCGCTCGGCATCGTCGGAGCCGGGGGCATTGGTCAGGACCTCTACGTTGCCATTCGCCAATTCGAATACACCGACATCTCAGCCAAAATGCTGCTGTTGATCCTCACCACCTTCGTGATCGACATCATCTGCGAAACAATTCGCCATCGCCTGATCGGCGCTGATCTAACGCAGAAGGCCTGAGCCATGACCATCGCCCGTCACGCTGACATTGCCGGCCTCAAGCAGACTAACCCAGAGATATTCGCTCGGCCGTTGTCCGAGCGCCTGCGCGATGGCGGACTATGGGCGGCTTTCCTTGTCGTCTTTGTCTTTGGTCTTTGGTGGATCGACGCTTCGCCCATGCGCATCGTCAACGGGCTCAGCAAGCTCGGCATGCTGGTGGGGCTGATGATCCCACCCTGGCCCGGCGACGGTCTTTGGGACTATTGCCTCGCCATGCTCGAAACACTGGCCATGGCGTTCCTCGGCACGGCAATCGCAGCCGTGGTGGCACTGCCGCTAGGTTTCCTGGGCGCCAAGAACATGGTGCCCAACTGGCTTTTCCACTTCGGTCTGCGACGGTTCTTCGACGCCTTCCGCGGCGTCGACGGTCTTGTCTGGGCCCTGATCTTCGTCTCGGCAGTGGGTCTTGGTCCTTTCGCCGGCGTGCTTGCCATTGCCGTGGGAGACATGATGGTCCTGGGCAAACTCTTTGCCGAGGCTATCGAGAATGTGGACAAGAAGCCGGTCGAGGGCGTCCGCGCCTCAGGCGGTGGCGGGCTGCATGTCATGCGCCTAGGCGTCTTGCCACAGGTCTTCCCGGTGATGATCAGCCATGTCCTCTATTTTTTCGAATCCAATGTGCGTTCAGCCACCATATTGGGCATCGTGGGTGCCGGTGGCGTTGGCCTGCAACTCTCGGACCGGATGCGTATCAACAACTGGCAAGAGGCTGCATTCATTATCCTTCTGATCCTCTTCACAGTATCGGTGATCGACAATTTGTCTCGCCGGATCAGGGCAAAGCTGGTGTAGCCGGTAGGTTTGCTTGCCCCCGGCGGGCAGTTCCTCAGCGGTTTTCCAGGCCGTTGGCGAGGCGCTCCTGCGGAATGATATCGCGCCGCTCCTCGATCGATGCCCGTAGCTTCTCAAGGCCGCTGCGCGTCTTGGCCAACTCGGCGGCATGATCGGTCTTGGATGTGGTGCCGTTACAATTGGCAGCATCCCACTCCAGCGCCCAATCCATTGCGGCAAGCCACTCGTCGACATCACCAGCGATATATTCGTTGACCGGACGGCCGACCTGTTCGCTGAGCGCGCTGAACAGGATCCCGTCATCACTGCCATTGGCGCCTTTGACTTCAAGCAGGAAGCGATAGCGGAGCTGGCCGGCATACATCCAGTTGGCAGCCGCCTGTCCTCGCCCTTGAGAGAGCAAGCGTGCTGCCAGCACATAGAGGGCAGATGGATGCAAATCCCGAGCCTGCTCCTGCAGCTCTTCGATGCTCATGCTCTCGAACGGCTTTGCAGCCTGCCCGTAGGCGGCGGTTGCCAGGGTAATGACTATCAGGAAGCAGCTCAGCAGGCGTTTCATCTCAACAGCTTTCCAGGTTTGGCGCCCATGGACCGGCGACTGAAGTGCCCATTTTCATTCCGTTCTATCCTTCAGACAATGCCTGTCTTCTATGCTGAGTTAATGCAGACGGGCGGCAGATAGCTACGGATCACTACCGAAATACTGCGTCCGGAGGTCCTCGATCAGCCCACTTTCATGCGCGCCGATCAATTCGACGGTGAGTGGACGTGTCAGCTCGTTCTGGCGCGTAAGGCCCAGAGCATATTTGTCCGGCGCGAAGATCGGTCCGACCACGGTGACAGCCCGTTGCGGGTTGGTATGGGCATAATATTCGAGTACCGGTGCATCGCCGATGATCGCGTCGATCCTTCCATTGGTGAGGGCTTCCACGGCCTCGTCAATGTGCTCGAATGGGCGGATGTTGAGGCCAGCCTGCCGTGCGTATTCCTCCGACACGCTTCCCGGCTGAACCCCGACGGGGCGGCCGGGCAGGTCAGCGACGGTGTTAATCTGGTTGGTCAGGGACAAGGTCGTCATGACGCTGGTCACCGAGGAGGTAACATAGGCTAGCACGGCAATTCCGCATACAAGCCACAGGCCCTGCCAGAACCGGCCCAGCCAGCCGAACAGGTTCCTGCGCGCCGGAGGTTTGCCCGAGGTGGCAACCGACATGACCGTGTAGAACCCTTCGGCAAGACCGTCGCGCCAGCGGCGAGGGAAATCCTTGTCGAAATGACGATCGAACAGCGTAACGAGGATGGTGGCGATGACAATTACGATGGCGATCCAGGCATAGGCGCGCAAATGGCCCGATTCACTGAGCCCGGCAACGAGATCCGAGAAACCGCCGCCAGCATCTTCATTGACCATTATTCGCTGACCGGCATCGAACCAGGGGTGCGTGAAATCGATTTGCTCGGCGCGCTCCTTGGTGACCGTCATATTGGTGAGGGCCACATCGACTTCTCCCGATGCTGTGGCATTGACCAATTCGCCGACATTGCTGAACTCGACATATTCGCTCTCGAGTTCGAGCTGAGTGGCCAGCCATTGCCACAGATCGATGGCCATGCCCTGAAAACCACCATCGGCCTTCATGACGAAGGGAGGGTGCACGTAGACGCCGACAGAGAGCGGCTGGGCAGCAGTGGCAGGATCGGAAGTCGGGGTATCCTGAGCACTGACCGAGCCCATCGGGGTCAAAAGGACACCAAGAAACACGAACAATGAAATGCGTAGGGTAGCGAAGGTCATAAGTGCGGCGCGGATCCTTGTCATTGCGGTATCGCTTGGAAGACTGTCCTTTCCGGAGGCATGCATTCAGTATCGCCTACGCCCGATCAGCGCTTACCCTGTAGAAACGCTCCAAGAGCGACGCCAGCGCCGAGACCGGCGGCAACGCCGACTGCCAAATTGTCAGCACCGTCAGTCCGAAGGCTGTTCCAAGCGCGAGCCCGATTGCTATGCCGGAACCCAAGTGTTTAGGCTCGCGCCTAGTCTATCGACTTGTCGTTGTGCGTGAGCTCAAGCTCTTTGGCGGCGCGGACATTTTCAGCCATCTCTGCGTCCTGGTAGGGGCCGAGCGAGCCTTTCTCGTCGTTCTTGGTCCAGTCAATCCAATGACCCTCGGCGTCGGATCTGATTTCGACGGTGACCGATGGTGCATCATTCATTTCGCCGCCGGGCGTGAGATTAGTATCATCTGTCATGGGTCACTCCTGCGATGACGTCTATCAAACATGGGGCGGCAAGCAGTGTCCATAGGCGCCAGGCTTCCGCCGTCCCCGCAGCCGCTGCCTGCGACCCCGCTCGTTGTTCCATCGAGTGGGCTGTTTCATCCTGGAAACGGAGAGGCAGGGGACGGAGTAAGAATTCTCGGATGCGCCAGCCTCGACCTTAGCTGAGTAGCGAGAGGGGATCAGGAACGGCTTGGTTGTTTGGCCGTTGGGCCTGCCTGCGCAACGAACTGGAGAACGGCTTCTTGTCTGACTACGAACTCATATATTGGTCGGTGCCGTTTCGCGGACAGTTCGTCCGTGCCGTTCTTGCATTCGCGGGACGGAGCTGGACTGAAACCAATGATAGCTCGATCTCGAAACTGATGAGCGGGCCGGTGAGTGCCATGCCGGTTCCGTTCATGGGGCCGCCAGTCCTGATCGACAAAAAAGCTGATTTCGCAATCGCCGAGATGCCTGCCATCGTGCTGTATCTGGGCGAGACGCTCAACCTGTTACCAGCCAGTCCGCCTTTGCGGGCGCTGACCTTCAAGATTGTCAACGACGCCAATGACGTCATCGACGAGATGAGCTTGAATGGCGGCCGTGACATGTGGACGGAGACCCGCTGGCAGGAATACATATCACGCCTCGAAAAGTGGATGACGCTGTGGGAGGAGACCGGCAAACGGCACGGCTTATCGAGTGACACTGGATTTTTGCTGGGTGGAGAGCAGCCGGGCATTGCCGACGTCATTACTGCAACGCTGTGGACGACCCTGGCCGACCGCTTTAGCAAAGTTGACGCCGTTCTTCAGGGTACTGCGCCCATGACCGCGGCTCTTTCGCGTCGAATCTCGGCTCTGCCGCCGTTGGCCGAACTTGCCGCCAGGGCCCACCGGGATTATGGCGACGCCTATTGTGGAGGCGAGATCGGCGCCTCGATGGCAGCCGTTCTGAACGCTTAGCCGTCGGATAGTTTGGATCAAGACACAAGACCTGCTTATCGAAGCGACGGCCAAGCACGCAAGTCATCCGATAATCACGGCGTTAAACTAAGGCCGCCAGGTCCATACTGCTGCTCGCCAGTTCCCAGTTCGAGCTGTCGGAGCATCCTCATCATGAGCGCTTCAGTAAAATCCGCACTGCGAACAGCGTTCCCAAGAACAGCTGCCGTGTCAGTCGGCGTTTTGGGTTCGCCGCCAGGCTCTGAAAATCTGGACATGGCCAGCTCGACTCTCTTTAGCCGGTCAGCCAGTTCTGGATCGAGATCGGGATTATTCAGATCGACAGGATCGGCGACATCGATCAGTCGGCGACCGACCATGATCTCGTCTTTGGAAAGGAACCCGTCTTCGACTGCTTCGCGCAATGCACCGAACATGTGCTGCGGCGAAGTCTCACCGCGATCCAATGCCTGCGCAAACTGCACCGTTCGCTCGGCATCGAATTCCTCGAGGCTGAGCTTGCCATCTCCGTCGAGGTCCGCGCGAGCAAACAGCTCATCAACGGCCGTGCGATTGTCTGCGTCACGCTCGGCGCGAGGCGCTGCCTTGAATTCCTGAACCGATAGCAGACTGGACATGGTTTCGGGCCCAAGTTTGGCGGCGCCCAATTCCGCCAAGGTGAGTCGCCCGTCGCGATCCTGATCGTGTGAGACCACAATCTGACGTGCTCTTTGTGCGGCATCGCCACCTGTCAATACGCCGGCCAGTTCCTCCGCGCCTACGAACTGACTTTGGTCTTGATCCAGTCGCTGGAACAGCCGCTCCAACAAACCCGTCTGAAACGTAATGCTCGAAACCACCGCATTGGTCATCGCGTGCCCTCACTTGACGGGAATGATGCAAGCAACATGCCAGTGGGCCGGGGAGATGAAACGGCGGAAATCGAGCGGCCCTCAGAGGCGTGGGCTAGTAGAGGCGATTCCTCGACGGCAATTATTGCCTACGCAGGTGGCCTTTTGCGCCGCATCAGGAGGAGGAAGAACACGCCGCCGACCAGTCCGGTGATGATGCCCAGCGGAATGTCCTGCGGTGGAATAATCACGCGCGCCGCAATGTCGGCCAGCACCAGGAAATTGGCCCCGACCAGAGCCGATAGCGGCAATACGCGACGGTAGTCGCCACCCACCACCATCCTTACCAGATGCGGGACCATCAACCCGACAAAGGAAACGATGCCGGAGAAGGCGACTGCAGCGCCGGTCAGCAATGCGCAGGCGACAAAAACCGTCATGCGGAAACGCTGGGCCGGAATGCCCAGTGTGGTGGCAGATTCATCGCCCAGCGTCATGGCGTTGAAGTTGCGCGCATTGGCCATGAGGAAGGCACCGCAGCCGGCCAGCGCCAGCAGAGGGTAGGGGAGTTGCACCCATTGCGACAGGCCCAGGCCCCCGAGCATCCAGAATATGACGGTATGGGCGGCGCGCGGATCGCCAAGAAAAATCCCCATGCTGCCCAGCGATGTCACGACAAACGACACGGCAACGCCCGTCAGCACAAGCCGGCTAGCATCGGTGGCGCTGGAGAGATTGGCGACGCCCACGACGATAGCCGTGGTGATGAGCGCTCCACCGAAGGCAAACAGCGGCACGGTGACAAGGCCCAGGAACATGCCGGTGTGGAGCAGCACAACGATGGCGCCGAGCGCCGCGCCCGAGGAAATGCCAAGCAGGTGTGGATCGGCCAACTGGTTGCGCGTTATCGATTGCAGCGCCGCACCGACCAGCGCGAGGCTCGCGCCAATGATCGCCCCCAGGACAACCCGGGGCAGGCGCACCTCCCACACGATATTGTCCCGGCCCGATGACCAGGTCACCTCGACGCTTCCTGGGGCCAGATGGTTGAGGATGATACTCCAGACCACATCCACCGGAATGCCGATCGAGCCGACGCTGACGCCCGCGAGCATGACGCAAAAGAGCAGCGCCACGAGAGCCGCCGCAAGCAGCGGCAAATTGTGCAGGATGAGATGGCGGGGGCCAGCGACGAGGTGCTTGTGGGACATGGAGGACAAGGCCAGCCTGGATGACCGGCCTCCTTATCATTGTTGATGGAACGCTGCGGCCAGCCGCTTGATCGCGGCGATGTTGCGCGGTCCAGGCGTGGCCTCGACATATTCCAGCACGACAAACCGGTCATTCCGGACCGCCGGAATGTCCTTGAACGCGGGATTGCCCTTCATGAACTCGATCTTCTGCTCGGCGGTGACATTGCCGTAATTGACGATGAGGATGACATCGGGATTGCGCTCGATGACCGGCTCCCAGCCGATTTCGGCCCAGCTTGAGGCCAAATCGTCCATGATGTTGGTGCCGCCCGCGGCCTCGATCAGAGCCGTGGGAATGGCAAAACGACCGGCTGTGAACGGATTGCCTTCGCCCGAGTCATAAACGAACACCTTGGGCGGCGTTTCACTGGCTGGAAGGGACGCGGCGAATTCAGCCAGTTCCTGCTTGTAGCCGGCGATCAGCGCTTCGGCCTCGCCCTCCACGTCAAAGATCTTGCCGAGATTGAGCAGGTCGACATACATGTCGTCCATCGAGGATCTGGGCCGCTCCATGATGTGGATGCAGCTTTCGGTCAGCTCATAGACGGCAATGTCGAACTGGCTCAGCGTCTCCGGCGTAACCTCGCCGCCCACCTTCATGCCGTAGTTCCAGCCGGCAAAATAGAAGTCCGCATCGGCGCCGAGCAGCACTTCCTTTGTGGGATAGTCGGGCGATAGTTCGGGCAGTTGCTCGACATTGGCGCGCAGCGTTTCGTCCAGCGTCTTCCACTCGGAAACGCCGGTATATCCCACCATGCGGTCGCTCAGGCCAAGGGCCAGCATCATCTCGGTGAGATTGACGTCGTTGGAGACGGCCCGGGCAGGGGGCTCCTTGAAAGTTACGTCGCGATTACAGCTTGCGACGGTCACCGGATAAGCCTGCGCTGCAGCGCTGGTGGCGGCCAATAGGGCAGGCACGAGAAAGGCGAATGCGGGACGCACGGAGGACTCCTCAGGATTGATCGTCAAGATGGAAGGAAAAGCGGGGGCGGCCAGTCGTCGGGTGGGCGTCGATGGCGGCGCCCACCGCAAAGGTCTGGCGTATGGCCGGTGGCGTCAGCACTTCCAGCGGTGCGCCCAGTTGCACCTGATGGCCATGGTCGAGCACCAGCACGCGGTCGGCATGAGCGCAGGCCAGCGCCAGATCATGCAGCGAAACGATGATCGTGGCCTCGAGCCCGGACAAAAGCTCGAGCACTTCAAGCTGGTGACGGATATCGAGGTGGTTAGTAGGTTCGTCGAGAATGAGCAGGTCGGGCTTTTGCAGCAAAGCGCGGGCGATCATCACCCGCTGCTTTTCTCCGCCAGATAGCGTTGCGAAATCGCGGGCGGCGAACCTGGTGAGGTCCATCAGGGCCAATGCCGCCGCGACCTCGCCGAGGTCGGCCTTGCCGAAGCGGCCGAGATGAGGCGTCAGGCCCAGCTCGATGATTTCGGAAACTGTCAGCCCGAAATCGGTCGCTGGCTCCTGCAGCACGGTGGCGATCCGCCGGGCGCAGTCGCGCGGCTTCATTGACCAGATATCCGCGCCATCGAGTGTGACCGTTCCGCCGGTCGGCCGGTGAAAGCGATAGAGGCAGCGCAGCAGCGACGACTTGCCAGCGCCGTTCGGGCCAACCACAGCAAGCATTTCGCCCGGAGCAACGCTGAACGAAATGTCGTGCAACAGCCGTGTCGCGCCCGATGGACCCCAGTTCAGCCTCTCGACCTGGAGGGCGGCCGGACGCGCGGAGCCTTTGACGTGATGGGAGCGATGATCAGCGAGTTGGACGTGGTTCACCAGGGCGCTCCGCATATGGCGGGCGCATTGCGGGCGGCGTGAGGCACAGCTTTTTGGTATTGTCGTCAAGCGCCATCATCGGTCCCCGCGGCACACCCCGGCCGGGTTGAAAAGAGGGTCGATGGCAGGTCTCCTGACTTGCGGGTCATCGCGCCTTCGAACCTTCCCAGCCTTTCGGCCAGTGGCATCTCGAAGGAGCTATCCGCTCACAGTTGCGGGGGCAGTCACGGTTTTGCGCCCTGATGGGTACGTCGCACCGTGTTCCCTTTTAATCCCCGTTGGCTGACAGCCGCCGAGGAACCTACGACGGCGCCATAGGGCTTGATGAATGGGATGATGTCAATGCCCGGATGTGACGCAGTACGAACCACCAGCTCGGAACGGAGATCGTCTTGCGGGGAGCTACAAGCATGCGGCGGCGGCTGATTGCCGAGTGGTGGCGGGAGTCGCCGATCGCCTGGCGCGTGGAGGGCAAGCGATAGCAGTTCAACACGTTGAGCTTCATGTTCGCTCATCAGACCAATGCCATCCGTAAGCGCCATCCGTGGCTCGACGAAGGAGAGGAGGCGACATCCTTGCTATGTGACAGCACCACCTTCTGCGGGTATATCATTCATTCGCATAATATATATTATGGAACTCGAATGTTTACCAGCAGGACCAAACCCTTGATCGATGATGCTGATGCTATGATGACGAAACCGACCCCCTGATCCACATACTCGCCGTTCACTCTACCGTACCTCACTCATCCGCAGCCCGGTGAATGTGCCGCATTGAACCCTGCCTGGCCGTGCGATAATTTGCGTCAGGCTCACTTGCGCAGAGGCTCTCAATGACCTTCGGGATGACTGCTGAGATTCTGGCGCGTATCCAGTTTGCTTTTACGATCTCGTTCCACTTCATCTTCCCTGCGTTCTCCATCGGCACGGCGAGTTATCTGGCGGTGCTGAATGCGCTTTGGTTGTGGAAGCGCGATGTCGCCTATCTCAAGCTCTTCGAATACTGGAAGACCATTTTTGCCATTACCTTTGGCATGGGTGTCGTCTCCGGCATCGTCATGAGCTACCAGTTCGGCACCAACTGGTCGGTTTTTTCGGACCGGGCTGGTGCGGTGATCGGGCCGCTAATGGGCTATGAGGTGCTCACCGCGTTCTTTCTTGAGGCCGGGTTCCTGGGCATTGCGCTTTTCGGACGCAAGCGGGTCGGCGACGGGCTTCACATGTTCGCGGTGGCTGCCGTGGCTGTGGGTACGCTGATTTCGGCCACCTGGATCACCTCCGCCAATTCCTGGATGCACACGCCGGCCGGCTACGGGATTGATGCCAATGGAAATTTTTTCCCTGAGGACTGGTGGGCCATCATCTTCAATCCGTCGTTTCCGTATCGGATGACCCACACCATATTGGCAGCGTTTCTCACCACTGCCTTTGCGGTGGGCGCGGTCGGCGCCTGGCATCTCCTGCGTGACCGTAGCAACCGGCAGGCGCAGATCATGTTTTCGATGGCCATGTGGATGGCTGCAATCGTCACGCCGATGCAGATTCTCGTCGGCGACATGCATGGCATAAATACGCTGGAACACCAGCCCGCCAAGATCGCCGCCATGGAGGGCCACTACGAGACTCATACGGACGGCGCACCCCTGATCATCTTCGGTATTCCGGACGACGAGGCGGAGAAGACCCACTTCGCCATTGAGATACCCAAGCTGGGTTCGCTGATCCTCACTCACGAGCTTGATGGGACGGTCCGGGGCCTAAAGGAATGGGCGCGTGAGGATAGGCCTCCTGCCCTCATTCCGTTCTTCACGTTCCGCATTATGGTGGGGCTGGGCCTATTGATGTTCGCCACCGGATTGTGGTCGCTCTGGGCCCGCTGGAGGCGGAACCTGTTCACCAACACCTGGCTCCATCGAGCTGCGCTGGTAATGGGACCTTCGGGCTTTGTGGCGGTCCTGGCGGGTTGGTACACGACCGAAGTCGGGCGGCAACCCTATACCGTCTACGGATTGATGCGCACGGCGGACAGTCTTTCGCCGGTCGATGCGCCGGCAGTGGGAGCGTCACTCGTCGCCTTCATCATTGTCTACTTCCTGGTTTTCGGTGCCGGAGTGTTTTACCTCCTCCGCCTGATGCGCCGCGTGCCGGTGATGGAAGAGGATCACGAACTCGACAAGGGCCCGCATCGCGCCGCCGGCATCACGCCCGGCCCCGCGCAGGAAGAGCCAATCCGGGAGGGACACAGCAGTGGCAATTGACCTTCCAACCATCTGGGCCGCCATCATTGCCTTCGCCGTCCTCGCCTATGTGGTGCTGGATGGGTTCGATCTGGGCGTCGGCATTCTCTTCCCGTTCTTCCCGCAACGGCATGAGCGGGACCTGATGACCAACTCCATTGCGCCGGTATGGGACGGCAACGAAACCTGGCTGGTGCTGGGTGGCGGCGGACTTATGGCAGTGTTTCCAGTGGTTTATGCTACCGTCCTGCCAGCGCTCTACATGCCCATAATCGTCATGCTCCTGGCGCTGATCTTCCGCGGGGTGGCCTTCGAGTTCCGTTGGCGCACGCAGCGCGCCTCCCACTACTGGGACTATGGCTTCTGGATCGGCTCCACTCTTGCCGGCTTCATGCAGGGTATCGCCCTCGGCGCGCTTGTCGAAGGCATCGAAATTGCCGATCGGCAATATGTCGGTGGCTGGTGGGACTGGCTCTCTCCCTTCTCGATCCTGACCGGCGTGGCCGTCGTTATCGGCTACGCTCTGCTGGGCGCCTGCTGGCTCAACCTCAAGACATTGGGTGACATTCAGCAGCGGGCACGTCGGATTGCCATGATCACGGGCGTGTTGATGCTGGGCCTGATCGGGGCGGTTTCGCTCTGGAGTCCCTTTATCAACCAGGTCTATTTCGAGCGCTGGTTCAGCTGGCCCACGGCCTTCTTCTCCGCCTTCGTGCCGCTGCTCCTGGCGGTCTGCGCCGTTGCGCTCTGGCATGGCCTGACCACCGACAAGCACCTCCAGCCGTTCCTTGCAGCATTGGGACTGTTCGTCCTGAGCTTTGTGGGACTGGGCATCAGCTTTTATCCCTATATTGTGCCGGGCAGCCTCACCATCGAGGAAGCGGCGGCGCCGGATTCTTCGCTGATGTTCCTCCTGGTCGGCGCGGCGGTGATGATCCCGACCATCCTTGCCTATACCGCCTACGCCTATTGGGTTTTCCGGGGCAAGATGGATCCCGAGGAAGGCTACCATTGAAGCCGAAGCCCGCGCTTCAGCGTTGGCTTTGGTTCATCGCCCTGTGGGTCGGCGGCGTAGCTGCCGTCACCGCTTTGGGGCTGGTTATCCGGCTGTTCCTGGCGCCCTATTGAGTTTCTGCTGCGGACTTAGAACCCGGCGTTGAAGCGAAGCATGCTTCGGTAAAGCTCGAGATATTGGCCAAGCCGCTCGGCATGATATCCCGCTTTGCTGGGATTTGGCTCGAAGCTGCGGTCGAACTTCACCAGTTGCTGCACGCTGGCGGACAAGGACGAGCCGATATTTTGCGAACGGCCGGCCAGGATCGCCGCGCCTAGCGCCGCCGATTCCGGTGCCGCGCAACGGCGCAGCGTTTTGCCAAGAACATCGGCGCGGATCTGGCACCACAGATCCGATGCGGCGCCGCCTCCGCCGATATGGATGACCTCCGGATCGCACGCGGCGGAGACCTTGAGTGCGTCGAATGCCAGCCGCACCGAATAGGACACGCCTTCGAGAACGGCCAAGGCCATTTCTGGGGCACCAGCACTGGTATCGAGCCGGGCGAATACGCCGCGCGAGGCGCTGTCCCAGAATGGCGCCCGCTCACCCTGCAGGTGCGGCAGAAAGAATGGCACTGTACCCGTGGCCGCTGCGGCAAGCGCTGCGGTGTCGCCGGGCGATTTTCCGAGCACTCCGGCGAACCAGCTCAAGGACGCGCCGCCCGCTTGCGTAGGCGCAGCGTGCATCGAAATGCCTTCATATGGCGGGAAGACGATGACGCCGGGCGCCGGCACGATCGTGGACGAAACAATGCCGGCAACCTCGCTCGTGCCGCTGAGATACATGGCATCGCCATTTTCGACCACGCCAACGCCGAACATGCCGCTCCACGCGTCCATGGCGCCCACGATCACGGGCGTTCCGGCGCATGGAAGCCCTGACCGCACTCGCCCGGCGACTGCCGTGAAGCCGTCCAGCGGCGGCAGTCTTTGCGCCGCGCCCGGCACCAGGTCGAGCAATTCGGTGACATAACCATGGGCATTGACGAGGCCGACGGCCGCAACGGGATCGCTGAGCACCGCGCCGGTCAGCTGCAACACGCAATAATCCTTGGGCAGCAGCACATGGGCTGTCTGGCTGTAGAGTTCGGGATGAACACGCCGGACATGGGCCATGCGGGACAAGGCATGGCTGGCGTCGATCGGAATCGGCGCGCCGAACCAGGCGGTTTTCTGTTCGGCACTGGTCAGCGCTTCAAGCGCCGCCGCATCTGATGCAGACCGTCCGTCCTGCCAGGTGATTGCCGGAAGCAGCGGCTTGCCCGCCGCATCGACAAACACGTGCGTATTCACCTGGCTGCATATGCCGATGGCAGCAAGGCCCGACAGATCGTGCGCATCGGAAAAGCGCCTCAGCGCACCCAATACGCCATCCATCCAGTCCTGCGGGTTCTGCTCCGCATGGCCGGGCTTGGGCCGGCTGGTCGGGTGTGAATGGGAGAAGCTGTCCAGCCGTGCGCCATTCTCGTCGATCAGCACGGCCTTGGTCGCCGTGGTTCCCACATCGATGCCGATAAGGGTGATCTTTGCCACGCCCCTGCCCCCAAAATCTCTAGCCGATCCTCACCCTCTCCCATATGGTGCCGTGGGGAAAAAAGAAACTATTGGCAGGCTTTGCACCCGGCCTGTCGCGTGAGGGATGACTTACATGATGCAGCACAACCGGGCCCTGCGGGCCCTTCTTTCCGGCACCGCGCTTGTTGCCGCCAGCTTTACCGCGCAAGCTGCCTTGGCGCAGTCCAAGATTGCCGTGATCACGCCCTATCTCGCGCAGCCCGGCACGCAGTTCTATGTGGAAGCCTTCGAGGCCGCGGCGGAGGGCAAGGACTGGGAGGTGAATGTCATCGACACAGCCGGTGACGTTGCCGCCGTCATCAGCCGCATCGAAGACATGGTCATCCAGAACGTCGATGCGATTGTCCTCAATGTCGATCCGACCCAGGTGACCGCTGGCTTGCAGGTGGCGGCAGACGCAGGCATTCCAGTTGTCGGCATGGATGCCGGCAGCGATCCTCTGCTGGTCACCAACGTGACCTCGAATGGCTATGCCATGGCTGCGGAAACAGCGACCTATGTTGCCGACCGCATCGACGGCGAAGGTAATGTGGTGATGTTCTTGTTTGAGGCGTTTCCGCCCGTGCAAGTCCGCGGCGTGGTGGCTGAGGCCGTTTTCGGCAATTTCCCCGACATCAATATTCTCGACCGCGTGACGCCCGACGTATCGGACGGCGGTATCGCTGACTCGCGCGCCAAGATGGAAGCGATTCTTGCGGCCAATCCGGAGCCCGGCAGCATCAAGGCCGTTTGGGCTGCATGGGATCAGCCGGCACTCGGCGCACTGCAGGCCATCGAAGCCGCCGGTCGCGAGAGTGAAGGCATTGTCATCACCGGCATCGACGCCAACCCACAGGCCCGCGAAGCCATCGCTGCCGGCGGCAATTTCGAGGCTACAGTGGCGCAGGATTTCAAGGGCATCGGCACCACTGCCGCCGATGTTGTCACGCGCATCCTGGCCGGAGAAGAAATCAAGCAAGGCGTGGTCTATGTGCCCACCCAGCTGATCACCGCCGCCAACGCGGACGAGGAATAAATCTTTCGCCGGCGGGTTTGCCCGCCGGCAGGACTATCATGACCTTTCTTTCCCTTAAAAACGTGACCAAGGCCTATGGCAGCGTTCCTGCGCTCCGGGGCGTGGACCTTTCCGTCGCCGCTGGAGAGATCCACGCGCTCATGGGTGAGAATGGTGCGGGCAAATCCACCCTCATCAAGATACTGGCTGGTGTCGTTGCGCCAGATACGGCGGAAATCAGCACCGAAGGCAGGCGCGTCGAGATCGGCAGCCCGCGCCGGGCACACCGGTTGGGCTTCCGCTTCATCCATCAGGAATTCAATGTGGTTCCGGCGCTTTCCGTCGCCGAGAATATCTTCATGGGCCGCCGCTACCCTATGCGCGGCGGCATGTTTGTGGATTGGCGGAAGCTGAACGAAGCCGCTCGCGAAACCCTTGAAAAGCTCGGCATTTCCCACATCAACCCGGCCCAGGCTCTTGGCAGCCTGAGCTTGGGTGACCAGATGCTGGTGCGTATTTCGAGCGCCTTCATCGGCGAGGAAGGGGGCCCTGCCCGCCTCTATGTTCTCGATGAACCGACCGCAGCGCTTACCCGCTCGGAGTCCGAGCGCCTGTTCACCGTATTGCGGGAGCTTCGGGCCAACGGGGCTTCGGTGCTTTATGTGTCGCATCGGCTCGACGAGGTCATGGACATCTGTGACATGGCAACGGTGATGCGCGACGGCCGCAGCGTCGATACGGGCCGCATAGCTGATATCACCCACGACGATCTGGTGGCGCTGATGATCGGCCGCCGGGTGGAAGAAGCCTACCCACCGGCGCAGGCGGTTCCGCGCGATGAAACTGTTCTGTCCGCCAGGGACATTCCCATCCGGGATGGCCAGCCTATTTCCCTGGACGTGCACGCTGGTGAGGTGCTTGGGATCGCCGGCATTGCCAATGCCGGACAACGCAATCTCCTGCGTACGATCTTCGGTGATTTGCCGAGCGCCAAGCCGATGATGCTGGGCGGCAAGTCTTACCGCCCACGCAGTCCGGCGGACGCCTGGCGTGCCGGCATCGGCTACATCCCGCGCGAACGGCGCTCCGAGGGGCTCATCGTCTCGCGGCCGATTTTCGAGAACACCACCCTGCCCCATCTGGCGAGCCAAAGCCGCTGGAGAACCATGCTCCGGCCGCGCCGTGAGAAGCAATTGGCGGAAGCGCAAGGCAGACTGGTGCGGCTCAAGGCCTCAAGCGCCAATCAGCGCGTTCGCGAACTCAGCGGCGGCAATCAGCAAAAGGTGGTCTTTGCCAAGGCGCTCGCCGGCAAGCCGCGCCTCCTGCTGCTCGATGAGCCGACGCGCGGCGTCGATGTCGGCGCCAAGTTCGACATTTATTCGATCATCCGCGATATGACCGCCCAGGGCATGGCGGTGATCCTGGTCTCTTCCGATCTGCCCGAACTGCTCGGCATGGCTGACCGCATTGCGGTAATGCGCGATGGCGCCATCGCCGATATCGTTCCCGCCGCCGGTCTCACCGAAGATCGCCTTCTCAATCTAACTTATGGCCGCGTCGCGGGTAACTGAATGCTAACACTTCTGCGACGCTACGGCACCCTGATCGGCTTTGCTGCGATCCTGCTTTTCTTCTGGATCAGCCTGCCTGAAACCTTCATGACAGCCCGTAACTGGCTCAACATTTCCCAGCAGATGTCCATGCTGATCGTCGTCGCCGCCGGCATGACCATCGTCATGGTGATGGGCGATTTCGATTTGTCGGTGGGCTCGATGGCGAGCCTGGCGGGCATTGTGGCCGCCGTGCTGCTCACGCTGGATTACCCCATATGGGTGGCCATTTCGCTGGCTCTCCTGCTGGGGCTGGCTGGCGGCGCGATCAATGGTGCGCTGATCGCCTATGTGGGCATCCTGCCATTTGTGGCAACGCTCGCCACCCTCACCATGCTCTCGGGCGCAGCCTTCGTCGTCAGCGGCGGCAAGACGATTTCAGGCCGAGCCATTCCTGAAGAATTCGGCAATTTCGCGCGCGGCGGCATTCCGTTGGGCGAATGGGGCGGTGTCGCAGTGAGCCTGCCAAACCTGACCGTGGTGGCTCTCGTTGTGGTCGTGCTGGTTTGGGTGCTGTTGGAACAAACCACGTTCGGGCGGCGCCTCTACGCCATTGGCGGCAATATCGAGGCGGCGCACCTCAGCGGCGTTGCGGTGCGCAAGCTCAAGCTGATCGCCTTCGCGCTCACCGGCGGCACAGCCGCATTGGCCGGGATCATGTATGCCAGCCGCGTGGCATCCGCGAACCCTACGCAAGGCAGCGGGCTCATGCTGAACGCCATTGCGGCGGTGTTCCTGGGCTCGACACTCAGCGAACACGGCGAACCGCGCCTGCTCTATACAATCCTGGGCGTGCTGGTGCTCGGTGTGCTCGACAATGGCCTGACCCAGCTGAGCGTCGATAGCTATATCCGGCAGATCCTGGTCGGTGGCATCATCATTCTCGCCGTATCGACCAGTTCGCTGACCAAGGGCCTGCGCTCACGCTAGCGGGCGCCAGCCGCCCTCAGCCGTTCGTTCCAACATTGGCGATCGGATTGCCGCCACGATACGCTCCCGCCAAGGGGAAAGCGGCTCGTGCCAGCGTGTGCTTTGCAGCATTGCGGCGCCGATGACCACGGGCTCGACGCCGGCTTTGTCCAGCAGCCGCAGCACGGCAGCCAGCGACGAACCCGAGCTGATAACATCGTCGATCAAGGCGACACGCTTGCCTTCCAGCAGCGGCAGCATGCGGGGATCGATGAAGATCGATTTGGCGTGAGCCGGGCTGGTGATGGAACTCATGGGCTCGGACAGCTCGTCCTGATACCAGAATTTGCGCGAGGTTCCCAAGGCGACCATCCGGCCATGGCCGAGGCGCCGGGCGACATTGGCGGCCAGCGGCAGGCCCAGGGTCGGCACGCCGATCACCACGTCCGCTGCAAAGGGCAGAATCTCATGCGTCAGCGCCTCGGCTAGTGCGTCCTCCACGGCGAAGCTGGCCTGGTTGATGATCAACGACGCAACCGCTTTCGTGCCATCACCCGGCAGCACGCGAATCGGCAGAAGCAGTTGGCGCCCGTCACGAAATTGCGCGGGGTAGCTATCGGTGAACACTGTCTCGATGGACGTGCCAGATGTGCCGGCGGGCACGATTTCCTGCCAGAAATGGTGTGGTTGAAGGATCAAGAGGCAGAACTTTCGCTTGCTGCGCGGGGGCCATTGGCCGATGTTGGCGCCATTGTTTTCAAGAACTTGGCACGTGATGCAATCGCTCAGCAACGATCCTTTTGAACTCGATGCAATGATCGCGTTGCGCCGCGACCTGCACGCCCACCCGGAGCTTGGCTTTGAGGAAGTGCGCACCAGCGGGCTTGTTGCGCAATGGCTCAGCGAAGCAGGCATCGAAATTCATCGTGGGCTCGGCAAGACCGGCGTCGTCGGCACGCTGAGGGTCGGCGACGGAACGCGCTCCATTGGCCTGCGTGCCGACATGGATGCTCTGGCCATGCCGGAACTCGCGGAGCGACCGTACAAATCCCAGGCCTCCAACACCATGCATGCCTGCGGCCATGACGGTCATACGGTTATGCTCCTCGCGGCTGCGCGCCACCTGGCACGCACGCGCGATTTCTCGGGCACTGTGCACTTCATTTTTCAACCGGCCGAAGAAGGTCGAGGCGGTGCCAAAGCCATGGTGGATGATGGCTTGTTCACGCTGTTTCCGATGGATGCTGTCTATGGCCTGCACAACATGCCCGGGCTTGCGCCCGACGAGATGGCTGTCGTGGCCGGACCGCAGCTGGCTTCCTCCGATAGCTGGGAGGTGATCTTTCGTGGTGTCGGCACGCATGGCGCCAAGCCGCATCTGGGCCGCGATGCGGTCACTGCGGCCGGGCACTTTCTTGCGGCGATCCACACCATCGTGGCCCGGCGCGTCGATCCGCTGCAGCCAGCCGTCGTGAGCGCTTGTGCGCTGAGTGCGGGAGATTTCAACGCGCTGAACGTGATCCCGGATGAGGTGCGGATTGGGGGCACTGCTCGCGCCTATACGCCCGCTGTGCGGGATCAGTTGGAGGATGAGATCGGTGTGGTCGCGCGGGGCATAGCTGCAACGTTCGGAATCGAAGCCGACTATCGCTTCAAGCGGCGCATTCCGCCGGTGGTCAACGATGTCACCGCAACTCAGGCCGCGCTCTCTGCTGCCCAGGCGGTAACCGGCCGACCTGTCGTCGTTGACTTTCCACCATCAACGGCCGGCGATGATTTCGCGTTTTTTGGCGCTGAAGCTGCGGGCGCCTATGTGTGGCTGGGCAATGGCCCTGCCGTGGATGGCGCGCTGCATCACAACAGCCGCTACGACTTCAATGACGAGGCAATTATCACCGGCGCGCGCTTTTGGACGGCCCTGGTCGAGCAGGAACTGCGTTAGGAGGCAGGGAGGCCTCACTCCGTTGTGGGGAGGGATCAAGGGTGGGAGGTGGAGAGCCCCTGCCCCAGCAGATCAAGCGCGCCCGTAGCGTCGACGTCCATGAGAACCGAAACGGGAAATCCGCCCGCATTCGGAAGCACAGCCCCAGCATCTGCGCCGTGTGAAATATCAACGCTAAAGCTTTGTTTTGTCGTGTTAAAAAGCTCTGGCGCGACGGCATAGAGCATGACACATGGATCATGCAGCGGCCGGCTTTCCCGGCCATCCTTGAAATAGGCGGCGATCAGCTCGGCGGCCGCCGTTGCGGCAGTGGATTTCCCGTTCAGCGCAGCCAGATACTCCCTGTCTGCCCGCACCTTGCGGGTCACGTCGAGCGGCACGATGGTCACATCCAGTCCCGCCGCCAGCACCATGGCCGTAGCCTCCGGATCGCAGGCGAAATTGAATTCGGAGTGCGGCCCGGCATTGCCCTTGTCCCGCACAACGCCGCCCATCACGATCAGCCGCCCGATCCGCGCTGCGGCGTCGGCATGATCGCGCAGCATCAGGGCGATATTGGTCAGCGGCCCTAGTGCCAGGATATCGATGCTGCCCGCCGGAGCCTCGCGCAGCCGGTCGGCGATCCAGGACGGCGCAAAGCCGGGGAATGGCGGAGCCCCCTCCGGCAGCAGGACGCCGCCAAGCCCGTCATCTCCATGGATATCCGCTTCATCGATGCCCGGCCTTGCCAAGGGGGCGCCCGCGCCCGCTATCGCCGGAATGTCGCCGCGGTCCAGCAGGGCCAGCAGCCGCCCTGCATTGCGGGTGGTCACGTCGATGCCAAGGTTCCCGGCCACCGTCGTAAGCCCCAACACCTCGAACCGCCCGGACTGCAGCGCGAAGAGGACCGCCACAGCGTCGTCCAGCCCCGGATCGGTGTCGATGATGACCATTTGCCCGGTCACGCCGCACCGGCGTCGATCTGCCGGATTTCCGCCTTGAACTGATTGGCGATCTGGATGGCGTCCCGCAGCGCTTTGTCGGCGTCAAGGGTCTGCACCTGCCGGTCGCGCATCAGCCACTTGCCGGCGACCATGCTGTCGCGCACGTCACTGGGCATGCAGGCGAAAACCAGCATGGCATAGGGATCGTAGATGGGATGCAGGCGCGGCGCGCTCAGCGCGATCCGGATCACGTCCGCCTGCTTGCCCGGTTCGAGCGATCCGGTCTTGAGATTGAGGCTCAATACTCGTGCGCCTTCGATCGTGGCCATGCGCACCACATCCCGCGCGGACAAAGGCTGCCGGTTCCCCGCCAGCAATTTGGCGAACATCGACACGGGCGCGAATTGGCTGAAGAGGTCCACCGTATTGCCGCTCATGGCGCCATCGCTGCCGATGCCGACCGGCAGCCCGGCATTGCGCAGGCGCTCGACCGGCGCGATGCCCCTGCCCGCCTTGCCGTTGGAGCGCGGATTGGTGGCAACGCACACCTGATGCTCGGACATCATCGTGATGTCGGCATTATCCAGTTGCAGGCAATGGGCGCAGATCAGATTTGGCTTGAGCAGGCCCGCGTCACGCGTGACCGCCACGGTGGATTTGCCATGCGTGTCCCGGGCCCAATTCACTTCCAGCGTGCTTTCGGCCAGATGCATCTGCACCGGCACGCCGGGATGATCGTTCGACCATCGCGCCACGCGTTCCATGACCTGGAGGCCGGTCGAATAGGGTGCATGTGGCGCGATCGACGGCGTCACCAGCGGATGGTCTGCGAATTCGTCGACAAGTTCATCTACAAGATTAAAACCTTGATCGAAGTCCTTGTGATCCGGTGGGTTAAAGTCAGCCAGCGTCTGGCCGACGATTGCCCTCAACCCGGCCTGTGCCGCAACGCGCCCGACTTCGGCTTCGAAATAATACATGTCGGCGACGGTCGTCACGCCGCCCTGGATCATCTCCAGCGCCGACAGCGCCGAGCCGGCCCTGACCATTTCGGGCGAGACAAATTTGCGTTCAAGCGGCAGGATGTAGCGATAAAGCCGGTCGTCCACGTCTTCGGCGAGGCCACGGAAAACCGACATGCCCATGTGGCAGTGGGTGTTGACCATGCCCGGCATGACGATGTCGCCGCCGCAGTCGATGATCTCGGCACCGGCGATGGTTGGCGGAACGCCTGATCCAATCGCACGGATCGTCGTGCCCTCGATCTGCACCCACCCCGGATTGTGCTCCGTCATGGCGTCGTCGAGGGTGAGCACCCAGGCGTTGGTGAGAAGGATCACGCCTCTGCTTCCGGCGCCAGGATGGTGCATTGCTCGGGCACCGGAACAAGCTTGGCATTGGCGCCGATGTCCAGCGGCCGGGTCAGTGGCCCGTTAGCCAGCAGGAGCCCTGCCCCGGTCTCGCACTGATATTGGTACGCACGCCCCAGATAGGTGCGCAGGCCCAATGTCGCGGGAATGCCTTCGAGATTGACATTGTCTGTGACCGCCAGCCCGTCGGCACGACATGCCAGGATGAAACTGTCGGGAATGGCGCCGAAGTGCTCCAGACCCAGGGTCAGCTTTACTCCGCCGGCCATTTCCGCCGTCACCTTGGCGCCATCGCGGGCGACCACTTTCATGGGGATCAGGTTCTCGAACCCAACAAAGCGCGCCACGAACGCGTTGGCCGGCCGCTGGTAAAGCACCTCTGGTGTATCCAGCTGCATTATCCTGCCAGCATGCATAATGGCCACGCGGTCGGAAATGGAAAAGGCTTCTTCCTGATCGTGCGTCACGTAAACGGAGGTTGTGCCATTGGCGCGCTGCAACTGGCGGATTTCGACCCGCATGTCGACGCGTAGTTTGGCGTCGAGGTTTGAGAGAGGCTCATCGAACATCAACAGCGGCGGCTCGATCACGAGCGCCCGCGCAAGGGCGACACGTTGCTTCTGGCCGCCGGACAAAGCGCCCGGCAGCCGGTCGGCAAGGTGCGCAAGCCCCACACGCTCGAGCATTGCCCCTACCCGCTTGGCCTTGTCCTCGCCTGAAATGCCGCGCTGCTTGAGGCCGAACCCGACATTGTCGGCCACCGACAAATGCGGGAACAGCGCATAGTTCTGGAACACCAGGCCTATATTGCGCTGATGCGCTGGCAATCGGGTCAGGTCCTTGCCGCCAAGCTCGATCGTGCCGGAGGTCGGCTCAAGAAAGCCTGCCACGAGGCGGAGCGTCGTCGTCTTGCCGCAGCCGGAGGCGCCGAGCAGCGACACCAGTTCGCCCTCGGCAATGTCGAGCGACAGATCTTCGAGCACTTTGGTGGTGCCGTAATGCGCCGTGATGTTCTGGATCGAAAGGTTTTGGGTCACGGCTGGCTCACTTGGCAAGGAAGGTCAGACCCAGGGTGCGCTCGACCACCGCCATGACGGCAACGGTCAGCGCCATGAGCAGCACTGAAACCGAGGCGACGGTGGGGTCGAAGAACTGCTCCATATGGGCCAGAATTTGAATCGGGAGGGTGGAAATGCCCGGTCCGGTCATGAAGATCGAGATCGAAACGTCATTGATCGAGGTGATGAAACTCAGGATGAACGCCGCGATCACGCCCGAACGGACATTGGGCAGCAGGATGGTGAAAAACGTCTTGAGCGGTGGCGATCCGAGGCTGATCGCGGCTTCCTCGATGGAAAAGTCGAACGATGCCAGGGAGGCACTGATCACCCGCACCACATAGGGTAGCACCAGCAGGCTATGGCCGATCACCAGCGACAGGAAGATAGGCGCGGAGAACTGGGCGGCGACGTTCTTGAGGATGGAGAAGCCAAGCACCAGTTCGGGGACCAGAACGGGCAGGATGAACAGCGTGGAAAGCCACCCGGGCAGTTGGATGCGATAGCGATTGAGCGCATAGGCCGCCGGGATGCCAATCAGCAGGGCGATAAATGTCGATAGAAAAGCGATCTGCAGGCTGGTGATGATGGTGCGGCGGAAGGCCGAAATCTGGAAGATGTTCTCGAACCAGCGCAGGGATAATCCCTGTGGCGGAAAGGTAAGATAGGTCGTGTCGCTCAGCGCCGAGCCGATCACGATGACCAACGGCCCGACCAGGAAAAAGAATACCAGGACCGTGAAGGCGATCAGCGCGGGATGCAGTTTGTTGGTCATCAGACGGCCATTGGGTTGAGGCGGCGGGCAATGCGGGTCATCAACAGCACGACGGCTATGGTGATCACCACCATGATTGCCGCGATTGTCGATGCGCTGACCCAGTCAAAGGTCACCATGGCCTGCTGGTACATAAGCGTACCCATCACCATCTGCGCTTCACCGCCGAGTAGTTGCGGCGTGGCATAGGCCGTGAAGCTACCGGTGAAGACGAGAACGGCGCCGACGATCAAACCCGGCACTGCAAGGGGAAAAATCACTTGCATGAAAGTGGCAACGGGCCTGGCACCCAGCGAGGCCGATGCCTGGATGAGGTCGTCGGGGATAGATTCGAGCACGCCAGCCAGCGTCAGGATCATCAGCGGCACGAACAGATAGACCATGGCCACGATCACCGCCCCTTGCGTGTAGAGCATGGTGGCTGGCTCGCTGATCAGCCCAAGCGAAAGCAGCGTTGAATTGAGGATGCCGTTCTTGCCCAGAATGATGAGCCAGGCAAACGAGCGGACCACCACGCCCGTCAGCAGCGGAAATACCGCTGCGATGATCAGGATCGACTTGAGCCATCCTGGCGCGCGCGACACCACAAAGGCGGTGATGAAGCCGATGACGAGCGAGATGATCGTCGTGATCGCCGAGATCTGGATGGTGCGCCAAAGCACGGTGCGGCGGAAGCCGCTGCCGAAGAAACTGGTGTAGGTGGCAAATGGCCCAGCCGGCGTCATGAACGTCGTGGCGATGGTCGCCAGAACGGGCAAGACGAGGAAAATCACGACAAGCAATGTCGCGGGAGAGGCCAGAGTCCAGCCTGAAAAGCGTTTCATTTAGGTCTTGGCCTTCTTGGCAGCTTGCCGTCTTGCCCACCGCTTCATTCCCGCAAAAGCGGGAATCTGCGGTGGGATAGAGCAGCAACGGAGGTTCCCGGTTTCGCGAGAATGACTCCGTTATCGTCATAGTGTCCGGCAGTCACCGGTAAATTGAGCGCGGGCAGAAACCCGCGCCCGTCGATTACATGCCGAACAGTTCGTTCCAGCGCTCGATCCAACCCGGCTTGGCCGCGTTCATCTTGACGTAGTCGATCCGCTGCAGGCCGGCGATGGTGTCGGCGCCATAGGTCCAGAGTGCAGCCTGTTCCGGCTCCAGCTCGACGGCGGTGGCAACGGGAGCATCGACGCCCTGCTCTGCCAGTTCCTGCTGGATTTCCGGGGACAGGATGAAGTTGATGAACTCATGCGCGAGATCGACATTGGCAGCGCCGGTGGGAATGTTGACCGTGTTCAGCGTGGCGATGGCGCCCTCTTCAAGCTCGGCCCATTCTGCTGTCGGCATGGCGGACTGAATCTGCCCCAGGGTAAAGTCCTGGGCGATTGCGGCCTTGATCTCGCCGGTCGAGAACAGATTGATCATCTCGGAGCCGGTATTGTAGTTCTTGACCACGTTTGGCTTGAGTTCTTCGAGTGCTGCAAAAGCGGCGTCAGCGTTTTCGTACGCGTCCACGCCTGCGTGATCGCCAGCCTTGATGACGGTCATCGGGCCAGCTGTCGTGGTGATATTGGGCAGGGACAGCGATGCCGCCATGTCTTCGCGCCAGAGGTCGTCCCATGACGTGATAGGCGTTTCTACGCTGGCACTGTCATAAACGATGCCAACGCGGCCGATAGTGTAAGCCGGGCCATAGCCGCCCTGCGGGTCCTGGGCCAATTCATAGATGCCCGCCAGGTTGGGCAACTTTGCAGGATCGATTTTCTGGAACAGGCCGGCTTCGATACCGGTCTGGCTGAAGCTGTCGGACAGATAGATAACGTCCACGCCCTGGCCGTTGCGGACCTGCAGCTTGTTAAGGCGTTCGCCAGCGTTGCCGGTCTCGAAGATCAGCTCGCAGCCACACTGCTCGCGGAACGGGGTCAGGATGATGGCTTCCATCTTGTCGCCGTTGAATCCCCACCACGAGATCGTCAGCGTTTTGTCCTGCGCCATGGTGGGCGCGGCGGACAGCAGCGCAACAGCCGAAATCGCAAGCGCCGACAAAGTTTGCTTTGACATTTATTTGGCTTCCCTGTGCATCGGAGGCCGTCGCCTGGCCGATGCTGATTAGACAGCCTCCCTTGAGAGGAAGCCTATTTTTGCGCCGCGTCCGGCGCAAGCTCAAACTTTGAGCTTTGCCCCTGATTCAGTGGCCGGCTGGCACGTAGGCGATCGAGGCCTGGTACATCTCCACCAGCCGCTCCACCTTGGCCTCTTCGATAATCGTGATCATGGGTGTACCAAGGCGGCCGGAGGGGTCAACCACGGTCATGCCGCGGGTGATGCCGGGCGCGAGCGCCACGTCCATCGAAGCGCGCAAGGATTTGGTGACGATGCTCGGATCGATGACGACTGCTGCTGCAAGCGGATCGACGAAACGGAACACGTCGCCCCCGCCATAGCCCTCGTTTGTCCTGCGCGCATGATCGGCCAGCGCTTCAGAAAAGGCCTTCTCGGGCCCGGCCGGCAGGTCCTTGAACGCGGTATCAACTTCCGCGCCGCTCATGTTGTGGGTAACGCAGGGCTCCCACGGAACCACGACGATCTCGATATCAGCAGAGAACACGATCGAAGCCGCTTCGGGATCGGCATAGATGTTGAACTCGGCTGCCGGAGTGGTGTTGCCACGGCCGTAAACCGTTGCGCCCATAATGGTCAGCTGGCCAATGCCGTTGATGATGGATGGCTCAAGCCGAAGTGCCAGCGCCAGGTTCGTTAGAGGCCCGATCATCAGGAAATCGATCTTTTCGCCTCGGCCACCCGCCTCGCGGAAGGTCTGGCGCAGGAAACCGATGGCGTCCTCGCTGGCCGTAGCGGCATTATGGAGCGGGCGCGGCGCGCCACCCAGGCCATCTTCGCCATGGATATATTTCGCGTCGATGATCTTCTGCGTTAGCGGCCGGTCGGCCCCCATGTGCACGGGAACATCCGCACCGGCAACGGCAAGCGTCGAGAGGATGTTCCGTGTTGCGGCGTCGAGGCCCACATTGCCGAAGACGGTGGTGATCGCTTCCGGCGTGCGGCCATTGGCGATCAGCATCAGCAGGGCCTGGGCGTCGTCAACGCCGCCATCGGTATCCAGAATAAGACGGTTGTTCGCCAATGCCGCGACCTTTCTTTCTTGTTCGACCGCGTCGGTCGTGGAGTGATTTGAGCGGACCCTTAGCACAGTCTTTTGGCAAGCAGACATTGATTGAAGCGTCAGCCTGTGCAGATTGCCAGCCCAGCCTATCGGAGTGAATGAATGAACGCCTCCCTGCCTGCCGACCTGCTCATCAACGGCGCTGACGAGGTGCGCATCCGCCAGAACCTGGCATTGGTGGCGCTGGGCAAGCGCCCTGCGGATCGGGCTGTGCGCGTCGGCCGACTGCTCGATGTGCATGGCCGCAATTGGCATGACGACCAGGAAGTGGTGATGGCTGGCCGCCGTATCGCCTGGGTTGGGGCGGCAGGCGCTTACCGGGGCGAAGTCCGCGAACGGATTGATCGGCGCGAACTAAGCGCCGTGCCGGGTTTCGGGGAAGTGCACAAGCATATCGAATCGAGTCATCTCACGCCTGAATACGAGGCGGCGCTGGTGCTGCCGCACGGCAACACCTGGACCTGCGAAGCCAGCCACGAGTTTTCCAACGTCAATGGACCGAGGAACCTCGAGTTCTGGACCATGGCACGGCTCGCTGGCTCGCCGATGAAGATATTCCCCCTGCCCGGCTCGGCTGTTCCGCCCACTGCCTATGAGTGGGGCGGCGGCCATTTCGGCTACGATGAACAGCAGGAATTTCTTCGCCAGCAGTTGATGGTGGCTGGGCTCGATGAGGTGATGGATTGGCCCGCAGTGTGGAACCCGGAAAATCCATCCTACGAACGGCTCTGGGGCATGATTCGCGCGACCTTCGAGCAGCGCGGGGTGGTGGAAGGGCACGCGGCCGGCATGCGCGCCATTGACGATATCAACGCTTTCGCAGCCGCCGGAATGGCATCGGACCATGAGGCATGGACCGTGGCAGAAGTGCAGGACAAGCTGCGCCGGGGCTTGTTCATGGAAATCCGTCCGCACTCCCTGCCCGATATTATCAAGGGATTGCTGGAGGCCGGGCAGCAGGACTGGTCCCAGTTTGCCCTTTGCACCGATGACCGCTCCTGCTCCGACACGATGAAGCAGGGTGCGACGGACTACAATGTGCGGTTGGCGATCGAATCGGGTCTTGCGCCGGAGATTGCGATTCAACTGGTCACCATTAATCCTGCCCGTCACATGCGGCTAACCCCATGGGTGGGCTCGATCGCCCCCGGCCGCTTCGCCGATCTCGTATTGCTGGACAATGTGCAGACGCTGTCCATCGCCGAGGTCTGGGCCGATGGTGAACAGGTTTCGGAGGGAAAGCAGTTCATCAAGCCGGTTCCGAGCGTCGATTGGCCGGATTGGGCGACGCAGACCGTCAACATCGGCCGTGAACTCACTGCAGCGGATTTCGCGATTGTGGCAGAGCCCGGCCGGTCGACAATGCAAGCGGCTATTCTGCGCCCATTCCACTGGGCGGATGAGTTTATCACCATGGAACTGCCGGTGCGCGATGGACTGGTGCAGCGTGACCCGGAACGGAACGTCACCAAGTTTGCCATCGTCGACCGCTTCTCGGGCGAAGGCAAGACCTCGAAGATGTTCTGGCTGGGCACCGGGCCCAAAACGCCGGACGTGGCGCTCGCCTGTTCCATGGGTCACGACAAGCACAACATATGGGTGGTCGGCTCTTCCGATGCCGCCATGGCGATGGCGGTTAATGCGCTGAGGCAAACCCAGGGCGGCTGGGCGCTGGTCAGGGACAATGCGGTGGTTGCTACCGTCCGCTACGAAGTCGGTGGGTTGATGACCTGCCGCCCGCCGGAAGAGCTCGATGCGGAGATGCAGGAGCTATACCGCCACGGTGAGACTGTCGAATGGATGTTCGAACCCACCTTTTCGCCTCGTTGGTGGCCTGGCTTCCCCGAACGCCTCGCCTTTGCGACCCTCACCTGCGCCCCGTGGCGCTGGGTTCTGGTGGCCCCTTCCCCGCTTGCGCCGGAAGGGTTCGTGAACGTGGCAACGGGCCAAACGCACCCCATCGTCTGGTGAGGCCGAGCACTACGAATTCGATGGACAGATTTGACCATTTGGTCAAAACTACCAGCAGTCATCGGGGAGGATGAATTGCGCTTCGGATACAAGGCTTCAGCCGAACAGTTCGCGCCCAATACCTTGCTACGCTTTGGCATCGAAGCCGAGCAGGCGGGGTTCGACTCGGTATTCGTGAGTGACCATTTCCAGCCCTGGAAGCACACCGATGGCCATGCCCCGTTCGCGCCATCCTGGATGGCGGCGCTGCTGGCAAAAACCGAGCGCGTCGTCGTCGGCACGTCGGTGCTGACGCCGACATTTCGCCTCCACCCGTCCGTTGTTGCCCATGCTTTCGGCACATTGGGTTCTATGTTTCCGGGCCGCGTTATTCTCGGCGTCGGGACCGGGGAATCCCTCAATGAAGTGCCCTCCACCGGCTTGGTCTGGCCCGAGCTCAAGGAGCGCTCGGCCCGCCTACGCGAAGCCGTAACGCTGATCCGGCGCCTATGGAGCGAAGATCGCGTCACCTTCGAGGGTGAATACTACAAGACGCAGAACGCCACGATCTACGACCGCCCGGACGAAATGGTGCCGATCTACCTGGCCGCTGGCGGTCCACTCAACGCTAAATATGCAGGCCGTGCGGGCGACGGTTTCATCTGCACTTCCGGCAAGGGTGCCGAGCTTTACGTCGATCAGTTGCTGCCAAACGTCGCCGTCGGTCGCGCCGACTCCGATCGGGTCGACAGGCCATTCGAGCGCATGATCGAGGTCAAGGTGTCATTCGACACCGACTACGAACGGGCTTTGAACGACACCCGCGGCTGGGCCGCTTTGTCACTCACCGCCGAGGAAAAGCACTCGATCGAAGATCCCGAGGAGATGGAGCGGCTTGCCGCCCAATTGCCCATCGAGCGCATAGCCAAGCGCTGGATCGTTTCCAGCGATCCCGAGGAACACGTCGAGGCCATCAAGGCCTATATCGACTACGGGTTCGATCATCTGGTGTTCCATGCGCCGGGCGATGACCAAAGCCGCTTCGTGTCGCTTTATTCCCAGCATATCCTGCCGCGGCTGCGAGCGATCGCGGCCGAGCGTCAGGGCTAAAGAGGTTTTCATGGTCATACCGCGCTTTTCCGTTTGGGGCTTGGCCGGACTGCCGGAGATTGCGGCTGGAGATG
This sequence comes from Devosia naphthalenivorans, assembly GCF_003056355.1. GTDB lineage: Bacteria > Pseudomonadota > Alphaproteobacteria > Rhizobiales > Devosiaceae > Devosia > Devosia naphthalenivorans. The sequence goes on from NZ_PYVW01000001.1 coordinate 517,263, forward strand.
ACCTCGTCGCCTTGATCGCAGACGCAATTTCGAGCCAGTCCACCACCCGACCCGAGGATGCGCTTCAGGACGGCGACATCCTCGTCGTAACCAGCAAGATCATCTCCAAGGCTGAAGGCCGGCAAGTTCCCGTCGCGGATCGCGAGAAGGCCATTGCCGAGGACACAGTCCGCGTCGTTGCCGAGCGCGTTCATCCGGGCGGAGTGACACAGATCGTCGAAACCCGGCATGGGCTCATCATGGCCGCTGCCGGCATCGACACGTCCAACGTGCCCGATGGCGTGGCCTTGCGGCTGCCCGAAGATCCTGACGCTTCGGCACGATCACTCTGCGCCGGCCTACGGGAGCGTTTCGGCATCCGGCTAGGCATTGTCATAACCGATACCTTCGGCCGCCCCTGGCGGGTTGGCCAGACCGACGTCGCCATTGGCGCTGCCGGCCTGATCGTGACTGATGATATGCGCGGCGGCGTCGACGCCAACGGACGGCCCCTGCAGGTTACTATTACCGTGCTGGCCGATGAGCTTGCCGGTGCCGCTGACCTCGTCAAGGGCAAGGCCAGCAACATTCCGGTGGCGGTTGTTCGAGGTCTCGAACGTCTCGTGACCGATCTAGACGCAGCTGGCGCCCGCACGCTGGTGCGGTCGGTCGATGATGACATGTTCCGCTTTGGCTCAGCCGAAGCCTATCGGCTGGGCTACGACGCCGCCATTGCGGAACTGCGCAATGGTGGCCAGTCGGCGGCTCCCCGTCGCAAGCAACGGCAGGATTAAGCCATGCGCACCCTGCCCCAGCTGGCCGGCCTCACCCTCGCCGTACTCGCTAGCAATTGCGCCTACGCCCAGACGGCCTATCCGCTCCGTATCGAGAATTGCGGCTTCCCGTTGGAGATCGCTGCGCCCCCTCAGCGGGTCGTCACCATCAAGTCCACCGCAACCGAGATGCTGTTGGCCCTCGGCTTGGGCGACAGGATCGTCGGCGTCGGCTTCCAGGATGGGCCTGTTCCGCCGCAATGGGCGGTGGATGATCTGCCGGTTCTGTCCGAGAAGCTCCCTTCCCAGGAGGTCGTGCTCGAAGCGGAGCCTGACCTGATCTATGGCGGTTGGGAAAGCAATTTTGCTGCCGACGGTGCCGGTGAGCGCGCTACGCTGCAGGCGTTTGGCGTCGGCAGCTACGTTTCCCCGGCCGCTTGCCGCAGTGTCAAACCCGCCAAGCTCACCTTTGATGGGCTGTTCGAAGAAATCGACGAGATCGGTAAAATTCTCGATGCCGAGACTGCTGCCCAAGCTCTGATCGAGCAGCAGAAGGCCGAACTCGCCTCCGTTGCCGCAGACTCCCGCGGGCTTACTGCCGTCTGGTATTCCTCTGGCACGAAGACGCCCTATGTCGGCGCCGGCAACAATGCCCCCGCCATGATAATGGAGGCACTCGGCCTCGAAAACATCATGGCCGACCAGGACGAAGGTTGGATTTCCGCCAGCTGGGAAGCCGTCGTCGATGCCAATCCCGATGTCATCATCCTTGTCGACGCCGCCTGGAACTCTGCCGAACAGAAAAAACGCCTGCTGGCTGAGAACCCGATCACCAGCCAGCTCGATGCTGTGATGAACCAGCGCTATCTCGTGCTGCCCTTCCCAGCCTCCGAAGCCGGCGTGCGCAATGTTGGTGCCGTCGTCGACATGGCGGCGCAGTTGGCGGCACTCGATTTCACCCGATGACAGCAACGCAACGGCCGACGCTGCTGACGCTCGGCATCGGCCTTTGGGTGCTGCTTCTCGCCAGCGTTGTGCTGGCGGTGGCGTTTGGTCCGGCCGACATAGCCCCTACCGAGGTGTGGCAGACCATCGCTCATCATCTCGGCCTCGTCGCCGATACGCCGGTGTCCCGGCTGCGCGATGCGATAATCTGGGATTTGCGGGTGCCGCGTGTGCTCGTAGCCGCGGGCGTTGGTGCAGGCCTGGCACTTTGTGGCGCCGTGATGCAGGCTCTGACGCGTAACCCCTTGGCTGATCCATACCTGCTCGGTCTTTCGTCCGGAGCGTCGCTTGGAGCGGTGGTGTTCCTGCTCGCAGGAGCCGCATTGCTGATGCCGCTGGGAGCATTCATGGGCGCCGCTGCCGCCATGGCCTTTACCCTGCTGGTCACGCAAGTGCTCGGCGGCGCGACCCCTGCCCGCGCGATTCTGGCCGGTATCTCCGTGTCGGCGCTGGCGTCCGCCGCCACCTCGTTCCTGATCTTCTGGTCCGCGACGGGCGACTCCTACCGTGAAATCCTGAGCTGGCTGATGGGCTCGCTGAGCGGTGCTGTCTGGAGCGATGCAGTGACGGTTCTTGCGGCCACCATCTTCATCGGCTTGCCCGTGCTGCTTTCCGGCCGGGCGCTCGACGCCTTCGCCTTTGGTGACAACGCTGCGGCGAGCCTGGGCGTGGACGTTCCCCGTCTGCGCTGGCTCCTTCTGGGTGCCACGGCGCTCCTGACCGGGGTGCTGGTTTCCATCGGCGGCGCCATCGGCTTTGTCGGCCTGATCGTTCCCCATGTGGTGCGCCTCGCCACCGGCTCGCGCCACCGTGTGCTGCTGCCCGTATCGATGCTGCTCGGCGCCATCTTCATGATCTGGTCCGATACGGCCGCGCGAAGCCTCTTTGCACCGCGCGAACTGCCCGTCGGCATCATCACGGCACTGATCGGCGCGCCCATTTTTATCCTGGTGCTCGTTCGCTACAGGCGCATGACATGAGCGGGCTCGCCGTGTCCGAGGTAAGCGTCACCGCTGGCGGGAAAACGATCCTCGATGGCGTGAGCCTTTCCGCGCGGACCGGACAATTAACCGGACTTATCGGCCCGAACGGCGCAGGCAAATCCACGCTGATGCGCGCAACGCTTGGCCTGCAAACCCTCGCCCATGGCAGCATCCGGTTTGACGGCGCGGATCTGCCGGCGATGCCGCGGCGTGACCGGGCAAAGATCAGCGCCTTTGTCGAACAGTCGGGCACGACCGAGTCGCACCTCTCAGCTCAAGACGTGGTCATGCTCGGCCGAATTCCGTTCCAGTCTGTGTGGCAGGCCACGCCCTCCCGTGATGACGAGCACGCCGTTGCCGGGGCGCTCGAGGCAGTGAATATGACCGGCTTTGCCGACCGCCTCTACCAAACCCTTTCGGGTGGCGAGCAACAGCGCCTGCAGATCGCGCGAGCCCTGGCGCAGCAGCCGCGCCTTTTGGTCCTGGACGAGCCCACCAACCACCTCGACGTGCATGCCCAATTGACCGCCCTTGCTCTGTTGCAAAAACGCGCGCACGCCGGGGCTACGGTGCTTCTGGCCCTGCACGATCTCAATCTTGCCGCGGGTTTCTGCGACTCGCTGGTGGTTCTCCATGGTGGCAAGGTCTTGACCCAAGGTGTGCCCGAAGCGGTGCTCACACCGTGGATGCTTCGAGATGTCTACGGGGTCAACACCAGCGTGCTGCGCCACCCTATGACCGGTCGCCCGATACTGGCTTACAACGCGCCTTCTAATAGCGATTGACATTCGACCGGCGCCGACCCAAAAATTTGACCTAACGGTCAAAATTGACGGCGGAGGGCAATATGGAATTCGGCATCACCTTCAAGGGGTTCATCGAAGCGGAGCGAGCCCGCTATCTGGTACGAGCCGCTGAATACGCCGGGTTCAGCTACTGCTGGTTCTATGACTCCCACATTCTCTGGCGCGATTGCTATGCCGCTATTGCAATGTGCATGGAACATACGAATTCCATGCGCTTTGGGCCGCTGGTCACCAATCCAGACGTGCGCGACTGGTCGGTGGCCGCGTCCATTTTCGGCTCGTTGTCCAAGCAGAGTGGCGGGCGCTTCGATCTTGCGGTTGGCCGTGGCGACAGTTCCATGCGCGTCATGGGCAAGAAGCCGGCGACCCTTGCCCGCGTTGCGGACTTCATCGCCAAAACCAAGGCCATGGTGCGCGGCGAGGAAGTATCCTACGGCGAGATTCCTGCCCCGGTAAAATTTCCCTGGGCAGTAGGGCATGACATGCCAAGCTGGGTTGCGGCCTATGGTCCGCTGGCGCTCAAGACCGCTGGCGAGCATGCCGATGGCGTCGTGCTGCAACTGGCCGATCCCGGCCTTTGCAAGTGGTTTACCGACCAGTGCATCGACGCTGGCAAGGCGGCCGGACGCGACATGTCCAAGTTCCGCTCCATGGCCGCCGCCCCCGCTTATTTCGGTGACAAGGCCCGCGCTATTGAAGCCACCAAGTGGTTCCCTGCCATGGTCGGCAACCATGTGGCCGACATCGTCGAAAAATATGGTGCGGACAACGACCAGATTCCGAAAAGCCTCACCAGTTACATCGAAAAGCGCCGCGGCTATGACTATTCAAAGCACGGCCAGGCGGACAATCCGTTCCTTGATTTCATCACGCCCGACGTGGTCGAGAACTTCTGCGTGCTGGGCGAACCGGATGAGCACATCGCCAAAATCCACACCCTGGCGGATGCTGGCGTGACCCAATTCAACATCTATCTCGACAGCGGCGATGAAGAAGAGATCATCGCCGGCTACGGGCGCCACGTCATCCCGGCGTTTCGGTAAGCCTCGCGCGCTGCAGCGCCACAGAGGCCTCATGGTGAGCTTGTCGAACCACGAGGTCGCGCGCACCGCTCTTGCGACGGCGTCAGCCACACCCACTGGGCCAACGCTACTGGTTCAATATCTCGCCGGTAAGCACATCGATCCGCATGCCATCGAACGCCGGCGTCACATGCGCTGGCGTTTCCGCTTCAAGCTGCCGGTAATCCAGATCGATATGCAGATCACTGAGCACCACTTGCCTCGGCGTCATGCGCCCGATCCACTCCAAGCTCTCGGGCAGGCTCAGATGGCTCGGGTGCGGCGTGGGCCGGAGGGCATCGAGGATCCACATCCGGAGCCCGCTGATCGCGGGAAGTGACTCATCGGGGAAACCGGAGAGATCAACCGAATAGGCAAAATCGGCCACCCGGAACCCGAGCGAGGTAATGTTGCCGTGCTCCTGCTCGAAAGCCAGCACCTCGATGCTGCCACCCGGGCCATCCACCACCAGCCGGTCGCCAGCGGCGATTTCATGCGCGTTGAGAATGGGCGGATAATCGCTCCCCGGCGGCGTGGCGAAGCAATAGCCGAAGGCTTCCTTGAGCCGATCGCCAGTTTCAGGCGTGAAATAAACATCGACCCGCTTGCGATTGTGCAGCGCGAGCACGCGCAGATCATCAATGCCATGAATATGGTCGGCATGCGCGTGGGTATAGAGCACCGCATCCACACGATCGACCTGAGCATCCAGCAATTGCTCACGGATATCGGGGCCGGTATCGATCAGCACGCGTGTCGGTCCGGCGCCCTCTTCGCTCCAACCTTCGATCAACAGCGCGCAGCGCCGCCGCCGGTTGCGGGGTTCATTGGGGTCGCAGACGCCCCACACATTGCCGATCCGTGGCACCCCGCCCGACGATGCGCAGCCCAAAATGGTTGCAACAATCCGCTGGGCCGCCGGCATGGATCAGGCCAGTCCGGTTTTGGAGAAAAGCCGCGCGAAATTGGCCGTTGTCTCGGCGCCGAGTTGCTCGAGGCTGATCCCGCGCACCTCCGCCAGCTTCTCGGCTGTATGGCGAACGAAGCTTGGTTCGTTGGACGCGCCCCGGTGCGGAATGGGTGCCAGGTATGGGGCGTCGGTTTCCACAAGGTATCGGTCGGCGGGAACAAACGCCGCCACTTCGCGGATCTCTTCGGCGTTCTTGAAGGTGATGATACCGGAGAACGAGATGTAACCGCCCAATGCCAGCGCCCGGCGAGCCAGATCGAATCCAGCAGTGAAGCAGTGCAGGACGAATGGGAACCCGCCTATTGCGCTTTCCTCTTCCAGGATCGCGGCCATGTCGTCATCAGCCTTGCGGCTGTGGATAACCAGTGGAAGACCGGTGATACGTGCCGCTGCGATGTGGCGGCGAAGCCCGGTCGCCTGGGCCTCGCGCGGAGCATTGTCATAGAAGTAGTCAAGCCCAGCTTCACCAATCGCAACGCACCGCGGGTGGGCACTTAGCCGCACAAGTTCATCTACTGTGATATGCAGTTCTTCATGCGCGTTGTGGGGATGAGTGCCGACCGAGCACCAGACGTTCGGGAAACGTTCCGCCAGGTCCGTGTATGTGGAAAAGTTCTCCACCCTTGTGGAAATCGTCACCATCCCGGTGACGCCGGCAGCCTCGGCGCGAGCCAGCACGCCATTCAGGTCGGATGACAGCGCTTCGAAGTCGAGATGGCAATGGCTATCGATCAACATCTTATTCAGCCGGCTTTTCCAGGCGAGCGAAAACGCCCTGTGGAATCGGCAGTTCCGTGCCCGGCACCAACCGGTCGCGCACCAGCGCAAGCGGCAGGATGCGGTCTTCTTCGGGTACTGCCAACTGGTCGAGCAGCCGCGCTGCCGACGCCGGGACGAATGCCAACATCGGAATAGTCAGCCGCCGCACCGTGTCAGCGGTGCGATAAAGCACCGTCGCCATGCGCTCGGGATCGGTTTTCTTCAGGGCCCAAGGCTCCTGGGCGGCGAAATAGTTATTGGCCGAACTCAATGCAGCTACAATCGCGCCCGTAGCCTCATGCACCAATTGCTCGTCCATGGCCCGCTGCGCAGCCTGAATGGCTTCGCCGACCTCGCGCTCCAGCGCTTCGTCGGCGGGAGTAGCGTGGCCGAACTGGGGCACCTTGCCCTCGCAGTTCTTGTTGATCATGGACAACGAGCGCTGCGCCAGATTGCCCAGATTGTTAGCGAGGTCGGCATTGACGCGGTTGACCAGCTTTTCGTTGCTGTAGTCGCCATCGTTCCCGAACGAAACTTCGCGCAGGAAGAAATAGCGCACTGCATCTGCGCCGAAGGTTTCGACCAGATGAAACGGATCAATGACATTGCCGAGCGACTTGCTCATCTTCTGCCCGTCGACGGTCAGGAAGCCGTGCGCAAAGACACGATGCGGCACCGGCAGACCGGCGCTCATCAGGAACGCAGGCCAATAGACGGTATGAAAGCGGATGATGTCCTTGCCGATGACATGCAGAGACGCGGGCCAGAATTTCTTGAACAGCTCGCTATCCTCGTCGGGATAGCCCGCGCCGGTGATGTAGTTGGTCAGTGCGTCGACCCAGACATACATCACGTGCCCTGGCGCATCCGGAACGGGTATACCCCAGTCGAAGGTGGTGCGGGAGATCGACAGGTCCTGCAGGCCGCTTTTCACAAACGAAATGATCTCGTTGCGCCGTTCCTTGGGCGCGATGAAATCAGGGTTGGCCTCGTAGAGATCGAGCAGTTTTTGCTGATACGCCGACAGGCGGAAGAAATAGGTTGGCTCTTCCACCCATTCCACCTCGGCGCCCGAAGGCGCGAAGCGCTTGCCGTCCTTTTCGGTCAGCTCTGCCTCGTCGAAATAGGCTTCGTCGCGCACCGAATACCAGCCTTTGTAGGTGGACTGGAAAATGTCGCCATTCTGGCTCGCCGCCATCTTCTTCCAGATGGCTTGGGAGGATTCATGGTGGCGCGGCTCGGTGGTGCGGATGAAATCGTCGTTGGACAACTCCAGTGCTTCGGCGAGGCGCAGGAACTCGCCGGCATTCCGGTCTGCCAGATCGCGCACCGGAACGCCTTCCTTGGCGGCTGTCTGCACCATCTTGATGCCGTGCTCGTCCGTTCCCGTCAGGAAATAAACCTCGCGCCCCTCCAGCCGCTTGAAGCGGGCGATGGCGTCGGTCGCGATCATCTCATAGGCGTGCCCGATATGCGGCGCGCCGTTAGGATAGGAGATCGCAGTCGTGACGTAGAAGGGCTTGGCGGTCATAAGGTCTCGGTGGGCGATGGGACGAAAAGGGCAACGTGCTTCCTGATGGCGTCGAACACGGCAACAAGGGTCTGTTTCATATCCAGATTGATGTCGTCGGCGTCGGCAAAAAGGGCGTGAGCCTTGTCCCATAGCTCGTTTGCCGAGGCAAGCCGCATCCGGCTCCCACCCTCGATCGCTGCCATGCGCGCCTCATCGGCCATCCAGTCATCCAGCATCTCACGCGCGAACGATAGCTCGGTGCTTTGAGCGTTTGCGCCCAATGCATCTGCCAGCTTCAAGGCGACGCCGGATGGCTGCAATGCAGGATTGCTCAGCCACGCCTGCAGTGCACCGAGTGCAGAGTCGGCTTCGAGCGACAGGGTTTCAAACGCCCGCCGTGGCCTGCCGCCCGATAGCGCTACCGCACGGTCAAGCTCGGTTTGCCCAAGCGTCGGATCATGCTCGAGCAGCACGCCGCGCACATGATCAGCCACGATCGGCCGCAATGCCAGATTATGGCAGCGCGACTTGATGGTCGGCAGCAGGCGCCCGGGGCGATGGGAAATCAAGAGAAACGTCGTATCCGCCGGCGGCTCCTCCAGCGTCTTCAGCAGAGCATTGGCGGCTGATGGGTTGCAGTCATCGATGCTGTCGATCACCGCTATGCGGTGTCCGGCACGTCCTCGCGTGTGATGCAGGGAATCCCTGATGTCCCTTACGTCTTCGACCCGGATGACGGTGTAGTAGCCCTTGCCGTCCTTGGGCCTGCGGCGCAGCACAAACAGATTGGGGTGCGACAATGCGCTGACCTGCTCCGACACGCGGTGAGCGTCCTCGTCGCCAGTAGCCGTCAGGATGGCGGCGGCCAACTCGAACGCGAATGTCGCCTTGCCGATGCCCTGCGGCCCATGCAGCAATATGGCTCCAGGCAGTCGCCGTCCGGCGATCTGCGCGAGGATGGCTGCGCGCGGACTGTCGTGTCCTGACGCTCGCTGGCGGCGTTCGGGCGCCGGAACATCGGGGAGTGCTTCGGGATCGTTCACGCGGTTCGGCCACCAAGTTCAGGGAAGCGAGCGCTTACAATTGCCCAGATCGCCGCTTCCAGTTCGTCCTCGCCCTGATCGGCCGATATTACAACGCACCGGTCCGGGTTGGCTTCTGCGATTGCCAGGAACCCACCGCGCAATCGCTTGTGCCAGTCCAGTTCCTCCTTCTCGAACCGGTCGCCGGTTTCGGCCAGTCCCTCTTCCACTTCGCGCGCTGCTACCCGCTTGAAAGCCGCTTCCGGGTCCATGTCCAGGATGATGGTCAGGTCAGGATTGTGACCGTTGAGCGCCAGCGTTTCCAGCGCGCCGATCAGCTTTTCGTCGACCCCGCCGGTGAGGCCCTGATAGGCGCGGGTCGAATCGTGAAAGCGGTCGGACAGCACCCAATTGCCCTTGCGCAGATTGGGCGCGATGAGCTGGTTCACGTGATCGAGCCGTGCTGCTGCGAACAACACGGCCTCGCCCCCTGCCCCCCAGCTTTCCGAGCGCCCCTGCAGGATGAACGAGCGTACCGCCTCGGCCTTCGGTGTGCCGCCCGGTTCGCGGGTCCGCACGGCCCTGACATTGTGCCGTTCCAGATTGTTGAGCAGACGCTTGACCTGTGTCGACTTGCCGACGCCTTCGCCCCCTTCAAAGGTTATGAAGCGAGCTGGTATGGGCGCGGTCGTGTCGGGCATGGCAGACTTGTTCATCCGAATTCTGGTGCCAATCGGTTTCCAGGAGCCTTGCTACTATCGTCAACGATCCGCGTACACCCCTCCAGTGTGTCTGCTGGTGCCGCCGCGCTCGCTACAGCCAGCCCAAGGCAAGTTGCTTCAGCGCATCGGTCGCCTTGCGGACGATATCGCCCTCTTCCACCGTCTCGGCAGCATAAAGCGGCGCTGCCTGCACCAGTTGGTCATCGCAGAAGACCCGAAGTTCGGCAATTTGCTGGCCCTGCTGCACCGGCGGCATCAATGGCGCGGTATAGTTCACTTGCGCGCTGAGGCACTTGCGTGAACCGCGCGGCAGATAAAGCGCCACTTCACCCTCGCCAACCAGCCCCACACTACCCGATGTGCCGCCATAGACATTGGCGTAGGCGACAACCTTGCCCTCGGGATATGCGGATACGCGCTCAAAGGCACGTGCGCCCCAGGTAATCAGCTTGCGGCCTTCCTCGGTGCGCTGGGCCATCGAGGTCAGGCCATGCACCACGGCGACAAGCCGGCGTCCACCCTGCTCTGTGGAAATCACCGAGCCATAGCCGGCAGCTTCCGTGTGGCCGGTCTTGAGACCATCGACGCCGATGCCAAGCTCAACCAGCGAGTTCCGGTTGGGCTGCTTGATGCCATTCCACTCCATGTCCGGCTCGGAGAAGTAGTGGTAATATTGCGGGAAGGTGTCGATGAGATAGCGTGCCAGATCGGCAAGATCGCGTGCCGTGACGTACATGTCCGGATCGGGCAAGCCGGTGGGGTTGGTGAAATAAGAATCGGTCAGGCCGATATCGGAACCCAGTTCGTTCATCATCGCGGCGAACCCCGCCTCTGAACCGGCTATTCCCTCGGCCAGCACGATCGCCGCGTCATTGCCCGATTGGATGATGACGGAGCGAACCAGGTCTTCCACTTTTACCTTGGAGTTGAGTTCGGCAAACATCGTCGATCCGCCCGATGCCGCGCCACCCGTCCGCCAGGCGTGTTCGGAGACGAAGAATTCGTCCGTGAACTGCAGGCGACCATTCTCGATTTCGTTGAAAACCACGGCGACCGTCATGAGCTTGGCCATGCTGGCCGGCTCCATGGGCAGGTCTGCGTCCTTCTGGAAAATTACCGTGCCGGACTCCTGGTCCATGAGGACGGCGAATTTGGCCTTGGTCTCAAAACTGGCTTGTGCCAGTGCTGGAACGGACAAGCCCATGAAGGCGACGAAAACCAGCCAAATTCGAAACATGTCGGCATCCCTTTGCGCTGCCGGCAGCGGCTTCCGACAGACAAGTCTAATTATAGAGAACTAAGTCGTTCAGGCCAAGTTCCTGAGCCATTGCTGATACATCATCGCGTGACACGCCAGCCTTCAAATGTGTGAGAGTTAGCCGGGTCGCCGGCGCTCCGTTGGCCGTCACCTGCTCTTCTTCCACGGCTCCCAGGATGGCGAAATGCTTGGCCACTTCGATGGCATTGCCCTGGTCGCTGAACACGCCAATGCCCAACTTGACCGTCCGCGCATCCATGTCGACCGACTGCACCCAGGACGCCAGGTCCGTAGATTGCGTCGCCACCGCATTTGCTGCTGCATGGGCGCTGCCGATGGCGGCATCCTGCTCCTGGGGCGTTGTGTCGGCATAGGAGAACAGGCCGCCAAAGAAATTGCCGGCCATATCTGCCAGGCTGTTGGTGCCATCGGCATAGCGCGTGCCGCTCTGGACCGGCGGGCCGTTGTAGCTGGCAAGGAGCATGCGCGTGTCATCCCCCTGCAGCGGAGCCGGCCCGACATATTCGGCCTTGATCTGGGCATGGCCGTTATTCACATAGCCCAGCATCTCCGCTGCACGGTGCGATAGATCCATGATGCGGCCCGGCATATACGGGCCTCGATCATTGACCCGCACGATCACCGAGCGGCCGTTCTGCTGGTTGGTCACGCGAACATAAGAGGGAAGCGGCAGGGTTGGATGGGCGCCGGTGATGGCATTGGCCGAAAAGATTTCGCCGTTGGCGGTGCGCCGACCGTGAAAATCCGAACCATACCAGGAGGCTTCGCCGGTATCGACGTAACCTGGCTGATGCTGCGGCACATAGGTTTTGCCGCGGACGGTATAAGGCTTGCCGAGCTGGTGGCGCCCGCCACCCTTGGGCGGATTGGGATTGCTGGTGACGCGAGGTGATACTTTCACGCCGTATTCAGACGAGGTGAATGCACCCCGCTTGACCGTGGCGCCGAGGCCGCCCATGCCACAGGCAGCCAGAACGGGAGTCACAATGGCCGTGATGGCCAGGAAGCGAACGGCGTGGCGCCACGAGGGTGTCAAGGTAAGCAAACTCATACGCAAAACTAAATCCGCGGGCACAATGAAACACTTCGCCCGATTTTTCCCGCATGCTCGCTCATTCTGGTTTAGCTGGAGTTAAGGCCAACCAAACGTTAGCGGTTTCGGTCAAATTGTTGCGCTGCGTCAAAACTGTGCCATCTAGGTTTGGCAAGCTGCGCCTTGCTTATCTGTAGATATAAAGATATCTTTATGTGACTGGTTGAACCGCTAAGCAGCAATAAAACAGGCAGGATGCCGATGAGCCCCGAAAATCAGACTACCCCGTACATCCCGGATTGGAACGAGGTTCGTTCCGCACTTGCACAGGCCGCGCGCGAACGCATCCTGATCCTGGACGGTGCAATGGGCACGATGATTCAAAGGCTCAAGCTCGGCGAAGAGAATTTCCGCGGCGAACGCTTCAAGGATTGGAAGTTGCCGCTGCAGGGCAATAACGACCTGCTGGTGCTCACGGAACCACAGCGCATCGAAGACATCCACTTCGATTATTTCATGGCCGGCGCCGATATCGCCGAGACCAATACCTTCTCGGCCACGTCGGTCGCGCAAGCCGATTACGCTTGTGAGTCGGCGGTTTACGACATCAACTTTCAGGGCGTTCTGGTTGCTCGCCGTGCAGCCCAGCGCGCCGAGGCGGCAGACGGCCGCCGCCGTTTCGTAGCTGGCGCCCTGGGACCCACCAACAAGACTTCGTCCATGTCCACGGACGTCAACAGCCCCGGTCACCGCGCCATCACCTTTGACCAACTGGTCGTTGCCTACGGCGAGGCCATCCGCGGTCTGGTGGACGCCGGTGCCGACCTGTTGCTGTTCGAGACGATCACCGACACGCTCAACACCAAGGCCGGCATATTCGCCGCCCAGCGGCTGTTCGAGGAGCGCGGCATCGACGTGCCGATCATGATTTCGGGCACCATCACCGATCTCTCCGGCCGCACTCTGTCGGGCCAGACGCCGACGGCTTTCTGGTACTCGGTGCGTCATGCCAACCCGGTCACCATTGGATTGAATTGCGCATTGGGCGCCAATGCAATGCGGGCCCACCTGGGCGAACTGTCCGACGTAGCGGACACTTTCATCTGCGCCTATCCGAACGCCGGCCTGCCGAACGCATTCGGGCAGTATGACGAGACACCCGAATTCATGGCCGAGCAGATCGAAGGATTTGCCGCGGCCGGCTATGTAAACATTGTCGGCGGCTGCTGCGGGTCGACGCCCGAGCATATCCGGGCCATCGCGCAAGCCGTCAGCAAGCACCAGCCGCGCGCCGTACCAGAGACAGAGAAGCTGCTGCGTCTAGCCGGACTTGAGCCCTTCACGCTGACCAAGGATATTCCCTTCGTCAACGTCGGCGAGCGCACCAACGTCACCGGCTCCGCCCGCTTCCGCAAGCTGATCACAGCCGGCGACTACACTGCGGCGCTGGAAGTGGCGCGCGATCAGGTCGCCAATGGCGCCCAGATCATCGACATCAACATGGATGAAGGCCTGATCGACAGCGAACAGGTGATGATCGAGTACCTCAATCTGCTTGCGGCCGAGCCCGACGTGGCCAAGGTCCCGCTGATGATCGACTCCTCGAAATGGGAGGTCATTGAGGCGGGTCTGAAATGCGTGCAGGGCAAGGCACTGGTCAACTCGATTTCGATGAAGGAAGGCGAAGAGCAGTTCCTGAAATACGCCCGGCTGGTGCGTGCCTATGGTGCCGCGGTCGTGGTCATGGCCTTCGACGAGCAGGGTCAGGCCGATACGCTGGAGCGCAAGGTCGAGATCTGCAAGCGCGCCTATAAGCTCCTCACGGAAGACGTTGGCTTTCCACCGGAAGACATTGTTTTCGATCCCAATGTCTTTGCCATCGCTACCGGGATCGAGGAGCACAACGGTTATGGCGTTGCCTTCATCGAGGCGACCAAGATCATCACCGAGACCCTGCCCCATGTGCACATCTCGGGCGGCATCTCGAACCTCTCCTTCTCGTTCCGCGGCAACGAGCCGGTGCGCGAGGCCATGCACGCGGTGTTCCTGTACTATGCCATCCAGAACGGCATGGACATGGGCATCGTCAATGCCGGTCAGCTCGCCGTTTATGAATCGATCGAGCCGGAACTGCGCACCGCCTGCGAGGACGTGATCCTCAACCGCGATCCAGGCGCCACCGATCGCCTGCTGGCGCTTGCCGAGCGCTATCGCGGCACCGCCGGCAAGGAAGTTGCAGCCAAGGATCTGAGCTGGCGCGAGAAGTCCGTCGAAGAGCGGATCGCCCATGCGCTGGTCAACGGCATCACCGAATATATCGACGCAGACACCGAGGAAGCGCGGCTGAAGCTGCCGCGGCCGCTGCACGTCATCGAGGGTCCATTGATGTCCGGCATGGGCATCGTGGGGGACCTGTTCGGTTCGGGCAAGATGTTCCTGCCGCAGGTGGTCAAGTCCGCCCGCGTGATGAAGCAGGCCGTCGCCCTGCTGCTGCCCTATATGGAGGCCGAGAAGAACGCCGATGGCAATGCTACTGGCCGCCAGAGCGCGGGCAAGGTGCTGATGGCCACGGTGAAGGGCGACGTGCACGACATCGGCAAGAACATTGTCGGCGTGGTCCTGAGCTGCAACAATTACGAGATCATCGATCTGGGCGTGATGGTCCCTGCGGCCAAGATCCTGCAGACTGCCCGGGACGAAAACGTCGATATCATTGGCCTGTCCGGTCTCATTACGCCTTCGCTCGATGAAATGGCCCACGTCGCATCCGAGATGGAGCGGGAAGGCTTCGATATTCCGTTGCTCATCGGCGGCGCCACGACCAGCCGCGTGCACACGGCCGTCAAGATTCACCCGCGCTACAGCGCCGGTCAGGCCGTGCACGTCAACGATGCCAGCCGCGCCGTCGGCGTGGTGGGCAATCTGTTGAGCAAGGATACCAAGGTCAGCTTCATCGAAGATATTCGAGCGCAGTACGCCAAGGCGGCAGCCGCACACGAACGTGCCGAGAGCGAAAAGCAGCGCATCCCGCTCGCCAAGGCGCGCGCCAATGCTTTCAAGCCTGATTGGAGCGACTACACGCCGCCTGAACCGAGCTTCCTCGGCACCCGGACGTTCGACGGTTTCGATCTTGCCGAATTGGCTGAATACATCGACTGGACACCCTTCTTCCAGACCTGGGAGCTCAAGGGGCGTTATCCGGCCATTCTCGAGGACGAGCGCCAGGGCGAGGCAGCGCGGTCGCTGTTCGAAGATGCACAGAAAATGCTCAGCCAGATCATCGCCGAGAAATGGTTCAGACCGCGTGCCGTCATAGGCTTCTGGCCGGCCAATGCCGTGGGGGACGATATCCGGCTCTACAAGGACGGTGCACGCACCGAGGAACTGGCGACGCTCTTCACCCTGCGCCAGCAACTCACGAGGCGCGATGGCAAGCCAAACATGGCCTTGAGCGACTTCGTTGCCCCCGCCGGTATCGGCAAACCCGACTATATGGGCGGGTTTGTCGTTACGGCGGGCATCGAAGAGGTCGAGATCGCCGAGCGGTTCGAAAAGCGGAACGACGACTATTCGTCCATTCTGGTCAAGGCGCTTGCCGATCGCTTCGCCGAAGCCATGGCCGAGTATATGCACCTGCGTGTGCGCAAGGATTTTTGGGGCTACGCCGCCGACGAGAATTTGAGCAATGACGAGCTTCTGACGGAGATCTATCGCGGTATCCGCCCGGCTCCCGGCTATCCGGCCCAGCCCGACCATACCGAGAAGACGACGCTGTTCCGCCTGCTCGAAGCCGAAAAGAATGCCGGCGTGACGCTGACCGAGAGCTACGCGATGTGGCCGGGGTCATCGGTCTCGGGGATCTACTTCTCCCATCCGGACGCCTATTATTTCGGCGTGGCCAAAGTCGAGCGCGACCAGGTGCTGGATTATGCGCAGCGCAAGAACATGTCCGTGCAAGACGTGGAGCGGTGGCTGGGCCCGATCCTCAACTACATCCCCGGCCCGTCAATCGTCGCGGCGGAGTGAAGGCATGAAAGCTGAACCTATCCCCGTGAAGCTGGTGACGGAGGTCGGGCATCTGCTGACGCTCGACCCCGACACAGCCCTGCTGCGCTTGCCGGCAAATTCCGGCCACGGCCATCAGGATGGGGAGCAGTGCATCGCCTGCGCCGCCCGCACGGACGTGCGGGCATTGCTGTTCGACCTGTGGGAAGGCGCTCGGCAAGGGCTCAGGCCCGCGTTCAAAAGCGTGGTGGTAGACGCGACCGCTGTCGCGGACCAGGGCCGTGTGGTGGCAGCCCTCACCGGCAAATTGCCGGCCCAGGCGTTGCGGGATCATACGGTCGCGCGACTGTTCTACCTGGCGGGATAAACTAGAATTTCCAGCGGACGCCAAGCGTATTGGCGTTCGCCCCTTCGCCCATATGGCCAAGGGTGTTCCAGCCGCCGGAGCGATGCTGAACGCGCCAGAACGCTTCCATGTTCGGATTATCGGCCGCCGAGATGCTGATCTCAGGCGCCATGTAGAACAGGAACGTACTGTCGCCATCGCGGCTGATCTCGCGCGCGACTTCCACATCCAGCGGATCGGTGATGAGCGAGAGCCCACCGGTGATGCTGGCTGAAATCTTGACGTGATCGTTCTTGATGAAGCCATCGGAACGCAACACGACGCCGGCCCAGGCCTCACCCGAAACACCCGGCCCCTTGCGCAAGGCAGCGCCTGCCTCAAGACCCGCCTGGAAACCATTCTCCGCGCCCAGGAAAAAATGCTGGTAGCCGCCGCCCAGCATATAGGCGTCCTGATAATCCGTGCCGATGAAGTTGAACGTCTCGCCAACCGATTCGCTGGAGTAGACGCCGCCGAACACGAAGACATTGCTGTTGGTAGCCGCAGGAGGCGGAGTTTGTTCCTGCGCCAAGGCAGGCAAGGCAAGACCGCCGATTGCGATCGAAACGGGAAGGAAGGTTCTGGTCAGGCAAGCCAACAAGTCAAAATCTCGCTATTGTATTTGCCATCCCCCAACGGCAACGCAGTCCAAGGTCTTTGGTTCACATCCTCTCACCGAACTCCACCAGCGGCGTATCGAGCCGTAGATAGAGCGGGTGCTTGGGCGAACCGTCCGCATTTGTGCCAAAGCACCAGAGCGCGACACCATCGCCTTGCAATGCGGCAACAATATCGCGACCACTTTGTACCAGTGCTTTGTTTAATCTTCCGTGACAAAGCACGACGTTCGCGGCCCCAGCCGCCGCGCGACGGATCGCCGGCAGATTGGCCTCGGACACCGCGACCACTCCCGGCGCCAGGAGCATTTTCGGGTCTGTCGCACGATAGTCCCCCACATTGGCCTTCACCATCGCGGAAAAACCTTCGCGCCCCGCAAAGGTCCACTCGCGGGCACAGGTCGGATCGTTCACGGTCGCATCGGCGGTGCTGGGGTTCATGCCGATGAACATGATGTAGCGGTCGGGGAAACTGTCCCCGATCCAGCGCCGCATCAGCTGGCGATGCTCCCTGTCGCTGAAAACAGCATCACCCTTCACCCCGGGCATCAGCGGCAGGCGCACCCTGCCGCCCGGATCGTGGCCAGCCCCGTCGATCATGCAGTCAGGTCACTCGGCGGCACCAGCCCATTGATGAGCGACGCCGTGGTAATGGTATTGGCCAAGAGGCACGCAATGGTCATCGGGCCAACGCCGCCCGGCACCGGTGTGATGGCGCCCGCAACCTCCGCCGCTTCGGCATAGGCCACGTCGCCAAGCAGGCGCGTCTTGCCCTCGCCGCGCTCTGGCGCATCGATTCGGTTGATGCCGACATCGATCACCGTCGCGCCCGGCTTGATCCAATCACCACGGATCATCTCCGGCCGGCCAACGGCGGCGATCACGATATCCGCCTGGCGCACAATATCAGGCAGATCCTTGGTGCGTGAATGCGCCATGGTGACGGTGCAATTCTCCCGCAGCAGCAATTGGGCGATCGGCTTGCCCACGAGATTGGATCGCCCCACCACCACGGCATGCAACCCCGCCAGATCGCCCAGCGTGTCCCGCAGCAGCATCAGGCAGCCCAGCGGCGTGCATGAAACCGGCCCTGGCAGGCCGATCACCAGCTTGCCAACGCTGGCCGGTGTGAAGCAGTCCACGTCCTTGTCCGGCGAGATGGTCTCGATGATCTTCTTGGCGTCGATCTGGGGTGGCACGGGCAGTTGCACGAGGATGCCGTGGATAGCCGGATCGGCGTTGAGCTTTTCGACAAGCGCCAGCACTTCCGCTTCGCTTGCCGTCTCGGGCAGCTCATATTTTTCAGAGTGCATGCCCACTTCCACTGTCTGGCGCGCCTTTTGCGCGACATAGACCTGGCTGCCCGGATCGTGTCCGACGATGACCACGGCGAGACCCGGCGTGATGCCATGCTCGGTTTTCATCCGCTCGACATGACCCGCGATGCGGCCCCGTAGACCTTCAGCAAAGCTCTTGCCGTCGATGATCCTAGCGGTCATGGGAACCTCCATCTCTGATGATTTGCGTTGCCCGGCACGGGCACAGCGCAGCAATAGAAAATGCTGCTCGCCAGGTCCATGGGATTGGGCAAAAATAAAGGGCTGCAACAGCATCTCTGCCGTCGCAGCCCTGGGAACGTTGACCCGCCGCACTGTTGAGGGCTTGGGGGACAAGCGGCCGGCGCAACATTCCTCGTTCACCGGTTGCATGGGTCGCTTGCCGTGCCAGTGAACTGCACGAAACATGGTGTGCAAATGCGGCGATAAAAGAGTGCCTCACCGCGATGTGAAGCTTGGTTCGTGCCGCGAGGCTGACCTTATTTTACGACTTCATGGGGCTGGGTTTCGCCGCGTGTAGGTTTCTTGCTGAGAACAGCGAAACCCACCGGACGGCACACCCGCCCGTCCCGCAGTTGAAGCAGAGTTCGGAAACTGTCATTCAATAGGTCTAGAGCCTGTCGGAGATGTGGAAATCGCCTATGCGTTTCCCTGTCCGCTATGCGCAGCTATGAAAGAACAAGATGACGACGATCAGCCCGCCCCGCCTAGAGAAGCAGTCCTTCACCGATCCGGCAAAGGCGTGGGAGTATCTTGCAGAACTGTACCATCGCAACACGGGGTTCATTCGCGGTCACCTGGCGGCGCTGACAGAAGGCGTGGTGCCTGATGGGCGCGTGCGGGCCTGTTACCCGCAAATCGAGGTGCGTTCCACCAGCTACAGTCGCTCCGAAAGCACCCTGCCCTATGGTTTCCTGCACACACCCGGTCTCTATCGCACCACGGTGACGGCGCCCGACCTGTTCCGAACCTATTTCCAGGAGCAGTTCACCGTGATCCTGAAGAATCATGGCGGCACCATCGACATCACGGAGTCGGAAACGCCGATTCCCCTGCACTTCGCCGTTTCCGCCAATGAGCGTATCGACGGGGAAGCACTTAACGCGCTGCACATTCCTTTGCGCGATGTGTTCGACGCTCCGGATCTCGGCAATACCGATGACGAGATCGCCAACGGCACCTTCGTTCCGCCGCGCGGGGGCCCTTACCCTCTCGCGGCCTTTACCGCGCCGCGCGTCGATTACTCCCTGTTCCGGTTGAGCCACTACACCGGTACCGAGGCCCGGCACTTCCAGAACTTCGTCATTTTCACCAATTACGCGTTCTACATCGATGAGTTCTGCCGGGTCGCCAAGGAGTACATGCGCGAGGGCCACCCGCACTACGAAAGCTTCATCGAACCCGGCAACGTCATCACCGACAATGCGCTGAGAGGCGGCAATGTCGAGGGGACTGCACCTGTCCGCGCCCCGCAGATGCCGGCTTATCACCTTACCGCCGGGCGTGGTCGCGGCATCACGATGGTCAACATCGGAGTAGGACCATCGAACGCAAAGACGATCACCGACCATATTGCGGTCCTGCGCCCCCATGCCTGGATCATGCTCGGCCACTGCGCGGGCCTGCGCAACAGCCAGGAGCTTGGTGACTACGTTCTGGCCCACGCCTATGTGCGCGAGGATCACGTGCTGGATGCTGACCTACCGCTATCGGTGCCGATCCCTGCCCTCGCCGAGGTGCAGGTCGCTCTGGAGCAGGCGGTTCACGAGATCACCGAAACTGAAGGCATCGAAACCAAGAAGATCATGCGCACCGGAACGGTCGCGACCTTCGATAACCGCAATTGGGAACTCCGCGATCAGGCAGAAATCACCCAGCGGCTGAGCCAGTCTCGCGCTGTCGCCCTGGACATGGAATCGGCCACCATCGCCGCCAACGGTTTCCGCTTCCGCGTTCCCTATGGCACCTTGCTATGCGTCTCCGACAAGCCATTGCACGGAGAACTGAAGCTCCCCGGCATGGCTTCGGACTTTTACCGCACCCAGGTCAATCGGCATTTGCAGATCGGCCTGCGCGCCATGGAAATCCTGCGCGACGAGCCCGCCGAGCGGCTACACTCGCGCAAGCTGCGCAGCTTCGCGGAGACGGCGTTTCAGTAGGCTCTCAGCCCACCGCGGAAATAAAAAGCCCGGCATTGCTGCCGGGCTTTTTCGTTCAGATTGGGTCTCACCGGCCCTTTACGACCGAGTAGCCGGCATACTTGGCCGAAGTGCCGAGCTGTTCCTCGATACGGATCAGCTGATTGTACTTGGCCAAACGATCCGAACGCGACAACGAGCCGGTTTTGATCTGGCCGCAGTTCAGGGCCACGGCGAGGTCTGCGATGGTCGAATCTTCGGTCTCGCCCGAGCGGTGCGACATGACCGACGTGTAGCCGGCGCGGTGTGCCGTATCGACGGCGTTCAGCGTTTCCGAGAGCGAACCGATCTGGTTGACCTTGACCAGGATGGAGTTGGCAACGCCCATCTTGATACCCGAGACAAGGCGCTGGGTGTTGGTCACGAACAGGTCGTCACCCACAAGCTGCACCTTCTTGCCGATGGCGTCGGTCAGGGCTTTCCAGCCGTCCCAGTCGTCCTCGCCCATGCCATCTTCGATGGTGATGATCGGGTAGCGATTGGCGAGGTCCTCGAGGAAGCGAACGTTCTCTTCCGAGGAGAGCGACTTGCCCTCGCCTTCCATCTCGTACTTGCCGCCCTTGTAGTACTCGGTGGCAGCGCAATCGAGACCGAGGAAGATATCTTCGCCGGGACGGTAGCCGGCCTTTTCGATGGACCGCATGATGAAGCCGAGCGCATCGTCGGCCGAGCCCAGATTTGGGGCAAAGCCGCCTTCGTCACCCACATTGGTGTTGTGGCCTTCTGCCGAAAGACCCTTTTTCAGCGTGTGGAAGATTTCCGAACCGATGCGCACGGCATCAGCGAGGTTTTCGGCACCCGCAGGCAGGATCATGAATTCCTGCATGTCAATTGGGTTATCGGCATGCTGGCCGCCATTGATGATGTTCATCATCGGCACGGGCAGCACACGGGCGTTCGGTCCGCCGATATAGCGATAGAACGGCAGCTCGCTCGATTCTGCTGCCGCCTTCGCCACGGCAAGCGAAACACCCAGAATGGCATTGGCGCCAAGGCGCGACTTGTTGGGCGTTCCGTCCAACTCGATCAGGGCCTGATCCACTGCCAATTGATCCAGCGCGTCCATGCCCTGGATTTCGTCGGAAATGACGCTGTTGACGTTCTCGACAGCCTGCAGCACGCCTTTGCCGTTGTACTTCTTGCCGCCATCACGCAGCTCGACCGCTTCATGGGCGCCCGTCGAAGCGCCCGAAGGCACGGCGGCGCGGCCGAAGCTGCCATCGTCCAGCACGACGTCGACCTCTACGGTCGGATTGCCGCGGCTGTCATAAATCTGGCGGCCCTGGACGTGGATGATTGAAGACATCGGATTAAGCCCTTCCCAATTGGGGTTCTGTCGTTTGCTGCGCCTGTCCTAGACGTGACCTGTGACAAGGAAAAGAGGGGAAGACAAAAAAATGCCGGCACAAGGGAAAACACTCGTCCCCAGCAGCCAAACAGAGCCTATTCCTCGCGCTTGTGCCCGTCGATGAGCCGCTCGGCCAAGGTCTTCTCTGCCGACTGTTTGAGCTTTTCCGCCTTGGTTCTGCCGAACAAGATTCGGTTCTGCTCGGCCTGGGCTGTTTTCTCAGCCCGGGCCTTCTGTTTGCGTGCTTGGCGTAGATTGACGATGTCTGCCATGGCGGACCTGCTCGTCAGACCAGCCGGCTCTGCTCGATCGCAGCGGAGATAAAGCTGGCGAACAGCGGATGGGGCTCGAACGGCTTGCTCTTGAGTTCGGGGTGGAACTGCACGCCGATGAACCACGGGTGATCCGTGCGTTCGACGATCTCGGGCAGCTTTCCATCGGGAGAGACACCGGAGAACAGCAGCCCGTTCTTCTCGAGCAGCTTCCGGTAGTCCATGTTCACCTCGTAACGGTGACGATGGCGCTCGGAAATGCGGGTGGTGCCATAGATGTCCGCCACGCGGCTGCCACGCGTCAACTGCGCCGGATAGGCGCCGAGCCGCATCGTGCCGCCGAGATCACCTTCCGCGCCGCGCTTCTCGGTGCTGTTGTCCTTCACCCACTCGGTCATCATGCCCACGATCGGCTCCTTGGTCGGGCCGAACTCGGTGGACGATGCGTTGCGGATGCCGGCGGTGTTCCTTGCAGCTTCCACGCAGGCCATCTGCATGCCGAAGCAGATACCGAAATACGGAACATCCTTCACGCGTGCAAAGCGCGCCGCTTCGATCTTGCCCTGTGCCCCGCGCTCGCCGAAGCCGCCAGGCACCAGGATGCCGTGGACATGTTCCAGATACGGCGCCGGATCGTCGCGCTCAAAGACCTCGCTATCGATCCACTGCAGGTTGACCTTCACCTTGTTGGCAATGCCGCCATGGGCAAGCGCTTCGGACAGCGATTTATAGGCGTCCTTGAGGCCGGTATATTTGCCCACGATGGCGATATTGACCTCGCCTTCGGGATTGTGGAGGCGTCCGGAAACTTCCTGCCAGGCGGAAAGGTCCGGCTCAGGCGCATCGGTAATGCCGAACGCAGCGAGAATTTCGCGGTCCAGCCCTTCGCGATGATAAGCCAGCGGCACGTCGTAGATCGACGAAACATCCAGGCCCTGGATAACGGCGCTTTCCCGCACATTGCAGAACAGCGACAGCTTCTTCTTTTCGCCGTCCGGGATCGGGCGGTCGCAGCGGACCAACAGCACATCCGGCGCGATACCGATCGAGCGCAATTCCCTCACCGAATGCTGCGTAGGCTTGGTCTTGAGCTCGCCGGCTGACGGGATGTAGGGCATCAGCGTCAGGTGCAGATAGCATGCCTGCCCGCGCGGCAGGTCGTTGCCAAGCTGGCGGATGGCCTCGAAGAACGGCAGGCCTTCGATATCGCCAACAGTGCCGCCGACTTCCACCAGCACAAAGTCGAACTCTTCATTCCCCTCTACCACGAAATTCTTGATGGCATCCGTCACATGCGGGATGACCTGCACGGTGGCGCCCAGATATTCGCCCCGGCGCTCCTTGGCGAGGATGTCGGAGTAAATGCGACCCGTCGTGATGTTGTCGCGCTTGTTGGCGGCGCGCCCGGTGAAGCGCTCGTAGTGCCCCAGGTCGAGGTCCGTCTCGGCGCCATCATCGGTGACGAACACCTCACCGTGCTGGGTCGGCGACATGGTGCCCGGATCGATGTTGAGATAGGGGTCGAGCTTCCTCAGGCGGACCTTGTAGCCGCGCGCTTGCAGGACCGCGCCAAGCGCTGCCGATGCAAGACCTTTACCCAATGAGGAGACCACGCCTCCGGTGATGAAAACGTACCGAGCCATGGGCGTTCACCTTAATCACATCAGAATCGATTCGTAGAGCCCGCAAGCGGCTCTACACAAAAAGAAAGAAGGGGATGTTTCCATCCCCCTCTTGTTTCGCCTGTCGGCGGTTAGTTCGTTGCCGGGGCCGCCGGCGTTTCCGCTGGTGCCTCGGGGACCGGCAGATCACTTGCGGTCTCGGGTGCAACTGGCGCAGCATCGGTCGCCGGAGCAATGTCCTGCGTCACGGGATCGGCACCCGCGGGCGCAGCCGGATCGCTGGCCGGTACGGGAAGATCGGTCGTGGTGCCGCCCTGCAGCGAATTCAGCGCATCGAGAACGGTGGTCGGCGCGGCCTCGCTGCCGGTCGCAGTTGCGCGCTCGAGAATCCCCGAGGTGCCCCGATCGAGTTCGGAAAGAATGGTCAGGCCGATGGCTGTGGCAAAAAACAGGGTCGCCAGGATCGCCGTCGTCCGGGTGAGGAGGTTTGCAGAGCCGCGGGCTGTCATGAAGCCGCCGCCACCGCCGCCGATGCCCAGTGCGCCGCCCTCGGAGCGCTGGAGCAGGATCACTGCAATCAGCGCAAGGACGATCAGCAGATAGGCCACAATCAGGACGTTCGCCATCGTGTCTCAGTCTATAGGTCTATACAAAAGTTGGCGCGTCATACACGCCCAGCGCCGCAAAGGCCAGAGGCCGGACCGAGAATCCGATCAGCCTCCGGCGCAGGGCCGCGCTATACGGCGGAGATAATGGTGTAGAAGTCGTTTGCCAAGAGGCTGGCGCCACCAACGAGCCCGCCATTGACGTTCTCGACAGATAATATCTCGCGGGCATTCTGCGGCTTGAGCGACCCGCCATAGAGAATGCGGATATCCATGCCCCTTTCGCCGAAACGCTCAACGAGGCTGTTCCGGATGGCCGCGTGCATGGCGGCAA
Organism: Devosia naphthalenivorans; assembly: GCF_003056355.1. Taxonomy (GTDB): domain Bacteria; phylum Pseudomonadota; class Alphaproteobacteria; order Rhizobiales; family Devosiaceae; genus Devosia; species Devosia naphthalenivorans. The sequence goes on from NZ_PYVW01000001.1 coordinate 541,891, forward strand.
TCTCTTCACTGGTCGGCGTACGCCCGGTACCGATCGCCCAGATCGGCTCATAGGCGATGTTGACCTCGTGGTTTTCAGCGGCGTCAGGCACCGATCCGGCCAATTGCTCCTTAACGACGGCCTCCGCCTCGCCGGCATCGCGCTGACCCTCTGTTTCCCCCACGCAGATGATCGGTTTCAGGCCGGCGCCAATAGCTGCCATGGCCTTGCGGCGAACCTGGTCGTCGGTTTCTCCGTGATCGGCCCGGCGTTCGGAATGGCCGACAATGACATATTGCGCGCCCGCGTCTGCCAGCATGCCGGCCGCGATGTCGCCGGTGTGAGCGCCCGACCCTTCGGTATGACAGTCCTGGCCGCCGACCAGTATGCCTGATGTTGCGCCCTGCCTTGCGGCTGCAGCGACCATGGTGGCAGGCGGGCATATAACGACAATCGCGCGCGGCGCTGCCCCGGTGGTAAGCATGGTCGCCAGGGAGGACAATTCGTCCAGGGACGCCCGGGTCCCGTTCATTTTCCAGTTGCCCGCGATCAGTGGTGAGATTGTCGTCGTCACTCTTTGCTCCTGCTACCTCTTGCACCGGGACTGGGTTTGCCCTAACCCCGGCTGTCAAAGTGGATTACTAGTGCGGTCCCGCTGCTGCGGTAAAGCCTTGGTTGAACGGAACGTCTGAAATGCTCGATAGTTTGCGCGGTTTCGCAAAATCCTGGCCCGGCAAGATCATGGGCGGTTTCTTGCTCGTGGGCATCGCAGGCTTCGGCATCAACAATGTTATCACAGACCTGGGCACCAACACGGTTGCACGTGTTGGTGACAAGGAGATCAACTCGCGGGAATTCCTGCGGGCCTATCAAAGCCAGTTGAACCAGGTCGCCCAGCAAATCGGTTCCGTTCCCACCGCCGAGCAGGCAATGAGCTTCGGTATTCCCTCCACGGTCTTGCAGAGCCTGGCGCAGGATGCGGCGCTCGATCAGATGGCCGACCGTTTCGGACTGGGTGTTTCCGAACAGAAGCTCAGCGAAATGCTGCGCGAGGACCCCAACTTCCAGGGTACACTGGGCACGTTCGATGCCAGTTCGTTCAGCCAGGTGCTGCAGATGAGCGGGCTGACGGAAGCCGAGTACTTCGCCGATCAGTCGGATGCCGCCAAGCGCCAGCAGTTGGTATTGAGTCTGTTCGGCGACACCGAACTGCCCGCCACCGCTTCGAGCCTGGTCAATCGCTACGCTGCGGACCAGCGGACCATCGACTATTTTGTCCTGACGGAAAACAACATCGAGGCCCCGGCCCCGCCAACGGAGGCGGAGCTGGCGGCGTATCTTGAGGAACATCAGGCTGAGTTCCGGACCGTTGAAACGCGCACGGTACAAATGCTCCGCCTGTCCCCAGCGGAACTGGCAGCAGGCAAGACGATTCCCGAGGAAGCCATTGCCGCCGAGTATGAGCGCACCAAGGCGAGCCTCACCAAGCCGGAACGCCGGACCATCCAGCAGGTGGTTTTGAATGCCGATCAGGTCGCCGCTTTCGAGGCTGGTCTTGCGGCTGGCACCCCGTTTGAGACGCTGGTTGCCGATGCCGGGCTTACGCCGACTGAACTCGGAACTCTGGCGCAGGCCGACGTAACCGACGCCAGCCTTGCCACTGCCGCCTTCGGCCTGCCCGAGGGTGGGTTTGCGCTGATCGACGGTGTGGCCGGCAAGCGGGCCATTCACGTCACCGCCATCGAGGCTGGTGGTGCTCCGACCCTCGATGAAGCACGCGAACAGGTCACCCAGAGCTTGGCGCGCGCCGAGGCTCGCAAAGAAATGGCCGATGTTCAGGATCAGGTCGAGGAGTTGCGCGCAGCCTTCCGTCCATTGAGCGAGATTGCCGAGCGTTTCGGGCTGCCGCTGTACGAAGCCGACGTAACTGCATCCGGCAATGAACTGAACGCAATCCCGGACCTTGATGCGGCGGATGTGCCACGCGTCTCGCAGGCGATTTTCGGGGCAACGGAAGGGCAACTCACCCCGTCCCTGCAGCTGGCAGGCAATGGCAATTTTTACTTCGACCTCACCAAGGTTGAACCGGCACGCGACCAGACGCTCGACGAGGTGCGCGACGCCGTTGCCGAGGCACTTGCAACCGAACGCACGAACAATGCGATCCAGGCTGCCGCCAATGAAGCCGTGGCTCGCCTCGACAGGGGCGAGCAGCTGGCGGACATTGCTGCGTCCTATTCCGTTTTTCCGCAGCTGAGCCAGCCCTTCAACCGTTTTGGCAGCGAAGCCGGCGGCATTGATGGTTCTGTCGCCTCGGCGGCATTTGCCGGAGATGCCGATCATCACGGACAGGCCGTCAGCGAGACGGGCGAGTTCGTAGTGTTCCAGGTAGTCGATGTCGTTCCCGCAGAAGGCGCTTTGGAACAGCAGGCTAATGCGAACCTCGAGAATGAAGTTCGCGTCGGGCTCTACAGCCAGTTTGTTTCAGCGGTGCGGGATGAGGCGGGCCTGCGCATCAACCAGCAAGCGCTGGAGCAGGCATTGGCGCTCAACTCGCCGCAATAACCCCACTCTTACCGCCGGATATCACCATGGACGACGACTTTCAGCGCTTTGCCGAGCAATATGAAGCTGGAAAGTCGCAGATCGTCTGGCGTCGCGTCGTTGCCGACCTTGAAACGCCGATCGGCACCTATCTCAAGCTCGCGCAGGGTCGGAAGAACACATATCTGCTGGAATCCGTGCAGGACGGAACCACCCGTGGCCGGTATTCGATCATCGGCAGCCAGCCCGACGTGATCCTCAAGGTCGAAGGCGGAACGGCATCGATCAACCGTCAGGTGCAGGCCGACGAATTTGCGTTCGAGGTGCTTACCGAGCTTCCATTGGACGCGCTGCGTAACCTGGTGGCCGACAGCAAGATCGAGGTGCCTCCGGGCCTGCCCCCGCAGTCTGCCGGCATCTATGGCTATCTGGGCTACGAAATGGTCCGGTACATGGAAGTGCTGCCAGACAGCAATCCAGACGATTTGCGCACGCCCGAAGCCATCCTGATGCGTCCCTCGCTTCTGGCGATCTTCGACACGCTCAAGGACGAGCTCTATCTGACGGCTCCGGTTTATGTTCGGACAGGCGTAACGGCCCTGCAGGCCTATGAGGCCGCCAACTCCCGCATCGATGATGCGATCTCAAGGCTAAGCCGGGCTACGCCTGCGGCCCCTGCCCTGGTGGATCTCGAAAAGATCGAAGTCTCCAGCAATACCAGCCGCGACGAGTACTTTGCCATGGTCGCCAGCGCCAAGGAGTACATCACCGCGGGAGACATCTTCCAGGTGGTGCTGAGCCAGCGCTTTTCAGCCGATTTCAAGCTGCCGCCCACGGCACTCTACCGTGCCCTTCGCCGCACCAATCCAAGCCCCTACATGTACTTCCTCGACTTCGGCGACTTCGCCGTTGCGGGTTCCAGTCCTGAAATCCTGGTGCGGGTGCAGGATGGCGAGGTAACGATCCGCCCCATCGCGGGAACACGCAAACGTGGCGCGACACCAACGCGGGATCAGGAACTTGCGGCAGAGTTGCTTGCCGATCCAAAGGAACTGGCCGAGCACCTGATGTTGCTGGATCTGGGCCGCAACGATGTGGGCCGGGTTGCCAAGACGGGTACGGTCAAGGTCACCGACAAGTTCTTCCTCGAATATTATTCGCATGTCATGCACATCGTTTCCAACGTCGTTGGAGTGCTCGATCCCCGTTACGACTTCGTTGATGCGCTCTCCGCAGGTTTCCCGGCAGGAACCGTTTCCGGCGCCCCCAAGGTGCGCGCCATGGAGATCATCGAAGAGCTGGAGAAATCCAAACGCGGCATCTATGGCGGTTGCGTCGGCTATTTCGGTGCCGATGGCACAATGGACACCTGCATCGTATTGCGCACCGCCATCCTGAAGGACGGCCAGCTCCATGTGCAATCCGGCGCAGGGATCGTCGCGGACAGCAAGGCAGAGCTTGAGCAGCTCGAATGCGAAAACAAGGCTCGGGCCCTTTTCAGTGCCGCCGAGGAAGCGCTACGCTATGCCGGCGAAGCGAGGATCGGGCAGTGAAGAAGTTGAAGACCCCAGTAGACCTCACGGTGAACCTGTCGAACCACAAGGTCGTGGCAGGATCGGCGTACCCACCCTCATGGTTCGACAGTCCTACTATGAGGGCTTCGCAACATCGATGGCGGAACAGGTTCTGATCCCTGAACCCGTTTCCCATAGCCGCGCTGGAGCCAGATAAATGACCCGCACGCTTGTCATCGATAACTACGATAGCTTCACCTACAATCTCGTCCATTTCCTGGGAGAACTCGGCGCCGATACCACCGTCGTGCGCAACGACAAGATCACGCTCGATGAGATCGCAGCCATGGCGCCCGAGGCGATCGTGCTGTCCCCCGGCCCCTGCACACCCAATGAGGCCGGCATCTGCCTCGCGCTGATCGACCGCTTCAAGGCCGATATGCCCATCCTTGGCGTCTGCCTTGGGCATCAGGCCATCGGACAGGCAATGGGCGGGGACGTGGTCCGCGCTCCACATCTGGTGCATGGCAAGACATCGAAGATCAATCACACCGGCAAAGGCCTGTTCCGCGGCCTCAATGCCGGCTTCGAAGCGACCCGTTACCACTCACTCGTGGTTCGGCAGGAAACATTGCCCGATTTGCTGGAGATTACGGCCACAACGGACGACGGGTTGATCATGGGGCTGCAGCACAGGACTCTTCCCGTTCATGGGGTGCAGTTTCACCCCGAGAGCATTGCATCGGAGAATGGACACGCCTTGCTGCAGAACTTCCTGAACATGGCTCGTGACTTCAACCAGAAGCGAGCTGCCTGATGGACATCAAGACCGCACTGCACAAGATTGCCGATCGACGCGACCTGACGGGCGAAGAGATGCGCAGGGTGATGCGCATCATCATGGCTGGAGAAGCCACTCCCAGCCAGATTGGCGCGTTCCTGATGGGCATGCGCATCAAGGGCGAAACCGTGGGCGAAATCGCGGCAGCGGTTTCGATTCTGCGCGAACAGATGGTGCCGGTGGAGGCACCCGAGCATGCCATTGATATCGTGGGCACCGGCGGTGACGGCGGCGGCACGCTGAATATATCCACCGCAAGCGCAATCGTGGTTGCCGCTGCGGGCGTTCCTGTCGCCAAGCACGGCAACCGCGCTCTCTCCTCCAAATCCGGCGCTTCGCAAGCCCTGGAGGCCCTGGGCGTAAAGCTCGATCTTACCCCGGCCGAAATCTCCCGCACCATAAACGAGGTGGGCATCGGCTTCATGTTCGCGCCCAGCCACCACCCGGCCATGCGCCATGTCGGTCCGACCCGGGCTGAAATGGGCGTTCGCACCATGTTCAATCTGCTCGGGCCACAATCTAATCCGGCCGGCGTCAGGCGCTACATGTTGGGCGTGTATGGGCAGGAGTGGGTGGAACCCGTCGCCGCGGCGTTGCTGGCCAACAGGGCTATCAAGGCCTGGGTCGTTCATGGCTGCGACGGGCTTGATGAACTAACTGTCACTGGCCCCAGCTTCGTTGCCCAGATCGCCAATGGCGATTTGCGCAGCTTCGAGGTTAGCCCGGAGCAGGCCGGCCTGCGGCGTCATGACGGCAAGGATCTGCTCGGGGCCGATCCCGAATACAACGCGCAGGCGATCCACGCTCTACTCGATGGCGCCCCCGGTGCCTACCGGGATATCGTGTTGCTCAATTCGGCTGCATCCTTCATCGTGGCCGACAAGGCGTCGGATCTGCGCGAAGGAGCCGAACTGGCGGCGGCAATGATCGACACTGGCAAGGCCAGGGAAACACTCGCCCGCCTGGTGGCGGTATCAAACGGACGAGACCGATGAGCGATATCCTCAAGCAGATTGAATCCTACAAGCGCGAGGAAATCGCTGCGGCCAAGGCGATGCGGCCATGGGCCGAAATCGTCGCGCAGGCCCATGATCAACCCGAGCCAAGGGGGTTCATAAACGCGGCAAAAGCGAAGCGTGCTCGCGGCAAATACGCGCTGATCGCGGAGGTAAAGAAAGCAAGCCCCTCCAAGGGCCTGATCCGCCCGGACTTCAATCCGGCAGAAATCGCCCGCGCTTATGAAGCAGCGGGGGCAGCTTGTCTTTCGGTGCTCACCGACCGGCCAAGTTTCCAGGGATCGCCCAGCTATCTCATCGAAGCAAGGGCCGCCACGAAGCTGCCGGTTCTACGCAAGGACTTCTTGTTCGAAACTTACCAGGTTGCCGAAGCGCGAGCCTGGGGTGCCGATTGTATTCTGATCATCCTGGCAGCTGTTGGTGACGACCTAGCGCGTTACTTACTCGATGCTGCCGAAGAATGGAAGATGGACGCCCTGGTAGAAGTGCACGACCAGCTGGAACTCGACCGCGCCCTCGCACTAGACGCCAAGTTTATCGGCATAAATAACCGCAATCTCCGCACGTTCGAAACATCTCTCGACACCTCCATCAATCTAGCCGGGGGCGTTCCCAAAGGAACACTTCTCGTTAGCGAAAGCGGCATCGTCGACCACGAACATATACGCCTACTGGATGAAAAAGCCGGAATCGGTACTTTCCTCGTCGGCGAAAGTCTAATGCGTCAACAAGACGTAATCGCCGCCACCCGCACCCTCCTGACAGGCACCCCCTAATGCTCACCCACCTCAACACCAAGGGCGAAGCACACATCGTCGACATTGGTGACAAGGCGGTTACCAGACGCCGCGCGGTTGCGCAGGCGCGCATCATTGCCAAAGCGGAGACGGTGGCAGCGATCATAGGTGGATCCCTCAAGAAAGGCGATGCGCTGGCCGTTGCCAGAATTGCTGGCATCATGGCGGCCAAGAAAACGTCTGACCTGATCCCGCTTTGCCACACGATAGCACTGAGCAAGGTAAGCGTTGATATCGAGCAAGAAGGTGTTACTGCGCTCGTAATTCGAGCCGCAGCAGAGACTATCGGCCAGACAGGCGTTGAAATGGAGGCGCTGGTTGCTGCCTCCACTGCTGCCCTGACGCTCTATGACATGGCCAAGGCTCTGGATCGTGAAATGGTGGTGACGGACATACGCCTTGTTCAAAAATCAGGCGGTAAGTCGGGGGACTTTGTGCGCGCATGAGCCTTCTCCCGGTTGAAGAGGCCATGGCGGCGATTCTACGACGAGTCCCTGCCCCTACGTCGGAAAGCGTGCCTCTGCATCTGGCTGCGGGTCGAGTATTGCTTGAGCCATTAGTCGCCCAACACAACCAGCCCCCATTCGATGCAAGCGCCATGGACGGCTATGCTGTTCGCGCCGATGACATCGTAGCTGGCCATAACCTGCCTGTTGTTGGCACATCCCAAGCAGGCTCCCGGTTTGTGGGTCACCTGGAACCCGGTCAGGCTGTGCGCATCTTTACTGGCGCGCCGGTCCCCGAGGGCGCGGACACGGTCGCAATGCAGGAAGACGCTGTCCTGAACGGCGGCACCGTATCCTTCAGAACCGCGCCCCGGAAGGGTCACAGCGTTCGCCCAATGGGCAACGATTTCGCCGCAGGACAGCAGTTGATCGCATCTGGCGAGATCCTTTCGCCGATGCGAATTGCCGTTGCGGCCGCAGCCAATGCACCTCAGGTGACGGTCTCCAGACGTCCCCGCATTGCACTGCTCGCAACTGGTGACGAACTGGTCCTGCCTGGCTCCCCGCTCGGCCCCGACCAGATCGTTGCTTCAAATAGCTTCGGATTAGCGCCGCTTTTGGCGCAATATGCGGATGCCATCAACGACTTTGGCATCGTGGGCGACGATCAGGAGACACTCGGGCGCAGGTTGAAGGAGATCTTTGCCGACGAACCGGATGTCCTGATCACCACGGGCGGCGCGAGCGTCGGTGATCATGATATCGTCCAGGACATGCTTGTCGAGCATGGTGTAAGCTTGGATTTCTGGCGCATCAATATGCGACCGGGCAAGCCGTTGATGTTTGGAATGCGCGGCAAGACGCTGATCTTTGGTCTCCCGGGCAATCCAGTCTCAGCCATGGTGACCGCCATCGCCTTTGTGAAGCCAGCCCTGCGGCAGTGGCTGGGATATGACGGCTTCAAACCGTGGCGCTTGCCGCTTGCTGCGGCCACGCCGCCCAACACGGCCCGCAGGCATTTTATGCGAGCGCAGCTTGTACAGTCGCCTGATGGGCTTCAGGCGCTGCCGATTTCACAAACCGATAGCGGCCATACCTCTTCGTTGTCGCTGGCGGATTTGTTGATCGTGCAGCCTGAGTTTGACGTGGGGCAACCTACCGGTTCGGCAGTCGAGGTCATTCCAATCAACGCATTCTGAAGTGCAGGCAGCGCTGATCTCGCCATCCGGGACGTGTATTGCAGAACATAAATGGAACATATATGCTCGTTCTGCCTATGTTCCGATTCTCTTCCGAGGGGCCCATGCTCACGCGCAAACAACACGAGCTGCTGATGTTCATCCATGAGAGGATGAAGGAAAGTGGCATCCCGCCATCGTTCGATGAGATGAAGGATGCGCTTGATCTGGCGTCCAAGTCGGGCATTCACCGGCTGATCACGGCTCTGGAGGAGCGTGGCTTTATTCGCCGCTTGCCGAACCGGGCCCGGGCGCTTGAAGTTGTGAAACTGCCGGATTCGATGAATCCTGCCTTGGGCGGGCGCAAAGCCAAGTTCGAGCCGTCGGTGATCGAGGGCAATTTGGGGAAGGTAGCTTCGCCGCCGGCGCGCATGTCAGCAGTCGAGGAATACGCTCGGCCAATTTCCATCCCGGTCATGGGACGTATTGCGGCCGGTACTCCAATCGAGGCCATTCAGACCCATTCCCACACTATTCTGGTTCCTCCCGAAATGCTGGGCGCGGGTGAGCATTATGCGCTCGAGGTGCGGGGCGATTCCATGATCGAGGCCGGTATCTTCGACAAGGATACGGTGCTCATCAAAAAGCAGGATCAGGCCAGCAGCGGCGACATCATTGTTGCGCTTGTGGACGACGAAGAAGCGACGCTGAAGCGGCTCCGTCGGAAGGGGAACACCATCGCGCTGGAAGCTGCTAATCCGGCCTATGAGACCCGCATTTTCCCACCGGAGCGAGTGAAGGTTCAGGGACGTTTGGTGGGCCTGCTGCGCAGGTACTAAGGCTCGTCGCGCAGGATAGGTTTTACTCAGTAGACCTCATCCTGAGCTTGTCGAAGGACGAGGTCGTGACACTCAGGTCTGCACTCGCTCGACCTCGTGTTTCGACAAGCTCACCATGAGGTCTCTTGACCCCCTTCGCAAGGTCCACCAAACGCGACGCACTCTATGGGTAGGCAGTTGGGCTGGGCGCTGGGCACTTGTGTTCGGTCGAGGAACCGAGCAATCTGACTTGATAAAGGCCCGCCAGTTTGGCGGGCCTTTGGTTTTTAGTGATTATCGCGGGGAACGCCGTTTGTCTGGGCAATGCGCTGGTACTTTTCGGCGGGCTTGAGGATTGCGCCCTCGCCCAACTGTCCGATAATACCGCGCTGGATTTCCTGCCAAGGCGTCTGGTGCTTGGGATACTTGTAGCCTCCCGTCGTCTCCAGATCCTGGCGGCGCTTGGCGATCTCCTCGTCCGAGATCAGGATGTTCGCCTGACCTTTATTGAGGTCGATCCGTACGCGGTCTCCTGTGCGCAGGATGGCCAGGTTACCGCCAGCTGCCGCTTCAGGCGAAGCGTTGAGGATGGACGGAGAGCCAGAAGTGCCGGACTGGCGACCGTCGCCGATGCACGCCAGAGCGTGAATACCCTTCTTGATGAGGTAATCAGGCGGTCGCATGTTGACGACTTCGGCGGCTCCGGGGTAGCCGATTGGACCCGCGCCACGCATGAACAGCAATGTGTTTTCGTCGATCTCGAGCGAGGGGTCGTCGATGCGGTGGTGGTAGTCTTCGGGACCGTCGAATACCACGGCTTTGCCCTCGAACATCCCAGGGTGTTCTGGGTTATCGAGGTACCGGTCGCGGAACTCCGTCGAAATCACGCTGGTCTTCATGATGGCGTTATCGAAAAGGTTGCCACGCAGCACCAGGAAGCCCGCATCGCTCTTGAGCGGGTTGTTGAAGTGCCGGATGACCTTCTCATCCTGGATCGGCGTATTACGGCAGTTTTCGCCGATGGTCTTGCCGTTGACCGTGGGAGCGTTCTCACGGATGAGCCCTTGCCCCATCAGTTCGTTGACAACAGCAGGAACGCCACCAGCATGGTAGTAATCTTCGCCCAGATACTCGCCCGCTGGTTGCAGGTTCACCAGCAGTGGGACCTTGTGACCATAGGTCTGGAAATCCTGCAGCTCCAGTTCTACACCGATATGCTTGGCAATCGCCTGTATGTGGATCGGCGCATTGGTGGAGCCACCGATCGCTGAGTTCACCACGATGGTGTTGATGAAGTTGTCTTTGGTCAGGATGTCGGAGGGCTTGAGATCCTCGTGCACCATGTCCACGATTCGCTTACCCGTCCGATATGCCATTTCCTGGCGGTCGCGATACGGCGCAGGGATTGCTGCAGAACCAGGCAACTGCATGCCCAGGGACTCGGCAAGCGAGTTCATGGTTGTTGCCGTGCCCATGGTGTTGCAGTAGCCCGTGGATGGCGCTGAGGAAGCCACGAGTTCGATGAATTGTGGGTAATCGATCTCGCCGGCCGCCATCATCTGGCGTGCCTTCCACACGATCGTGCCGGAACCAGTCCGCTCACCCTTGTGCCAGCCGTTCAACATCGGGCCGACCGATAGCGCGATTGCCGGGATGTTGACCGTTGCGGCCCCCATCAGCATTGCGGGCGTCGTCTTGTCACAACCAATCGTCAGAACAACGCCGTCGAGCGGATAGCCGTAGAGCACCTCGACGAGGCCGAGATAGGCCAGATTGCGGTCAAGGCCAGCGGTCGGCCGCTTGCCGGTTTCCTGAATCGGGTGCACCGGAAATTCGATGGCAATGCCACCCGCTTCGCGAATGCCTTCCTTGACGCGCTCGGCCAAGACGATGTGGTGCCTATTGCAGGGCGACAGGTCGGAACCGGTCTGGGCGATGCCGATGATCGGTTTGTCGGATTGCAACTCTTCGCGCGACACGCCGAAGTTCATGTAGCGCTCAAGATAAAGCGCGGTCATATCCGGATTGTCTGGATTGTCGAACCAGGCCCGCGAACGCAACTTCTTGGGGGCCGAGCCCTCTCCACTACCTGCAGTCATGCTGTTTTCCTCGTTACCCGCGGCGCAAGGTAGAGCCACGTTTGGGCTCGTTCTAACATGGCTGATGCCGGAGTGAATGGGGGTTGGCGAAAAAATCATACAAATGAGATTGGGCTGGCCGATCTGCCTAGTCATCTTGCGGAACGATCTAGGCGCCTTACCAGACGACGAGACACTCGGCGCCGCTTAGGAGTGTGCTGCCCGCTACTGAAAACAAAGAATCATGCTGGCTGAAGCGCGGAGCAATCATTAGGGTCGCGGCCGATGTGAGGACAGGTCGGCAAGGAGAGTTCGTGGACAACGCAGTCGATTGGGTGGCCGTGGATTGGGGCACCTCGAACCTTCGCGCCTGGGGAATCGGTGCCGACGGTTCGGTTGTTTTTGAAAAGTCGTCGCCAAAAGGCATGGGTAAGCTCGCACGCGATGAGTTTGCGCCCGCTCTGGTTGAGGTTCTCGACCACCTCACTCCCGAAACGGGCACGAGGCTGGATGTTCTGATCTGCGGGATGGCCGGCGCCAAGCAGGGATGGCTCGAAGCGCCCTATGTTGAGGCGCCTACTGATCTGCGGGGCTTGTTTTCCGGCGCTGTACGCCCTGTCGTGGATGACGGCCGGTTTGCGCCAGCGATTCTACCGGGTGTTTGTCAAAAAGCGGGCGATGACAATGTCATGCGCGGCGAAGAAACCCAGTTGCTGGGACTGGCTGCCCTTAACCCGGACTTTAGTGGCCTAGTTTGCATGCCCGGAACCCACTCGAAGTGGGCGCAATTGTCGGGAACGCGTATCGAACATTTTTCTACGGCAATGACTGGCGAAATGTTTGAAGTGCTTCGTACAAATTCCGTGCTGCGGCACTCGCTCACAGGGGATCTGGACGGACCGGCGCGCGCTGAAGGCTTCGCTGCCGGAGCCGCTGATGGCCTGGAACATCCCGAACGTTTGCTTGGCATGCTCTTCAGGGTGCGGGCTGGCTCCCTGCTTTCGGGGCGGCAACCAGACTGGTGTGCCGGATATCTCTCCGGATTGTTGATCGGAACGGAAGTCGCCAGCAACCGTCATCTTATCGGCGATGCGCCTGTGCCGCTTGTCGGCTCGCCTGCCCTGTGCAGGCTTTATCAGGATGTGCTCGGCATGATTGGTGCCGATGGCGCGCCGCAAGACGCTACAGAAATCGTGCTGGCGGGCCTGAAGGCCGCGCGCAGCTTTGCCGCTTAGGAGCGCTCATTATGGAACACCGTCACCTTATCGCCATCCTGCGTGGCATAACACCTGACGAAACGGTGCCTGTCTGCGAAGCGCTCGTCGCGGCCGGCATCACGATGATCGAGGTGCCGCTGAATTCACCGGATGCTTTCACCAGCATAGAGGCGGCGGCAAACGCCCTTGGCGATCGTGCGGCCATAGGCGCTGGCACGGTGCTGACCAAGAAGCAGGTCTGGTCCGTGGCCGATGCTGGGGGCACCTTCATCGTTTCGCCCGACACGAACCGGTCCGTTATCGAAGAGACCGTCCGCATACAGCTCCTGTCTTACCCAGGCATTTTCACACCTACAGACGCTTTCCGCGCCATCAGGTCTGGCGCAACGGGGCTCAAATTCTTTCCCGCCGAAGTGCTTGGCCCCAAGGGCATAAAAGCCATGAAAGCCGTGCTGCCGCCCGAAATTCCGGTATACGCCGTGGGCGGCGCCAACCCGGACAATTTTGGGGAGTATTTCGCAGCGGGGTGCACGGGGTTTGGCCTGGGCACATATATCTACAAGCCCGGCATGACTGCGGATCAGGTTTCTGAACGCGCCCTGGCGGCAGTGGCTGCATATGATGCGGGGAAGTCCGCATGAGCCAGACCGCAGAACTGATCCTGGACAGCAAGTGCCAACTGGGTGAGGGACCTATCTGGCACCCTGGTCGGCAACAGCTGTTCTTCTTTGACATCAATGAGCAGACGCTCTTCGCTATCCACGCCAACGGGGAAATAGCGGATCAGTGGCTATTCAACGAAACAGTCGCCGCAGCCGCAATCGCTGACGACGAGACGCTTGTGCTGTTCAGCGAATTTGGGCTGAAAGGCTTCCAGATCGCTACCGGCGGTCTGGCGCCGCTTACCTCGATTGAGGCTGACAACCCGCGTACGCGCAGCAATGACAGCCGGCTGCATCCATCCGGGGCCTTCTGGCTGGGAACGATGGACAACACCGAAGCGGAAGAGGCTATCGGCGCGCTCTATCACTACCGCAAGGGGGTTGTGACCCAGCTCAAGTCGGGGGTGCGTGTACCGAATGCCACGTGCTTCTCACCCGATGGCCGCACCGCGTACTGGACGGACACGCCGACCAAGCAAATCCTGAAGGTAGAGACCGATCCGCAGACTGGCATGCCTGTCGGCGAGTGGTCAGTGTTCGCCGACGTGTCGGACGGGCGAGGCTTCCCCGATGGTGCTGTCGTGGATAGCGAAGGCTTTCTTTGGAGCGCCAAGTGGGGCGGCGGCTGTGTTGTTCGCCATGCACCGGATGGCTCCATCGACCGTGTGATCGAAGTTCCGGTGAGCCAGGTCACTTGCCCTGCCTTCGGCGGCCCAGAGCTGAAGACGCTGTTTATCACCACGGCTGCCAAGAACTTGAGCGCGGAACAACTTGCGGCCGAAAAGGTCGCGGGCGGTCTGTTCGCCATAGACGTTGAAGTGGCTGGCCAGGCCGAACCGATTATTGCCCTCTGAGATCGTATCATGACCACCCCTGCCCTTGGCGTCTGCTACTACCCCGAACATTGGCCTGAGGAGTGGTGGGAGCGCGACGCGGCGCGAATGGCTGAGGTGGGAATCAAGTTCGTTCGGATAGGCGAGTTTGCCTGGAGCAAACTCGAGCCCAGTCCGGGCAATCTGCAGTTCGATTGGATGATCCGGGCCATGGACGTGCTCGATCGTCACGAACTGAAGGTGATTGTTGGCACGCCGACCGCTACGCCGCCGCGCTGGATGATAGACAAGCGTCCGGACATGCTGCCGGTTGGCCAAGATGGTCGCCAAAAGGGCTTCGGTTCTCGTCGCCACTATGACTTCTCCCATATGGGTTATCGACAGGAGTCGGCGCGCATTACGCAATTGCTCGTTGAGGCCGTTGGCGGTCATCCGGCGCTGGGCGGTTGGCAGACGGACAACGAATATGGCTGCCATGGCACGACCTACTCCTATTCACCGGCGGCCAAGCAGGGCTTCCAGAACTGGCTGGAAGACAAATACAGCACCGTCGATGCCCTCAACCAGGCTTGGGGCAACGTCTTCTGGTCGATGGAGTACAACAGGTTCGATCAGATCGAGCTTCCTAATCTGCTGGTTTGTGAAGCGGCTCCCGCCCACGATCTCGATTTTCGGCGCTATACTTCGGACCAGGTCGCCGCATTCAACAAGGTCCAGTACGATATTCTGAAGGCCAGGCGGCCAGATCTTCCGGTCATCCACAACTTCATGGGCCGCTACACCGAGTTCGATCACTACGATGTGGCTGGGACCCTCGACGTAGCGAGTTGGGACGCTTATCCGCTCGGACACCTTGCGGTCAGCGACGAGCCTGACGAGGTCAAGACGACGTATATGCGGCAGGGGGAGCCTGACTATCAGGCCTTCCATCATGACCTTTATCGTGCGGTGGGCCATGGCCGCATGTGGATCATGGAGCAACAGCCGGGGCCGGTGAACTGGGCAAGTTTCAACCCCGATCCGCTACCTGGAATGCCGCGGCTGTGGGCCTGGGAAGCCTTCGCTCACGGCGCAGAAGTGGTGTCGTATTTTCGCTGGCGGCAGGCACCGTTTGCGCAGGAGCAAATGCATGCGGGGCTCCTGCGGCCGGATAGCGAGCCAGCGCCGGCCTACCATGACGCGATGCAGGTCGCGCAGGAGCTCAAGTCCGTCGGCATTGCCGGAAATGCCGCCAGGGGCCGGGTCGCGATTGTCTTCGATTACCAAAGCGAGTGGGCTTGGGATATCCAGCCGCAGGCGGCGGGCTTCAGCCATGGTGGGCATGTCAGGGCGCTCTATGCTGCGTTCCGCAAGCACGGCATAGATATTGATATTGTCTCGCCCAAGACATCGAGCTTTGCAGGTTACGACATTGTGGCGGTCCCGGCGCTGTTTGCGTGGAACGAAGCGCTTCGGGAGGCCATCGCGGACTATGATGGATATCTGTTGATCGGTCCGCGGTCCGGCTCCAAGACGGAGAACTTTGCGATACCAGAGCGCCTTGCGCCTGACCTCCCTAGCAATCTGCTCGATGCCAAAGTTATCCGGATAGACAGTATTGATCCAAGTATCGAGGTGGAGGTCAAAGGAACCGGTGCTGTCCGGCTCTGGCGCGAGCGGATCGAAACCAATGCGAACGTCGTCATTGAAGACGTCGAGGGCTGGCCGGTGTTGATGTCTCAGGGAAAACTGCACTATCTGGGCGCTAGTGGCACAAAAGCGCTCGTTCAGCGCGTGGTAGACTATTTGATCGCAGAAGCTGATCTGCCGACGATTGAGTTGCCGCCGGGTGTTCGTTGTCGGGTTCGCGGCGGCTACCGCGTCTATGTGAACTACAGCACGAGCCCGGCGTCGCTGAATTTGGCCGAAGACGAGGCGGAATACGTGCTCGGATCGGCGGAAATCCTGCCGGCCGGCGTCAGCGTGGCGCGACTCGCCAAGGTCGGGTGACATTTGGAATGGCGGTGCGGATGTCGAACCGTGCCGCCGCTTCGTTCCAGACCAGCCAGTGAACGCCGCCTTCGCGGAGATCGTCGGCGTCGATGATCTGCTTGTTGTGGCAGGTTTGGGGGACGCGGATGCGGGCGATGAGGAGATCGTGCCGCCCACAATCTTCGGCTAGAGCCGAAGCATTCTTTATTATTGACACCGAAAAGCGGTCCGTTTGCACGATGCATGCCAGGCTATCGCACCGACTTTGCTTCGTGTTTGCTTCGATCTCGCTTTGATAATGCTCGCTCCAAACATCGACGGCAAAGCTGCCGGTCCTTCCGGTGACCAGTCCCATGCTGTCGCCCGAGCGGATTGCGACCGCCTGGGTGGAATCTGCGACCAGCAGATCCGGCCGTTGATCCATGCCGAAGAGCATGATCAGCAAGACCGCGGCCGCAGGTCCGAGCAGGCGCCACCAATTGTTCAGAAATGCGAACCAGCCTAACCCCGCGAGGCCCAGCACCAAAGCCACACTGGTGAGCAACGGGTTACCAGTCAGCCCTTCGCTCCAACCGGCGACAAGCTCAGCGGCGTCCACCATGCGATCTATGCCCCACCCCATGATGGCAACAAACGGCGCTTCAAGGCTGAACGGCATGGCCAACACGGACAGCAACGCAAATGGCATGATGACCAGGCTGACCACCGGAAGCACCAGCACGTTGCCGACGACGCCCAGTGGCGCTGTTTGTTGGAAGTGGTAAGCGGAAAACAGCAATGTCGCCGTGCCGGCTATGAAGCTGGTCATGGCTGCGGTCCAGACGGTTATCGCCAATTGAAACGGCCAGCCGCGATCCTTGTCCGGTGCCTTGCGCTGCATTTCATAGGTGCCGATCAGAGCGACCACCGCGGCAAACGATAGCTGGAAGCTGGGGCGGAACACGCTGGAGGGATCGATGACGATTATGATGAGTGCCGCGATCGCCACGTTGCGCATGGTCAGCGCCCGGCGACCCACTAGGACAGCTCCGAAGATCAGCGCCAGCATGATCGCCGAGCGCAAGGCCGGAACGTTCGCCAAACCTCCCGCGAGCAGCATGTAGCCGGCCGCTGCCGCAAGCCCAAAAACCGCCGCGATTTTTTTGACGGACAGGAATTTGTCGACGCCTGGCAGCGTCGCGAACAGCAGCCGAACGAGCCAGAACATGCCGCCGGCAACGATCGAAAGATGCAGACCCGATATCGAGTAGATATGGGCCAAGCCCGAGGCGGCCATGACCTCCCGCGTTTCATCGGTGATCGCACTTTGGTCCCCCATGACCATGGCTCGTCCTATGGCTGCGGACGAGCCTTCCAGTACGGCGTCGATCCGCCTGCCGATGCTGCTGCGCGTGCCCTCGACGAATCGCGTCAAGTCGAAGTGAGTGGCCCGAGACACCAGAGCGAATTCGCTGGTTATGGTCCCGTAGGCACCGATGCCGGAGAAGTAGGAATGAAACTGACCGTCGTGAGAACCGGGAAGGATAGGTCCGGGTACTGGAATCAGTCGCATCTTGCCGGACAGAACGTCCCCGGGCTCAAGTGGAGGATCAGCCGGGATGACGATACGGGCCTTGTTTATGGAAACCGGTCGATCGTCGGCCGTGGGCGTTACGTGAGAGATGACGACGCGTTGCCTGTCCGGCGTTGCAGAAATGACCTCGTCAACTGTGGCTTGGAATGATCCGTAGGCAGGACGCGCAAGCATGTTTGTGCCGAATGCGGCGCCGTGCAGCGGCAGCAGGCACAGGCCAGCCCAGAATGCCATTATGAGGCTGGCGAGCGGCAGGCGCGGAGTATGCCAGAGGGCCAGAGTGAGAAACGGAAGAGCGACGGCCACTGCTGCGAGGGCCATTCCGTGTGGTTCGAAAGGCAGTTGCGCATAGATGATCATGCCCAGGATCATCGCGAACGGCAGAAGCACGAAGATGCGCCGGCCGAGGACGGCAGACCTTATTGTTGCGGCGAGGTGGTCTCGGGGCCGCCAGCGCGAGGCCGTTGGCCGCCACCGCTGAACGGGCACCGGCGACGCGCGCGACGGGCGAGCCAACAGCCCACCTTCTACATCACGCTCGCGCGTTTGTGTCCCTTGCACCCGACCTGCCCCCGCCCTTGCGCTCGGGCCCTTCTATGCTACACACGGCTTCCAAACTATCCAAGCATTCCGGTCTCATGTCCCAAGTTGTCACCCGCTTCGCCCCCTCGCCTACCGGCTATTTGCACATCGGTGGCGCCCGCACTGCGCTTTTCAGCTGGGCCTATGCTCAGAACAAGGGCGGCAAGATGCTGTTGCGCATCGAGGACACCGACCGGGAGCGTTCCACGGAAGCCGCAGTCGTAGCGCTGATCGATGGCTTGAAGTGGCTGGGGCTGCAGTGGGACGGTGAGCCGATCAGCCAGTTCAGCCGCGCCGCACGGCACGCCGAAGTCGCCCATGAACTGGTGAAGATGGGCCACGCCTATTACTGCTATTGCTCGCCCGCCGAGCTTGACCAGATGCGCGAGGAAGCACGCGCCGCTGGCAAGCCGCCACGCTACAATGGGTACTGGCGCGACCGTGACCCCAGCGAGGCGCCCGCAGGAGTGTCCCCCGTCATTCGCATCAAGTCACCGCTGAGCGGCGATATCGTGGTCGATGACCATGTGCAGGGCAAGGTCGTGTTCAAGACCGAGAATCTGGACGATTTCATCATCCTGCGGTCCGACGGCACGCCGACCTATATGCACGCCGTCGTCGTGGATGACCACGACATGGGCGTCACCCACATCATTCGCGGCGACGACCACCTGACCAATGCCGCACGGCAGATCGTCATCTATAATGCCATGGGCTGGACGGTGCCGGAGATGGCGCATATTCCGCTGATCCATGGACCGGATGGCGCCAAGCTCAGCAAGCGGCACGGTGCGCTCGGCGTCGAAGCCTACCGGCAGCTCGGCTACCTGCCGGAAGCCGTCCGGAACTATCTGGCGCGGCTCGGCTGGAGCCACGGCGATGACGAAATTTTTTCAACCGAGCAGATGGTTGAGTGGTTCAGCCTGGAAGGGCTCAACAAGGGCGCGGCCCGCTTTGATTTCGTCAAGCTCGAGAACATCAACGGCCACTACATCCGCGAGGCCAAGCCGGAATATCTTTACGGTGTGATGTTGGCGACTGCCGCCGAAGTTGGCCGCCAGCCGGATGTGGACGGGCTTAGCGCCAACGAGGCAACAGTGCTGGCCGCCCTGCCCGAGTTGCAGCCGCGGGCCAAGACCGTGCTTGAATTGATCGATCTGGCACAGTTCATCTACGCCAGCCGTCCGCTCACCATCGACGCGGCAGCCACGGCCCTGCTCACCAATGACGCAAGGCTGGTGTTGCGCGACATGGCCGAGCTCCTGCGGGGTCTCAATGAATGGTCCGTGCCAGCGATCGATGCGGCCATGCGTTCACTCGCGGAGGCCAAGGGCCTGAAGCTTGGAAAGCTGGCGCAACCGCTGCGGGCGGCGCTTACGGGGCGCACGGTGTCACCGGGTATTTTCGAAGTGATGGTGCTGATCGGGCGTGAGGAAAGCATGGCTCGCCTAGAAGATCAGATCACCTCTGTCTAGTGCTATCAGGAGGGCAAGCCTTGCCTTCCCGTTGATTGCCTCAACCGGGCAAAAGCGTTACCTGTCCTTGGCAGTCTCCACTGCCAATTATCTGGCTTCAACCCTTACGAACTCCTTCCGTTTGGGTTTCGGGGCCTTCGAGGAGAGCTAAATGACCGATAAAGTCGCCAAACTCGTCATCGGGGATCAGACTCATGAATTCCCGGTGCTGTCCGGGACAGTGGGGCCGGACGTGATCGACATTCGATCCCTCTACGCCAAGACAGGCATGTTCACTTACGATCCTGGCTTTACCTCGACCGCGGCCTGCGACAGCGCGATCACCTATATCGACGGCGACAAGGGCGAATTGCTTTATCGCGGCTACCCTATCGACCAGTTGTCCGAGAAAAGCAGCTACATCGAAGTTTGCTACCTGCTGCTCTATGGCGAACTGCCCAACAAGCAGCAGCTTGCCGAGTTCGACGAGTTGGTGACGCGCCACACCATGGTGCACGAGCAGATGCACTATTTCTATCGCGGTTTCCGCCGCGACGCGCATCCGATGGCCGTCATGACTGGCGTCGTTGGCGCAATGGCGGCGTTCTACCACGACTCGACCGACATCAACGATCCGCAGCAGCGCGAGATCGCTTCGATCCGCATGATCGCCAAGATGCCGACTATCGCGGCCATGGCTTATAAGTATTCCGTTGGTCAGCCGTTCGTATACCCGCGTAACGACCTCGATTACGCCTCGAACTTCCTTCACATGTGCTTCTCGGTGCCGGCAGAGGAATACAAGGTCGACCCCACCATCGCCAAGGCGATGGACCTGATCTTTACCCTGCATGCCGACCACGAGCAGAACGCGTCGACCTCGACCGTGCGGCTTGCCGGCTCGTCCGACGCAAACCCGTTTGCCTGTATCGCCGCTGGTGTGGCTTGCCTCTGGGGCCCGGCCCATGGTGGTGCCAACGAGGCTGCGCTGAATATGCTCAAGGAGATCGGCACGGTCGATCGTATCCCCGAGTTCATCGCCCGCGCGAAGGACAAGAGCGACAGCTTCAAGCTCATGGGCTTCGGCCACCGCGTCTACAAGAATTTCGACCCGCGCGCGACCGTGATGCAGAAGACTGCAAAGGAAGTGCTGGACCTGCTCGGCGTGCACAACAATCCCACGCTGCAGGTCGCCCAGGAACTCGAGAAGATCGCGCTTGAGGACCCATACTTCATCGAGCGCAAGCTGTACCCCAACGTCGATTTCTATTCGGGCATTATCCTCGAAGCGATTGGCTTCCCCACATCGATGTTTACCGTGCTCTTCTCGGTGGCGCGTACCGTTGGCTGGATCAGCCAGTGGAAGGAAATGATCGGCGATTCGCAGAAGAAGATCGGCCGGCCGCGCCAGCTTTATGATGGATCGCCAGCACGCGACTACATCGAGGTCAGCTCGCGCTAGTCCAACGGCTCAGTATCCGGTCCGCCGGGTCCTGACGCGGAAACTCGGGTTCGCCGGTTTTCATCAATGCCACAAGCTCGCCAAAGGCCGTGATCTGGTCCTGGCGGGCTTTTTTGTTGTCGAGCAGATGGCGCACGGCGGCTTCCAGCGCATGGGCATCCGCGGGTGACTGGATCAACTCAGGCACGGCGTCACGGGCAAGCACAATATTGGGCAGCGAAACGCGCGGCCGGCCGATACGCTCGAACTCGCGGGCCTGATGTCTTTCCATGACGTAATTGACCACCATCGGCACTTTGCCGAGTGCCAGTTCGAGCGTTGCGGTGCCGGACACGGCGAAGGCCAGAACTGCTTGATCGTAAAGCTCCGCGCGGGCTGCACGATCATCGATGATGCTCACCAGAAACGGCCAATCGGCAACTTCGCGGCGTAGACGCTCGGCCAGCCTTGGCAAGGTGGGGATGACTACACTGCTGACCGCGGGATGGCCGGACAGCCGCTCCACGACCGAGCGAAAGACCGGCAGATGCCGACGCAATTCCCCGTCACGGCTGCCTGGCAGCAGGATTAGTGGTCCTACCTCATTGGCCGTAGTTCTCTCCCGTGCTTCGCCGATGGCAGGATGACCAACATAGCTGGTCGGCGGGCCGCCCAGACGCTCCATCACCGCTGGCTCAAAGGGCAATACCGCGAGCACTTCCTCGAAAAGTGGCGTGAGCTTGGCAGCGCGGTGCGGTGCGCGAGCCCATACGGTGGGCGACACGTAAAGCACCAGCTTGCCAGCAAAGCCCTTCTTCTTGAGGCGTTTGGCAAGAAGCTTGGAGAAGTCTTGTGCGTCCACGAGGACAACGATGTCCGGATTGTCCTTCAGAATGGCCTGCGCGGTCTGACGAATGCGCCACAAAAGCAGGGGCAGTCGCATCAGCACGTCGGTGATACCCATGACTGCCAGATCGCTCATGGGAAAGAGGGATTTGAGGCCTTGCGCCTGTAGCTCATCGCCCCCTACCCCGGCGAACAGCAGCGGCACGCGCTGCTTCAGCCTCGCAATCAGGTCGGCGGCGATCCGGTCACCGGAGGGTTCGCCAGCAAGGATGAAAAGCTTCAGCGTGTCGGTCATTCAGGTCTCCGAGCCGGCCCCGCTTAACTGGACGCTCGGAGCCAAAGACTATCAGTCGGTCGCGTTACCGTTGCGGGGCAAAAGAATGGGACGGTCAGACGCAGCGGTGATGAAAGCCACCACGTCCTGAACCAGAGGATCGTCCTTGAAGAGGCCGGCGGCATCTTCCACGCGCTCGCGCAACGTTCCTTCGCTGGAGAAGATCATGCGATAGGCTGCGCGAAGGCGATGAATGGCTTCGCGTTCGAATTTGTGGCGCTTCAGACCGACCAGGTTGAGGCCGGTAAGCGACGCGCGGTTCCCCACTGCCATGCCGTAGGGGATGATGTCGCCATCGACCATGGAATGCGCGCCGATAAAGGCGTGCGGACCGACCCGGGTGAACTGGTGGACAACAGAGCTACCGCCAAAGATGACATTGTCGCCGATATGGCAGTGGCCGGCGATGCCAACGTAATTCGCCATGATGACATTGTTGCCGATGATCGCGTCATGCGCGACATGCGCGCTCGCCATGATCAGGCAGTCATTGCCGATCTGGGTCAGCATGCCGCCTGCTTCGGTTCCCGGATTGATGGTGGCGGCTTCCCGAATGATGCAGCGTTCGCCAATCACCAGGCGCGAGGCTTCGCCGTGATATTTGCGGTCCTGGGGCCGGTGGCCGACCGAGGCGAACGGGTAGACCTGCGAGCCGGCGCCGATTTCGGTGTGCCCTTCGAGCGCGACGTGCGACACCAACTCGACGTTGTCGTGCAGCACGACGTCGTCGCCGACAATGCAGAACGGGCCAATCTTGACGCCATTGCCCAGGCGAGCTTTGGGAGAAACGATCGCGCTGGAATGGACGGTTGCCTGGCTCACGAATTGGCCTCGATGATCATTGCGGCGATCTCGGCTTCGGCAATCACGACGCCGTTCACGATAGCCTCGGCCTTGTAGCGGCCGACATTGCGGCGGCGCTGTATCTTGGCGATGTGGAACTCGATGGTGTCGCCAGGGCCGGCAGGCTTGCGGAACTTGGCCTTGTCTATGCCCAGCATCAAGACGACGTTCTTTTTACCGACACCTGAATCGTGTTTGATGACGATGGCACCGGCTGTCTGCGCCATGCCTTCGATGATGAGCACGCCGGGGAATATCGGGTTCTCTGGGAAATGCCCCTGGAACATGGGCTCATTGTACGTGACGTTCTTGACGCCGACAGCACTTTCATCGCCGTTGATCCTGATGATCTTGTCGATCATCAGGAACGGGTAGCGATGCGGCAGCGACTTGAGAATCTCGGCAAGACTCATCGCCGTGAGTTCGCCGTTCTCGATCATGCTGTCGTTCATACCCGCTTGTCTCCCTTGGCCAGTTTTCGCGTAATGGCGATTTCTCGCCAAAAGTCTCTTATATCCTGCGCCGGCGCCCCAGCAAGCTTGGAGCCGGCGGGCCAGTCCTTGGTGACGGCGGCGCGGCCGTGAACCACGGAACCTGCGCCAACCGTCAAATGGCCGGACGTCCCTGCCCCGCCGCCCAATAGAACGCCGTCTTCGAGCACTGTCGTGCCGGACAGGCCTGACATGGCAGCGATCAGGCAATTGCGGCCGATGCGGCAGTTATGGCCAATTTGCACCAGATTATCGATCTTGGTGCCCTGGCCGATCATGGTGTCGCCCAGAGCGCCGCGGTCGATCGTCGAGTTGGCGCCGATCTCGACCCAATCCTGGATGAGCACCCGGCCGAGCTGCGGCACCTTGCGATTGGTGCGTCCGAAATCCAGCCAGCCAAAGCCTTCGGTGCCGATGCGGACGCCTGAGTGGATAACCACTTCATTTCCGATGTGGCTGCAGTCGATCGTGCAATTGGCGGCAATCGCGCAGTTTCGGCCGATCGTCACGCCGGGTCCGATGACCGTGTTGGCGCCGATTACTGTGCCGCGTCCGATCTCGACACCGGCACCGATGACCACGTTCGAGCCAATGGTGACGTCCCGCTCAAAGACCGGCGCGCCAAGATCTTCCCGCACCGACATTATGATCGAGCGGGTGCTGTTCGGGTAGAGCAGGTCCAGGATGTCGGCGAAGAGATGATGTGGTTTGTCGGTGACGATGGCGGCGCTGTCAGGCGGCACATGCTCGGCCAGCGCAGGCAACACTACGACGACACCTGCCGATGTAGCCTTCAGCTGTTCGATGTAGTCGGTGTGTGCGGCCAGAGCCAGATCGGACGGGCTCGCCAGATCGAGATCAGCGGCGCCGTCGATAGGGTGATTTGCCGAAATGCCGGGGGTCAGAAGGTCGCTGCGGCCCAGGGTGTCGAGGATGGCACCGATGGTGAAAGGGCCGGCAAAGCGGTGAAAGCGGGTATCAACCATGATGTCACTTAAAAGCATTGAGCCGCGGCGCTACCGCCCCGCGGCTCAATCTACTGTTTCATGCCGTAGCGGCTAGAGCAAGGTCTGCAGCGACAGCTGGAAGACCTGCGTGCGGTCAGCCGTGGACTTGTTCAGCACGTGGGCGAAGTCGCCACGGAGCGGGCCGAACGGCGAGTCCCAGATGATCGAAGCGCCGATGGAAGTGCGCAGTGGCTCATCCTGGCTTTCCGGATCAATCGTACCCGAACCGATGTTCGGCAACTCATCGACCCAACCCGCATCTGCCCAGAGCGCGCCGCTCAGGCCGTAGTTCTCGGGAAGCACCGGGATTGGGAACAGGAGTTCCGCAGACACGCCAGCATACATGGTCGCACCAACGAACTCGCCAGTCGTCAGACGCGGACCATAACCACGGCCCTCGAAACCACGAACCAGCTGCGAGCCGGGCGAGAATGCTTCGATCGGATGCACGCCGTCGCCGCTGAGATCATTGATGATACCAGCCTGGCCGCGGATGCTGCCGACGATGCCGCTATCTTCCAGCAGAGGCACGAAGTAACGCGCACGAGCCTCAGACTTGATCAGGCTGTGATCCCAGCCGATGTATTGCTGCGTGAAGGTAGCATAGAGGCCTTCGGTCGGCTTCTTGGTATCATCCAGGCCATTCCAGGTCAGGGTGTAACCAGCGAAGGCCTTGTAGAACTCATCGCCATCTTCGACGAATGAGGACTTGTGGTCCGGATTGCCCTCTTCGTCCGTGACGACCTTCTGTTCGGCTCCGGCAAACACCGTTGCCGATAGATCAGAGGTGATCGGGACGCCGAAGCGCAGCTGACCGCCAGTCGCCTGGGTGCCATAGAAGCTACGATCCGTCTCGTTGTTGATGCGGTGATAGGCATCTACGCCTGCCGACACCTTGAGGCCCATGAAGCGAGGCTCGGTGAACGAGAAGTCGAAGGTACGACCATTCTCGGAAGCACCGATGGCAGCGCGGAGGAACTGGCCACGGCCGAGGAAGTTGCGCTCGGTCAGCGAGACTTCACCCAGGATACCATCCGAAGTCGAGTAACCGGCGCTGGCGCCATACTCACCCGTGGAGGTTTCCGTCACGGCGATGTTGATCACGACCTTATCAGCGGACGAACCAGGTGCCGTGGTGATGTTGACCGCGGAGAAGAAGCCCAGATCGTTGATCTCGCCACGACCACGCACGATCAGCGAACGGTTGAAGGGGTCGCCTTCAGCGAACTCCAATTCACGACGGATCACGAAGTCACGAGTCTTGGTGTTACCGGTGATGTTGATCCGCTCGACATAAACACGCGGGCCTTCATCGACCAGGTAGGTCACGTTGAAGCGGCCGTTGGTTACGTCACGATCAAGACGAGCGCGCACGTCAGCGAAGGAGTAACCCTGCGTCGTGGCCTCGTATGCCATATCTTCAATGGTACCCTGAAGATCGGAGATCGAGTAGTTGCGCCCCTCCGCAGTCTGAACGGTGCCCGTGAGAGCATCGGTGTTCAGGCCAGGAATGCTGGTTTCGATACCTACACCGCCGAACTCATACTTCTGACCTTCATTGACGGTGAAGTTGATGAAGTAGGCGTTGCGAGCCGGGTCATACTGACCGACCGAGGTAATCTGCGCATCGGGGTAACCACGATTTGCATAGTACAGGCGGACACGTTCGCGATCGACGGCAAGCTTCTGCTCGTCGTAGCTGTCGTCCTTAAAGAGCCAGCTCAGAATGCCGGTTTCCTTGGTGAGCAGCGTGCCCTTGAGGTTTCCGGTGCTGATCGAGTTGTTGCCAGTGAAGTTGATGGCAGCGATGCCGGCGCGATCACCTTCGTTGACAACGAAAGTAACGCGGACACGGCCATCGGTCGTGGCTTCGGTACGGGAAGTGACGGAGACGCCAAGGAAGCCGTCCCGGTCATAGGCCTGACGGATGCTTTCGATGTCGGCTGCCAAGCGCTGCTGGGTGAACACACCCGAGGCGGACACATCGACCATGGCAAGGAGCTGACTATCGGAGAAGCGGCGGTTGCCCTCAAAAAGGACGGAGCCAATAAGTTGCTCCTGTGCCTGAGCGGTCGCAACGCCAAGAAGCGGAATGCCGGAGCCTGCGAGCGGTGCTGCACCGATAACGGCCAAGGCCAGGATCGCGCCGCGCGTCTGCTTATTGGGATGGATCATATTATTGTTGCCTCTGCGACCATGCCAAAGGATTCGCCATGCACAGCGCTCCCCCAGCCTAACTCCACTGCACCGTTTTACCGCCTTTTTAACCAACCACAAGGCGTAAGCCCAGACGCGGTTAGCAAATGCTTGGTGCTCTTGTATTCCTGCAACACCTTGCAAACCAAGGTTAACTGAACGTTAACTCAGGGTTCGCAGGTAGGCGAACAGGGTATCGTTGAAAAGCGTGAACACCATGAGTGCCAGGACAAGGGCGAAGCCAAAGCGGAACCCAGTCTCCTGAACCTTCATGCTGAGCGGACGACCTCTCACTGCCTCAACCAGATAGTACATGAGGTGGCCGCCGTCGAGCATAGGTACAGGCAAAAGATTGAAAATTCCGATATTTAAGGAGAGCAACGCTGTCAGATTTATGAGTGCGATGATTCCCAGGGTCGCCACTTCGCCCGAAACCTTGGCAACTTTGACCGGTCCACCGAGTTGCTCGATGTCGCCGCGTCCGACGAAAAAGTCGCCCAGGAAGGCCGCCGTGCGCTGAATGATGAAGCGGATTTCCTCAAAGGTCATCCCTACCGCTTCCACCGGTCCGGGCCGATAGAGGGTTACATCGGTTTCCGCCACGTCCCGGCTAACGCCAATGCGGCCAATCCTCTGGTTATTGCCGAAGCGGTCTTGAACTTCCGTTGCCTCTGGCGTCAGGACGATCGTTTCGGTGCCGCCATCGCGTTCCAGCAATACGCTGACGGGACGCTCAGGGCTGGTGGCCACCAGACGCTGGAAATCTTCGAAGCCACGAACGGCATAGCCATCCACCGACACAATGACGTCGCCTGCCTCAATTCCCGCGGCTTCCGCCACGGAACCGGCCACAACCGCGCCGACCACTGGGGGAATCGTGTACCGGCCATAGCCCAGCAGCAAAGCGTACAGGATGAGGAAAGTCAGGATGACGTTGGCGATGGGACCCGCAGCAACGACTGCGATGCGCTGCCAGACATTCTTGTTGGCAAACAATCTCGGCGCCAGTTCAGGACTGGCATTGGCGATGGCTTCGTCATCGGGCGTGCTGGCCGCGTTCATGTCACCCACGAAACGGACGTAACCGCCGAGCGGCACAGCGGAAATTCGCCACCGCGTACCGTGCTTATCATTCCAGCCAAACAATTCGCGGCCGAATCCGACGGAAAATGTCTGGATGGCCACGCCATTCCAGCGGGCCACCAGATAGTGCCCCATCTCGTGGACAAAAACGATGACGGTCAGTACCGCCAGAAACGGAATGACGTAGGACAGCAGCCAGTAGATGAAGTCGAACATGGTCTTCCTTATGCGCGGCCTAGACGCGCCAAGCTACCAGTAAAGCAGGCCCTCGGCGACAGCGCCGAAGCCCATGTGCAAAGCGCCAATCAGCAGCACCAATAAAACGCCGAATGTGAGGCTGTCCATGCGGTCCATAAGGCCGCCATGACCGGGAATGATGTCGCCGCTGTCCTTGATGCGGAAGTGACGTTTGATGGCACTTTCAGCAAGGTCCCCGGCCTGGCCCAGAACGCTGATCGACGCGGCGATGAGCAAGCCGATCCACCAGGGCGAATCCGTCACGACAAGCCAGACTATCAACCCTGCCCCCGTGCCCAGGGCCAGTCCGCCCAGAGCGCCGGACCACGTCTTGGACGGCGAAATTTCCGGAGCGAGTTTTTCGCCGCCGATTTGCCGGCCAGCGAAGAATGCGGCGGAATCAGTCATCCAGACGACGGTGCCGAGGTAAATACTGGCCAGGATTCCGGCCTCGGAATTGCCACGCAGGATCAGGGCCGAGACAATGATCACGCCATAGATGCAGAGCCCGAGAACGCGCCACCACATCCCTTCCCCACGGATCACGAGCGCGATCACGCAAGCGAGGGCAATTGCGCCCAGCGTGCCGGCAGCTCCCAACAAGGGAAATGCCACTCCCGACACTGCAACGAGCGCAATGAGCACCATGCCTGCCGGCGTGAGGGGCGCACGCGATACCATGGTTTCCCACTCACGATAGGCGAGTGCAAAGACGATGCTGACCGCAGCCGCAAACACGTAGCCGCCGAGGTAGAGCGCTCCGACAGTAACTGCGATCAGGACAGCAGCAGAGCCCAACCGGGGACCGAGATCGGACCAGCGGCGGCGGCGCGTTTGAGAAAGCTCAGGGGGCTGGCCGCCAGGGTCAGTCAAGGTTTAGCCGCTCCAATGCCACCGAACCGCCGATCCCTGAGCGAGAAAATCTCGAGCACCTTCAAAAAGCTCTGTTCATCGAAATCAGGCCAGTATTCGTCCACGAATACGAACTCCGAGTAGGCAGCCTGCCAGAGCAGGAAATTGGAGATGCGCTGCTCGCCGCTGGTTCGGATGATGAGGTCCGGGTCCGGCATGCCCGCTGTGTAAAGCGCGGCCTCTATGCTCTGTTCGGTGATCTGTTCCGGCGACAGGCGACCTGCTGCCACTTCGCGCGCCAGGCGGCGGGTTGCCTCGGCGATTTCGGCCTTGCCGCCGTAATTGAAGGCAACGACCAGCACCAGGCCGGTGTTTTCCGCCGTCTTCGCCTCGACATCATCGATCAACCGTATCAGGGAGGGTTCAAGCCCTTCCCGGCTGCCAATGATACGAACCTGCACATTATTGCGGATCAGCCGCTGCAAATCCGATGCAACAAAGCGGCGTAGAAGATTGAAAATGAAGGCGACTTCTTCGCGCGGACGCGTCCAGTTCTCGGACGAGAAGCTGAAAACCGTGCAGTGGCCAACACCGTAATTGATGCAGAGTTCGACCAGGCGCCGCAACGCCTTCACACCTTCGACGTGCCCTTCGGTACGGCCCTTTCCGCGAGCTTTCGCCCAGCGGCCATTGCCGTCCATGATCACGCCAAGATGCACAGGAATACGCAGCCTGGACGGCTGCGCGAGATTTGCTGAGATGGCGGAATCCATAGACATCTACGCCCTCCAGGCGCAGTTCGAGCAGGTTAGACCTGCATGATTTCGGCTTCTTTGGCCGCCACGATCTGATCGATTTCAGCCACGGCCGCATCGGTCGCCTTCTGCACGAGGTCAGCCTGAGCGCGGGACTCGTCTTCGCTCATGCCGTCCTTTTCCGCCTTCTTGAGGGCGTCCATGCCATCGCGACGGATATGACGGACGGCGACGCGCGCAGCCTCGGCGTAGTTGTATGCGACCTTGGAAAGTTCCTTGCGGCGCTGTTCGTTGAGTTCCGGAAGCGGCACGCGAATTATCTGGCCCTCGCCCATCGGGTTCAGACCGAGGCCGCTGTCGCGGATGGCCTTTTCAACTGCATTGGCCATCTGCCGGTCCCAGACCTGCACGCTAAGCATGCGGGGTTCCGGCACGGTTACCGTCGCAACCTGGTTCAGCGGCATGCGCGAGCCATAGGCTTCGACAGTCACAGGCTCCAAAAGACTGGCGCTGGCACGGCCGGTGCGCAAACCCTGCAGTTCGTCCTTCAATGACGATATGGATTTCTGCATACGCGTTTTGAGATCAGCGAGATCGTAGCCACTGGCCATCGAGCAATTCCTTCCAGTCTAGTTCGACTTGCCGACGCGGGTAGAACGGGATGTGCCGGAGAGTACTCCGGCAAGTCCTGCCTCGTCGTTAAGCGCATATACGATAATGGGCATGTTATTGTCACGGGCAAGGGCGAACGCCGCGGTATCCATCACGCGCAGATTTTTTCCGATGACTTCGTCATAGCTGACGGTATCGTAGCGCGTGGCATGGGGGTTCTGCATCGGGTCTTCGGAATAGACGCCATCGACCTTGGTGCCCTTGAGCACGACGTCGCATTCGAGTTCGATCGCCCGCAATGTGGAGGCTGTGTCCGTGGTGAAGAACGGATTGCCGGTGCCGCCACCGAGCACGACCACGTAGCCCTCCTCCAGCGAAGCCTTGGCCTCACGGGCTGTAAAAGTATCCGCAACCGAGGGCATGGACGCCGCGCTGTAGGGCTTGGACTTGACGCCCTGGCGTGAGATGGCACTGCTGAGGGCCAGGGCATTGATCATGGTTCCCAGCATGCCCATCAGATCGGCAGTGACGCGGTCGGTTCCGTCAGCGGCGCCGGCCATGCCGCGGAAGATATTGCCGCCGCCCACGACGATCGCAATCTGGACACCAGATTTGGCCGCATCAGCGATCTGCCTGGCAATTTCCTGCAGAAATTGGGGTTCGATGCCGAAGGAATTGTCGCCAGCCAGAGCCTCCCCCGATACCTTGAGGAGAATGCGTTTGTAGGCAGGCGCCATTTGGCGATCCCCTCTATCTGAGATTTGCAGTGGGGCACCGAATCCGGCGGCACCCGGGCGACCCTAAAGCAATAGCGCATCCAAGGGGAAGCGCCTTGCCAGCCGATTGACACGGCATCGCGGGTTTTCGCGCCCGATTGGAGTGCGGCGAACGGACGACTGCCCGTTCGCCAGCGCGTTGGTTTACTGCTTGACGCCAGCAGTGGCAGCGACTTCTGCCGCGAAGTCAGTCTCGACCTTTTCAACGCCTTCGCCGAGAGCGAAACGGATGAATTTGGTCAGCTTGATCGGTGCGCCGACGTCCTTCTCGGCATTCTTGATCGCATCGCGGACCTTGGTCTCGCCGTCGATCACGAAGGTCTGCGCCAGCAGCGTGACTTCCTCGAAGTACTTGCGCATACGGCCATCGACCATCTTCTCGGCGATCTCGGCGGACTTGCCGGATTCCTTGACCTGCTCGAGGATGATTGCGCGTTCGCGAGCAACCACGTCCTGATCAAGGTCTTCGGGATCAATCGACAGCGGGTTGGTGGCTGCAATGTGCATTGCAAGCTGCTTGCCGAGAGCCGAAAGGGCGGCCTTGTCGCCGGTGGACTCGAGAGCCACCAGGATGCCCATCTTGCCGAGGCCTGGCTTGACGGCGTTGTGCACGTAGCTTTCCACCACGCCGTCAGAGACCGAAACGGTCTCGGTGCGGCGGAGATTCATGTTCTCGCCGATCTTGGAAATGGCTTCGGTCAGTTCGGCAGAAACCGAGTGGCCCGAGCCAGGGAACGGCATTTCGCCGAGCTTGGCGACGTCGCCTTCGGCGTCGAGGGCAAGCTTGGCAACATTGCCGACGATGCCCTGGAACTGCTCGTTGCGGGCAACGAAGTCGGTTTCAGAGTTCACTTCGACAACAGCGGCCTTGGTGCCGGCCGTAGCCACGCCAACCAGACCTTCGGCGGCAACGCGGTCAGCCTTCTTGGCGGCCTTTGCAAGGCCACGGGTGCGCAGCCAATCGATCGCTGCTTCCATGTCGCCATTGGTTTCGGCCAGGGCCTTCTTGCAGTCCATCATCCCGACGCCAGTCAGGTCGCGGAGCTGCTTGACCATTCCTGCAGTGATTTCCATAGGTTCACCTCTTGGCGACCCCATTGCAGGGGTCGCATTGGTTCAGATCAAAACGAAGTCAGCTCAAGCGGCTGGAGTAGCGGCCGCGTCGTCTGCCGGCAGCTCTTCAGCCGGAGCGCGTTCGGAAGCACCCAGGTCAGCGCCGAGAGCCGAGGACGAACGGCCGATACCGTCGATAGCAGCCTTGGACACCAGCGAGACGTAGAGTTCCAGGGCACGCGACGCGTCGTCGTTGCCGGGGATGGCATAGTCGACAGTGTCGGGATCGCTGTTGGTATCGACGATAGCGATGACCGGGATACCCAGGCGGCGGGCTTCCTTGATCGCGTTGGCTTCCTTGTTGGTGTCGATCACGAACAGGAGCGAAGGAACATTGCCCATGTCCTTGATGCCGCCCAGGTCGCGCTCAAGGCGTTCCTGCTCGCGGGACATCATCAGGCGCTCCTTCTTGGTGCGCAGGGCGAGATCGTCTTCGCTCATCGATTCGAGTTCGCGCAGGCGCGAGATCGAGTTCGAGATCGTCTGCCAGTTGGTCAGCGTGCCGCCGAGCCAGCGGGAGTTCACGTAGTACTGGGCGGACTGCTTGGCAGCATCGGCGACCAGCGGGGCGGCCTGGCGCTTGGTGCCGACGAACAGCACGCGGCCGCCATCAGCAACGGTGTCCGAAATCAGCTGCAGGGCGCGGCTGAGGGCCGGAACGGTCTGGCTCAGGTCGAGAATGTGGATGTCGTTGCGAACGCCGAAGATGTAGCGTTCCATCTTGGGGTTCCAGCGATGCTTCTGGTGACCGAAGTGAACGCCTGCTTCAAGCAGTTGACGCATAGAAAAATCGGGCAGTGCCATGATGGCTGCTCCTTGTTTACCGGTTGATGCCGCCACGAGACCTTGCGACGGTTACCCGCCACCGGATGGATTTCCGATTGCTCGAAAAGCCTGCCTCGTGTGTGAAATCGCGCTGACGCGCAGTCAAACGCATGGGCGATATAGGGGAAGGACACCCAATTGGCAAGTGTCCGGTGTTATGCCGCCTCCACTAGTGGAAGCGCACGTCGGTTACGCCCTCCAAGGCCTTGATCCCGCCGGCGACCTCAGCTGTGAGCCGATAAGTGCCGGGCAATTCGATCTCGTACTCCTTGGCGCCACCATCGCGGATGACGACGAAGTTGACGCTTCCCTCCCCGCCCCGCTTGAGCTGGGCGCCTATGGAGCCAAGCGCCCTGGCGTCGGCGGCGAAGATGGTGAGGCGGCGGTCGATCTTGTCGGCGATGCCGTCAATCGGTTCGGCCGAGAGCAGGCGCAAGCTGACGCCTTCCGCCCGCTCATCGGCGCCAACCTGCACGATCACCGACTTGCCCGGCTGCAAAATGGCGCCGAACTGATTGATCTGTTCGGAAAAGGCGATGATCTCGAAGCTGCCGCTCTGATCGGACAGCGTCAGGATCATCATCGGCGTGCCCTTTTTGGTGCGCCGGTCCTGCCGGCCGCTGATCGTGCCGGCGAGACGTCCAGCGGACGCGCCATCCTTGACCGCGCGCTCGAAATCGTTCCAGCGCTGTACGCGCAGCTTCTCGAACATGTCGGAATAGGCATCGAGCGGATGGGCTGAGAGATGAAAGCCGAAGGCCGAAAGTTCGCGGTCAGCGCGCTCGGTGGTGCTCCATGCCGGCACGCCAGCCGGAATGCGAACCGGCTCAGGCTCGCCCGCGTCGAACATGTTCCATTGGCCTTCGTTGCGTTCGGCCGTGATCGACTGGGCCATGCCCAGAATTGCCTCGATGGCCGCAAAAGCCTGTTCGCGGCGCGGCACGATTTCGTCGAACGCACCGGCATTGGCCAGCGTCTCGAGAGTGCGCTTGCTCAAGATGCGTGGATCGACGCGGCGGGCGAAGTCACCGAGATCCTTGAACGGGGTGGAACCGCGCACTTCGACGATGTGCTCGGCAACCTGCCGGCCGACGCCCTTGACGGCGCTGAGGCCGTAGTAAATCCGCTTCTCCTTGACCGAGAACACGACCTCGGAGCGATTGATGCAGGGGGGAACCAGCTCGATCTTGTGACGCTTGGCCTCGCTCCGAAATTCGGCGAGCTTGTCGGTGTTCCCCATATCGAGGGTCATCGACGCAGCAAGAAACTCGTGCGGATGGTGGGCCTTGAGATAGGCAGTCTGGTAACTGACCAGCGCGTAGGTCGCGGCGTGGCTCTTGTTGAAGCCGTAATTGGCGAACTTTGCCAGCAGGTCGAAAATGGTATCGGCGAGGCTTTTCTTGAGGCCGTACTTGATCGCACCTTCGCGGAAACGCTCACGCTGAGCGTCCATCTCGGCCTTGATCTTCTTGCCCATGGCGCGGCGCAGCATATCGGCTTCGCCGAGCGAATAGCCCGACAGGAGCTGGGCGATCTGCATCACCTGTTCCTGGTAGACGATGATGCCATAGGTCTCGTCGAGCACCCTGGACAGGTCCGGGTGCGGGTATTCGACCTCTTCGCGGCCGTGCTTACGGTCGTTGAAGAGGGGAATGTTGTCCATCGGGCCGGGACGGTAGAGCGCGACGAGCGCGATGATGTCCTCGAAGCGGTCGGGCTTCATATCGACAAGGGCGCGGCGCATGCCGGCGCCTTCCACCTGGAACACGCCGAAGGTGTCGCCGCGGGCGTAAAGCTCGTAGGTGGGTTTGTCATCAATGGGAATGTCCTCGATGCGCAGATTGCCGCCGTCGAGGTTCACCATGTTGACCGCGTATTGCACCGTGGTCAGGGTCTTGAGGCCGAGGAAGTCGAACTTGACGAGGCCAGCGGCCTCGCTCCACTTCATGTTGTATTGGCAGACCGGCATTTCCGAGCGCGGATCGCGATAGAGCGGTGCCAGATCCTGCAGGGGCCGGTCGCCGATGATGATGCCGGCGGCGTGGGTCGAGGCGTGGCGGAACAGGCCTTCGAGATTACGCGCAATGGCAATCAGGTCGGCGACGGTTTCATCTTCGTCGGCCATGGCCTTGAAGGCGGGCACTTCATTGAGCGTGCGCTCGATCGACCAGGGATCGGCCGGATTGGCGGGCACGAGCTTGCAGATGCGGTCCACCTGCCCATAGGGCATCTGGAGCACGCGGCCGACGTCGCGCAGCACGGCGCGGGCCTGCAGCGTTCCGAAGGTGATGATCTGGGAAACCTGCTCGAAGCCGTACTTCTTCTGGACGTAGCGAATGACCTCTTCGCGCCGGTCCTGGCAGAAGTCGATGTCGAAGTCGGGCATCGACACGCGTTCGGGATTGAGGAAGCGCTCGAACAGCAGATTGTAGGCGAGCGGATCGAGGTCCGTAATCGTGGTAGCATAGGCGACCAGCGAGCCGGCGCCGGAGCCACGGCCCGGACCGACCGGAATGCCCTGCGACTTCGACCAGCGGATGAAATCGGCCACGATCAGGAAGTAGCCGGGAAATTTCATCGACTGGATGATGCCGAGCTCGAATTCGAGCCGCTGCCAGTATTCCTCGACCGTCTTGCCCGGAGCAGGGCCGGGGTTCGCCAGCCGGTTACGGAGGCCCTCCTCCGCCATGGCACGCAGCGCCGCGGCTTCGGCGGCAACTGCATCCTCTTCGCTCAGGTCCGGCGCCGCCGCGAACTTGGGCAGAATGGGCTTGCGCGTGCGGGGGCGATAGGAAATGCGCTGCGCGATCTCGACGGTCGAATCGAGTGCCTCGGGGAGGTCCGAGAACAACTCGGTCATCTCGGCGCGCGTCTTGAAATAATACTGGTCGTTGAGCTTGCGCCGCTCGGTCTGCGCCAGGACGGTGCCGCCGGCAATGGCCAGCAGCGCGTCATGGGCTTCGAACTCCTTTGCGGACTTGAAGAAGGGCTCGTTGGTGGCAACCAGCGGAATGCCCTTGCTGTAGGCGTAGTCGATCAGGCGCGGCTCGACACTGGCTTCCTGCGGGCGGCCGTGGCGCTGGATTTCCATATAGAGGCGATTGCCGAACAGATCGGCCAGGCGATCGAGCCGGCGGATCGCATTGGCGTCATGGCCCTGTGCAAAGGCCATGTCGATGGCGCCTTCGGGACCGCCAGTGAGGCAGATCAGGCCTTCGAGCCCTTCCCGGCTGAGCCAGTCCAGCTTGGCGCGGGCAACGCCGTCCTCGCTTTGGAGGTAGGCCTTGGAGACAAGCCGCGACAGGTTTTCGAAGCCGCTTTCCGTCTGCGCCAACAGCACGACGCTGGATTTGCCGGTCCAGGCAAGTTGGCCACGCTCGCTGATTCTTTCCTCGGCGGCGGCGAAATCGATCGCCAGTTCCACCCCGGCAAGCGGCTGGATGCCCTTCTTGCTGGCCTTTTCGGAAAACTCCAGGGCGCCGAACAGATTGCCCGTGTCGGCAATGCCGAGAGCGGGCTGATTGTCCGCCGCGGCAAGCTTCAGAATGGTTTCCAGCTGCAGCGCCCCTTCGAGGAGCGAATAGGCTGAATGGACGTGGAGATGAATAAAACCGGGACCGCTCATGCGCCAACCTTTAGCACCGGCAGCCCGCGATCCCCACCGCGCGCTGCCGCAATCCACAGGAGGCTCACACGAGTCGGGTGAGCAAATCCATCCAGGTGAGCGAACCAATGGTGAAAGCGCCCAAGGTCACGAACGCGGCGAAATCCTTCAAGAACGTCAGCATGTCTGTCTCCCGTGTTGCTATAATGTTCTTATACGTTCCTCGTTTGTTCTTGTCGAGTGTGTGAAATGGGATCAGCGGGGATTGGCGTGTATTGGTTAGCAAAGTGTTAGGAACTTGCCCGGGCGGTGCGTGGACGTGCGGAAGCGCCGCCCCTTGTGCGGTGATATCAGCGAGCAAATGGCGAGGCGCTGCCTCGGAGTAGTTTTGTGTAGTGAGACAGAGCCTCGCCACTCGCGATGGGATTTTTGGTTTATCCCGGCGAGACTCTGGACGAGGAGCGTCAATAGCTCCCACGACACTTCCGCCGTCCTACGAGGATCGCGACATCCCCGCCCCATCTGCCCCTTCACAAGCCGGTTCGCGCGACCCGCTGGTTGGTGAAGGCAGTGGGGGGAGGATAGCGCGGGTGGAAGGCGGGGGGAGAAGGGGGAGAGATTTTGGTTCTTGCTCCCACAAACATCGTGCTTCCCTCGGGCTTGAGCCGAGAGGCTCTCGTTGCTTGTGCCGTGGGGAGAGTGGCCCTCGGGTCGAGTCCGAGGGAAACCCGGTGGGTGGGGGCGAGGTGGTGCCCCACACGCTGGATCGTCGTCCTCGGGCTTGGCCCGAGGGGACTGCACTTGCGGTGGGTTGGTGACGTACAGAACCCTCGGGTCGAGCCCGAGGGTGACGATTTGTGACAATCGGCCGCTAACCAATCTATGCGGCCAATGTCACCACGACGGCACCGCGGGGCGTTGCCACTACCGTGTGCTCGTATTGCACACATGGTGCGGAGGGGCGGCTGATCAGGGTCCATTCGTCGTCGGCGGATTTCTGGTCGGCCATTTTGCCGCCGAGGGACAGGAAGGGCTCGATGGTGAAGACCAGGCCGTCGGTCATGCGGCGGCGTTCGGATTTGTCGGGCCAGGTGGCGATCTCGCCGGGCTCGTCGTGGAGGCTATCGCCGACGCCGTGGCTGGCGAGGTTGCGGATCAGGGTATAGCCGCCCTTTTTGGCGAACTTGCCGATGGCGTTGCCGACATCGGCCAAAGGAGCGCCGGCTTTCACCGCGCCGATGCCGGCCCACATGGCCTTCTTGCCGTCACGGCAGAGGGCGACGAGGCGTTTGTCGCCCTGCCCCAGCACGAAGGACGAGCCGCAATCGGCGAAGACGCCGTCTTTTTCGGCCGAGACGTCGATGTTGACGAGGTCGCCTTCATGCAGCACGCGGTCGCCCGGAATGCCGTGGGCAATTTCTTCGTTGACGGAGATACAGGTGGCGCCGGGGAAATCGTAGGTGAGGATCGGCGCGGACTGAGCGCCATGCTCGGCGAGCAGTTTGGCGCCGATTTCGTCAAGCTCGAGCGTGGTCATGCCGGGACGCATGGCCGAGGCCATGGCGTCGCGGGTGATGGCGCAGATGCGGCCGATCGCCTTGAGCTTTTCGAGTTGCTCTTCGGTCGTGATGGTCATTTGTTGGCCAGGTAATAGGCGAGCAAGCCTTGGGTGGAGCTGTCGTGCCCTTCCCCGCTTTGCTTGCCTTCGACTTTGGGCAGCAGCGCCTTGGCCAATTGCTTGCCGAGCTCGACGCCCCACTGGTCGTAGGAGTTGACGTTCCAGATCACGCCCTGGGTGAACACCTTGTGCTCATAAAGGGCCACGAGGGAGCCGAGGGTTTCGGGGGTAAGCTGCTGGTAAAACAGCGTGTTGGACGGGCGATTGCCTGGGAACACCTTGTGTGGGGTGAGTTCGGCGATCTGCTGCTTGTCGAGGCCCTGTGCCTTGAGTTCGCCGACCACTTCTTCTTCGGTCTTGCCCAGCATCAGCGCTTCGGACTGGGCCAGGACGTTGGCCACGAGCTTGTCGTGGTGCGGCGGCAGCGATTCATGGGGCTTGGCTGCGATCAGGAAATCACAGGGGATGACGTCGGTGCCCTGGTGGATCAGCTGGTAGAAAGCGTGCTGGCCATTGGTGCCGGGTTCGCCCCAGACGATGGGACCGGTGGACCATTTCACCGGCTTGCCGGCGAGGGTGACGGACTTGCCGTTGGATTCCATGTCCTGCTGCTGCAGGTATGCGGGGAAGCGGGAGAGACGCTGGTCGTAGGGCAGCACGGCATGGGTGGAGAAGCCCCAGACGTTGCGGTACCAGACACCAAGGAGCGCCATGATGACGGGCAGATTGCTTTCGAGCGGCGCCGAGAGGAAGTGCCGGTCCATGGCGTCGGCGCCCTGGAGGAACTTGGCGAAATTGTCGTAGCCGACGGCAAGGGCGATGGGCAGGCCGATGGCGGACCAAACGGAATAACGGCCGCCGACCCAGTCCCAGAAGCCGAAAATGCGGTCTTCGCGGATGCCGAACTTGGCGCAGGCGGGAATGTTGGTGGAGACGGCGGCGAAGTGGTTTGGCACCGCTTCTTCGCCCAGCGTATCGGCAACCCAATCGCGCGCCGTATTGGCGTTGGTCATCGTCTCGTCGGTGGTGAAAGTCTTGGAGGCGACGATGAAGAGGGTCTTCTTGGGGTCGAGGCGCTTGAGGATATCGTGGATGTGGGCGCCGTCCACGTTGGAGACGTAGTGGGCGCGCAAATCGGCGCGGGTATAGGGCTCGAGGGCCAGCGTGACCATGGCCGGGCCGAGGTCGGAGCCGCCGATGCCGATATTGACGACGTCGGTGAACTGCTCGCCGCCGTGGCCGCGGATCTGGCCGGAGCGGATGGCGTCGGAGTAGTTGGCGATCGCGGAGAGGACCGCCAGGACGTCGGGCATGACGTCCTTGCCGTCGACAGGAACCGGCTTATCGCCCTGATAGCGCAGGGCCATGTGCATGACGGCGCGGTCTTCGGTGATGTTGATGTGCTCGCCTTCGCACATCTGGTCGCGGCGTTCCTCGACGCCGGCCGCGCGGGCAAGATCGAACAGCGCGGCCATGGCGTCTTCGTCGATGCGGTTTTTGGAATAGTCCAGCAGGATGCCGGCGCCGGTAGCGGAATAGCGTTTGAACCGATTGGGATCGACGGCGAACTGCACGCGCATCGGCTGGCTTTCGAGCCGTTTGCGATGCTTGTCCAGGTTGGTGAAGCTGGCCTTGCGCCCTGATTTCGCCATGTAGATGAGCCCTTCCTGAACGTCAGATAGTTGGCAGATCGCCAGCGGCCCAGCCGCTACGCGTTTCTGCTGCAAAGTCGGTGAAGCGACCGCCCTCGATCGCGCCGCGGCAGCCCTGCACCAGCTCTTGATAATAGGCCAGGTTGATCTGGGAAAGGATCATCGCGCCCAAAATCTCTTCTGTCTTAACAAGGTGATGCAGATAGGCGCGGCTCCAGCGGCGGCAATTGGGATTGGGCGACGCCTCGTCGATCGGACGATGGTCATCCCTATGCCGGGCGTTCTTCAGATTGATGACGCCGAAGCGGGTATAGACGTGTCCGTGGCGGCCGGCACGGGTGGGATGGACGCAATCGAACATGTCGATGCCGCGGCCGATGGCACCCAGGATATCATCGGGCTTGCCGACGCCCATGAGGTAGCGCGGGCGGTCGGTGGGCAATTCGGGCGTGATGTTCTCGATGACGCGGAACATGACGTCCTGCGGTTCGCCCACGGCGAGGCCGCCGACGGCGTAGCCGTCGAAGCCAATGGATTTGAGGCCTTGGGCAGAGCGGGTGCGCAGTTCGGCGTTATCGCCGCCCTGGACAATGCCGAACAGGGCGCGGTTGAGCTGGTTGTTGAAGGCGGTCTTGGAGCGGTCAGCCCAGCGGAGCGAAAGCTCCATGGCGCGCTCCATTTCCTTGTAGTCGGCGGGGAGCTTCAGGCACTCGTCGAGCTGCATGATGATATCGCTATCGAGCAGCGTCTGGATCTCGATGGAGCGCTCGGGGGTGAGCTCGTGGCTGGAGCCATCGATATGTGAGCGGAAGGTTACGCCTTTTTCGGTCAGCTTGCGCAATTGGGCCAGCGACATGACCTGGAAGCCGCCGGAATCCGTCAAGATCGGGCGCTGCCAATCCATGAAGTCATGGAGGCCACCCTGGGAGGCCACGCGCTCGGCGCCGGGACGCAGCATCAAATGGTAGGTGTTGCCCAGGAGGATATCGGCGCCGGTTTCGCGCACCTGCTCGGGGTACATCGCCTTGACCGTGCCGGCCGTGCCCACGGGCATGAAGGCGGGCGTCTGAATGTCGCCGCGTGGCGTGTCGATGCGGCCGCGCCGCGCCATGCCGTCGGTGGCAGACAGGGTGAAGGTGACGAGTTTGGTTGGGGCGTTGGTCTGGGCGTTCATGGCGCGGGTTCTAGCGGGTTGCGGGAGGGTAGACAACTCTGCTGCGGTGGTGCGGTGGATGACACTTGCGCCTGCACCGAACCGGGAGCAGATTGGTTACGCGAGGAGGATATGACCATGCATGTCGAAACCATCCTGCAGGCCAAGGGAAGTCTGGTTTACACCCTGCCCGAGACGGCTAGCCTAGCTGACGCCGTGAGCCTGCTCAACACGCACAACATTGGTGCGCTTGTCGTTACCAGTGCAGGCGATGAAGTTGCCGGGATATTGTCGGAGCGCGATATCGTTCGCCAACTCGGCAAGGAGGCGGCGATCTCAATGGTGCAACCGGTCAGCGCGATCATGACGCGATCGGCCGTGACTTGCCGGCGCGATACGGAAATTGCGGAGATCATGGATCTGATGACGGAACATCGGGTGCGCCATATTCCGGTGATGGACGGGCGTCAGCTGGTCGGGATTATCTCGATCGGGGATGTGGTGAAGGCGAAGATCGAAGAGATCGAGCAGGATGCCGAGGCGCTGCGGGAGTATATTGCGAGCTGAGTTTGGCGGCTTCATGCAGAGTGACTGGAAGTGTAGTGCCCTCGGCTCAAGGCCGAGGGTGACGATCATAATTTGATCGCCCCATGGTGCCCCATCCACCAGGCGTCACCCTCGGGCTTGACCCGAGGGCGCTTCACTTGACGATCTCGTCCCAGAGATCGCGCCAGTCGGGGTTGTGTTCCTCGATCAGAGCTACCTTCCACTGGCGGTACCAGCGTTTGAGCGTCTTTTCGCGCTGAATGGCAAGTGGAACAGTCTCGTGGACTTCGAAGTGCACGAGACGCTTGATGTTGTTTTTCTCGGTGTAGCCGTCAGCCAGACCTTCGCGGTGTTCGTAGATGCGCCGGACCAAGTCGTTGGTCACACCGATGTAAGTTCGGCCGCGTCTGAAGTCTGCGAGGATGTAGGTGTATCCGGCCATTTCTGGAGAGTGGAAGTGCAGTGCCCTCGGGTCAAGCCCGAGGGTGACGATCGGGGTTATTCGGAGGTCTGGGCCCGCAGCAGCAATGACGAGTCGCCGTACGAATAGAACCGGTAACCTTCCTGTATCGCGTGGGCGTAGGCGTTCTTCATGACGTCGAGGCCAGCGAAGGCGCTGACCAGCATGAAGAGGGTGGATTTGGGGAGGTGGAAGTTGGTCATCAGGGCGTCGACGGTGGCGAAGCGGAAGCCGGGGGTGATGAAGATGTCGGTGTCGCCGATGAAGGGCTGAAGGGTGCCGGTGGCGCGGGAGGCGGTTTCGAGGAGGCGCAGGCTGGTGGTGCCGACGGCGATGACGCGCCCGCCCGCTGCGCGCTTGGCATTGATGCGCTCGACGGTGGCCTGGGTGAGTTCACCCCACTCGGCGTGCATGACGTGGTCTTCGGTGTCGTCCACCTTCATGGGCAGGAAGGTCCCTGCCCCTACATGCAGCGTCACGCGTTCGACGGTGACGCCCTTGTCGGAGAGTTGCTGGAGCAGGCTCTCGGTGAAATGGAGACCCGCTGTTGGAGCGGCAACGGCGCCGTCATTGGCGGCATAGACCGTCTGGTAATCGACGAGATCGCGCTCTTCGACGTCGCGCTTGGCGCCGATATAGGGCGGCAGCGGCATGGCGCCGTGGGCCTTGATGGCTTCGTCGAGCTGGGCGCCGCCCAGTTCGAATTCGAGGGTGACTTCGCCCGTGTCGCCCTTGCCTGACACGTGGGCCTTGAGCGCATCTGAGCCGCCATTGCCGAGCTCGAGCGTATCGAGCAGCGCCAGCTTCTTGGCCGGGCGGGCGAAAGCGCGCCAGGTGTGGGCGTCGACGCGCTTGTGGAGGTTGAATGAGACGCCGGCCCGGTTTTCGCCGCGAATGCGGGTGCCGCGCAATTCGGCGGGCAGCACGCGGGTGTCGTTGACAACCAGCACGTCGCCATCCCTGAGCAGCCAGAGCAGGTCGGGGATGTGAAGGTCTTTCAGCCCCGCTTTGGGATCGACCAGCAGCAGGCGGGCGCTGTCGCGCGGCTCGGCCGGGTGCAGGGCGATGAGGTTCTCGGGCAGGTCGAAATCGAATTCTGATACGCGCATGGGGCGTGGTTAGCATGGCTGCCGGCGCGGTGGAATGGCTTGGCAGCAACAGGGTCATGCGGGAACGGCAGGTCGTCGCGGCGCATTGCGCTAGCCGGAGGTCAGCATGAATTCATTGCCAATGCGGCTCGGCGTGCCCGTCAAGATCATGGGAAACAGCGAGCTCAAGAGCCACGACGCGCGGCGTTCGACAAGCCAGCCGCACCTGAAAGTGTCGCTGGGCTATCTCGATGCGATCTTCGACTATTTGGCCAGGCACAAGATTTCCATGTACCGCATGTCCTCGGATTTGGCGCCCTACGCGACCCATCCGGACATGCCGCAATTCCATGACATGGTGCGCGATAGTGCGGCGGATCTGGCGGCGATTGGCGTCAAGGCCAAGGCACAGGGATTGCGGCTGTCGTTTCATCCCAGCCAGTTTATCGTGTTGAACAGTCCCGATCCTGAATTGGTTCGCAAGAGCAAATGGGATCTGCTTTCCCAAGCCGAGATGCTGGACCTGATGGGGCTGGGACCGGAGGCGGTTCTGGTGGTGCATGTCGGTGGGGTTTATGAGGACAAGGACGCGGCGCGAGCTCGGTGGGTCGAGACATGGCCTACCCTGCCTGAGCCTGTGCGGCGGCGGCTGGTGTTGGAGCATGACGATCTCAGGTTCTCGGCGGCCGATGTGTTGTGGATCCACGAGCATACTGGCGTGCGGCTGATTTTTGACCATCAGCATTTTTGGTGCCTCAACCCGGAAGGCGCCGATATGCGGCAGACGGTGGAGGCAATTCTGCGGACATGGCCGGATGATGTGCGGCCCAAGGTGCATTTTTCATCGCCTCGCACCGAGTTGCGGCAACTGGTGCGGAGGGATCGTAAGACGGGCAAGGCGGTGACGGTGAACGCTGCGCCGGTTTGGACGGGGCACGCGGATTTCGTCAATCCGTTCGAGTTCATCACCTTCATGCGGGTGGCGGAGGGACTGGAATTCGACGTGATGCTGGAGGCCAAGGTGAAGGATCTGGCGCTGATTAAGCTCAGGCCCGATCTGGTGCGGTATGCGCCGGAAGTGGCGGTACGGTTTGGGCTGGGGGCGGATGCGCAGGTGGAGCTGGAGGCTGAGGAGGCTGGGGTGTTGGCGGTGGAGGGGTAGGCTTTGATTGCGGGCGGTCTTGCCCCTTCCCTTTGAGTTGGGGCTTTGGACTGCTTGTGTAGATGTAAGAAACACAAATTCATTCCCGCGAAAAACCACAACGTCATTCCCGCGAAAGCGGGAACCTCTGTTTTTCTTGCAACCATCGCCAACGGAGGTTCCCGCTTTCGCGGGAATGACGCAGTGGAAAAAGCGCAGCGGTCTGGTGTTGGGCGGTGAAGGGGGACGCTCCCACATCTATGGTGCTGCAACATCGCACCCCTCACCCGGCGCTGCGCGCCGACCTCTCCCCTGAGCAACCGTGTTTGGTGTCAATCCATGTTGGTTTTCCATAGGGTATTGCTGGCGAGCACGGCGTTGGCGGTTATGATGAGCTTTCGCATGGCGGCAACGATGGCCAGCTTGGCTGG
>NZ_PYVW01000010.1 GCF_003056355.1 Devosia naphthalenivorans
CACAAAGCAAACACTACCGCTGGACGAGGTCGAGCGAGTGGAGGCTCTGGTGCCACGCCCTCACGGTTCGACGAACTCACCGCGAGGTCTAC
Organism: Devosia naphthalenivorans; assembly: GCF_003056355.1. Lineage (GTDB taxonomy): Bacteria > Pseudomonadota > Alphaproteobacteria > Rhizobiales > Devosiaceae > Devosia > Devosia naphthalenivorans. The sequence continues at coordinate 93 of NZ_PYVW01000010.1, forward strand.
TGGGTTGATGGACGCAAACAACCAATGTGGATGCAATACCACCGGGTCATTCCCGCGAAAGCGGGAACCTCTGTTTTCCTTGCAATCATCGCCAACGGAGGTTCCCGCTTTCGCGGGAATGACCCGGTGGAAAAGCACATAAAGCAAACACTACCGCCTGGGCTGGGACGAGCGAGTGGAGGGTCGGTGCCACGACCTCGCGGTTCGACGGGTTCACCATGAGGTCTACTGGGTTAATCCTGTTGGCAGCGCCTCCCCTCAGCGCGACAGAATGAAATCTCGCTCGGTCGATAGCCCATGCCATTCACCTGGCGTATCGCTGTCAAAAATCAGCGTGTACGGTCCTTTATAGCCCGCCTCTTCCGCTAGCCTCACGCATTCCCCAAAATCTGCCTCATCGAGATCGCCATCGATGAATTGCGCCTTGGCGTGGCACAACTCGGCCCGCCCGAAGATGGAGCGCAGATCGGAATATTTGTTGGGCCCGCCCCAATTGCCGAAATCGCCCAGCAAGCCAATACGGCCATCGAGCTTGTCGAGCAGGTAATGCACATGGGCCGGCTCCGCCAACAGGTCGAACCAGTTCTCCGTCACGAGGCGAACGCTTGAACCGGAATTCCCATCCGCCAGCGCCGCCAGTGCCTTGACAGAACGGTCCAGCGCGTCCCGCGTCGGCTTCTGCTTGCCCGCGATGATGCGCGCGTTCTCTGCGCCAAGCTCGTTTGCCACCTCGATCCAGCTGGCGATCCAGGCCTGGTCGCGTGCTCCATATTCGGGGTGGCTGATATCGCCGGCGTCGATCAGCAGGGTTTGCAGCCGGACCTCGGCGATGCGCAACTGATCGCGCAGTTCCCCGAGATAGATCGGATCGCGGCTGCGCAGGTGGAACGACACGATCTCCAGCCGGTGATAGCCATGATTGGCCAGAACCGAAGGCAGGCCGAGCAGGGATTCCTCGCCCTCGCCATAGCTCTCCTGCATCGGCCCGACCTCGGTGGTGGTCAGGTCATGCGGAAAGGTCATGCCCAATAGCCGGTGCAACGACCAGGTGGAGACGGCAATTCGGTCGGCGCTGATGCTCATGGATTGGTCCTTTTATTGTTGTTTGAACAAGTGTCGCGGCCACTTCAGACCTTGTAGATCCGCTCGGCATTGCCGTGCAGCAGCTTGGCTTGTTCCTCTGGGCTCGACCCCTTGATTATCTCGCGGGTGGCCTCCACCCAACGCGTGAGCGAGCCGGTTAGTGTCACGACCGGATGATCGGAGCCCCAGACCACCCGATCCCAGCCGAAACTCTCGATGACATGTTCCACGTATGGGCGGATGGTTTCCACTGTCCAATCGGGGCCGGAATAAGCAACGATGCCGGAGATCTTTGCATAGACATTGGGCAGCCGGGCAATGCTGGCGATGCGCTCGCGCCAGGGATCGAGCCCGCGTCCGGTCACATCCGGAACGCCGCAGTGATCGAGGATAAAGGTGACGTCCGGTGCCCGCTCGGCCAGCATTTGTCCGATCGGGAGTTGATCGTCGCGCACGCAAAGATCAAAGCTCAGGTCATAATCCGGCAGATGCCGGATGTTCTCGATAAACAGGTCTGACTGGCTGAGATCGTCAGGCGCCTGATGCAGGATGCGCCGCACGCCCTTGACGTGGGCATGCTCACTAAGCTGCTCGATCTGGTCGACGAAATTGGTGTGCTCGGGCCGGCAGGCCGCGACCGCGCCGATCACACGCGGCAGGGTCAGCACGAAATCGGTCTCCGCGGTCATGTCGGCCTCGGCAACGTCGACCTCCATGTGCAGCGCCGATTCAATGCCCAGCGGAACAGCTTCGGCGAAATAATCCTCGACACTCCAGCCCTTGTTGATCGTCGGCTCACCCGCCAGCCATGGGTAGCTGAAGCGATCGGGATAGATCAGGTGCAGATGCGTATCGAGAATGCGCAATTTGATTGTCCCCCCAACAGTGACACTTGCCCGCGAAGCGCTATAAGCAATGGTCACAAGGGCAGCATAAAGACTTTGGGAGAACACGCCATGGCCGATCTCAACGGCAAAATCGTTCTGGTCACCGCCGCAGCGCAAGGCATCGGCCGCGCCTCGGTCGAGGCTTTCGCCGCCGCCGGCGCCAAGGTTGTCGCGACGGACATCAATGCGCAAAAGCTTGTGGAGCTTGAGGGCCTTGCCGGCGTCACCACGCGCGTGCTCGACGTGCTCTCCACCGACGCGGTGCAATCCGCCGTGGCCGAGATCGGCCGTATCGATGTGCTGTTCAACTGCGCCGGTGTCGTTCACTCCGGCTCGGTGCTGGAGATGAGCGAAGACGACCTCGACTTTGCCCTCAACCTCAACGTCAAGGCACAGATCCGAACCATCAAGGCCGTGCTGCCGCAAATGCTCGAGCGCAGGGATGGCGCCATCATCAACATGGCAACCGTTGCAAGTTCGATAAAAGGCGTCCCCAATCGCGCCGCTTATTCCATCAGCAAGGCGGCCGTTGTCGGCCTCACCAAATCCATCGCCGCCGATTTCACTACCCAGGGCATCCGCGTCAACGCCATCTGCCCCGGCACTGTGGATTCCCCATCGCTGCACGAGCGCTGGCACGCGACGGGCGATTTCGAAGCCGCCAAGAAAGCCTTCATCGCCCGCCAGCCTATTGGCCGCATCGCAAAGCCCGAGGAAGTCGCCGATCTCGCCGTCTACCTCGCCGGCGCAACCTATACGACAGGCCAGGTGCACATCATCGATGGCGGCTGGACGGCCTAGAGCCCGACCAGCAGATACTGCCCCATGAACCACACTTCCCGCGCCAGGAAGGGCAGGGTGGTGTCCCATGTCTGGTAGCGACTGGTGCGCGTGGGCGATGAGCCCGCCGCCACCCCCATGCGGCCGGCAATCAGCATCGCGCGGCGCATATGCAGCGGGTCCGACACGATCAGCACGTCCCTGATGCCGGCCTGTTCAAGAACGATCCGCGCAAACTGCAAATTCTCCAGCGTCGTGCGAGACTGATCCTCCAGCACGATATCACCAGCGGGCACTCCTTGCTCCACCAGCCAGTTCCGGCTGGCCACGGCTTCGCTCAACTCATCCTCCGGACTGCGCCCCCCGGTGACGACAATTCTGCTGACCACTCCCGCCTCATAAAGCTGCTGCGCATGCCGCAACCGCTCGATCAGCACCGGGCTGGGCACATCCCCCAGCACGGCTGCACCCAGCACCAAAGCCGCGCCTGCCGGCCCCGGCGCGCTATACCCGGCAAAGCGCCAGATGTCCCACGCCAGCCCGCCGCAGACCAGAAGGCCCACGGCAAGCAGCACGGTTATGAAGCGATAGCTGCGGTGGGCTAGGCCCATTCGCCCTTGCGCATGACGGGCTCGGTCGTGCCATCGGCATGGACGCCATCGATGTCGATCTGGTCCGAACCGATCATCCAGTCCACATGGATGTTGGAGGTGTTGCCACCCTGGGCATTGATCTGCTCCTGGGAAAGGTCCTTGCCGCCCACGAAGCAATCCGAATAACACTGGCCCTGCGCGATATGGCAGGACGCGTTTTCGTCATAGAGCGTGTTGAAAAACAGCACGCCCGAGGCCGAGATCGGCGACGAATGAGGCACCAGCGCCACCTCGCCCAGCCGCCGCGCGCCTTCATCGGTATCGAGTACCTTGTTGAAGATATCCTGCCCCTTGGAGGCCTTGAGCTCCACCAGCCGACCGCCCTCGAAGCGCGCCTGCATATCCTCGATCAGCGCGCCATTATGCGATAGCGGCTTGGTCGCTGCCACGTACCCATCCACCCGCATCCGGTGCGGCGTGGTGAACACCTCTTCGGTGGGGATGTTGGGATTGCAGGTGATGCCGTTCTTGGCTTCCGACGCGCCGCCCTTCCAGCGATGCCCATCGGCAAGGCCGACCGTCAGGTCGGTGCCCGGTCCGGTGTATTTCAGCGCCGAGAATGACTTGCCATTGAGCCAGGTCCAGCGTGCCTTGAGGTTGGCATTGTGCTCCTTCCAGGCGGCAATCGGGTCTTCCACATCGACGCGCGATGCCTTGAAGATCGCGTCGGCCAGCTTGCCAACCGCCACTTCCTCGCTGTCGTCGGGAAACACCAGTCTGGCCCAGGCGGGAGTGGGGTAGGACACGATGTTCCAGTTGATGTCGAACCCCGTGATCAGCTGCAGCGCCGGCTTGTAAGCCGCCGAATTGGCCCGCATGGCGCGCGAGGTCTTGTCGGGGTCCTGCCCCGCCAGCATCATGGGGTTGTCGCCCGAAATGGCCAGGCGCGCCGCATTGTTCCTGAACGCTTCCGCCATGCCCGAATAAAGCCAGCCGGCGGCTTTGTCGAAGCTCTTGTCATTGGCATATTTGTAGCGGGCGAGGGTGCTTTCCTCATCCGAATAGATGGTGGTGACGAGGCCCGCGCCGGCCTTGTAGGCATGCTCGGTGATGCGACGCACCAGTGGCGCCGCGCTCATCGGCGCGGTCATCACCAGATCCTGTCCTTCCGCCAGCTGCAGTCCCACCTTGATGGCGACCTGGGCGAGCTTGTCCAGTTTGACGGGATCGATGGGGGAGGTGGCCATGGGTTTGAAAACTCTCGTTCTGAATCGCTTTGTGCGCGAGCCTATCCCCGCTTTGTGCCCAATGTCAGCCACAACGCAAAAATTCTCTGCAACTCGGCTGCCTTCCAAATGGTAATGTGCGTCGGCCTTGCTCCGCTCCCATGCATGCGCCATCTACGGACACGATGAACAAGCACCGGATCAAGCCATGACAGCGGCCATGCCCTCCCGACGACGTGGCCTGATGCTGGTCAATCCCAAGGCCCGACGCGGCACCGCGGCGCTGGAGCCGGTGATCGCGCGCCTCGAACAGGGCGGCATCGACGTGGTCGTGGAGCGCTTCGAGACGCCCGAGGAAGTCTCCGCGGACATTGCTCGCCGCCGGCACGAGGCCGATCTGGTGATCGTCTGCGGTGGCGATGGCACCATCAATTCAGCCGCCCGCGGCGTTCTCGATACCGGCCTGCCCATGGGCATCCTGCCGATGGGCACCGCCAACGACTTGGCCCGCACGCTCGGCGTCCCCGATGACCTCATCATGGCGGCCGAAGTCATCGTTGCCGGCAAGCAGCGCAAGATCGACCTCGGCGAGGTCAACGGCCACCCCTTCTTCAACGTCGCAAGCCTGGGCTTGAGCGCCGATCTGGCGCGCGGCCTGACGCCAGAAGCCAAGAAGCGCTGGGGCAAGCTCGGCTACGCCTTGGGCGCGATGCGCGTCCTCGCTGCTTCCCGCCCGTTCCGCGCCGAGATCATCAGCGATGCCGGCTCGGTGACGGTCAAGACGCTGCAGATCGCCGTGGGTAATGGCGTCCACTATGGCGGCGGGACGGTGATCCACGAACACGCCAGCATCGATGACGAACATCTCGATCTCTACAGCCTCGAGCTCAAGAACGTCTGGAAGTTCGGCCTCATGCTGGGCGCCTTCCGCCGCGGCCAACACGGCGCCTGGGACGAGGTGCGGACCTCCAAGAGCACCGAATTCGACATCCGCACCCGCGAGCCCAAGTCCATCAACACCGACGGCGACATCGTCACTCAGACCCCCGCGCACTTCAAGATCAGGCCGGCTGCAGTGACGGTCTTCGCGCCGTAGGCGTTATCTTTGAGGCGAAAGACCCAACGCTGCCCTCCCGGCAAGGGAGGATGTTCATATCGGGCGTCTTGCGCCGCTGTGTCAGTCGACACCCTCCCCCTTGCGGGGAGGGATCAAGGGTGGGGGACGTTTAGTCCCGATATTGGGGCCAACCTCCACCCCCTCCCAGCCTCCCCCGTTAAGGGGGAGGTGCCGCCCGATGGGATAGGATGCATCGCATCTTCACCATTGGTCATGTGCCTATAGCAAACAGTCCTCCTTGCGGCGCATTTCCCACCGGGTCATTCCCGCGAAAGCGGGAACCTCCGTTGGCGATGGTTGCAAGGAAAACAGAGGTTCCCGCTTTCGCGGGAATGACGCCGTAGTTGTTACATCATCAAAACAAGCAGCCCGAGGTAAACACGTCCCGCAAGGCGAGGGTGAATCGAGGTTATCCGACCTCTGTTCACCACCTCAATCTCCGCCCCCAGCGGCGAAGCACCACCCACCCTCGTCTCCAACAAATCTCACCCTTCCGTGAAAACACTGTTGGCAAGTGCGAACTGTTTGGCTACAAAACGTCCACCGCTCCAAAAATGTGAACATGGGAGGCGTTGTATGGCAGCATTCATCGAACTTCCCACCAAGGGTATGACCGGACGTTAGGTCACTGCCATTCGCGGCCCGCCTTCCAGGGTGCCGCGGCGGTTTTTCACCACAGCCTGCATGATCTGACGGGATCGCTTTTCACACCATTCCCGTTCCCGGCTGTGCCTTCTTCTTTCTTCTTTTTCGAGGGCCGGTTGCCGGATAACGGGACCAGGCTGCAATCATGAGTCGCAAGAAACTCCCCTTTCGTGCCGATGCCTTCCGTAATGTGCTGGGCTTCACCTTCCGCCATTGGGCGCGCCAGCCCCTGCGCGCATCCCTGATTGCCTTGCTGGTGCTGGCTGCCACATTGGCCGAAGCGCTGAGCCCGATCTTTGCGGGACGTCTGGTGGATGCCGTAGCATCCGGCAGCGGGCATGATGACGCGTTCTGGATTCCGGCGGTTACCGCGTTCTGGACCATGGCAGCGCTCTATCTGGGCGCCGTCGTGCTGCGTCAGTTCGTGTTCTTCAACCTGATCACCTTCACGCTCAAGATTATGAATGACGTGATCGCCAGCGCCTTCGAGCGCGTGCAGCGCTTCTCCACCGATTGGCATGCCAACAGCTTTGCCGGCTCGACCGTCCGCAAGATCACACGCGGCTCGAGTGCGCTCGACCTGCTCAACGACACGCTGTTGATCGCGCTATGGCCATCCATTGTGATGCTCCTGGGTGCAACGGTGATCCTGGGGCTGGCCTGGCCGGTCATGGGGCTGGTCGTGGGGCTGGGGTCGCTGATCTATGTCGGCGTCACGGTCTGGTTGTCGGTCGCCTTCGTCGCGCCGGCCGGCGCGCTGGCCAACGCTTGGGACACCAAGATGGGTGGAGCCCTGGCCGACGCGGTCAGCTGCAATTCGGTGGTCAAGGCCTTCGGCGCTGAAACGCGGGAGGAGAGCATTCTCCAGCGCGTCGTCAGCAAGTGGCGCAAGCGAACCGCTCGCGTCTGGACTCGCGGTACGCTCAATGGCGGCGCACAAGGCCTGATGATGGCCCTGATGCAGGCCGCAATCCTGGGCACGGCCCTGCTGCTGTGGCAGCGCGGCGCTGCGACGCCGGGCGATATCACCTTCGTTCTGACCATGTTCTTCGTACTGCAGGGCCATCTGCGCGACGTGGGCCAGCACATCCGCAATCTGCAGCGCTCGGTCAACGACATGGAGGAACTGGTTGATCTGGAACACCAGGCCTATGGCATCGCCGACAAGCCGGGCGCCAAACGGATCGAGATCGGGGCCGGAGCGATCGCCTTCAACGATGTGACTTTTCAGTACGGCTCGCATGCCGAACCGCTTTATCGCGATTTCTCGGTGCGCATTGCGCCGGGCGAACGCGTCGGGCTGGTCGGCCATTCCGGCTCGGGCAAGACCACTTTCGTCAAGCTGATCCAGCGCCTGTACGACATCAACGCCGGCGAGATCACCATCGACGGGCAGAACATCGCCGATGTGCAGCAATCGAGCCTGCGCGCCCAGATCGCCATCGTTCAGCAGGAGCCGATCCTGTTCCACCGCACGCTGGCGGAAAACATCGCCTATGCCCGTCCCGGAGCCTCCCGCGCCGAGATCGAGGAAGCGGCGCGGCAGGCCAATGCGCATGACTTCATCGTCGGTTTGCCCAAGGGCTATGAAACCATGGTGGGCGAACGGGGCGTCAAGCTGTCGGGCGGCGAGCGGCAGCGCGTGGCTATTGCCCGCGCATTTCTCGCCGATGCACGCGTGCTGATCCTGGATGAAGCGACATCAAGCCTCGACAGCGAAAGCGAGATGCAGATCCAGCAGGCCATGGAACGCCTGATGATCGGGCGCACCACGCTGGTCATCGCCCACCGGCTGTCCACCGTCGTGGCGCTGGACCGTTTGTTGGTCTTCGACAAGGGCCGCATCGTGGAAGAAGGCGATCACAGCGCCCTGATCCGCCTGCCCAACGGCATCTACCGCCGCCTGTTCGAGCGCCAGGCGCTGGAACTGACCAAAGGCATGGTTGCATGACGCAAGGCCCGGGTGAAAGCCCCGGCCTTTTCGCAGGGCAGGCATCTCAGCCAACTCCCTGCCAGCCCAGTAGACCTCACGGTGAGCTTGTCGAACCGCGAGGTCGTGCCACAATGCCTCCACAAGCTCACCATGAGGCCTCATACCCATTGCTCCCAACTTACCGAACAATGCCTTCGCAACAGGCCCGATAGCGTGAACGGTGCGCCAAGCCTATATCTTGGTCAACACATTCAAGGAGAGCCATCGTGATCGACGCATCGGTTCAGACCAACGTAAAATCCAAACCCATCCTGCCGCTGACAACGATATTGGGCCCCGTTCATCTCGCCGTCACCGACCGCGCCAAGGCACTTGCCATCTGGCAGGACGTGGTGGGGCTGGACCTACTGGCCGAGAATGGCAACGAGCTTACTCTCGGCGTAGGCGACAAGCCGCTGATCGTGCTTGAAACCGGCGCGGTCCGTCCTGTGGTGCAGCGCACCATCGGGCTTTATCACGTCGCGATCCACGTGCCGAGCCGGACCGATCTCGCACAGCTCGCCATCCGCGCGCTGCAGCGCAATGTTCGCATCGCGCCCACCGACCATCTGGTAAGCGAAGCCATCTACCTCTGGGATCTCGACGGCAACGGCATCGAAATCACTTTCGAAACGCCGTGGCGCGGCACGCTGGGCGATCCCGATCTCGGCCAGACCTATGCCGTCACTGCCGAAGGCAAGCCACACTCGGGCCGCGATCCCATCGATCTCAATGACCTGTTGGTTGAACTTGGCCCTTCGCCGGCGCAGGAGCCCCGCATGCCCGTGGGCACCCGGATCGGCCATGTGCATGTGCACGTCAACGATCTCCATCAGGCCATGGACTTTTACCGCGACGTGCTGGGCTTTGCCGGCTTCCTGCTGATCCATTCCTTCGGCATGGGCGATGTCGGCCTCGACTACATGCCCCACACGCTGGCGTTCAACATCTGGTCCGGCCCCAACGCGACCCTTGCGCCTGCCGGCTCGGCCGGGCTGCGCTGGTTCACGATTGAGCTGCCCGATTCCGATACGCTGGATAACCTCAAGACCCGCCTTGCCACTGCAAACGCTCCGATTGCAGCCATTGCGGGCGGCATCGAAACGCAGGACCCGTTCGGCAACCGGATCAGGATCATGGTCAAGTCCTGACTGACATGTTAGTCCTCCCGAACAAGGATCGGGAGGACTTTGCATGCGAGCCATTTCTTGCGCTGCACCGGGAGAACTGGCGCTGATCGAAATCGAAGCGCCAGAGCCTCAGCCCGGCTGGGTGCGCGTCGCCATTCGCCACATCGGCATTTGCGGCACCGACTACCACATCTTCGAAGGCAAGCACCCCTTCCTGCAATATCCCCGCATCATGGGCCATGAACTCAGCGGCGTGGTCCTCGATGCCAATGGCGCCGAGGGGCTAGCCGAGGGCGATCCCGTCGTCATCAATCCCTATCTGCCCTGCTATCACTGCCCCGCCTGCCGCGAAGGCAAGACCAATTGCTGCGAGGCGCTGACCGTGATCGGCGTGCACGGCGACGGCGGCATGGCCGAACAGATCGTCCTTCCAGCCGCCAATCTCTACCGCGCGGAGGGCCTCAGCCTGCGTGATGCGGCCATGGTCGAATTCCTCGCCATCGGCGCCCACGCCGTGCGCCGCACCGAGCTCAAGCCCGGCGCCCGCGTACTGGTCGTCGGTGGCGGCCCCATCGGATTGGGCGCCGCCTTCTTCGCCCGCATCGCCGGCGCTGACGTGACCATTCTCGATGCCGCCGCCGACAAGCTTGACGCTGCCCGCAGCTTCGGTTTCGGTGCCGCAGCGCTGGACGAACGGGAAGGCACCGCCTTCAAGGCCACGATGGGCAGCGGCTTCGACGCCGTATTCGACGCCACCGGCTCCATCGCCGCGATGAACCAGGCGGTCGGCTATTGCCGCAATGGTGGCGCGCTGACCCTGGTCGGCGTCGTCAAAGGCACGCTTGCCTGGGAAGATCCCGAGATCCACCGGCGCGAACTGACCATCCGCGCCTCCCGCAATGCCACGCGCGAAGATTTCGACCATGTGATGGCTTCCATTCGCAGCGGCGACGTTCCAACGGACCGCTTGGCGACCCACGCAACAAGCCTCGACGAGGTACCCATGAACCTGCCCAGATGGGCCCATGAACGTAACGGCCTGATCAAGGCCATCATCACCGTTTGACCCAAGGATAAAACATGACCACACCCGAGGACGTCATCCGCTTCTGGTTCGTCGATCACGGTCCGGAAGACTGGTTTGCCGGCAGCCCCGAGTTTGATGCGAAGCTTGAGCGAAGCATTGGCGAAGCACTTCCGCAGGTTTCTCGCGGCGAAGCGTGGGCATGGCGCAAGACTTTTGAGGGCAGGCTCGCAGAAATCATCGTGCTTGATCAGTTCAGCCGCCAGCTCCACCGCGGCTCACCGCAAGCCTTTGCGCAGGACAAAATGGCGTTGGTTTTGGCCCAGGAAGCCATCAGCCACGGCGCCGATCAGGCCGTCGATCCCACCCGCCGTCCCTTCTTCTACCTGCCCTTCATGCACGCCGAATCGCTGGTCATCCAGGACGAAGGCATCAAGCTTTATGAGGCGCTGGGCGACGAAGAACAGCTCGATTACATGCGAAAGCACCGCGACACCATCGCCCGCTTCGGAAGATTTCCCTTCCGCAACAAGCCCTTAAGTCGCGACAGCACGCCGGAGGAACTGGCCTATATGGAGGAGCAGGCCGAACGCAAGTTCTAGCCCAACAGCTTGGGATCGACCAGCGCACCCTTCTCGCCAATCACGATCCCAGCCACCCGGTGCCCCGCCTCCGCCGCCTCCTGGAGCGACTTGCCCACCAGCCGCGCTGAAAGGTAAGCGCCATTGAAACTGTCCCCAGCCCCCGTCGCATCCACCACCTTGGCCCCAGCCCGCGGCGCCACCCTGACCCGCTCTTTCGCCGTAGCAATCAGCGCTTCCCCCGCCCCATCCTTGACCACCACTTCCTCAACACCCAGCTCGAGATAGCGGTCAGCGGTATCATCGACGTTTTTGTCGCCAAACAGCGGTGCTTCGTCGCCATGGGTGGGCAGCACGATATCGCAGAGCATGGCAGCGGCGGTCAGCACCCCCATCATCACGCGAGGGCTGGTCCAAAGGGCAGGGCGAATATTGGTGTCGAATACAATTCTGGCCCCTGCATCGCGGGCTTTGACGATGGCCCCAAGCAGCCGGCCACGCGCCCGCGGCGCCAGAATCGCCAAGGTTATTCCCGAGAAATAAACTACGCTGGCGTCCTTCACGGCAGCGGCAAGCGCATCCTTGTCGTCGGCCAGCAATTTGGCAGCGGACGTATCGCGCCAATAGGTGAAATGCCGATCGCCCTTTTCCTGGTGGATCATGTAGAGGCCCGGCCGTCGGCCCGGAACGGTGCGGATGTGACCGGTACCGATATCGTTGGCCTCAAGAAACGCCTTGATATCAGCCGAGTAGCGGTCTTCGCCCAGGCCCGTGAAGTAATCCACCGACCAGTCCGCACCGAGCAGCGCGCGCATGTACCAGGCGGTATTGAGCGTATCGCCGGCGTAGCCCAGCCGATATTGCCGGTCCTCGCCGCCGCTCATTTCGATCATGCATTCACCGATGCTGACGAAGCGCTGCTGTGCCAAATCACGCCCTCCCTTGCTTGCCCACAGCTTATGCCGGTAAAGCCTTCCGGGCCGCAAGTCACGTGTCTTCCATACAAGATCGGAAGCGACTATGGTGGCGCTCGATTTTCAGCCGGAGACTGCCCATGACGCGCCTAAGCGCCAATACCCTGAGCTCTGTTCCAGCCGGGGTTCGCGTGCCCGACTATGATCGCAGCCAGATCACGCCGGGCATCGTGCATCTGGGCATCGGCGCGTTTCACCGTGCGCATATGGCTGTCTATGTCGACGATCTGCTGAAAGACAATCCCGATTGGGCCATCGTCGGCGCGAGCCTGCGCCGCCCCGACACCAAGGAAGCGCTTGAGCCACAGGATGGTCTGTTCACCGTCGCCGTGCGGGACGCTTCTGGCACTCATCCGCGCGTGATCGGCTCGATCCTCAAGGTACTCGATGCCAATACCGAGCGTGAGGAACTGTTGGCGCTGATGGCGAGCCCGCAAATTCGTATCGTTTCGCTGACGGTGACGGAGAAGGGCTATTGCCACGATCCCGCCAATGGCGAACTGGACCAGCGCCATCCCGACATCGTCCATGATCTCGCCAACCCAGAGGCACCCCGCTCGGCGCCGGGCATGCTGGTCGAAGCCCTCGCACGTCGCAAAGCGGCAGGGATCGCGCCCTTTGCCGTCGCGAGTTGCGATAATTTGCCATCCAACGGCGAGACGGTAAAACGCATCGTCACCAAGTTCGCCGCCCTACGAGATGCCGAACTTGGCGAGTGGGTAAACGCTGTCGCCTTCCCCGGCACCATGGTCGACCGCATCGTGCCATCGACCACCGATGACGACCGCGCCATGATCGCCGACCTGATCGGGGCGGAAGATGCCTGGCCGATCATGACCGAACCTTTCACCCAATGGGTGATTGAAGACAACTTCCCCCAGGGCCGTCCGCCCTTCGAAAACGCCGGCGCGCAACTGGTGGAAGATGTCGAACCGTTCGAGCGCATGAAGCTGCGCATGCTCAATGGCAGCCATTCGACCATGGCCTATCTCGGCTATCTCGCGGGCTACGAATACATCTCCGACGTCATGGGCGACGAGGATTTCGTCGCCCTGATCCACGGCCTGATGACGGACGAGGTCATGCCCACGCTCGACATGCCGGGCGTTGACCTTGGCGCCTATCGCGACCAGCTGCTCGAGCGGTTCCGCAATCCAGCGCTGAAGCACCGCACCTGGCAGATCGCCATGGACGGCTCACAAAAGCTGCCGCAGCGCCTGCTCGGCACCATCCGCGACCGCCTCGCGGCAGGCCAGCCGTTCGAGCGGCTGGGCTTGGGCGTCGCAGCATGGATGCGCTACGTCGTCGGCATCGACGAAAAAGGCGAGGTCATCGATGTGCGGGACCCACTGGCCATGCGCATGATGGCCATCGCTGCCGATGCCATCGATGATGCGGAGGACCTTTACATCGGTCTCGTTGCTCTGAGCGAAGTGTTCGGCACCGATTTGGGCGACAACCAGGCGTTCGGAGAAACCGTGGCAACCCACCTCGATAGCCTGCTGGACATCGGAGTGAAGGAGACAGTAGCGGAGCTGGTGAGGAGCTAGAGGCACCGTAGCCAATTGATACACAACGTCATTCCCGCGAAAGCGGGAATCCCACCTTTGAGTGGCAATCAAGGGAGATTCCCGCGTTCGCGGGAACGACGCCGTGTCACAAAAGTAAACAATGCCCGCCGAGGGGGGAGGGGGTCGATTGCAGGCTCCCCTGCGCCTTAGATCCGCCCCTCCATCGCCCGGTCGAAAATCTCCAGTGCCCGCTCCCGCGTCAGTTCCACCGGGTTGCCGCCTGCGGTGGGGTCCACAATGGCCATGTCACCGATCAGTTCGCGTTGCGCGCCATCCACCTTGAACTCGGCCAGCGTATGCGGCACTTCCAGCCTCAGGCGCAGCCCGATAACGGCGTGTTGGAACGCCTCAAAGCTTGGTGCCAGCCCGATATAGGCCGCCAGCCGGGCAAGCTTTGCTTCGACAGCTGGCCGATTGACCGCCAGCACATAAGGCATGAACACCGCATTAGTCATGCCGTGGTGAGTGTCGTAGAGCGCGCCGACAGGGTGGCTCAGCGCATGAATGGCACCCAGACCCTTCTGGAACGCCGTGGCACCCATGGCGGCCGCGCTCATCATATGCCCGCGCGCTTCCACATTGCCCGGATCGGCGACCACCTTGGGCAGGTTCTCGAACACCAGGCGAACGCCTTCGGCGGCGATCCCGTCCGCCATCGGGTGATAGCCCGGCGCGCAATAGGCTTCGAGACAATGGGCCAGCGCGTCCATGCCGGTGCCAACGGTAATAAAGCGGGGCATGCCGATGGTGAGTTCGGGATCGGCGATCACTATCTTGGGCATCATCAGGGGGTGGAAGATGACCTTTTTGGTATGTGTCGTTTCATCGGTAATCACCCCGGCGCGTCCAACCTCTGAGCCGGTGCCGGCAGTGGTGGGTACTGCGACTATGGGGAAAATTCCCGCCGGATCGGCGCGCGTCCACCAGTCGCCAACGTCTTCGAAATCCCACATTGGCCTTGTCTGTCCGGCCATGAAGGCGATCACCTTGCCCACATCGAGCCCGGACCCGCCGCCAAAGGCGATCACCCCATCATGGCCACCCTCGCGCAAGACCTTGATCCCCGCTTCCACATTGGCCGAAACCGGATTGGGTTTGACCTCGGCAAAGACGCCCACGGGAATGCCGGCGTTTTTGAGGGTCTGAAGCGTACTCTGCGTGACTGGCAGGTTGACCAGCCCAGCGTCGGTTACAAAAAGAGGTTTGCTGATCCCCGTCGTCTTTAGTGCCTCGGGCAATTCGCTGATGCGCCCCGGGCCGAACTTGATCGCGGTAGGATAGTTCCAGTTGGCTTTGGTCATGTCGGCCCTCGTTTTGTCTCTATGCTCTTCCCATTCACGGAGTCATTCCGGCCTTGAGCCGGGATCCAGCCCGAGATAGGTGGTTTCGCCACCATGTGCCCTGTCCGAGCCACCTTGCGGCCGTGGCGAAATCTCGAGATGGCCCCCGACTCAAGGCCGGGGTGACATCGTGGGCATGGGGCGCCATATGGTTACACCCGCTTCAAATGATAGCTCTTCGGCTGGGTTAAATTCGCATACCCGATCTCGCTCAGCGCACCGCCCTTGCCGGTGTCCTTCACCCCGGTCCAGACCAGCGCCGGATCGAGATAGTCGCAGCGATTGGCAAAAACGGTGCCGGTTTCGATTTTAGCGCCAAGCGAAGCGGCAGCATCAAGATCTTCGGTCCACAATGAAGCGGTCAAGCCATAGGGGCTGTCGTTCATCAGCGTGATGGCGTCGCCGTCATCGGCCACTTTCATGATGCCGACGACGGGGCCAAAACTTTCTTCGCGCATCACGGACATCTGGTGGTTCACTCCGGTCAGTACTTCCGGCGTCAGATAGGGCGAGCCCGTTCGATCCAGCTCATGCTTGCCATTGAGGTGGCGCTGGGCACCGGAGCGCAATGCTTGCTCCGTCTGGCCACGCACATGGTCGGCAAAGCTCGCCCGCGCCATTGGTCCCACTATGGTGTCCGGATCAAGCGGGTTGCCCAGCGTCCATCCCCTGGCGTTCTCGATGAAGCGCTCGACGAAGCCATCATAGACCGCCTCATGCACATAGATGCGTTCGACGCCGCAACACGATTGGCCCGAATTGAAGAACGAGCCATCGACGAGGTTTTCCGCAGCATAATCGAGATTGGCGTCGGCCCGCACATAGGCAGGGTCCTTGCCTCCCAGTTCCAGGCCTAGCGTGGCAAATGTGCCCGCAGCAGCCTTCTCGATGCGACGGCCGCCTTCGACCGAACCGGTGAAATTGATGTGGTCGATCTGGCCCGAGCCGATCAGCTTTTCGGTGTCTTCGTGGCCCATCACCAGGTTCTGGAACAGCCCAAGCGGCAGGCCTGCATGTTCGGCTGCGGCGGCAAAGCGCTCACCGGCAAGCAGCGTCTGCGAGGCGTGTTTGAGGATGATGGCATTGCCGGCCATCAGGCCGGGAACGATGGAATTCACGGCCGTGAGGAACGGATAGTTCCACGGCGCGATGACCATCACCGTCCCAAGCGCCTCGCGCGTGATGAAGCGGGTGAAACCCTCCTTGTCGGGTTTAACCGAAGGGGCGAGTGCTTCTGTAGCCAGTTCGATCATGTAGCGGGCGCGCTCTTCAACGCCCCGCTTCTCGCCGCCGAAGCGGATCGGCCGGCCCATCTGCCAGGCAAGCTCCGGCACGATTTCATCGTTCATCAGCAGGAGGTAGTCGATGAAATGCGTCAGGATCTTCTGCCGCTCGATGACCGTCGTCTCTGCCCATGCCTGCCGAGCCGCCCTGGCGCGGATGACGGACGCTTCGATCTCGACCGCGGTCGCGAGCGAGCGCTCGGCGTAAACGCTGCCGTCGATGGGGGAGATGATCTTGACGGTGTCGGTCATGAGGGCCGCTCTCTCTCTATTTTCTGCGATGTCTTCCCGGTGCCCTTGGTGGCCCAGAGGGAACTAGCTCCGCTCGAACCCGCGCATGAGTTCCCAATCGGTCACGCGGCGATCGTATTCGAACTGCTCCCACTCGGCGGTGTGCACATAGTGGGCGACGACTTCGGGGCCAAAGGCCTGTTCCAGCATTTGCGAGCGCCGGAGGTGCTCTGTGGCCTCGCGCAAGGTCTTGGGGATCTCCCGCAATAGCTCGGTGACATAAGCGTCCCCGACAAAGGCTGGTTCCAGAACGAGCTTTTCTTCGATGCCCCTGATGCCGGCAGCGATCAGCGCCGCAATGGCCAGATAGGGGTTGAGGTCGGCGCCCCCGATGCGACATTCGACGCGGATGGACTTGGCTCTTTCCCCACAGAGGCGGAAGCCGGCGGTGCGGTTGTCCGGCGACCAGATCATCTTGGTCGGTGCAAAAGTGCCGGCCTGGAAGCGCTTGTAGGAGTTGATGTAAGGCGCAAGGAAATAGGTGATGTCGCGGGCATAGGTCAGCTGCCCGGCCATGAAATGCTTCATCAGGTCGCTCATGCCGCGCTCGTCGTTTTCGTCCACAAACAGCGGCTTGCCGCTTTTGTCGGCCAGCGACATGTGGATGTGGCTGGATGATCCGGCCAGACCGTAGGCCCATTTGGCCATGAAGGTGACGGCCTTGCCCTGCCCATAGGCTATTTCCTTGGTGGCGTTCTTCAGCACCAGGTGGCGGTCCGCCATGGTGAGCGCGTCGGCATATTTGACGTTGATTTCTTCCTGGCCCGGGCCCCATTCGCCCTTGGAGGATTCCACGGGAATTCCCGAGGCCTGCAGATGCTTGCGCAGGGCGCGCATCACGCCTTCTTCCTTGGTGGTCTGGAAGATGTTGTAGTCCTGGATGTAGTCGCCGGCAGTCAGCGCCTTGGCGTGCCCCTTCTGGCTGATGGTGCGGTAATCCTCGTCGAACAGGTAGAATTCCAGTTCCGTCGCGGCATTGCAGGTGTAGCCGAGCGCCGAAAGCCGCTCGATCTGCCGCTTGAGAATGGCGCGCGGGCTGTGCGGGATCGGCTTGTGATGGTGGTGGTCGGAGAGGTCGCACAGCACGATTGCGGTGCCATCGAGCCAGCTGGCTTTCATCAGCGTCGCCAGATCCGGCTTCATGACAAAATCGCCATAGCCCTTGCCCCAATTGGCGGCCTCGTAGCCGGGCACGGGCTCCATGTCGATGTCGTCGGCCAGCAGATAATCGCAGCCGTGGGTTTCGTCGTTGGCCACCTCGAGGAAATATTCGGCCTGGAAGCGCTTGCCGATCATGCGTCCCTGCATGTCGGGAAAGGCAACGAGCACCGTGTCGATCGTCCCGGCCGCCACATCGTCTTTCAACTCGGCAAGGCTGTAAGCCATGGGTTTCCTCCTCATTGTTATTGGCAGCAGCCGCGATGTCATCCCGACCCTTGAGCCGGGATGACACTGTGAGTGGATTAGGCCTTGGGTGCCACCGCAGCGGCTACTGCGGCTTCCCCGCTATGCTCCAGCGCAAACTCTTCTTCCGGCGACAGAATGAGTTTGTGGCGCCCGATCAGCCCAAAATAAACAATCCCCACCGCGCACCAGAGCACGACCCAGATCACGCCCTTGAAGAAGTTCGGGTCCTGCAGCTGGTAGAACAGCGTAATCGCCGCGATGCTGATAGTCAGCACCGCACCCGGAATACCCACCGGCGAGCGGAACGGCCGCTCGATATTGGGCTGGTTGCGGCGCAGGATGATGAAGCTCAGCGCCTGCATGATATAGCTCAGCATGGCGCCAAACACGGCCATGTTGAGCAGCACCGAACCGATAATGTCATCACCCAACTGGGTTTCGCCGGGACCCCCGCCACCATTGACGAACCAGATGGTGAGCATCACCACGAGGCCCAGCGTCGCACCCGCAAACATGGCGATATGCGGGGTCTTGTACTTTTCATGCGTGATCGACAGTGCCGAGGGAAAATAACCCGCCCGGCTTAGCGAGTAGACCTGCCGGCCCTGCGCATAAAGGATGGTGTGGAACGAGGCGACCAACCCGATCAACGCCACCACGCCAAAGATTGGCGCCGCCGCATCGCCATAGATGGCGCGAATGCCATCAAGCGCCGGCTCCAGTGATGAGCCGAGCGAGAAGCTGCCAACGCCGGGAATGGACGGGTTGAGCAGCACGATCATGAACGCCGAAAGCAGCAGTGTGCAGAACCCGAGCAGGATACCGCGCGGCAGGTCACGGCGCGGATCGACGGATTCCTCGGCCGCCAGCGGCACCTGTTCGATGGCGAGGAACAGCCACACCGCAAAGGGCAGGGTAGCAAGCACGCCTTGCCAGCCAAAGGGGAACCAGGAGCCATTGCCCTCCGGCAGTTCCACCGCCGCCCCGTCCGGCCCGACCCCGATGTTCAGCGCCCAGCGCCCAAAATCGATATTGGGGAAGGCACTGAACCAGAAGAACGCCAGCCCTGCCAGCGAGATCAGGGTAACGACCAGCGTCACCTTGTAGCTCAGCGCCACGCCGAAGATGTTGAGAGACAGGAAAATCGCAAAGAACACCACCCACAGCGCCGGGTACCAGGCGGTATCGAGCCCCGTGATCGAGCCGAAATACCCGGAGATGAACGTACAGATAACCGCCGGGGTCAGCACATATTCGACGTTTTCGAACAGCCCGGTGATGAAGCCGCCCCATGGACCCATGGAGGTACGGGCAAAGCTATAGGCGGCGCCGGTATGGGGCAGGGCCGGGCTCATCTCGGCGATGGAAGAAACAAGCCCCAGATACATGATGGCAATAATACCGGCCGCAACAACCATGCCGCCCCAGCCACCGGTCATGAACCCGAAGTTCCAGCCGGAGAAATGGCCGGAAATCACCGCGCCCACGCCCAGCGCCCAGAGCGACCAGATACCCGCGTAGCGCTCCAGCCCACGTTTTGCGAAATAGTCCTTTTCGCGCGTCGCGTAGGCGACACTGCCGACCTGTCTCGTCTCAGCCATAGTCACGTCCCCCTGATGATGCCCAAGTGAAGTCCAGAGGGCTTCCGGGGAAAAGTGCCTTCACTTTCCCGGTTCGGAAGCGCGACCAGACAAAGACACTAAACACTCCATCATTCGGAGAATGGCGGAATGCCTTAGACTGCCAATGCCCCTTTATGCGCTACTCGCGCCGTCTGCAGGCAATGGGCCAGCCGGTTCGACCACATGGCCACCCCGGCGGGTTCGAGAATTTCGTCGTGACGGATTTCGATCATCGTTGCATCCAGGCCCCGTCCATCGCCGTGCTTTTCCAGCGTCAGCGTCACGCCATTGAGCGCGGCATAGGGCTCGTTCCAACCGACATTGAGATCGGGATCATCGGTCTTGAGCGCGTCGTAGAGGGCCCTGGTGTAGCGCTGGTCGAGGCCATGGATCAGCCCGATCGGCCAAGGCCGCGGCACACCATGATAAACCGGCGTGAACGAGTGCATGCAGACCAGAATAGTTTCCATGCCTGCATGGCGCCGCGCCTCCAGCAGGGTCTCGATGGAGGCATGATAGGGGCGGTGATAGTGATTGATGCGGAACGTGCGCTCGTCCAGATGCACGTTCTCGTTCGCGGCAATCCGGGTCGCTTCCGACATCGTCCAGATCAAGTCCGGCGCGTCGAGGTCACGGTTGCAATCGATGATGAGCCGGGAAACGGTTGACTGCACCAAGGGCGCATCGAGCTTTTCTGACAGGGCGCGGCTGACCGCAAGCGCGCCAGGGTCCCAGGCGATATGGCTGACTCGCTCGATTTGCGAGAGACCCAGGCTGCCATACTTTGAAGGGATGCGATTGGACGCGTGATCGCAGACAAGCACAAACGGCGACGATCCTCGCGCGTTTGAAACCAGCACAGATTTCTGCCCGCTAGAATCCAACTTGCCCCGGCTTATCGATCGATTGCTGATGAACCTCAGTAGGTCGAAAAATGACAAAACTGTCAATGGCTTGCCAAAAGCTCATGCCGGCCCGATCAGTCCATCTTGTGCAACTGCAGGAAATCCTCGGCCTTGAGCGTGATATTGGGATCGATCTCCCCAATGGCGGCTTTATCCTGCCCGGCGAACGGCAGATGATGCAGCACGTGCTGGATAACGTTGATGCGGCCGCGCCGCTTGTCGTTGGCGCGGATCACCGTCCAGGGCGCATGCGTGCTGTCGGTGCGGCGGAGCATTTCATCGCGCGCGGTTGAATAGGCGTTCCACTTGCTCAGTGCCTCGAGGTCGATCGGGGACAGCTTCCAGACCTTGAGCGGATCGTGACGTCGGTCATGGAAGCGTTTCAGCTGCATTTCCCGCCCAATTGAGAGCCAAAACTTGAAAAAGTGGATGCCATCCCGCGTGATCCGCTTCTCGAACTCGGGTGCTTCCTCCAGAAAATGCTCGACCTGTTCCGAAGTGGCAAAGTCCATCACGCGCTCGACGCCCGCCCGATTGTACCAGGAACGATCAAACAGAACTGTCTCGCCGGCGGCTGGCATCCAGTCGACATAGCGCTGGAAATACCATTGTGAGGATTCCCGGCTGTTGGGTTTGGGCAGGGCCGCTATGATGTTGTAGCGCGGGTTGAGATTTTCCAAATAGGTCTTGATGGTGCCGCCCTTGCCGGCGGCGTCGCGCCCTTCAAAGACAATCATCACCCGCTCGCCGCTGGCCGCCAGATGGGCCTGCAGCAGTACCAGCTGCTTTTGCAACTCATACATCTGCGCTTCATATATCGCCTTATCCAGCTTATCCTCATAAGGATAGCCGCCCGACTGCATGGCGCGTTTCTTGATCGATTTGGGTAGTTCGGGATTGTCGATGTCGAAGCTGTCGAACGGGTCAGTCACTGGTGTCGCTCCATTGTCATGTCCAGCGTGCTATAGTCAGTCACTTGAGCGCAAGGGCCGAATGAACGCCCTGAAATATAAAGCCCAATGGACCAGCCCGACTCCCACCAGCCCACTTCGCAGCAGCCAATGTCCGTGTTGAACGTCGCGTTCTCGCGTATCGTTACGCAGGCGCCGCTTCTGGCCGGCACCTTCGGTGTGTTTGTGACGCTGGTGCTGTTCGGAGCGCTCAGCCCCGTAGGCGGAATAGTCGGTTTCCTGGCTGTATTTGCGGCGGTCGCGGTGCTGCCGACGAGCGTCGTGACTGTAACCCGCACCGCCGACATGCCGCCTCCGCCGCCCACCCTTCCGACAACAAATGTAGGCATTTTCATCGACGCGTTGACTGATCCATGTCTGGTGCTGGATCGGCGCAGCGTTGTATTGCATGCCAACGAGGCTGCACGACGCCAGTTTCCCGCCATCGGCAATGGCAATCCGCTGACGTTTTCCATGCGCAACCCGGAACTGGTCCAGGCGATCGAGGGTGCCAATCGCACCGGAACCAGCCGTAGCGTGGAACTGCACGAGACGGTGCCCTCCGAAACCTGGGAAAAGGTGGTGGTCTCGCCGCTGCGCTGTCCCGGCGTCGACTGGTTCGAAGACGAGGGGCGCCAGTTGATCGTCACCTTCCAGAGCCTGACCGAGCTCAAGCGGGCCGATGCCTTGCGCAGCGACTTTATCGCTAATGCTAGTCACGAACTGCGCACGCCGCTCGCCTCGCTCCTCGGCTTCATCGATACGCTGCTTGGCCCCGCTGCCAAGGACACCGCGGCGCGCGAAAAATTTCTCGGCATCATGCGCGGGCAGGCCGAACGCATGAGCAAGCTGATCGATGATATGCTCAGCCTCTCGCGCATCGAAATGCACCAGCATGTTCGCCCCACCGGTTCCATCGACCTCGCCGGCCTGCTGCGCGAAGTGCGCGAGGGACTAATGATGCAGGCTCGCGCGGCAGAGATCGAAATTCGGCTGTCGCTGTTTGAAGGACCGACCACCACGACCGGTGATCGCGGGCAGCTCTATGAAGTCTTCGAGAACCTGCTGGAAAATGCTATCAAATACGGTGCGGACGGCAAGTTCGTGGAACTGAGCCTGGCGCCATCAAGCCGTCCGGGTTTTGTCCACCAGATCACCGTAATCGACCACGGCCACGGCGTTGAACCCGAACATGTGCCGCGTTTGACGGAACGCTTTTATCGCATCGATGCGGACACCAGCCGCAAGAAGAAGGGGACGGGGCTAGGGCTCGCCATCGTCAAGCACATCGTCAACCGCCACCGTGGCCAGATGAGTATCAAGAGCAGCCCCGGCGAAGGCATGCGGGTCGACGTGTTTTTGCCGTAGGCATTCTGCACATGCAGTTCGCTCAGAAGCTGAGGCAGCTAAAGCATGTCGCAGAGGATAGGATTCATCCAGTAGACCTCATCCTGAGCCTGTCGAAGGACGAGGTCTTGGCACCCAAGCCTCCACTCGCTCGACCCCGGGTCAAGCCCGGGGCAGGCTCTCGTGGTTCGACGAGCTCGCCATGAGGTCTGGCTGGCACTTTCACCTGACACCGCTCTAGCGGTAGTACTGCCTCTTCAGGATGATCTCGGCTCAAGAGCCTGCCCTTGCGCGCAACGCGACCCGAGGGCCGGGATGACAGCACGGATGAAATGACCCAGGCAAAAATAAAAAGGGCGCCACTGGCGCCCTTGATTTTGCTCTACGCAACCACACTCAGCGGCGCTTTTTGTCCACCTGATGGTAGGCGCGACGCGAGTGGAAATCGCAATAGGGGCCGGTCTCGAGGCTATGCTGGCCGCAGAAGTAAAAATCCTTCGACAGCGGATCGCCGATCGGCCATTTGCAGGTGCTTTCGCTCAACTGCAACAGGCTAAGGCGCTTGTCCTCGGGGATGAAGATCTCGGCCGCCATCGGGGCGACGTAGAGTTCCGATTCCATTTCCGGGTTGTGCGCCAGCGCGGTCGCACCCACCGATTGCGGTCGCGCCATTGCGGGACGCATCTTGGCTGCAGCAGCGGAGGCGCTGCCGCCACCCATGTTGGAAATGCCGGCCGAGGGACCTGCTGGACGGCGCGGTGCAGGCCGAGGCGCTGCCGGACGAGCACGTGGTGCTGTGTTGGTTGGCTTGGCACGAGCCGAAAGCTTGAGCCGGTGAACCTTGCCGATCACCGCATTGCGCGTTACGCCCTGTCCCAGTTCGCCCGCAATCTGGCTGGCGCTGAGGCCCTCCATCCAGAGCTTCTTCAAGGTCTCGACGCGCTCGTCAGTCCAGCCCGTCGATTGTGCTCCTGAATCCATCGTCAAAACAGAATCCTTTATTGTGCTGCCAAATGGCCATGGCAGCCATAACGCTAGGCGTCGTATGTCAGGTGGGTCCGCCACACGAGATATCGTGTTCCCAATGACCAGCAGTTTACGACAGCCAAGGAATCGGGATCAAGAGTCGGTCTCGACTTTCCCCGCTTATTCATTGGTTAAAATTTCGCTAACGAACTTTGAGTCAAATCAGGGACTTGCGCTCATATGATTGACTTGCTGCGCGAATTCGGCCTAACTCCATCCCTGAAAACGCGCTGCGCAATAGCGCGTTTTTGCCATTTGTGGCGCGATTGCCACGCTGGTCTGAACCCTCGATATTGGTAAGGAAATCCCATGTCCGCGCTCTACGGCACATACGCCCGGTCTGAACTCGCTTTCGAGCGGGGGCAGGGTATGCGCCTGTATGACCAGCATGGCCGAGAGTATCTCGATTTCCATTCCGGCATTGCGGTGAACGCGCTGGGCCATGGCGACGAACATATCACATCGGCGCTGAAATCAGCCGCCGAAAAGGTCTGGCATACGTCCAACGTGTTCACCATTCCCGAGCAGGAGCGGCTGGGGCAACGCCTCGTCGATGCGACCTTCGCGGACTCGGTGTTCTTCACCAATTCAGGTGCCGAGGCACTCGAATGCGCCATCAAGACGGCGCGGCACTATTTCTGGGCCAAGGGCGAGAAGGATCGCTACGAGATCATCGCCTTCACCGGCTCTTTCCACGGCCGCACCATGGGCACCATCGCGGCCGGTGGGAACCCCGGGTACCTCGAAGGCTTTGGTCCGCCGATGCCGGGCTTCAAGCACACTGCGCCAGGCAATCTCGACGCTGTCCGCTCGCTGATCACCCCGCAAACCTGCGCGATCCTGATCGAAACCGTGCAGGGCGAGGGCGGCGTAACGGCAATGACCCCCGAATTCATGCAAGGGTTGCGCGCGCTGTGCGATGAGCATGGCATGCTGCTGATCCTTGACGAAGTGCAATGTGGCTATGGCCGGACCGGCCGGTTCTTTGCCTTTGAATGGTCAGGCATCACGCCCGATATCGTGGCCGTGGCCAAGGCCATCGGCGGCGGCTTCCCGCTGGGTGCGTGCCTTGCCAAGGGCGATGTGGCTGCATCCATGGTGCCCGGCACGCACGGCTCGACCTATGGCGGTAACCCGCTGGCGAGTGCTGTCGGCAACGCCGTACTCGACCGCATCCTCGCGCCCGGCTTCATCGACCACGTCAACCAGATGGGCCAGAAGCTTGCCTGGCATCTGCAGCAACTGGCTCAGAAATATCCTGACTACGTGCTTGAACTGCGCGGCAAGGGCCTGCTGGCTGGCATCAAGATCACCCCGCCAGTGCGCGATTTCGTGGCACGGCTGCGTGACGACCATCAGTTTCTCGCCATCGGGGCAGGTGACAATGTGCTGCGCCTGATCCCGCCGCTGATCGTCACCGAAGCCGATATCGAGGAAGCGATGGACAAGCTTTCGGCGGCCTTCGACGCCATCGAAGCGGAAACAGCCACCGTCGCAGCGGCCGGCTGATGGCTCTCACCTTCTATCATTTTGGGCGCCGGCGACGCGGTTTGTTTCCTCCTCCCTGAGGGGGAGGCCTAGCGACCCATCATATTCAAAGCGTCATAAAAGGAACCCGGCCCATGACTTCGACCGGCACCCCACGGCATTTTCTCAATCTCGACGATTTCGATTATTCTGAACTGCGCGGCATGCTCAACGCTGCCTCATCGCTCAAGCAGCGCCTCAAGGAGGGCGACCGCCCCCGGCTCCTGGCCGACAAGGTGCTCGCCATGATCTTCGAGCGGCAGTCCACCCGCACCCGCGTATCGTTCGACGTTGGCATGCGCCAGCTCGGCGGCGAAACCATCATGCTCTCCGGTCAGGAAATGCAGTTGGCCCGCGAGGAAACTCTCCTCGATACCGGCCGGGTTATGAGCCGCTATGTCGATGCCATCATGATCCGCATTCTCAGCCACGCCGACCTTGTGGAGCTATCCGAGGGCTCCACCGTGCCGGTAATCAATGGCCTGACGCGCCGTGCCCATCCCTGCCAGGTCATGGCGGACCTCATGACCTTTGAAGAGCATCGCGGCAACATCAAGGGCGCCAAGGTCGCCTGGGTTGGCGACAGCAACAATGTGCTTCATTCCTGGGTCAATGCGGCCGAGTTGTTCGAGTGCGAATTGACCGTTGCGGTGCCCGATGAATATTGGCCCGAGAAGGACCTTATGGAAGACATCCGCAAGGCCGGTAAATGGGTCAAGCTGATCGAGGATCCGCGCGAAGCCGTGGAGAACGCCGATCTGGTCATTGCCGACACCTGGGTGTCCATGGGGGACGTGGATGCAGCCGAGCGCCGGCGGGTCTTGAAACCCTATCAGGTCAATACCACTTTGATGGACTTGGCGGACAAGGACGCCCTTTTCATGCACTGCCTGCCCGCCCATCGCGGCGACGAGGTGACCGACGAAGTGATCGATGGTCCCCGCTCGGTAGTGTTCGACGAGGCCGAAAACCGCCTGCATGCCCAAAAAGCCATACTGTGCTGGGCCTTCGGGGTCGACGTTAACTAGCGGATTTACCCGCTGCCACTGATGTTGCAACACCCACAATGTCATCCCCGCGCAAGCGGGGACCTCCGTTTGATTTGAACGGAACAGAGGTTCTCGCTTGCGCGGGAATGACGCGGTGGGTGTTACGTGATTTTGTGGTGCGTTTCGCCTTGAGGGGTTAGCCTCAAGAAAGCCGAGAGAATGACGACGGATACGACCATGACCGAGAACCTGATGAGCTCCCTCGGGCTCGACCGCCCGGAGAGCGGCGACGATGCCGTCGTTCCCTTTACCCTGGATAAGCTCGACACCCGCGGTCGCAGCGTGCGCCTGGGCGATGCGCTCGACACCATCCTGTCACGCCACAACTATCCCGCGCCGGTCGCTCGCCTGCTGGGCGAAGCTGTGGTTCTGGCCGCGCTGATCGGCTCGTCCCTCAAGTTCGAGGGCCGCTTCATCATGCAGACCCAGACCGATGGCCCGGTAAATCTGCTGGTGGTGGATTTCGACGCCCCCGATGGCCTGCGCGGCTATGCCCGCTTTGACCATGATGCCCTGGTCAAGGCCGCCGAGGAAGGCAAGACCCGCCCGGGCGAACTGCTGGGCAAGGGTCATCTGGCCATGACCATCGACCAGGGTCCCAACACCGAACGCTACCAGGGCATTGTTGCGCTGGAAGGCGATTCGCTTGAGGAAGTGGCGCATACCTATTTCATGCAGTCCGAGCAGATCCCGACCCAGGTGCGCCTGGCTGTCGCCGAGTTCACCAGGAAGGGCGATCATCGCCCCCATTGGCGTGCCGGTGGCGTGCTGATCCAGCATCTGCCCGAACACGGCATGTCGCACATGGCGGACCTGCCGGGCGACGGCAATTTCGACAACCCCGAAACGGCTGACCCGCATTTCTCCGAAGCCGACGGCTGGACCGAAGCCAAGACCCTGCTGGCGACGCTGGACGATCTGGAACTGGCCGATCCCGACCTGACCTCGGAGCGCCTGCTGTTCCGGCTCTACCACGAAACCGGCGTGCGCGTGTTCACGCCCCTGCCAATGGTGGAACGCTGCATGTGTTCGGCGGACCGCATCGAGGACCTGCTGGCCACCAGTTTCACCGCCGAAGATCGCCAGGAAATGGCAGTCGACGGGGAAATCGAAGTGGTGTGCGAATTCTGTTCGACCGCTTACCGCTTTAATCCGCACCAGTTCGACGCGAGCAACTAGAGCCGCTGTTCCAGTCTTGAAAGCCGCCCTCAAGGGGCGGCTTTTTGCCGTTCTGGGTTAACCATAGTAAATCAAACGCTTGCACAATGATGAGAATTTAGTCAGTATTTATTCGTAAGTATCCAGGCGGGGGCTTCTGGATGCCGAGTCTTCGTGTAGGCGCATGTAATGAGTTTCTGGCGTGCGTCTGGCGCGAAGATAACGGCCGCGGCAGTTCGATCTGCTGGCTATTCCGTTCCCTGCTGTTTTTCATCATCACAAACTTGCTGCAGGCAACTTTCTTCGGAAGGTCGTGGGAGCATTCCTGCGTCGCACCTTCGCATGGGGCCGATAGGACGCATGACGACCTATCGACGCGATGGGCGGCGGCATCTTCCGACGTCTGCAGCCTTTTCTTCACGGGCCAAACTGGCCCAGCGCAGCACAGCTGAGGCACGCCATCCGAGCATCTCGGGTGCTGGCTTGCGGCGCCGGCCTTAGACGTGTCGGACGCAAGCGCGCTCATTCAGGCCGTTGTGGCGGAATACTGCCCCGATGCAGCAAGCGCCACGCGGCTGCTGGATACGGCACTCGAGCTGGAAGTAGATCCGCTCGGCTATTGCGCGGCACGCCTGCAGATGGGCGAGGCGCAGGTGATGGAGCGGGCAGCCGAATGGGCAGGGCTGGATTTCGCACAAATTATCCCGGCAGCTTTCGAGCGTGCGATATCGCCCGATCGGCTGGAGGCCATTGCCAGCACCAAGCTCGTCAGTGTTGAAACTGCTGAGCGGCGCTGGATCTATACCGCGCCGGAATTCCTTGACGTGCTCCGGCTAAAAGACCAGAAATTCCAGTCAGGATCGCGCCCGATCCTGGTCACGAAGGCGACCCTGCAGGATTATCTGGCGCGCTGCTCGAGCATGGCCCTGACCCATTCCGCCCGGCAGACGCTGACCCGTAAATGGCCCTTTGCCACCGCTCAGCTCACGCTCACCAAGCAAGCGCGCTACGGCTTTATCGCCCTGCTGGTCTTGCTGCTGTCGCTGGTGCTGGCGGCGCCCTACCTGGCGCAAGGCTGGCTGCTGCCGCTCGCCATTTGCGTTCTGATCGGGCCTTCGCTGATCCGTCTTGCGGCCTTGCGTACACCGCTGAAGCGCCAACGCCGTCCCCGCCGACCGCCCGATGCGGAACTGCCCATCTATTCGGTGCTGATCCCTCTGCGGGACGAGCAGGCCATGGTGCCGCAATTGTTTGCCGCCATGGCACGCATCGACTATCCACCAGAGCGGCTCGATATCAAGTTCGTCGTTGAAACCCGCTCCCCCGGCACGATTGCGGCGGTCGAGGAGCGGCTTGGTGACGCCCGCTTCTCCATCGTGCGGGTCGTCGACGCCAAGCCCTATACCAAGCCCAAGGCGATCAACTATGCGCTGCCTCTGTGCCGTGGCGAGTTCGTCGTCGTCTTCGATGCCGAGGACATTCCCGATCCCGACCAGCTCTGGAAAGCCGCGTTGCGGTTCCAGCAAGAGCCCGAAATGGCATGCCTGCAGGCGCGCCTCGTGATCGCCAACGGCCACACCAATTGGTTGGCGGCGCTATTTGCAGGCGAATATGCCGGCCTCTTCGGCGTGCTGTTGCCGGCGCTGGCAAATTGGCAATTGCCCATGCCTCTGGGCGGTACCTCCAACCATTTCCGTATCTCCGCGCTGCGCCGGATTGGTGGCTGGGACGCCTACAACGTCACCGAAGACGCCGATATCGGCATGCGCCTGGCTCGGCTGCGCATGGACGTCGATACGCTGGATTCCCGCACCCGCGAAGCTGCACCAACGCGCCTGCGCCCTTGGCTGGGCCAGCGGACACGCTGGATGAAGGGCTGGATGCAGACCTTTATCGTCCACAATCTGCGCCCGCGCACGCTGGTTCGCGAGATGGGATGGCGGGCGGCGCTTGGCTTCGAAGTGCTGGTGCTAGGCCTCATCACCTCGCCCATCCTTTTCCTGGGGTTTATCGTCGTCACCGCGTTTGAAGCTCTTCGCGGCCTGCCGCCCTGGACGGATTGGGTCGGCTGGGCTGCCCTATATGGCGGGTTCCTGGCGCTGGGGCTCGGCAGCGCCTTCGCCGTCACTATCCTTGGCCTGCGCCGCGCCAATCGGCCCGATCTCGTCTGGGTGCAACTGCTATTGCCGGTTTATTGGGCGCTGATCGGCATCGCCACCATCCGCGCTGCGGTGGAACTGGCCCGACAGCCCTTCCACTGGTTCAAGTCGCCGCATAGTCCGTATGAATTGCCGCCCGAGCCCGCCAAACAAGCGGCAACGCTGTGGCAAAAGCAACTGGGCGAAGAGCCGGCGGAATAGCGGGCTACTTGCTCCACATGCCGCGCATCTGCGCTGTGATGTCCATGCGTGCCGGGGCAGGGGAGAGCCCTTCGATATAGGCGGGCTTGACCGGTGGCCACAGGATGTCTTCGAACAGCGGCACCATGGTGCGTGGAATGAAGCGCGAGCGCTGCGCATAAAGATGCCGGTCCCCATGTCGTGACTGTTGTGTCACAAAGAAGCGCTGCGGCACGATGAGGTTCAGCTCGTCACGCGCCCGCGTCATCGCCACATAAAGCAGGCGCCGTTCCTCATCGAGCTCATGGGCGGTGCCGGTGCCCAGATCGGACGGCATGCAGCCATCCACCACGTTGAGGACATGGACCGCCTTCCACTCCTGCCCCTTGGCGGAGTGAACGGTCGAAAGAACCAGATAATCCTCGTCCAGCAGCGGCACGCCGGACTGGTCGGACGTCGCATCGGGCGGATCAAGCGTCAACTCCGTCAGGAACCGTTCGCGGCTCGGATAGCCTGCAGCGATCTGCTCCAACTGCAGAATATCGGCCTGCCGCACCATGGCATCCTCATAGGCATGCTCCATCAGCGGTTCATACCAGAGACGGGCATAGCCCAGTTCCGAGGGCCAGCCTGCGTCACGCCGGGCGAGCTTGCCAACCAGTTCCACAAGCCCAGCCCAGCCATCGCCAACGCGCGGCGGCGTCGGAACCTCGCTCAGCGCCCAAACCGGATCAGGCCCGGTGGCCACGGCGTCAAGCACCTTGCCGGCAGAAGCGGGGCCAATGCCGGGCAGCAATTGCAGCACGCGGAACCCCGCCACCCGGTCTCGCGGGTTTTCCACCCAGCGCAGAATGGCGAGCAAATCCTTGATGTGGGCAGCATCGAGGAATTTGAGCCCCCCAAACTTGACGAACGGAATGTTGCGCCGCGTCAGCTCGATCTCGAGCGGCCCCGAATGGCTGGAGGTTCGGAACAACACGGCCTGTTGCTTGAGCGGCGTGCCACCCTCTCGCGCTTCGAGCACCTTATGGATGACATAGCGCGCCTGGTCGGCCTCGTCGCGCACTGTCACCAGCAGCGGCTTGGCGTCAGATTGCCGCTCCGTCCAGAGGTTCTTGGTGAAGCGCTCGCTGGCGAGATCGATCACCGCATTGGCAGCCTCTAGGATCGGTTGGGTCGAGCGGTAATTGCGATCGAGCGTAATGATCTCTGCCGGCGGCGTAAATGCCTGCGGGAAGTCGAGGATATTACGGACCGTTGCAGCGCGAAACGAATAGATCGATTGCGCATCATCGCCCACCACCGTCAGTCCATGACCTTGTGGCTTCAGCGCCAGCAGAACCGAGGATTGAAGCTTGTTGGTGTCCTGGTACTCATCCACCAGCACATGATCGAACCGCGCGGACACATCCGCCGCCACGCCCGGGTCAGCCATCATGCCGGCCCAATAGAGCAGCAGATCATCATAATCGAGCACGTTCTGCGCCTGCTTGGCTTCCACATAGGCGGCAAAGAGCGTCCGCAATTCGCCCGGCCACATGGCGCACCAGGGGAAAGTATTCTTGAGGATGTCTTCCAGATCGCCCTGCGCGTTGACCACGCGCGAATAAATCGCAAGGCACGTTCCCTTGGTCGGAAACCGGCTCTGGGCTTCAGATAGGCCAAGTTCGTGCCGCAAGAGGTTCATCAGATCGGCCGAGTCTTCCCGGTCGTGAATGGTGAAGGCCTGATCGAGCCCGATCTGGGTGGCATGTTCGCGCAGCAATCGCGCGCCGATGCCGTGAAAGGTCCCCGCCCAATGCAGCGCATCCACGACTGCGCCCGAACTCGTGCCCATCACCTGGGCGGCGATGCGCTCGACGCGGCGGCTCATCTCGCTTGCCGCGCGGCGCGAAAAGGTCATCAGCAGGATACGGCGCGGATCGGCGCCATTGACGATAAGGTGCGCCACGCGATGAGCAAGCGTATTGGTCTTGCCCGACCCCGCCCCGGCGATCACCAGCAATGGCCCAGGTTGGCTCTGGCCCACGCCATGCTCCACGGCGCGGCGCTGCTCGGTATTGAGCTTGTCGAGATAATTGAGGCTGGCGAGCAACGAATCGGTTCCTGAGCGGTCGCGTCAGGCAACTCTATTCTGGTTTTGTTCGCAACCCGTGAAGCATCACGTTTCCGGTTCGGCATGGCTGCCGCGCCGGATGGGCCCTTGTGCGGGCAGGGCATGGATGCTTTTAGGGGCGCATCTCCTTTTCGCCCGCTCTCTCAGGTTGCCCCCTCATATGATCCGCCTTGAATCCATCGGTAAGCAAAACGGCAAGCAGATTGTCTTCATCGAAGCATCGGCCGCTTTGCAGAAGGGCGAAAAAGTCGGCCTGGTTGGCCCCAATGGGGCCGGCAAGACTACGCTCTTCCGCATGATCACTGGCGAGGAAGCTCCCGACGAAGGTCAGGTCTCCGTCGATCGCGGCGTCACCATCGGTTATTTCAGCCAGGATGTGGGCGAGATGGCTGGCCGTAGTGTGGTGGCGGAAGTCATGGATGGTGCTGGCCCGGTCAGCGAACTGATGCGGGAAATGGCCGAACTCGAAGCCGCCATGGGCGACCCCGATCGTGCAGACGAGATGGACGAGATCATCAACCGCTATGGCGAGGTGCAGGGGCGATTCGAGGAACTGGACGGCTATTCGCTCGACGGCCGCGCCCGCGAAGTGCTCGATGGCCTGGGCTTCAGCCAGACGACGATGGATGGCGATGTCGGCGCGCTCTCGGGCGGCTGGAAGATGCGCGTGGCGCTTGCTCGTATCCTGCTGATGCGGCCCGACGTGCTGTTGCTCGACGAGCCCAGCAACCATCTGGATCTTGAAAGCCTGATCTGGCTCGAAGCCTTCCTCAAGAACTATTCCGGCGCCCTGCTGATGACCTCGCACGATCGCGAGTTCATGAACCGCATCATCAACAAGATCATCGAGATCGATGCCGGCACGCTGACCAGCTATACCGGCGACTACGAATTCTATCAGCAGCAACGCGCCATTGCCGACAAGAACCAGCAGGCACAATTCGAGCGCCAGCAGGCCATGCTTGCCAAGGAACTGGACTTCATTGCCCGCTTTAAGGCGCGTGCCTCCCACGCCGCGCAGGTGCAGAGCCGGGTCAAGAAGCTCGACAAGATCGACCGCGTCGAGCCACCCAAGCGCCGTCAGGTCGTGGAATTCGAATTCCGCGCGCCGCCCCGTTCGGGCGAGGACGTCGTGGTCATGAAAAACGTGCACAAGAGCTATGGCGAGCGCACCATCTATCAGGGGCTGGATTTCCAGGTCCGTCGCCGCGAACGCTGGTGCATCATGGGCATCAATGGCGCCGGTAAGTCCACCCTGCTCAAGCTGGTGGCCGGCGAGTCAAAGCCCGATGACGGCTCCGTCGCGCGCGGCCCCAGCGTCAAGATGGGCTATTTCGCCCAGCATGCCATGGACGTCCTCGATGGTGACCGCACCGTGTTCGAGCAATTGCAGGATAGCTTCCCCCAGGCCGGGCAGGCGCCCCTGCGCGCTCTTGCCGGATGCTTCGGCTTTTCGGGCGACGAGATCGAGAAGAAATGCCGGGTGCTGTCGGGTGGCGAAAAGGCGCGGCTGGTGATGGCGATCATGCTGTTCGATCCACCGAACTTCCTGGTGCTGGACGAACCCACCAACCACCTCGATATCGCCACCAAGGAAATGCTGATTTCCGCGCTCTCGCAATACGAAGGCACGATGCTCTTCGTCAGCCACGACCGCCATTTCCTGGCCGCGCTTTCCAATCGCGTGCTGGAGCTGACGCCCCAAGGCGTGCACGCCTATGGCGGCGGCTACACCGAATATGTGCAAAGCACTGGCCAGGAAGCGCCGGGTCTGCGGAGTTAGGTAGCAGGCTTCGTCGGGCTCTGGACTTTACACCGGAAACTGCACCCCGACCTGTGTGCCCGGCAGCTTGTTGGCATAGCTCACCGTGGCGCCCAGGCTGGCGGCCATGGCCTTGACAATGCGGCTGCCCAGCCCGGTGCCCTTGGGGGCGCCAGTTCCATCCCAGCCGATGCCATCGTCCTCGACCACGAGGCTGATGCTCTGACCCTCCGCCCGGCTGAGATCGATGCGGATCTCCCCGATCTGGCCCTCTGCATAGGCGTATTTGAGCGCGTTGGTGACCAGTTCGGTAACGATCACGCCCACTGAAGCAGCCTTCTCGGTCGGGATGGCCACACTTTGCACGCTCACGATGATCCTTGTGGTCGCCTGTTTGGCCTGCATGGTCGTCTCTAGTTCGGCCGCGAGGCTTTGCAGGTAATCGCCCAGATTGACTGACCGAACATCGTCCGTGGTGTAGAGGTGCCGGTGCACCTCCGCTATGGCCTGAATGCGCGCCTGTGTCTCCGCCAGCGCGCTCTTGGCCTCCTCGTTCTTGATCGCATTTGCCTGCAAGCCGACCAGTGCCGATACCATGGCAAGGCTGTTGGCGACCCGGTGATTGACTTCGCCCAGCATCACCTCGGCCCGCTCGCGCGCTTCGCGCATCTCCTGCTCGGCCTGCGCCTTGGCACGGTTAAGCGAAAGCATTTCGACCGCATGCTCGACTGCGGTCACCAGAAGTTCGATGAAATCATCATCGACGGTTTTCAGGACATAGTCGTCGGCGCCAGCCTTGAGGGCGGCCACCGCCACCGCAGTTTCGACGCTCCCCGTGACATAGACCACGGCCGGCCGATCCGCGATGTCCTCCATCTGCGCCAGCACATGGAGGCCCGTTCCCGTGGGCAGATAGTGGTCCAGCGCCACCACGTCGATGCCGCCCTTGCCGATACGCGCCAGTCCGTCTTCGCCATTTTCCGCGTGTTCAAACAGGAAGCCGCGCCGCTCCATGCCTTTCTGCACGAGGCGTGCCAAGCCTGGATCGTCGTCGATGTAGAGCACGCGAGGGGCGCGATTGAGCATGGATTATTCGGTTTCCGGAACCTGCATGACCGAAAAGAACAGGCCGAGCTGGCGGATCGCATTAGCGAACCCGTCATAGTCAACCGGCTTGGTTATGTAGACATTGGCGCCCAGATCATAGCAGCGCTGGATTTCGCGCTGGTCATCGGTGGTGGTTAGCACCACGACAGGCGAACGGCGGGTGTGCTCGTTGCCCTTGACCTTCTCCAGAATGTCCACGCCCGTCATGTCGGGCAGGTTGAGATCGAGCAGCACCAGCAATTGCCGGCCCTTGTTGCTCTCGCCCGTGCCGTCGGGCCCCATCAGGAAGGCCAGCGCATCGGTGCCATTGGTGAAGGGGATGATCTGGTTGCTCACCCCGGCGCGGCGGATGTTCTTCTCGATGAGGCGTGCATGGCCTTCATCGTCCTCGATCATGATGATGGTAACCGGCTTGCCGTCATTACTCATGCGGTTTGTCTCCCGAGATGGCTGCGCAGATCGCGCGGCAGGGTAATGGTGAATGTCGTGCCCTCGCCCAGCTTGGAGCGCAGGGTGATGTCGCCGCCAAGGCTGCGGACCAGAGTGCGCACATGCGCAAGCCCGATGCCCTCGCCCGGCTGGCTCTGTGCGCCCGAGCGGCGGAACAGCTCGAACACGCGTTCATGGTCGCTGTCCGCAATACCGCGGCCATTGTCCTCAACCGTGATCTCCACGCGATTGCCCAAGGCCTGGCGGGCACGCAATGCGATCTCGATAGGCCGGTCGGGGTGGCGGTATTTGATGGCGTTGTCCAGCAGATTTCCCAGCACCTGTTCAAGCGATAGCTTGTCCGACACGATCTTGGGCAACTGCACGTCGAACCTGACCGTTCCATCGGTGTCGGCCACCTGATGGTGCACGGCATCGGCATTGGCTTCGATGAATTCCGGCAGGTTGATCGTTTCGGGCTTGAGCTGGCGCCTTCCCTCGCGGGAAATCTTGAGAATTGCGTTGATCAGGCCGTCCATTTTCCGGGTCGCGGCGCGAATAAAGGTGATCGCCTCCGGCAAGTCCTCGGTCGCGGCCAGCCGCGCTTCTTCAAAGGCCGGGTCGGAGGCTTCGGGCGCCTTGGCCATGTAGTCCGACAACAGACCCACGCTGGTTTCCAGCTCGCTAGTAAAGCCCATGATATTGACCAGCGGCGCGCGCAGGTCATGCGTCACGATATAAGCAAAGCGCTGGATTTCTTCATTGGCCCGGCCAAGGTCCGAGGTGCGCTCGCGTACCCGTTCCTCAAGGCTGGAGTTGGCGGTCTCCACTTCGTGGCGGGCAGAGGCGAGCTCACGGGTGTAGCTCAACACCGTCCAGGCAGACCCGCCCACTACGGCAATAATAACCACCGCGCTGATGATGGTAACCCAGCGCAGCGCGTTGGTGGCACCCCGCTGATTGTTGTTGCCGTCCGAAATGCGCCGGTCTGCGGCATCGATAATGCCATCAAATAAGGCGCGCGCTTTGTCCATCAACGCCTTGCCCTGGTCGGTCTTCAGCGTGGCCAGTGCTTCGGCACTCTGGCCGTTGCGCACCAGCTCGATCGTGCGGCTCATTTCCTCCAGCTTGCCCACGATCGCTCCTTCGACCTCCCGAACGGAGGCGACTGAATCGGGGTAGGGGGCCAGCACGATCTTGAGCTCTTCCAGAAGCTGCGGAATTTTTGGCACGGCTTCATTATAGGGCTCGAGATAGCTCTGCTCACCGGTCAGCATATACCCGCGCTGCCCGGTCTCGGCGTCTTGCATGGCATTGCGCAGATTGATGGCCGCCGTTCGTGCCGATCGTGCCTCGACGGTAATGTTGAAGTAGTTCTGGTTCTGCTCGACCAGCCAGATAGTGGTGCCCACTATAGCTAGGAGCGCAACAAAACCCACGAGCAGAAGCAGCGCTGTCGAGCGAACGAAGGCGTTGCTGGAAATTGGCAATCACGGTCCCCTATGTCGAGTGTGACATTGCCGAAATCCTGTCCATCTTCAATAGCAAAACTCTCTTTCGCAGGGTCTTCCGCAAATTTTGCCGACACCAGATGGCCGCAGTCTCCGCTGGCGGTTAACATTTGGTACGCAATGGAAAACGCCCGTTCAGCCTTGAAGCTGGGCGGGCGTTTCGAGCGGCCTGGTTTTGGCTTATAAACCCGCGGCCTGCACCTGGGTTACGAGCGGATTGAAGTCGGCGAAAGCGGAAAGGTCGATGTCCTTCGGCGTCAATATGAGGGCGCCAAGAACTACGACCGCTGCCAGCTTCGCCCGATTCCACATTTTCTGTTTCTTGCGTATGGTCAGCATGATCGCCTCCTGTGCAGGAATAATGCCCGGGGCAGTCGTGTGTTCCGCCCACGACCATAAAAATGCCACTAAACTCTTGACCGCTCCCAAAAATCAATATGCCGTACAGGCTATCGCCCAGAAGCGGACGGACGCTTGAAGATGTCTGTCAGGGCAACCAGCGCCACCAGGTGGACCCGGTCCGGCGTCACCGGGTCCCGTAGGCACCGGACATGCGAGGCGACGGTGAACCGGATGCCCAGGCGTTCCCCGGACGCTGTGAAGTGCAGGCGTTGCGCGGCCGGATCATAGCGCGATGTTGTCACCTTGAATTGCATGGATAGGAAATCCGAAGGTCATGCCGTTGTTCCCGGTATCTCAGCATTTTGCCGAGCCCCGTGTCGAGCCCATCAGGCGATCAGGCTGGCAAATGCCGGCGGAACAGAACCCGGGCTGAACGGTTATCCTGCACAGCCAAAAAAGGAGCAAGACAATGGACCATTCCAAGCACACGCGCCTTGCCACCGCCGAACTGACACCCGCAAACCTGGAAGGCGCCACCATCTACGACGCGGAGGACCACAAGATCGGCAGCGTATCGCACCTGCATGGCAGCGGCGCCGCGACACAGGTCGTGGTTGATGTGGGCGGTTTTCTGGGGATGGGCGCCAAGCCCGTTGCGGTCCCCCTGCAGCAACTCGAATTCATGCGTGACGATTCCGGCCATGTCCATGCGGTAACCAACTGGACCAAAGACCAGTTGAAGGACATGCCCGAGCATCATCACTGAGCCCGCATCGAAGCGGCGCCATCCACAATCAGAGGCCCTGACCATGTCCGCACCCGATAAAAAGCCTGCATCCGACAAACCTTCCAGCAAGCCGACCGAGGCTCAACCCGGCCAGCAGGAAGACGACAACATTGATGACATGGGCCGCCCGGTGAACGATCCTAAGGGCAAGCCGCTAGAACAACCCACCAAGTAGAATTTCTTTCAGGAAAGCTCTCCATGTCCACCGCTCGCCTTGGCGCCATTCCCGATGCCAGTGGCACGAGCTTTGGCGTGTGGGCGGGTGGCCAAGCGTCGGTGACCCTTGAACTCGAAGGAATGTCCCCCGTTGCGCTCGACGCAGTGGGGGACGGCTATTTCTACGCCCATGTAGAAGGGGTGAGGACAGGAGCCCGTTACCGCTATCGCGTGGATGGCGGGCGGGCCCTGCCCGATTTGGCCTCACGTGCCCAGCCCGACGGCAGTGACGGTGCATCGGAGGTCCTCGACACGCGTTTCGACTGGACAGACCATGACTGGCGCGGCATCGATCGCTTCGATCAGGTGCTCTATGAAATGCACATCGGCACCTTTACGCCCGAGGGAACGTGGCGAGCCGCCATGAACAAGCTCGACCACCTGCACGATACCGGCATAACCGTGATCCAGATCATGCCGGTCGGCACGTTCAAGGGGCGTTTCGGCTGGGGCTATGACACCGTTCTACCCTACGCGCCCTTTGCGCCTTATGGCTCCCCACAGGACATGGCAGCCTTCATCGATGCGGCGCACCAGCGCGGCATCGGCGTCATCCATGACGTGGTCTATAACCACGTCGGATTGGGTGATTGCTTCCGCGACTATAGCGAGCACTATTTCACCGATCGCTACGAAAACGAGTGGGGCGCCAGCTTCAATTTCGATGGCGAAAACAGCGCGCCGGTGCGCGATTTCATCGTCCAGAACGCCGTGCATTGGGTGCGTGATTACCACATCGACGGGCTGCGGCTGGACGCCACCCAGGCCATGTTCGACAGCAGCCAGGATCACATCATTGCAGAGATCACCCGGGCCGTGCGCTCGGCCGCTGGATCGCGCACGGTCTATGTGATCGCCGAAAATCATACCCAGGATCGCATCCTGATCGATCCTGCCGAGCAGGGTGGTTATGGTCTTGATGCGATCGTCAGCGATGACTTCCAGCACGCAGCACGCGTCGCCATCACGGGGCATAACGACTTCTATTACCGTGACTATTTGGGTTCGCCGCAGGAACTGCTGTCTGCGCTCAAATATGGCTTTCTATATCAAGGCCAGCGCTCGGACATGCGCGAAAAGCCGTACGGTACCTATAATCTGGATAAGCCACTCGAACATTTCGTGCATTTTTTGGAGAACCACGATCAGATCGCGAACTCCGCCCGTGGCTTCCGCCTCTCACACCTTGCCACCGGCGCGCGCATACGCGCCGTCTCCACCCTGCTGCTGCTCGGCCCACAGACGCCTTGCCTGTTCCAGGGACAGGAGTTCGGCGCCAGCAATCCGTTTCAATACTTCCTCGGGCTTGAAGGCGAGGACGCGCAGGAAGTCGCCGAGGGACGCCGCAAGTCGTTGAGCAATTTCCCCAGCGTCCAGGATCCCGTCATGCAGCAACAATTGCCTGATCCGGCCGCTGACGAAACGTTCAACAACAGCAAGCTCGACTGGAAAGAAGCGAAGCGGAATGAGGCGATGCAGGCCTTTCACACCGACCTCCTGCGCCTCCGCCGGGCCACGCCCGCCTTTGGGCAGCGCAGCGAACGGCGCTTCGACGGCGCCGTCATCGGGGACGCCGCGCTCCTCATCCGCTATTTTACCCCGGACTTTGCCGGGCACCGACTGATCTTGCTTAATCTGGGACGCGACCTGCATATCGGTGTCGTGGCCGAACCGTTGCTGGCGCCCCCGCCGGACCGCAAATGGGTGGTCGAATTTTCCAGCGAGCACCCGCGCTATAACGGCGTCGGCCGCCGCCCCATCGACACCGACCAGTTCTGGATTCTGCCGTCCGACACTGCCCTCGTGCTGGCCAGCGAGCCGCGCGGCTGAGCTTCTTGTTACGGCCGCTTGGGCTCGAACAGGCGGTCTCGTGATCCGGCCAGATGCGTCCTCATCAGATTGCGCGCGCCCTCGGCATCGCCGGTGCTGATCGCCTGATAGACGGCGGTGTGTTCCACGAAGACGTGCTGCAGGCCATTGCTGGTGCTGCGCAGGGACATGCCGTGAAATCGCATGCCGATGGCGATATGTTCTTCCAGGGCCTGCATGGCCGTGGAAAAATAAGGATTGGCGGAGGCCTTGGCGATGGCTAGGTGGAACATGAAGTCGGCGTCGGCCCGGTGCGATTGCCGGTTTGTTGCATCGCGCAGGAGATCGAGCGCGGATTTGATCTCTTTCAGCGCATTGTCGGTCCGGCGATGTGCGGCCATCGCCGCGGCTTCCGGCTCGATGGTCAGGCGGAAATCGTAGCAATGCTGCAGATCTGACAGGTTTTCCATCTGCCCAAAGCCGAGCGGTTCGCGCAGGCCATGGTCTCGCACGAAGCTGCCGGCGCCGCGGCGGGAATAGATCAGCCCCTGGTCGCGCAGCCGTTGTAGCGCGTCGCGCACGACCGGACGCGACACCTGGAACTCGCTCGCTAGCGTATGCTCGGTGGGCAGGCGTTCATCGACGGCATAGGCGCCCGACTTGATGGCCCGCAACATACGGTCGAACACCGCGTCGGAAAGGCTGCGGCGTGCATTGAGACTGTCCGACATCACTGCTCGTGTCACTCCCGTTCGTGCCCGCTGCTGAAAGCGAGCAGGCGCACCAAAGTGTCGCTGTCGCCAAAGCCGCCAGACTTCGTGATTATGGTGAAACCACCGGCCCGGGCAATAGGCAGCCCCGGCAGCGCTTCGCCCAGCAGGGTCACATGACCGATGCCGAGCGCCTCAAGAATGGCCTGCGCCGTAGCGCCACCGGAAAGAACCATCAAAGTGCCTGGTGGGGGCGATAGACGATCAACCGAGGCCGCCAGATTACGAGCCACGACGGCCGCACTGGCTTGCTCGTGTCCCGGAGTGGCCTGCAGCAGGGTAAAGGGCGCCAGCGCTCTCGCCTCCGTTGCCGCGATCCCGTTTGGCGCGTCGACAAAATCCATCTCGGGCAGCGCGTCACGCAAGGCGGAGACTTGCGCCAGCGTAATTGGGTCGGTGGAGCCAATGGCCAGGATGACGGGTGCCGTCCTGTCGAGGGTCGGTGCCGGCTGCGACTGACCGGCCCAGCTGTGCGCCACCGCCTCAGCAAGGCCGCGAGCGCCGACCAGCAGGTCACGCGCGCTGGATTGGACCGCCGCGTCGATGTCGTCCTGGCTCGTCACGTCGGGAACGCTTGCCCGGTCGGCATGGACACCCAGCCGCGAGGCAATGTCGATGGGGTGCGCAACGCCAAATCCGGTGAGCTGGCCATTCTGCACCACCCGCCCGAATGCTGGAATTGCTGGAACCACGAGGGCGCGTTCGTGCGGGATAGCATCGAGTTCCGCGCCAATATTGCCCTTGAGACGGGAATCCACCTTCTTGAAAATGGCAATTCCGGGCGGCAATTGCGCGACGACATCGGCCACAGCGGCGTGGGCTGCCTCGGGTGCGATCTCGCGGCTATCGGTTGACACGCCGACCACGTCGGCACCGCCCGACAGGGCCTCGCTCAGGGCCGCGGGCGAGAGGGCAACGACGGTTGCGAACCCACGCATGGCAAAGGGCGCGCTGGCGTCGAGCGCCCCCGTCAAGTCATCGGCAATGACGGCGAGGCGCGTCATGCCTGCGCCAGCGCAATTCGCCGTTTCGCCTGAACATCGGGGTCGGGATCGAGCGCCGCCGCCAGCAGGCGCTGCGTATAGGGATGGCTCGGCGCCGAAAAGATCTGCTCGGTCGGTCCGCGCTCGACGATCTCCCCCGATTTCATCACGATCACCGTATCGGCAAAATCACGCACCACGCCCAGATCATGGGCGATGAACAGGAACGAGATGCCAAGCCGCTGACGAAGGTCATCGAGCAGGGCAATGACCTGCGCCTGGATCGACACGTCGAGCGCCGACACCGCTTCGTCGCAGATGATGAGTTCAGGCTCTAGCGCCAGGGCGCGGGCGATGGCGATGCGCTGGCGCTGGCCACCGGAGAACTGGTGCGGGTAGCGCGTGGCATGCTCGGCGCTGAGCCCCACCTGTTCGAGCAATTCACGCACGCGCTGCTGGCGTTGGGCGCGGTCGGGCACCAGATTATGGATATCCCAGCCTTCCGATATCAGCTGATACACCGACATGCGCGGATTGAGCGACTGGGTGGGGTCCTGGAACACCATCTGGATCTGCCGGCGGACGCCGAGCAGTTCACGATGGCTCATCTTGAGAAGATCCTGTCCCTTCCAGAACGCCTCCCCGCTATCCGCCTCTTCGAGGCGCAGGATCGAACGGGCCAGGGTGGATTTGCCAGAACCGCTTTCGCCGACCACCGCAAGGCTCTGCCCCCGGGCCAGGGTTATGGATACGTCCTGAAGCGCGGTGAAGCGACCATAGACCTTGCACAATTTGCGCGCTTCGAGCAGCACCGGCAGGTCCGGGGCGAGGATACGGATATCGCCCTTGCCCGGCGCCGCCGCAATCAGCTTCTGCGTATAGGGGTGCTGGGGCGCGTGATAGACGTCGCGCACCGAACCCTGTTCGACGATCTCCCCATTGCTCATCACCACCACGCGGTCCGCGATCTCAGCGACGACGCCCAGATCATGCGTGATCAGCACCAGCCCCATGCCCGTTTCGGCCTGCAATTCCTTGAGCAGGGCCAGCACATCGGCTTGGATCGTCACGTCCAGCGCGGTGGTCGGCTCGTCCGCGATCAGGATGTCAGGCTTCAGCGCAAGCGCCATGGCGATCATCAGCCGCTGGCGCTGACCGCCGGAGAACTGATGGGGATATTTGCGAACGGCATTTTCCGGTTCCGGAATACCGACGCGACCCAGCAGCTCCAGGGTGCGCGCACGCGCCTCGTCGGCCGGACGGCCATGGGCAGTCATCATTTCGCTGATTTGCCAGCCCACCGGGTAGACCGGATTGAGATGGCTCAGCGGGTCCTGGAAAATCATGGCGATGCGCTTGCCGTTGATGGCGCGGCGCTGCTCGTTGCTCATGGCAAGCAGGTTCTTGCCCTCGAACAGGATTTCGCCACCCACGATCTGCGCAGGCGGAATGTCGAGGATGTTCATCACCGCCGAAGCGGAGACGGACTTGCCCGAGCCGCTTTCGCCGAGCACGGCCAGGGTCTCGCCGCGGTTGATGCTCCAGGACACGTTGCGGACAGCGTGGACCGTGCCGCGTACGGTGTGGAAATCCACCGACAGGTTTTGGACGGAGAGCAGGGCGTCAGCCATTGGCAGTACTCCGCGCTTCGAGGCGCCAGCGCTGGGCGGGATCGAGTGCCACGCGCATCCAGTTCGACAACAGATTGAGCGACAGCGTCGTGATGACGATCAGCAGGCCCGGCCAGAACGCCAGCCACCAGGCGGTCGTGAGGTAAGGCCGTCCCTGGCTGACCATCAGGCCCCAGGTGATATCGGGCGGCTGGATGCCGATGCCCAGGAAGGACAGCGAGGATTCCGCCAGCATGACGAAGGCAAAATCCAGCGTTGCGATGGTGACCAGCGTCGGCGCGACAACCGGCAGGATGTGGCGCAGGATGATGCGGCCATTGGAGGCGCCCATGACCACGGCGGCCTGCACGAACATGCGCTGGCGCACTTCGAGCACTTCGGCCCGCGTGGTGCGCAGATAGATCGGGATGCGCGTAATGGCGAGGACCAGGATCATGTTGGGGATCGAAGGTCCCAGGACATAAAGCACGATCACCGCGATCAGCAGCGATGGGAAGGACATGATGACGTCCGCCAGGCGCATGATGGCCTGTGAGACGTGCTTGCCCAGATAGCCGGCGAGCAGCCCCAGCGTGGCGCCCACGATCATCGCCACTGCCACGGTGCCGGCAGCAACCAGCATGGTGCTGCGCGCCGCGACGATGAGACGGGCGAGCATGGGTCGGCCGAGCGAGTCCCCGCCCAGGATGAAGGCCCAGCCGCGCGCCAGATCGAAGGGCGGGCTGTTGCGGCCGCGCAGATTCTGGCTGGTGGCCAGATCACCCAGCAGCATGGGTCCAAAGATCGCGAACAGGACGATGACGACCAGCACGAGCGCCGAAACGAAGGCCAGCTTGTCGCGCCAAAGCATGGAGACGAGGGGCCAGGTGCGCTGCTTTTCGCTGGGGGCAGGGGTGACGGTGGACAGATCTGAC
Source organism: Devosia naphthalenivorans (assembly GCF_003056355.1). Classification (GTDB taxonomy): domain Bacteria; phylum Pseudomonadota; class Alphaproteobacteria; order Rhizobiales; family Devosiaceae; genus Devosia; species Devosia naphthalenivorans. The sequence goes on from NZ_PYVW01000010.1 coordinate 44,297, forward strand.
ATGGTGCCGCGCCTCAATGCCGAATGCGGGGATCGAGCAGGCCATAGGCGATGTCGATCAGGATGTTCATCAGGAAAATGGCGATGGCAGTCACCATGATGGCGGCCAGAACGACATTGAAATCGCGCTGGAGGATGGAGTCGATCATAAGTTTGCCAATGCCGGGAAAGCCGAAAATGGTCTCCACGATCACCGCGCCGTTGAGCATGGCGGCCGCCTGGTCGCCGATGACGGTGATCACAGGAAGCATGGCATTGCGCAGCGTATGAACGAAGATGATCGGCAAGTTACGCACACCTTTGGCGCGGGCAGTCTTGACATAGGGTGCAGTCAGGGCAGCGAGCATGGAGCCGCGCACCACCTGCACGATAAGCCCGAAGGGGCGAATGAAGAGCACGCCGATGGGCATGATCCAGTGCCAGGGCGTGCCGACCCCGGAGGTGGGCAGCCAGGCCAAATTGATCGAGAAGATCACGATGGCGACAATGGCAATCCAGAAATCGGGCGCGGAAGCGCCGATCAGCGAGACAATGGAGACCAGCCGATCAAAAAAGCCGCCGACATTGAACGCGGCCAGCGCGCCCAGCACAATCGAGGCCACAATGACCAGCGCCATGGTGATCAGTGCCAGGGGGAAGGTCCAGGCATAGGCTTCCAGCACCACGTCAATGGCGGGCCGCGCCTTGCGCAGGGACTCGCCGAAATCGAGATGGATGAAGTCCCAGACATAGCGGCCGAACTGCTCGATCAGCGGCAGGTCGAGCCCGTTGATCGCGCGGAACTGCGCCTTCATCTCTTCGGTGGCGTCGATCGGCAGAAACAGCGCCGCCGGATCACCGGTCAGCCGGGACAGGAAGAAGACCAGCACGAGCAGGCCCAGGAGCGACAGCAAGCTGGCGATGGCGCGCTGCGAGATCAGTTTGGTCATTGCCGATCATCCGTTTGAAAAAAGTGACGCGATGCCGGGACCAGCCCGGCATCGCAAGAGTGTGGACCCCGGAGAGCCTTACTTGAAGCCGATCCCGGCGAGCTGCAACTGCTGGTTGGTCGCAATGGTCGGGGTGAAGTCGAGGCGCTCGCTGACCCGGCTGTGGCCAACCATGTGGAACAGCAGGGCATCGGCAACGATCTCGTCATGCACATAGGCGAAGAGCTCGGACCATAGCGCGGCGCGTTCGGCGTCCGTTGCAGCCGTGGCCTTCTCGATCAGCTCGTCGGCCTTGGGGTCGTTGACGCCCGACTGGGTGCCCTCGCTATGGTACTTGAAGTACATCGAGAATACCGGGTCGCCGCGCGAGTTGTCATGCTGGGCAACCACGAGCTGTGCAGGACGGCCTTCTGGGTATGGCTTGGAGTAATACTGCTCGTGCTCGGCCACTTCCACCATGCGCAGGGATGCGTTGAACCCGACTTCATTGAGCATCTGCACCAGCGCCTCACCCACTTCGGTGACGTGCGGGAAGTTCTCGGTCCGGGCGATGACTTCGACCGGTGCCTTGACGTTTACGCCGTCGGCTTCAGCTTCCGCCAGCCAGGCTTTCGCCTGTTCCGGATCATAGGGATGTGGCTCCAGGTCCGGGTTCCAGCCGAGCGTGGTCGGCGGGACCATGGCGGTTGCAAGCTCGGTGCCTGCAGCGAGCACGGTGCCGATAAAGGCTTCGCGGTCGATGGCGGCGTTGAGGGCCTTGCGAACGCGCAGGTCACCCATCGGCTCGACGGTCTGGTCGATGCGCAGGTAGACGGTTTCCGAGTTTGGATAGGTGAAGTCGGTTGCCGGATTGGTGGCTTCCACTTCGGTGATCTGCGGCGCGATATCGGCCTCGCCGGTTTCGACCATGGCCGCACGAACCGCTGGTTCGGAGCGGAACAGATAGGTTGCCGAAGTCACGGCTGGAGCTTCACCCCAGTAATCGTCGCGGCGGGTCAGCACGATCTGCTGGCCGGCGGTCCAATCGCTCATGACGTATGGGCCGGTGCCGATCGGGTCACGCACGAATTCCATCGGGGTTTCCGACGGCACGATGGTGACGAGCGACATAAGCAGCGGCAAAATCGGCTGTGCCGGTTCGGCCTTCACGTCGATGGTGTGGTCATCGACCACATTGAAGGTGAGCTCGGTGTCGGCGAAGTAGCGGGCACTTTCGCAGGTCATCTCTTCGCTGAACACGCGATCGAACGAGTGCTTCACGTCGGCTGCATCGAACGTGCTGCCGTCCGAGAAGGTAACACCCTCGCGCAGTTTGAACTGCCAGGTGCCGTCGCCCTTGTCTTCCCAGCTTTCGGCCAGGCGCGGCATCAGGCCGGTATCGCCGCGTACGTCGAGCTCGGTCAGCGTCTCGCTGATGTTCTGCATGATGACACGCCCGATATTGGAACGGGTCGCCATGCAGGGCTCGACTAGGTCGAGTTCTTCACTGAGAACGACAGTGATGTCGGTGTCTGATTGGGCCATCGCCGGTGCGACGGCGGTCGAAGCCAGCAAGGCGGCGACCAGAACATGCTTGAATATCAATTCAACCTCCCTTTGCAGCGTAACGAGACGTGAGCACCGCTGCTGAGCGCTCATCCGTTTCCTCGGGGTGTGCGGAAAAAATCGTGGTTCACCCGTGGCCGGCACTATCTAGCGCAGGTATATAGTTGTCAAACATTTTTCGAAATTCGCCGGACATCCTTCCGTGTGCGGAGGCTAACACTCGAAAACTAAACGACTATTTTTATACTAGTTGCGCTTTTAGTTCTGTGCCGGCGGTAATAATAACTTGACAACATGGGGTTTGCCGTCGAGTTTGCCGCAGCCAAACGACAGGGGGAGACATGACTCCGGACGAAATTGCAGCGCGGATGACAGGGCAGATCGTGCCCAATGAAGCTGGGCTCATGGAGGCCTATCTGCCTTCCCCGATGGTGCAGAATCATGCCGCCTTCATCGAGCAGCTCGATGATGGAACCTTGGCCTGCCTGTGGTTCGGCGGCACCCTCGAGGGCAAGTCCGATATCTCGATCTACGGGTCCACCCTCCCGGTGGGTGCGGATAGTTGGAGCGCACCGGTGCGTCTCAGCGATGATCCCGAGCGAAGCGAACAAAACCCCGTCTTGACGCGCAACGCTCAAGGCCGCTGGCATCTGGTCCATACCGCCCAGCCGGCCGGCAATCAGGATGAATGCCTGCTGCGCGAGCGCGAAATATCATTTGAGAATGGCGCGCTCCGCAGTTCCGAGCCCCGCTTGATCGATCTGCCCCTTGGCACCTTCGTGCGCGGACGCTTTGTCCGTCGCACCGATGGCGCATGGATGATGCCGGTTTTCCGCTGCATTTCGCGTCCGGGCCAGCGCTGGAACGGCAGCCACGACACGGCCGGCGTCGCCGTCAGTCATGACGATGGCAAGACCTGGTCACTGTCGGAGGTGCCCGGCTCGATAGGCTCGGTCCACATGACCATCGTGCCGCTCGATGGCGAGCACATGGTTGCCTTCTACCGGCGCCGCCAGTCCGATTTCGTGCATCGTTCGGAAAGTCTTGATGGCGGCATCACCTGGTCGGCACCCGAAGCCACCGACGTGCCCAACAATAATTCATCGATCAACGTCGTGCGCCTGGCCGACGGCCGGCTCGCCATGGTGTGCAATCCGGCCTCGGCCGCAACCTCCAGCGACCGGCGCGTTTCGCTTTATGACGAGATCGAGGAGGGCGATGATCGCCCTGACGCGACCGGTGGTTGCTCGCCGATCTGGGGCGTTCCGCGGGCGCCGCTGACGCTAGGCGTTTCCACCGACGGGGGCCGCACTTTCCCGCTTCGCCGCATCATCGATAACAGCCCCGGTACGTGCCTTGCGAACAATTCGCTCGATGGCCGTAACAAGGAGCTGTCCTATCCCTACCTGCTGGAAGGTCCGGACGGCGCGATCCACGTCGCCTACACCTATTTCCGGCGCGCCATCAAATATGTCCGTCTCCCCAAGGGATGGATCGACGGAGAAAACAATTGAGCGACATCATTGGCATCACCATGGGCGACCCGGCCGGCGTCGGCCCCGAGATCGCGGTTCGAGCGCTGGCGGAAATGAGCCCGGAACACCGCGCCCGCACGCGCATCTACGGCAATCGTGCCACGCTCGACCTTGCCGTCGCTGCAACCGGCGCCGATGTCGCGCTTGACGGGTTGGTCGAGGACCTGCCAATCGAAGGCGGGCCATTGCCCTGGGGCAAGCTCGACCCGCGCGCCGGCGACGCCGCCTTTCGCTTCATCGAAAAGGCCGTGCGCGACGCCGAAGCCGGCAAAATCGGCTGCATTGTCACCGCGCCGATCAACAAGGAAGCGCTCAACCTTGCTGGCCATCATTACGACGGCCACACCGGCATGCTTACCGCACTCACCGGACAGAAATCGGCTTTCATGCTGCTGGCATCCGAGCGTCTCAAGGTCATCCATGTCTCGACCCACGTTTCGCTCAAGACCGCCATCGACCGCGCCACGCCCGAGCGCATCCTTGCCACCATCCGCGCCGGCAATGACCACCTCAAGCGTATCGGCTATGCCAACCCGCGCATCGCCGTTGCCGGCATAAATCCCCACTGCGGCGAAAACGGACTGTTCGGCACTGAAGATGACGTCCAGGTCGTGCCGGCCGTCGCAATGGCCCGCGCCGAAGGCATCGACGTGCAGGGTCCGATCTCGGCCGACACGCTTTACTATCGTGCCTATAACGGCGCCTTCGACCTGGTCATCGCCCAATACCACGACCAGGGCCATATCCCGATCAAGCTCGTCGCCTTCGACACCGCGGTCAACGTCTCGCTCGGCCTGCCAATCGACCGCACTTCGGTCGATCACGGCACCGCATTCGACATTGCCGGCACCGGCAAGGCCAACCACACCAATATGAACGAAGCCATTGCCTATGCGCGCCGCCTGGCCGCCGGGAGGAAATCATGAATCCAGCGACCAAGCTCCCGATCCACGGCGTCTTCTGCGCCTCCGCCACGCCGGTGCTCGAAGACGGAACGCCCGACCACGCTGCTTTTGCCGCTCACGCCAAGGCGCTGATCGAAGAAGGTTGTGACGGCCTCGCCCTGCTCGGTACCACCGGTGAAGCCAATTCCTTCAGCCTGAGCCAGCGCCAAGCCTTGCTGGACAAGGTCATCGAAGCTGGCATCGATCCCCAGCGCCTGCTGCCCGGCACCTCGCAGACCAATGTCGCCGATACGGTGACCCTGATGCGCCACGCCGTCGAGGCTGGCGTCAAGGCGACGGTCGTCCTGCCGCCCTTCTACTACAAGGGCGTCAGCGACGAGGGCCTCTTCCGCTTTTACGCCGAGGCGATCGAAGGCGTCGGTCGCGACGATCTGCGGGTCGTGCTGTACCACATTCCGCCCATCGCCCAGGTGGGGCTCTCGGTCGAACTCGTCGGCCGTCTGCTCGAGGCCTTCCCCGGCATCGTCGTCGGCATCAAGGACAGCTCCGGCAAGCTCGAAAGCATGCAGCAATTTGCAAGCAGCTTCGAAGCATTTTCCGTGCTTGCTGGTGCAGATCCGTTCATGCTTCCACTGCTGCGCACCGGTGGAGCCGGGTGCATCACCTCCAGTTCCAACCTGATCGGCAGGCATCTCCGCGTGGTTTTCGATCACTGGAACGAGCCGGAAAAAGCAGATTTGGTCGAAAAAGCCCAGGAACGCATCAACGCCTGGCGCGACCTTTCCAACGCCTATGTGCAATTGCCCACCATCAAGGCGATGCTGGCCCGCCGCCGCAATCACCCCGGCTGGACCCGCGTCCGGCCGCCACTGGTCGAGCTAGGCCAGGCAGAGATCGACACCGTCTGGGCCAAAATGATCGAGCTGGAGGGGCAGGACAATGTCTGACACTCCCCTTTCCATGGCCCGTCCGATCACGCTGCTGCAGCCTGCTCGCCTTGAAATCGGGGCTGGCGCGATCGCGCGCCTGGCCGATTGGGCCGCTGCCTATGAGCGGGTCTTCGTGGTCGCCATGGCGCCCACTGCCGGCTTTGTCGAGCGAATCGGGCTTGCCGGTGCGGTGGAAATCTTTATCGACCTACCCCCCGAGCCGGATTTACCGGCCGTGGAAGCCGTTCTCGCAGCCGCCCGCGCGTTCCGCCCCGACCTTGTGATCGGGCTGGGCGGCGGTTCGGTGATGGACGTGGCAAAGCTGGTTGCCGTTCTCTGGGACAGCGAACAGACCATCGCGGACGTGGTGGGCGTGGGCAAGGTGCAAGGCCGCCGCACGGCGCTTGCACAGGTTCCGACAACTTCGGGAACCGGCTCGGAAGCGGGCATCCGCTCTCTGGTGACCAACCCCGAAACCCTGGCCAAGATAGCGATCGAAAGCCAGTTCATGCTGGCCGATATCGCCGTTCTCGATCCGGAGCTGACCTATTCGGTTCCCGCCGCTGTCACCGCAGCTACCGGCGTCGATGCGCTGGCTCATTGCGTGGAAGCCTTCACCAATATCAAGGCGCATCCCCTGATCGATGGCTATGCCAGCCTCGGCATCTCGCTGGTTGGCCGCTATTTGGCGCGCGCCGTTGCCGATGGTCGGGACACCGAAGCGCGGGCCGGCATGATGCTGGCCTCCTATTATGGCGGCATCTGCCTTGGGCCTGTGAACACCGCTGGTGGCCACGCGCTGGCCTACCCCCTGGGCACGCGCCTGAAGCTGCCGCATGGCCTCGCCAACGCGATCATCTTCCCGCATGTACTCGCGTTCAACGCGCCGGTTCGAGCGGAGAAAACCGAGGCCATCGCCCGTGCACTGGGCATGTCCGGCAATCTGGAGGCACAAGCAATTGCGGCGGATAGCCTCGCCTGGTGCAAAGCGCTAGGCCTCGAAATGCGCCTGTCCCATCACGGCGCAGCCGAGCATGATCTGCCGGTCTGGGCCGAAGAAGCCTTCGCCATCAAGCGCCTGATCGACAACAATCCGCGCGCTCTGGAACTGCCCGATATCCTATCCATCTATCGAAGCGCTCTCTAAGCAGCCTCGCACAGGAGCGGCTCGCAAGAGCCTCTCCCAACCAGTGATGTGACTGGGCGTTGGGCAATGGAGCGGGTGAAGGGAATCGAACCCTCGTCGTAAGCTTGGGAAGCTTCTGCTCTACCATTGAGCTACACCCGCCTGCGCCGGATAGATGCGGGAAATCGGGGGAGGCGTCAAGCGGGAGCGTGGGCGGATGGGCAAAAGAGGCAAAGCTTGCCTCGTTTTTGCTTTCGGCATGCTTCGCATCGGCCTTGGGAACGTCTCGCTTTAGCTGCCGCTTTACCCCGCAAATGGCTTGAAGTGCTTGGACAGCTTGAGCGTCTGCGCCTGATAGTTGGAACCCAGCGCCGACCCGTAGAGCCGGTCGGGTGCTTCGGCGAGCCGTTCATAAACCAGCCGGCCAATGGTCTGGCGGTGGCCAAGCAGGAATGGCACTTCGCGGCTGCGCACTTCGAGCACGGCGCGGCTGCCGGTGCCGCCGGCAGGGGAGTGGCCGAAACCGGGGTCGAAAAACCCGGCATAGTGAACGCGGAACTCACCCACCAAGGGATCGAACGGCACCATTTCGGCGGCATGGGTGGGCGGCACATGCACCGCTTCATCCGAGACGAGGATATAGAATTCATCCGGGTCAAGGATCAACTCGTCCCGGCCACGGCTATAAAGCGGGTCCCAGAAATCGAGCACATCGAGGGCGGGCTTTCGAACGCCTGCGCGATGTTGATCGCGCCGCGATCATGGAAAATGCTACTTTCCATAATATTCGGTGGAGCAACCCCGCAGTAGTATTGCATCGATCTCATTGGAGTCTTAGACCCACCATCCGCGCCTCTTTAATAATCTCCATGTTCGATCCGAAGGAGTTGTCTGTGTCTTCATTGAAAGTACGCCAGATCAAGGCCAAACTCCTGAACCTCTTCGAGAAGTATCTGGATCTGTCTGACATCAGTCCGACGGACCAGGAACGGGAACCTAAGTTGTTAAGTAGGTGCTTGGCCGCTTACGCGCTGGTGATGACGGTTGGCTGCACGCCGGAAGATGCTGCCAAGTCTGTCTGGGACGGTTCTGACGATGATGGGATTGACGCGGCATTCATTGACCACACAGAAAATCGTGTCGTGATAGCGCAGTCGAAGTGGATTACAGCCGGCAGCGGAGAGCCAAGTGCTGCCGACATCGCCGTTTTTGCCAATGGCGTCAAAGACATCTTCGAGCAAGAAGAAGACAACTTTGCGCTGAAGCTCCGTCCCCGCTTACAGGCGATTGGCCACGCGCTTGACGTGCCCGGAACAACTGTCGAAGTTGTTCTCATCTCGACTGGTGCGAGCCAAATCGCAAAGCACGGCACCGCCAATCTGGACCGACTACTGCAAGAGCTAAACGGTCAAGACGTCGACGACACCGATGCACTGGTTTCCAGCACGGTGTTAGGCTTGGCAGAGGTCTACGCATCATTAGCGTCGGATAGTTCGGTTGAGGGCATTACGCTTGAAGCAAGTTTGCTCGACTGGTCAAAAGTTTCGGATCCGGAAATTGCATATTTCGGCGTCATAGATGGGCTTCAGCTAAAGGAATGGTGGACAGTTTTTGGCCGGCGCTTGGTTGCAAAGAACATTCGACACGCACTTGGCACTACTGACGTGAACCTACAGATCCGAGAGACGGCACTGAACGATCCGGATCATTTTTGGTATTTCAACAACGGAGTGACCCTAATTGCCGATGCCGCCGTGCGAGCCCCCAAAGCTATTGGGTCTAAGGCTTCGGGGAACTTCCAGCTCAAAGGGGCGTCCATTGTAAATGGGGCCCAGACCGTCAGCACATTGGGGCGCGTCGAAGACGAAGAAAGTCTGGGACGGGTTCGGGTGCCGATCAGAGTGATTTTGCTGGACGACGCACCTGCAGATTTGGGGCCAAGGTGACGCGCACGAACAATCTCCAGAACCGGGTAGAGGCGAGGGACTTCGTCGCGCACGATCCTGAACAAACGCGGCTCCAGCAAGAAATGCGTATCGAGGGCATCGATTATCAGTTTCTCCGAAGTGAGGCTTCGCAGCCGTCACCCGCTTCGTGCGAACTCCTAGAGGTAACGACAGCACTAGCGTGTGCGTCTGCAGACTCTTCCATGGCTGTCAGCGTAAAGACAGGTATCGGGCGCTTCTTCCTCGATCTAAAGAAGACCCCATACATCGCGCTATTCAACCCTTCGACGAGTGGTGCTACGGCCTTCAACGCAACTCTCGTTCAGAGGGCAGTTGACCGGTGGATTGACCAAAAAAAGAAAACCATAAGCAAGAAAAGTGGGTTTGCTTGGGGAACTCTGATCCATGGAAACAGGATATTATCCGCAGCAGTTTTTGCCCGTATTGGGAAGGGAAAACTCACCCAGCCCATCGCGGAATTCCAAGGCAAGATGTCGGAGTTGAACATCCCAGACCATTGCGAGCAGGCTTACTCCGCAATGGTGGGCCACTTGGATGCGAATTACCAAGGCAAGTTCCTGGCGTTGCTTTTCAAAAACCCATCCATGAGTAAAGACGTTTACGAGGTCAGCAAATCCGCTGTTGCTTCTGTGGCAAGCGCCACGGCAAACGGCGCGGAACAAGCTGATGTATTTGATTAGTGAGAAGGATTGTTTGTAGCGTACGAGAGAACGCATGCAAGAAGGAACGAGACATGGAGCTGAAATCTTGAGGCTGACGGTCGCCACCTTCCTAGTCTTGTCTGCACAGGTCATTACGGCACACGCCGAAGCGTTGCCCTTAGCCGATGGCGCCTACCTGCCAGACAAGCAACAATGCAAAGCTCTCATCGCCAATGAATTGGAGATGGTCGAGTTTGAGGTGTCAAATTCCGGCAATTCATATGCTTACCCTGAGGTCTCCTGTGTAGCCGCGTCTGTCACCAAGGTCAGAGACGGCCGCTTTGCTGTTGAGGGTGATTGCAATGAGTTTGGCGACATCTGGCAAAACAGCTTCTTCTTAGATGTTGGGGCCGGTGGATCTATAAAATTGGACGGGCGGCACTTAGCATTTTGTTCGACCACAGCCGACGTGTCATTAACGAATTCGGACGGTTGGGCCGACTTTCAAAGTATGCCGCAAGATACGCTTTGCACTTTTAAGGTAGCTAACTATGCACCGCAGTACTGGTATCTCGATGATAGCGATAACGACTCTAATATAGAGGATCTGAACGAGATAGAAGGCCCGGCAGTGGGGTCAGAGGTATTTCTGCTAAACTCCCAAAACACGAGCACAGAAGTTTACAAAGGAAAGCAGCTCGTATTTGTATTCAGGGGATATTTCGCTCAGGCCGACAGTCTTGAATTCGTGGGAGATTGTAGGCCCTCTCGGTAGGGACTGTGTTAACGTCCAGGCGCGTAGAGTAAGCCTCCGGTCCCTATCGAAGGCTAAGGATCGCCCGTTTAAGGGTCGCGCGTTCAGACGGCATAAGTCATCGCCAAGTCGGGTCCTTGCAGTTGTTGCTGTCCAAAAAGGCCGGTGGCACGCGCTCGTCGCCCCAGATGCGGTTGCCGGCGCGCTTGGGATTGTCCCGGAATTGCTGATTCCGGGCGGCGAAATAGAGGTCGATCGCAGCACGAGCAGCGTCGACGGATTGGTAATTGCTGTTGTGGATTACGGCACGGGACATCCCACTGAACACAGACTCTATGACGTTGAGGAACTGTGCGCCGGACGGGAGTGGTGCAGTTTCCACTCGAGGCAGGCCAGATGCCTCTATTGTCAGGTTATGCTCAGTTATCCGTTGCTTTAGCTTCTTAGAGACGTGCCACGAGGCCGCGTCCCATGAAAGATAAAGCGTGCGGCGATCTGCATACCTTTCGAGCAGGACATCCATCATTCGAATCATCTCGGTCGTGTTTTTCTTATCGCTGTAGAAGTGCGTGACCTGGTTACCGCTCAGTTCCAGGGCGGCTGTCATGATCATGCAGCCTTTGGACTTCTGCCATTGCGGTACCACCCGGTGAGGGCCGGGCGGATCGAGCATCAGTCCCTGTTTCATCCTGACGGCGAAAGGACCAAACTCGTCGATTGAGAAGAAGGCCTCGTCTGACGCCAGATTCGACAATATCGTTTGAACTGCGGCGAGCTTTTCACGATAGGCCGGATCTTGCGAGGTTAGGACAGTTCTCGCCTTTCGCCACTTCCAGCCAGCCTCTTGGATTATCTGGCGAAGGACATGCAAGCAGGCCGGAAAGCCTTGGCGTTCAAGTGTCGCCCTTAGATCACGCATAATCCAAGACGTTCGATTAACCCCGTGATCTTTCGGCGGCTCATGTAGGAGACGGAAAACCGCTGTCTTCAGAACTTCACTTTCGGCCTTCAGTGGCCCTCGCGTCATTGGCGCCATAAGTCGTTCGACGCCTGCTTCCCGATATGTCCGCAGATAGCGGCGAGATGTGTTGCGGCTTAGACCAAGGTAGGCGCTGATCTGCTTAATGGGAAAGCCTTGTTCATGCGCCAACACTGTGACGGCTCGATTGCGCTGCCGGCTTCGCGGATCGTGGACGCTGCGGAGGAGCCGAGCGACGGTGTCCGGGTCTCCGCGTAAGGGCAGTTCCAGGCGGTCTCCGCGCAGTCGATCGATCCAGTTTGCCACTTCGGCTGCGCGCTCCGACCGGCGGTCGCGATGAAGGCGTAGCGCTATTCTGGCTGATCCTGGCAGGGCATGGGGATCGAGCCGGTAAGCACGTGGCGACCTAAGGACGCCCAGGCTGTCTGCAGATTCGATATCAGCGGCCGGCCTAACCACAAAGCTTATCTCAGGGACTTGCACGCTGCGGCAGTATCGACGAACGCAATCGTAGCCTCCGCCGAAACTATGCTGATCCCGCAGAATGCGGAAAATACAGGCGACGCTTCTGCGGTCGCATTGTGGACGGGTCTCATCCTCTGCGAGCATAATATCGATCAAGTGCTCATGATCACTAATCAACCTTGATCGTGTCGGGCGAACATAGCGGGAGGGCTGGTCGCGCCGCAGCATCTTCCGAATGCTGTTGCGGCTTACTCCCTCCGCCCGAGATACTCCCCTGATCGATTCACCCTCAGCCACCCGGTGCCGGACTCGGGCCCATTGGATCGGATCAGTGAACATTGGTTGACTCGCTTTCCCGCTCTTGCAGCGAAACGAAGAAGGCAGATGAAGTTGCGATGAGGGCAGACGCAATCCACCGCGCCTTGGTCGCATTCTTCTACCTGAGAGGAGCATGGACATTGTAATCGGAATGTCGCGAGATATCGCCGACTTTAATGAAGACGATTGTGTTGTCATTTGAGGGTTGTGGCGATCCTCGGCAGTGAACGGGTACTTCTGGTACCTTGATGAAGGAAAAGGTCCACCTACCGACGAAATCACACCGCTTAGAGAGATAATTTAAATTGCGGGAAATTAAATGCCTGGGTGGAGCTCGTCATGGCTAAAACAGCGGGAACACTCGGCTATGTACGAGCACAAAAGCCTCGCTGAGCTGATTATTTCCTTCCGGAGCTCCACCTTTTCCAGCCACTGACCTGGGACTGCTCGCGCACCGTAAAGAGCTCCAGCAAGATTGCCTGCCATCGAGGCCGTGGTATCGCTGTCTCCGTTATGATTAGCCGCCGCCGCAACTGCATCGTGAAGCGAGTTGGTTGTAAGAACTGCATTGACAGTAATGGCGAGAGCGTCATCAGCTGTCCATCCGAAGCCGATCCATTCGGGACGCTGAAAAAAATCTGACCATTTCCATGGTGCGTTCATGACGGCATGCAACGTGGGCTCGTGACCTGATTGAAGGCGCAGAAACATAAGTGATCGTTCAACCGCCATGGCAATTGTGTGCCCTTTCATGACCCAGGCAATCATCATCGCGAAGGCTCCGGCCGCAATGTACCCACGCGGATCGTCATGTGTCAGGCGAGCATCAGCAACGGCCGCATGGTAGGCTCTTTGAGGTGTCGCGCTGTAAAGGAGTCCGAAAGGAGCAGCTCTTGCCACCGCTCCATTTCCTGGAGCGACGATACCAGCTGATCGGCCTAGCTCTTTAGCTTCGCTCAGCGCCGCCATCGTCTCGGCATTAGGCACCCGATCGCCGTGCGCAGCAATGACATCGATCAGAGCCTCATAGCTGTTTTGGAAATCAGGAAGAAGCGGACTCGCTATGCCCTGCGTGGAGAGCCAAGCCAAATAGGCGACGTGAAGGTGTTCAACTTCGCTCAGCGACTTATCACGGCGGCTCTCGATCAAGCCCGCAACGGTGAATAGAATTAGCTGCGTCTCGTCGGTCACTCGGGCGAGAGTCTCGTATCTCGGCCAAAACTCCTGCACCCCGCGCGGGCCGCACTTGATGATCATCTCTGCGTGTGAAGAGAATTCAAAAGGCGCTCCAAGAGCATCTCCACATGCGCCGCCTAACAAACATCCAAGGACCCGCTCCCGCGTGCTGATCTTCATTGCGTTGCCTCTTCAAACCGACACCCGATCCGGCTATGGCCTGTGAAGATCAACCGTCGAATGGAGTAGTCCAAAAATTCCACTATCAGCGGGAGCGCTTCATCATCTCTCGCTATAAATAGTTTCGGATGGATACGCAGACCACGACGGTCATCCTCTGATCTCGCTCCTCCCTCATCTTCTGCAAACCCGACAGGACCGTTTCCTGGACGGGTTTGAAAGCTTTGGAAAAGAAGCTTCAGAAGCTCTGTGGAAGGATTTCACTAATTACCGGAAAGCCGATGCAATCGGAGCTCCGGTTTACCTGGAAAGGAAATGAATAATCCACATCGTATCAATGAAGCCTATGCCGAATACTTCAAGAGCTGGTTCCTCGAACACGCTTCACGCGGCACTAAATCATACTTTGTAACGCTTACGTTTGAACACGAAGCGCAACGTCGCCAAAGGCGACAGGCCGAAGGCCTCTCCCGAGGCGCATTCGAGATGAAAGCGTTTGATCACCTTTATAATCTGATCTCTCGAAGGCTGATCGGTAGGAACTACCACCGAAGCTTCAATCAGCTTCGACTTCCCCGCGTTGCCGCGTTCCTTGATGCCGAAGGCTCAAGGCATTGGCGTTGCGACGGGGAGCTCTCAAACATTCACCTTCACACTGTATGGATCATTGAAGACGCACTCACGGCATCGTTTGAAGAGGCGATGAACATGAACGGACCAATGATCGATGCTTGGCGCAGCTTGAGCTTCGATGAAATCGATGTTCGAGAGATCGACAGCGGCAGCGAAGGTGATGTCAGCACAGTTGTTGCCTACGCTTCAAAGCTAATCGGCTTCACCAACAATGAGCTGTCGCTTGGACGGGATTTCGAGATCTATCCTCGCTAGGCAGACTAAAGTCCGTTTCGAAAAAGACATTTTCCATCCGAAATTCTCGTCATTCCACGACAGAAATCGTACCACTTAATTGAATCAGCATGAACAAGCCCGGATACACTGGCCATTTATCCGGTAGGCAATAAGCTTGTTAAGCTTATTGCCTGAATTTGACTTTGACGTTCGGGCCTAAGTCCGGTTGCGCCATCTGCCCTCCCTGATATGTTCGCCCAGGAATTTGCGGGGCATTAAGTTGGCAGTCAAAAAATCGGAAATCTACAGCAAGCTTTGGGCAAGCTGCGACGCATTGCGGGGCGGCATGGATGCCTCGCAATACAAAGACTACGTACTGGTGCTGCTCTTTGTAAAATACGTTTCCGACAAATATGCGGGCGATCCCAATGGCATAATCGAGGTGCCCGCCGGCGGCAGCTTCGCCGACATGGTTGCGCTTAAAGGCGACAAGGAGATTGGCGAGAAGATCAACATCATCATCGCCAAGCTCGCCGAGGCCAACGACCTGAAGGGCGTGATCGATGTCGCCGATTTCAACGATCCTGAGAAGCTCGGCACCGGCAAGGAGATGGTGGATCGCCTCTCCAACCTCGTTGCCATCTTCAACCGCCCGGAGCTGGATTTCCGCAGGAACCGCGCTGAAGGTGACGATATCCTCGGCGACGCCTATGAATATCTCATGCGCCACTTCGCGACTGAGTCGGGCAAGAGCAAGGGCCAGTTCTACACGCCCGCCGAAGTATCGCGGATCATGGCCAAGGCGATCGGCATCAGCGCATCGAAAAGCGCCGACCAGACGATTCACGATCCTACCTGCGGCTCGGGATCGCTGCTGCTGAAAGCGCGATGAAGCGCCGCATGGCATCACCATCTATGGTCAGGAAAAGGATGTCGCCACGCGCGCCCTGGCCAAGATGAACATGGTGCTGCATGATTGCCCGACGGCGGAGATCTGGCGGGACAACACGCTTTCAAGCCCCCACTTCAAGAACCCCGAGGGCGGCTTGAAGACGTTCGATTTCGTCGTCGCCAATCCGCCCTTCTCGGACAAGGCGTGGGGCACGGGGATTAATCCAGCCAATGACCAGTTCGGCCGCTTTGGCTATGGCGTGCCGCCCGCGAAGAACGGCGATTATGCCTATCTCCTGCATGTCATCGCCTCGCTGAAGACGAACGGCAAAGGCGCGGTCATGAATGGACCAAGGGCACATGATCTTAGAGCACTAAGCTTTGACCAGATCGACTTGGCGCAGCTCGATATCACCAACAGCGTTGAGGTGAAGCAAGTGATCTCTTACGCTTCAAAGCTAATCGGCTTCACCAACGAAGAGCTTACACTCGGTGGTGCCGATTTCGAGATGTACCCTATACCAAGAGGCGCATAGCGCTCTGGTGCATTTGACCCTGGGGTCTGAACGAGATGCTAAAAATAGAACAGGGTTGCGATCAAGCATTTCGGAGCAGTACTGTAAAATATCTTGCCATGCCGACGCGATGTATCGTCCTGGGAATAAGCAGTTTTCTAGTACGAAATAAGCTAAAGAAGCTTATTTGCAGCTCAGCCAAGGCGACATTGGTCAAATAGACCTACGTTCAGTCACCAGCATGTATCGCTTCGGGAATCCTGTTTGTGCGAGCAACGTAGCACGGGCGCTCTTGTGCCCTCCTTTCTCGATCCCACGTCGGCCAAACCCTGCAGCACTAACCGATGGTTCTCTCCTCAAGCACCTGCCGCGGATCGAAGAGATAATCTAGCCCCAAAGGCTGGTCTGCACTGCGGCGGTGGTCTGCACTGCATTGGTGAGGGTATCTCCGAGCGGCTCGACGTGGTCCCTGCCCAGTTCGGGTGATCGTGACCCGTCGCCCCAAATATACCTGCTGCTTATGCACGGACGGCGTGTCGCAAGCCCCGGCGCCCGGACGGGTGCGCTGGGCGATCATGTGGGGCGTCTTGTATCGGGAGCGCGCGTAGACGGCTTCCCCAATGTATGAAGCAGGATTTCGCCTTGAGCTGCCCGATGTCCATAGACTACGGTCGTCAATCCGGGCCAGTCGCCCTGCTTCGGGCAAAGGTTTCGTAATGCTGTCAAGGCTGGCCATTGCTTCCTCCCCCTACATACGACGACTCACCTCCTTAGTAGACATCACAGCGGACCAGTCTGCCCACTAGGGATTGAAGCAGTCCCGCAAGTCAGGCGTGGCTTACATAACACGCTTGACGAGACGTTCAACGGCTTATAAGCCTAACAATGGGATTATACGATTTTGTGGTTGACCCGTGGTGCCCCTGCCGTGGAGTTTCTTTCGGTTGGGGCGTTCGTCATACGACTGACTATCGAGGTGAAGTAATTTCACGCGTGAGGAGGAAGAGCATGCAGCCGAGGAAATTTGCCGCGCAGCGCCTACTAATGGCTATCGCGATGCCCGCTATGTTAACTGTGACCACGGGCACGACAGTTTACGCTCAATCGGGGGAACTAACCGTTTATTCTAGTCACGCTGAACCTGTTTCTAAGGCGTTAACAGAAGGGTTTAACGAGCGATATCCTGAAATCGACGTCACTCTTTTGCGATTAGTTACGGGAAATCTAGCAACACGCTTCGCCAACGAGGCTGTAAGTGGTGTGAATGCCGCTGACGTTATAATCATCGCAACCCCCGTGGTCTTCGAAGAGAACCCCGAGTGGTTTAGGCCTCTTTCTGGCGTAGAGGCTTATGATGATTGGCCAGACGATCTCAAGACCGAGAACCATGCAAAGGCAGTCTTTGCGGAAAGTCTGATATTCTACAACACGAACAACGTTTCTGAAGAAGAATCTCCCAAGGCGTGGTCGGATCTTCTCGATCCGAAATGGAAGGGAAGAATCACGCTTGTGGACCCAAGTTCGGCGGAAACCTATATGTCGTGGGCCTTCCATATCCGGGAAACATTTGGTGATGAGTTTCTCACTACATTGGCGAAACAGGACCTCACTATTGCGAAAGGAGGGGTCGATGCTGCGCAAGCAGTAGCTTCGGGCGCCGCGGACATAGCTGTCCCCCCAGCGGCGACCCATGCTACGGCTCTGCTTAAGCAAGACGCTCCGATCGGAATCGTTCCGGTCGGTCAGCCCACCTTGGGCAACGAAACGTCGATCGCAATAGCGGCCAAAGCTCCCAATCCAGAAAATGCCCAGATTTTTCTTGAGTGGTATCTTTCAGAGGAAGGTCAGGGCATAGCTTGTGCGGAAGTTTCCTCCTCCGGACTGGGAGATGTTTCGGGTTGCTTGCCGTTCGCTTCAGACTACGTAACCCCTGAATTTGGAATATCCGAAGCTGAGGCGGCTGAAATCATGGCCCTGCTCGGTATGCGCTAAAACGCAGGTCATCGCCCCATCAGCAACTCGTGTTGGTGGGGGAAGGGTGCAATCATCTGGAGGCGAATGAATGGGGCTGATGCAGGTGCCGCGGCAGACTGCCATTATTAGTGAGCGGGCTGTCACAGTGGGTAATGAGATACCCGCTGTAAGAATAACAAATCTATCCAAGTCCTACAGAAGGGGAGGCAGGGACGGAGGTGTTGTCAAGCCCGTCGATAACGTCTCGCTTGATGTCTCACAAGATGATCTTCTGGTGTTACTCGGGCCATCGGGATGCGGTAAGACCACATTGCTACGCTGCGTAGCCGGCTTGGAGCGTCCCGACGAGGGAGATATTGAAATTGCCGGACGCCTAGTATTCTCGTCCTCACAAAGTATATTCCTTCCGCCAGAAGAACGCGAGATCAGCATGATCTTCCAGTCTTATGCGCTCTGGCCACACATGTCTGTCATGGACAACATCGCGTATCCCTTAAGGGCGGCAGGAATAAAGGGCCGCGCGGCGCATGACCGAGTCATGGAAGTGTTGGAAGCCGTCGGACTAGATTCGTTGGAGAAGCAGTATCCCTCACAACTAAGCGGAGGACAGCAGCAACGGGTCGCGCTAGCGCGGGCTATCGTCGGTCGCAGTTCGTTGATCCTCTTTGACGAACCGCTTTCAAACGTTGATGCGAAGGTGCGAGAGCAACTGCGAGAGGAATTGCTTTCGATTAAGGCGAGTGTCGGCTTTTCGGCCCTATACGTAACTCACGACCAGCACGAGGCAATGAGTTTAGGAAATAAAATAGCGGTCCTTAATTCTGGCCGCATTGAGCAGTGCGATGCTCCTCGTGAGGTATACCGCAAACCTTCCAGCAGTTATGTTGCGCAGTTTGTCGGTGATACAAATATCCTATGCGGTCGTGTATGTAGAGTTGATGAGAAAACGATAATTGTGCACACGGAACTAGGCGAAATTTCCGCCGCCAGTCCACACAAACTGCGCATAAATATTGGCGACAATGTGAAGCTTGTTTCTCGTCCTGAGATGTGGACAATGCAGACGGTTCGCACTTCGACCACAAACGCATGGCTAGCTGAAATCGGGCAGCAGTCGTTCTTTGGCCCGTACACGCAATACAACTGTCGGCTAGGCGATACGACTATCAAGGTGTGGTCGACGGATGAGGCGGCCGGACAGGGGGATGCCGCCCGGTGGGTTGGCATTAGTGCGTCGGATATTCATGTGCTGGCGTCTGAGGTGACAGAATGAGCGCCTATGGTAACTCGTCTGCAGTAGCAGTTCCGCCGAAGATAGCGAGAAATCAGCTGCAAATATTTCGCAGCGTCGTAGTAATTTTAGTTTTGTTGTTGCTGCTGTTGGTTCTATATCCAATCGGAAGGATGGTGCTACGCTCAGTATACGCCGATCAGGCGTGGCAATTTGCGGCCTTCTTTGACGTTTTGTCGTCCGACTGGCTACCCGGCGTGGTTGCAGATACCGGAATCACAGTCGCAGTAAGTGGCTTTTGCGCTCTCTGTATTGCGTCGTTGTTTGCATGGATAAACGAGCGAACTGATGCAAGTTTAGGAGTGTTTGGGAACTTAATACCACTAGTTCCCTTGCTTATTCCTCACGTCGCCATTGCGATCGGATGGACATTCTTGCTGAATGAAAAGGTCGGGTTTATCTCCGTAGCCCTTGATAATTTGCTCGGAAGTTGGTTGCCCGCTGTTAGTTCTATTAACATTTATTCGTGGGGTGGGCTAATATCGTTGTACACGATGTTTCTTGTCCCATACGCATACGTGATCGTGGCTTCGGCCTTCAAGAATGTTGATCCAGCACTTGAGGAAGCTTCACGCGTAAGCGGCGGGTCCATGTGGCGGACAGCGACGAAAATATCGCTTCCCTCAATTGCACCCGCAATCATCGCCGCAGGATTGCTCTTAGTGATAGAAGGTCTTTCCCTCTATTCGGCAGCTGTAATCATCGCTCCCACCGCAGGCATCGATATATTGTCTGTTAGGATGGTGCGAATGTTAACTGTTACGTATCCACCCGACCTGGCGGGGTCCCTGGTGTTAGGAATGATGCTAATGGCGGTCATTCTATTTATCTGGGTGTTTCAGCGGAAAGCTTTGATGGGTGGCAATTTTGCGAAAGTATCCGGTCGGGCGCGAGCGGACTCAATGGTCAAGCTTGGCGCCTTGAGGTGGCCGGCCCGAATGCTGATCCTTTCCTACATGATGGCGGCGTCGATCTTACCGTTGGCAGCGTTGATTCTGGTGTCGCTCCAGCCATACTGGACCGGAACCAACATCTTTGCGAATCTATCGTTTCAACACTACGAAGCACTATTTTGGGGCGGCGGGTCAGAAATAGAAGCTCTGCGCAACAGTGTTCTTATCGGCGTCGTCGGAGCGACGATGTCAATGCTAGTTGCCGCAGTATTGGTAATCTATATCAAATCCGCCAAACCAGTTATGAGCAAGGTGGCGGACGGTGTCTCAAAGCTTCCCGCGGCGTTGCCTCACGTGGTGATCGCAATCGGGTTTCTTCTATCTTTTGGCGCAGCACCGTTTCATCTGTCGGGGACGGTAATGATGCTGCTGATGGCCTATCTGGTTATTTATATGCCGCAGGCTTCGATTGCTGCTTCAGTAGCAGGAGGACAAGTAGGAAATGACCTTACAGAAGCGTCCGCAATCTGCGGCGCTGGTGGTGGCCGCACCTTTTTTCGGATATCGCTACCTTTGATGTCGCCGGGCCTGATAGCAGGCTGGGGGTTGTTGTTCGTACTAATGGCCGGAGAGCTTACAGCTGCATCCATACTGGCCAACGCACGTGCCCCGGTCGTGGGTTTTGTCATTCTAGAGATATTTGAATCGGGTTCGTACGGAACGCTAGCAGCACTCGCTTCAGTTGTGAGTTTGTTATCCGCGGTGGTAATTGTCTGCGTTGGGTCGGTATTTGTCCGACGCACCCAGTAGTAGTGACGCCTTGATTAGGAGGAGAGAAATGATCGATTCATCCGAGATTGAGCGTGCCGCTGCAAGTGAATTGGCGACAGCGGAATCGAATGAAATCTTGTCAGTGTTCAGGAAGTCTCTGGTAGGTGGCAGCGGTGGAGATGACGAAGAAATGTTCCTTGTTAAGGCACTCGGAATCAGTTTTTCCTATGATGACGCAACCTGTACCGCGGAAATGCAAGTACACCCATGGATGGGAAACTTGCACGGGTCTTTACACGGAGGCGTAATCGCGCTCGGACTTGATACTTGTATGGGACATTTACTGAAGATGAGGGTCGGCCCGTCGGCGACCGTGGAAACGAGCATTCGCTACTTACGTCCCGTAACTGAAGGGCGGGTGAAATTTGTTGCAGAGTTCCTAAAGCGAGGGAAGCGATTGCAGGTGTTGCAGTCGAAGATGCTGGCGGAGTCTGGGGAGATAGCAGCGTTCGCTACTGCAAGCTGGGTGCGGGTATAGCTGCATCGCACTATCGCGAGCGTTGCGGGGGATTAAGAAACGTGATTGGTACCGTGCCTCCGGCGGTTTGGCTGAGTCCGACGTCGCTTAGGGACGATCGGATGAAACGCAGCAGGTTCAACGAAGAGCAGAACATTGGGGTCTGGCGCGCACCCCATTTTGACCGGACAGGTGGCATAGCCGATAAGGCATAGGCATGCGCCTATGAGTACGACTATGTCCAAGAGTTCGTGATGAGCCGCTTCGGCGGGTCAAAGTCATTACCTCTGTGCAGCGCCGGCGGCGCTGGTCTGTCAGCGACAAGGTGCGTCTGGTTGAGGAAGCCATGCAGCCGGCATGAGCGTTTCCTACGTGGCACGCCGCGCTGGCATTTCCCCTTCACAGCTGGACGCCCGCAAAAACTGGTTGATGAGCCCGGCAGTGTCATGAGGGCGGGCTGAGTTCAGCGTTTAGGGTGGACTTGTTGCTGCGATTGACGGTGGCGGTGCCCCGGTAAGGGCGTTTCCCGTATTCCGGGCAGACTCATGCCGTTGCGGCGCGCTTTTCATGGAAGATCAGACGGTCGGTAAGCGCCAAGGAGATGCCGTCTGACCTGAAGGCGGCGACTGAGGTATTGGCACCGTAGTTTTGATGTAAGCGCCAAGGCTACCTTGCAGTTACCCATAAGTGCTCATGATAGGTCTTGTGCGATACGAGCTCCATCGACAAGGTCGGCGAGTCGGGAGAAGCCTCTCCACACTACTGTGGTTCCCGGCGGCGCGTCGGAGGCTCGGTCGAGATACCCTCCGAGCCTTGCTACGGCGGTGATGTAGAAGTCGAGGTTTCGGAGGCTGTCGCGCTTGCGCTCCGGCATCGAGCGCTCGAGTAGAAGGCATTCGATGTCTGTGAAGACAGCAGCAGGCGAGGAGTCTGGTGACCTGCGTCGAAGTATCGTGAGCCACGAGACGCGCCAGGCTACAACGCAACACAGCGCGATGCAGTTGGCCAGGCGATCTGCCGTGGTCAGGCGCAATTCCTCGATCCGACATCCGGACTTGAGAGTTTTGAAAAAGGTCTCGATGTTCCAGCGCAAGGCGTACCAGTCAAGCTTGTGCACGGCGTCGGCGTGGGTTTCGACAGGCAGGTTCGTGATCAGCTTCCAAAAGACCGGCGCCCGGTCCTGTGGCGGATTGGTTTCCTCGGCGTAGATGATCTGCAACTGCTGATGCCGGTATTGCTTCTGCTTCCCGATCGGCGGGCGCACGGTCATTGTCGCGTACCGGATTGAGAGCATGGCGTGCTGGCTTTTTCCCTGCCCATCACGGAACCGGACCTCGTGGGTGCCGCTGGACTGCACCGCCGCCATCACCTTGACGATGGTGGTTTCGCCGTCCTCTGCAAGGCGATCCACACAGCTCCGGACTAGGAAGCTGGTCCCAAGCTCCTCGGCCAGGCAGTAGAGTTCATAGATATCGCTTTCCCGGTCCCCGATATGCACGCAGCGCTCCGGCACACCCATCAGTTCGGTGGACAGGCGCAGGTTGTCGAGCCAGCGCATGCTCTCCTTGCTCTCGATCGGCACCCGGGTGGGATTGATCTTGCGCTTGAGAGCGGTTGTCCCCTTGAACTTGCTGCGCGACCAGAATTTGGCTGCTGTCAGGCCGAGTGGCAGCCCGTCCGGCGTGATTGCCAGGCTGGCATGCATCAGCAGACCGCACACCGCGCCCCTTTCGTTGGTCCCGAATTTTGTGAACCCTATCTTTTCCGGTGCGGAGCGCTTGAAGGTGAATTCCGTGGTGTCCTGCAAGATCAGGATGGGCCCATCGGCGGCTTGGATCCGCAAAGCCGTGGCCGCGAAATGGCCCTCAAGAATCCTGTCTTCGCTGACATTCTCATTGGAAAAGAAGCGGTAAGCGGCCTTGGTGTTCGACCAGTCCTGAAACGCCGTGGGCAGAGACTTCCCCGGCCGTTCACCCAAGGCTTCGAGCATCGCCCCCAAGCGACGGTTCAACCGTTCGTCCCCCCAGATCGCACCCTGCAACTTCCTCAGAAGCCCATCCTTCTCCAGCATTCTTCATGGCACCGTCCTCCGCGATTCGGTGCCAGACAAGGAATCACGGAGGATTCCTTCAGATCAAGAGCAGGTCTGTGCCATCAGAACTTGTGGGTAACTTCAAGCTCGGTTACGCGCTTACTGTGATGCCGATGGTGCGGATGAACAGCCCGAACCGGTTTTTTCTGATGGGCGAACACATGCTCGATCCTGGCCCGGATCGAGGACTTGGCCGCATTGGCCCGTGCAGTGGCGATCGGCATCGACTTGCCCTTTGGCTTGCGCCGGTGGATGCGGCTGGTCAGCATACGATCGGCGAGCCTGGCCTCGTTGCTCTGTGAGCGGTAGGCGCTGTCTGCCCAGACCTCGCTGCCGGTGTTCTCCCGGTCGATAACCTGGCGCAGCATCCGACCATCGGGATGGGATGCGGAGGTCACCGCCGCGGCCCGGATGAAGCCGTAGCGCCGGTCGATGCTGATATGACTTTTGTAGCCAAATACCGGAATGGCGATCATGGGCAGTGGCGTGCCGTCTGGCCGGTAGCGCTACGCGAGGGTTTGCGGGTGTCCAGCTTGGGAATCCCCCGCCAGTCGCGCTTGAGAAACGTTGGGTATAAACCCAACCGCCCCCTGGCCGGTAAAACGGGGTCCACTCCACCTTGAGCCTACGTGGCAGCAGAACACCGCTTACTTTCGCGGTGTCTGGCTAAGTTTTTTTTGCGAGTCTCCGGCTGCAAGCGGAACCTAAGACGCGCCTCACTTTATAAAAGAGTTCGTTGGATCCTTAGATGAAAGATACTGAATAAAAGTTTGATTGCTCTTAAATCGGAACGAATCGGACCTGTAGTATGCGCAGCTCTTGAGTAGGATGCGGCCATCTTCAGCATAGAAACATCTACAAACCTGACATACGGGCTCTGATGCCTCGCAGCGTAATAGTTGTGCTACGGAAAAATCGGCAGGGACAACCATAACAGTCGTTTCCACATTGGCGCGGCTCTCTAGAAGCGCCTTAGTTAGGAGCTTCTGGACCGGCAAGGTTTCTTCCAAGCCATGGACGTGTTCTTCATAAAGCTCGGTCGCTATGAACACCTCGTACAGAAACAATACCACTCCGTCAGAGGAGTGGAGCTTTTTCACAAATGTATATGGACCTGCCGAGGTGCGATTTTGCCGAAGATTGCGCGGGATGTCATGAAAGGAGCTGCGAGATATTACGGTTATTAAGTTCTTGTCGCTAAAGTCTGACGGGAATGAACCCGCATCAATAAAACCTGTATAGGTCGAAGCGTTGTTGACATCTGCAGTGACAAATGTCCCCCGGCCCCGGTCACTCTTCACTAAGTCAGCGTCGATCAACAAACTAATGGCCTGCCGGATTGTGACTCGCGAAACGCCATATTCATTTTGAAGTTGATCAATTGTAGGTATTTGATGCCCGATAGGCCATTCCCCTGACGCTATTTTGCTTCTAAATATGCGCGAGATGCGCGCATATTTAGCGGTACCATCCAAGGAATCCGAGCTATGATGCATTATTCGAGGCGAGCTCCGTTAAAGAGGATGAAAATGTTGTTAGCAGCTCTACGTTCATCCCCGTTTATCTGGCACTGATGTACAGCGAAATTTTGATAGGAATGAGAACTGACAATAGGCAGGTGAACGGCTTGAATCGCTTACCCTCACCAATATAACCTAAGGGATGATGCGGTGCCTGTCGAGCAGCACGGTGACCGTCGAATTGACGCAACAGGTGTCGACCGCAGTAGACTGGTACCGCAAGGTACATCGGTGTGGCCTGGCCCGCAGTCCGCTCGACCCGCGTGTCTTTCCCTAGACCTGTCGATCGCCCGGATCACCTAGCGGTGAGGTTTTGCCTCGACCACTGCCTGTGACCCGCGAAGGGCTTGACCGAACCGGTCTCTTTCCGGGAGCCCGCTCCAGAGGAGTTCTCGGCTATCTTATGCCTCCTAGGCAGAGATATTTTAACTCGAGGTAGTCGTCTACTCCATACTTCGATCCCTCTCGACCAATTCCGGACTGCTTGATGCCCCCAAATGGCGCCACCTCAGTGGAAATCTGCCCGGTGTTGATGCCGACCATACCAACTTGAAGTGCTTCTGCGACTCTGAACGCACGGGCAAGATTCGTTGAATAGAAATAACCAGCAAGCCCAAAATCGGTGTGATTGGCGAGCGCGATCACTTCTTCCTCAGTTTCGAACCTGAACAACGGCGCAAGCGGCCCGAAGGTCTCTTCGTGTGCCAGTTTCATCGTGTTGGCCGCATCCACAATGACGGTCGGCGCGAAGAAGAGTGGCCCCAGCGCACTTGTCGTGCCACCGAGCAGAACTCGCCCACCGTGTGCCACTGCGTCATCGATATGAATCTTAACCTTGTCGATGCTGCACTGGTCAATCAGCGGCCCCACCGTCACCTCTTGGTCAAAGCCGTTACCTACTTTGAGGGCTGAAACTCTAGCGACAAACTTTCCGACGAAGTCGTCGTAAACCGAAGCTTGAACGTAAATCCGGTTGGCGCAGACGCAGGTCTGTCCGGCATTTCGGTATTTAGCGGCAACTGCCCCGTCAACCGCAGCGTCTATATCGGCATCGTCAAAAACAACGAACGGAGCGTTACCGCCAAGCTCTAATCCAAGCTTTTTGATCTGATCCGCACTCTGCCGCATCAAAATGCGCCCCACCTCAGTGGAGCCAGTAAAAGTAATTTTGGCAACCTTCCTATTCTCACTCAACTCCTTACCGAAATCCGAGGAGTTCATTGTGGTGACAACAGAAAACAACCCATCAGGCACGCCGGCTCGCTCAGCCAGAACCGCAAGTGCAAGCATTGAAAGCGGTGTTTCCGCTGCTGGCTTAGCAACCATAGCGCAGCCGACAGCTAATGCTGGCGCCAACTTGCGCGCTATCATGGCATTCGGGAAATTCCAGGGAGTAATTGCCCCTACTACACCGACTGGCTGCCTAAGGACGATGATGCGAGTAGTGTCGACGTGCCCCGGAATAGTATCTCCATAAATGCGCTTTGCCTCCTCCGCAAACCACTCAAGATAGCTGCACCATAGAGCACCTCCTCGCGGGCCTCCGCCAGCGGCTTACCCTGCTCAGCGGTTAGTATGGATGCCAGATCTTCCACAGCACCAACCCACAACCGATACCAGTTCTTCAAAACGGCAGAGCGGTGCTTTCCTGTTTGCATGGCCCATGATTTTTGCGCGACTTCCGCAGCATCGATGGCCAAACGAAAATCACGGATGGTTAGGTCCGGCAGGCAGGCCAGCACCTCTCCGGTCGCAGGATTCGTAACTTCGAAGCACCTGCCACCGTCCTCTGCTTCGACCCATTGAGATCCGATCCTTGCGCGATCAGTCAGAAGTGCGGGGTCCGCCAATCGAGCGGCTAACCGAGAAGAAATCGTCACGTAAGGACAGCCTGCTTGCATAGTGAGATCAATTGAACAGTCATCTAACAATCCTTAGCACCATCATGCACAAGCCGCTCACTTCCCATTGAACTTCGGAGCACGCCTTTCAGCGAATGCCGCGCGGGCTTCCTTTACATCATCACTTATCTCTTGCGGCCAAACATAATCTACGTGCTCGCGTCTACTCAATTGAGCTTGTGTAGTTGCCGCCCTGTAATGACCACGTTTTACCGAGCGAATATATAGTGGCGGAACTTCCAGCAACAGTTCAGCCCATGTCAGCGCTTCATGCAACATTTCTGACTCTTGAACTACGGTGTTAGCTAGCCCCAGTTGAAAGGCACGAGATGAATCGATCAACCTTCCGCCCTTCCACCCCAGTAGTGCGAACTCCAAGCTCACTTTGAACGGTAGGTGGGGCGTGTACTCGATTGGCATGACCGGAATTCCAGCCTTACCCTCGGGATAGCCAAACAGGCAAGTATCTGCGGCAATGGTTATGTCAGCAGAACGCACACCAAGATTGTAGCCAGCGCCTAAGACGTAACCATGAACTGCACTTACAATCGGCTTAAACACCTGAACCCCGTTCTCCGGCAGGGCATGATGCGTTTGAAATGGTATTGCAGGGTCCACGGCCCCGGGCGAGATATCGCGTCCCGCGCAAAATGACGTTCCGGATCCACTGAGAACCCCAACGCGCACCTTCGGATCCGCCTCAAATCGCCTCCACGTTTCGCGCAAAGTGTCAGCCATTGTGCCGTTGATCGCGTTTAGTTTCTCGGGCCTATTTAGCCGGATATAGGCTACCCCGTCCTGAACATCATATAGAACCACATCGTCAGAGGTCATAGTGCAACACCATGTTATTAAAGACTAGACTAACGAATAGCGCCGCGTGACCTCATTTCCCGTAATAGTTCATTGTCGACCCCCAACTCCTGATTAAGTACGGCATCTGTGGACTTACCCAGCGGTTCTCCTGTCCACTTGATTCTACCTGGAGTAGCAGAGAAATTGAACATAACATTGGGCATAAGGAGGTCTCCCAAGTCATCATCTCGTACTCTGGTGAGCATGTTCGTTTCGCGAACATGTAGATCCTCTACCATCTCGCCGATGCTGTATACGGGCGCGAATGTTACATTTTCTTTCGCAGCTGCCAGCATCACCTCATCTCGAGTTCGGTCTCTGATCCATTCCGCCACGGCTCCGTCCACAACGTCGACGTGCTCCGCCCGCCCGCGGCCGGTGGCAAACCAAGGCTCGTTCGTGAGCTCCTCTGCGCCGACCAGCCGCATTATCCGCTCGGCAAGAGGCGTGGTAGCAGCAGCAACGCTAATCCACTTCTCATCTAGCGTTTTATAGATGTTTCGGGGGGCGTTCGAGGTCGACCGGTTACCACCTCTAGCCTCATCTATGCCGAGCTGGTCGTACTGCATTATCCCGTGAGACATCATCGTCATCATAGGAGAAAGCAACGATGCGTCGATAACTTGTCCCCCGCCCCCACGTACGTCACGGTGGTAAAGAGCAAACATAATGGCTCCCACCAAACTTACCGCGCCGAGGTAGTCGCCAAGCGCATATATAGACATTGTTGGTGGACCGTTCGGATCGCCAGTCAAATGCGGAAGTCCCGCCATCGCCTCGAGGTTTGAACCAAACGCGGGTCGACCTGAATACGGGCCTTCTTGGCCGTACCCGGTGATGCGAGCGAGTATTATACCCGGGTTAACATCAGAGAGTCGATTATAGCCCAAGTTCCATTTTTCAAGGGTGCCGGGTCGAAAGCCTTCAACGATTACGTCTGCCGTCGCAACGAGTTTAAGAAATGTCTCGGCTACCTCTGGGTCACCCAAATACATTCCTACGCTTCTCTTGTTTCTGCCGAGCATCTTCCACCAAAGTGGCTTACCATCCTTTGATCGACCTTGAGAGCGGGATCCATCGCCGTCCGCAGGATGCTCAATCTTTATGATTTCGGCGCCGAAGTCCCCAAGTACTTGGCAGGTCGTCGGGCCGGCAATGACATTGCAAAGTTCAAGCACTCGAATACCTGCAAGCGGCCCGGCAGAAGGAGCGTGTTCGGTCGCGGTATTTTCTTCAATCATATCGTGTTCCGCTTCTAGTCTAAATACGGCGGGCGCCACCGGCGCCATGCATTATTTCCCGAGTAATATTGGAGAGCGTTTCTCTCTCCACGCGCGGTGAGTCTCTTTCGTGTCTTCACTTCTTTCCAGGACGGAGGCGCGGTAGACATCGCCAAGAGCAGCGTTCGCAAGCGTACCGGCATCCAATCCTCGATTTAGAGATTCTTTGACTAGGCGAACTGCAAGCGGGGGCAGCTGAGCGACTTTTTCCGCAACCTCGATTGCACGATCCATAAGGCTGTCATGAGCGACCAACCACTGTGCAAGACCTATCCGGAATGCTTCCTCAGCTTCGAGCGAGAAACCTAGGGCGGCACGCATAGCATTGCCTTTTCCTACGATACGCGCCAAACGCAAAGACCCGCCAAATGCGGGTAAAATGCCTAGCGATACTTGCGGCAGTCGCCATTCAGCTTGCTGCGAGGCGACTACGAGATCACAACTAAAGGAAAGTATACATGCATTGCCAACGGCGTATCCGTTGACGGCTGCGATCACAGGCTTAGGAAACTGTTCAGGGGAGGCTGTAACGGCAGAGCGAGGGGCATCCAGTGTGTTTATGAAATCTGCGGGAGTGCGCTCCGTGTGTGTCGAGGGGTTCTTCATGTCAGCGCCAGCTGAAAACGCACGGCCCTGTTCATCCCCGGTAATGACCACACAGCGCACCTCGGGGTCCTTTGACCATTCATTAAATATCTTGGGAAGCTCTTCAGTATAGTCTTGACCCCAGGCGTTCCGGGACTCCGGACGACTCAGCGTTATGATCCCGACGTTTCTTTGTTTTTCGAACAGAACCGGCATGTGACAATCTCCAACTGTAAGTCCTAATAGCCGGACTATCATCACTTTGCAAGGGCCGAAAGGTTATTCTGACGGCAGTCGACACTTTACCCCGAGTGGAACGGCAATGACCGACCGAGGGCGAATAGCAGATTTTTGGGATCAGCATATCGCCGGCTGGCAGGCGAGGACACCTATCACCGGGCCCCTCAGGGACTGGTCCGACGCTTACAGCCATGGGAAAGGTATGGTCGGACTCCAGCACTAACCGGATCCGTTCGTCAGGTGACTTCGCGGCGACACCCACAACCCGCGAATAGTCTTGTTTGCCTTCCATCCCAGCGTTGGCTTCGATCAGCTTCAGTGGGCACGGGCCTTGGGCCCAACGTGTTGGCGAGCTCGGGTATAGCCCTGGGAGCGACAAACGAAGTTTTCGCCGAAGTAAAGGCAAGCTGTAATCCGGATGTCACAACGCGTTTCGTCGACAGAAAACGTACCACTAGTTTTCATCAATGGCTGGAAAGCAAGCCTCAGCAGGGCTCTTGAGCGGTAGAGCATAAGCTAGTGCAGCTTATTGCCTCATGTCTAAGCGGGAGCGTCAGCGGTCGAGTCCGGTCTTGGCGGCAATCTGATCGAGAGCAGCCACTCGGCTCCCTTCCTTTCGATTTGGAGGTGGTTGCGGGACTGCGTTCGTCAAAACTGAATTCGTAAGATCATATCACTTTGTGGCTCTGAATGATTACTAATTGATTCCGAATATTCATCACGCTAGCGCCTGATCGCTGAACCAACCTTAGGATGATATACTACTATGGCCGTACTGTATTGACTTCTGAACATTGCTTGCACAAAAAGCTTCTGGCGAAGTTTAGATCGGCCGCTCCCACCGATCGATATTTATGGTAACGACATATGCTCAGTGTTTTCCACATCAGCGATCTGCACTTTACCGGCCAGCCCTCTGGCCAGCTTCGGGATGCGGCGCTGGCATCCGTCCGCTCTACATTGGAATTGGCGTCTACCCTGCGCCTTAATGGGACGCTCGGGTCGGAAACCTGCCTTTTTATCACTGGAGACATCGTACAGAGTGGAGAAATTCCCGCAGATGGCAGCCCTTCTGACTTCGAAGCCGTACAAGTCGCTCTCCTCGATCCTCTTCTCAAAATACTAAGCATCGGGCCTGACAGGGTGTTTCTTGTGCCAGGTAATCACGACTTAGACCGAGGTGCAGTCCCAGAAAGCGACTGGCTAGTCGAAGGGCATTACGTCACTAGCAAAGTATGCGAAGCCGATGTAAATAGTGATCTTAGTATCAAGGTCTCTGCCTTTCTCGATTTTGTCAGCCAACATGGGTATCGGTCAGTAACAAAGGAGCATCCTAGGATTGCAACCTTTGATGTTGGTGAGCAGCAGGTCGTCTGCTTCAATGGGTTAGCAGGCGCATACAGCCGAAACGGATCTGGAGATAAGGGCGAGCTATTCGTGCTCGACTCAGAATTGGCCAACGACTTGGCCTCTATACGCAAGAATGCAGCTGTCCTAACCCACCACCCTTTGTCTTGGTACGCCGACTCTTGCGGCTCCCACCTCAAGGATCTCTTTTCCAACCGCCAGTGCCGCGTTTTCACAGGTCATATCCATGATCGTGGGCTAGATTGGACTGAGACATCAAAAGGAGCTTTTGTAACAGTACAGGCAGGCGCTTCAGCGGAAATCGGTACGCCTCAACAGGTAGCTGTTGCTTGGTTGCCAGCCTCAAACAGTGCCGCGGTTCGACATTTCGCCCTAGACAATAGTTCGGGCGGTTTCACACTAACAGCCGCCCTCGACACCAAGGTAGCACCCGCTAAGGCACAAGAGTTTTTCGAACGCACACATGCTTTCTTTGATCCGCGTATCATCGAATTGGCTGCGGACAGAGCACTAGTTCAAGCCGAACTAGAGTTGTGTGCGGCGTCAGGACGAACGGCAGATAAGTTCGTGCCCCCTGACCTCTCTTCTTTCCCGGAAGATCAGTTTAGTGGGCGTCGCTCGTCATTGGCAGCGCTGGAAGCGGATACAAATAATCGCGTAATAAGCGGTGATGAGCTGAGCGGTAAGAGCTCGCTCGTACATTATCTATGCGCTTTGCGTAATCGTGAGGGTTATGCAGACGGTAGGAAGATCGCTCTGATAGTCGACTACCGAACTGTAGAAGCCAGTCACGACATAAGTGAAACAATCCTTCGGCGCTTGGGCGCTCTCGGTCTGCCACGTAGCCAAGCCGAGTACGTGCTTAGCATTGGAAAGTTGGAGGTGTTTTTCGACAACTTCAACCCAAATGCATCAGCCGCTATGACGGCATTTCAGCGCTTCTTTGAGGTCAATAAATTACTGCGGTGGACTGTCGCTACTCGCGGTGATGAAAGGTTCATGCCATCGCGAGCGCCAGCCGCGTTCAGCAAAGACGGTATCACATATTACCAGCTAAGTGAAACGACCCTTCCGACAGTTGTCCGAATGATTGAACTTCACGACAGCGGCAGTGCCGTGGAGCGTCCTAGGGACGTAGTAGAGCAAGTTTTCCGCTCAATAAACAACTTGCGGGCGCCTCGCACTATTTTCTATGTCAATAGCATGGTCGACGTCTTTCTTTCGGACGCATCGGTTGAACCTTTGAATCGCTATCTCCTTATCGAAAATCTTCTTTCTGACCGGATTCGCGGCGCCCACAAGGCTGCACTACCAAATCAACCCGTTGACATGGAAATGCTGGAGACGTTCATCGGACAAATAGCGTTCCGTCTTATGGAGCGTTCTGAGCCATATCTCTCCAAAGCTGATTTCTACAAACTGGTTGAGGAATTCGTCGAGCGAAAGGGTATTCAGAGAAAGCGCTTTGACCCAGACATCGTGCTGGCCATTCTCACAAAGAGCTTCGTCCTTCGCGATTATGAGTTCGGTTACGGATTTATGATGCTTAGCGTGGAAGACTATTTCCTAGCAAAGCACATGGGAAAAGATGCCGCCTTTAGGACATACATAATGTCGACTGAGGGCTTGCTTACATATCCTTCAGTTGCAGAATTCTACGTTGCGCAAAACCCAAGTGATAGGCCGCGCATAGACGAGATACTCACGCTAATAGACGGCTTTGTTGCCGAAGTAGCGCCAATAGTCGATGAACTGCGAGATAGCTCCGTCGCCTCAATACAGCATGCTCACCCTGGAAGCTCTATGGAAGTACAGGACGGACTTCTTGAGCGACTTGGCGAGATCGAAATTGCTGATGAGCCGACGTCCCTGCACTTTGAGGACACCAGGCCGGTTGGCCATACGAAGCGAGTAAGATTCGCTTCGGAAGAACGGGGTGCGGTTTTCCTTCAGCTAGGCGCTTCTATAGTCGGCGTTACTCGAACGCTTGATCAGTCGGATCGTATTGAGATTTTCAAACGGCTTCGACCAGTGCTTCTCACAAGCCTCTATAGCTTGCCGATGATTGCGCAGCATCTAGCCGATGGCGGTGAAATCACATTTCGCGGCAATACACTAAAGGCCGACTACGTCGGGGAACTAGCGGTTGCAGAAAACCGATTCTATCTGATCTTGCGGAGCATGCTTTACAATCTGTACCGGAATTTTGCTACTTGGTCGGGCAGTCCCACCTTTTTCAACGCTGCAGTGCAGCTCCGCAAGGAAGAGGAAAGTGAACTGGTTCGCTCTGCTCTCTTCTCACAAAATGTGGAAGCTGACTTATCTGAAGCGCTTGATTTCATCCCTGAAATTACGACCGAAGTAGACAGTTTCATTTTAAAAGAGGTGCTGGTGAGATTGTACCTCGACTCCATGACGTTGGTGCCTTTGGAGCGAGGGGACCAAGCGAGGGCGGTCGACCGCCTTGTTGATATCACCGCTGAACTTAAGCCGCCCAAGGTCAAGGACGAAAGGGCCATAAACTCTCACAAAACCCGTCTGAGGCAAGGATTTAACGACAAGATAGGCTACAACGCATACGTCGGTAGGTTAGTCCGGACGCCTAAAGGTCACCGCGCAAAGTAGTACCGATTACGCTATGAGCCAGTAGGTGTCATCTGGTTCTCCAATTTCAAAGGGTGTGAAAATAGCCAACGGCAGCGGCTACCGAGAAAAGACCCGGACACCAAGTGCCCGGGCAAGTTGCAACATAGAAAGAGCGGTCTTTCCCGCCGTCAGCCATAACCCCGGCGAGGGATATCAATTTACAATAAAGTCGGGGCCAGTTCTCGCTGGCGCTCTACTGCGGCGCGCTCCGACGGTCCGTACCGAAGACGGTTCATAAGCTCATCCACCAGGACTGTAGGCTCAGCATATGTCAGCTTCGTCGACCTGTTCCATGACGTGCAAGCGGCCGGTGCCAAAGCTATCACCTGAGCTTCAAGCCGCTCTATTTCTGCCTTGGTGCCTTGAATTGGTACGTAAACCGCCCGGCAATACTCCGCTATAAATGCTGAACGTAAGTCCTTAGCGATCTTTGCGTCTGCATGACCCTGCTGGCTCAAACGGCACCGCCACATACGGCCCGCATTATAGACTTTCGAAAGGTAGTGGCTGTGAGTTTCCGAGCCAGTGCGATGCCGCTGATGAATGCGCTTCCGGAAGCTCTCAGCGTCAGCAGACGTGGAGCCGATGTAGCGGATTTGGCCCGCGTGGTCGATAAGGCCATATATCCCCCGCTGGTCTGCAGGAAGGTCGGCAGTTTTAACTGGCTCCATCGAAAGCAGGCGATCTAGTATTTCGCTGGCATGCATTTGCTCAGTCCTTTTGTTAGGTCGTGAAGTTCCATCCACCTTCCGGGTGGGAAGGCGATGCGCTGGTCTGTTAGGCTCGGTAGGTAAAAGAGGCTGAGGACAGGCGATCTATTTCAAGGAGCGAAGATCGCTCTCTTCCATGGCTACCCAACTGGTAGCTCTGACTATTCCCCAATTTCCACTTTCATTAGGTCGCCTCCAACGAGGCTCGCTCATTTGGGAAAGAGCTTGTAGCGCCTCATCAAAGTCTCCAAGCGTCATCTCGGAGCCCTTCGGTCCAATTGTGAAACCGTTCCGTCTTCTGAGACCTGGGTGAAATACGCTTCCGTCAGATGCACACGGTACGTGAACCTGCTTGGGCGATTGTTGAGGGATTCGATCTTCTTCGTGCCAAATTGACGGCCAGTATCCCGGTCGATTTGCGAGCCACTGTTCAGCATCCGCTGAGGGAACCTTCCCATTTACTGACTTTAGCTGCGCATCTCGACCAGCCATCAGGTTGCGAACTCTGCCAGAAGACAGGTTACCAAGAAGACTCAGGGCAGTCGGATCGATATACTCTGAGCCATTGTCCAAGCCCCAACGGCCGGCTGCCATCGCTATTATTTCCATAGCGACCCCGTCGCCGGATGCGCGTGGTGCGGCATCAACAATCAACTGAGCATTGCTGATGTTCTCAGAGATCCAATCACGGCGAGCTGCCATAGGGATGGGCTGCAACATAGCTCCATAGCGACCATAGAACGCCACGTTGCGAAACAGATCATTGGCTTCCCATGCTTCAACATGATCGTTCACCGCTGGTAATGGGTCACCTGCAGCAAGAGCGAGAAACGTGTTTTGGGCATCGACGCACTCGCGAAGCCAAGCTGTGACATCCCAGTGCCTCGCTTCCACATGATTCCACTCGTTTAGGCGCAGCTCGTAGGGGGTCATTGATGTCGGCCTCTGTTCGTGATTTCACAGATGCCACGCCGGGCCCTCATTCGTCAAGGGTCGTTGTGAAAGACATTTCGTCACGGAAAGAGGCTGGAATTCAAGGGCGTTTGTTTTGGGAACTGCGCGCGTTCCGGCACACTTCGGAGCATCTCTTTCCACTATCCGGCCCCGGTAGTGCACGACAAGGCCGATCTAGCCTGGCCTGCCGTTCGGGCAAAAGCCGGGCTTAGGTTTGCATTGCCGACTTTAGCAGGAACTGAGGTGCAATGATCCTTTAAGGATGGAGGGTGTCTGCGATGAACTTATCAGCTCTAACAATGGAGACGTAGCTGACACAAATGCCCCAGGATCGTTACTGGGCTTATTTTTGCCATTGATCGACAACATCTCGTGCCTTGCTTGTGACAGACCGCTGTTCCAGGTGGGCATAGCGCATCGTGGTCCTTATATCAGAGTGACCAAGGATCGAGCGCACTTCATAGACGCTCATGCCGTGCTGGATTAGTCTGGAAGCATGAGTGTGCCGCAACGTGTGGATTGTGCAGTCATGTAAACCGGCACGATCGAACGCTTTGCGCAATGCGATGACGCTGTACCCACGGGCTTGGCCGTTCTTGTTTGTAAACACATAAGGGGTGGTGGACGCGCGCTTCCGTCGCTGTAGCAATTCGGCTGCTCGCTTGCTTAGAAATAGCACGCTCTCGTTTTGAACTTTGCTGCGCCAAAGCTTGATGCTGCCATCTTCCAGATCGATATGGTCCCACAACAGGCCCGCGACCTCCGAGTACCGAGCCCCGGTATCTAGCAACAGAACAACGAGGTCATGATTATCTTGTAGAGCCTGACTCAGCGCCTCGCTTCGTTCTTCGCAGGCAGCCAACCCGTTCGAACTGCGACCGGGCTCCAGCTCGCTGAGCAACCTGCGCTCCTCATCAAAGCTCAGATACCGAAGCCTACCGGGACTTAGCCTGAGACTGGGCGGTTGAAGATCGGGCACTTCATAGCCTAGCCGTTTGGCATGTCGGAAAGCAGCAAGAAGCAAGTTTAGTCCATGCTTAATCGTCTGCGTTGTGACGCCGTCATCAAGACGGGCCAACTTGAAGTTCTCCAGGTCGGAATTCGTGACCCTAATAGCCAATGTGGTCGACTTGAAGAACCTAAGCAAGGTTCTGCGTTTGCTGATCAAATTCCGGTAATTTGGAGTGTCCTGGCGAGATTTCAGATACGCATCAAGTGCGGCTGCAACGGTAATCGACTTCTTCGTTCCGAGAACCAGCTCCTGATGCGCCTCAGAACGGAATTTAGCCTCCATCCGTTCGGCGACCTTTCTGTCGGTCGTCTTGGTCGAGCGGATGAAGGTTTTCTGATCGATCTGGAATT
Source organism: Devosia naphthalenivorans (assembly GCF_003056355.1). Classification (GTDB taxonomy): domain Bacteria; phylum Pseudomonadota; class Alphaproteobacteria; order Rhizobiales; family Devosiaceae; genus Devosia; species Devosia naphthalenivorans. The sequence goes on from NZ_PYVW01000010.1 coordinate 80,959, forward strand.
GAACGTACCAGTACGGGGAATTGGACCGCTTCACGATCGTCATGGCAGGTTACTTGGTATCGTTGGCCTCTATTCGCCTGTGCTTGCGACGACAGTTGTACCAGTAAGTCACGGCACCTTTCGGAGTGAGCGATGCGCCCTCGATGAAGGCAGAAACCACTGTCTCCTGTGACTCGCCAACCAAGCTGACGTAAATTGACATCGCCGCGTCGATCTTGGGTTTGCCTGCGGCAATGACCGCTTTCCCCTCGGTGATTGCACGGTCAATGACCTCAGCGGCGACAGTAGGGGTTTCTGAACTGTGGTTCTTTTTGGTCACGAGGGCTGCTCCAGTTGATAGCACCCCTTCCTCTCGGCCCCCGTTCACAGACAACTGCCTCACGCGAATAGTGGCTGACGCCGCAACTCAGGGCAGGTCCACTCGGAGAAATTCATTCGGGTTGTTTGTGTCTGGCCAAGCGAGTCCAATAGCCTCCTTGTCGGCTCTGAACTTGACGACTGCCATGACTTCACCACCGTTGTCTTCTTGGGGACGAAAGTTGATTTCGATTATCTCGCCTCCATATGAAGAACGATCTGCTTTCGCCGCATGAAGACAGAAAAGCCCGCCAATCAGCTTTGATGTATCCTCGGGTTTCAGTCTCCAAGCGCGAGATTCGAACACCAAAGCTCTGGGGTCAATAGTATCGAGCCCCTTGTATTTGGTGCCAGGTTCTTTGCGGCATATCACATGGACTTTAGACTTCATTTCAGCTCCGAACTTGTATTTGGCTGCGATAAGACGATGAAATTCGACAGGTCGACAAGGTGTGCCGCTACGCGGCTCCCGCGTAACGATGCATGCGTCCACTCTCATCCAGATGGATGCTTGCTCGGCGGCCGCGGCGGCCAACAACCATAAAAAGCAGGCGATCGTGGTGAGCCTCGATAAATCGTAGCGCTATTCCATCACCATCGAAGTGAGTGACATCCCGGCCACCAGTTTCTCGTATTCCGTGCTCAGCCAGGAACCGCTCGTTGTGCTCGGCAACGGTGAGTGCCGCTTCCTGTAAGTCTCGATCTCGCAGACCTACGAATATGCCTGCGATAGCAAAAACAGCGTACAATATTCCTGCCAGGGTGGATAAAGCGGCTAAGTCAGAGCTTGTGCTGAACTGGTCAACGCCCCGACCACTTCTGAGCGCAGCCGCCATCACGCCACAGGTAAGCAACCCAGGAGGTAGCAAGAGAATTCCGAGTGCGTAATCGGCCCATCCCCGCCCTCGAGTTAATAGCCGTCCCGAAAGAAAGGGCAAGATCGCCCAAAGGAAGACAGCCGCCAACAGCAGGACCAGAGCAGCCACCCGCTTGGTCACGCGGTACAGGTCGCGTCCAAGAGCTAGACCAAAACCTGCAATCGCTGCCCGCGCTACTCGGTTCTGCGAATGTTTCCAGGCTGTCTCAACTTGATAGCGCCTGGGTAGGGCAGCTGCCCGAATTTGTTGAGGTGCCAATGTCACCCTGTCGTGGGAAGGAACTCGGACGGCCGGTACCGTAGCCATAGTCACCCCCTGATCGTGATCTCTATGGCTTGCGGCGACACGCCGTAATGCGCAGCTAACAGCTCCTTAGCCCGAGCTATGGTTAGGCCACCTTCCGCCTGAGCGGGTGAAAGCAATGAGACTGGCACCGATGCGTGATCCAAAGGCACGAACTTCAAACCCTGGAAGATACCATCATCCACCTCCATATAGTTTACTGGATTCTGGTGCGTCTTCGGCCACTCTTCGGAAGAGGCGGGTTCAGCTACTTCATCGAACATCACCGCATAACGGCCTTCCGGTTGGGGCATCAAACTTGAAATTCGACCCACCAAGAATGCGGCACCGTGAGCGGTGGACTTTCTACCGATCCGGCCCCGCGCGTTGTGGTACAGGAGCGCGTAGGAGCACAGGTTTGCCTTGGTCGTGTTGAGCTTCCAAGCGAAGCTTCCTCCCTTTGCCGCAATCTCTTCAGCGGTTTCCGAGGTAAATAGCCTGATGACGAGCATCAGTTCAGCGTTCCAACGGGACGGAAGTTTAGCCTGGATGGATCAATGCCAAGATCCTCCATGGAGGTGTAGGTGAAAGGCGCTTGGTGTCCAGGCCATAGATCGGGAACAGAAATACGCGCTATCTCTGAAAACCGCAGGACCCAACGACCTTCTACTTCCCTGGACGGTACAACACCCGCGAGCGCGCCCACCAGGAACCCTGAGCCGTGCTCAATATCGGCCGACCCATATTCGCCGTTCGCGTTGTAGCACAGCACCGCATAAGTGCGAGCGCGGGCATTGTCTGGCGCCAGGCGCCACGCTCGAGACTCTCCTTCCAATCGGATTTGATCGGGGGAATATCCAGTAAGTATCAGTATTGCATCGTCGGCCATTTGGTCTCCCCCTAGGGTTCCAACAGAGTGAATGATTATTGGAGAGTTGTCAATGACATTTCATAGACTTTGCGGAGACTTTCAGCGGTCGTTCGATGCGCAGTGACCTGGGTATCCCCGGCTGCAGATAAGATCGCCCTTCCAGCAGGGTTGGCTTCAATAGATGGGAGTGCTGAAATCGAAGTCTGCGGCCAGAATGGCAGCTGTAGACTGTACTGCCGCCGGTCATGTAGCCTCAGTCTAGGTCAACAATCTCTCTGTTTGTACCGTTGTTGCCTCGTAGGGCACGTAGCGTGTGACCATAGGGGTGGTCTGAGTAATCAGCGGACAGGCGGTAGCGCATGGCCGGTCGGTGGGCACCCATCAACTTCTCCCCCGTGTACTCAAGCCAGCCGGATTCTTGCGACTGCCGCCTGAAGTGGCGCTTATCTGGCTCCTCCCCTGTGACCGCCTGAACGGCCTCCTGAAACTGGGTCAATGTGAAACCTTCTTCCAGCATCGCAGGAATGAGTGGGCGCACGGACTGCAAGGTCAGCAGCCCCTGCTTAGCAAAATACACGACCCTTCGCTGTCGCTTTGATAGTCCCGACTCGTGATTTGGCTGCACAATGTGCAGTTTCAAGTCCAAATCAGAGGGGGCGACACAAACATAGTAAGAGACCGCCATTCCGGTAGGCTCCGGCGGCTCAAAAACTGAATTGGTCGCGAAAACTGGGTTCAGGACCCGGCTGCGGGATACTGAATCTGCCAGGCCAATAGCCGCCTCGTCCAGTTTGCATCGACCATCCCAACCAGTTGAAGGAAGCGAAAAGCCGCCCCCGTCGCTGCGGGCGGCCACGACCAGTTGGTTGTCCAGCAACGTAAAGACGACCAGTTCGACCACGACGCATACCATTCTAGCCTCATTTATCTACTTAGTGCACTTGACGCCCGTAAGTCGGAGTGACATATGGTTCGTGCAGTTAATGCACTAACTAACCTCGAAAAGCCAAATTCAGTTTTGTGAGGCGTCATGCGTCAGACTATCGACTTCAAGGATTGGCTGTCAGGCCCATCCCGTCCGCGTACTTCATACGACCTCTACTCGCTCTGGCGGGCCAGCTGTGGGCGCTCCGAGGGGCAGTATCAGGCCGAAGTACGTCCTGATAGTCGTATCCGGATTTTGGGACCGTCCCAGGAGGCGCTCTTGTTGGTGTCGCCGCGGTCAATCAACGCTTTCAAGATGGCCCTCGAAGGGCAGAGCGTCACGCCGATTGGCAGTGACGTTTGGGCAGCGATTGAGGAGTCAAAACCTGCTCGGATCGACATGAAAATAACACCCGGCGGCCAGAAGCGCTTTCGCTAATCGCCGCGCCAACCAAGGCAGCCACAAGCCTAACCACCGTTAGCTGTCAGTCGCAGCCTCGCATGGCGCGCGACCGCCGGGGCACGTCTCGGTGGAGCCGTCCCTAGATCACGAGCACCTGGCGACAGATCAAAATTATCGTCGATCTCGTAAGTAAAATCAAACCACTAAGGTGCTGGAACACCTAAAGGAAAAAAGAATGTTGAAGCCCGTAGATCAGTTCTTTCTCGCACTTAACAGCGGCGACAAGCAAATTATTGGGAATCTGGTGACCGGCGGGGCGATCTTTTCGCTGCCGTACGGGTCAGAAGATCCATTGAAGGGCGTAAATCAGTTCATTGACGAGCTCTTTGTCTTTGAGGACGCATTCCCAGACGCAAAATACAAACTCCGGACGTGCGTTGCAAACGACGACATGCATATCGCCGCGTTCACAATCACCGGACATCACCGGAATAACTTTATGGGTGAGCCGGCAACAGGAAAGAAGCACCGCTTCTACGGTGCTGCGGTTTTCAAGCTCGAGGGCGACAAGTATTCCGAGGTAACCATGCAGTTTGGCATTTCCGAGCTTCTTGGCTGTGACTGAAGCCTTGAGACGTTGACCGGGCATCGCCAAATCGGTGCCTGAAAAGTCACCATTCAGGAAAGGCGGTTCTCCTAGGCCTTCGCTGGCTAACGGATCGCTCAGCCAATTTTGTCACAAAACCTTCAATCGCAGCCAACGGTTGGCGAGCGAGTGGATTTTCACGCCCAATTGAGGTGATGTATGACCGCTTCGAACCATTTTTGTTTCCAAGATTCACCCCCATGGGCAGGGGGTCGTATGCTGGATGTCACGATCCCGGTGGGAAAGGTTGAGCCCCGTGCGCAGAAGACTTCCAAGAGGCGCAAGAGCACGGACCCGACCCGTTACCTTCTGGTTGGCTTCGACACGGAATATCAGTCCATCGCGCCCGTATCACAGGACAAAATCGACGACTGTGAAGCTCACAACGAGGTGCTGTCTTATCAGTTTTGGGTGAAAAAACTTCACGCGGATCCTGATACGCCAGCGCAGGAGTCGAATGGAGTGATCATCCCAAATGGCGATGGTGATCGCATCTCGATGGCTGAGTTCTTCGTGGCCGCGATCGGAACATTTGCATCCGAACATCCATCCGAGCTCCTGCCCTCCGATGTCATCCTGGTCGGACATTTCACCAGGGCCGACCTGCCGGCATTTTCCGACTTTCGGGAGAACGCCAAGGAGTTCTTTTCAAACGTAAGAAACACGTTTGTTTCATTGAACGCTGAGCAGCGCATCGAAATCGCAGACAACGAAACTGGCGAGATGGCCGAGTTCGCCGTCAAATTGCGTGACACCTTGCTCCTCGCCCCCGCCAACGCAAAGTCCCTTGCCGACATCGGAGAAATTGTCGGCCTGCCAAAGTTGGTGCTCGCGGAATCGAAAGAGGAAGAGCAGCGCATCAAGGAGAACATGTCGGCGTTCCGGCGTGATCACTGGGAGACCTTTAAAGCCTACGCCATCCGGGACGCCGAGGTTTGCGTTCGTTATGCGGAAAAGGTCATTCGCCAGTACCAGGCACTTTTTGGTGCATTCAGCATGCCGCTGACTCTCTCAGAATTTGGCGCACGCAAGGTCTTGCAAGATTGGGAAGGGCGAGGGTGGAAACCGAGTGCAATCTTGGGCCGTGAGGCAGTTCGGGAGCGTAAGTGGAACAACAAGTTCAAGCGGTATGTGACGAGGAAGAAGCACGTCTACCAAGAGACAGCATATTTCGAAGTGAATTTCGTGAGCGAGACCTATCATGGCGGTCGCAACGAGCAGTTTGCGTTCGGCATTTGTGAAGAAGGCAAGTGGCGTGATCACGACCTGAGTTCTGCATATCCGACCGCGATGTCATTGATTGGGCAACCTGACTGGTCATCCGTTGAGCACCTCACGTCACTCGACGAGGTTTCGTACGACGATCTAGCATACGCCTCAGTCGACTTTGAGTTTCCTGAGCATCTGCGCTTTCCAACACTGCCAGTACGCACAGAGGGCGGTATCATTTTCCCTCGTCGCGGCAGGTCGAACGTTGCCGCACCTGAACTTTGGCTGGCCCGAAAACTCGGTGCGAAGTTGATCCTCCGCAGGGGTGTAAAAGTTTCTTGCAACCGCCAGACGCGCGTATTTCAGCCTTTCATCAAGGAATGCATCCAGCAGAGGTCGCAGCACAAGAAGGGGTCGTTTGAAAACCTCTTCTGGAAAGAAGTAGGGAACAGCACGTACGGGAAGACAGCGCAGGGTTTGCGAGAGAAACGGGTCTATGATTTGCGGGAAGACGACATGGTCGCTCTGCCCGAGAGCAAGCTGACTCAGCCTTTCTTTGCATCGTACATCACGAGCTTCGTCCGGTCTGTGCTGGGAGAAATTCTGAACGGGTTCTCACCAGCTGTGCAGGTCTTCAGCGTCACCACGGACGGCTTTCTGTCAAACGCATCTGACGAGGAGGTGGAAACTGCGACGAGAGGAGAGCTCTTCGGCGTCTTTGCGACCGCTCGTCTTGAGCTCGACCCAGGTAGCCAGCCCTTGGAAATAAAGCATGAGATCGGGCAGCCTATTGGGTGGCGCACGCGAGGTTCCGCAACGCTGAAACTTGGCTCAGGGGAGCCTGTCCTCCAAAAAGGCGGGATCAAAACAAACAACCTCTTCGATACTGAGCAAAACAACAGCTACATCGTCGAGCTCTTCCTCAATCGGCAACCGGGGCAGACAATTAACTACGCAATTGGCTTGGGCTTAAAAGCAGTCTTCAACGCCGATGCCGATTTCGTCTTTCGCTCGACGACGAAGCTGTTGTCCATGGAGTTCGATTGGAAGCGCATGCCAGCGATTGTGCAGGAACGTCGAGCCGACTTCGAAGGCGCAAATGTTTCACACCTCTCTTTTGACACTGTGCCACTAACGGACATTGGGGAGTTTAAATCTCTTCGAGAGGCATGGGAGCGCTACAATGGCAGCTCAAGGAAGGTGTTGAAAACCCTCGCGGACTTCAACAACTTCTGGAGGTATTGGAAATTTGGGAAGCTCCCGGTGCAAGTGTCGAGATACATGCCACGACACAATGGAGCGCTTAAGCGCCTCCGCCGCGATTTGACGCGCGCCTTCAGCAGGCATGCAGCAGGGTTTGACATCATTCGCGAGAGGATGCCGCAGTTGAAAAACGCCCAATTTGCACAAGCACTCGCCGACTGTGGGATTGCATGCAGCGTCTCCGACGTAGAGAACGGCAAGCGCCGAGAATTCGTACCATTCCAAACAATCCGGACTTAGGAAACGGAGAAAGCTCTTTTGATGCTCAAGGAGCGTAACTTCGATGGTTTGGAGGTCGATCAGTTCTTTGCGGAAGAACCGTAAGAGTTCGTTCTCTCTCACCCATACCCAACACTTACGGAAGCTATGGGAAGGTTGGGGATCGACTCAGGTCGTGGATATGACCGAAGGAGATGGCGCGTAGCGGAGCCGAAAAATAACGTGGGCTGTGGATCGAATAACAGCTAAATAGTTGTGTTGTTCTTCAATTTAAGCTATACTCTGGGAATAGGTAATTGCTTAATAACCGCGTTGATTTATTTTCATTTTGGAATATTTATAGCCTTGGGAAGCTTCTGCTCTACCATTGAGCTACACCCGCCTGCGCCGGATAGATGCGGGAAATCGGGGGAGGCGTCAAGCGGGAGCGTGGGCGGATGGGCAAAAGAGGCACAGCTTGCCCCGTTTTTGCTTTGAGCATGCTTCGCATCTGCCTTGGGAACGCCTTCCTTTAGCTGCCGCTTTACCCCGCAAATGGCTTGAAGTGCTTGGACAGCTTGAGCGTCTGGGCCTGATAGTTGGAACCCAGCGCCGATCCATAGAGCCGGTCGGGCGCTTCGGCGAGCCGCTCATAGACCAGCCGGCCGATGGTCTGGCGGTGGCCAAGCAGGAATGGCACTTCGCGGCTGCGCACTTCGAGTACGGCGCGGCTGCCGGTGCCGCCGGCCGGGGAGTGGCCGAAACCGGGGTCGAAAAACCCGGCATAGTGAACCCGGAACTCGCCCACCAGCGGATCGAACGGCACCATTTCGGCGGCATGGGTGGGCGGGACGTGCACCGCTTCATCCGATACCAAGATATAGAATTCATCCGGATCGAGGATCAGCTCGTCCCGGCCGCGGCTATAAAGCGGGTCCCAGAAATCGAGCACCTCAAGCGCCGCCTTCTTGTCGACATCGACCACGGCGGTGTGGCGGCGTGAGCGGAAGCCGACCAGCCCGTCGCGGCCCTGGCCCTTGAGATCAATGGAGAGCGCCACGCCTTCACCGACCGGCACGGAATTGTCGAACACCAGCGTGTCGCTGGCATGGAGCGCTTCATGCTCGGCAATGGTCAGCCGGTTATCGCCACAGCGGAACCGCATCTGGCTCAGCCGCGATCCCGTCCGGGCGAGAATGGGGAAAGTGCGCGGGCTCACTTCAAGGTAAAGCGGACCCTCGTAGCCCGCGGGCATCTGGTCGAACCCGCGTGCCCGATCGCCAATGACGCGGGTAAAGACATCGAGCCTGCCGGTGGAACTCTTGGGATTGGCCGAAGCGCTGACGGCCGGCGGCAGCGCCAGGCTTTCCTGCAGCGGCACCAGGTACACGCAGCCGCGCTCCAGCACGGCGCCCTTGGTCAAATCGATCTCGTGCAGTTTGAGCGCTTCGATGCGTTCGGCCACCGAATGGCTGGGCCCCGGCAGGAAGCTCGAGCGCACCCGATAGGCCACGTCGCCCAGGCGCAGATCAAGGCTTGCCGGCTGCACCTGGTCGGTGTCGAATGCCCGCGCCGTCCTAATCGCGCCGGTCTGGGCCAGCATTTCGATCAGCCGCGCCGGAAAGACGCCCTGCGGCCAGGCCTGTTGCTTGTCCATACTTGTGGTATTTCCTGCGTAAGCTCGCAGTTCCCTAGCAATCCCAGCGATTGACGCCAACAGGCAATTACCCTTAAATCGTTGGCAGTGGCGATTTGGCCGGTCGCTTGCAGCCACTGAGAGACCGTTTGAAATCCGCAATGGGAAGTCAGATGGCGTGATCTTCGAGAACCGAAGCGCAGCGTACGTTTTGTACCTGAGCATCGGAAGCGCAGAAGATCGCGGCAGATGACGAGCAGGGCGAATTTGAAAGGGCTCTCAAACAAATTGCTAAAGACCGTTAGGAACCGGCCGCCTTTTGCGAGCCGGTTTTTTGTTTTGAAAGCGTGATCATGTCCAAGGCCAACAACCCCCTCAACGATCCGGCCCGCCGTGCGGCCGAAACGCAGTTGGTTCATGGCGGCACCATGCGATCGCAGTTCAATGAGACCAGTGACGCGCTCTATCTGACCTCGGGCTACACCTATCCCAGCTCCGAACACGCCGAGATGCTGTTCAAGGGCGAGATCCCGGGTGGCCATAATTATTCGCGCTTCGCCAATCCCACCGTCGATGTATTCCAGGAACGCATGGCGCTGCTCGAAGGCGCCGAAGCCGGCCGGGCCTTTGCCAGCGGCATGGCCGCCGTCGCCAATGCAGTGATGAGCCAGGTCAAGGCGGGCGACCACATCGTCGCTTCGCGCGCGCTCTTCGGTGGCTGCCGCTATGTGGTCGAAGATTTCATGCCGCGCTGGGGTGTCACCTCCACGCTTGTCGATGGCCGGGACGTCGAAAATTTCGCCCGTGCCATGCAGCCGAACACCAAGCTGGTGTTCATCGAAACCCCGACCAATCCGACGCTCGAACTGGTCGATATCAAGGCCGTGGCAGACATCGCCCATGCGCACGGCGCCGTGCTGATCGTCGACAACGTATTTGCTACCGCACTGTGGCAAAAGCCGCTCGAACTGGGTGCGGACCTTGTCACCTATTCGGCGACCAAGCACATCGACGGGCAGGGCAGGGTGCTGGGCGGCATCGTGCTGGGCTCCAAAAAGCTCATCGAGGCCGATGTGCATACCCTGTTGCGCCAGACTGGCGCGACGCTCAGCGCCTTCAATGCCTGGGTGCTGCTCAAGGGGCTCGAAACCTTCCCCCTGCGCGTGCGGCAAATGACCGACAGCGCCGCCAAGGTCACCGAGGCCCTGGCCAGCCATCCCAAGATTGAGCGGGTGATCTATCCCCATCACCCCAGCCACCCGCAATACGACCTCGCCAAGCGCCAGATGCAGACGGGTTCGACGCTGGTGGCTTTCGAGGTCAAGGGCGGGCAGGAGGCGGCGTTCACCTTGTGCGATTCCCTGTCGGTGATCCTGATTTCCAACAACCTTGGCGATGCGCGCTCCATCATCACCCACCCCCGCACCACTACCCATCAGCGCCTCACCGAAGACGTTCGCCTCGAAACAGGCGTGACGCCGGGACTGCTGCGGCTCTCGATCGGGCTGGAAGCGAGTGACGACCTGATTGCCGATCTGATGTATGGGCTGGAGCAGGTTTGAACTTGAGATGTTGTCGGTGACCCACCCCCGCCCGGCCTCCCCCTCAGAGGGCAGCTTTGGTCACACGGCGTCATTCCCGCGAAGGCGGGAATCTCCCTTCATTGCCTCCCAAAAGTGGGATTCCCGCCTTCGCGGGAATGACGCCGTGGATGAATTGGCAATGCGAGAAGAGTTCGATGTCAACACGCCCCCCATCAAAGGGAAGGCCGGGTGGGGCCGTTGGCTCTGCGCCCTCGTTTTTGCCCTCCTGGCCGCCCCCGCCTTCGCCCAGGCGCTCCCCTATCACGCCGACCCGAGCGCTCGCGAAATGTCGCCGACGCTCACTCCGGTGCCGGCAATCCGCTTCCTCACGACGGCAGATTTCCCGCCGTTCAACTTTCGCGACGCCAGCGGCGAGTTGATCGGCTTTAACGTCGATCTGGCCCGGAACATCTGCACCGAAGCCAATGTGGCCTGCACCATCCAGGCCTGGCCCTGGGAGCAGGCCGCCAGCGCGCTCAGCGACAGCCAGGGCGACGCCCTGATCGCGGGCCTGGATATGTCCGCCGAGAACGGCGAGAAATTCGATTTCAGCGCCGTCTATCTCGCGCTACCCGGCCGCTTCGTGACCCGCCTCGGCGATGTCGAGGCGTTCGATCCCGATGCCTTGGCCGGCAAGACCGTCGCCGTCCGCACCGGCAGCGCCCACGAAGCCTTCATGAAGCGCTATCTGCCGGACGTGGCTCTGCGCGGCTTTGCCACGGAGCTTGAAGCCCTGGCGGCAGTCGAGGACATTGCTGTGGATGCCTTTTTCGGCGATGGCATGCGCGCATCGTTCTGGCTCAACGACAATCTCGATTGCTGCGGTTTCGCGGGCGAACCATATTTCCGCCCGGCGATGTTTGGCGAGGGCCTGTCCATCGCCGTCCCGGCCGGCAGCGACTCGATCCGCCACGCCATCGACTGGGCTTTGATCAAGCTCAAGGACAATGGGACATTGGACGAACTTTATTTGCGCTGGTTCCCGGTGGGATTTTACTGAGTCTTAGCAACGCCGGGAGCGCCAGCGAGGTGGCAGAGCTAGGGTGAGGGGTGCCATGCTGAAATATTTGCCATGCTGAAGCATCGCACCCCTCACCCGCCGCTGCGCGTCGACCTCTCCCCTGAGGGGCGAGGTTAGGGCGCAAGTACGGCGATAGTGTTCAAGCCCCTATATCGTTCATCGAACACCACGCCCTCGGCTCCATCGTCCCCTCGCCCCTTAGGGGAGAGGGTAGCGCCGCCGGGAGCGCTAGCGAGTTGGCAGAGCTAGGGTGAGGGGTGCGATGCCGGTACCAAGCACCCCGCAAAAGCATGGCACCTTAACCAACTCTCTCAAACCGCACTCGCCAACAACCTAAACCGGCATCCGCCGATGCCGCGCTCTGGCAGCTGCCTCGATCGCCGCAGTCGTCAGCCGGTCCAGATCCAGCTTGTCGCGCAGCAGTTCCAGATAGCGCAGTTCTTCCTGCTCCAGATGCAGGTCGACCGATGCGATTTCCACTGCCACCGCATAGGCGGTGTCCTGCAGCTTGCCAGGCAATGCTGCGATTGCGTCGTCCATCACCTGGTCCAGCCCGCCCGGCCCGTTGAGCTTGTCGGCGCAAGAATTAGCCACCGCCATCAGCCGGTTCTTGTCAAAGCCTTCGAACACCGGCAGCCGACCGATCAGCGCCTGGATGCGGGTCAGTTCCCGCTCAGTCATCTCGCTATCGGATGAGGCGGCAAGGATCATCAGGTGGATCAGCGCGTCATGGGCTTGGTTGGGCATCGAAATGTTCCGTTCGGCTATGGCGTGCGCCAAGAGGTAGGCGGAGCGCCGCGCCTTGGCAAGCGGCTGCGACATTGCGTTGCCGGCACGCACCGCGATTGACGCCGGAGGCTGGGAATGCAACACACCGGCTTTCTGCCAATCCATAAAAGGCGTATCCCTTGTCGCCCGCTTCCTTGCCCCCGCTCGATCCTGCGTTTTTTGATGCTGCCCAGACCGCCAAGGCCTGGCCGTTCGAGGAAGCTCGGAAACTGGTGAAACGGCTGGAAAAGTCGGGCAAGGGCGAAGCCCTGTTCGAGACCGGCTATGGCCCCTCGGGCCTGCCCCATATCGGCACGTTTGGCGAAGTCGCCCGCACTACCATGGTGCGCACGGCCTTTCGGCTGCTGACGCGCGACCAGATCCCCACGCGGCTACTGTGCTTTTCCGATGATCTCGATGGCATGCGCAAGATCCCGGAAAACGTGCCCTCGCGCGAGGCGATGGAGCCGCATCTGCAAAAGCCGCTGACCTCGGTGCCGGACCCCTGGACCAATGAGTTCCCAAGCTTCGGCGATCACAACAACGCCATGCTGCGCCGGTTCCTTGATACCTTCGGGTTCGACTACGAGTTCGCCAGCGCCACCGAATACTACCGCTCCGGCAAGTTCGACGCCGTGCTGCTGCGCGCCGCCGAGCGCTTCGATGACATCATGAAGGTGATGCTGCCAACGCTCGGGCCCGAGCGCCAGGCCACCTATTCGCCCTTCCTCCCAATCTCCCCGATTTCCGGCCGGGTGCTTTATGTGCCGATGAAGGAAGTCAACGCCAAGGATGGCACGATCACCTTCGCCGATGAGGATGGCCGCGACACCACCGTGCCGGTCACCGGCGGGCATGTGAAGATGCAGTGGAAGCCCGATTTCGGGATGCGCTGGGCAGCGCTGGGCGTCGATTTCGAAATGTTCGGCAAGGACCACCAGACCAATGCGCCGATCTATGACAAGATCTGCGAAATCCTGGGCGGCAAGGCTCCGGAACACTATGTCTATGAGCTGTTCCTCGACGATCAGGGCCAGAAGATTTCCAAGTCCAAGGGCAATGGGCTGACCATCGACGAGTGGCTGACCTATGCCAGCACCGACAGCCTTGGCCTTTACATGTTCCAGAAGCCCCGCACGGCCAAGCGGCTGCATTTTGATGTCATCCCGCGCGCGGTCGATGAATATTACAGCTTTATTGCTGCCTACCAGCGGCAGGAAATCGCCGAGCGTCTCGAAAACCCGGTGTTCCACGTTCATTACGGCGCCGTGCCGACCCCGGATGTGCCGCTGAGCTTTGCCCTGCTGCTCAATCTGGTGGCCACGGCCAACGCGCATGACACCAAGGTGATGTGGGGCTTTATCTCGCGCTATCTGCATGGCGCGACGGCCCACACCCATCCCGAGATCGACCGGCTCGCGGGCTATGCCGTCCGCTACTTCAACGACAAGTTAAAGCCGCTAAAGACCTATCGCGCTCCAACCGAGCAGGAGCGGGCGGCCCTGCAGGACCTGCACGATCGTTTGGCCGGGCACGAAAGCTCCACCGACGGCAGCGCGATGCAGGATATCGTCTATGCAGTGGGCAACGAGCACAAGTTCGAGCCGCTGCGCGACTGGTTCAAGGCGATCTACCAGGTGCTGCTCGGCGAAGACCAGGGGCCACGCTTCGGCTCGTTCATTGCGCTGTTCGGGGTGGCCGAAACCCGCAAGCTGATCGCCGATGCGCTGGCGGGGAAACTGCTGGCCAAGTAGCAGGCATTGGTCCCGGTCTACTCTGACTTGGGCAGCAGCTTCCGGAAGTAAACAACCCGCTGGGTTTCGGCGAACCCCAGCGACACATGCAGCGCCTGGCTCTGGCTATTGGCGATATTGGTGTCGGAAGCGAGCTCAGCGCAGCCCTGTGCCTGCGCCCAGAGCTCTATCGCTTTCACCAGCTGTCCTGCGACTCCCTGGCGCCGATGTGCATCTGCTACGTAAATCCCCTCAAGAAAGGCAACAGGGGAGCTGTCGCAGCCATTGACGTAGTCATGTCGCAGACTGGCCTCGGCCAGGCCAACAGCACGCCCATCATAGAGCCGCGCTATGAGATTCAGCGTCTCGCCGGGCCGGTCCAGGATGCCAGCGACTTCCACTTCATGTTCTTCACGGCCAGTATCGGGCCACAGTGCCAGCCGCAGTTGCACCCAATCGGACATGTCCGCAAGCGTCGCGACGGTGATCTTCACTGGCTCGCCCAGATAATCCGCGCAATCCACTCCACATCGGCCAGTTCCACAATGCGTGGTTCATACGCCGGATTGAGCGAATGCAGTTCGATCTGCTTGCCGGTCTGGCGCGCCAGTATCTTGGCCATCACCTCGCCATCGCGCGTCTTGACCACCACGCGGTCACCCCGGCGCACCTGCTCGGTGGGTGAAACCACGATCCGGTCCCCCTCGCGATAGAGCGGCTCCATGGAATCGCCGGTGACTTCGAGCGCATAAAGCCCGCCCTCGCCGGGCCGGGGCAGGGCGATCTCGTCCCAGCCCTGGCCGACGGGGAAGCCCGCACTGTCGAAAAAGCCGCCCGTACCTGCCTGCGCCAGACCCAGCAGCGGCACGCTCTGGCTGACGGGGGCGTTGTCGTTCATGTGCAGGAACGTGCTCCCCGACCAGAAGCTCTCAAAGCTTTCCCCGGTTGCTTCCAGGATCTTGGAGAGGCTTTCCGTCGAGGGCCAGCGCTCGCGCCCATCCTTGCTGATCCGCTTGGATGGGTTGAACGCGGTGGGGTCAAGGCCTGCAATTCTGGCGAGCGCCGACACGGACAAACCCTGGCGGCGCGCCAAGGCATCGATCCCGTCCCAGATAGCGCGGTGTGAGAGCATTCCACCAACCACGAAAGGAAAAATATCTTATTGCCGGAATTTAATCCTATTTCGTTCACATTCGCAAGTCCCCTCAAGCGCTCTCCAGCTTGCGTGCCGGGTTGCCCCTGATTAGGGTCGCGCGCATGAACAGCCCTGATTTGATCTACAAGATTGCCACCACGGCAAGCTATTCCCCGGCGCGCGAAAGCGGCGCCTATGCCGGCATGCCGGTCGATGCGGCGGATGGATATATGCACTTCTCGACTGCGGAACAGCTGGGTGAAACCCTGCGCCGTCATTTTGCCGGGCAATCCGATCTTGTGCTGCTTGCGGTCAGGACGGCCGAGCTGGGCGACGATCTCATCTGGGAGCCGTCGCGCGGTGGCGCCTTGTTCCCCCATCTCTATGGCCAGCCTCTGCCAATCACGGCCGTGGCCTGGGAAGCGTCGATCAGCGTCAACGCCGATGGCTCGTGCGCTCTTCCGGAGGCCGTGCGGTGATTTTTTCAGCGCTATCGCCGCTCCTGCGCATCCCGGCCGTCTCGGGACTTACGCAACAGACCCTGCTCAAGATGGATGCCGAAACCGCCCATGGCGCCACCATCACCGCCTTGCGGCTGGGGCTGGCGCCCGAACAGAGCCACCCCGATGGCGCGGAACTGCGCACTACGCTGTGCGGGATGGAGCTGAGCAACCCGGTCGGCATGGCCGCCGGCTTTGACAAGAACGCCGAAGTGCCGCGCCCGCTGGCCTTGCTGGGGTTCGGCATGGTCGAAATCGGCACGGTCACGCCGCGTCCGCAGACGGGCAATCCCAAGCCGCGCCTGTTCCGCATCGGGCAGAGCGAGGGCGTGGTCAACCGCATGGGCTTCAACAACGAGGGCCATGACGCAGCCTACGCGCGCCTCAAGGGCCTGCGCGTGCCAGCAGCGCTCGGCGTCAATATCGGGGCGAACAAGGACAGCGAGGATTTCGTCGCCGACTATGTCACTGGCGTTTCCCGCTTCGCCGACATCGCCGATTATTTGACCGCCAACATTTCCTCGCCCAACACCCCCGGCCTGCGCAACCTCCAGGCCGACGAGGCGCTGCGCCGTCTGCTGGGCGAAATCCTCTCCGCCCGCGCCAAGGCCAAGACCCGCGTGCCGGTTTTCCTCAAGATCGCGCCGGATCTGGATGAAACAGCCCTCGACGCCATCGCCAAGGTGGTGCTCGCGACCGATCTCGATGGGCTGATCGTTTCCAACACCACCATCACCCGCGATGCCGTCGCCGGGCAGGAGAACGCCAGCGAAACCGGCGGCCTATCCGGCAAGCCCCTGTTTGCGCTGTCCACCCAGCGCCTCGCCCAGATGCGCCAGCGTGTCGGCTCGCTGCCGATCATCGGGGTAGGGGGCATCCACTCGCCGCAATCAGCCCTCGCCAAGATCGAGGCGGGTGCCGATGCAATCCAGCTTTATTCGGCGCTGGTGTTTGGCGGTCTAGAACTGCTCGACCGCATCAAGCGCGGCCTCGTGGCTGCCGTGCGCGCGCAGGGCAAGACCAATATTGCGGAATTGGTGGGCACTAAGACCGACGAGTGGGCTTCACATCCACAACGTCATTCCCGCGAAAGCGGGAATCTTCCGTTTCCCTGACGCGTATTAAAAGTGAGGTTCCCGCTTTCGCGGGAATGACGCTGTGGGGGCACACGAAATTGAGTCGTGTGGACATAGGGTGATGGTCGTGCGGGGCACCCCTAAGCCTTCTCCGTCCCCACTGAAAACAGCGCCTCGAACTGCCCGTCCTCGATCCGCGCGGCGGCAATCACTGCCTGGGTGCGGCTGTCGACGTCGAGCTTTTGCAGAATCGCCGACACATGGGCCTTCACCGTCGCCTCCGAGATCGAGAGCTCATAGGCGATCTGCTTGTTCATCAGCCCGTCGCTGAGCATCATCAAAACGCGCACCTGCTGCGGCGTCAGGGTCGAGAGCCGCCGCATCAGGGCGGTATGGGCATCGTCGCCCCCGATGGTGGTGCCTTCGGGCACGAACACTTCGCCCGAAAGAACGGTCTCGATGGCCCGGCGAATTTCCGTCGGCCCCACCGATTTGTGCAGATAGCCGGCAGCACCCAGCTCGAACGCGCGGCGAATGACCGTGCTGTCCTCCACCGCCGAGATGATCATCACCGGAATATCGGGATATTGCGCCCGCAGCAGCAGCAGCCCCGAAAACCCGCGCACCCCCGGCATGTTGAGGTCGAGCAGCACCAGATCGCAATCACGATCGGTATCCAGCGCCGTGCTGAGCCCGGCCAGATCCCCCGCTTCCTCCACGCTGATCGTCGCATCGCCCCCCGACAGCGTCTGGCGCAGGGCTGCGCGGAACAGCGGGTGGTCATCGACTATGATGATGCGGCGGCGGGTCATGGCTTTTGGTGTCTCCATGGCGTGTGTGATCCTGACCTCTATGCAAGCTTAGCGCGTGCAATGGCTGCAAAATAGCCGGCAATGCGGCCAAGATTTGCATAATGGGTCAATGCTTAACGGGTTCTTTACCATGTTTTCCCAAGAGTAACCCTTAGACCTTCGTGTTGAATCGCGAGGGGACCGTCTCTTATCGTGACAGGTACCGCTCATGGCCCGCGCCTATTCCATCCACGACGATTCCGATCTGGCAGCCGAACCGCAGCCGGGTCAGTGGCATGCCTTGCGTGGTGAACTTGTCGCCCTGCTCGATCAGGTCGAAGGTCGCTATGCCCAGGACCAGGCGCCCGAACCCGAGCCGGCACTGACAGGCCTGACGCAGCGGGTGCGCAATCTGCGTGACCAGGTCGTCGGACCCGAGCCGACCATGCGCCGCCAGGAAGCGCTGCGCACCGTCAAGCGCGCCGTCGACCGGTTCAGCGACCGGGACGAGGCGAGCGTGCATGGCCAGCAGGATGCGCTCAAGCACGCCATTGCCGAAATTCGCGGCCGCCAGCTGGCGAGCACCGCACCGGCCCCTGCGCGCCGCGTCAGCGACAGCAGCGATTTCCGAGACCTCAGTGCGCTTGTCGGTGGCCTGTCGGGGCGCCTGGAGCGGCTCGAAGGCGAGCTCAAGACCCAGCGCAGCGGCAAGGATGGCGTGCGCGAAGTGGCCAACCAGGTCGAGCAACTCACCCATGTGGTCGAACTGCTCGCCGGCGCCGTGGGTGAAACAGGCCAGGTCAAGCGGCTGGAATCCCAGATCGGCGCCTTGGCTGCGCTGATCGAGGAAGGTCCGCGCGTCGATCTTTCCACCATCAACAAGCGCCTCGATGACGTGTCGGCCACCGTTGGCAAGCTCGCCGAATTGCAGGCGCAGCAGATGGAGCGCGAAATCCTGCGCGACGATGTGCGCACCGAAATCGAGCCCGCCGGTGCCTTGGCGCCAGCCATGCAGGCAATCGAGAAAAGCGTCCGCAACGTCTACGATCGCATCGATTCCATCGAAAAGAACGTCGCGCTCTCCTCCAGCGATTTCGAGCACCTTACCACTGAAATGGCCGCCTTCACGCAGGCGATGAAGGACGGCAAGACCCCCAACAAGCTCGTCAACAAGGTGGATGCGCTGGCGACCGCCATCGGCGATCTGAGCACCGCCAATACCGATGTCGCCGGCCTCAAGGCCGACATATCGGCGCTTCGCGATGCTGTTCTTGCAGGCATGGAGCCGCGCTTTGCCAGCATTGAAACCCGGATCGACGAGCTTTCGGGTCGCATCGCTACTTCGCCCGACCAGAGCGAAGTCGAAAACCAGCTCAAGCTGCTGATGCAGCGCATGGATGATGCCAGTGCGCAACTCGATGGCCTCGCCAAGCTTTATTCGACGCCTTCCGACATGGCCGATCTCGAAGCCATGGCGACCCTTGTTGCCGAGCGCACCAGCGACGCCATGACCCGCAAGGCGCCCGCGCCTGTCGCCATGTTCGGCCCCGATAGCCTCAAGAGCATCGAAGATCGCATTCACGTCCTGATCAAGACGGCAGGCAAAGGCCCCGATTACGAAACCATTGCCACCATGGTCGCCGAAAAAACCTCGGCTGCCGTGGCCAAGTCAGCGCCCCAGTCCGCCGTCAGCGAAGGCAATATCAGCGCGCTCGAGCAGCGCGTCACGGCAATCCTCAACACCACCGGCAAGGAAACCGCCGATCGCCTGACCCGGCTCGAGGCGGCACTCGCCGCCCGTGCCGAGATCACCAAGGCCCCACCGGCTTCGGCCAAGCCGAAACCCGCTGCCGAAGCCGTTGCAGCCAAGCCTGACCAGTCGGCCGAAGCCTCCACGGGCAAGCTCGACGCCATGCTGTTGGCGCTGTCGTCCAACCAGGCTGAAGCGGACCGCGACGCCATGCCGGCAAATCCCGCCGATGATGCGCCACTGATCGATCCCGGCTTCAAGGATACCGGCTCTGTCTGGGCCGCGCTGGACGCCAAGATGGGCACCCAGGCCCGCAGCGAGGCTGCGCCTTCACGCGCAAGCCAGCCGCGCCCTACCTTCAATCCGAGCGAGATCGAGCGTCCCGCGCCACCGAAATCGAGCTTCGCCTCCGATACCGATCCATTCGCGCCGCTCCCAGGGCAAACGACGGTGCCGCAGGTCGAGGCTCCGCCGAGCCAGAACAATACCAGCACTTTCGTCGCCGCCGCCCGCCGCGCCCAGCGCGCCCGCCAGGAAACGGTTGCAGCCCCGGCCGAGCCATCCTCCTCAGCTTCGGCCATGGGGCGCGCCTTTGCGCGCTTCCGGCCGGCCAGGCCAGCCGATGACGCAGCCCCAGCGGTCGAAGCACCAGCCCCCAAGGCCGAAAAGCCGGCCAAGCTGCCCAAGGCGGAAAAGCCTGCCAAGCCCCTGCGTGAGAAGCGGATCGAGCCAAAGGCCGCCGAGCCCGTCGCCCCTCGCTTTGGCGAAGAGACCGACGAGGCGCTGGCCCAGCCAGGTTTCCTCATCAGACACCGCCGCCCGCTGCTGCTTGCTGCGGCGCTGGTGACTGTTTCCGTTCTGGCGCTCAATTTGATCCTGCAGCGTACCGCAGAAATGGCGCTCGAGCCGGCTCCTGCCGAAGCCATCAGCACGCAGCCTGCCGCCGAACCGTCCGCCAACCAGGACGTGTCCCTGGTTCGCCCCGAGCCGCGCATCATCGACATGGTCGACGACACGGCCACTGGCTCGATCAATCCGGCGACGGCCTCCACATTCAGCAAGCCCATGGCGATTACGCCGATGCCCGCAACGCTGGTCGCGAGCATCCCCGCTGCCAGCACGCAGATGGAACCGCTGGTTGCACCAGCACCCGCCGCGCCCGAAACGACGGGCAGCATTGAACCCGCAGCGCCCGCCGCCATGGTGACCTTTGAACTGCCACCCGAAGCAATTGGCCCGATCGAACTGCGCCAGGCCGCCGCCGATGGCGACGCGCGCGCCCAGTTCGAAGTCGCTGCCATTTACACCGAAGGTCGCGCCATCGAGCAGGATTATGCCGAAGCCGCCAAATGGTATGAGCGTTCGGCGGCCCAGGGCCTGGTCCCCGCGCAATACCGCCTCGGCAACCTTTATGAGACCGGGACGGGCGTCGAAAAAGACCTCGAAAACGCCAAGCTCTGGTACCAGCGCGCGGCCGAAGCCGGCAATCGCATGGCCATGCACAATCTGGCCGCGCTTTATGCCGGTGGCCAATTGGGCGAGCAGGAATTCGAAAGCGCCGCCGAATGGTTCCAGCAGGCGGCCGCACGCGGCATGACCGATTCCCAGTTCAATCTCGGCATGCTTTACGCCCGCGGCCTCGGGCTTGACCAGGATTTCGAGCAGTCCTTCAAGTGGTTCTCGCTGGCGGCCAAAAATGGCGACGCCGACGCCACCAAGGCGCGCGATGATATCGCCAAGAACCTCAATGCGGATGCCGTCAGCCGTCTCGGCAGCGAGATTGCTGCCTGGGAAGCCCAGTCTATAGACCTCGCCGCCAACTTCGCCCCCCTGGGCACCTGGTCATCCAGCTTCGATCCCGGCGAGCCGATCACCAGCCGCGAAGTGGTCTCCAAGGTACAGCAGGCATTGGGCAAGCTCGGCTTCGATGTCGGCACGCCAGATGGCCTGTCTGGGCCCAAGACGGCCGAAGCCATCAAGACTTTCGAGCGCGGCACCGGCATGAGCGAAGTGGGCGACATCAATCCGCGCCTGCTGGCCGTGCTGGGAAGCCAGCCCGTCTGACATAAAAGCATGGTTTGACACCGCTCGGTCTCATATTTAAGCCTGATTAGACAAAGGGTTCTCGCCAAAAGCGGGAACCTTTGACCTATTGTTGACGCACACGCCCTTATGCTGGCGGTGCGTGCCACCAATTCGAACGGAACCAGATCTTGCAGGTTTATCTGCCGATCGCCGAACTTTCCGTGAACCTCTTCTTTCTTGTGGGGATCGGAGGGGCCGTCGGCTTTTTGTCCGGCCTGTTCGGCGTTGGCGGCGGATTCCTGCTGACGCCATTGCTGATTTTTTCGGGCGTTCCCGCGCCTGTGGCCGTCGCCTCCGTCACCGGTCAGGTGGTGGCCGCCTCAACCTCCGGCGCACTCAGTCACTACCGGCGCGGCGGCATCGATCTGCATCTGGCCATGTATCTTGTGCTCTCAGGCATATTGGGTGCCTTCGGGGGCGTCGCCATGTTCGCCCTGCTGCGCGATGCCGGCCAGCTCGATCTGGTGATTTCGCTGGGCTTTCTGGTCCTGCTGGGTTCGGTTGGCGTGCTGATGCTGGTCGAATCCACCCGTTCGCTGCTCAAGGCGCGCAAGGGCGTGGTCGTCCGCGAGCGCCTGCCCAATCAGCACAGCTGGATCCATGGGCTGCCGATGCGCGTGCGGTTCAAGAAGTCCCGGCTTTATATCAGCGTGCTGCCGGTGCTGGTTATCGGGCTGTTCATCGGCTTCGTCGGTTCCCTCCTGGGCATTGGCGGTGGCTTCATCATGGTGCCGGCGCTGGTCTATCTGCTGCGGGTGCCGGGCAATGTGGTCATCGGCACGTCCCTGGCGCAGGTCGTCGCGATGATGGCTGCCACCACCATCCTTCATGCCGTGCAGAGCCAGAGCGTCGACATTCTTTTGGCGTTCTGCCTGATGGTGGGCGGCACGGCCGGCGCCCAGTTCGGCGCCGCTGCCGGCAAGCAATTGCGCGGCGAACAATTGCGGGGTCTGCTGGCGCTATTGATCCTCGCCGTTGCCATCCGCTTCGGCCTGTCGCTGGTGCTGACCCCGAGCGATGTCTTCAGCATGGCCGTGGTGGGAGGCGCCAGATGAGGCTGCTGCTCGCGCTCCTGACCATCTTTGTCTTGCTGGTGCCCGCCCAAGGCGCCCGTTTGGTGTCGCAATTGTCCAACGACACGGTGGAAATCACCTCCAGCTATTCCGGCGAACGCATGACCTTCTTCGGCTCGATCGAGCCTGATGCGGGCTCCACCGAGCCGGTGGTTGGGCCCTTTCACGTGGTCATCGTGGTCGTCGGCCCGACGCAGAACCGGGTTGCCCGCCAGAAGACCAATAATTTCGGCATCTGGATCAACACCGACCAGGTGGAATACGAAAACTTCCCGAGCTATTTCCATGTGCTGTCGAGCGGTCGGCTCACGGACATCACCGATGTCACGACCCTGACCACCAACAACATCCTGCCCGAGGCCTATACCCTGGACGCCAACAGCGCCGACTGGTGGAAAAACGCCGTCTTCGGCCGTCAATTGGTGCGCTTGATGGGCCAGCAAGGCCTGTTCGGCATCCAGGAGAACGGAGTCAATTTCCTCTCGGGCAATTTCTACTCCGCCCGCCTGACCCTGCCCAGCGGCGCCCCGCCCGGCCCCTATATCGCGCACACCTACGTCTTCAAGGGTGGCGAGATCATCGCCCGCAAATCCGAAGGCTTCGCTGTCCGCAAGATCGGCTTCGAACGGTTCCTGGCACTATCAGCGGTACAGCAGCCGCTGCTCTATGGCATCATCTGCGTCATCCTGGCGCTGTTCACCGGCTGGCTCGGCGGCGTGGTCTTCAAGCGCTGAGGGGGCTGCTCACCCCCGCACCAACCGCCTGGGGCTGACCGGATAAACCCGATCCTTGCCCAGCATCACCACCTCCAGCCCCGGCCAGTGGAATAACCCCACGAATGCCGGCGACAGGATATTGATCGACCCCGTCGAGGCACCATAGGCCGGCAGGATCATCAGCCTGTTGTCATGCACGAAACACGGCCGCCTGCTCGATCGGCCATCGATATAAATATGCGCCGCCGGATGCAGATGCCCCGCCATCAGCCCCGCTGCACCACGCTGCGGCTCGTGCGCCAGCGTCAGCCCTGCCACTTCCAGCAGGGGCAGGCAACGCCCGCCCAGCGCATGCGGCTTGGGGTCGTGATTGCCGGACAGCCACAACCACTCGGCCATATCGATCATGGTGTCGAGCCGCGCCCGATCCACCTCGCTCAGCGTCGTCGTGCCCTCGTCGCGATGGAAACTGTCGCCCAGCGAAACCACCCTTGCAGCACCGGTGCGGCGAATATCGGCTTCCAGCCGCGCCAGTGTCATCCCGGTATCGTAAGGCGGCAGCATCTGCCCGCGCCGGGCGAAGCTGCTCATCTTTTCCAAGTGCAGATCGGCAACCAGCAGCGTCCGCTCGGCGTGCCAGAACAGCGCGCCGGAGGGCAGGGGCTCGAAATTATGTCCGGCAAAGCGCAAGTCCGGGCTCTCCGTAATCTCGGCTCGTAAAGGGATCTGGCTCAACTCTGCCCGAGGGCTTCCCGCATTAATTCGTCAGCTGCATCCGCCATAGCTGATTCGCGCGCTTCCCCATAAATCGGCTCGCGCCCGATATCGAGCATGATCGGCACCGCGAGCGGCGATATCCGCTGCAGCGGCTGGTGCACGATATGGCTCCGGATACGCCGCAGCATGTCGCCCAGACGCCCGATATCCAGCAAGCCCCGCGCCGCATCGCGCCGCGTCGCCTGGATCAGGATGTGGTCGGGCTCGTGCTGATAGAGCACATCATAGATCAGGTCTGAACTCATCGTGATCTGCCGCCCTGTCTTCTCCTTGCCGGGATGGCGCCGCTCGATCAGCCCCGCAATGATTGCACAGTTGCGGAACGTCCGCTTCATCAGCGCCGATTCATCCAGCCAATCCTCAAGGTCATCCCCCAGCATGTCCTCGGAGAACAGCTCATCGAGCGACAGCCGCCCGGTGCGGATCAGCGCCGAGAGATCGCCCAGGCCCCAGATGCCCAGTGCATATTCAGAAGCGACGAACCCCAGCGGTCGCGCGCGCGCACGCTCCAGCCGCCGCGTCAGCAACATGCCAAGCGTCTGGTGCGCCAGCCGCCCCTCGAACGGGTAACACACCATGAAATTGTGCGTGCCACGCGGAAAGGTCTCCACCAGCAGTGTCTCGCGCCCCGGCAACACCGACGCGGATTGCTGCAGCCGCAGCCAGTCGCTCACCTGGTCGGGCAGGGCGCTCCAGCTATTCGGATCGTCCATGATCCTGCGCACCCGTTCGGCAAGATAAGTCGAGAGCGGAAACTTGCCGCCCATATAGGAGGGAATCTTGGGATTGGTCGCCTGCGCCCGGCTGACATAGGCCTCGTTGTCCCGCATCCCCTCGAACGCCACGATTTCGCCGCCGAACATGAAGGTATCGCCCACCAACAGCGTGCCGAAGAAGTACTCCTCCATTTCTCCCAGTACGCGCCCGCCTGCGCCGACCGGGCGCTCCGCCTGTCCCTTCCTGGGCGCTCGACCACGGATCAGCCGCACCCTGACCATCGGCTCTTCGACGATGGTGCCGATATTGAGCCGGTATTGCTGGGCGATCTGCGGATTGGCGATGCGCCATCTGCCGTCTTCGGTTTTCTTGAGCCGCGCATAGCGCTCATAGGCCTGCAGCGCATAGCCACCGGTCGCGACGAACTCCACCACCCGGTCGAACTGCCCGCGCGGCAGCTCGCGATAAGGCCATGCCCGCCTGATCTCCTCGAACAATTCGTCTGGCGAAAACGGCGCCGCACAGGCCATCCCCAGCACATGCTGCGCCAGCACGTCATAGCCGCCGATCACCGGGTCCTCGCTGTCCTGCTGGTTCTCCGCAACTGCCTCCAGCGCCGCTTCGCACTCCAGCACTTCGAACCGGTTGGACGGCACCAGCATAGCCTTCGATGGTTCATCCAGCCGGTGATTGGCTCGCCCGATCCGCTGCAACATGCGCGAACTGCCCTTGGGCGCGCCCACCTGCACCACCAGGTCCACATCGCCCCAGTCGATGCCCAGATCCAGCGTCGACGTACACACCACCGCCTTGAGTGTCCCGGCCACCATCGCCGTCTCGACCTTGCGCCGCTGCTCCACCGAGAGCGAACCATGGTGCAGCGCAATCGGCAGCAGATCGTCGTTCACCGCCCACAGCCCCTGGAACAGCATCTCAGCCTGCGAGCGCGTATTGACGAACAGCAGCGTCGTCTTGTGCTGCTTGATCACGTCATAAAGCTCGTGGTGCGCATAATTGGCCGAATGCCCCGCCCAAGGCAGCCGCTGTTCGGTTTGCAAAATCTCCAACACAGGCGGCGCCCCGCCCGAAGTGGTCAACAGATGCGTCGGCCTGGGTGCCACTGGCTGCGCGATCCAGTCCCGCAGCAGATCGGGCCGCGCCACCGTTGCGCTCAGCGCCGTGATCTGCAAATCCGGTGCGAGCCTCGCGATCCGCGCCAGCGCCAGCGACAGCAGTTCCCCCCGCTTGGAGGTCACCAGTGCATGCAACTCGTCCAGCACGATCCGCTTGAGTGAGCCGAACAGCAGTTCCGCCTGCGGATGGCTGATCAGCAGGCACAATTGCTCCGGCGTCGTCAGCAATACATGGGGCGGTTTGGTGCGCTGCCGCGCCCGCTTGGACGCCGGCGTATCCCCCGTCCGCGTCTCCGCCTTGATGGGTAGGTTCATTTCCAGGATCGGCGCATTAAGGTTCCGCTGCACGTCCACTGCAAGCGCCTTCAGCGGCGAAATATAAAGCGTATGCAGCCCCTCGAACTTGCCATCGGCCAGATCCACCAGCGTCGGCAAAAAACCCGCCAGCGTCTTGCCCGCACCGGTCGGGGCAATCAACAAGGCCGATGCGCCGGCCTGCCAGCTGTCCAGCAGCGCCAACTGATGCTCCCTCGGCGCCCAGCCCTTGCGCGCAAACCAGTCGCTGATGATGGGGGGCAGTTCGGCCAATCAAAACTCCGGCAGCAGGATAGGCCTTCTGCAATGGGCAAAACACCCTATATGATCCCCATCAATCCCTGAAGACCATGCGAGGTTCTCCGATGAGCGAGCAATATCCCACCGAAATGCCCCGCCGCAGCGGCGTGGAACGCTTCCTGGGCGGCAGCCCCGCCGGCGTCCTGGTCCGTCTGGTCATCCTGTCGCTGGTCGTCGGCTTCCTGATGAGCGTCTTCGGCGTCCGCCCGCAAGACGTCATCGACGGCGCGATCGATCTGTTCTACGCCGCCATTCGCGATGGCTTCGGCGTCTTCCAGGATATCGGCGCCTATATCGTGACCGGTGCCGTGCTGGTCGTGCCCATCTGGTTCCTGATCCGCTTGAGCAAGGCGCGCTGATGGCTCCTGAGCGCCTCGCCCTCACGCCGCAGCAGGCGCTTTCGCGCCTCGTGCCGCATATCCTCGCCCTGCAGAGTGCCGCACATCACCGCATCGCCATCGGCCTTGCGGGTGGCCCCGGAACCGGCAAGTCGACGCTCGCCGCAGAACTCGTCACCATGGTCAACGCCACCCATCCCGGCAGCGCTGCGCTCGTCCCCATGGATGGCTTCCACATGAAGCACAGTAAGCTCGAGGGCCTGGGGCAGGTCGACTACAAGGGCGCCCCGCACACCTTCGAAGGCGCCGCGTTCGTCAGTTTCCTTCACCATCTCAAGCACGCCACCGAACCCGTCAGCGGCCCCGGCTATTCCCGCAAGATCGAAGACACCGTCGAAAACGCCTTTACCGTCCAGCGCGAGGTCAAAACCCTGATCGTGGAAGGCAATTACCTCCTTCTCACCGAAGGACCCTGGGCCGGCATCCGGCCACTAATGGATTACGCCATCTTCCTCGATGTGCCGCGTGACCTGGTAGAAGCCCGCCTCCTCAAGCGCCACGCCGAAGAAGGCCTCTTCACCGAAGAGCGCAACCGCGCCCACATCGAACGCAACGATCTGCCGAATTACGATCTGGTCCAGCAGTCCCAGGATCGCGCCGACGTAGTGATCGCGTTGGACGTAGCGCATTAGCACCGGACCGCCTCCCCTCTAGGGGAGTGTTCACTTTGGTTTCCTCGCCTACTGCCAGTTCTATCCACCGGGTCATTCCCGCGAAAGCGGGAACCCCTGTTTGTGAACGGAGGTTCCCGCTTTCGCGGGAATGACCCGGTGGTAACTGAAAGGCGGCAAGCGCCGGAAATGACCACTCCTCCATGAGAGCGAAGCGGCCAGCACCAGCTTGTCGGTTCCTTCGTCTCCCTCCCCCTTGCGGGGAGGGATCAAGGGTGGGGGATGTTTAGCCCCGATATGGAAGTTCCTGCACACCCTCCCGGCCTTGAGGCCGCGGGGCGCACCGGCTCAAAGCCGGGATAACACCCTGGGCGGGGAGGGCTTCGGAGGAAATATCGGGCCAATCGCCTTCCGTTCCCCACCACGCGTGCTAGGAACATCCATCCCCTCGAGTCCACCCCATGACCACCTCCCGCCCGCAGCACCCCTTCAACGTCCACCATGCCGATGTCTGGAAGATCGCGCTTCCCGCCTCGATCGCCTTCATCACCGAGCCGATGGTGGGCCTTGTCGACATCACGGTGATCGGCCGACTGGGCGACGCCGGTCTCCTTGGCGGCCTCGTGCTCGGCGCTCTCCTTTTCGACGTGCTGTTCTCCCTCGCCTATTTTCTGCGCATCGGCACCGCCGGGCTGACAGCACAGGCCATCGGCGCCCGCGACCCTCGCGATGGCCTGCTTCACATCACCCGCGCCATCATCCTGGGCACCGGGATCGGCGTGGCGATGATCGCCCTAAGCTGGCCCATCCTCTGGCTCGCAACGACGCTGCTCGCTCCCGAAGCCGGCGCCTCCGCAGCCCTGGCTGACTATTTCAACTATCGCATCTGGTCGGCGCCGTTCGCGCTCATCAACTATGCCCTCCTGGGCTGGTTCTATGGCCGCGCCTCGGCCAAGACCGGCATGATGCTGCAATTGCTGCTCCATGGCATCGATATCGTGCTCTCCATCTGGTTCGTGCATGGCCTGGGCTGGGGCGTTCCCGGCGCCGCCATCGGCACTGTCATCGCGCAGGCCGTCGCTGCCGCCCTCGGCCTTGCCCTGTTCATCCGCCACTATGGCGGTCTCGGAAACGTGCTGGGCAAGATCGCGCCCGGCGAACTCATGGACACCCACGCCCTCCAGCGCATGTTCGGCCTCAGCCGCGACCTGATGATCCGCTCGGCCGCCCTGATGGGCGCCTATGCCTGGTTCGCCGCGCAAGGCTCGCGCATGGGCGAAGTGGCGCTCTCCGCCAACGCCATCCTCCTGAACCTGCTCATGGTGGTCGGCTTCTTCCTCGATGGCATTGCCCAGGCCGCCGAACAATTGACCGGCAAGGCCGTCGGCGCCAATTGGCGTCCCGCCTTCGACCGCGCGTACGGCTTGAGCTTTCTCTGGGGCCTCGCCATTGCCGTGGGCCTCCGGCTCGCCTGGTATTTCAGCGGCCCCTGGGTGATTGGTCTGATGACCACCAATGCCGAAGTCCAGGCTTATGCCATGGACCATCTGCTGATCGCAGCACTCTGCACCATCACCTTCATGCCCGCCTTCGTCTATGACGGCATCCTGATCGGCACCACGCTCAACACCACCATGCGCAACGGCATGGTCGCCTCGCTCTTCGTGTTCCTCGCCGCCGCTTTGATCCTGCAACCCGCCTTTGGCAATTGGGGCCTCTGGGGCGCACTCCATTGCTGGTTCATCGCCCGCGGCGCCATCTACTGGTGGGCCCTCGAACGCCGCCGCGCCGGCCTCTTCACCGCGGCGGCCTAACTTGCGCACGCGGACTCGACGTCATTCCGGCGAAGGCCGGGAATCCCACTTTGGCTGAGGAGTGTGATTCCCGCTTTCGCGGGAATGACGCGGGGAGAGCACAAGCCCACGCTTCAGTGCGAAGGTGAATTAGCCTACCCGCTTCGCCGGGGTCCGGCTCTGGTTGGCCAGCCCGCTGATCGCCGCCCGCAATGCCGCCGGCTTCACCGGCTTGGTAACGACCGCAATGCCCCGCTCCTCGGCCAGCGCGCGCACCGCCGGGCTGCGGTCCGCCGTCACCAGCGCTGCCGGCAAGTGCCCGCCCAGATTGTGCCGCAGCCACTCGATGGCATCGAGCCCCGAAGTCTGGTCGAGATGATAATCCATCAACACCAGATCCGGATACCATCCCTCCAGCAGGCCCTCCTTGTCGATCTGCTTGAGCGATAGCGCCGAGCGCACATCGCATCCCCAGTGTCGCAGCAGCCCCTCCATCGCCTCGATGATCGCCCGCTCATTGTCGACGCACAGCACCTTGTAGTCCAATGCGCCCACGCTCGCCTCGGGCTGGGTCGGGCCGAACTCGGAGGCGACCCTGATGGTCCGCGTTGCCGGCAAAAACAGCGAAAAACGCGAACCCCGCCCTTCGCGACTGTCGAGCTCCAGCGTCAGCCCCAGCGCCGTCACCAGGCGCTGCACGATGGACAACCCGAGCCCCAATCCCTGCGCCATCCGCGCCCCGCGTTCCAGCCGCGAGAATTCGGCAAACAGCAATCGATGCTGGTCCTTGTTGAACCCGATCCCGGTATCGATCACGTCAAGCCGCATCCGGTTGCCGCGCCGTCGTAGCCCCACCAGCACGCGCCCACCGGGCGGGGTATATTTGATCGCGTTGGACACCAGGTTCTGCACGATACGCCCCACCAGCGCCTTGTCCGCCAAAACCGCCGCATCGGTCGCGATGATCCGCAGCCCGATATTGCGCTCCCGCGCCATCGGCCCGAATTCCACTTCCATTTTCTTGAGCAGATCGCGCGCCGCAACCGGAACCGGTGCGGGCTTCAGCGCACCGCTATCGATGCGCGAAATATCGAGCAGCGCGCTCATGATCTCTTCCACCGCCGTCAGCGACGCCTCAATGGAATTGGCGAGATCCGACAGCCCGGTCAGCTTCGCCCGCTCGATCAGCGTCGAGGTATAAAGCCGCGCCGCATTGAGCGGCTGCAGCAGGTCGTGACTGGCGGCTGCGAGAAACCGCGTCTTGTCGTGGTTGGCGGCATCCGCCTTGGCGCGTGCATTTTCAAGCTCGGAATTGACCCGCGTCAGCGCCGCCGTGCGCTCTTCCACCCGCTCTTCCAGCGATTGGTTCATCCGCTCCAGCGCCCGCTCGGCCTCGACACGCTGCGTCACGTCCGAAAAGCTTATGACCAGCCCGCCATCGGGCAGGCGGCTCGATTGAAACTCCAGTGCTTGGCCACCATTGCCCGTCAATTGAGTCACGGCAATCGGCGCCGCCGTCAGCAGATTGATCCGCTCGATCGCCAACCGCGCGGCGTCCCCCCCGCCCAGATCGCCCCGATCGGCCAGAAACAGCGCCATGTCGAACAAGGGCGCGCCGGGTTTTACCAGTGCGTCCGGCAAATCCAGCAATTGCTTATATCGCATATTGGCCACGGCCAAATGCAGCCCGGCGTCGAACACGGCAATGCCCTGCGGCAGGAAGTCGATGGCCTGCCGCAAACTGGCGGACGCATTGCTGGAGTGGGAAGCCATTGCAATTCCGGGACGAAGAACGCGTTTCCGCGGACTATCTACCTGGGGCCGCCGCGGTGCAAGGTTGGCGCTCACCCATTGCATTTGGTTTCAAGGTCATGGAAGTTTGTCGCCCGCAATTTTGCGGCCGCCTGGGGACTGGCGGTTCATTCAGGAGAGGCAATCCATGTCCATGTTCAAGGAATTCCGTGACTTCGCCATCAAGGGAAACATGATCGACCTGGCAATCGGCGTCATCATCGGCGCTGCATTCGGCGCGATCGTTTCCTCCATCGTCGACGATATTTTCATGCCGCTGATCGGCCTGATCATTGGCGGTGTCGATTTCTCCAACCTGTTTGTGGTCCTCTCCAATCCCAACGACGTTCCAGTGCCATCGGTTGCCGCGGCCCAGGCTGCTGGCGTGGCGACCCTCAATATCGGCCTCTTCATCAATGCCGTGGTGAAGTTCACCATCATCGCCTTCGTGCTGTTCATGGTGGTGAAGGCCATCAACCGCCTCAAGCGCCAGGCGGCCGCAGAGCCCGTGGAAGCCACTCCCGCGCCCTCCAAGGAAGAAGTTCTGCTGACCGAAATCCGCGACGCCCTGCGCGCCCGGCCAACCCCGCTCGCCTGATCCACAGGCCCAAGCGGCGTTCGTCTTTAGGAAAGTAGTCATTGACGTGTTACGGATAGGCATATATGCCTATCCATAAGTACTTTGTCATACGAATAGCCTCGTATGGCCAAGGACCTATGCTTGCCGTAATACACATCGGCAATATTCGCAGGGCGAGGTTAGTTTAGCCAGGGGCAGGAGCGTCAGCTGAGAATTCCATTGAGAATTCGATCAGCTGGCCCGGCACTATCTCGCCATGCGGAATAAAGCTGGGGAGCACCATGACTGAAGAGCCGTATTACCAGTCCTTTCTTAATCGCGATCGACTTATCCATATTGTTGATTCGGACCCATCCACCTGCGAGGCGCTGAGCGTTCTGTTTCGCCTGGAAGGGTTTCAAACCAGTTTCTCTGTAGACGCCAGCAGCTTTGTTGCCAGCCTCGAGAAGCGTTTGCCCGACGCGGTGGTCCTCAATCTTCAGCTTGGCCCCATCGACGGGCTGACCTTGCTGCAACGCATCAAGGCCCTGCGCCGCGGCACACCGGTTTTCATGTTGGCCGACCTGCCCGATCTGCAGATGGCGGTCGCCGCCATGAAGCTGGGTGCGTCCGATGTCATGTCGAAACCCGTGGACACCGATAATTTGCTGACCGCCGTCCGCGATGGTTTGCGGCGGGATGTCCACCTGGGCGCCATGCACCGCGGCCGCCGGCCCGTGGAAGTGCGCGGCTTCTCTCAGCTGACACCACGCGAGCGCGAAGTTCTACAATTGATCTCCAACGGCCAA
Source organism: Devosia naphthalenivorans (assembly GCF_003056355.1). Lineage (GTDB taxonomy): Bacteria > Pseudomonadota > Alphaproteobacteria > Rhizobiales > Devosiaceae > Devosia > Devosia naphthalenivorans. The sequence continues at coordinate 113,060 of NZ_PYVW01000010.1, forward strand.
TCCAACAAGGAGGCCGGCCTCGAACTGGGCATCTCTCCGCGCACCGTGGAAGTGCACCGCGCCCGCGTCATGGAAAAGCTCGGCGCCCGCAACACCGCCGACCTGCTCCGCATTGTGCTGAGCAGCTAGGCACGTCGGGTCAAATAGGATTCACACGACCTCATCCTGCTCCCGCGGAACCGGAAGCGTTTACTTCGGACTGCTTGTAACAACCACAACGTCATTCCCGCGAAAGCGGGAACCTCTGTTTCCCGGCAACCATTCGCCAACGGAGGTTCCCGCTTCCGCGGGAATGACCCGGTGAAAAATCGCACCAAGTGAACACAACGCTCCCGTGGAAGAGGAGACGAGGGCGTGGCACCATATTCCCCACCCACCATGCATCCCGGCGAAGGCCGGGATCCATCTCGAGATCTCTTTCCCAGCCGCCAGGTCAATCGACCAACGCACCGTATTCGCGGCGCAAAGCAGCCCCCGCCGCCTAGCCCCCGATTGTTGGCAGCGTCAGATCGCCAGAGGTCAGCTTGCTCGCCGTAATCTTGGCATCCGCCTTTTCGCGCGGCAGCTCCAGGCTCGTCCACACGCTCACCAGCGCATGGCGCAGCGCAAAGATCATCTCGTCGGTGTGGAGCGGCGTCGGCGTGATGCGCAGCCGCTCGGTGCCCTTGGGCACGGTGGGATAGTTGATGGGCTGGATATAGATATTGTGCTTGTCCAGCAGCATGTCGCTCGCCGCCTTGCACTGGCGCGCATCGCCCACGATGAGCGGCACGATATGGGTTTCGGTTTCCATCACCGGCAGGCCCGCATCGGCGAGAATGGCCTTGGTCAGACGCGCCTGGCGCTGGTGCAGGATGCGTTCATGCCCGTTGCCCTTGAGGTGCTCTATCGAGGCACGCGCGGCCGCGCAGAGGGCCGGGGGCAGGGAGGTGGTGAAAATGAACTCCGGCGCATAGGAGCGCACCGCGTCGATAATGGCGCGATTTGCCGTGATATAGCCACCCATGACGCCAAAGCCCTTGGCCAGGGTGCCTTCGATGACGTCGATCCGGTCCATCAGCCCTTCGCGCTCGGCAATGCCGCCGCCGCGCGGGCCATACATGCCCACCGCATGGACTTCATCGATATAGGTGAGCGCGCCGAACTCCTCGGCCAGGTCGCAGATCGCCTTGATCGGGGCGATATCGCCATCCATCGAATAGACCGATTCAAAGCAGATCAGCTTGGGCCGCTTGCGATCGGTTGCCGCAAGCAGTTCGCGCAAGTGCGCTACGTCATTGTGCCGGAAAATCTTCTTTTCCATGCCGGACTGCCGCACACCCTGGATCATCGAGGCGTGGTTGAGCTGGTCCGAGAAGATCACGCATTCCGGCAGCAGCCGCGCAATGGTGGCGATGGCAGCTTCATTGGACACAAAGCCCGAAGTGAAAACCAGCGCCGCTTCCTTGCGGTGCAGATCGGCGAGCGAACGCTCAAGCTCCACCAGCGGCCGGTTGGTGCCCGAAATATTGCGCGTGCCGCCCGAGCCTACGCCAAGCTTTCCCGCGGTCTCCTGCATTGCGGCGACCACCTTGGCGTGCTGGCCCATGCCCAGATAGTCATTGGAGCACCAGATGGTGATTTCGCGCTGGTTGTCGGCGTCGTCGCGGTAGATCGCCTTGGGGAACTTGCCCGCGATCCGCTCGAGATCGGCAAAAACGCGATAGCGCTTTTCCGCCCGCAGTGTGTCCACCGCATCTTCGAATATACCGCGATAATCCATCATTCGCCCTTCTGTCCCGGGACCGAACGCAAAGGCAGCTTCGGCTCGGGGCTCGCACTGGCGTCCCGCAGAGGCATCGACAGGGGGCCGACGCGTCGCTTGGCGCAAAAGGTACGCGCCGCATGCGGCACGCCAACATGAGACTCGTTCTAAACTTTCAAAGCCGCTCTGCCAATGCGCCAGAAGTTCGCACCGGGGCAAAAAATGCGCATTGTTGCCCCTGCACCCGCCGTGGCCCATCGGCAACAGGTCCGCAGCAACACCCGATGAACGCCGGCCCTTTGCCGCCACGTTCATCTGGTGTTCATCCCTTATCCCCGATCACCGTGCTGCCGTATTCAGTGGCCAACAACGGCCACCACTGATTCCTTGGGGGAAACTTGATGAAGTCGAAGATTCTGGTCACGCTCGCAGCCACGCTGGCCCTGACAGCGTGCAGCACCAATCCGTACACCGGTCAGTCGCAGCTCTCCAACACCGCCGGCGGCGGTTTGCTGGGTGCTGGCGGCGGCGCTGTCGCCGGTGCCCTGGTTGGCGCTGCCGTAGGTGGCGACCCGCGCGTTGGCGCGCTGATCGGCGCCGGCGTTGGCGGCCTCACCGGCGCTGCCATCGGCAATTACATGGACCAGCAGGAAGCCGAACTTCGCGCCCAGCTGCAGGGCACCGGCGTTTCCGTCACCCGCGTGGGCGAGAACATCGTGCTCAACATGCCCTCCAACATCACCTTTGCGACCGATCAGTCCACGGTCCAGCCGGCGTTCAACTCGACGCTGGTATCGGTCGCGCTGGTCCTCAAGAAGTTCGACAAGTCGATTGTGGACGTCTACGGCCACACCGATAGCGAAGGCGATGACACCTACAATCTGAGCCTCAGCCAGCGCCGCGCCGTGTCGGTCGCGACGATCCTGGCCAACCAGGGCATCGACCAGCGCCGCTTCTATATCGAAGGCAAGGGCGAGATGAGCCCGATCGCGTCCAACGCCACCGAAGCCGGTCGTGCCCAGAACCGCCGCGTCGAAATTCAGATTGCGCCGATCAACAAGGGCTGATCGAACCCAAGAAATGCGAAAAGCGCGGCCCTTGTGCCGCGCTTTTTTATTGGGCCACTGGAACGGCCGGCTCCGTTGCCGGCGCCACCACGCTCTCGGCACTTGGCGTGCCGGGTTGAACGTCGGTCGCCGGAGCGCCGTTGAACATCTGCAGGATGAACAGCACGGCGATAACGATAGCCAGCCCGATAAGCCCATAGAGCCACCAATTGGTCGGCCCCGTCGAGCCGACCGTGGCCTCATGCTCTCCCGCCACCTTGATCGAAGATCCGTCGGGCACATCCACCCGGGCGCCGTTCTCGTCGACGAGATGGTCCACATTGGCGACGGTGGGCGTAGGCGTCTTGGGTGCGGTGGCCATTCAGCTATCTCCTCGCAATGGTGTTTCCGGACCATGGCCGCCTTCGATGTCCTGGCGGACTTCGGCAATGGCCCGGTCGATCTCCTCAAGTGCTATTCCCGGCTCGCGCCCTTCTTGCTGGGCCACGGTAATATCGGCCTTGAGCTGATTGAGCAGTTCGATCTTTTCCTTGGCCGTGAACAGGTCATTATGGGCGATGTCCATGGGCCTGACACCGTCCGGCCGGGCAGTCCCCTCATTCAGACTGTCAGAATCCATTGGCGGCATCCCCGTGATCTTTGTCTCTCGGGAACAACTCGGTGCGCCGTCAGCCGGTTCCGCCCGCCGCGTTCGAGTTCCCTCATCACAGATGTTTTTAATCCGCAACTCCAGCCCGCGCTGCCCGTTCTGCTTTCACACGCAACACAAAGGAGTCGAAAAATGGCTTATGAAGACATTCGTAACCAGGACGCCAACGTTCGCGAAACGCACGATCTCATCGCGTCGGACAAAGTCGAGGGCACCAAGGTTTATGACCCGCGAGGCGAGCATATTGGCTCCATCGAGCGCATTCTGGTCGAAAAGCGCAGTGGCAAGGTTTCCTATGCCGTGCTGAGCTTCGGCGGCTTCATGGGAATGGGCACCGAGAACTATCCTCTGCCCTGGTCCAAGCTCGAATATGACGAAAGCCTGGGCGGCTACCGCGTCGACGTCACCAAGGAGCAACTAGAAGGCGCCCCGCGCTACGATCGCGAAGACGACAATTACTGGACCGCCGACAACGGCCGCCGCGTCTACGACTATTACGGTGTGGCTCCATACTGGATCTAAGCCAGCCCTATCTCGGCAAGCTACCGCACCGGCGTCCCGCAAGGGGCGCCGGTTTCGTTTGCGGTCCACTCCCCTTGAGGGAAGAATCACATCGAACGCTTGCCGGTGGCGCGATGTAACCAAAAACGCCATGTTGCCCTCGGGCCTGACCCGAGGGCCATTCCGGAAGCCCTTGCCGGAGCGGCGTGTTTGCGGAACCTGGCCCTCGGGTCAGGCCCGAGGGCAACACGGTGAGTAGGATAGAGCAGCACGGTGAGCAGGATCAATCCGAGCCATGCGGCCAAATCACTGAGGGGAAAGGGGTTCAAATGCCCGGTGCCCCACTCCCCCTCAGCAGCACACCACCACTACCCCTCCGGCACCCAAACCACCATCGATCCCTGCCCACGATTGGCCCACAAATAATACGGCAGCGCCGTCAGCGTCGCCTCGCTCTCCCGCGGTGGCTCCGTCCGATAAAGCGTCGTCCATTCCCCCTCGTCGATGACCAGCGCCTCAGCCTTCAGCGTCACTACGCCATCAAACAGATCCGCCCGCGTCTCAGCCTTCAGCTCCGCCGTCCGCGGCAATTTCAACCGCTGCACGCGCCCGCCCGGATTGTCCGCTTCCTCGATGCAATAAACCAGCGGCCCGCGCTTCAGCGCCACGCGCCCCGCATCCATGATCACCCCCGGATGCGCATAGACCCGCACCGCCGGCATGGGCAGGTCCAGGCTCACCACATCGCCCTTGGCCCATTCGCGGTGAATGGTCAGGTACCCGTTCACCGCCGCGCCGACATCAACAGCCTCGCCATTCACCATTACCTTCGCGCCCGAAGACCAGCCGGGAATACGCAGCTTGACGTCGAACGCCGCCGGCCGCTCCGGATCGACATGGATCTTGATATCGCCCGACCAGGGGTAGTTCGAAACCTCCCGCAGCGACACCCGCGTGCCCGCGACCGCCACCGCCGTGGCGATCCCGCCATAGAGGTGAAACGCCACCCCATCGCTCGCCGTGGAAACAAAATACCCGCCCACCGACGCCACCAGCCGGCTCACATTCATCGTGCAGCATGGGCAGGTGTGCCAATCCCACCGCGTCGGCGTGCCATCGCTTTCCAGCGGATTGGCATAGAAATAGTGCTCGCCGTCCCGGCTAAGCCCACTCAGCGCCCCGTTGAACATGGCAAGCTCGAGAATGTCGCCATACTTGCCGTCGAGATCCAGATGCAGCATCCGCTGCGCCCAGAAGATCAGCGCCACCGACGCGCAGGTTTCCGCATAAGCCGTCTGGTTGGGCAGGTCGAAATCATGCGTGAAACCCTCGTTGTGCGCGGAGGGCCCAAGCCCCGCCGTCACATACATCTTGGTTTCCATCACATCGTCCCACAGCACCTCGCAGGCATGCTTGAGCGCAGGGTCGTTGAGCTCGGCAGCAAGGTCGGCCATGGCGGTGTAGAGATACATCGCCCGCACCGCATGCCCCACCACCTTGTCCTGCTCGCGCACCGGCTTGTGGCTCTGGGAATATTCGTAGTTGGGGAACACATAGCGCTGCTTGCTGTCGCCGCCTTCGCGCGCTTCCCGCTCCACATCGAAATAATGCGGCGGCTGCTGGCCGCGCTCATTGACCAGATAAGCCGCGAAATCGAGATGCTTCCGCTCGCCGGTCAGGTAGTAAAGCTTGATCAGCGCCAGCTCGAGCTCTTCGTGCCCGTCATAGCCGCGTTTCTTGCCCAGATCGGTCCCGAAGCTCGAATAGATGTGCTCGAGATAGCGCTCCATGATCTCGAGCCAGCGCCGCCGCCCCGTCACCCGGAAATAGGCGATCGCCCCTTCCAGCAGATGGCCGGCATTATACATCTCGTGATTATCGCGCAGATTGGTCCAGCGCCTGTCCGGCTCGCGCCCCAGATACCAGCAGTTAAGGTACCCATCCGGTGCCTGAGCCTTCTCGAAATCGTCGACAATCGCCTCGATCCTGGCTTCGATATCGACATCGCGCCGATGCGCCAGCGCATAGCTTGCGGCTTCGATCCACTTGCCCACATCGCTGTCCCAGAACACCTGCACGGTGAACCCGTTGGGATGGCGCGGAAAGCGCAGCGGCGGTGGTGGCTGCGGCAGCTTGATGGAGTCCAGGATTCCATATTCTGCCAGCTTCCTGTGCTGGCTCGGAATGGTCCGCGTCAACACCGTTTCCAGCCTTTCGTGCCAGAACCTTCCTTCAAGCTTCACGTCCGGAAACGGAACGGGTGCATAGCGGCTCATGGGTTCTCCGGAAACGTTTTTGGTGACGGCCGAAGCTGCCACGCGCCAACCCCATTGGCAATCGGGAACGCGTGAACCGGACGCACCCAAGAGGCCATTAAACACATCCGCACCCCTTGCTTTCCTGCCCCGCTTGCCATCGTTATGCTGCCTCGGCTTGGAGCATCGGGAGGGCAGCATGCTGCGTGGTCTTGGGGCGTTGCGTTGGTTGGGTGCGGCTCTGGTGCTGGGCATGGGCGTGACCTTCGCTCAGGCGCAGGACGTCACCATCCTCCAGAACACCGACCTTCCGGGCTCGGACTACGACATCATCCGCGACACCGACCTCGATAGCTGCAGCGCCGCCTGCGCCGGCGACAACATCTGCCAGGCCTTCACCTTCAACGAAAAATCCAACTGGTGCTTCCTCAAGAGCGCCGCGGGCGAAGAAGCTCAGTTCGACGGCGCCGTCTCCGGCCGCATCAATCGTGCCAGTTCGGCCGCGGTTATCGAAGCCGAACGCCAGGCCGAACTGCCATTCCCCGCGCAGAACCTGATCGACGACGCCAGATACTTCGCACAGAGCCTGCCGCAGACCGACACCCCGCCGCCCAGGGCCATCTATGCCGATCTCGTGGCGCAAGCCGACGAGGCCGCCTCCGCCGAAAACCACGTCGGTGCCATGGTGGCCTACCGCCAGGCCCTCGCCATCAACAGCAATGACCCCGTCGTCTGGCAGGCATTGGCCCAGGCCGCCCTGACCCAGGCCGAAGCCGTCGCCGGCCAGCCCGAGGGCGACAACAGCTACGATCTGGCGCTGACGGCCAGTTCCGCCGCCATGAACGCCTTCCTGCGCTCTACCGAGGCCGGCGCGCGCGCCGATGCGCTCGCAGCCCTTGCCAACGCCATGGAATTCCGCGGCATGTGGCGCGAGGTGATCGCCACTTATCGCCTCTCCCTGCGCCTCCAGCCCAATGATGCCATCGCCGAACATCTCGATAAGGTCGTCGCCGAAAACGGCTTCCGCGTCACAAGCCACGTGGTCGATGCCGAAGCGGCATCGCCGCGCATCTGCGCCGTCTTCTCCTCGCCGCTTGGCTCCACCGATCTTTCAGCCTTCGTGGTGGTCGGCGACACGCCCCAGGCTGCGATCGAAACCGAGCAGGAGCAGATCTGCATCGAAGGCCTTGCCCATGGTAGCCGCTACGACATTCGCCTGCGCGCCGGCCTTCCTTCCGCCGATGGCGAAACCCTCGCCAAGGACGTATCGCTGGACGTCTATGTGCCCGATCGCACGCCGTTCGTGGGCTTTGCCAACAATGCCTATGTCATGCCAGCCGGCCTCGGCGGCGGCCTGCCGATCACTTCGGTCAACGCCGAAATCGCTGACGTCATGATCTACCGTATCGGTGATCGCTCGATCGCCACCGCTGTTCGGGACGGTATTTTCCAGGGCAATCTCAGCCAGTACTCCGCCCAGAACATCGCTGACCAGGTCGGCCAGGAGGTCTGGACCGGCGAGGTCGATCTCGCCCAGGGCAAGCCCAATGAGTTGACCACCACCGCCATTCCCGTGGCCGATGCCATCGGCCAGCTCCAGGCCGGCGCCTATGTCATCACCGCCCGCGTCAAGGACAAGGACGACAGCGAATACTGGACCGACATGGCCACGCAGTGGTTCATCGTCACCGATCTGGGCCTCACTACGCTTTCGGGCGACGACGGCCTGCATGCCTTTGTGCGCGGCCTGACCGATGCGCAGCCGGTGGCCGATGCCGATGTGCGCCTCGTCGCCGTCAACAACGAAATCCTGGGCGAAGCCCGTTCCGACGCCGAAGGCCGCGTCACCTTCGCGCCCGGCCTCGCCCGTGGCACCGGGGGCAGGGCCCCCCAATTGCTGGTGGCCGAAACCGCCGACGGCGATTACGCCTTCCTCGATCTCTCCCGCACCGCCTTCGATCTGACCGACCGCGGCGTTGAAGGCCGTCCGTCACCCGGGCCGCTCGATCTGTTCGCCACCACCGAGCGCGGCGTTTATCGCCCCGGCGAAACCGTGTTCCTCACCGCCCTCCTGCGCGACGAGCGCGCCAACGCCGTCACCGACCTGCCCCTGACGCTCCAGATCGAGCGTCCGGACGGCGTCGTTGCGTCCACCCAGGTGCTCAAGGACGAGGGCGCCGGCGGCTATTGGGCGGCCCTGCCCATGGTCGAAGAAGCCATGCGCGGCTCCTGGACCCTGCGCCTCTATTCCGACCCCAATGCCGACGCACTCTCCAGCACCAGCTTCCTCGTGGAAGACTTCGAGCCCGAGCGCCTGGCTTTCGAGGTCTCGGCCGAAGAAGGGCCGTTCGTTACCGGGGAAGCCAACCCCATCGAAATCGCCGCCAAATACCTCTACGGCGCCACGGCTCCCGATCTGGCCATCGAAGCCGATGCCATCGTGCGGCCCGTCACGACGCTCCAGGGTTTCCCCGGCTACACCTTTGGCCGGCTCGATGACACCATCGAAACCACTCGCGAGCCGCTCGGCGTCGTGGGCACCACCGACGCCTCCGGCAATGCCGTTGCCGAAGTGACTCTGCCCGAACCCCAGGTCACCACGCGTCCACTCGAAGCACAAATCCTGTTGCGCCTTGTCGACAGCAATGGCCGCACCATCGAGCGCAGCATATCGCGTCCGGTGCTCGCCACCGCCGACCGCATCGGCATCAAGCCTGCCTTCACCGACGCCACCGGCCTTGCCGAAGGCGCCGAAGCCCGCTTCGACATCGTCGCCGTCTCTCCAGACGGCGAAGCCATCGCCAAGACGGGCCTCGACTGGACCATTTCTCGCGTCGAAACCAATTACCAGTGGTACCGCGATGGCAGCACGTGGAAGTGGGAAGCCATTACCACCACCCGCGAAGTCGCCACCGGCACCATCGATACGCCTGAGGGTGGCCCCGCCACCATTGGCGCCAATGTCGATTGGGGCCGCTACCGCGTCGAAGTTGCCAGCACCGGCCCCGATGCCACCTCGTCCAGCTATGAATTCTATGCCGGTTATTACTATGCCGATGCCGGCTCCGACACGCCCGATACGCTCCAGGTCGCGCTCGACAAGCCGACCTACCGCGTCGGCGAAACCGCTAATCTCAAGCTCGATCCGCAGTTTGCCGGCACCGCGCTGGTGATGGTCGTCGACAACCGCGTCATCGCCATGCAGGCGGTGGACGTTCCCGAGGGTGGCACGACAGTGCCGCTGGAAGTGACCGGCGATTGGGGCCCCGGCGCCTATGTCACGGCCATTCTTTATCGCCCCACGGACGTCGCCGCCAAGCGCATGCCCTCGCGTGCCCTGGGCCTCGCCTTCGCCGATGTCGACCCCGGCGATCGCAAGCTCGACGTCCAGCTCGACGCCCCCGAGGTGACCCTGCCGCGCCAGAGCTTCACCGCCACCATCGATCTCGGCAATCTTGCGGCGGGCCAGCAAGCCTATGTGGCCGTTGCCGCCGTCGACCTCGGCATTCTCAATCTCACCAACTTCAAGGTGCCCGATCCCGACGGCTGGTATTTCGGCCAGCGCCAGCTCGGTATGGATATTCGCGACCTCTATGGCTCGCTGATCGATCCGACCCAGGGCCTGCCCGGCGCCATGCGCTCGGGCGGCGACGGTGGCGGTTCCCGCCTTGGCACGCCCCCACCCACCTCGGTGCTCGTGGCGCTCCACTCCGGCATCGTCGAGGTCGATGGCGATGGCAAGGCCACCGTCACCTTCGACATGCCCGATTTCTCCGGAACCGTCCGCGTCATGGCAATGGCCTGGAGCGCGGATGCCGTGGGCCATGCTTCGGCCGATGTGATGGTGCGAGACCCCGTCGTCGTCACCCTCAGCCCACCCCGCTTCCTGCGCGTCGACGATCAGTCCCGCCTGCTTGTTGAAATCAACAACATGGACGGCGAGCCCGGCGCCTACGGCGTCTCGCTCTCGACCGGCACCGGCATCACGACCGACGCCGCCGACACCGAAGTCGAACTCGCCAAGGGTGACCGAACTTCGCTCAACCTTGCCTTGACCGGCGTTTCGATCGGCGATTGGCCGATCGCGCTGACTATCACCGCACCGGACGGCACCACCCAGACCAAGGAACTGATCCTGGGTGTTCGCCCGGTCAGCGCCCCCGTCACCACCACCCGCCTGCTGCCCATCGCGGCCGGCGAAAGCGTCACCATCGACGACGGCTATTTCGATAGCTTCCTCGCCAATACCGGCCAGCTGACCCTTGCCGTCGGGCCATTGGCACGCCTCGACGTGCCCGGCCTGCTGCTGGCGCTTGATCGCTACCCCTATGGTTGCGCCGAACAAACCGCCAGCCGCGCCTTCCCGCTGCTTTACCTCAACGACGTGGCCAAGCTGATTGGCCTTGAAGCCGACGATAAGCTCAACAACACAGTCACCGATGCCATTGGCAGCGTACTTTCCAAGCAAACTTCGGCCGGCGGCTTCGGCCTCTGGGGTCCGTTCGATGGCGGCGACATCTGGCTCGATGGCTTCGTCACCGACTTCCTCCTGCGCGCCCAGGCGGCCGGCTACGAAGTTCCTGAGCAGGCCATGACCATGGCGCTCGACAACCTCTCAAACCAATTGTCCTACGCCTCCGATTTCGAGGATGGCGGGGAAGGGGTCTCCTATGCGCTCTATGATCTGGCCCGCGCTGGCCGGGTCGCCATGGGCGATCTGCGCTACTACCTGGAAGCCCGCCTCGACGCCTTCGGCTCGCCGCTGGCACAGGCCCAGTTGGGCGCGGCACTCGCCCTCTATGGCGACACCGACCGCTCCAACACCGCCTTCGCAGCGGCGCTCAAAGGTCTTTCCAAACCAGAGGACACGCGTCGCTATCGCCCCGACTATGGCAGCCGCTTGCGCGACACCGCGGGCGTCCTGGCGCTTGCCGCCGAGTTCAAGCCGCAAGGCGCCGACCTGATCGGCCTTGCCGAGCAACTCGCCCAACTGTGTGACAGTGCCAAATATACCTCCACCCAGGAGGACAGCTGGACCCTGCTCGCCGCAGCGGCCTTGGGCGAGGCCACGGCGGATGGCTCGATCACCCTCAACGGCGAAGCCCTGACCGGGGAAGTCTATCGCAGGTTCGACCAGCAGGGTTTCAAGCCCCTCGAACTCGCCAACACCGGCGATGCCGATACCGAAGCCCGGCTCACCGTCACCGGCTATCCCACCGTGGCCCCCGACGCCTCAAGCAATGGCTTCACGCTCTATCGCGAGTACTACCTCACCGACGGCACGCTGATCGATCCGCAGCTGGAACCCATTGCCCAGAACGAGCGGCTTGTCGTCGTGCTGACCGCCCATGCCGACCAGCTTGGTTCCGGCCAGTACCTGCTCGCCGATCCTCTGCCCGCCGGCTTCGAGATCGAAAACCCCAATCTCTCCGCCGGCGGCGCCAACGACTATAGCTGGCTGGACCTCGATGGTCCCAACCATGTGGAATCCCGCACCGACCAGTTCGTCGCCGCCTTCCGCTTTGGCGCCGACGCCGGCAGCTTCACCACCGCCTACGTGGTCCGCGCCGTCTCCCCCGGCCAGTTCGTCCTGCCCGGCGCCACCATCGAAGACATGTACCGCCCCCAATTCCGCGCCAACACGGCATCCGGACAAATCGAGGTGACCGCCACAGGGCCATGAATGGAGTGAGCACACCTCCTGAAATGGTAGGGGCACTCAAGCTCACCCTCCCACCGCGCCGCACCTTCCCCCTTGACGGGGGGAGCCGGGATACTTTGCTCACTCGGCGTCATTCCCGCGAAAGCGGGAATCTCACTTCACTTCACCACAAAAGTGGGATTCCCGCTTTCGCGGGAATGACGTGATGGATTGAAAATGACGTCGGGGGTGAAATGACCGTTCAGGAAGCACCCAAACCAAACCCGTGGCCCCGCCGGCTAACCCTAGCCGCGTTCAGCCTCTTCGTGCTCGCCACCGCCGGCACCATCCAGCTCACCTCCACCATCGCCACCATCACTCAAACCCTGCCACCCACTCCCCAGCTCACCACCCTCCCAGTCTCGACCACCGTCGCCGACCGCAACGGCGCCCTCCTGCGCCCCTTCACCACCGCCGACGGCCGCTGGCGCCTGCCGGTCGACCGCGCCGCCGTCGATCCACGCTTCCTTGCCATGCTGATCGCCTACGAGGACCGCTCCTTCCACGAGCACGATGGCATCGCTTGGTCCTCTATGGTCCGCGCCGCCGCACAGTTCATCGGGGCAGGAGGGCGCGTGGTGTCCGGCGGCTCCACCCTCACCATGCAAACTGCCCGCCTCATCGAAGGCCAGCCCACCCGCAACTGGTGGGGCAAGCTGCGCCAGATGGTGCACGCCAGCCGCCTTGAGCAGGAACTCAGCAAAGACCAGATCATCGACCTCTACCTGACCCTCGCGCCCTATGGCGGCAATATCGAGGGCATCCGCGCGGCAACGCTCGCCTATTTCGGCAAGGAGCCCAACCGCCTCACGACCGCCGAAGCCGCGCTGCTCGTCGCGCTGCCGCAATCCCCCGAAGCCCGCCGCCCCGATCGGGACCCCAACGCCGCACAAGCCAGCCGCAACATGGTGCTCGACCGCCTCGTTGCCATGGATGCCCTGGGCGAGGAAGAAGCCCTTGCCGCCAAGCGCGAGCCGGTCCCCACCGCCCGCCGCGCCTTCCCCATGCTCGCGGCGCACATGGCCGAGCAAGCCACCAGATCGCAGCCCACCGCGCGCACCATCGAACTGACCATCGACAAGCGCCTGCAGGATGCCCTTGAACGCCTCGGCGCCGCCCGCGCGCGCCTCATCGACCCCAAGGCTTCCGTCGCCATCATCGCCGCCGATATCGCCAGCGGTGACATTCTCGCCTCCGTCGGCTCGGCCGGCTTGCTCGCTACCGAGAGCAACGGCTTTGTCGACATGACCACTGCCATCCGTTCACCCGGCTCGACCCTGAAACCCCTGATCTATGGCCTGGCGTTCGAGCTTGGCCTCGCCCACCCGCAAAGCCTCATCGAGGATCGCCCGACAGCATTCGGCGGATACGTCCCGGTCAATTTCGATGGCTTCAGCCGTGGCACCGTCACCATCCACGATGCCCTCACCGAATCCCTCAACGTCCCCGCCGTCGTCGTCCTCGACGCTGTTGGTCCCGCGCGGCTCGTGTCCCGCCTTCGTCGCGCTCATGCCGACCCGCGGCTTCCGGTCAACACTGCCCCCAGTCTTGCGGTCGGTTTGGGCGGCGTCGGCATCAGCCTGCGCGATCTTGTCTCCGTTTATGCCGCCATCGCCAATCAAGGCCGGGCAATCACGCTGCAAGACGGCAGCAAAAGCGAAGCACGCTCGCAGCAAAACGACATCAAACCCGCCGTGCTTGACCCGCTTGCTGCCTGGTATGTCGCCGATATCCTGGCTGACGTACCGCCCCCGCTCAACGGCTCCCCCGGCCGCATCGCCTATAAAACCGGCACCTCCTATGGCTATCGCGACGGCTGGGCCATCGGCTTCGACGGCAAGACCGCCATCGGCGTCTGGGTCGGCCGCCCCGACGGTGCCCCGGTTCCTGGCCTCTCCGGGATCACCGGCGCCGCCCCGATTTTGTTTGAAGCCTTCGACCGCCTGGGAGATCGGAAAGCCCCGCTACCAAGGGCTCCTGCGGGCGCACTCCTCGCCTCCAACACCGAACTCCCGTCCCCCCTCCGCCGCTTCCGCCACCCCGACGATGACAAGGTCATCCGCGAAGCCGCCCCCGAAATCGCCTTCCCCGGCGACGGTGTCGATGTGGATCTCGGCCTTGGCACAGGCGAAGCCTCCCGTCTCATGGTCAAGGTGCGTAACGGGGTGCCACCATTCACTTATTTCGCCAACGGCGCCCCCATCGGCCGCCCCGATTTCGCCCGCCAAAACAGCTGGATGCCCGACGGCCCCGGCTTCGTCACCCTCTCCGTCGTCGACGCAAAGGGCCGCGGCGACACCGTCACCGTCTTCCTGAACTAACCGCCCGAGCTTTGCCGTACCACGATGCGCGGCTCCACCACGAAGTGCTCGCTTTTGGTGCGTCCCTTGATCCGCTCGATCAGCAATCGCGCCGATTTCAGGCCCAGCAACTCCCCCGATTGGTCAACGCTTGTGAGGCTATTCTGCGCAAAATCGCAGTGCCGCGTATTGTCGTGTCCCACGATCGCCAAGTCTTCCGGAATGCGCAGGCCCATTTCCGTCGCAACGCTGATCACTTCGAGCGCAATGAAATCGGTCCAGCAAAACAGCGCCTCGGGAATAACCGGACCCTGCAGCAATTTGCGCGTCGCCGCCTGGATTTCCCGCGGCGTCTGCCCGGCGCGTAGAACATTGATGAAGCTGCCCAGATCCTGCTCGATCATCTCGCGGCGATAGCCCAGTTCGCGCTCCTCGATGATGGTCGAGGTGTGGCTGGCAAGGCTCAGCATGGCGATATGGCGATAGCCATTCCCGACGAGGTGCCGCACCACCAGTTGCGCACTCAACTGGTCATCATTGTTGACCGTGTCATAGCCGCCCGATTGCGGTGCAAAATGCCCGATTGCCACCATCGGCTTGATTGCGGCCGTGGCTTCCAGCCGGCCCTGGTCCTCCGCCGTGCCGATCAGGATCAGCCCGTCCATCTGGCTGTCGATCATGGAATCCACCAGCCCTTCCTCGATATGGGTCGTGGATTGGCTGATCCCCAGCATCAGCCGATAGGGCGTGCGTTCCAGCGCCGTGTTGATGCCGGCCAGGATGTCGGAGAAAAACGGATTGCGAATATCGGGCAGGATCAGCCCCAGCGTATAGGTCTGCCCCCGCATCCCCCGCGCTGAAGCGAGCGGCCGATAGTTGAGCTTGTCCATCGAGGCGCGCACTTTGCTGCGCAGGCCGTCGCTGACCCCATAGGCATCGCGCAGCACCTTGGATACCGCCGCAACCGACACGCCGGCGTCGGTCGCGACGTCCTTGATGGTGATGCGATCGCTCCCGCGCGTCGCCTTGATTTCAGCCATTCCACCGTCCTCTTGCCCCGCTCGATTTCATATCACAACACTCTTGCCAAGCTAGCGAAAATGTAGAACGGTACACGTAGAACGATACACGGCTGGAAAAACCAGCTTCGAGGAGGAACACCAGTGAACCAGATGACGTCAGCGCTTGCGCTCGATTCCGCTCCAGATCTGGGAGCCCGCTGGGTCGCTGAAATGGTTCGCCCGCTGGCCGATCAGGGTGTCGGTACGCCTGCATCGTTTCTCAGCAAGTCGTTCACCATCGACACGCCCACCGGCTCGGAAACGCTGCGCATCAGTGCGCTCGGCCTTTATCGCTGTTTCATCAATGGCCGGCGCGTCGGCAATGATCTGCTGACCCCCGGCTGGACAACTTACGACAAGCGCCTGTCCTTCCAGAGCTACCAGGTCGGCGACCTGCTGAAACACGGTGAAAACACCATCACCATATGGCTTGGCGACGGCTGGCTGCGCTCGCCGCTGATGTGGGGCGGCCATCCGATCGTAAACACCTGGGGCGACAAGATCGCGGCCATTGCCGAGTTGCGCATGGGCGGCGACCTCCTGCTTGTCACCGACGCCAACTGGCAAAGCGGCGAACTCCCAATCCGCAAGTCCGGCATCTATTACGGCGAAGATTTCGACGCCCGCATCGAGCCAAAGGCCACCGCTGGCACCGAAGCCATCGCCTTCGATCGCGCCATTCTCGTGCCCCACGAAACCACTCCGGTGCGCGAGCTTGCTCCGCTCAGTCCAGTCAAATCCTGGTCTGACGAGCAGGGCCGCACCATTCATGATTTCGGCCAGAACATCGGTGGTTACGTCGCCTTCACCGTCGCTGGCGAATCCGGGGCCGTGGTCCATGTCGAGCATGCCGAAGTGCTGGACAAGGACGGCAACTTCTACAACGGCAATTTCCGCACCGCCGAAGCCCAGATCACCTATACGCTGGCTGGCGGTGGCGACGAACATTATCGCCCCCACTTCACCTTCCAAGGCTTCCGCTACGCCCGCGTCACCATCACCGGCAATGCCACGGTGAGCCACATCCAGTCTGTGCCGATCAGTTCGGTCACCGAAGCCAAGGCCAGCTTCACCTCCGGCCATCTGCTGGTTGACCGGCTGGTCCTCAACACACTCTGGTCCCAGCGTGGCAACTTCATCGAAGTGCCCACCGATTGTCCGCAGCGCGACGAGCGCCTAGGCTGGACCGGCGATGCGCAGGTTTTTGCCGGCACCGCCTGCTATCTCGCCGATGCGCATGGCTTCTTGACCAAGTGGGTCCGCGACGTAATGGCCGACCAGCGCGAGGATGGCGCCGTGCCCCATGTCGTGCCCGACCCGACCCGTCAAAATCCGGAGCACTATCCCGGCTTTTTCGGCTCGACCGGCTGGGGCGATGCCATTGCCGTGGTGCCATGGCAATTGTACCTGCACTATGGCGACGAGGCGATCCTGCGCGAGGCGCTGCCCGCCATGGTCAAATGGGTCGATTTTGTCTGGTCCATCAGCGATGGCCCCATCGTCTCGCCGCCGCGCCAATGGGGTGGCCGTGGCTTCTCCTTTGGCGATTGGCTCCAGCCTAGCGGTCCCTCGGCCAAGCCCTTGCCCACCATCGGCGACGATGCCGCCGCCACCATCTATCTCTTCATTACCTCCACCTTGACCGCCCGCATCGCGCGGATTGCCGGCAACGCCGACATCGCCGAACGGCTGGAAAAGATGGCCGCCGAAGTGCGCTCCGCTTTTGCGCGCGAGTTCATCACCGCCTCGGGGCGCCTCGCCTATGATGACCAGACCTCCTATGCCCTGGCGATTCTGCATGACCTGATCCCGCCCGAGCACATGGAAGCGGCCAAGCGCTACTTCAAGGCAAGTATCGCCCGCGCCGAAGGCCGCATCGGTACCGGGTTCATCGGTACGCCGGCTCTCCTGCCGGCCCTGCTCAAGATCGGCGAACCCGGCCTTGCCGCCGATGTGTTCCTGCAGGAAGACGTGCCTGGTTGGCTGTATCAGGTGAAAATGGGCGCAACCACCATCTGGGAGCGCTGGGATGCCATCCAACCCGACGGCATCATCTACAATCCCCAGATGAACTCCTACAATCACTATGCCTATGGCGCCGTCTGCCAATGGCTGTTCGAGGCGGTGGCCGGCTTTCGCCCGGACCCCGAAGATCCCGGCTTTGCCACCATCGTCTTCGAACCCACCATCATTGCCGACCTTTCCCCCGTTTCGGCCGAACACCTTTCGCCCCGCGGTCCGATCCGCGCCGGCTGGGCAGCCGAGGACGAAAGCGTGCGTTACCAGGTCGAAGTCCCGCAAGGCTCGCGCGGCCTGCTGCGGCTCCCTGCGGACTATCGCGACATTGCCGTCGATGGCGCCGGGTGGAACGGACAAGGCGATCTGCCTCTCAGCGCCGGCGCCCACACCATCACTTTCAGCTACACGCCACCGCCCCGCAAGCCGCGGGCGGAATACAGCATCAATGCTCGCACGCCCTGATCAACAGGCGGCGGCATGAACGGCCCGCATGGTGCGGGCAAATGGGAGAGAGACCAATGACCAAGACTTCGCGCAGGACTACCCTGTTCGGCTTCACGGCCGCCTTGCTGGCGATGACGGCCCTCAGCAGCGCCGCTTCCGCACAAAGCATCAGCATGACCTATTTGATCCCCAGCGGTGCCGATGGCGTTGCCGTTGCCGAGGAACTGGTCAAATCCTTCGAGGCCGCCAACCCGGATATCAACATCGATATCGAAACCCGCCCCGGCGGCTCGGAAGGCGACAATCTGGTCAAGACACGCCTCGCCACCCAGAGCATGGCCGACATCTTCCGCTACAATTCCGGCTCCCTGTTCCAGGCCATCAATCCCCAGCAATTCCTGGTCGATCTGACCAACGAACCCTGGCAGGCCGATGTGCAGGCTTCGTTCAAGCAAGTCGTGACCGCTCCTGACGGGACCGTTCGCGGCGCGCCGATGGGCGCAGCCATGGGAGGCGGCATCTACTACAACCGAGCTATTTATGAGGAGCTCGGCCTCACTGTCCCGAAAACCTGGGCCGAGTTCATGGCCAACAACGAAAAGATCAAGGCCGCCGGCAAGGTGGCGGTGATCCAGACCTATGGCGACACCTGGACCAGCCAGCTCTTCGTGTTGGCCGACTTCTACAACGTATCTGCGGCCGACCCGGACTTCGCCAGTCGCTACACTGCCAACGAAGCCAAGTTCGCTACCGAGCCAGCGGCCTTGCGCGGCTTCGAAAAGCTGCAGGAGACTTTTGAAGCCGGGCTCTTCAACGAAGATTTCGGCGCAGCAAAGTACGACGATGGCCTGCGCATGGTGGCGGCAGGCGAGGGCGCCCACTATCCCATGCTGACCTTCGCGACCACCGCTATCGCCGCGTCCTACCCGGACATGCTCGACAATGTCGGCTTCTTCGCCCAACCCGGCGATGATGCCGCCAGCAATGGCCTGACGGTCTGGATGCCTGACGGCATCTATATCCCCCAGACCACCTCCAATCTCGACGCAGCCAAGAAGTTCGTCGCCTTTGTCGCAAGCGTCGAAGGCTGCGAGGCCCAGACGCGTGCCGGCGGCGCATCGGGACCATACCTGATCAACGGCTGCACCTTGCCCGATGATGTCCCTCCCGCCGTCACCGACATGCTGCCCTACTTCGCCGAAGGCGGCCAAAATGGCCCCGCACTCGAATTCCTTTCGCCAATCAAGGGTCCGGCGCTCGAGCAGATCACCGTTGAAGTCGGCTCTGGCATCCGCACCGCCGCCGATGCTGCGGCGCTCTACGACGAGGACGTGCGCAAGCAGGCCCAGCAGCTTGCCCTTCCCGGCTGGTAAAGGCTTGCCCTTGAGGCTGCTCGGGGTGCCTGGTCTCGCCCCGAGCAGCCGTCTCTTGCAACAATGGAGATGCCGATGACGGCCATCATGCAAACAGGCGCTCCAACGGCTGCAAAAGCCGTCCCCGTGCTCAAGCGCCGCTCGCCTTACCCGGCCTGGTTCTTCCTGCCCGCCGCCATCATCTATGGCTTGCTGTTCCTGCTGCCCACATTGGCGTCACTCTATTTCAGCCTGACGCGCTGGACGTTGTTCAACTCCACCTTCATCGGCCTCGACAATTTCGCCCAGTTCATGCGCGAACCGTTCCTCGTCAAAGGCCTGATCAACACCGTCATCTATGCCGTTATCACCTCCGGCCTCAAAGTCGTGCTGGGCCTGGCCCTCGCCGTGCTCCTCACCAGCCAGATCGCCGCGCGCGGCTATCTGCGCTCCGTGGTGTTCTTCCCGGTTCTGGTCTCCACCGTGGGCGTCGGCATCACCTTCACCGTGCTGATGCACCCCACCCAGGGCATGATCAACGAGGGCCTTGCCCTCCTCGGCATCGACGGGCCAGGCTGGCTGGTCGATCCCAACCTGGCACTGTTCTCGGTCGCGCTGGTCGATGTGTGGAAGGGCGTCGGCCTTGCCACAGTCATCTACATCGCCGGCATCGTCGCCATCCCCCAGGACTATTACGAAGCCGCCCGCATCGATGGCTCCACCATATGGCAGAGCTTTCTCTATGTCACCCTGCCACTGTGCCGGCCGGCAACCGTTACCGTCATCATCCTCAGCTTCATCGGCGGGCTCAGGACGTTCGATCTGATCTGGGCCATGACCCGCGGCGGTCCCGGCTTTGCTTCCGACACCATCGCCTCGGTGATCTACAAGCAATATCAGGCCGGCTTTTATGGCCTCTCGACCGCCGGCAACGTCGTGCTCTTCGTCCTTATCGCCGTCCTGGTCATCCCCTTGACCATGTGGCTAAACCGTCGCGAGGGGCATGAATGACCCTGATCCGCCGCTATTGGCTGAGCGCCCTCGCCATCATCTTTTCGGGCATCGTGTTCCTCGTCCCCTTCAGCTTCATCATCCTGATGGCTTTCAAGGACCGCACCCAGGCCCAGTTGCTCGATTTCTCCTGGCCCCAGGGCATGCACCTCTGGAGCAACATCGTCGAGGTGGTCACCACCCGCAACTGGATGCTGCTGACCGCCTTCATCAACTCCACCATCCTCACCGTCGCCAGCGTGACGCTGCTGGTGATCTTTGCCGCCATGGTCGGCTTCGTGTTGCAACGCCGCAAGACGCGCTTCAATGGACTGATCGAATTCCTGATCCTGGCCGGGCTGATGATCCCGCCCGCCGTCGTGCCAACCATCTGGCTGCTGCAGGGCATTGGCCTGTTCGGCAAGCTGCACGGCATGGTGCTGGTCGAGATCGCCTATTCGCTGCCTTTCTCCATCCTGCTCTATCGAGCCTTCATCGCCACCATCCCGCGCGAGATGGACGAAGCGGCCATCATCGACGGCGCCCGGCCGCTCGACGTGTTCTTCCGCATCGTCCTGCCGCTGCTCTGGCCGGTGACCGTCACCAATATCGTCGTGCAGTCCGTCGCGATCTTCAACGACTTCACCAACCCGCTCTACTACCTCCCGGGTAATGCCAACGCGACGGTGCAACTGACGCTCTACAATTTCCAGTCGCAGTTCCAGACGTCCTACAATCTGCTGTTCACCAATATCGCCCTGATCACCATTCCGCCGCTGATCGTCTTCCTGTTCTTCAATCGCCAGATCGTCGCAGGCATGACCGCTGGCGCCGTCAAAGGATAAATTCATGGCCGGTCTCGAACTCAAATCACTGCGCAAGAGCTATGGCGAAGTGGAGGTCATCAAGGGCGTCGACCTCTCGGTCGAACATGGCGAGTTCGTCGTGTTCGTCGGCCCCTCCGGCTGCGGCAAGTCCACCCTGCTACGCATGATCGCCGGTCTCGAGGATATCAGCGGCGGCGAACTCTTTATCGGCGACAAGCTCTGTAACGCCGTCGAACCGCGCGACCGCGGCATCGCCATGGTGTTCCAGAGCTATGCGCTTTATCCGCACATGACGGTCTACGACAATGTCGGCTTCGGGCTCAAACTCGCCAAGACGCCCAAGGACGAGCGCGACCGCAAGATCCGCGAAGCTGCGCGCATCCTGCAGATGGAGCATTTGCTTGATCGCAAGCCCGGCCAGCTATCGGGCGGCCAACGCCAACGCGTCGCCATTGGCCGCGCCATCGTGCGCAAACCCGAAGTTTTCCTGTTCGACGAGCCCTTGTCCAATCTCGACGCAGCCCTGCGCGTCGACATGCGCATGGAGCTTTCAAAGCTCCACCACAACCTCGGCGCCACCATGGTCTATGTCACCCACGACCAGGTCGAAGCCATGACCCTGGCCGACAAGATCGTCGTGCTCAATGCCGGCGTGGTGCAACAGGTCGGCAGCCCCATCGAGCTCTACCAGTGCCCGGCCAACCTCTTCGTTGCCGGCTTCATCGGCAGCCCCAAGATGAACTTCGTGCCCGTCACCATTGAATCCGTTGGCGCCGGAACCGTGACCATCGTGGGCAAGGACATGTCGCCCATCACCGTGCCCGCCCAGACCTCGGGCCTGCAACCAGGCGACGAGGTTACCCTGGGCATCCGCCCCCATGCGCTCGATGCGTCCCAGTCCGGGGCTATCGTAGGTCGGGTGCAACTGGTCGAGCGCCTGGGCAACGAAACCATCGTCAGCCTGCAATTGCCCTCCAAGGCCGATTGGCTCGTCGTGCTCGATGGTGACCGCCAGCTACGGATCGGCAATTCCCTGGCCCTCGATTTCGCCCCCGCCAGCGCCATTATCTTCGACTCCAGCGGCCTTGCCCGCCACCCGGCGCCTCAAGCCCTGGGTGAATAGGAGGCCAGTAGCCAGCCGATCAGCGCCTTGCGCTCGGCCAATACTGCCGCTTCCGGCTCGCCCCCGGCAAATCCATGCCGCTGCAACGCCGCCCGCAAGGCCATCGCCCGGTTGGCAGGATTGACGACGGCCATCGTCCGCTCCGCGATTTCCCCAGCCATCGTCCTGGACATAACCTTGCTCAAACCAGCCTCCTGAAGTTCCACCTGCCGGTCTATCCCCACAAGCCGACCACGTAAATCTGCTGTACCGTTTCCGATGCCGGCCGCGGCGCCACACGCATGATGCAGTAAGCGTTCGCGTGGAACCGGTTAGCCGCTGGTTTGTTCCTCCCTCCTAATGAACACTGGAGGATACACAATGAAGAAGCTCGCTCCCGCCGCGCTGGTCATTATCGGCGCCCTTTCCCTCACCGCATGCACCACGACGGAGCGTACCGTAGCCGGCGCAGCCATCGGCGGCGCGACAGGTGCCGTCGTTGGTGGCGCTGTTGGTGGCTACGGCGGTGCAGTAGTCGGCGGTGCCGCCGGCGCCGGCGTAGGCGCGGTCGTCGGAAGCCGCCAATAGGCCGTTCGCATCTGACTGCACGGATCAATCCACGCAATGCCAGGGCCCGGCCGCGCTGGGCCCTGAGAACGCAAGCTTATCCAGCTACTCTGCCGTCGAACCGACCCTTGGATCAAAATCCACAACAATTCAATACTTTGAACTGGTGCTGCCGGACAGGATTGAACTCTACTATCGGACAGCATAAACGCCGGATTTGCTGGGGTTTCAGAGGCCGCCAACTGAGGCCTGAGTACCAATGTCGAGTACCAGTGTCAAGCGGGGTCCCAACATCTGGAAGCACAAGAGCGGTGTGCTATCCTCCCTCTGAATTCGAGGGGAACCAAGCATGTATGCGTTCTTATACGACGAGGGGCACCCGGACATCCCAGGGTTATTTGGCCCAAGGTGTGCCGAGCTTGTTATTCAGGTTCTAGAGAGTCAAGCAGCCTGTCATATACTCGTGGGCTCTCTTCTCCATAGCTCCCTCGCTTACGGCATCACAGAGGTGTCCTATACGACCCGAAAGGTGGGCGACCCAAGTTGGAAGGGTGGTAGCAGCCAGCACAAGATGGAGGGCAACACAGACCATTTCAAAGCAATAATCTGCGATTTGGCGGAGACACTTGGGGGAGCATCTCCATCCCTGACCGAAGAGGATCTTCTGTCCATGTTGGGACGGAAGAAAATTTGGCTTGTGGTGGCCACAGACATAACGCCTGATCAAGCCCATGCCGTTCATAAGAACGCTGACCAGTTTGGCCCATATCTGGGTTACGTGCGTGTCGATGCCTCCAACCCGCTCCACCGCCGACTGTTCGTGGAATACCTGTTCAAGGGTAGGTATCTCTCACTTGATGGCATGATTTTCCTCGATGACGAAAGTGGCAACAAGCATATGGCGTCCGAGTACGGGGCCAAGAAATTCCAGGTTCTTGACTACGAGGATTACGAAAGTCAGGTGCCTATGCTTAGCCTGCCCGATGACATTACGGAGCGAGGGGAGCTGTCCGCATCACGTGCTACTGGTCCAGAACCAACTCATAGGCAGCGAGTCGCAAACGAGATTTCGCGCCGCTTTAGCAACTCTCGAGACTTCCATTTTTCGGCTCGGGCTAAGGACAATGTAATTTCGGAGTTCGTTGTCCCTCCGCCCAAGCTAACCGAATACCTGTTAAACCCGGCTCATCCAAAGGGCGGCAGTAAGGCTCGCTTTTTCTCGGATACACTTGGTATCGCAATCGAAGATTGGCGGTATCTTGCCGACCAACTAACGCAGGGGGCGAGAATTGCAGATTTGTATCGCGTGGAAGTCACAGATCGGGAATACACTCATGGTGCAATTGTAAAAGTCACTGGAAGGAATGGTCGGGAGGCGTTGATAGAGACAGGCTGGAAGCTCCAAGACGATGGTCCCGCTTCGTTCGTGACCGCCTATCCCTACGATGGCCCGAAGGGCGCGGACGTGCATCCAGTAGCCTCGCGAGTTCCCCAGCTTGGCCTAGCAGGCGATGAGTATCTCGAAGCAGTCTTCAAAATTGCCACGTCTGAGGGTCACCGGGCTGGCGAAGCTGCAGTTCCACCACCGATGGTCTTGAATGGCTATGGCACTATATGGGATGGCGAATGTGGCTTTGCATGGGTTCACATCCCCAATGCACGAACGCCATTTGGCAGATGGCTGTCAAAGAAGGAAATCGGTTATCCCGGTAGACCAGGACGCACTATTTACTCTTCCATGGACACCCAGTCGATTGCCAAGCACCGAGCCTTTGCGAGAGCCTTTGCGGATACGCTATTGGCCAACGGTATCGAATGTTCCGTTGACAGCAGGCTGGATTGAGGTCGGCATTCATAACTCCGCCAAGGCGCTTAAACTCGCAGACCTGCTGCTCGAAGCCGCTCCGTCCTTCGGTAGAGCACAGCTAGCCCTACAGCTATTGTGGTCATGGGCAGCAGCGTACGCCCGTACACCTTAACGTACACCCGGTCGCGTAAGCTCCTTGTTATGATACGAGAGGTTGGCAGCCGAGACACGGTGGCTCCCCTTCCAAAGGATGGCTGTCTCATCAAAAGAGATGAAGCCCAGATCGCAACAAGCATGGCAGTTGGGGCAGAGGATGAGAATGTTATCTTCGGTGTCGCTTCCACGGTGAACGCCACCGAGAGGACGGACGTGGTGACCTTCGCTGTAGGTGGCTCCGTCTTTCGCTGACAGTGCCTTTCTGCAGACCTGACAAACATCTTGGTAGAGCGCTTTGAGCTGCCTCACTATCGCCGTGTCGCGGATGATGCGGTTTACGGTCACCTCTCGTCGTTCAGTAGGCTCATCTTTGTCCAGCGCCACTTCGCGAAGCGCCCAAACCCCTCCACCGATGCCATGTACCGAGCGAAAGAGATCGTGACGCTTCTGGTGGGAGGCGCTGTCGGAAGAATTATATTCCAACTCCCGCCTGACTATTGCCTGCCAGCTCACCGGCAATGGACCATCCCTACGGCGCTCCACAGCCGCGTAGATGGCAGTCAGCGTTCCAATTCCGCCAATCCCACGAACTGCTTCTAGTACATCCTCACGCCACATCGGCATTGCCTACCTCCTTAATGTGCCCAAACTTGCCAATGAGCCCGGCAATCTTAGACGCAGCAATCCCAGCTTCACTCAACCCTTGTCGAAGAGCCATTCCACGCTATTTTCCCGGCACGGAGGAATTCTATGCCCAGTCCCTATAAATCTGCTGAAGCCTTCGCAAAGGCGTTTCGTGAAGCCGAATACGCCCTGAAGCGCTCCGGATACCTTCGGCGGAATAAGACAGCTGCGGAGGCAGATTGGGACCTTTTCGCCCGAGACCTGGGGCAGGGGTTCTTTGATGGGGTCGTGGCGATGGGCATTGCAAAAACCCTCATTGGCCATCCGCCGCGTCAACTATTGGCCGAAACCATGACATGGTCTCCACCTGAACCGAAGCCGCTCACCACGGTTGCTCAGCTCATTATCGTGGGCGTTTGCCGTGTCCGGAATAGTTACGTTCATGGTGAAAAGTTTACAGGCGGACCTGAAGGACAATGGGACCGGGATGCAACTTTGATCAATGAGGCCCACAGGGTGCTGGAAGCAGCAATCGTTGCCGCAACAACTGCGGGCGCTCTGGCTCGCTAGCTTTTGATCGGTTTGCTCCGTCACACCGGATGATTAACAGCGCTGGGGCAGCGCCCCCGTCCCACTGCCACCCTTATGATTGGGACTTGTTTGTCTTGATAAGGCGATGCTGGAGACCAACTCCATAGCCGACAACAGCAAAGGCCAGCCCGCAGACCAGCCACGTCCAAACGGCAACAGCTCCACCACGTCCTGCCACGCCCACATTGCCGACGAAAGAACCCGCAAAAGCGCCTAAGAAAAAACCGGCGACCGTCCACCGAAAGCGCAGAGATCGTAGAATTTTCTTCGCCACCGAAAGTCGATTGTGAGCTGTATCGGCATTAGGCACTGTCGCGTCCCTTACATTCCATGGCCGTAATATTCCCACCAGAGACCGGCCCATCAAAAAATCGCTAGAAAAGGCTTTCGTTGTCGTCCTGGGCAAAGCTGAAGCTGACATGTGATTGGACCCGGTAAGAGCGTCCATCCCGCTTCACGTCACCCACCACGCGCACTTGTCGATAGGCCCGATGTGCGGCCATTGCCTTCTCATAGTCCTCGGCGGAGAGGGTCACGACGACCTTACGCATCACATCCTCAATCGGGGCATAGATAGTGACCCTACCCTCAGGCTCATTCTCCGCTCTTTCCAGCTTCACCACGGGACCCTGCACCGCATAGGCTTCCAACACGTCTCTGGCCCGAAACATCCGGGCAGCTTCCGAGATCGCCGGTACGAAGTCCTTCGTCAGCGCCACTCGGGACAGTGCAGCGGGCGGCTGTGGTCGATTTTGCGCCCACGCCACGGAAAGTTCCATTCGCACCGGGTCCCCAACGCTGAACAAACCGACAAGAGCTTCGCATAGGTTGGCACTGACGCCACCAGAGACGGCATCCTGAAATGGCGTGAAGGTCCCTGTTGTAGAGGCGACCTCAGCGGCCTCGGCCGTCAGGCCAACAGCTCCGATCAGAGTCTTAACTACCTGCCTCTCAAAGGGGTCGCCGGGGAACAACTCGGTGTCACTGTGAGCGTTAAGTTGCGGAGCCACTGGTGACAGCATCGTCAGCACGAAGCTGCCATGCTCTGTCTGCCCAAGCCTCGCGGTCTCGATATAATCATTGGCAAGCTGAGGCTTGCGAGCGTGGAACACGGGGCGGGGGTTTACCGTAGCGCAAGCTGCCATAGTCGCCCTCCGCACGTCGAATGAGAAGTGCGGTGGCCTCCTGCATGGCTTTGGCGGTCTGCTCAAGTAGCCTTTGGCGGCTATCGTCCTCGATTCTGAGGGTATGCTTCGCCAACACCAGATCAACAAATGGTCCAAACCGCTTCTCCATTCCATATTCACGGCCGATGAACAGGGTCTGGCCCGCTAGAACTCGGTTGTTGATCTCCGCCGCGTTCGACCAACGGGCGGCATCGCCAGGGTCATCCTCTGCGGCCTTGAACATGCGGTAAACCTCGCCAGCCAGCGCTACGACCTGGCGTTGGGTTAGCCGAGCAGGTGCGTTGGTCAGACTTTGCCATATAAGGTCGAACTGAGATTGTGCATCGTTGGCCCGGCGCTTCGCTTCGTACGCGTCCTTAGTCCTTAACGACACCTTGATGTATTCGCCCAGCTTCACAACGGATGGCAGTTCATCCACCGTTACGGTCACGAATTTTCCTTTGGCGCTTGCCGCCAGCCGAGCAGGGACGCGCTGCTTTAGCCAGTATACGCCAGTGGTTTTGTGTTTGTAGGGGAAGGCATAGGCAAGACCATGAGAACCACCTCTGAGTACCAAAGGCGGTTCCGAAATGTCTAGCAAAACCAGATTTTTGATCACCATCAATAAGATGGGATGGTGCTGCCGGACAGGATTGAACTGTCGGCCTCCCCCTTACCAAGGGGGTGCTCTACCACTGAGCTACGGCAGCATCTGGGGCGTTCGTGGTGCCAAGAACGCGGTGGTCGTTCCACTGGGCGTTTGCCCGCGGCGACGGGGGCTCTACTGCCATAGGGCCAATCTCGACGCAAGGCTAAAAAACGACTATGACCGCAACATTGGCACACAGCCGATTCAATGCACCGCCATTTTGTGGAACCATGAGCAAAACCGAGCAAGCCAGCCAGCGTGAGCAAAGATTGGCCGCAAAGCTCCGCGAGAACCTCAAGCGCCGCAAGAGCCAGGCCAAGGCGCGTTCCGATTCGGAGCGTGAGGCGCCTGATGCGGCCCCGCAGACGGATACGGTCAATAAACCGTAAACCATTTTCGGGCGACTATACTTCCTGGTGTGCTAAGCACACCGCTTCAACGCTGAGAGCGGCGAGTCTGGCTTACGTGGCAACTAGGACTTGGCCTACCTCCATCCCCAGGTAGATAGCCCATTTGGGCCGCCACATAGGAATAGACTTATGGACCGCATCCGTTTGATCGGTGGCAACGAACTCAATGGCGAAATCGCCATTTCCGGCGCCAAGAACGCCGCCCTGCCGCTTATGATCGCTTCCCTGCTGACCGACGAACCCCTGGTGCTGCAGAACGTGCCGCGTCTGGCCGACGTCAAGCAGCTCGAACGCATCCTCGAGAATCATGGCGTCGATATCGCCGTGCATGGCCGCCGCCGTGGTGATGATGGCGTGGTCGGCCAGCGCATGACCTTCCATGCCGCCGACATCGTCGACACCACAGCGCCCTATGACCTGGTCTCCAAGATGCGCGCCAGCTTCTGGGTCATTGGCCCCTTGCTCGCCCGTTGCCACGAAGCCCGCGTTTCGCTCCCCGGCGGCTGCGCCATCGGCACCCGCCCGGTCGATCTTTTCCTTTATGGTCTGAAGGAGCTGGGCGCCGAGATCGACATCGATGAAGGCTATGTCGTTGCCAAGGCGCCCAAGGGCGGCCTGGTCGGCACGCGCATCGTCTTCCCCAAGGTGTCGGTCGGCGCGACCCACACCATCCTGATGGCAGCCGTGCTCGCGCGCGGCACGACGGTAATCGAGAACGCGGCGCAGGAGCCCGAGATCACCAATGTGGCCGAGTGCCTGGTGGCCATGGGCGCCAATATCTCCGGCATCGGCACCCGCACCCTCACTATCGAGGGTGTCGAGAAGCTGCACGGCGCCACGGTCGACGTCATTCCCGACCGCATCGAAACCGGCACCTTCGCCATGGCGGCGGCCATGACGGGCGGCAATGTCCTGCTCAAGGGCGCACGTCCCGAACATCTGCAGTCCGCCCTCGATATTCTGGGCCAGACAGGCGTTGAACTCACCGTGGAAGACGCCGGTTTGCGGGTTTATCGCAACGGCAATGGCATCCAGCCGGTGGATGTGGAAACCGACCCGTTCCCCGGCTTCCCAACCGATCTGCAGGCCCAGTTCATGGCGCTGATGACCATGTCCTCGGGCACCAGCCATATTCGCGAAACCATCTTCGAAAACCGCTACATGCACGTTGCCGAACTCGCCCGCTTCGGTGCCGATATTTCGGTGGATGGCCAATTGGCAACCGTACGTGGCAAGTCCCAGCTCAAGGGCGCCCAGGTGATGGCAACCGATCTGCGCGCCTCGGTGTCGCTGGTCATCGCCGGCCTTGCCGCCAAGGGCGAAACCATCGTCAACCGCATCTACCACCTCGATCGCGGCTTCGAGGGTCTCGAAGACAAGCTCGGCCGCTGCGGCGCCGAGATCGAGCGTATCGCGGGGTAGGCACGAGGGTGATGCCAGTTCTCTGGCTGTACCCACCGCCTCCGGCCCTCCTACCGGGTCATCACTGCGAAAGCGGGGACCTCCGTCTTAGGATGGCAAGCAAATGAACAGAGGTTCATGCTTTCGCGGGGATGACGCAGTGGGTACGTAGCGGGGGACATCCGCAACCTCGCCCACCCACAAATCGTCACCCCCAGGGACTGCAACGCAAGCATCATGCCACACCCTCGTGGTTCGAGGCTCGTGAAGAACTCGCACCTCACAATGAGGGCTACTTTGAACTCGGCGTACCCAGTAGCCCTCATGGTGAGGTGGGAGCGCAGCGACCCTCGAACCACGAGGGCGTGGCAACATCGCATCCCCACCCACCGCGCATCATCCGGCACCCACCGCTCGTCACCCTCGGGCTCGACCCGAAGGCTCTATACTTGCCGGGCGCTTGTTGAAGTGCAGTCCCCTTGGGTCAGGCCCAAGGGTGACGATCCAGCGTGTGTGGCACCATCTCGCTCACGGCAACCAGTGCATGGCACGGTCTCGCCCCCATAGTCGTGTGGGGCACCACGCTCACCCCCTCACCGGGTTTCCCTCGGGCTCGACCCGAGGGCCATTCTCCACACGGCACAAGCCTTGAGAGACCCTCGGGTCAGGCCCGAGGGAACCTTGTGGGTGTGGATGTTGTGGAGCACACCCCAAACTTATCCCCCTTCTCCCCCCACCCACGGCGTCATGTCATCATCCCCTCATTCCCGCACATGCTGCGCGGTCGCGACGAACGGTCGGTGCGGGAATGCCGGGTGAGATGGGGGTCGCTCCATCTCCTGTGGCACAAGGATGATCTGGCACCGATTAAAGCCCCCGGTGTGACTTTCGGCACGGGCGACTAGCCGCAGACGGTCCTTACTCCATAGAGCCCCCGGAAACATGGGGCGAGGTGGATTCCACCTCTACTCTTCCGCCGGACGACCGGCACCGGGACGAACCTCGCCCCATGTCGCAGCCTGCCGCGACAAACACCGATCCATCATCCGCAGGGCATCACGCCCGGGCGGCGCTTCGGCACGCCTTTTCTCTGCTGCCGCCATTGCCCCCTTGCCTTCGAGCTTGTAGATCGGAAACGTCGTGACCAGATCTGTGCTTTCCGTTCACAAAGGGCCGACCCGAATATGACCGATCTCAAGCTTCTCGCGCTGGACACCGAAGATCTCGAAGTCATCTCTGCCCATGTGCAGGATGCCGTCGTGCGCGTGGCCGACATGGGCTATGCCCGCGGTGACCGGCGCTTTGCACTATTGATGAACCGGTTCGATTGGGAAGCCGACACCGGCCGTCGCGGCAAGGGCGTGCGCAAGCGCGCGGCGCTGCATTTCGATGCAGTGCAGTCCGTGGTCACCAACGGCTTTGATCCCGCCTCGCCCGAAGGCGTTCTGGAGCTTCTGGCGATCGGCTTCACGCCTATCGATGGGCCGGCCGGCATCATCGAACTCAGTTTTGCTGGCGGCGGCACCGTGCGGCTTGGCGTTGAGTGCCTGGAGGCGCGCCTGTCCGATCTGGGCGCCGCCTGGGCTGCAACGGCAATGCCCAAGCACGCCCTCGACTAGCGGTTTACCCAAGGACCATTCATGCCCATTCGCCTTGATAGTGCCGCCCCCGATTTCGAGAAGCAGTTTCAGCTTCTGCTCGGCGGCAAGCGCGAATCCAGCCAGGACGTCAGTGACACTGTGTCGGCGATCATCGCCGATGTGCGGGCGCGCGGCGATGATGCCGTGGTCGAGCAGACCAACAAGTTCGACCGCGCAGGCGTTTCGGCCGCAACGCTCCGGATCACGCCGGACGAGATCGCGACGGCCGCAGCCGGCGTCAGCCCGGCAATTCGCGAAGCGCTGCAGACCGCCCATGATCGCATCCGCGCTCACCACGAAAAGCAGAAGCCGGAAGATCACATCTATACCGATCATTTGGGCGTCACCCTGGGCACGCGCTGGACCCCGGTCGATGCCGTGGGCATCTACGTGCCGGGCGGGCTTGCTTCCTATCCTTCATCCGTGCTGATGAACGCCGTTCCCGCCAAGGTGGCGGGTGTCGAACGCATCGCCATGACGGTTCCCACCCCCAATGGCCAGTTGAACCCCGCCATTCTGCTGGCGGCCCAGATCGCTGGCGTCACCGAAATCTATCGCGTGGGCGGCGCCCAGGCGATTGCGGCCCTGGCCTATGGCACGGCAACCATTCCGCGCGTCGACAAGGTCATGGGGCCCGGCAATGCCTATGTCGCGGCCGCCAAGCGGCAGGTCTTCGGCCAGGTCGGCATCGACATGATTGCCGGGCCTTCCGAAGTCCTGGTCATCGCCGATGGTTCGGCCAATCCGGCCTGGGTTGCCGCGGACCTGATTGCGCAGGCCGAGCACGGGGGCGGGGCCCAGTCCATTCTCGTTACCACCGAAAAGGGCCTTGCCGACGCCGTGGCAGGCGAGGTGGACCGGCAATTGTCCCTCCTGCCCAAGCAGGCCATCGCCCGCGAGGGATGGGAAGAATTCGGCGCCATCATCAGCGTTTCTTCGCTTCTCGAGGCCACCGAGCTTGCCAATCGCATCGCGTCCGAACACGTGGAACTGGCGATCGATGATCCACAATCCATCCTGTCGCTGATCCGCCATGCCGGCGCGATTTTTCTAGGCCACCACACGCCCGAAGCCATCGGCGACTATGTCGGCGGCTCCAATCACGTGCTGCCCACCGCCCGTTCGGCGCGCTTTGCATCCGGGCTGGGCGTGCTCGATTTCATGAAGCGCACCTCCATCCTGGGTTGCGATCCGATGTCGCTTGCCGCAATCAGCCAGGCCGCCATCACCTTGGCCGAGGTCGAGGCGCTGGATGGGCACGGGCGCTCCATTTCGATCAGGCTCAATCGTTGAGCATCTCGATGGGCACCAGCGCGGAGGTGACTGACACCGATCGCCTGGTCACCGTTACGCTTGATCCAAACACCATCACCTCGATCGATCCCGACGAGGTGCACGAATGGCGTATCGCCATCTATGACCTGCTGGAAGACAACAGCTTCCGCCCCGCCCGCGTCAGCGCCACGGGGCCATTCGCATTGCACATGTCGATCATCGGCAATTCCATCGTGCTCGACGTACGCAACCCGGAAACCTTCCAGCCCATCGCGGCGCACTATCTCTCGCTCACCCCGTTCCGGCGGCTGATCCGCGACTATTTCCGCATTCGCGACGCTTATTACGAGGCCATCCGCTCCGCTCAGCCCTTCCAGATCGAAACCGTGGATATGGCACGCCGCGGCATGCACAACGAGGCGGCAGAGCTCCTGCGCACGCGCCTGACCAACAAGCTGATTATCGATCTCAACACCGCGCGGCGCCTGTTCACGCTCATCTGTGCCGTCCAGCCCTATGCCAGCCGCATCGACGAGCGCGTCAGCGAACTGCCCACGGTGCTTTTTGTCTGCTCGATGAATTCGGTGCGCTCGCCCAT
Source organism: Devosia naphthalenivorans (assembly GCF_003056355.1). GTDB lineage: Bacteria > Pseudomonadota > Alphaproteobacteria > Rhizobiales > Devosiaceae > Devosia > Devosia naphthalenivorans. The sequence continues at coordinate 145,956 of NZ_PYVW01000010.1, forward strand.
GGCCGCAGCACTGGCGCGGCAGGCCTTTCCCGGCCGCATCATCGCCCGCTCGGTCGGGGTCAATGGCGGCAAGGCTGACCAGTTCGTGCACGAAGTCATGGAAGAGATCGGTATTGATATGAGCGTCCACACGCCCCATATCCTGGATGAACTGGTTGCCAACCGGTTCGATCTGGTCATCACCCTTTCCGACGACGCCCCCGAGGCCGTGGCCCGCAAGGACCTCGAGGCCGAAATGGTTGAGGCCTGGAGCGTGCCCGATCCTTCCCTGGTGGAAGGCAATCGCGAGGTCATTCTGGCCGCTTACCGCGAGCTGCGTGACACCTTGCGCAAGCGCGTTCGAGAGCGGCTGGAGCCATTGGTTTCCGGTGGTTCACAAATCCGTTGAATTGAAGTAGGTTCCGGCAAATTTCTGGCCTGGTGGCTGGCAATCGATATCTAGAGCAAGGCGCGAAAAGGTGGTAACCGATTTTCGCGAACCACCTTGCAACAACAAGACCTGGAGCCGGCGATCTGAAAACCAGATCGTGCAAGGCTCCATGTCCTTTCAGGAGACAGTATGGCGAAGGAAGAAGTGCTCGAATTTCCGGGCGTGGTAATGGAATTGCTTCCCAACGCGACGTTCCGCGTCAAATTGGAAAATGAGCACGAGATCATTGCCCACACCGCTGGCCGCATGCGCAAGAATCGCATCCGCGTTCTGGCTGGCGACAAGGTGTTGTGCGAAATGACACCTTACGATCTGACCAAGGGTCGCATCACCTATCGATTCAAATAAGGCTGACCATGGCCAGTCGTCCTGACTTGATTCTGGCTTCCGCGTCGCCGCGCCGGCTCGCTTTGCTCAACCAGATCGGCATCGAGCCCGAACACCTGGTGCCCGCGCATGTGGATGAAACGCCCGAGAAGGGCGAATTGCCGCGCAAGCTGGCCATGCGCCTAGCCGACCTCAAGGCACTGACAGCCCAGCACAAGGCGCGATCTGCCGGCTTCGGCAACGGCGCACTGGTTCTGGCGGCTGACACCGTGGTTGCCGTCGGTCGTCGCATCCTGCCCAAGGCCGAAACCATGGAAGAGGCCGGGCAGTGCCTGGCTATGCTCTCGGGTCGCGCTCATCGCGTTTACACTGGCCTTACGGTATTGACCCCATCCGGTGCCAAGCGCCAGCGACTGGTCGAAACACGCATCCGCTTCAAGCGCCTCTCCACCCGCGAAATGGAAGCGTACCTCGCGAGCGCCGAATGGCGCGACAAGGCGGGCGGCTATGCTATCCAGGGCATTGCGGGCGCATTCGTCGTCAAGCTCTCCGGCTCCTATAGCGGCGTCGTCGGCCTGCCCCTGATGGAAACGGCGTCCTTGCTTGCAGGGGAGGGCTATCCCGTCCACTTCAACTGGCTCAACCAGTCGAGCCTTTCGGGGGTCTGATGGCTGAACCCAGGAAATGCCCCATCTGCGGCAAGCCCGCCGTCGAGGCCTACAAGCCCTTCTGCTCCGAGCGCTGCGCTGACGTGGACCTCAACCGCTGGCTCTCCGGCAGCTACGTCATCCCCGCTCGCGACGATGAGCCCGCGGATGATGGCGATAAACTTATCCCCGGCAGCGACGAAGACGATAATATCTGAGTTCTCAGTAGACCTTATGGTGAGCTTGCCGAACCAGGAGGTCGTGCTTCCGTTCGGGGGGCTGGCCGGCAAGGAACGCGTGGTCGCGCTGGCCAATATCGTCCCCACCAGCAACAAACACGGACCGAGCCGGCCTCAGGGTGAGCCCTTCGAACCGCGAGGTGATTGCAATCTTCGACCGGCGGCTACAAACTCCTTTTCCACAACCCCTTTTCCCGCTTGCACACCAAAAACCCTTCACCTATAAGGCCCATGGCTTGCAGCCAGGCGGTCCCCTCCGCCCCATGCCCGGGTAGCTCAGTTGGTAGAGCAGCGGATTGAAAATCCGCGTGTCACTGGTTCGATTCCGGTCCCGGGCACCACCTGCCTCCAATCAAATAGAAGCGTGGCAGTGAGCTTGGCCATTGGGCGGCACTCTAAGTGCCGATCATGTGCTCTCCGCACAATGCGCAACTGAGAACCCCATGAAAAGGCGTGCGGCGTTTACCGCAATCGGGGATTCACTATCAGCGGCAAGTAAGATCCGCTCAAACTGAAAAGCCTGTCGTAGCGGGCCTCTGAAAGAATCCAGACTCCGACCTTATTGGCGTGAGGGCGGCGCATGCGCATTGCCCTGCCACTGCCACTGCTTGGGTGTCGTGGTGGCAGCCCCGTGTAGCTATCGTCGGAACGCTCAGCCACGCTGTATTGTGTACAACGCGAGACTGATAATGCGCATGCGATAAGCTGGAACCCGGGTCGTGAGTTGCAAGCCTTGCGTTAGGACTATCGATAGGTACATCGGGACGTGGCTCTTGGGGCCGTGGGCCACGCGATGCTCCTTTGGGATGGATGCTGGTCGGACCACTTACTAGGCGAAAGCTCGCTGTCCCCTTCGTGGACGACGCACTTCGACGCCTAGACTTGGTAACGCACTGCGGCCCACGTTGCTCAGTCACTACGTCGAATACTCGGATTGTTGCTTCTAGCGGCAATCAACCAGCTTTGTCAGGTTTCTAACCTTTCGCTCCAGATCCTCGATACGTGCATTCGCCTCAGCAAGCATCTTCTGATTCATCATGGCGATGGCTTGCCCAGTGTCTCTGGCGCCCAACTTTTCCACGATGCGGGTGCGGTGGATATCCATGGTTCTTGGCGAGATCCCAAGCGCCTGCGCCATTTCGAGGTTGGTCCTCCCCCGCGCCATGAGGTCCGCTACCTCTTGTTCTCGCTTGGTCAGCGGTGTCCCTTTCACGATCGTCTCTCTCCCACATCCAACTCAGCCGCGGCTCATAGGCCGACATGCTGTTTACGCACCGTGTGCACCCGGCCATCAGTCCACAAGACGGTTTCCCGGCAGCTCGGCTCGCAATTGCAAGACCTGCTCCTCAAGTTCAGTGATGCGGGCGTACAGTTCGTCGGAGGACTTGGTGTGCAACAGTGCTGCAAGTTGCAGTGCGCTCGCGACGCCGAGTTTCTTGGAGAGATTCCGGTGGGCTTCCACCGTCCTGACCGACAGACCCACCATTGGGGCAATGTCAGCTGACGAAAGCCCCGATGGCGTAAGCTCCGCAACTGAAGTTCACGAGCCGCCAGGGAAGTGCCTTTACGCAGGGCCGACGCCCTGTCCCTGTGAGTACTCACGGTTTTCGACCCGTTCCCCAGGCGTTCCGCAATCTCCTGGTTGGTCAGCCCCAACGCAACAAGTTCCTGAACTTGCTCCTGACGTTTGCTCAGGTTCATCAATAAATCCCCGACGGGTGCAAGCTCCTGTGGTCTGCTGATTGAGAAGAACTGCCGGAGCGCGCTAACTGTTGGCGTCTCTTTAGCAGAATCGGTCGGCGCAGCGAAGCAGTTCTTTGCAGGCAGGAGTTGTGACCTCTGGTGTTGTGTTCGAATGCTGTACGATAATTGCCGTTATCGATCATTCGACCTAACCGCCGGTGCTGCCGAGGGCCGTGGCGGTGTCAAGGGGGTGCCCGCCATCCCCCTGACCCGGGTGGCAGGCCCGGTGACAGCCTGGGCCAGCCCGTCGATCCGGCGGTCGGCTGGGCCCGGCAAGACATTGTTCACCAGGGCTAAGAGCTGCGCCGAATTTTCGCGCTTTCAAACGAGGGGTGGCGACGCCTACCCGTGTGGCCTTAGTGCCTCGAGCGCCGCCAGTCCCGGTTGCGGGCAAAGGAGCGGCGGCAGCACCGATCCCGGCCGGTTCAACGGCTGCGCGCTGTCAGGGCGAGGGCGTCACTGACGGCCAGCCTGGCCATGGCGAGTGCCGCCTCGCGGGTGCTGGCGGTCGCCACAAAGCGTCCCTTATGGCAGAAGCTTGCACCGGCCACACCCGATGCCGCTTCCAAATCCGCGTTGGTGAGGCCGGCCCAGTGAGCCGGCAGATCCGCGCGGGCTTCGAAGCCTTGCTCGCCACGCCGGATTGTTGTCACGCACCAGTCTGATTCACGCGGATGGACGACAAACAGCAAATGGTCCGCCCCCGCCCTGACGATAGCCGGCCGGAATGGCATGCCCATGGGCAGCTCAAGGATGGGATCGGGGCCCGCAGCTTCAATGGCCTGCCGCACGATGGCATCGGCGCGCAGCTTGGCGGCCTGGCGGGCGATGCTGGCCTCAAGGAAGCTGCGTGCAATCCCCAGGGCGCTATTGAACGCGATCTCCTGGGCATCCGGCGTCCGATCGTCGAATACCGGTTTAAGTGTTTCCAGCAGTGCCGGCAGCGTCAGGTCCGCGAGCGGACCGGTGGGGCTCAAGGCGCCGTTGTCCGTCAGGTCGATCGGCAGAACGAAATCGCTGTCAAAAGCTGCAAATATGGTCTCGATATCGGGTGCGGGAGCAACACCCCAGGCAGCCAGATACGCTCGGCCATAGTGCTTCCACACCAGACCGAACGAGCTATATGGCTGGCCTGCTTCTCGTAGCGGGGCGCCGCGCTGGTGATGATCGAAAATGCGTCTCCGGGCGTCGTAAATGCCGCCAACGTCATAAATGATGCGATCATCTCCAGGGGTGAGCCAGGCAGGCGACCTGCTGCGGACCACTTGCGCGTTCGGGTAGAGCCGGGTCAAGACAACACTGGACAGCACTTCATCGGCGTGGAAGCCGCCGGAATGGGTGACAAGATAGTTGATGGTCATGCGAAGTCGGTTCTCTTGGAGCGGGGAGGGTGTGGAACTTGCCCTCAAATGCGGTGGGCGGAGGAAGCCATGGATCCGCCAACCGATCCGAGCGGTAGCATATCCGGACCATGCGGATCCAACGCATTCGCGCCACTCCGGTCCGCTCCGATGCCGCAGTCAAAAATCGATCTCTCCGGCAGGCATTGCGGGCTCGCACCTCGGGCAAGCAATCCCTGAGGCAGCTGGACGGTGCGGGCGTCCTACCGACTGGTGCCGTGTGCGACCATAGCCGCATGGCCGGGCAACAGATTGGTCGGGCCTCCTGACACGGGACGTATTTCCACTAGCCTGGACCCGATCCGAGCGCTGCCGGCATCTGCAGGAGCTTCGTCAACTCCGAGCGATCTCCATGCCGGGTTCGTCCGGCGAAAGACAGGCAGCTCCGACCGGTGGCGCAAGGAGATCAAAGTCCCTGCTAGATTCGATCCGCTAGGCATGATGCGGTCCACTGGCCACAGACAGATCGGCAGCACTATTCAAGTGGTTTTGCTTGCAGGTATGCTTAGGGGGTTCACAACATGTGGAACAGAGGAGGACTGAGAATGAAGCCGATTGCTCTGGCTGCATCTGCAGCACTACTTTTGACCGGCACCCCTGCGGCATTTGCGCAGGACGCCATGAGCTTCTTCGTCACGAGCGTGGGTTTAGGGGATGGTGCGAATTTGGGCGGGCTGGAGGGAGCGGATGCCCACTGTCAGGAACTCGCTGCAAAGGCGGGTGCTGCCGCAGGAGAATGGCACGCCTATCTCAGCGCTGAGGGCATAAATGCCAGGGATCGGATTGGCTCCGGTCCTTGGACCAATGCCTCGGGCGAACTTATCGCCAACGATCTTGATGGTTTGCACAGTGACAGCAACAATATCACCAAGGCAACAGCATTGACTGAAACCGGAGGGACGGTCAGCGGCCGCGGGGACGAGCCTAACCAGCATGACATTCTCACCGGTTCCAATGCCGATGGCACCCTGTCCGGCGGCAATACCTGCAACGACTGGACCAGCAATGGTGATGGTAACGCCATGGTGGGCCACCACGACAGGATGGGCCCGGAAACCCTGGCTACGGGAACGTCCTGGAACGCAGCCCATCCATCTCGTGGATGTGGCCAGGAAGCATTGGTTGGTACTGGCGGCAATGGCTATTTCTATTGCTTCAAGGCAGATTGAGTAAGCCCAACAACCTGCACCGCGGGGGAAGCCGCCGCGGTGCGCAGCAGCGATCGTGCCGCAAGCAGCCAGCGTCCGTAATAAAGGGGGATTGGTGGGTGCTCGAACAGAGTGCGCTTCGATCATCCAGAATGATTCTGGGCAAGCGCAGAGCCCCGGCGGCTTTGCGAACACACTGGTGCCGCCCATGGGAGTGGTGCTACTGCTTCCTCAGGAGACACCATGAGCAGCCTACCGCAGGTCGAATATACGGTGGAGTCCTACAACACCGATCCAGAGGGCAGACCGCAACAATCCGATGTGTGCAAAGTATTTGCCGCTTCGCCACAGGCGGCTGCTCTGAAAGTACTCCAGGAAGAGCTTTACACGATAGGGGACACGGCTCGCTTGCGCGCGCGGGTCAGGCATATGGGTATCTCAGGAGTTTAAAAAGTCACCACGCTATACAGCAAGATCTAAGCGGCTTTTCAACACCAGAACTCTTCACCATCTGGCCACCTTCTTGCCAAGCGCTCAGCGATCAGAATGTCCCCGATGTCCTGTCCCCCGATCGTAATGGTGGCAAGCCGGCGTCTGCTGCTGGCGCTGTCGTAGCCGAAACGCTCAATTGTCCATTCGTTGCCGTTCAGGAGCTGCAGCAGCCGGGCACTGGCGGCCCTGGCAAGTTCCTTTTCAGCTTCGCCGCCGCAGACTGCGGACTGCGGCTCTGGCGTGTCAAAGTCCTTCAACCGAATGTTTTCTCCGCTGAGCCAGAGAGTGTCGCCATCTACCAGACAGCTCTTGTCCGCATTGTTCGGACGGTTGCCGCACATTTCAAGGACTAGGTTCTGGGCAAGAGGTGCAGCTGTTGTTAGTGCTAGAGCAAGCATGGCGACCGTTACGGCGAACTTCATCTGCAGGCTTCCCGGGGATGAGGTGTTAAGCGGTTGAAATGGCCAGACCAGTCGCCGCCGCTCCATTGCTTGCAGGTTTGCTATCTGCAACCACACCAAGTACTGGCACCCGCATGCATGTGGTGGCTCCGGCCTGCCATCACAGCCAGAAGGCGGGTGCGTTTCCCCGCGCCAGCGACGCCGTTGTGCAAGCGGAACAGGAAACGGTCCTGCTTACGTCCATGGCCGGGTTCCCCTGCCGGGTCCAGATGAATATGGGCTCCACCGCGACAATGGTCGAACTGAACGAGGCGTGGCGGATATCGATCATTTGGCCTGTCCCGGCACGGGTTGGAGCCGGCGATCGAAGCAGATATGTTCAGGTTTTCTGGAGCAGTGAGCAGCCATGCGCATCACCATGATCGGCAGCGGTTATGTCGGCCTCGTCTCGGGCGCGTGCCTCGCGGATTTCGGCCACACCGTCACCTGCGTCGACCTCGACAGCGAGAAGATCAAAGCCCTGCGGGAGGGCCGGATTCCGATCTTCGAACCCGGGCTCGAACAATTGGTGGCCAGAAACATGGGGGAACAGCGCCTGCTGTTCACGACCGAGCTGGCCCCCGCGGTAGAGGCAGCCGATGTAGTGTTCATTGCCGTGGGTACGCCGTCGCGCCGCGGCGACGGCCACGCTGATCTTTCCTATGTCTATGCCGCTGCGGCCGCGATCGGCGAGGCAATCAGCGGCTTCACCGTCGTGGTCACCAAATCGACCGTGCCGGTCGGCACAGGCGACGAAATCGAGCGCATCATCAGGGAGATCAACCCGCAGGCCGATGTGGTGGTGGTCTCCAACCCCGAATTCCTGCGCGAAGGCGCCGCGATCGACGACTTCAAGCTACCGGATCGCATCGTCATCGGGCTCGAGGATGAGCGCGCCCGGGCGCCCATGAGCGAAGTCTACCGGCCGCTTTATCTCAATCAGGGCCCGCTGATGTTTACCGGGCGGCGCACCGCCGAACTGATCAAATATGCCGCCAACGCCTTTCTGGCCATGAAGATCACCTTCATCAACGAAATAGCCGAACTCTGCGAAAGAACCGGCGCCAATGTGCAGGATGTCGCGCGCGGCATGGGTCTGGACAATCGCATCGGCACCAAGTTTCTCCATGCTGGCCCCGGCTATGGCGGCTCGTGCTTTCCCAAGGACACTGCGGCGCTGGCCAAGACCGGGCAAGACCATGAAGCGCCACTGCGGTTGGTTGAAACCACGATCGCGGTGAATGAAAGTCGCAAGCGTGCAATGGGGCGCAAGATCATCACTGCCATGGGCGGCGACGTCCGCGGCAAGACCGTGGCCGTGCTCGGGCTGACATTCAAGCCCAACACGGACGACATGCGCGATGCACCTTCCCTTGCCATTGTGCAATCGCTGCGGGACGCGGGGGCGGTGATCCGGGCCTATGATCCCCAGGGTATGGAACCCGCCAAGGCGCTCATGCCCGATCTGAACTATGCCAAGGACGCTTATGACGCTGCCCAAGGCGCCGACTGCCTGGTGCTGATTACGGAATGGAGCGCGTTCCGTTCGCTCGACCTGGCACGTTTGCACAGCCTAATGCGCAAGCCGACGCTGGTGGATCTGCGCAATGTCTACCGACGCAAGGAGGTGGAGGCGGCAGGCTTCAACTATTGGAGCGTTGGTCAGGCCACGGCTCGTTCCTTCAGCGTGGCTCGTGTGCAGGCGGCAGAGTAGGGCGCATGGTGCGAGAGTGGGACACCGAAGGTTCTTTGCGGTGATTTGAATTGAGAATTCGACCATTGTTCAAGATCAAGGTTGGTGCCGAGACAGCCGAGCTGTCCGGCTGACCGCTGATCAAGAGGGGCTGACATGTGCTGGCAGACGCTTGCGTGCAGCATTATCGCAAGGCCCTTATTGCCTTGTTCGAGAAGACGTGGAGCGTCTGCGAAGCGCGGAACTGCGCGGGTGAACGGTCGCGCTCAAGGTCAGGTGCGCCGATTTCAGTTCGAGCCTATTTTGGTGCCCCTTGACAGAAGCGCGGGCCAAACCCAGATCGAGGACACCGCCGCATGGTGGTGACGGGCCCAAGGCCCACCACATTTATGTTGCTCAACGAGGATGTAGATGAGGACGGATATCGATCAATATGAAGACGACGATCGCCCGATCGGTCGTGGCGACCTGATCACTTATTATCACCCGCGCGAGATCGTATCGGACGATTCCCTGCCGATATACCATCGGCGGAAACTATTAGCTTTTTGGCTGTCGGATGCGAATGCACTACCCAGCGCGCCCAGCATTCGCAGCTCAGGCCGAACCACGGCAACCGTAGACGAGCTAAGGGACGCGCTGCTCGCTTTGGACGAGTTGGAGACGATGATCTCTGCGCAGTCGGCGATATCAACCCAGCAAACCGTCGCTTGACTGAGAGACCGACCCGCTCACGTGGGGCGGTCCGCTGCTTTCGACCCGCTGACTGACCGATAAAAGAGGAAGAGCTCGTTGGGAGCGCACTAGTGGCTCCCGCGTTGTTCAGAAAACGGCGAGGTCAGGAATGAGCGCTACTGAGGGAAAATACACCGGGCTCTGGCTTCACCATGGCGACTGGGAGGGCAAAGAGTTCAGCCATGAACTGGCCGAATATCATCACGACGAACATCCGGGAGCAGTGGGCGCTACCGAGATGCGTCATGCGGTGGTGGAGCACGACGGTGCGGAGATTGCGGTTTGGGTTCCTGCCCATTGGAGCGACGAACAGGCCCGCCAGGCGCTGGAGAGCAACTTGTGGTGAGGACTGATAAGTGGAAGTGCGCTATTCCGCTGCAACTTTCCGTCTGGAGGTCGTGCACCCGTTCCGTCCGATGCTTTTTCTGGCGAAGCTTTTGGGAGCGCTGGCTCGCTCCAGCGGAAGATCAGTCTCAAAGGATAGTGGTACGCTTGTCTCGGGATCGAGCTGCAGTGAAGTTGGAAGGAGTCCAACCACTTCCGGTTCGAACCTCTCCCCGAGCCGCCACTCTTCCAACTAGGAACACTCTCCCAACCTTGACGCAGGGGTGAGAAGCCCAGCCTCTGCAGGCCTTTTGGGGCTGGACCTGATGACTGCGGATCTGGTGAAAACAGCCGAAACGCTCTCTTTTGGGCCCCTTGTTCTCCAAAGCTGGTGACCTCCTCTTTTTGGTACACAGCTTCATCGTCGTTTGGTGCCAGTGCCATATACTTGACCCGTGACGCCGATTGAGTTGGACGTATCAAGCTCAGTTCGCGAGTGAACCTAACGTCGAATTTGAGGGGCTTGGTGGCGTGGCTGGGCCCGCAAAAACCAACCAGGGTACTGGATCACGACCGGGCAGCACGGCCGAGCTTGCCAATTAGGACCTGTCAGACCAAACTCATCCCAGCAAGGCGTTGAACTCGTTCGGTCCGCAAGGGAACTCTCAGGTATGAAGATAAACACTCATGTTGTCGGTTCCGCTGAGATCGATGGGTTAACCCGGCCCGGCTTTTTGAACCGCCGGTCGTTCCTGACCGGCTCTATCGCCGCTATTGCCGCGCTGGGGCTTGCTGGTTGTGCGTCGTCCGGTGGCATGAGCCTTGCGGAGGCAGAAAGGGTCTATGGCCCACTGCCAAATGAGCGCTTTCCCGTACCCGCTGTTAATGTCAGCAAGATCAATCCCAAGTATCTTCGCCGCACCGTGCGCTATGATTCCACGGAAGCGGTAGGCACAATCATCGTCGACCCTAAGAATTACTATGTCTATCGCATTGAAGGCGGCGGTAGTGCTACCCGCTATGGCGCCAATGTCGGGCGCGCCGGCTTCCTATGGAGTGGTGACGCCTATATCGGCCGGAAGGCTGAATGGCCGGTTTGGACGCCGCCTAAGGAGATGATCCTGCGGCAGCCCGAAGCAGCCCCATACGCCAATGGTATGGCGCCAGGACTAAACAATCCACTCGGCGCGCACCCTCTATCTCTACCAAAATGGCGCTTACACGCTCTACACGATCTACAGCACCATCATGCCTGAAACGATTGGTAAGGGAGTTTCCAGTGGCTGCGTAGGTCTTCTCACCCAAGACATGCTTGATCTTTATGAGAAGACGCCTGTGAACACGAAGGTGGTGGTCCTTCCAGCCTAGCGACGGCTCGGCGTTATTTGGCCTTGGTTGCCCTCGTCACCAGCAATTGATTAAGCCGCATCTTATCGGCGTCCACCACCTCAAAGACATGGCCAGCAGCCTCTATCTTGTCGCCCTTGCGAGCGGCTCGACGTAAGCGATGGACGATGAAAC
>NZ_PYVW01000011.1 GCF_003056355.1 Devosia naphthalenivorans
GCCATCTACGTTCTGATCCATGGCGGAAGCGAAATTCGCGAATCCATTTCCGTGCTTATGGACAGCGCCCCGAAAGGGTTCGACCACGATGGTTTGTTGGCCCACCTTCGATCGGCCGAGGGGGTAGCCGATGTACACCATCTTCATGTTTGGGAAATCAGTGAGGGGCGCACCGCCGTTGAGGTGCATCTTGCCACGGACAGGGACGACCTGGCATCGGCGACGGACATGAAGGAGACCTTGAAGGGAACCCTGCACGACCTGTTCGACGTGGAGCATGCAACAATCGAGATAGAGCTGGCAGGACGTGTTGATCACAAGGGACAGATCATTGCCAAGGATGATGACTGAGGGTTCATTAGCGAGTTTCCCTCCCGGCTTCTGGTCGGCAGGACTCAACAGGACTGCCCCGATCTCGCGCCTCTTTCAGTAGGCTTTGTTTCGCGCTGCCCTTTTGAAGTGCAGCCGATAGGCACGTACCTTTGCCTTACTTGTCTCAGAGCAACGGCGCCACCGGGGTGGACACCAGCCGGTAACCATCGACGCAGTAAGATCGGGCACGTTCAAGATGGACTTTCCGATGCTCAAGCAACTCCTGCATGCCGTCACCCTGTTCGCTACCGTGCTCCTGGTTGCGGGCTGCAGTCAGTTCGTCGGCGACAACCGCCACAATGTTCCCTTGAACAAGGCAGTGGTCGACCGCCTGGCCGAAATCGGATCCTCGCCCGCGGAGCCGATGATGATCCGGGTTTTCAAGCAATCGTCCGAGCTCGAGGTCTGGAAGCGCACCAACTCGGGTCGTTATGCCTTGCTCAAGACCTACCCGATCTGCAAGTGGTCCGGGGCGCTCGGTCCGAAAATCCAGGAAGGCGACTACCAGTCACCCGAAGGTTTCTATGATGTCACCCCGGCCCTGATGAACCCGAAGTCTGCCTATTGGCTCTCATTCAATGTCGGCTTCCCCAACAAGTTCGACCAGGTATGGGGACGCACAGGCACCAATCTGATGGTGCATGGCGACTGCAAGTCGGTCGGCTGCTTCGCCATGACGGATGAAGGTATCAAGGAACTCTATGCCTTAGTCCGTGAGTCGTTTCGTGGCGGAAACCGATCCGTGCAGCTCCAGTTGCTGCCCTTCCGCATGAACGACACCAACATGGCAGCACACGCCTCCAGTCCGCATACCCCCTTCTGGGCCAATCTGAAGCAAGGCACGGACGCTTTCGACGACACCCTGCAGCCACCGGCGTGGGATGTGTGCGAGCGGCGCTACGTCTTCAACCGAAACCAACCAGGCGGGGTACCGCTTGATCCGAATGGTCCTTGTCCCGTTGGTTCGCTGTCAACCATAGTTGCGCTCTAGAAGCTCCACGGCCACTGGTATGGTGCTGCGGCAGCAAGGGCGCTGCCCAAATCAATCCAGGTTGCCGATCGCTGGCACTTGATGGGGAAAATGCCAGTGCTGCTTTTACCGATGCCGTACGGGGAAACGAAGCTTCATAAGCTTGATAAAGCATCGCGACGGCCGCGAAGAGGATCATCACGCCCACTACTATCGCCGAAAGGTATTCGGCCTTGTGATGTCCATAAGGGTGCTCGGCGTCCGGCGGCTTCGCCGCGATCCTGATCGCGATGATAACAGCCGCCGCGGTCGCGACGTTGACGACGCTCTCAAGCGCGTCCGAATAGAGCGCCACGCTTCCTGTTAGCAGGTAGGCAGCATATTTGATCGCGAGCACCGCAAGGCTGATTGCGCAAGCTGCCAAGGGCTGTTTTCAGGGGAGACTGCATGCCCTTTATGCCGCCCTTTCGACCTCAATCGTCACATGCGAGAGGTCGTGAATGTGGGCCAGTTTCTCACGATAGATAGATGGCTCCCGGGGAGCGGCCGTCCGGATCGACACGATTGCACCATGATGGCCTGGACCAAGCTGCCAGATGTGCAGGTCGGTAATTTGGTCGCCTTCGCCCTCAATAGCTTCGCGGATTTCGTCGGGCAAATCTTCCCCGGCAGGTATGTAGTCGAGCAGGACGCCGCCAGCGTCCCGGATCAGGCCCCACGACCACCGGGCAATCACAAGGCCACCGACTATGCCCATGGCTGGGTCCATCCAATTCCAGCCGTAAAAACTGCCAAGCACAAGGGCGGCAATCGCCAGAACCGATGTGAGGGCGTCGGCCAGTACATGCAGATAGGCCGCGCGCAGATTGTTGTCCCCGGCATGCTCATGGTTGTGGTTGTGGTCATGCCCATGGCCGTGATGGTGCCCATGATGGGAATGATCTTCGCGTAGCAGCCAAGCGCAAAGCAAATTCACCCCCAGCCCAACAACCGCTACAGTGATAGCCTGCGGGAAGTTGATCGCTACAGGGCTGTAAAAGCGCAGCAGGCTTTCCCACCCGATCAGCAGGGCAACAAGGGCTAGCACAACGGCACTGGCGAAGCCTGCAAGATCACCCAGCTTGCCCGTGCCGAAGGTAAAGCGCGGATTGCGGGCATTCTTCCGGGCAAAAAGATAGGCGAGAGCTGCGATGAGCATTGCCGCCGCATGCGTTGACATGTGCCAACCGTCTGCAATGAGCGCCATGGACCCGAACATCGACCCGGCTGTGATCTCAACAAGCATCATTGTTGCTGTAATCACAATGACCAGCCAAGTACGGCGTTCGTTGCGTTCGTGGTTGTCGCCTAGAAAAACATGTTCATGAGGGCTCAAGAGCGGGGCGCTTCGATCGTTCATCTTAAGTACGTCCTAACGACTTCGATTAGTTCGGCCGCCCCCTGGGCACGGGCTGAATTGTCGTCCTTATCGGGATTGGAGACATGCTCGCGGATATGATCCTCGATCAGCTCGGCCGTTAACCCGGTGACCGCGCCGCGAATGGACGCGACGAGGTTCAAGACCTCGCCGCAAGGAGCCTCGGCCTCAAGGGACCGCTCGACGGCTTCAATTTGGCCCTTGAGCCGCCGCACGCGGGAAAGAAGTTTGGATTTGTGTTTCGCAGTGTGAGACATAAGGTAGGGGGATACCCTATCTACACAGGGCCTGCAATGAAGATAGCGAGGAGAAATCATGTAGACTGATCTGGCCCAGTGGGCCGGGAAAGTGCCAGTTTGCTCATTGAAGGGGCATGCCCCGGCGCAGTTTCCTCGCCCAGCGCAGCGCGCAAGCGGCAGGGATCAACAACATGGCCCCGGTGTGCACGCTGAGGGCAACGGCGTCGGACTAGAACCGATGAACTTCAGCTTTGCCCAACGGCTCCAAGGGCAGCCCTGTCTGATTTCCGCTCGGAGCGGTCGCAACTTTTCAAAAGCGGCAGGTGCCTGATACAGGCTTCAGCAGGGATGGGCATTAGCCGCTCAGTGTTCTGCTTAAGATCAAAGACGAGCCTAGATGCGCGTCTAGATTCTGCGCCATTCGACAACCTACCTGGCTCGCAGCGTCCGCATGTGATGCATAAATCTAAGTTTGTGCACCACATGCATCGGAGCCCAGCCGTCAAGCTGCCATCTCGCGGCAACTTTCTGCACAGCGGCGGCAGGCATCCACGCATTCTTGCATGTCACCAACCCGCCCGCAGTCTTGGGCGCACTGCTCACAGATTTCAGCGCACTCGCGGCACGTATGCTTATGGTGAGGTGTCCCGATCAGCATAAAGTGGGCGCTCGTCCGGCAGATTTCGGCACAGGCCATCATCAGTTTGAAGTGTGCCGGCTCCGTGTGCTCACCACCCATTTCGAGGCAGTGGTTCATAGCCATGCTGAGGCAGGTAGAATAGCACGATAGGCAATTATCGAGGCAGGCTTTCATCTCCGGTGAGAGCTTGTCCATGATTGTTCCCTTTCAGTTGGTAAGCAGGAAACTGACCAACGGCGGGATGATTAATAAGTTCGCTCTGCGTATTGCCGAAACCTTGCGACGAAAGGCGCCTGGACGAGGTTCTTCGGGCCATTTGTCGAACAGTTACCAGTGGGCCGGTAAGGCCCTCCCTTCGGGACACCTCAGCGGAAACCGTGAGGATTTTGCCGGTCGAGCGAAGTTCCGAAATGGACCCGCGCGTCAGCATATCGCTCCGTCGTTCTCGCGCTGGTTCAGATTAGGGCAATGCGGTTGCTTAGGGGTCTGCGTCTCCGTTAAGGCTCGCCGAGTTGCTAGCTTAGTTCAGCAGGGTGGTTAGGGCCGTGATGAGTTGGGCAAATACGAATGGCTTTCGCAACATGATGCTTTCAGGCACTCCGTTGGCTGACCAGTCATAAGCGCTATCCCCGCTCATGTAGATTGTGGAACGCCGGAAACGGCCTCACGTCCCTTGTGCCCTACGTCCCAACCATTCGGACCTGGGCCTAATCTTATGTCGGTTATGACGGCCTTGAAGCGGTCGCCGGTCGCGTCCAGCTCCGCAATAGCTTGTGCACCACTGGTGGTGGCAACCACTTCAAAGCCTTCGTCTGCAAGCGCTAGTTCCAGCACAGCCCGAAGAAGGCCGTCGTCTTCGACCAATAGCAAAATAGGCTGCTGTTCAGGATTTGAGGTCATTTTGCTCCACCGTAAAAGGGGAGCAAACGGCAAAAGGACCATTATCTCTCAGCCGCCAACAACCGGTAAAATATGCCTGACGGTACGGCACCGTACCAAGCAACTGGTCGGCCCGCACCCCTTCCATGACAAACGGTGATCGCTGGAAAAGCTACTTCATCGGTCCGATCAAACGCCCATATTCCCGCTCGGGAACGCCATAGGCATCGGCCGCAAAACTCTCCAGTCCTGCGCGATCGCGGATCGTTATGAGCCCCCGGTCCGAGTAGATCAGCCGATTGCCTTCGAGAACATGCAATGCGGTCGTAACGCTTGGCCGCCGCACTGCCAGCATGATGGAAATGAACTCATGCGTGAGAGCAACATCGCCATCCTCAGCCCGGTCAATGGACATCAATATCCAACGTGCCAATCGTTCCTCGACATGGTGGACGGCATTTGAAAGAGCGGTGTAGGCCGTCTGGACAGCGAGCGTCTGCACAAACCGCACCAGCAACCGACGCAACTCCGAAGTGTCAGAAATCAATTGGCCAAAAACACTCGCCTCGATGCGGTAGCCATGGCCTCCCACCTGTACGATTATGGTATGAGGCGTGCTGTCGCACTCCATGATCGCTGCTGTCGGGAGAACCCCATCGCGGCCCACAAGGCCGACTTCGACCTTTTGACCTTCTAACGAGATGGCTACGATTGAGCCAATGCCAGTTTCCATGAAGTAGTAGTGCTCGATAACCTGATCGGGCTCGACCACGCGAAAGCCCTTTGGCATCTCAACGTGTTCCAGATGCGCGGCGATGCTCTGGAAGGCATCTTCCGATAGAAAACGCAGCAAGCGGTTTTGAACTTCGGATTGGAGCATAGAGCTTGCTTCACACCAGGTGGCGAAGTGACATAGCCTATTACCGCCAGCTCGACCGCATTGACGTCATGGCGCACAATGGGCGCGACACTGCCATGGCTAAGCAGGTTGGCATAATGCTCAAAGAGTCACTGGACCGCAGCAGCGCATGGCTGAACTTCCTGCGAAACTTGCAGCAGTAAAATACAAGAGACTGTGCTTCGATCACCAAGTGACGACCGCTTCGAAAATTAGCGGCATTACAATCGAATAGGGTCGATGGCTGTCTCGAAAGGCAAACGTAACACAATCCAGAGTTGCTAGATTTCGGCCGCTATACTCAGAGCATTCAAACGTCTAGTGAATGGCCTGTTCAAATCAATCCAGGTGATCGCGATGACCATAGTGGCGGATACGGCAACTCACCTCATCCATGCGAAAGGCGCTCGCGGAAACGGTTGAGCGCCTTTCTTTGTCCGACTGCTCATGATGCGGCGCATTCCGGCCGGCATAAGCTCCGAGACACAGCTGGAACGATTTCGCGTTCTCGGTGCCATCATTCCCGAGTTGGACGATATTGTTACCGACAGGCTGATATCGCTTCCATCTACAGCCAGACCGATCCTGCCGCTGCATTTGCGTCCGGCATTGCTTGCCGGTGTCGCGATGGTGGAGCGCATCGGACCCGCCATGCTGGAAATGCTCAAGACCCACACGTTGGGAGAAAATCGAAATCGCTTCGGCAATCTCGTCGCGAAGATGACAGGCCAAGGCGCAGGGCGAACACCGATACAGCTGCAGTTAATGTGAGAATGCGACCATTCCATTCTCATAATTAGATGCCCAGTCCCGTTCTCTTTGCCGTGTTCTTAAATTTAAGTGCCAAACGACAGCGGCCATTTCTCGAACTGCCGGGTAGGGGCCGCAACCGGACCAACTGCCTCTGGTTCTTCGTGGTGCGAAAACATTCAAGCCCTTGGCTGCGAGAGTGGCTGGGGCCGGACAACAAGGATATCCGTCTTGAACGTTTCGAGGATGCGGGGGCCCTGCCCGCCGATCAATGAGTGAAAGAGACGACCCCGTTCATAGGCTCCTATCACGGTAACGTCGGATTCGTGTTCCGCGCCGTATTCCTGCAGCATCTGCGAGGGCGGTCCGTGCTCGACCAGGGGAACGACCCCGTCCTTAATGACCTGCGGAAGGTCCGCGCGCTCGATGAAGCGGCGGATGGTTTCCTTCTCCATGGCGCTGTCGCTTTCCACTTAATTCTGAGAATCCGACCTCAACGATTTCAGTACGTTAATCGCGCACTTAATTTGAGAATAAGCAGTTAATTTGCGAATCTGCCTTGGCGTTTGTTACTTAACGTGAGAATAGGGCTCGCAGTGTTTCTCTCGCGAGCTGGCCATGAGTGACCCTTTCCCCGACGAGATTGACCAGACGCTTTGGGACGAAGCGTGCCGACGGGCGGATGCGATCCGCAACTTCCTGAAGGGCCATCCTGACGGCACCACGTCCCGCGACGTTGCGGAACTTGCGGCCGATCTCGGCCTCAGCCAGGCAACGGCATATCGTCTAATCAAGATATTTCGCGGAGGCGGAACTGTCCTGTCTCTGGTTGATCGTAAACGTGGGCGGCCAGAGGGGCATCGCGTCCTGGACGTTAAGCGAGAGCAAGTCATCCGCGCCACAATCAGCGCGTACTACCTGAAGCGAACCAGACCGAGCATTTCGCAGTTGGTCCGGGACGTACAGACAAGCTGCATTTCGGTTGGAATGAAACCCCCGCATCGCCGGACGATCGCGGCTCGCCTCGAGGATATTGACCTCCAGAAGCGCGCCCGGCGCCGCGGTGAACAGAAGATCTTGAAGGAGACAACGGCTGTCCCCGGGACTTTCAGCGCTTCCCGCCCGCTGGATGTAGTCCAGATCGACCATACTAAGGCCGACGTCTTCGTCGTCGACGAGGAGACGCGGCAGCCACTCGGCCGACCGTGGCTGACGCTGGCGATGGACGTCTGCAGCCGCATGGTAACCGGATTCTATCTCACAATGGACGCCCCTTCCCGACTGTCCACCAGCCTTTGCCTTCTCCATTCAGTCTTCGACAAGTCGGCATGGCTGAGAGAACGCGAAATCACGGACCCCTGGCCTGTCGCCGGTCTGCCCGCACTGGTTCACGTCGACAACGGCGCCGACTTCCGCAGTCGGGCGTTCAAGCGCGGATGCGATGATGCCGGCATCGCGATTGACTGGCGCCCCCCGGGCGAGCCGCGCTTCGGTGGTCACATCGAGCGTTTGATCGGCACGCAGATGGGAAAGCTGCACCTGCTGCCCGGCACGACGTTCAGCAATGCGCAGGAGCTCGGCGAATATGACTCGAAACGGCATGCGGCGCTCACACTACGTGAGCTCGAGCGGTACATTGCACTCGACATTGTTGGCTCCTATCACCAGTCAATCCACGGCACCCTGGGCCGCCCGCCTATTGCGGTCTGGCGGGAGCACGAGGGCGAGATCCCACTCAGACTACCGCAAGATCGGCTCCGCTTCTGGCTCACCTTCTTACCCGAGCAGGAGCGCACTTTGCGGCCAACCGGCATTCATATGTTCGGCCTGCGCTATTGGTCCGCAGCCCTCAGCGCCGACGTCGGACGTTCTGACCGTCGTCTGCTTGTCAAATACGATCCACGCGATATGGCGCGCGTCTTCATTAGGCGGCCTTCAGGAAACTTCGTGGAAGCCCGCTATGCGGATCTGACGCTGCCTTCGGTCACCCTGCACGAAGCAGTGACCGCCCGGCGCACCCTTCTGGCGAAAGGTCGCCGTGAGGTCGATTCCCGCGCGATCGTACGCACCGCCATCGCACAGCGAGAATTGGTCGAGGCGGCAAGCAAGAAAACTGCGGCCGCACGACGAGGAAAAGCGTTTTCGAAATCGAAAGTGGATGACCGGGGATGGGGCTCGCTCCGCGGCGTCGACTCCAGCAAACCTGTACCCTTTGTTGAGGATACAGATTGAGCTGGAGTGAACATGAACGATGAAGCTGCCCATCTGACCACTGGCGCCGCGGCGCTGCTTACTGAAACCGACGAGCGACGCATTCGTGCCATACGATCACGTCGCTGGGTGCTCTACCCTCGCGCCAAACAGGCCCTCGACCGGCTGAGCGCGCTCCTCGATCACCCGCGAGGCACGCGTATGCCCTCGGTCGCGATCTACGGTGACAGCGGCATGGGTAAGACCATGATCATGAAGCGGTTCCGTGACAAGCATCCACCAAGCTTCAACGCGGTGACTGGCACCTTGAAGACGCCCGTACTTGCCATGGAAATGACCAGCAGGCCCGGCGAGCGGCGCTTCTATGCCGAACTCCTCACTCTACTCGGTGCACCCCAACGGCCGCGCGCCGACATCGCGCAGATGGAACAGGCCGCTCTTCGCATCATGGAAGCCATCGGTGTGCAGGTGCTGGTCATCGACGAGGTACACAACATCCTCGCCGGATCCTATCGTGAGCAACGCATTGTCCTGAACACCTTGCGGTTTCTCAGCAACCGTCTCCAGATCTCGCTCGTCTGCTTCGGTGTCAATGAAGCGCGTGAGGCCATCGGCGGCGACGTCCAACTTGCCCGGCGTTTCGAGCAGTTCACCTTGAACAGGTGGGCAGCTAACGAGCAGTTCGAGACCCTGATGGTGTCGATTCTGCGGAATACGCCGCTGCGCAGACCCTCCGTGCTGACGCCGAAATCGCTGCGGCGGATTCTGCAGATCACAGAGGGCATCACCGCCAACATCTTCCACATGATCAATAGCCTCGCCATTGAGGCTGTCGAGAGTGGCCACGAGCATATCACTGACGAAGCTGTCGAAAACTGGGAACCTGAGTTCGATGCCGAGGCGGCATTCGCATGACGGAGAACACGCCGGCGCGCCGATTGCCAGTGCGGTTGCCGCCCCATTCGGATGAACTTCTATCGTCCTGGATCGGCCGACACGCCGCTTTTTACGCAGTTCCACCGCTGGTCATGCTGCGGCATTGCTTGCCGGAAGCCCCCTCATTGCGAGCGGCCGATCTTCATCTGAGCAGTGATCAGGAAGCCCGCTTGGCCAACATCTTTGGCACCGAGCTGGCAGCGGTACATCGAATGACCTTCGCAAGTGTCGCGCAAACATCGCGTCGGCTTATTGCAACGCGGCCAACGCAATTTTGCCCGAGCTGCAGCCCAGGTGGCGCTGAACCGGCGCCAGTCTTGCGAAGCCAACTGCTGGGTTGGCGCATCACATGCCCGTTGTGTGGAGAGCAACTCAGAGATTCGGGCCCACGCAAACTCCCCTCCCCTTTCCAGCCGTATCGCGCTGCAGCCGCTCGCGGCGAAAAACTGCTCGACGATGAAGCCGAACGTGGCATCAGCACATGGACATCGCCGGCCGACATTGCTCGACTTCTGCTGATGCGACGGATTCCGAGACCCATACCCCGCGAGTTGGACCTTTGGCGGTTCCGCGTGCTTGGTGCCATCATCCCCGATCTCGACCATGTGGTTGCCGATCAACAGGAGAATCTACCCACACCCGCCAAGCCGATCCTGCCACTTCATCTGCGGCCAGCTCTTCTAGCAGGCGTTGCCATGGTAGAGCGTGCCGGACCGGAAATGCTGCAGATGCTGCGTGGTCACATGATGGGGGACAATAAGGTCCGATTCACAGACGCCGTAGAAGGCCTGATTGCCCAAGTGCGCAGGCCGAAAGCTTGTTCACAGATGCAGTTAATTTGAGAATCCAGCACCCACCATTCTCACGATTTAATGCCAGATCAGTGCCGAACCGGCGCATTCTTACAATTAACTGCCAAGCGACACATGGCGACCGGCGTGGCGTGCAGCAACACTATTCTGGGAACAGCTTTGGTCATGCTCAGCCTCAGATTCGAACAAGATTGCGGGGTGTCAGTCCGCCGCTCCGATAGGCATCGGCGGCCTCGGACGACGTCAGGTGGGCGATGAAGCGGCGCGCAAGGTCAGGGTGGGCGGCGTCCGCGAAAATGGCTGCGGAAAAGTCGGTGGGCTGCTGCAAAGGATCGGGAAAGGGTCCGACCACATCGACACCATCGACTGACATCAGTTCGCTGACCTGCTGGACAGCCAGATCGGCTTCGCCGGTCAGCAACTTTTCGCCTGTGAACCCTGCGTCAATCGTCACGGCCTTGGGCAGCACCTGATCGGCGATACCGAGCCGCTCGACCAGCTCGACGAAATAGCGCCCGCTCGCCCCGGTAAGGGAATAGGCAACGCTTCGCGCGGAGGTGACGGCTTGGGCAAAGGCCTCTGGTGTCGAGATGTCGGGCTTGTTCGTCCCGGACTGGACACCAAGTCCAAACTTGGCCTGAGCGATCGGCACGATTGTGCTTTGGTCGACGATGCCTTCGGCAGCGAGCTTTGCCATGGGCTTGTCGATGACGATGACGACGTCGCCGCGCGCGCCTTGGGCAATCTGATCCATCAGGACATTAGTCGGCGCCCAGACGACATCAAGATCGCCATTTTTCTGGCTCCAGGCAGGGAGCAACGAACGCTTGAACGCAACTTCCACAGCCAATGTGGTAAGCAGCCGCAGACGTGGCGACATTACAACCTCCCGCAGACAGGGTTACTTCGCGATACTTTGGCGGACCAAAATTTCATTTGGTTCTAGGTTTCTGTCCTAAAATAAGAGCCGATCAGCGCCGTCGAAGTCAACGCGGGGTGGGGGTATTTCACGTGGTGAAAATACGGGGCGGTTGCGGAATTACGGAGAAAAACTGCCGGAAGCGGTTGCCACAGCGTGCTCGGACCCTTCTCATCAAAGGGTTTTGCAACCACGCGTGACGCCATTTGCCCGGAATTTGAATTTCACATCGTGAAAATGTGACTGTCGGACATAGGTTGGCGATTGACCCCTTTCATCAAAGGTTCATACTTCGAAAGGGGGTGAGGAGGCTGAAATGGTTCTGTCGACACTTGATCGAAGCGACACAAGCACGGAAATTCGCAAGCTCCAGTACGAGCACACCGCCAGAGCGCTTGATAAAAACGACGGCGGCAAGAGCATCCAGTCAGTGGACCGCGCCCTGTCCATCATCGAGGTTCTGTCGCTGAGCAATGCGCCCCTGATGCTGAGCGAGTTGTCGACGCTTACCGACCTCAACCTGTCCACCTGCCATCATCTGGTCAAGACGCTGGTTCGTCGGGGCTATGTCGTTTATTCCGGTCGTGGTCGGGGTTATAGCCTGAGCTCCAAGCTCGAGAGCCTGTCGCGCCGCACGGCACGCGGATTTCATCTGGTCGAATTTGTTACCCCTGCCCTGCGCGAACTCAATAACGATGTGCGCGAATGCGTGCAGATGGCGGTGTTGCGCGGCTCGGTGCTGGTCACCGAGGTGCGGTTTGCGTCGCAAATGCCTTCCCAGGCCGACACCCATGGCGCGCCAAAGTTGCACGCCGCGCACGCCTTGGCGCTCGGCAAGGCTATCCTCGCATGGCTGCCCGAGACAGAACTTGCGCGCGTTGTTGCCGATAATGGGCTGAAGCGCTTCACGGACGTGACGATCACCTCTTTATCCGGCCTCGTCGAAGAACTCCGCATGGTTCGCCGTTCCGGTTTCGCCTTCGAAGACGGCGAATTTCACCCCGACCTCGTCGGCATCGGGGCTTCGGTTCGCGATACGTCCGGCGCCGTTGTCGGCTCGATCGGCGTCACCATACCGCGTCGGCGCGCCACCGATGCCTATCGGGAATACATCGCGCAGGCCGTGATGAAATGCGCCAAGGACATTTCCGGCCGCATGCCGGCGGGCTGCTTTATCTGACCTTCGTCAATTGCCAGAGCCGTAATAACGGACCCGTATAATCGAGATCTTTCGCTTAATTTCACATTATAAAACTGCCTATTCGAAAGTAGAACTCGCAAGACCTGCTGTTATTTTCCCGCAAACAATTTAGTGCGTGGAGGATAAAATGACGAACAGCAAGGCCGAACTCGGCGTCATCGGACTGGGTACGATGGGTGCCATGCTGGCACTTAATTTCGCCGAGAAGGGGTTCGAGGTCGCCCTCTTCAATCGCACAGTTGAAAAAGCGCACAAGCTGCGCAGCGACAATCCGGAACTTGAAACGCGGCTCTATCCGCAAACAAAGCTGAAGGACTTTGTCGCCTCGCTCAGCACGCCGCGCGTCATCGTCCTGATGGTCAATGCAGGCTCGGCTGTCGATGACCAGCTGGATGCGTTGATGCCGCTGCTCGAAAAGGGCGACATAGTTATCGACGCCGGCAATACGGACTTCAACGACACGCGGGCGCGCAATGCGCGGCTGGCCAGCACCGGCATTCACTTCGTGGGCATGGGCGTTTCGGGCGGCGAACTTGGAGCCCGTCATGGCCCATCGATCATGGTCGGTGGCGATGAAAATGTCTGGGCTCGTCTGCGCCCACTGCTCGAACCGATCTCAGCCAAGTACGAAAGCAGCCCCTGCGTTGCCTGGCTGGGCATTGACGGCGCCGGTCATTTCGTCAAGACGATCCACAATGGCATCGAATATGCCGATATGCAGATGATCGCCGAGACCTACGGCATCATGCGCGATGGCCTGCAGCTCTCGCCCCAGGATATGAGCAAGATCTTTGCCGACTGGAACACCCGGGGCCTGTCCTCCTACCTCATCGAAATCAGTGCCGTGGTGCTCTCGGAGGCAGATCCGGAGACCGGCAGACCGCTCGTCGATCTGATCGTCGATGCGGCGGGGCAGAAGGGCACTGGCCGCTGGTCGGTGATCGAAGCACAAAAGCTGGGCGTCAGCGCAACGACGTTGGAAGCCGCTGTTGCGGCCCGCAGCATCTCGTCCAGCCGAGCCGAACGCTCCAGAGCTTCGGCAATTTTCGGCGACCTGGCACTACCAGCACCGGACTTCTCCCCAGATGAGGCAGGGTTGAAAGAGCTCGAATTGGCGCTCGAAACCGCCAAGATCGTCGCTTATGCGCAAGGTTTTGCCGTGATGTCGGCGGCGTCCGCGGAATTTGGCTGGGCCCTGCCCTTGGGCGAAATCGCCCGTATCTGGCGCTCGGGCTGCATCATTCGCTCCGAATTCCTGCGCGATATCATGATCGCTTACAAATCAGGCGGTGAAGCGGACAACCTGTTGCTCAATCCTGCTTTCGCGCGACGGGTGACGACCGGACAGGCCGCGCTGCGCGCCGTTGTCGCCAAGGCTGCCCTGAGCGGCATTCCAGTACCTGCCCTTTCCGCTGCCCTAGCCTATTTCGACGATTATTGCCGCGAGCGGGGCACGGCCAACATCATCCAGGGTCAGCGAGACCTGTTTGGCGCGCACACGTTCCAGCGCCTCGACCGCGAAGGCACATTCCATCACAGCTGGCCTGCGGTCTGAGCGGAAACGTCCATGACCAGCCAGATCATCAAGGTCGATGAATTCGACTATGTCATCTTTGGCGGTGCGGGGGACCTTGCCGAGCGCAAGCTCCTGCCTGCCCTTTATCATCGGGACATTGACGGCCAGATCCGCGAGACATCGCGCATCATCGGCGTCTCCCGCACTGAACGGTCGGACGAGGACTATCGAAAATTCGCGCTCGAAGCGATCGAGCGCCATGTACCGGCCGATTGCCTCAAGCCCGAAGACATTGAGCGGTTTCTCGCCCGCCTGCATTATCGCTCCGTCGATGCTCGGGGCGAAAAAGGCTGGCAGGATCTCAAGGATCTGCTGGAGAGTGCCGGATCGGCGCCACGGATAAGGGTATTCTACCTTGCGGTTGGGCCCGAAATCTTCGGCACGATCGGCGCCCAGCTGACCGAAAGGGGCCTCAAGAACGATCTTGCACGGCTGGTCATCGAAAAGCCGATCGGCAACGATCTGCAATCGGCACAGCTGCTCAATGCCACGATTGCCGAACATTTTGCAGAAGAGCAGGTGTTCCGTATCGACCACTATCTTGGCAAGGAAACGGTGCAGAACCTGATGGCGCTGCGCTTTGCCAACACCATCTACGAGCCAGTCTGGAACTCCAATTTCATCGACCACGTCCAGATAACGGTGGCCGAGAGCGTCGGGCTGGAAAATCGCGCTGGCTATTATGATACGTCAGGAGCGATGCGCGACATGGTGCAAAACCACCTACTGCAGCTCCTGGCCCTGATCGCGATCGAGCCACCTTCGTCCTTTACGGCAGATGCCATTCACAACGAGAAGCTCAAGGTTTTGCGCGCGCTGTCGCCGATCGGCAAAGCCAATGTCGACCAGAAAACCGTGCGCGGGCAGTATCGAGAAGGCGCCGTGGATGGGCAGGCCGTAGGCGGTTACGAGACGGACCTTGGCTCGGACACCAGCCAGACGGAAACCTTTGTCGCGCTCAAGGCAGAGATCAACACCTGGCGCTGGGCCGGGGTGCCGTTCTACCTGCGCACCGGCAAACGCCTGCCGCGCCGGGCGTCTGAAATCGTAGTCACGTTCCGGCCCATCCCCTATTCGATTTTTTCGGACGATACTGGCGAGATCATGCAGAACCGTCTGGTCTTGCGGCTGCAGCCCGGAGAAGGGCTGAAGCAGTTGGTGATGATCAAGCGGCCCGGGCCGGGCGGCATGAAGCTGCGTCCGGTGGCGCTCGACATGACCTTTGCTGAAACCTTCAAGATTCGTCATCCCGACGCCTATGAGCGGCTGCTGATGGACGTAATACGCGGCGACCAGGCGCTTTTCATGCGCCGCGATGAAGTCGAAGCGGCCTGGGACTGGGTCGACCCGATTATGAACGCCTGGCGCGATGCCGAGCAACAGCCTGCCGGGTACGCCTCTGGCTCCTGGGGGCCAACCGCCGCCGCTGCCCTGATCGAACGAGATGGGCGGAATTGGCATGAACCCGAATGAGGACGTGATGCTTACTCTTGAGGACTTCCTGGACACCTTGGCCTCCCGTCCTGCTGGCGATGACGTCAAGGCATCGATGCTGGCGCTGGCTGACGCGTCCAAGACCTTGCATGGTGCCATCAGGTCGGGCTCGATTCCAGGCGCAGCGCAGGTCTCGTCTGCCAATGCCAGCGGTGAAATGCAGAAGCCGCTGGACGTTTTTGCCGACGAGACGTTTCTCGCCGCTGCCAAGGCGGCACCGATCGCTATCTATGGCTCGGAGGAGCAAGAGCAGCCGATAATGACAGGCGCCGGTTCGCTGGCGATTGCCATCGACCCGCTGGATGGCTCTTCCAACATCGAGACCAATATTGCGGTGGGCACGATTTTTTCCATTCTCGCCACCGGGGGTACCGAGGATGCGGGTGCGGTCTTTACCCAACCCGCGACGGCCCAGCTCGCTGCTGGGTTCTTCATGTATGGCGCGCAGCTGCTGCTGGTGTTTAGCGCTGGCACGGGGACGCACACTTTTGCCCACAATCCCGATACCGGGGGCTTTGAGCACGTTGCGCGCTGCGAAATTCCGCCACAGTCACGCGAATATGCGCTGAACTCCTCCAATCGGCGCCACTGGCACCAGCCGATGCAAGATTACGTGGCAGACCTCGAGCGAGGCGCGGAAGGGCCTCGTCGGCAGGACTTCGGCATGCGCTATGTGGGCTCGCTGGTTGCGGACTGCTACCGCATCCTGCAGCGCGGTGGGGTGTTCATCTATCCAAGCGACCGGCGCAAGGGATATGAGAGTGGACGGCTGCGCCAGCTTTATGAGGCCAATCCGATCGGGCTTTGCATCGAGCAGGCAGGCGGCGCCGCGACCGATACCAAGACACGCCTGCTCGATCTGCCGTCCACAACTCTTCATGCCAAGGTCCCCCTGGCCTTTGGCTCGCGCGACGAGATCGCCGTGCTGCAGAGCTATGCCAATGGCGGAGCGAAAGTCCTGCAGTAGATTCTGTGAAAAGCGATGCCGGATTGAGGCCCTCGGAGTCCAGCTTCGAGGGTCTCTTTGGTTTGGTTCAGCGCATTGCCTGCAAGGTGTCAAGCAGGCCGCGCGTCAGGCCGGTGACTGCACCTGGCTTTCCCGCGACGGCAGGCAGAAGTGCTACTGCCAGTTCCTTGCCGAGCTCAACGCCCCACTGGTCATAGGCGTTGATGCCGAACAGTTGCGCTTCCACAAAGACGCGATGCTCATAGAGGGCCACCAGCTTACCCAGGGTGTAGGGGTCGAGCCTATTGTAGGCGAGGGTCAGCGAGGGCCGATTGCCGCTGAAGGTGCGATGGGGCGCAATGCGTGCGGCATCTTCGATGCTACGGCCCGCAGCCAGTAATTGGCTCGTGGCTTCATCCAGGGTTCGTCCGCGCACTAAAGCCTCGCTCTGGGCCAGGCAATTGGCGATCAGAAGATCGTGGTGGTTGGAGAGATCTTCATGCGCATTGGCGGCGATCAGGAACTCCACCGGCACGACGTCGGTGCCCTGATGCAGCAATTGAAAGAAGGCATGCTGCCCATTGGTGCCCGGCTCACCCCAGACGATGGGGCCGGTTGGCCCGGTGACCGCACTACCGTCATGCGCAGTGCTCTTGCCGTTGGATTCCATGTCGAGCTGTTGCAGATAGGCCGGCAGCCGCGCCAGGCGCTGATCATAGGGAATGATCGCGCGCGACCCATATTGCTGGCACACGCGATGCCACCATCCCACCAGGCCCATCAGCGCGGGCAGGTTTTGCTCAAGGGGCGTGTCGCGGAAGTGCAAGTCCATGGCGCGTGCACCCGCCAGGAAGCTGCGGAATTCGTGGGCGCCGATGGCGATCATCAGAGGAAGGCCGATCGCCGACCAGATTGAGTATCGGCCGCCAACCCAGTCCCAGAATCCGAAGCTCCGCTCAGGGGCGATGCCGAAAGCGCTAATCTTATCGATGGCCGTAGAAATGGCGCAGAATTGCTCGGCGACTGCGCTTTCTCCCAAGGCTTCGACAATGAACTGGCGCGCGGTTGCGGCATTGGTCATGGTTTCGATGGTGGTGAAGGTCTTGGAGGCGACGATAAACAGCGTCGTTCTGGCATCCAGCCCGCGCAGCGTATCGGCCATATGCGCGCCATCGACATTGGAGACGAAATGCACCCGCGGGCCATCGTGAAAAGGCGCGAGTGCCAGCGTGGCCATGGCGGGACCAAGATCGGATCCGCCAATGCCGATATTGACCACATCGGTAAATCGGTTGCCGGTGCTCGAAGTCAATTCCCCCGATCGAATGCGCGTCGCGAATGTCGACATGGCTGCGAGCACGGTTTCCACATCATCACCGACCGGCTTGCCGTCGACGCGGTAGTTGTCAGAAATTCTTCCCCGCAGCGCGACATGGAGGACGGCGCGATCCTCGGTCGTGTTGATGCGCTCGCCGGCGAACATGGCGTCGCGCTTTGCTTCGAGCCCAGCGGAACGGGCATGTTCCAACAGCGCCTCAAGGTCCGCTGCGGACAAGGCGGTTTTGGAATAGTCGAGCAACAAATCCTTGTGCAGCGCCGAGAAGCTGGCGAACCGGGCTGGATCGGCGGCGAAAAACGCGGCGATGCCATGGGTCTTGCTGGCGCGGCCGCGTTGGATCAGGCCGTCCGGCGATGCCGCTTGGCGCTGTTCAGAATTGTGCATTGCGTTTTCTCCTGAGTGGCCGGTTAGTTGGCCAGCCGCTGGTGCACCAGCTGGCGCAAAGCGTGCAGGTCATTTGCGAACTGCCTGATCCCTTCGGAAAGCTTTTCGGTTGCCATGGCATCTGCATTGAGAGCCCAGCGGAAACGCGCTTCGTTTAATGCGATGAGCTCAACCCTATTGGCGCGATCAGCAGACAGCCGCTGCTCGAGGTGCCCGGTATCGGCGTCGAGCTTTTCCAGCAAAGCGGGCGCGATCGTCAGACGGTCACATCCAGCCAGCGCCTCAATTTCTCCGATGTTGCGGAACGAAGCGCCCATAACAACGGTCTTGATGCCGTTGGACTTGTAGTAGTCGTAGATGGCACGTACGGAAATCACGCCTGGATCCTCGTCGGGCGCATAAGTCTGGCCGGTGCGGGCAGCATGCCAATCCATGATCCGGCCAACAAAGGGCGAAATCAGGAAGACACCTGCATCTGCACAGGCAATGGCCTGCGCGAGCGAAAACACCAGCGTGAGATTGCAGTCGATGCCTTCACCTTGCAGGATTTCGGCCGCCCTGATGCCTTCCCATGTGGCCGCTAGCTTGATCAGAATGCGCTTGCGGTCGATACCCAGGCGATCATAGTCGGCGATGATCCGGCGACCTGAAGAGACGGACTTTTCGACGTCGAACGACAGATCGGCATCGACTTCGGTGGAGACCCTGCCCGGCACCTCGTGGGCGAGCGCAGCACCGACCCTGACTGCTAGTCGATCGGCCACTGCGGCAGCCACAGTTTGGGAGCTTCCCGTCTGCCCGCCACCCCAACGGATGGCTTCTGCAAGACGGTCTTCAAAACCAGCGCCCGAGATGGCCTTGAGCACGATGGTCGGATTGGTAGTGCAGTCCATGGGCCGGTGATGGCGCACTGCATCGAGGTCACCCGTATCGGCGACGACAGTCGTCATGGTGCGCAATTGCGCAAGCTTGGAAGCCAACTCATTTCCCCTTGGTGCTTTAGTTTAGGCGAGCTTTGCCTGCAGCCAGCCCAGGCCCGCTTCGGTATTGTCCGCGGGCGAATATTCGCAGCCCAGAAGACCGCCATAACCCACCTCTTCAAGCACGGCCTCGACACGGTCGAAATCGATCTGGCCTGACCCCGGCTCGTGCCGGCCCGGCGCGTCGGCAATGTGCACGTGCAGGATGCGACTGCTGTGACGGCGAATAATTTGCTCGATGTCCAGGCCCGTCGATGCGGTGTGAAAGATATCCAGCAGCAGACCGATGTTCGGTGCGCCGGTCGCTTCGATCGCCTCGACCGCCCGATCCGGCGTGTCGATATAATAGTCAGGCACGGCCTGTGCGCTCATTGCCTCGATGATGATTGATATGCCGTGCTGCCCAGCTTCGCGCGCGGCGAAGCGAAGATTTTCCACGTAGCAATCCCAATGGCCGGGCAAACGCTGCGCCTCGGGGAGAACACCGGCCATGGCATGCAACTTGTCGACGCCGATGGTGCGAGCGTAGGCGATCGCTTCGGCAACGCTGCGCTTAAACTCCTCGCGGCGATCGGCAAAGATGCCTATTCCCTTTTCGCCGGCCTCTGCATTGCCGGAGCGAAGGCCGAACTGGGTGTATGCAACGCCTGCCGAAGCCAACAAGTCCCGCATGGTTTCGGCTAGGATGGCATAGGGCGATGGATGCTCGACGGCGGAAAAGCCGTTGCGTGCGGCCGCGTCAACGCGGGCCTGTAGCGGCATTTCCCCGAAGAGGTAGCCGATATGAGCGCTGTAACGAAATGACATGATGAGGGCACTTCCGATTGCATGCCTGCACGGGCTTTCCCATGCAGGTATTTAACGCCGTGATCAGCGGCCAGCGATGTTCCAACCACGACCGTGGTCGCCATAGGCCTCAAAACCGCTCTTGGTGATCGCCACGGTATCCTCGAGTTTGATGAATCCGCGCGTCGTGTGATGGAGTTCGGTTTCGATCGACACGACCATCCCCGTTTCGAGCGGCTTGTCGGCATGATAGGCGGGGTAAGTGGGAACCGCAGTGCTCATCAGCCAGGGCGCTTCGTGGCTGACAATTCCCATGCCGTGAGCGGAGAAGAACATTTTCTCGCGGGCAGAACTGCGCGAAAGCGCCTCATTGGCCCATTCGAAAATATCGCCGCCGCGCACGCCTGCCTTGAGTTTGCCGCGCGCTGTCTGCTGCACATCTTCCACCTGACCGAGGAGGTCGATGAGTTCCTGATCGGGCTCTTTGGTGTAGGCCATCCGGCAAAGGTCGCCGATATAGCCTTTGTAATTGCCACCGGAATCGAGGGCCAGGGTTTCACCGTCTTCCCAGATCTTGTCATAGGGAGCCCGGTTGAAAGCAGTGCCGATATTGGTCAGGGCATATTCGAACTTGAGGCCGCGCTTGGTTTCTTCCTGACGCAGCGCCTCGAACAGGGCCCGCTTGCTCGTGCCAGGCCCGTGAGCCTGGATCACCGCCAGCATAGAGTCCACAACTTTTTCGGAGGCCTCGCGCAGCATGGTGAGTTCTTCGGCGGACTTCAGCGCCCGCAGCATTTCTAGAGTAAAGGTCGCATCAACCAAGTCGGCGTCGGGCAAGGTGTCCTTGAGCACCGTGTAGGCGTCGATCGGCATGAAACCAACCTCGATGCCAACGCGACCCTTGCCGCCACCGATGCCCTTAAGCATCTCGGCTGCAGCTCCGGCATAGTCGGGGCTCTTGAACGTCTTAAGGCTCAGGTTGGAAACCCAGAAGCTGCCCAGCTGCTTTTCGTAGCGCTCCATCGGCGCGCCGACATAGCCGGAATCGAGCGGACGCCCCTTCACGTAGACAAAGAACGGCAGATAGCGGCTAAGCCCATGGGCATCCATGTAATCATAGAAAAAGAAGCGATAGCCGCCCAGCAAGTACTGGATCGAATGTTTGGAGGTCACGAGTAGCGCATCGAGCTTGGCTTCCTCCATTAGTTGGTCAAGCCGGTCGGTATCGAAGGGCGGCCTGTGCAACTTGGATGTGTCTTCCGGCGGGTTGCCCTCGGAAAAAGCAAAACTCACGATCTATCCTCCTGTCGGTTGCTTGAGGCGAGGTGTTCACGCCTTCAGAACACTTGGTCTTTCAAGTTCTGAGCGGACGTTGGGACTTGCCGGGTGGCAAGTCAACGCGGCGCTAGACCGGTTTTACGATGTGAAAGAAAGCGGCCCGGACTAATGTCCGGGCCGCCAAACTTGAGCGCCGATGTTAGCCCACAGAAGGGACAGGTTCAGGCTTCTTTCGCACCGTCCCCACGATCTGGAGCACGACCACCAGAAGGGCCATCAGGAAGAAAACGACTGCCGCGGGGGATGTGTAGAACACCCCATAGTCACCGCCCGAGAGGTTCATTGCCGTGCGGTAGTTGCTCTCCAGCGTCGGTCCGAGGACCAGTCCCAGCACCAGCGGCGTAGTTGGTATCCCAGCCTTGACCAGCAGGAACCCTGCAACACCCACGATAGCCACCGAGTAGATATCGAAGATGGAGTTACGGAAGGCATAGGCACCCACACCGCACAGCACGACGATCACCACGGCCATCAGCTGCTGGGGAACCCGCAGTACGTGAACAAAGAGGCGAATGCAGAGCAGCTGAAGGAAGAACAGCATGATCAGCGACACCATGATGATGATGTAGATGCCATACACATCGATACGGTTGTTCAGGAACAGCGCAGGACCGGGCACAAGCCCCTGGATCTGCATGCCCGCCAGAACAAGTGCCGTCGCCGGATCGCCCGGGATGCCCAATGACAGTAAGGGGATCATGGCGCCGCCGATAACGGCGTTGCCTGCCGTTTCAGGT
This sequence comes from Devosia naphthalenivorans, assembly GCF_003056355.1. Taxonomy (GTDB): domain Bacteria; phylum Pseudomonadota; class Alphaproteobacteria; order Rhizobiales; family Devosiaceae; genus Devosia; species Devosia naphthalenivorans. The sequence continues at coordinate 21,825 of NZ_PYVW01000011.1, forward strand.
CCTATGACGCCGCGCAGATCGCCCTTGCCGAACTTGGATTTGTCCTTGGAGAAGCGTTTGGCGCTGTCATAGGCAAGGAAGGAAGCGATCGGGCCGCCGGTGCCCGGGATGGCCCCGATGCCCGTGCCGATCAGGGAACTGCGAATGATCAGCCACCAATTGGCGAACAGATAACCGAGCGAGGGAAACTGCACCTTGATCTTACCCGTGGCAGCGGCAGGGGTGACCCCCGCCCAATGCTGGAGCAAGGCACGAATGATGAAGGGCACGGCGAAAAGGCCGATCATCGCCACGATCATGTTGACGCCCTGCAACATCTGCACGGAGCCAAACGTCATGCGGGGCACCCCTTCGAGCGCGTCGAGCCCGATGGTCATCACCATCAGCCCCAGCACACCCGCAATAAGGCCCTTTATCATAGACGTGCCCGCCAGCCCACAAATTGTGGACAGGCCAAAGACCACGAGCGCAAAGATTTCAGCCGGACCAAACGAGATGGCAATCCGGGACACGAGGTCGACGGACAACACCATCAGGACCAGGCTGAAAAGCCCGCCGAAAACCGAAACGATGACTGCTGCACCCAGCGCCAGGGCTCCCTTGCCCTGCTGGGTCATCGGGTAGCCATCCAGCACCGTCGCGGCGGCTGTCGGCGTCCCCGGAATACCCAGGAGGATCGAACTCACGGCGCCGCCGGTCATGCCGCCAATGTAGGTCCCCAGCAGCAAGCCAATGGAAGGCAAAGCCGGGAGGCCGAAGGTGAGCGGCAGAACGAGGGCAAGAGCAACAGTATAGGTGAGGCCGGGAATCGCTCCGAAGATGAGACCGATGGCAGTCCCGATCAGGATCATGCCCAAAGTCAGCGGATCGAGAACCAGGACGGCTGCTGCAAGAAAATCTTCCAATTCCGCCTCCTATCCGAAAGTGATCATTGTGCCCAAGGGCATGTAGACACCCAGCAGGCGCGAAAAGACGAGCCAGGCTCCGAACGCGGTTCCGACGCTGAAGGCCAGAATTTTCAGAGGATTGCGCTCACGCAGACCTATGACCATCATCGAGAGGGTGATGACAAAGGTTGAGAGGGCGAACCCGATCTTGTCCATCAGGAAGCCATAGGCCACCAGGTGCCCAAGAACGATCAGGACACTGAGCGTGCTGCGCCCGGCGCCGAAATCCTCGGTTTCGTCCTCGACACCCAGCGGCAGCGGGCAGGCCATCCAGGTCTTGATCGCAAGGCCAAGCGAGAGAATGCCCAATGCGATACCAAGGATGAGCGGAAATCCTCGCGCCCCTATGTCGCCTGGAGAAAAGCCGCCGGGGATGGTTTGGACGGTTATTACCGTCCAAACGCTAGCGACCACAAAAAGAAGGGCTGCCGTAAACAGGTTGCGTTGCTTGTCAGTCATGACACTCTCTTACTGAGCCAGACCGAGCTTGGTGAGCAGGTCGGCGTAGAAGACGTCATCCTCCGCAATCACCTCGGCAAACTCTGCCGCAGGCAGGAATGCGGGCTCGAAGCCGACATTGCGGCTGGCATTGATGAAGGCCTCAGAAGTGACGCTCGCGCGTGCAGCCTCTTCGAGCTTTGCAACGACTTCCGGAGGCGTGCCCGCTGGCGCGGCAATACCACGCCACATGGAGATGTCGATGTCGTAACCCTGTTCCTTGGCGGACTGTACGTCAGGCAAGGAATAGATCTCGTTTGTGCCCAGGGCGCCGACCGCGACCAGATCACCGGACTCGGTGTAGGACGAAATCTGTCCAGGCCACTGTACGGCCGCATCGATGCGGCCGGCGAGAAGCTCGATCGGGGCGTTGCCTTCGCCGTAGGAAACATAGTTGACGAGTTCAGAGATACCCATCGCGTCGAACAGGGCTGCTGAAGCAATGTGGGTAAACGAGCCACGGCCCGAAATACCGACATTGATGCGTCGGCCTTCGGCGCTAACCGCTTCGGCCATCTGCGTCAGGTCGGTCCAGTTCGAGTTGGCATTGACCGCCATCACCGGCACTTCAACCGAGATTTGGGCCACTGGTACAAAGGCGTCATAGCCGAAGGGCAGCATGCCCATGTGATGCACGGTGTTGATTGAATTCGAGTTGAAAACGACTGAATAGCCGTCAGGCCGGCTGCCCTGCACATGACTGTATCCAATTGCGCCGCCACCGCCGGTTCGCGCAATAGAAACCACCGGGCTGCCCAGTTGCTGAGACATGGTTTCAGATAGCAGCTGGGCGATCGTGTTGGCTGTGCCGCCGAAAAGCACGCTCATTTCTACGGGTCGGGTCGGATAGTCCGACTGGGCCTGCACGGAAACCGGCGCTACCGTCAGCGCAATGGCCAGTCCCAACGACAATTTGGTAAATTTGGTGAAGTCCATGGCTTTCTCCTCAAAGCATGAAATCGCTGCAGCCTGCGGCTGCTTGTTATGATGGCGTCCCTGATTGCCGTCTCCTTCGACAATCAGGGAGCCTACTGCCCTCCCGAGCAAGCTTTATGGTACCAAAAGGGGCGCTTCGGGTTCAGTTCAGTTATTCAGCGGCCTGAGCCTGCTCCACGGCATTCTTGTTGCGCACTACCACCTTGATGGCATCTTCAACGCGGTCCTTGGCATAGCGCAGGGCCTCTGGAAGGTTTTCCATGTCGAACGTGTGGGTGTGGATCAGGCTGGCATCGAAGCGCTTCTGGCGCATGAAGGCCTCGGCACGATGGGTCGCCGCCTTGCCTTCGCCGCGGATGCCGTAAACATAGATGTTGTTGCGCACGAGGTAGGCGACGTCGACTGGCACAGCCTCGCTGGGGAATGCTGCCAGGCAAATCTTGCCACCGCGATTGAGCATCTGAGCGGCTTCATTGACTGCATTGGGCGCGCCGGAGCATTCGACTACATAGTCGACGCCCTTGCCGCCAGTGATTTCGCGCACGCGCGCTACCGGGTCTTCGTTGCGGACATTGATGACATAATCGGCGCCGAGCTTCTTGCCGATCTCAAGTCGATTGTCGCGCGTGCCGGTCAAGATCACCGGTTGGGCGCCCAGCGCCTTCGCAACTGCCGCGCCGAGGAGCCCGATCGGGCCGGGGCCGCTGACGACCACGCTTTCACCCGCGACCAGTCCACCTAGTTCGGTCAAGCCGTACATGGAAGTACCGGCGGTAACCACCAACGTCGCTTCTTCGTCGCTCATGGTATCGTGGACGTGGACCAGGGTATTGATGTTGTTGACCTGGTACTCGCAGAAGCCACCGTCAGTGGTGAAGCCGTTGGCGCGGTGACCCTTATCCACGTCGCCGTAGTTTTTGCCGTAATTGTGGCAGGACGTGTACATTCCCTGGCGACAACGCTTGCACTGGCCGCAGCCGGCATGGATTTCAACAGTTACGCGTTCGCCGATCTTGAACTCGTCGACGCCAGGCCCAAGAGCTACCACCGTTCCCATATATTCATGGCCAGGGGTGAAGTTCTTGTTGTAGGGCTGCCCCCCTTGAATCATCGCGGGAGGACCATGATAGATGATCTCGAGATCAGTTGCACAGATAGCCACAGCATCGATACGGACAAGAACTTCGGCCTTTTTTGGCACTGGAACTGCCTTGTCAACAAAATTCAGCTCACCTGGACTCCCAAGAACCCAAGCTTTCATTGTCTCAGGCACCGGATATTCTTTGCTTGTCGTTACGTGATTTGCGTTGACCACAGATGTCTCCTGAAAATAACTGCAGCAGGCCTTTAGGGAAGCGTGCAAGACCTGCTAGCTCTTCATTGGACGATGTTGTTGGATGGGAGTGGCCACCGTCAATGTGGCTTAAAATCTTTTCATGATGTGAAATAACTTCTCACGTAGAGGCTCCCCGCAAGCAGCGGCAATCCCGGAGAGCCCAGTATCCAACACCCTAGCTACCGCCGTCACAACCTCCGTCGGTTCCGGCTCTGCATGCTGGCCACACCATCCCCAAAGGCGACAACTGCCGTTCGAGATGAAGTTCGACGGATACCGCGCGTAGATCGCCATAGAGTGTCCGAGGCAAGGGTCTTCATCGGCAACGCCAAGACCATGGGGTCCATCCGCTCTCACCGTTCCGATCCGCATATTATGCGAATCCGGGTGGATTCGTTTCCCCGCTGGTGACGGCAGCTCTGCGGCGCCCATTTCGGTCGCTCAGGCTGTCTAAAGGATCTCCCGAAAGCAGCCGCCTCGTCAAAGGTTCGAAGATCCAAGTAGCATCCTTTAGCCCCTTAGATCGTCACTTCTACCAGTTGCCTGATGTTATAAATTTCTGTGTCTGATCCTGCCGGATGCCGCATCATGGTCATGGCATATTCGTTAGGCGCGACAAGCGGCGAAACGGCGCGGTGCCAGACATTGCGACGGTAGGTGACACCTTGGTTCGCTTCGGCAACAAAGGCGCGCAGCGTCGCAGGCAAAGCCGTGCCGTCCGGAGCGCTGTCGCAGACGATTACAAGGCTTCGTCCCCCTTCAAGGGTCAGAAAAGTCTGGGAAGAATGGGGGTGGCGCTCAAGCTTGTCCACCAGCAGGGGCATATCGACCGCTTGCTCGATGCGAAGAAGATTAAGGCTCGGAGTCGTTGCTGACTCATCTCGCTCGAAAGCATTGGCAACGACATTGAGAACGCCATTTCGGTCATGCTGAACCACTTGTCCATAAGGGGCGAACGCTGCCGCGGTCAGCGGCTCGGCTTCGATCATCATCATGCAGATTTCCTTGAAAATTAAACGCCGGCATCGCGCCCTTCCGGCCCGTCAGCGACCCATCCAGCCGCCATCCACCACCATTGTATGGCCGTTTATATAAGCGGCAGCCGGAGAGGCGAGGAACACGGCGGCACCGGCAAAATCTTCAGGATTGCCCCAGCGGCCGGCGGGAATGCGATCAAGGATGGCCCTGGAGCGGACAGGATCGTTGCGCAATGCTTCGGTGTTGTCGGTAGCGATATAGCCCGGGGCAATGGCATTGACGTTGATGTTCTTGGCTGCCCATTCATTGGCCAGGGCCATAGTGATCCGACCGATGCCGCTCTTGCTTGCCGCATAGCCGGGCACGTTGATGCCGCCTTGGAAAGTCAGCAGAGACGCAGTGAAAATGATCTTGCCGCCGCCCTTTGCAATCATGCGCCGACCGAACTCGCGGGCCAGGATGAAAGGGGCCGAAAGATTGGTTTCCAGAACTTCGTCCCAGATTGCGTCGTCGTGCTCTGCAGCCGGCGCGCGCTTGATAGTACCGGCGTTGTTGACCAGGATATCGATCCGGTGCCGGTCGGCAGCCGTGTCGACAAAGCGGCGCAGGGCCGATCGATCGGAGAAGTCGCATTGATAGGCGGTAAACTGCCGCCCTAGCGAACGCACGCCCGCTTCGCATGCGCTTCCCTCAAGCGCGAGGCTGGCGCTGACGCCGACGATATCGGCGCCGGATTCGGCTAGGCCAATAGCAATGGCAAGCCCGATGCCGCGATTGCAGCCGGTAACCAGGGCAGTCCGGCCCGCGAGACTGAATTTATCGAGGATGCTCAAAGGTTTGCTCCCACACGGATAAGGGTCTTCATGGCGATTGAATTGCCATGAAGGCCGGCAAAGGCCTGTTCGATATCGTCGAGCGCACGGATGTCGGTGATGAGCGCACCGACATCGATCGCTCCCCTGGCAAGCAGGCCGATCGCCTGCTCGTAATCCTCCGGCTCGTAAACGCGGGCACCCAGCATTTCCAGTTCCCGCCAGAAGAACTGGAACAGGTCGACTGGAGGCTTCTTGTTGTTGATCGCAACCATGACGATGCGCCCGCGCGTTGCGGCCGCTGCGGTCATGGTCTCGACCCCGGCCTGCGACCCCGAAACTTCGAACACCACGTCGGCGCCTTTGCCCCGCGTTTGGGTCTTGATCGCCACCTCCACCGGGCCGTCCTTGGGATTGAGCGCACCTAGCCCCAGCTTCTTGGCGATGGACAGTCGATTTTCATTGATCTCGGCAACCGCCACTTCGGCGCCCACATGCTTGGCGACCATGGCGATCAGCATTCCGATCGGTCCACCCCCGATCACGAGGGCCGTTTCCCCCGAAACCAGCCGTGCACGCCGCACATCGTGGCAGGCGACCGCGAGCGGTTCGATCAATGCCGCAAGCTTGAGATCGATCCCCTCGGGCAGGGCATGGACGGTATAGGCCGGAACGCTCCACTTCTCCTGAAAGGCGCCATTGGTATCGAGCCCAAGGAATTTCAGGTTGTGACAGATATGGCTGTGTCCGGCCTCGCAGGCAGGACAGGCGCCACAATGCGCCAGCGGACGCACCACGACGCGCTGCCCCACGGCAAAACCTGAGGCACCCTCGCCCAGAGCCGAGATCGTGCCCGACATTTCATGGCCGATGACACGATGCGTGGTCACGCGGGCATCCATATCGCCGTGAAAGACGTGCATATCCGTGCCGCAGACGCCGCAAAAGGCGACATCGATCTGGACTTCGCCGGCGCCGGGCACAGCTGCGGTAATCTCTTCGACGCGAAACGACTTTTCGCCGGTATAAAAGGCGGCCTTGATGGAATGTGCGGTCATGATCAGAACTTGCCAAACTGGAGATAGGCCTGCTGCGGGTCGACGCCCTGGAGGATTGCCTTGCGAACGAGGTTTTCGGTGGCGATGGCCTTTTCGGACCGCTCGATGACGTCTTCGACGATATCCAGCGGCACGCGGATCATCCCGTCCCGGTCGCCCACCATGTAGTCGCCGGGATTGATGACGACGTCGCCGATCTTGACTTCCACCTGGGTCGCGGCCGGCAACCAGTAGCCGACGATGTCGCGCGGCGTGTGTCCGGCGCACCAAGTCTGGAAACCCAGGTCCAGCAGGAAGTTGACGTCGCGCACCAGCCCATCGGCGATACAGCCACGTACGCCCTTGTCGCGCAGGGTTTCTGCCGAGAGCTCGCCCATGTGGGCAACCACGCGGTCATTGGGCTGCGAAACCCAGATCGAACCCGAAGGGGCCTTTGAAAGCAGCCCGGTCCAGGCAAGCAGTGTTTCATGGGGGTCAGCATCGAGGTCCGCCTTGCCGAGCACTGTGAATGCCGGACCGGCCATGGCTTTTTCCGGCATGATCGGCCGTAGATAAGGCGGCAGGGTAAAATCGCGCAGCCCCATGGCGCGCATGACGTCATGGACGACGCCGGTATAGCAGGCTTCCAAGCGCTCGGTGATCGAGGCCATGTTCATTCTCCTCCAATGTTCAGATCAGGCGGCACGCATCTTGGCACCGTAGCCGCCCTGCCAGGGATAGGCAGCGCGCAGCTCATCGGTCAGTCGCACCCCAAGTCCGGGCGCCGTCGGGGGCAACAGATGCCCGTTCTCGATGCGGAGCGGCTCCACCAGCAGCGCATCGCGCAGCGGGAAGCCCCAGGTGGGGACTTCCTGGATGAAGACGTTAGGCTGGGTGAACGCCCAATGCAGGTTGGCCATGACAGTGACCCCGCTCCCCCAAGCATGTGGTGCCACCTTGGTGCCAAACAAAGCCGCCGCCCCGGCAATACGGATGCATTCCAGGATGCCGCCCGAGGTGCAGGCGTCGGGCTGCACGATATCCACGGAACGATTGCGCAGCAGATGGCCGAATTCGATCAGGCCGAACATCGTCTCGCCGCCACTGATCGGCACCGGCGACAGGCGCCGCACCTCGGCAAGGCCCTCATAATCGTCGGCGGCGCAAGGCTCTTCGAGCCAGGTGATGTCATAGGGAGCAATGGCATGGGCGAATTTGACTGCCTGCTTGCTGTCCCAAGGGCTTGGATGCGAACCCATCACGGCATCCACCATCAGCTTGATATTGGGGCCAAGCAGTTCACGGCAACGCGCCACCTTGGCGACAGCCTGGTCGAAATTGGTCGAAGTGCGGATTTTGACGGCCGGAACGCCGTCGCGGACATAGCCGCTCATCTCGCGTTCCATCGCATCGGCCGGCTTTTCCTGTCCGGCGGAGGCGTAGAACGGCATGCGCTCATGGGCGAGCCCGCCGATCAGTTTCCACACTGGCAGCCCGGCTTCCTGGCCGGCGATGTCCCACAGGGCGTTCTCGATGGCGCTGATCGCGTTGATCGAGGCCCCGACCCGTCCCCAATACTTGCAGGAATTGCGCATCTTTTCGAGTAAACGCGCGACGTCCAGTGGATTTTCCCCGACCAGTACGCCGTTGAAATGCTCGACCAGACCACCGGCGGCTTCGGGGTAGAACCACCCGCCGCCATAGGTGTCACCCAGGCCGATCAGGCCGGAATCGGTGTGCACTTGCAGCATGGACACGCTCGCCACCGTCATTTCCCCGCCTGACCACCGCGCCGCGGAATCCTCCGCCAGCGGCACGCTCATCAAAACACTTTCGATCCTTGTGATCTTCACGTCATCGCCTTTTTCATTTGCAAAATCCGTTTTCGTATATAAGATGACGACGAGAGATGAGGCTTGTCAAGCCGGGTTGTGTCCCTCAGCGAGGCGCTGATCGGCCAAGTGGGCAAGACGAGGGAGATGCGCTAGCGGCTAGCAAGGGCAGGTCGTCCGCCGATGGAGGAATGGTTTGGGATTTCAGTTCCGCTTCGAGCCTGTGCTCGCTGCCTGGCCTGAATTGCTGGAGGGAGCCTGGCTGACGATCCAGCTATCGCTCGCCGCCATGGCGATCGGCCTGGTTGTCGCCGTGCTCTGCGCGCTGGCCAAGACATCGGGCCCCAAGCCGGTGCGCGTCGTGGTCGATTTCTATATCGAGATCGTACGCAACACGCCGTTCCTGGTGCAGATCTTCTTCATCTACTTCGGCCTGCCGGCCCTGGGCCTACGGCTTTCTCCAGGCAATGCCGCGCTGCTGGCACTAGTCTTCAATGTGGGCGCCTATGCCGCCGAGATTATCCGCTCCGGCATTGAAGCGGTGCCGCGCGGCCAGATCGAAGCAGGTATCGCTCTGGGCCTCAAACCCTTGTCGATCTTCCGCCACATCGTGCTCAAGCCGGCGCTGCGGGCAACCTTTCCCGCCCTTACTAGCCAGTTCACGCTTCTGATGCTGTCCACCAGCGTACTGTCGGCGATCTCAGCGGATGAGTTGACCTCCATGGCCAACAACATCCAGTCCCGCACCTTTTCCAGCTTCGAGGTCTATCTCGTCGTGACCGTGATCTACTTCGCCATCTATATGCTGTTCTCAGCCATGTTCGCCCTGATCAATCGGCGGGCATTTTCCTATCCGAGCAAGTAGGGGCCGAGATGATCAGACCATTCGGCATCAACGAAGCGTTCTTCATCATTTCTGCCATCCAGTGGACTGTTCTGTTGTCGCTGACCGCCTTTGCTGGGGGAGCCTTGGGGGGCTTTGCCATCGCCCTGATGCGAACCTCCCCAATCCCCGCTTTGCGCCGCATCGCATCGGGCTTCATCCAAGTTTTCCAGGGCACGCCGCTCCTGATGCAGCTTTTCCTGGTTTTCTTCGGCGCCTCGGCGATGGGCTGGAAGCTCAACCCTTGGGTAGCAGCTGCCATCGGCTTGACCCTTCATGCGAGCGCCTTTTTGGGCGAAATCTGGCGCGGCAGCATCGAGACCGTGCCACGTGGGCAGTGGGAGGCCGCTCATGCCCTGGGCCTACGTTACCGCGAAAAGATCCGCGATGTGATCCTTCCCCAGGCCATCAAGCTTTCCCTCGCGCCGACCGTGGGTTTTTTGGTGCAGCTCATCAAGGGCACTTCGCTCGCTGCCATCATCGGGTTCACCGAACTGACGCGTGCCGGGCAGATCGTCAACAACGCCACGTTCCAGCCCTTCCTGGTCTTCGGACTGGTCGGCGCACTCTACTTCGCCCTGTGCTGGCCCCTCTCGATGCTGAGTGCGCATCTGGAACGCCGGCTCACCAGGGCAAGCCGCTGACAATCATAACAAGGAGGAGAAGAAATGACGAAACTGACACGCAGAACGTTTGGAGTAGCCACCGGCGCCCTGATGCTGGCCATGCTGGCCGGCTCGACGGTTCCCGCAAGCGCGCAGACACTCGACAGCGTCAAGCAGGCCGGAAAGATCCGCGTCGGCATGCTGGTGGACGTGCCGCCATTCGGCCTGATGAGCACCACCGGCCAGCCGGAAGGCTTCGACGCCGATATCGCTGCCATGCTGGCGGAATATCTGGGCGTGGAACTCGAACTGGTGCCTGTGACCGGCCCCAACCGCATTCCTTATCTGCTGACGGGCCAGGTCGATGTTCTGGCCGCGGCCCTCGGCATCACCGAGGAGCGTTCCAAGCAGATCCAGTTCTCCCAGCCCTATTCAGGGCTCGGCGCGATCATCCTTGCCCCGGTAGACATGGAAGTTTCGAGCTTCGACGATCTCGCCGATCGCAGTGTCGGTCTGCCCCGCGGCGGCAGCCAGGACCCGGTGGTGACCAGCAGCGCCCTGCCCTCCACCCAGATCCAGCGCTATGACGATGATGCCGGCGCAGTACAGGCTTTGCTCTCCAACCAGGTGGATTCGCTGGCGGTCGCAACCGTTCTCGTCCCCCAGATCGAGCAGATGGCTCCCGGCCGCTACGACACCAAGTTCCTGCTCTATAGCCAGGTCCAGGGCATCGGCATGCGCCCCGGCGAGGCTGACCTGCTCGAACAGGTCGATGCCTTCATTGCCCAGGCCAGGGCAGAGGGCAAACTCGAAGAGCTCTACGAAAAGTGGCCGGGTACCCGCCCGGCGGATCAGCAGGACTGAAGCCTATGACCATAGCGGCCGAAACGGTTGATCGAGCAGCGGACGCGATGGTGAGCATGGAGGGTGTCGAAAAATGGTTCGGCACCTTCCAGGCCCTGCACTCCATCGATCTCTCGGTCGCACAGGGCGAGCGCATAGTGATCTGCGGACCATCAGGGTCAGGCAAGTCCACCCTGATCCGCTGCATCAACCAGCTCGATGCGCACCAGAAGGGCCGCATTGTTGTCGACGGCGTCGAAATCCTGCCCGGCTCGCGCACCATCGAAGCGGTGCGCAGCGAAATCGGCATGGTGTTCCAGCAATTCAATCTGTTCCCGCACATGACGGTGCTGCAAAATTGCATGCTGGCGCCCATGCGGGTCAGGGGCGCCAGCCGGGAGCAGGCCGAAGCCGAAGCGCGCAAATATCTTGAGCGCGTGCGCATTCCCGAACAGGCAGGGAAATATCCGGCAGAGCTTTCGGGCGGCCAGCAGCAGCGTGTCGCCATTGCCCGTGCGCTGTGTATGCACCCCAAGATCATGCTGTTCGACGAACCAACTTCGGCGCTTGATCCAGAGATGGTCAAGGAAGTCCTCGACACCATGGTGAGCCTGGCCGACGACGGCATGACCATGTTGTGCGTCACCCACGAAATGGGCTTCGCCCGCCGCGTTGCCGATCGCGTCATCTTCATGGAGCGCGGCCGCATCGTTGAAGAGGCACCTCCCGAACAGTTCTTTTCCAATCCGCAGCATGAGCGAACCCGGGAGTTTCTCGGCCAGATACTCGCCCATTGAGCCAATATGCCGAGCGCCCCATGACCAAGCCGCTGATCTATCTTCCCAAGCCTTTGCCGCCCGCGGTGACCGATCCCCTTGAGCAAAAGTTCGAACTGTTTCGCGCTTGGCAGGCCGGCGCGTCCGAACAGCACTCGCCAGCGATCAAGGAGCGCGTCCAGGGCATCGTGACGCTGGGCGGGCGCGTGGACCAGGCACTCATGTCGCGCTTTCCCAGACTTGAAATCGTCGCCAATTACGGCGTCGGATACGATATCGTTGATGCCGCCGGGGCTGCCGAACGCAGCATCATGGTGACGAATACCCCTGACGTTCTCAATGATGAGGTTGCCGATACCGCCATTGGTCTCCTGTTAATGACCATTCGCAACCTGGGTGAGGCCGAGCGATACCTGCGCGCCGGCGGATGGGAAAGTGCGCCTTTCCGCCTGAGCCCGGTCTCAATGCGGGGCCGCAAGGTAGGACTTGTCGGTCTCGGTCGGATCGGCACAGGCATCGCGGAGCGGCTGGTGCCGTTCGGGGTGGAAATAGCCTACCACAGCCGCAGCCCCCGGCCCGAACACCCCTTCCAGCACTTTCCCGACCTCGTCGCCATGGCGCGCCATGTCAATATCCTCATCGTCATCGTCCCGGGCGGCGAACAAACTCGTCACCTCATCAACGCCGAAGTGCTCGACGCGCTCGGAACGACCGGCATTGTCATCAATGTCGCACGCGGTTCCGTCATTGATGAGCAGGCGCTGATCACCGCTCTCAAATCAGGCATCATTCTAGGCGCCGGCCTCGATGTTTTCGAGAACGAGCCCTATGTGCCTGCCGATCTGCTGGAAATGGATCATGTCGTGCTGCTGCCCCATGTTGGCTCTGCCAGCGTGCCGACGCGCAATGCCATGAGCCAACTCGTGGCTGACAACGTCATCACCTGGTTCGATACCGGCAAGGCACTGACCCCGGTCTCGGAAACCGCGCACATTGTTCGGCGCACCGGTCCGGTGCATAAGGACTGATTGTCGCCGCCACCGCGTCGATATGATCGCCCCATTTCCAGGTCGCACCATGCCGACAAGCAAAACCGAGAACGTGAAGGCAGCGTCGGAAGCGCGCTACAAGGCGCCCGCCCTCACAAAGGGTCTGCTGATTCTGGAAACCCTGGCCGAGTACCCGGCCGGGCTTAGCCTTACCGAAATCGCCAAGCGCCTCCAGATGACGGTGAACGAGATTTTCCGCATGGTCATCACCTTGCAGGAACAGAAATACATCTCCCTAGGAGAGGACGAAAAGTTCCGTCTGACGCTCAAGCTTTTCGAAATCGCCCACCGTCAGGAGCCTGTCCACTCCATCGTCACCGTGGCCCTGCCCCACATGCAGCAATTGGCCAACAAGACGCTCCAGTCCTGCCATCTCGCAGTTTATTACGACGGCAGATCGATGATTGTGGCTCAGGTCGACAGCCCCGAACGCTGGACTTTCAGCGTCAAGGTCGGCGCCATTGTCGATCTGCTTCAAACCTCCTCAGGCAATGTCATGCTGGCCTTCAGCAGCGATCTGCGCCGTACCCAGATGCTTGAGGAGCACCGTTCGCTGCCTACGTCCAGACCGATCGACGAGACAGAACTGAACTTGCGACTGGCAGAGGTACGTAGCCAGGGAGGCTGGTCCGCCAAGAGCCAGCAGACGGTCGGCGTCACCAACATCGCCCGTCCCATTTTCGCCCAGGACAATTCAGTCGCTGGCGTGCTCATCGTTCCTTTTCTGGACCGGGTGAGCCCTGAAGACCAACCCTCGCTTGACGAGGTGAAAACCCAACTCGCGCTAATCGCGAAAGACATCTCGCGGTTACTGGGTTTCTCTGGACCAAGAACTGGGGGGTGAATGAAAGCCCCCGATGTCTGTCCGTACGGACCTATGTGCTGCTTCTGCTCTTGATGAGACGTCTAGCAACCTCTGTCTCTTCCCTGCTGAACTGCAGCTAGTGCCGCTCGATCCTAAAACTCGCAGGTCCGCAACAGGCCCGCGAGGCGTCGGCACCCCGTACTTCAGATGTCCGCCTTCAAGCTTGCGTGAACTGTCTTTCGGCGCCACTAGTTGACCCCGCTGGTGATCGCAATTTCAATGGCTTACCTTGCCGATCGGCGCCGAAACCCCTCGCCGATTTACAAGCGTAGTCGTGCAGATGGTACACGGCCCGCGCCAAGGGGCCTGGAGCGTCGCAGAGGTGATTGCCAACAAAGGCAAGATGTTCTGATCAGAACCTCTTGCGGCCGGCACTTGGCTCCACTGGCTATAGCCAACCACTGAGCGCCGTGCTCCAGCAGGCCTGCGGTAGGAAAGGCCCACGAGTTCAGCAATAGGGCGCACGGGACGATTCGGTATCAGAGGCTCGACGTCGCAACGATCCTCTTGGGCTGCCATTTTGCGCCAGTATACAGCAGGTATGCGAAGAGGCTGAGCGACTAGCCAGCCTCTTCCATTACTCGATGTCGTCCTTGGGCGATCAGTTCGCCGCGGCGCGCGCCTCTTCAAGCCAGCTATCGACCACTGATCGGTTCTCAGCGATCCAGTCCGCAGCCTGCTGCCTGATATCGTCTGGGCTGCCAGCGCCTGCATTCATTTTGGCATTTTGGGCAAAGATATCGGCAAGTGGAATAGAGGCGAGTTCAAAAAGTCGCGCGGCAGCGGGGTTGTCGTCCAGAAACTGCGAGTTTGCCACTGGCACGATGTCGTTGACGGGAAACCCGAGCACGCAAGGCTCGGCAACGCAGCCTTCGATCCCGCTTACCACCGCGGCGTCGGCTAGTTCGGCCTGCGCTTCGGGCAGGTCCACCCGGGGCACTTGGATCCACATGACGTCCTCGCCGGGGACCAATTCATTCACTGTCCAATTCGGCGTCCATGTGTAAAAGAGGATCGGCTCGCCGGCCTCATAGGCTGCAACGGCATCAGCCATGGATGCCGGATAGCTCGCCTTGATCGGGTTCACATAATCGCGTAGCCCATAGGCATCGAGATGGTGTTCGATGGTAACTTCGCAGCCCCAGCCCGGCGGGCACGCCACGAGATCGGCCTTGCCGTCACCGTCGCGGTCAAAGGCTTTCTGCACCTCTGGACGCTTGAAGTCTTCGAGCGTCTTGATGCCGAACTCTTCCACAGAGGCCTTGTCTACGAGATATCCTTCAAGTGCGCCGCCTTTCGCCACCGCACCGACAATCTCAGCTTTGCCCTCGAAAGTTGGGCGGTAGTTATTGTGGAGTGGAAACGAACCATCGACCCAGAAGTCGACGTCACCCTGGGCAACGGCCAGGTAGAAGGGCGGATTGTCGAGCGTTGTCGGTCCATCAACGGTATAGCCGAGTTCCTCAAGCATTTGCTTGTAGATTTCCCCTTGGAACCACCCGGTATCCCATGTGGCCCGCGCCATGTTGATGGTCGTGCCGGCGTGCAGCTCATCCTGCGCCGCAGCCGGTGCGCATGCGATCAGTGCAGCAGTTGAGAAAACGGCGAAAGATTTCGTGAGACGGGACAAAGGTCTTTGTCTCCCCTTGTTTTTCGTTACTGAGTGTGCGGACTGGGGGGCCGCTCGAAATGACGCAGCGAGGCGTCTGAGAAAGGGCTGACGAGCCCTTCTGGCTTCCTCCATGACAACTCGTGCGCCACGGCGGGGAAGGTAAACCAGCGGCTGGCCCCGAATACATGTGAGTATTCGGGTTGCAGACCGGCCAAGGTTTTCAGAATTGAGCTAATCGGAAGAGTTCGACTCTACCGGGCAGGCAACAACGCTGATGTGTGATATGACAGACGATAGAGCGCTCACCGGCATTTTTCAACCTTTACCGAGCCGGAAAGTGCTTAGGGCCAGCTTTCGGAGTGTGAGAGGAGCGCCAACATCTGCGATACACATGGCGAATGACTGGCCGACGGTTTTGGTCAGACCGCGGATTTGATTGATCATGGTCGTGCACATGCGAACGGTCCGCTCACGGGCACTCAGAATGGCGCACATCCGGTCGCCGTGGATCGCATTGATCACATCATCGGTAGGCTGCTGGACGAAGTTCTGAAGGACTTCATATGGCGCTGCCGCATAGAGGTCTTAAAGCCACTTGATGCCATGACCTGGTTGTCATTCCCCGGCCGCCGGAGTTGATCACGCTTGCTGGCCCCGAGGGGCGGCGACTGCTGTTGATTGCGCGACTCCGTGCATCGAAGATTCAATGGGTTGCACCTGGTGCACCACATGACCGACATTAAGCAGGAGGCGGGATCAGTGATACATGAGCCCATCGTTCTGTGGTCGCCGGGGTTGGCCGCCTGATCACGACGGCAATGTCGGCACATCATCCGTCCACGTACCTTGCCCTTGCTGACGTAAGATTGCGTTGATACATTCTCGATAGTCTGAGGAACCGCACTGTGGCAATTTTGCGTCTGCTTGGACGCGATGGAACGGTTGCCTAAGTGCGCTGTTTATATCGTGGCTTAGTCCAGTACATTCGAGCGTCGTAGCGTGCTGTAGTGCACGTGCGTTTATGCGCATTCAACGGCGGATTTTCAAATGGCACGCAGTGATCTGCTTTTGTCGATAGTGAGGGCTGGCGCCGCGGGTGATCAGCCGACTCTCAGAGCCTCGGTCGAGGCTTTGGTAGCAGACGAGCGCGCCAAGAATCATAACGTGCTAGCAGATCGGCTCGCCCGCCTCTTGAGTTCGGTCACGGTGTCGAGCGAAATGGCGCAACGCCGGCAGCCTGCGCCAGGCCGTGACATCATTTTGGAGACGGAGCCGCAGACCAAGCTTAGCGACCTAATTTTGCCGTTGCCGGTAATACATCAAGTCGGTCATCTGATTGAGGAGCAGCATCGCGCGGACCTTTTGCGCGCTCATGGTCTGCAGCCTCGTCATAGGATTTTGCTTTCGGGCCCCCCCGGCAACGGCAAGACATCGGTCGCAGAGGCCGTTGCTGAGGCCTTAGCGCTCCCGCTCTTCACGGTGCGATACGATGCACTCGTTGGGTCTTATCTTGGTGAGACCAACACGAGACTTCGTAAGCTTTTCGACTATGTGCGCACAACCGCTTGCGTGCTCTTCTTTGATGAATTTGACGCCATCGGAAAGGAGCGCGGCGACACGCATGAGACAGGTGAGATCAAACGCGCCGTCTCGTTTCTGTTGATGCAAATAGATCAGTTACCCAGCTATGTCATTACCGTGGCAGCTACCAACCACCATGAACTTCTCGATCGAGCTGTGTGGCGCCGCTTCCAGCTAAGACTAGGACTCCCCTCGCCAGACTGGCGTCAATTAGCCCTCCTAATTGATCGTCAATTCGCATTGTGGGACCAGTCTCCTGGAATATCCTCGGAGAAGTTGGCCAAAGCACTTGCGCCTAGCAGTTTTGCGGAAGTAATTGATTTCTGTCAGACGGTTCGCCGTCGTCATATCCTTGGATTGGGGCAGAGATCCCTGCAGGATATTTTGGCGGAGGAAGTTGAATTATGGTCCAGCCGAGTGGAGCAGCCGTCAGGTGAAAGCGGATCCGACAAAACCGCTGTTGAAGCTCGATCAAGCGGAGGCAAGCGTCCGACAGCCGGGACACGGCGGAGCAACGCCATCAAGGACAATCGCGCGTAACGAGCAGGGCGCGCGTCTGGGGCCCGCCTTCAATCGCCTTCAAACGGTCCTTGCTCAAAATAATCCCGAATTGGCAATGCGGCAGGACCCCTCTGGCCTCGCGCCAGAGCGGCTACTTGTTTTCGAGGTAACCGGTTCAGTCACCGACTTCGCAAAGGCCGTAGCGAATGTCCCGGGCCTCGCATTTTCGGGCGAGGACATGCTTGAGGAGGACGGAGAAGACCCGGAACCGGTGGTCTATCTGCTCCTTCCTGATCTTCTCGCTCTTCGGCAAATCCTTTCTCTTTGGCAACGCTGGCAACGCGGCGAGAAGGCCCAAAGAGGCTTTGCACCTTGGGGCCACTTATTTTCGAAACTTCGCGATATTCGACCTTGGGGGCCGAGTGACCGCGTGCAACCGTCCGACCGCTCGCTCTTGGCGCTGGCGTCCGATGGCATGGCGGATGGTGAGTTAATTAGGCTTGAGTGCGAGCTCGTATTCAGGGCGAATCCTGACAGTGCAGCAATTGCCGAGAATGCGGTGCGCACAGCGATCGCAACCGCGGGCGGGAGCGTCGTGCATGCCGCGAGGCACCCTGAATTTTCCTATCATGCGTTGCTTCTCGACCTCCCGGCGAATGGGGTCAGACGAATCGTGGATTTGGAATCCGCCAGCTTGGCAGGACTGGAGCCGATCCTCTCGATCTACCCGCAAAGCCTGGGGTCCGGCCTCGAACTCGGTGAAACGAGTGAGGCTCCACCACCTGAACCAGTACAAGTCAACGATGAGCCCGTCGTTGCAATTTTTGATGCTGTCCCGCTTCAGGCTCACCCATGGCTAGGCCCATGGTTAAACGTTGTTGATCCACACGGTCTGGAGGGATTGGCCGTTGGTCGGCGCGTCCACGGCACGGCGATGGCTTCGATCGTCATTCACGGCGACAAGAGCGTCCAGCGGCCGGCCATTGGTCGTCGGGTATATTTTCGAAGCGTCATGTATGCGCCGGCCGATGGCCCGTTTGGGCCTCCTGCGGAGCGATTTGTCGATGACCGACTTATCGTCGACGTTATGGTCGAAGCTGTCCGCACCATGCGCGCCGACGGCGGCAACCGGGTCGTCGTCGTTAACCTATCCCTTGGGGATGCCAATAAGAGGTTTGCAGACCGGCTGTCTCCCTGGGCTCGGGCATTAGACTACCTCTCTGTGGAGTATGGCCTGCTTTTCGTCGTGTCTTCAGGCAATATTGGTGCTGATGTCCCCGTACCCGATTTCCCTGGAACTATTGATTTTGAAGACGCCCAAACAGAAAATCGCATCACGAGCCTGTTTAAAGCCATCGATGCCGTGAAGGCCGACCGCCGCATCTTGTCTCCATCCGAGAGCATTAATTCATTGACGGTTGGCGCATGGCACAACGATCCGATGGATCCGGTCGCGCTGCCAAGCATGAAGTTCTTCCCATATCCCGATATGCACATGCCAAACCTGTCGTCCGCATTGGGCCTTGGACATCGGCGATCAATCAAGCCCGATGCACTGTTTCCAGGTGGCCGGGAACATCTCAACTTACGACCAGGTTTCGCCCCCGCAACTTTACGACCGCACGCTCACGGCAATGTTATGGGCGGGATCAAGGTAGCGGCGCCTCCCGGTGTCAGCCAAGGGCTTGGAGCGAGTGCGTGGACAATCGGCTCTAGCGGGGCAGCAGCTTACGCAACTCACGCGGCTCACAAGCTGCACGACAGCCTCGAGTTGGAGTATGGTGACGCTTTCGCTGCACTACCGAATATCGAGCGTGCCGCTTTGCTAAAGGCCCTCCTTGTTCATCCAGCTTCATGGAGAGACAGCCACGAGTTCATAATCAGCACGAAGTTCCCAGTGAAGCAAAACTGGGAAACAATGCGACGCGAGGTCAGCCGGCACCTTGGCTACGGTTTCGTCGAGCCGGAAGACTGCCAAAGTTGTGCAGATGATCGCGCGACTATGTGGGCCACGTCGCACCTGGTATCCGAACAAGCCATCGAATACACGATCCACCTGCCCAACGCATTCAGCACGACAAACGCTATCAGGGCCGTCCATGCAACATTGGCTTGGTTTTCACCTGTTCGGCCGGGCCACCAGCTCTATCGTGCTGCGAAGCTCAGAGTTCTCCCCTTGGGCGACGACACCAAGGCCGTTGCCGGAGTTGATACGACCGTCGAGCCACCTTACCACCAGACGGAAGCGGGCACCATAATCCACCGTCGTTGGGCCGGGGCCAGCTTCGGCCATGCCGGCCAGGACGGAAGCATCAGGCTGCAGGTGCAGAGAGAAAAGGACCAGGGTGTGCCATTGGACGATGCGATTTCGTTTGGCTTGGCTGTGACCGTGAGAATGGATGACATGCCTGGAATCTACGAGGAGATCCTAACTCGTGTCGCCATAAAACCACGTAGCAAAATCCTGCCGCAAATCTAAGGGCACGAAACTCGAACAACGCGAGGCGGTCAGGGATCCGCGCCCCTCAATCTAGCCCGACTGAAAATAAGGTGGCGCCTAGGGTCCCTCAAAATCCGAATCTGCGTACCCGATATCGCGAGAATGTCCGTCATCACTTCGATGCAGCAAGCCAGCATCTTCAAGCCCCTCGATCTCCGGCAGATCCTGCAATGTGTCGAGCCCGAAATGCTCCAAAAACCCCTTGGTCGTCACATAGGTGAACGGCGCCCCCGCAGTCGGACTCCGTGGTCCCGCGGTAATCATATTTTTGTCGCGCAGGGCCCCGATCACGTCGCGCGACACCTCCCGACCCAGAATTTCCGACACCCCTGCCCGCGTCACCGGCTGGTGATAGGCAATCGACACCAGCACCATGGCCTCGTTCTGGGTCAGATCAACCGCACGGTCCGGCACGGCAGCGGAGGTGGCAATCGCATTGGCATAGGCCGTTCGGGTACGGAACGCCCAGCCCCCGGCGACATTGACCACGTCATAGGGTTTGCCGCGCAGCGCTTCGCGGATGTCATCGATCAGCAGGTCGATGCTGGCGTCGCGACCGATCACCCGCGCCAAAACCGCACGGTCGACTGGCTTTGGCGCTGCGAACAGGACAGCCTCGATGCGGTTCATCCACTCGCGCCACCGAAGATCGGCCGGCATGTCAGCCAACTCGGCATCAAAAATCGGCGGTTCGGCATCTGTCCTCTTTTTCCTAGCCATGCTCGCCCTCACAACCCGTAGAGCCGGAAC
The DNA here is from genome assembly GCF_003056355.1 of Devosia naphthalenivorans. Lineage (GTDB taxonomy): Bacteria > Pseudomonadota > Alphaproteobacteria > Rhizobiales > Devosiaceae > Devosia > Devosia naphthalenivorans. Next base: position 42,166 of record NZ_PYVW01000011.1, read on the forward strand.
GTCGGCCGGCCGCTGAGTTCCCGCACCGCGCCCAGCTCGCCCAAGCGATCGAACAACCGTCGGGCGCCGCGTGCCGACAGCTTTGAACTCGACCAGGAGCCCGGCACCACGTCATCGGACAGCAGCAGTTTGATGACGTCGCCAGACCCCTTGGCGCGCAACTTCGGCGCCACCATCATCAGTTTGACCGCGCGCGGCGCTAAAACATCGGCGCCGAGATCGCAGGCTTCTGCCGCCGCCGTGGCGTAGGCCAAGAACACCGCCCGGCCCCACCCCTCCGCCCCCGGCCGGATGCGCTTGCGATTTTCGCCGGACTTGAAGACCGGCGAAAAAACCTGCCCCATCAGCAGCGGCACCGGAATGGGCCATCTGAATTTTTCGGCGAGCAGCATGTCGGCGAGCCAGAACCCCAACAATTCAGCATCGGGCCGGGCCCGATAGACGGCGGCGGCAATCTCGGCCGCCAGCACTGGCGCCGGCCGCGACGAGACCATCATGTCCGTGGCATTGGCCACCACCTCGGCGAGACCGTCATCCCAGTGCAGCCCAAACTGCTGTTCGGCGACCGGCCGCACGATTTCCGCATCGCAGTTGGTGGTCCGGCCGGCCAATCGGCGCCAGGCCATTAGCAGGTGACCGGAGGGGCCAGGATCGTCACCGGCCCCGCGCAGGAAATGGGTATCGCGCAGCGCAGATTCGTCCTCGCGCCGACCCGTTAAACTCACCGCCGCCGCCGCGCACTGCAAAGCCAGCCGCTGGCGCCAGACGCCGGCCCAGGAAAAGTCTTGGCGCACCAGATTATTTAATGAACTCAATGCCGCACCAGCCAAATAGGCCGCATCGGCATCGTACAACACCAGACCGCGCGGTCGCGCCCAAACCGGTACTTTCGGCACCAGGGGGGCATCGGCAGGGAGCAAATCAGCGCGTGATTTCATGCCGGCAGGCTACCATCTGACGGCGCTTAACGCCACCAAAATCGGATATAAGCGCCCGACCTGTCGGTGAATAATAACGACCGATAATCTTGCATTATCGGACGTTATGCGCATTATAGAGGAAATGGCCCAAAACCCCGACGAAACCGCCGAAAACGACGCCGGCAACACCCCCCTGCCCGCTGCTGCACCCGCGGCACCCGTCGGCAATTCTGCCGTGTCGGTTCCGACCGGCGAACTGGCCCATTTGCGCGACCTCGCCGATCGTGCGCGGGACTACGTCGAAGCGGCCAGTTCGGCCAACACCCGGCTAGCCTATGCCTCGGATTGGCAGCATTTTTCCGGCTGGTGTCGCCGTCAGGGGCTTGAAGTTCTGCCGCCCGATCCGCAAACAGTCGGCCTCTACGTCACTGCCTGCGCTTCGGGTGAGGCAGCCGGCGGCCAAAAATATGCGGTGAGCACCATCGAACGGCGTCTGTCCGCTCTGTCTTGGGCCTACACGCAACGCGGCCAAGCTCTGGACCGCAAGGACCGGCATATCGCCACGGTGATGGCCGGCATCCGCAATACCCACGCCAAGCCGCCGCGACAGAAGGAGGCTATCCTGCCCGAGGACCTCATGGCCATGCTCGAAACCTTGGATCGTGGCGGCCTGCGCGGCATTCGGGATCGCGCCATGCTTTTGCTAGGCTTTGCAGGCGGGCTGCGGCGCTCGGAAATTGTCGGGCTCGACGTCAGTGAAGGCCAGAGCGAGGACGGCCGTGGCTGGATCGAGATCCTAGACAAGGGCATGGTCCTCTTCATTCGCGGTAAGACCGGCTGGCGTGAGGTGGAGATTGGCCGGGGATCGTCGGATGCCACCTGCCCAGTCGTGGCCGTCGAAACCTGGATCAAGCTGGCGCGGATCGCGCACGGTCCGCTGTTTCGACGGGTTACCGGGCAAGGCAAGACCGTCGGCGCCGATCGGCTCAACGACAAGCAGGTCGCCCGCCTGGTTAAGACCGCCGCCCTGGCGGCCGGCGTGCGGGGCGATCTGTCGGAGGAAGCTCGGGCGCCGCTGTTCGCCGGCCATTCGCTGCGGGCGGGCCTCGCCTCCTCGGCCGAAGTCGACGAACGCTACGTTCAGAAGCAACTCGGCCACGTCTCAGCGGAAATGACCCGGCGCTATCAACGCCGGCGCGACCGGTTTAGGGTCAATCTCACCAAGGCAGCCGGCCTATGACCCCTGCCCTATTGAATAACAGGCACACAATGGATGCTGCGCATGTCAAGCAGAGCCTTAGGACACTGGCAGATAGTCTTCGCTGTCACGCCGACATCATAGGCTGGCGCTATGGCTACGATCCGGTTCCGGCTGCCGTCGGAAAGTGGATTGAATGGCTTGCTGCGGCGCATGACAGCAATTCACCTCCTGCAGGCGGTCCCGCGCCCGAACCCTTGGACCAACAGTGAGGCAGGCAATCATTGATCGACTAAGCCAGGAATTGTCCGAGCGCTATTTGATTTATCTGGAGACGCTTCTGGTCGAACTGGTGAGCGAGGGCGGATCGCTGCAGTTTCAATGCGGTTTTAGCCTACGCAGCGATCATCAGCTGCGGACCTGCCGATTTGGAGTGCCTTCAGGGGAGTGGTCCACCGACGCAGAGCGCGACGTCATTGCTGCCGCAGTTTTTGAGGAGTTGGAGCACTTTATCGACGAGGAGATCGCGGAAACGCTGAAGGACGCGAACTAGGAAGAAGAATACCCATGGCACAAGAGGATGACCTGCCGATTGGCAAGAGCATGGAGGATTTCACCGCCGAAGTGGGTGGAACGGCGTATTTTCTCTGGGAGCAGGCCGGACGACCGCGCGGGCGAGAGGATGACTTCTGGTACAAGGCGCTTGATCAGCATATTCGGGCACGCGCGAATGTCGAAAAACTCAGCCAGGGCCCGCCGCCCGACCTTCCGTCGGCCTAGCCGCGAAGTCTGGAACCCTCAAACCCACTCCGACGCCTAGGTCCAGGACAACTGATCACGCGGCAAACGGCCGCTTGGATCGAACACCTCAACCTTGTGTGGCAGAACTGGACCCCAATCCCACAAAACCAGGTTGCGATCGTCGGCATCGGCACCCGGCGCATAACTGGGCACGACAATGCCCGCGACGCCGCGGCGGATGAGTTGATCATAGATTGACCAGGAGGCCGGCCGATCTCCATTGGCGAGAGCCGTTGCCCATGCGCACCGCATGTCCTCGTCCGCAACAGCAGCTGCCCCCCTGCCCTGCTCTGTCGTCAGATCTATGACGTCGTCGCAGTCCACATCATAGGAACACAGCACCGTCGGATCGAGTCGGTGGGGGAAACCTTGGCTGATTTCCTTGATCGCCGTCATAATGCTGAGCCCAAGATAAAGCGCAGGCACGCCCTTGGGGTTAAATCGCGCGCCGCGGATCGCAGCTCCCTCGCCGGACGTGGGCTTGAACGCCCAGCGTGGATCATGGGCACGATAACAGGTTCCGACGAACCTCACGCAAATCCGCCAAGGGCCATATGATCGAGATAGTCACGCACCGCCGCGGCTTTTCCGTCCTTGACCAAGGCTTCGGCGGTCCGACCACCAAAGGCCGGCAGCGGTTGAGCGCGATACCAGGCCATTGCCTGATCCTTGCCGCCCGCCCAGTCGGTCACGCGACTGATGATCTCGAGCATTTCGCGCAACCGGCCTTGAGTTTTCGGCGCTCCAACCCGTTCAGGCCGATAGAGCGTTTCTCGCGCCAGCCCGGCTGTCTCGGCAAGCTGCGATTTGGACATCCCAAATTCATCGGCGACCCGCGCGGCGGCGATCTGGCCAGCCTGATCCATGTAGGACAGGATCAACGGCCCTGCCTGCGCTGTCATTTTCTGTATCTGGGTCACCTAGGACCTCCTCGACAATCACTATGCCATAATTTTTATACGCAATATATGGCATCCGGACTGGCATTTCAATGATCGGCGTTATTTATCTCTGTCCCATTTGCCCATCGTTTGGCGCAGCGCATCGCTGATTTCCAGTCGCTTTTCGGTTCGCATCACCCGCTCCGCGGTCGCAACCGCCTCTTCCGCGGCCCCCTCCCCTGCCCCAGATGCCTTTGTGGCATCCAGTTTGGCCCGCACCAGGGCCATAACCATCGGCCAGACGGAGAATTTAGCCGCCTTGGCACGATCCGTCAGGCTGCGCAGATAGCCACCAGGACTTTTGATCTGATCCTGCCGCTGATAAATCGCTCCGATGGTAATCGCCGCCTCTCGTTCACCCATGGCCGCTTTCGCGTCGTCCCAGGCGCTGGGGCTGATGCCCAAAACGGGCCGGACCAGTTCTGCGGCCGCCAGATAGTCGCGCCAGGTGCGGATTTCACCACTTTTGACCAGCCAGAGCACATTTGAGCAGGCATCCAGCACAATGGCTAGGGGCAATTCTCGCCGCGGCAGGCTCTGCACGTTGGATGCTTCGCCGGCGCTGCCGCTCGCTTCTTCTTTTATTCCTAAGCGGTATTCAGAGTCTAATTTAGAGTCTGGTTTTGAATTCTGTATGTGGCGCTCAGGTTGAGACTCATTGGCGCTCATATTTGTAGATTTGACGAAGGATTCCAACACGTCGCGGATCTCGGACCAGAGGTCTTCCAACTCGGCGACAATCGTCTCCAGTACTTGGCGTGGAGCCGTGCGGGGGAGCCGGGCAACAATGGTCTGATAGGCTTGCAGCACCCTGCCCCAGTTGCCTGGCACACCCTCTTCAATGCCAGCGTCGATCATCTTGATGATGTCGCGACGGCAGATGGTTAACCGCTCCTTAACGCGGCGGTAGGCCTTCTTTTCGGCCTTAAGCGCCTCAGCCAGGTCCTTAAACTCAGCCGCTCGGGCAACGATCGGTGACAGGTCAATGCCATAGGCCTCTTCAACCTCGCCCCCCTGCCCCTTGCGGGCAAAGCGCTTGCCGTTGGGGCTGTCACGCCGAATGACCAGACCGCAGTCAATCAGGTTCGCCAGATGGCGCCGGAGCGTCGCCGGCGACATGCCGTTGGCACGGTTGATCAGTTGTTCGTTAGAGGGCCAAACGATTAAGGCACTGTCGCCGTAGAAAGCCGTTTCCGGATGGAACGACAGCAAGGCGCTGAGGATCGCCAGGGCACGATCGGTTGCCCCCAGCGCCATACGCACCTCCTTGATGTCAGCAAACACCTGCCACTTGTGGACTGTTGCATCTGCCGGCGCTGTCTTGGCCGTTACCTGGGTTGAAATCATGCCAAGCGTTAGCGACCGCCGCCCAAAAGGCGTCGTTGAAATATGCGTTTGCATTGTCTTTCACCTTGCGTAAGGCAAAAGAATTCCGGCCGCCGTAAGCAGCGTGACCCTAGTAGGGTCTTGACTGTGATTCCAGGAAATGCGATTCTCTCGCTACCAGACTTGAGAAGGGCTTCCGGACATCCGTTTCGGGGGCCTTTTTTCTTTTGCTGCCTTTTGCTCGTATTCCTTTTGTGTACCTACATAATTGGCCACCGTTGTCGGTGGCCATCGACGGAAACTTGTCAGCTGACAAGCACCCGATCACCTATCGCCGTTTTCGGCGAAATACCTATCTACAAGATCGGGCAGCGCTCTTTTCATAAAGGACGCGAATCCACCTTCCTGCCCTTTGTGCACAGAAACCCGGACGCCATTTGGCTCAAAAACCGCCTTACCGAAGGATGTGCCATCGGGGCGCTTTAGCTCGACTGCTGGCGTCGCCTCGCCGGAGTCGCTTTTCAGCGAACTCAACACCGCGCGAAATCGTCCATCAGATGCCAGGATCGAAACCTTGTCATCTGACAAGGTTTTTCGGATTACAACCTCAGCATCCGGGCGCCTTGCAACCGCCGCTGAAAGCTCCAGCCATCTCGGTCGTCCAACCTTCGGGGCTCTCCCGATCGCAGCAACGAGTTCAGATGGCAATGCCTTACAGACGCTACGCATCTTGGCAAGTTCCGCGTCATCGATCGAAAGCGCTGCCCTTATGTCGCGTGTTTTGATGCCTGCAGCGTCCATCGTCGCTGCAAAGAGCGCCTTCTCAATCCACGTGAGATCTTGCCTCGCACCATTCTCGATGCCCTGGGCGACAACCAAATCGGTATCACTCAGCTCGAGAACGATAGCTTTGAGTGGAATGCCCAGCTCGGTCGCGGCACGCCAGCGGCGATGCCCATAAACGATCTGATACCGGCCTTCGGCGTGCGGATGCTTCCGTACTTGAATCGGAACCTGTTGTCCCTTGTCGGCGATCAGCTGCTTAAACTGTTGGAAAGGGACCTTCGAGTCATCTTCTAAACGGTCTGGAAAAGGAGATGGGTCCACAACTTCAGGCTTAAGCTCGATGCTTCCGCCTGCGTCAACGACAGCTTGAAGTCGATCTCGCTGTTCCCGAAGGTCGCTCAAAGACCTGTGTGTGGCTCCAATGACACCGGCCCCTACACGATCCACTAGTTTAGCTGGCGCTGTCGCCGCATCCCCCTCACTTGACTCCACAGGGTGCCCTGATTTCACATCTGCAAATGCGCCAAAGTTTGCAAGTATCGACTTCCCTGGACTTCGCTTGTTCATGTCCGCCCCCAACTTTCCGAGATGAGCGCCAGGATGCGTTCGTTTACCGCATCAACGGACTCTCTCGCTCGTTTTGCAGTGGCCGCCGCAACATTGCCCGATTCCAGCTCATACAAAGTTCGCTTGGCGAGGCCCGCGGTCTCGATCGCCGCACTTTCGATTGCCGTGGGTGTCAGCACATCATCATCAAAAAGGTGACGCAGCATGGAGACCACATGCACTTGTGACTGATCGTTGGGATCGTGCCTCGTCACGATATAGCGCAAGAAATCCTGCCGCATCACAGCTCCAGCATTGCGGATAACCGAAATCAGGTCTCCCATCATCAAGAGGAACTGGTTCATGGACATTACGTCGAGCATCGCCGGATGAACGGTCACCAGCAACCCTGTCGCTGCGTAGATAGCGCCTAGAGTTAGAAATCCAAGCGACGGCGGGGTGTCGAGAATGACCACGTCATAATCTTCTTCGACCTCGCTGATACAGAGCCTAAGCCGTTCAAAGAAAATATCCTGGGAGCCGGAGCTCCGCTCAGCAAGAACTCTTGGAGTTTCGTGCTCATACTCCATGACCTCGATATTGCCAGGAATGAGGTCGATGCCGGTAAAATAGGTAGGCCTAATAATGTCTTTGATAGGCTTGCGATCTGCATCATAGCGAAGGGCCGCATAGATGGTCTCGTTTTGTTGAACGTCCATTTCTGGCTGAGCACCAAACATCGCTGAAAGCGATGCCTGTGGGTCAAGGTCGATCGCCAGAACCCTATATCCGTGCAGCGCCAGATAGTGAGCAAGATGAGCGCTCGTTGTCGTCTTGGCACTTCCGCCCTTGAAGTTTGCGACCGCTAATATCTGCAGATGCTCATCTTTTCGCCGATGGGGCTGGAACCGCAACGCGTCCGTCGGCCTCTGTTCGGCAAAAAACTGCCGCAACTCGTTAATCTGTGCGAGGGTGTATGCACGATGGTTGTTTTCAAGTCGGGCAGGGTGAGGACCTTTGCCTTCATTGGACATAAGCTTGAGCGTGGACTCAGGGATCGAGGTCAGCTTTGAAACTTCGTTGGTCATGAAATAACGCAACGTCTTCTCTGCCTTGGGTGGGTACATCTGCTCGCGCCGAGCCTGAAGATGCTCCGACAGCAACGCTGCGTGCCGAACAATCTTGTCAGCCGGATTCTCGCTAGGTTCTGCGTTGATCAACATCTCGGGCATTGTCGTCCTAAACCCACTTTGTCGGGAATAAGCCGGTTTGGCGGCCTTTCTCCGCTAAAGTTAGCCATAAATCACTTTGCCCGTCCAGCGCTTTAAGGTTAACAACATCCTAAGTTGCCTTAGCGCTTCAAGTTCCATTTTGAACTTTTGATGCCCGAAACATACGTATTATCAATAGATTAACGGGATTACGGCTCCGCATAGATAGCCAGATGGACCCGGCATAAATGCCGGGGGCAGCCAGCTAAGATAGCGCCTTCGACAACACCAAAAACGCTGAACCGGGAGAATCGGCGCGACTCGGTAACTCCCAGACCCGGCATTTATGCCGGGCTGACCCAGCTGTCGCATTGTTGTTAATGCCCCTCACGTTTCGAGGAGCGGGCACCGCACATGCATCAGAACCATCAAACACCAGACCGCTCAGCCACCAACGCACTTGCGCATCAAGATCACGGCCGATGATAGCTTCGCGCTCGCATCACCGGCTTGTCCGCAAGCTGCAAGATGCCCTCGGCGAAACCGTCTGCTCGGCGCTGGACGATCCTTCCGTCGTGGAGATCATGCTCAACCCGGACGGACGACTGTTCGTGGAGCGGCTGGGGCAGGGGATCGACAGCATGGGCCAGCTACAGCCCGGCGCTGCCGAGATCATCATTGGCAGTGTTGCCCACGCGCTCCAAACCGAGGCCGATGAAGACCAACCGATCATCTCCGGTGAGCTACCGATAGGTGGCCACCGATTTGAAGGACTGTTGCCACCGGTCGTCCGGGCTCCCAGCTTCACTATTCGTAAGCGCGCCTCGCGCCTGATTCCTCTCGATGATTACGTTCGCAGTGCGATCATGACATCGGAACAGTCGCATTTGATCCGCGAGGCGATCGAGGCCCGGCTTAATATCGTCATTTCGGGCGGCACCGGCTCCGGCAAAACAACACTGGCCAATGCCGTCATTGCCGAGATGGTCCGCAGTTCGCCGGAGCACCGCCTGGTGATCCTGGAAGATACCGCCGAGATTCAATGCGCGGCCGAGAATGCAGTTTCGCTGCACACGACCGATACGGTCGACATGGCGCGCCTTCTCAAAAGCACCATGCGCCTGCGCCCCGATCGCATCATCGTCGGTGAGGTCAGGGACGGTGCGGCACTGACGCTGCTCAAAGCCTGGAATACCGGGCATCCCGGCGGCATCACCACAATCCACGCCAACAACGCGTTGTCGGCGCTTCGTCGCCTCGAGCAACTCACCGCTGAAGCCAGCCAGCAACCGATGCACGAAGTGATCGGGGAGGCCGTGGATCTCGTGGTTTCCATCGAACGCGCGCCGCAGGGGCGGCGGGTGCGCGAGGTCATCCACGTCGAAGCCTTCCGAGACGGCAACTACCAGATTGAGACCTATTCAGGAGAAAGACGTTTCGATGACGCATAGCAAGCGCTCCCTATTGGCAGGTTTCCTACTGGCCTTCGCGGTATTGACGGTCGAACCCGCTCTGGCCTCCAGCGGCGGCGGCCTCCCTTGGGAAGGCCCCCTGCAGCAGATCCAGCAATCGATCACCGGGCCCGTCGCTGGCTTCATTGCCTTGGCTGCGGTCGCAGTGGCCGGTGGCATGCTGATCTTCGGCGGTGAGCTGAACGATTTTGCCCGCCGGCTGATGTATGTCGTGCTGGTCGCCGGCATCCTGCTGGGCGCCACGCAGATCGTCGGGCTGTTCGGCGCCTCAGGCGCATCTATCGGCGAGGTCGGAGCGGCCGCCTGGTCCGGGGCAGGGGAGGGAGCTCATGGCTGAAGCCAGCGCTCCCCTTGCGCGCTCACGCATCCATCGCGCGCTCTCGCGCCCAAGTCATCTGATGGGCGCCGATCGCGAACTGGTCCTGCTGACCGGGCTGGCGACGGTAATTTTGATCTTTGTGGTGCTGACCTGGTTTTCCGCTCTGCTAGGGATTGCCATCTGGATCGGCGTTGTTGGCGCGTTGCGGATGATGGCCAAGGCCGATCCGGTGATGCGGCAGGTGTATCTGCGTCACATCACCTATCGCCAGACATACCGCCCGACGTCTTCCCCCTGGCGTCGGTACTGAGACGCTGATGGTTGCCCTTCGCCAGTTTCGCAACACGCGCCCGTCCTTCTCGGACCTCGTCCCCTATGCCGGGCTGGTCAGCGATGGCGTGCTCCTGCTCAAGGATGGGAGCTTGATGGCGGGGTGGTATTTTGCCGGCCCGGATTCAGAGAGCTCGACCCATCTCGAACGCAACGAGGTGTCACGCCAGATTAACGGCATCCTGTCCCGATTGGGCTCTGGCTGGATGATCCAGGTCGAAGCGGTGCGGGTGCCCACAATTGCGTACCCAGCTAGCGACCACGGTCATTTTCCTGATCCCGTGACGCAGGCCATCGACAATGAGCGGCGCGCTCATTTTGAAGCCGAGCGCGGGCACTACGAAAGCCAGCATGCGCTGATCCTGACCTATCGGCCGCCGGAGCCCCGCAAGTCGGCCATGACGCGCTATGTCTATTCGGATGTCGAGAGCCGCTCCGAAACCTATGCCGACACGGTGCTAGAGAGCTTCCGCTCCTCCATCCGCGAGGTTGAGCAATATCTCGGCAATGTGCTGTCGATCCGACGCATGGTCACGCGCACGGTAGTCGACCCAGAGACCGGGCGCGCGGCGCGGTATGATGAGCTGTTCCAGTTTATTCGCTTCTGCATCGTCGGCGAAAATCATCCGGTCCGGCTGCCAGAGATCCCGATGTATCTCGACTGGCTGGCTACAGCCGAGTTCCATCACGGGCTCTCGCCCATGGTGGATGGACGCTATCTGGCCGTGGTGGCCATTGATGGCTTTCCGGCCGAGAGCTGGCCTGGCATCCTGAACCTGCTTGATCTGATGCCGCTCACCTATCGCTGGTCGAGCCGGTTTGTTTTTCTCGATGAGCAGGAGGCCCGGCAAAGGCTCGAGCGCACCCGCAAGAAATGGCAGCAGAAGGTGCGGCCCTTCTTTGACCAGCTGTTTCAGACCCAGAGCCGCTCCGTCGACCAGGACGCCATGCAGATGGTGGCTGAGGCCGAGGACGCCATCGCCGAAGCGTCCTCGCAACTGGTGGCCTATGGCTACTACACCCCCGTTATCGTGATGTTCGACACCGATAATACCCGCTTGCGCGAACAGGCCGAAGCGGTACGCCGCCTGATTCAAGCCGAGGGCTTTGGCGCGCGGATCGAGACCCTGAACGCCACCGAGGCCTATCTCGGCAGCCTGCCGGGCAATTGGTACGCCAATATCCGCGAACCGCTCATCAACACCCGCAACCTGGCAGATCTGATCCCAGTCAATTCAGTATGGTCGGGCAGTGCCACAGCACCATGCCCATTCTATCCGGCCGGATCGCCGTCGCTGATGCAGGTCGCCAGCGGCTCCAGTCCGTTCCGGCTGAACCTGCATGTCGACGACGTTGGCCACACGCTGGTCTTCGGACCAACCGGATCGGGGAAATCGACCTTGCTGGCGCTGATCGCCGCTCAGTTTCGGCGCTATGCCAGCGCGCAAATTTTTGCCTTCGATAAGGGCAAATCGCTGTTGCCGCTGACCCTCGGCGCCGGCGGCGATCACTATGAGATCGGGGCAGGGGAGGGCGGTGCAGCACTGGCCTTCTGCCCGCTGTCCGAACTCGACACCGACGGCGACCGCGCTTGGGCCGCCGAGTGGATCGAAACTCTCGTCGCCATGCAGGGCGTCATCATGACGCCGGATCATCGCAATGCCATTTCGCGGCAGCTTGGCCTCATGGCCTCGGCTCCTGGCCGATCGCTGTCGGACTTTGTCAGCGGGGTGCAGCTGCGCGACATCAAGGATGCCCTGCACCACTATACGGTCGACGGGCCGATGGGCCAACTGCTCGACGCCGAAGAAGATGGCCTGACCCTTGGCGCGTTTCAGTGCTTCGAGGTCGAAGAGCTGATGAATATGGGCGAGCGCAATCTGGTGCCAGTGCTGCTCTACCTGTTTCGGCGGATCGAAAAGCGCCTCACCGGGGCGCCGAGCCTGATCGTCCTCGATGAGGCCTGGCTGATGCTGGGTCATCCCACCTTCCGCGACAAGATCCGGGAATGGCTGAAAGTGCTGCGCAAGGCCAATTGCGCGGTGCTGCTCGCCACCCAGTCGATTTCTGATGCAGAACGCTCCGGCATCATCGACGTGCTGAAAGAAAGCTGCCCGACCAAGATCTGTCTACCGAATGGCGCGGCGCGCGAGCCGGGCACGCGCGAGTTCTACGAGCGGATCGGCTTTAATGAACGCCAGATCGAGATCGTGGCCACGGCCACACCCAAGCGCGAATACTACGTCGCCTCGCCCGAAGGCCGACGGCTGTTCGACATGGCGCTCGGACCTGTGGCGCTCGCCTTTGTCGGCGCCTCCGGCAAGGACGACCTCAAACGCATCCAGCAACTCACCCAGCAGTACAGCGCCGATTGGCGGGCGGTCTGGGTGACGGAAAGGGGGATCGGCAATGCCGAAAATATTCTCGCCCGCAAATAAACTTGCCGTCGCAGCTCTTGCCATTGCGAGCATGATGCAGATCGGCCCAGTCCATGCCGGGGCCGTCACCGGCAACGCGACGGAATGGACCCAAATCCTCAACAATCTCGAATTGGTGGGTCTGAGCGGGCAGTCGGCCGAGCAATTGCAAAATCAGGCGACGCAAATCTCCCAGCTCGCCGAGCAAATCCAGAACCAGATCCAGATTTATGAGAACATGCTGCAGAACACGTTGCAGCTTCCCGACCATGTCTGGGGGCAGGTCGAAAGCGATCTGACGCGCCTCCAAAGCCTCGTCACCCAGGGGCAGGGCATCGCGTTTTCGATGGGCAATATCGACGATGTGCTGAAACAGCGGTTCCAAAGCTTTGGCGAGTTCCAAAGCGGCCTGGCCGATGGCCAGGACTTCTCCTCCAGCTACCAGGATTGGTCGGATACCAACCGCGACACCATTGCGTCAACGCTACGGGCTGCGGGGTTCACCGCCGAACAATTTGGTTCGGAAGAAGCCACGATGGGACAATTGCGTTCCATGTCGCAAAGCGCCGTCGGGCAAATGCAGGCGCTGCAGGTCGGGCACCAGATTGCGGCCCAGCAGGTCGCCCAGTCCCAGAAGCTGCGCGGTCTGGTCTCCCAGCAAATGACCATGATGGCCACCTGGTATCAATCCGAACAGGCCAGCAAGGACCTGGCCCAGACCCGACGCGAGGAATTTTTCAAGTCAACCGCGCCGGCAACCTCGGGCGGCCAGACGATGGAGCCGCGCTGGTGAACCGGGTCGTTGTAATTGTGGCGGCGTTCTGCGTCGTGATCGGCATAGCCGTGACTATATGGACGACGAGGGCTCCCTCGGTCACGTCGCTCGCCCCCGGACCCAGTGCCATTCCACCCCAACAGTTTGACACCACCGGTGGCCAGCAATTGCAGCCACGCTGGAGCCAGGAAGACGGGCCGGGCAAATGAGGTCACCAATCGGCAAGGCCGCTTTTACTGCCTGTATTGGCCTCCTGATCCTGACAGTACCGGCCTTTGCCCAGGACGGATCATTGTTGACGAACCTTGAGAACGAGGTCGCCAGCGCTGCACAGGGCTGGGAAACGACCGTTTTACAGGCCGCGCGGTCGCTGTTCTGGATCCTTGCTAGCATTGAAGTGGGCATTGCCGCGGTCTGGCTCGCCCTGGCGGCCGCTTCGCTCGATACCTGGTTCGCAGAACTGGTGCGGCGCATCATGTTCATCGGCCTGTTCGTCTTCATTCTCGAACAGGGGCCGGACTTTGCCAAAGCCATGGTCGACAGTCTGTTCCAGATCGGCGCCGGCGGCGGCTCGGCCTCGCCGGCCAACGTCTTCAATGCCGGATTGCAGGTGGCCAGCGCCATGTCGAGCAAGGCGCAGTTCGGCCTGTTCGAGGACAATGCACTGGCGATCGCCGCCGTCTTTGCGATGATTGTCGTCGTCATCTGCTTCAGCCTGGTCGCCGCAATCTTCATCGCCGTGATGGTTGAAATGTATGTCGGCCTGCTGGCCGGCATGATCATGCTGGGTCTGGGTGGCTCAAGCTTCACCAAGGATTTTGCCGTCCGCTATCTGGTCTATGCCTTTTCCGTCGGCATGAAGCTGATGGCCTTGGTGATGATCGCCCGGATCGGCTCCGAGGTCTTGGTCAATCTGGCAGATGGCCCAGAGGCTGCGGATGAGTTCCTCTCGACGCTCGCCATTGGTGGCATCTCCGTCGTCGTCTTCATAATCTCGATCTATGTGCCCAACATCATCCAGGGCGTGGTGCAGGGGGCTTCGGTGGCCGGTGGGATGGAGGCCATCCGCCACGGTGGCCAGGCAGCAAGCTTTGCTGCCGGCGGCGCTGCGCTGGCGTCGGGTGGCGCGCGGGCAGGGGCGGCAGCCTATTCTGACGCCCGCGCCGCCGGTGCATCCTTTGGGTCGGCCGCACTCAAGGGTATGGCATCGGGCGCCAGTGCTGCTGGAGGCGCCCTAAGCGCTGCTGCGCGAGACAAAGCCATCGGCGTGCCGGGGACCTGGGGGGCATCCACACTCGGTCTGGCCAATTCCAAACTCGATCAGTCCCAAGGTCGGCCCACCACCAAACCATCAAGCGACGACAAGGCGTAAGTAAGCAATAATGGCTGGACGCAACTCACCCGAAAATCCCTATCTTGCTGCGCGCCAGGAATGGAACGAACGCTACGGCTCCTATGTGAAGGCCGCCACAGCCTGGCGCATCGTTGGCGTCACCGGCATGCTGATGGCCGTGATCGGCTTTTCATACGCGCTCTATCAAAGCACGCAGGTCAAACTCGTGCCCTATATTGTCGAGGTCGATCAGCTCGGCACAGCCGCCAGCGCCGGCTTCCCGCAGCAAATCGAATATGCCGATGCGCGCGTGGTCCGCGCCACGCTGGGCAGCTTTGTCGCCAATTTCCGCTCGGTGACGCCAGATGCTGTGGTGCAGAAGCAATACATCGACCGCACCTATGCGCATTTGCGCACGTCCGACCCGGCCACCGAAAAGGTGAATGCCTGGTTTCGGGGCAACTCGCCCTTCGACCGCGCCCGCACCATGACGGTTGCCATCGAGGTTACCAATATCGTGCCGCTGTCGAACCAGAGCTTTCAGGTCGACTGGACCGAATATGAACGCGACCGACAGGGCAAGGAACTCGGCATGCGTCGCTTCCGCGGTATTGCCACCGTCACCCTGACGCCGCCCCAGGATGAGGCGGTGATCCGCTTCAACCCCATCGGGCTTTACCTCAAAGATTTCGACTGGACGGCGCAGCTGTGAGTGCCCGGAGGATGATTTTTATGCGTTCACCCGCTATGTGGCACGTCGCTCTCTGTGCCGCCCTGCTTCTGCCTGCAACAACTCTCGACGCCGCAGCCCAAGCCCTCAGCCGTAACGAAGCGCGCGCCACCCAACTTTCCGGGCAGTGGCAGGAAGGGCAGGGGGTCGTCACCCGTGGCCCCGATGGCAAAGTGATTTTCTTGTTCGGCGAGGTCCAGCCATCGGTGGTGTGTTCGCCGCTTCAGGTCTGCGATATCGAGCTGCAGGCTGGCGAGATCGTTCGGGATGTGCTGCTCGGCGACACGGTCCGCTGGAAGGTCGAGCCCGCAACGTCGGGCGCACCGGGCGGGCAGGCCGTGCATCTGATTGTCAAACCCTCTGAGGCGGGCTTGACCACGTCCATGGTGGTGACAACGTCGCGGCGCACCTATCACATTCAACTCAAATCGCATCGGGACCAGTATATGGCCCGGGTCGGCTTCGAGTACCCCGAAGACATCAATGCGCGCTTTGCTGAGATCAACGCCCGCATGGAAGCCAGCATCGTACCGGGTGCGGGCATCGCGGCTGACCAGCTCAATTTCGCCTTCCGGATAAGCGGCGCAGCACCCTGGCGCCCGACCCGGATCTACAGCGACGGGCAAAAGACCTACATCCAGTTTCCCTCTTCGTTGTCTGGTCAGGACGCCCCGGTCCTCTTCGTCGTATCTGGCGGCGAAAACCGCATCGTCAACTATCGGATGAACGGCGCCATGATGGTGGTCGACTACTATATCGATCAGGCGATCCTGGTTTCGGGCGTCGGCAGGCAACAGCAAAAAATTACCATCAGGCGGGGAGGATAGACCGTGCGCCCCTTGTCCTTGCTCATCCGCATCGTGATGGCTCTCGCCTGCGCGACGCTACTCACGGCCTGCCAGACTCTTGGACCAACCGGGTTGGTCCCGAGCACCGTCAGCACGGACCTGACGCCAGAGACCGCCAGCATCATCGCCAGCGATATGGTGGGCCGCTTCGCTGAGCAGATCGACCCTGGCAACACCACGATCCACATTGCGCCCGATACCTCGCTATTCGGCCAGGCGCTTGAGGCCTCCCTGCGCAGTTGGGGCTATGCCGTCCTCACCGACCAAAAGACCGACAACACCGGCGCCATCCCGCTTGCGTATGTCGTTGATGACTTTGAAGGCAGCGTTCTCGTGCGACTGTCGACGCAGAGCCTCGACCTCACCCGCATGTATAAAGTTACCGCGGGAGGAGCCACGCCAACCAGCCCGCTTTCGATCCAGCAGCACGGCACAGCAGGTACCCCATGACCGAGTCGTTGAAACTCGGCGGTGTCGATCCTGCAGCGGGCCCAAAGATCCGGCGCCTCAACCGGGTGCCCGTTATCATCGCCATTGCCCTGGTGGTGGTCTTTCTTGCTGTGATATTTTACGGGCTCACCTCCCGTGGATTGCGGTTTGGTGACAATGCCGATGACGGCGCAACGGGTTCCCGATCAGCCTCGAGCTATGCCGATCAACTGACGCGGGGCGTTCCCGACGGCATCATTGGTGAGCCGGTCCCGACACAGCTCCAGCCGAGACCGGTAGAAGCGACTGAACCCTCAACCAACCCCTTCGCTCCGCACCCGGAGCCCAAGCCACTCGCCGGGCAGCCTGCATCAACAGGGCTCGAGTCTGAGGAAATCTGGCGGGCCCGCCTCGAGCGTGAGCAGCTCGAACAATATCTACGCGAGCAACACCGGCAGCGCATGGCTCGCGTGCAGGCCAACGATGCTGCATTCGACTCCCCGATTGCTGTCAGCATCGATGACCGCAAGGCAAATACAACTGACACCGCGACGATCACGTCACCCGCAGCGGGGGGCGCGCAAACGAACCGTCCCCCGAACGCGATCGACCTCTATGCGGCAGCCATGCAAGACGGGTTAGGCGGGCAAGCCACCGATCCCAACGGACAGGCGGCCAAGGAGCGCTTTTTCAACCAGGACATTCGCGAGCTTGGTTATCTGCCGAATTCAGTGGTGCCGCAGATTTCGCCCTATGAACTGAAGCGGGGCTCCGTTATCCCCGCCACCCTCGTTACCGGTATCAACTCCGATCTTCCCGGCCGCATCACCGCCCAGGTCAGCCAAAATGTCTATGACAGCGCCACCGGGCAGCATTTGCTCATTCCGCAGGGTTCAAAACTCTTTGGCCGCTACGATTCCAATGTCTCATTCGGGCAAAACCGGGTTCTGGCGATTTGGACGGATATCATTTTTCCGAACGGCTCGACTTTGCAGATTGGCGGCATGGCGGGAACAGACGCCGCCGGCTATGGCGGGTTTACGGACCGTGTCGACAACCACTATCTGCAAACATTCGGCTCAGCGATCCTGGTCGCGTTGATCGGCGCTGGCACAGAGATGATGATCCCGCAGGATCGAAATACGTTCGGAAATGCCGACAGTGCCGAGGATGCCGCACGACGGTCGTTCGCCGAAACCTTTGGCCAGATGTCTCAGCAGACAGCTTCAAAGAACCTTGATGTGCAACCCACTTTGGAGATCCGGCCTGGATACAAGTTCAATGTGCTCGTTGATCAGGATATCCAGCTTCCTGGCCCGGGTCGCTAGTCATCAGAGAGGCCCAGGCATTCGAAAAACCGGATACGCAACATTAGACACGCAGCGGCTCAATGAGCCGAAAAACAATCGCTAAATGATCGCCAATTTGGATTGCGCTTGCTGTATCGCAACACTCAGTTTTTGTAGTTCTGTGCCCCTAAACATCTCGCTTACAAGCCATCCCGCCGGACAAATGATATTTGACGTGGCGAGCAATGTTTTGCAGGTGCCGATGTCATGACGTGGAGGATCCCCCATCATGCGGTATCTTGACTGCCACCTCGGAAATCTCATCGATGCATTAGCGGTTTGTCAGAATGAGGATGCAGTGCAATTCGCGCTAAAATGCCTAGCGACCAATGCCGGGTGTACGCATTATTCCTATGTCGAGCTTCGCCCTGCCGGTCATCGGGTGTGCTCTACCTATCCCGTCGACTGGCAGAAGCGGTATATTGAGCAGAACTATATTACGCTCGACCCAACCGTAATCCAGGCGGGACGAACGATGCGGCCAGTCCCTTGGTCCTATGCTGACAAGCATCGATACGATGACAAAACCCGTCTGTTCTTCGAGGAAGCACGCAAATTTGGCATTGCTTCAGGAATTATCTTGCCAATCAGAGCTGGTTTTGGCACGACCGTGTTCCTCTCGCTGGCAACCGAACGGGAAGCCACAAACAAGATAGCCGTCCGCGACCGCGCCTATGCAGCGACAGCGGTCGCCTTCGTTCACAGCAGCTTCATGCGATTAAGCAAGACAGTGCTGGGGGCCAACGACGTCCCTCTTTCACCTAGAGAGCTGCACTGCGCGGCTTGGGCAGCCATGGGCAAGACGAAGGCTGAAACTGGCTCTATGTTGGGTCTCTCAGAAAAGACTGTCCGGTTTTACCTTGAACGGGTCAGGGAAAAGCTGAACGCAACGAATGTTACGCATGCCGTTCGTATCGGGACGATGCGGAACCTGTTCTGAGCCCATCATCTGCGCCGTAGCGATCAAACCTCGATATTGCTAGCTCGTCGGCACACCAGCAGACCTGCCTTTCGAATCCACACCAGAACATTGCCCGCCCATAGGCTTCCGGTCGTGCAGACAACGCATCCGATTTTTAATGGGACTAGACTTTGACGATAGGGCCCGTATATCGCGCAACGAGTGCATCCACTGTCAGCAGCGAGATCCCTTCGACCATTGATTGAGCAATGAGGATGCGGTCGAAGGGATCCTTATGAATTGCGGGGAGATCATCAACTGCCACGGCATGCGCGCTGCTGATAGGTAGTTCCTCATATCCGTTATCAAGCAGGCCGCGGCGCAGCAGTCGCGGATCTACGTTGAAGTCGGCACGCCCAAGCCCCCGCTTGATGGCAACTTCCCAAAGGCTGGCTGGGCTAAATAGCAGCTGGCTTTGCGGATCTTCGATTGCCTGCAAGGCTGTGGCGGATAGTTTCTCTGGCTCTGCTGCCACCCATAGCAGCAGATGGGTATCGAGCAGCAGCTTCATTCGCCCAGTCCGAACAACTCTTCGATCTGCTCGCTGCCCATGCGGTCGAAATCATCCGGTGTGGTGAAATGCCCGCTCATAAAACCCGTCCTCTGAACGACGCCTTCGGCCTGATCGATGGGCACAACTTTCACCATCGGCCTGCCGGCCTTGGCAATAACAAAGGACTCACCCTTCGCCGCCTGCTCGATCAGGCGTGAGAGGTGGGTCTTGGCTTCATGAATATTGACGGTCTGCATCTCGCATCCCAATGAACTTAGTTTACTGAACTTAGTCTACAACGACATGATGTACAAGGCCTTCAAAATTCACTCAGGCATTATAAGAGCACCGTTGCAACTTCAACTGGACCATTGGCCCTACATCTGCGATAGCCATCTATCCAGTTGATTTAATTAGATAAAAGTTCCATTATGACAACAGTCGATGAAGACCGTTCACTCTTTTGCCTATGTCTGAATTTGCTTTGGCGGGTTGACGGTATCCACAACCTCGTACACGCGAACAAACGATTTCAGGTCATTGTTGAGCAGAGCCAAGACGCTCTCTTTCGTCAGTGACACGGTTTCTATTTTTACGATGCACATGGCCGTTGGCATTGCCTCGCCATCACGTATCGTTTCTCGAAACACCGTCTCAACCGCCTCACGCGCAGACACTTCGCTTTCAAAAAACTCATTGTCGACACCATCGTCATACCAACGATGTTCACCTGTCTTCGCCGCAGATGAGTATGTGTAGAATATGTAACCCCGAGCGTCGGACAATGATTTTCTCCGCGAGCCTGTCGGCGGTGCGCCCCCGCATGATGCTCTTTGACCCCTGGAGATCGGGGAGTTCGAAACCGTCACGAAACGGCCCCATGGCCTTTAGCTCGTGAGAGCCTGTTGCATACGCCACAGGCTCCCCGACCATAAGGTCAAGGAGTTCGGTGCTGTGTCAGCCAGCACCAGCCTTCGTGAGGGGTTTCGACGCCCCGGAGCAGTCGCGTATACCGCTCCACGGACAAACCTAGAAGATGCAACGCAAATTGTAAAACCTGCGGCATACGATGTGCAGGCCTAAATCTGCTCGGCAAGCTTGGAAAGATCGACTCGCATGCCGGCCGCATTTACATCGTTTCCTCCTGCGGGCAGTGCCACCGGAGCGTCCGGTGCCGTTTCAGCGTCTATTATGGTTTCTGACATCTCGCCGGTCCGGACAGCAGCCACCTCAACGGGCAGCGGTCCCGGATCCGGCTCACCAAATACATAGGCACCCTGGAAGGTGCCTGTGCGCCACGCTGTAATCGCCTCCCCAAGCACGGTCGCACTGCTTTCACCACGCGCATAAACAACGACCCGATGGACCTTTCCGAACAGGGCCGTACCCATCCGAATATTATCGCATGGATCGACTAGGCCAGCGTTGAGGTCAGCAGCGTCCACGATGCCGTGGCCTGCTGGATACTGCGTTATTCCTACTCTCACGACCGCCGTGCCCACGAAGCGTTCGATCAGCAGCATGGCAGCTTCAGGTGCCTGCGGCGGTTCCGGCAGAATAATTCGATTGCCCGACGAAATATTGATCGCGAGCGGGTTCTTCGAGCCAGCTTCAGCAATGAAGCGCTCGACAATGGCAATTTCGATACTCGGGTCGGCGCATTGCTGAATGATAGCAGCGTCGAACATGATTTTTTTCCTCTCAGGTGTTGAATGCGAAGACGAGAGACAAGCTAAACAGCCGGGCCCAGGCTGTGGCGCTGGCCCGCTGGATGGCGACGATATTGGTGCCCTCTGTCCACCAGCCATTGCCGGTCGCGACGATCACCTCAGGAGAATGGAGCGCGGACTGCAGCACCGGCCAGACAATGAGCTGCTCGTAACAAATCAGCGGCAGGATCGTGGCACCGGCAGAGGTGGCAACTGGATTGGCGAAGAAATGCGCCCTGGCGCCGCCGCCTTCGCCCCACCAGTCCAGCCAGGGCTGCCACATCGAAACCGGCACCGGCATCCTCTCCCGATAGAGGATGCGCCCACCATGGCCGGTTAGCTCCACCATGACATTGTCGTAGCCGCTGGGGGTAACCACGATGGCACCGGCGTTCACCACGATATCGCGGTCGCGCAGCGCGTCCGTCCAGAGCCGTTCAACCGTCGGCGTCCACATGCCGATCGCGCTTTCGGGCAGCACCACGATACCGGCGCCACGGGCCGCCGCCGCCAACACCAGATCGATAGTTTCACGCTGTTGAGCAAAATCGGCATACTGCCCCTCCGAGCCACGAAACTGTGTGTCGATCCCGATCCAGCCTTTAGGAATGGGTGGCTCGAACCAGGTGACGACCGAAACGGCCGATAACCCACAAATCACGACGGCCACCAGCGGCCAAACCCGCGTCGTCATCGCGAGCAGACCGGTGCTGGCAGCGGCCACTCCCCACCACCCCCAACCGGGAAAGAGGATGCCAGCGGCAGTGATCGGGTGGGCCCAACCGACGATCCCAAATGGCGGCACGCTCATCAGCATGGCCGCGGCAGCATAGCGGCCCGTGCGGTGCCATCCAGGGCGCGATGCCCAGAGCACTGCGTGCACGCTGACAAAAGCGAGCGAGGCAGCCCCCCAGAGGCCAATGCCGGCGACAACATCGCTGCCATAGAAGTTGGCAACGCCCTGCGGCAGACCGCGCGAGGCCGCCAGAAAATACCCCGCTGAGACGAGGGCTACTACCAGCCGGGATGGCGACAGCGCCCACAGCGCCGGGAAGGCGAAGGCCAGGGGCAAGGTCAGCGGATTGCCGCTCCACCCGACGAAGCCAATGGCGACTGCTGCACCAACCAGCCCGGACGATATCACCCAGTTACCGCGCATAGGTAAGTACCGGATGGGCGAGCCCGAGGAGGCCAGCGGCCGGGATCGGTCCAAAGTACCGCGAGTCATAAGAACCTGCAAAATCAGAATGAACAAAGAGATGACCCCGCGGGACGGCGCCACCGTCATGGGCGACGAGAACCCGGCCCTCCGCATCCTTCGGACGAAGTGCGGATGCGACGAGCAGCGCACCATCGATCGTCACCGCTATGTCGACCGCGACCTGCTGGCCCGGCGTAGCCACGACGGTCTTGATCAACGGGCTCAACCAACCCGGGCAGAGGCCGCGGCGTAGATATCCTCGCACCGCCGCCTGTCGGAATGTCGGCGTGTCGGGCGGGCAGATAAAGACGAGATCGCCAACAGCGGCGGGGTTCTCGAGAGGTACAATCCGCCAGAGACCGAGCGGGTAGCTTGGTGTCAGATTGATGCGTAGGCCGCCGAAATACCCGCCGACAACCAGTCCGATCACGATCGTGGCGCCGATCCCAATAATGGCCACTGCGGGTGCGCGGTTGGTCATTTGAGCACCGGACTTTGCCGCTGGGATTGGCGCAGGGCCTCGGTCTCCTTGAGCGCCTGGGTCGTGCGTTCATGCGCCGCCAATTGTTGCCCGGCGCGCATGATCGGCCAGGCCGCCACCAGCTTCTCCCGTTCGCCGGGTGGGAGCCCGAGCGCTGCCTTGCCGAAGGCGTTGCCATCGACGTCTTTGGCGGCATTGGATAGCAGCGCTCGTTCGCCAAAGCGCTCTGTGACGGCCTTGTTAAAGGCCTCGATCTCGGCCTTGACCATACGATCGGCCAGAGCAAAGCCGAGCGCTGCTGGAAGATCGTTGCGATCGATGGCGTCGCGCACCTTGTCGAGAACGAGCCCGGCCGTAGGCGACAGCGCCGGGATGTCGATGGCGGCACGATGACGGATCAACTGCTCGTCCGCCACCAGTCTCGCCGTCGCGGCCTCGCGCGTCTTGAGGTAGCGCTCGATGTCGCGGCGCAGCGCGGAAACATTGACCTCCGCCACGCGTCGATCCTCCCGATCATGTTTGGCGGCGAACACGCCCTCGCGTCCGCGCAATGTGCCAAAAATTGCCGGCTCACGGTCGATCTGGCCAAGCCGTTCGGCCGCCACAGCGGGATCCGCAAGCAGAGCCTCAAAGCGCATCGCACGGAAGGCGGCTCCCGGGTCGGCATAGACCAGGCGCAGGCGTGTCGAGAGGTCATCCCATTGTTTGCTCAGCGCTGGATCCGTGCCCAGCTTCTGCTCGGTTGCATCAGCAAGGGACAGGGCAAAACTGGTGATCCCCTTGACCATTGGCTCAGCCTTTCTGGTTGATTGCAGGGGCGCGGATTGGCGGGCATCGAACAGGCCAAGCCGGGCGCCGGCGGCTCGGAGCTTGTGACCGAGATCGGCAAGGTGTTGCTTGTGTTGCTTGTGGCGCAGGCGCCAGTCGAGCCGATCGCGGACTAGCGTGCGCGCCACGCGAACCAGGTGCAGGCCGCGACTGTTGGCGAAGTTCAAGGCTTGCCGGTAGAAGCGTCCGGAGGCATAGTCGAGGGTGGTTTCCTTAGCCTCACGCCGCGACAGGACCTTGATCAGCCCGCCGACCTGCTCGAAGGATCGCGCACCGTAGTAAAGCGCAACATGGTCGCGATGCCGGGTCATTGCGACGTAGGTCAGATGCCGGTCGAGCGACAGCGATGCCAGCACCTTGACGCGATCGACAGTGGCGCCCTGCGACTTATGGATGGTGGTGGCATAGCCATGATCGAGGTTGCAATAGGTTCGCTGATCGACCTCAATCCGGCGCGCCGCATCACCTTCGCCGATGGTGGCGACGATCCGCCCGGGAACCGCCTCCACCACCTTGGCCAGCATGCCGTTTTTGACGTTGAGGCCGCTGTCGTTCTTGAGGAAGACGATCTGGTCGCCGGCGTCGAACTGGCGTGGCCCGTCCTGTGTCTGGAAGGCATGACCGTCGCCGAGAAGGCCACGTTCGACCAGTTTTTCGCGCGCCAAACTATTGAGTGTGTGCACATCCCGCCGCAGGTGAGCGAGGATCAACGACGTCTTGGTTGGATCGTAATCCGCGTTCCAGTCGGCAATGAGATTGGCGATGGCCTCGGCCTTCAGCTTCGCTCCAAGCACCCTGCCCTGATCGCGATAGGCCGCGATCGCCGCCTCAACACGCCCCCGCGCCAGATCGAGCGAGGCGGCGCGCATCCAGCCTTCCTTCTGGCGATAAATAGTTTCGAGTTCGGCATAGCCGATGCGATCAACAATGGCGCGGAAGGCCGCTCCGGCCTCGATCGGTTGCAGCTGCTCTGGATCGCCGACCAGCACCAGTTTCGCGCCAGCTCTGGACGCTGCTTCGACAAAACCCGCCATCTGCCGCGACGCCACCATGCCCGCCTCGTCGAGGACAAAGATGGTGCGATCGTCCAGGAGATCCCTTCCCTGTTGCCAGCGGAGTTCCCATGACGCCAGCGTGCGGCTGGGAATGCCGGCTTCCTTTTCCAGACCCTCCGCAGCCTTGCCAGCAAGGGCACCACCGACAACGCGATAGCCGGCTTGTTGCCACACCTCGCGCGCGGCCTTCATCATGGTCGTCTTGCCGGCGCCAGCGCGGCCAACCACAGCGGCGATCCGCCCCCCATCCGACACATGCGCGATCGCGGTGCGCTGCTCATCCGACAACCGTTCGTGACGCGCAAACACCTCCACCAGCAACTTCTCCCGGACGCTGAACTGCGACGACCGGGAGAGGTGCGCGGCGCGGCTGACCATCTCGGCTTCAAGCCGGATCATGGCCCGCGTGGTCAGCCGCGCCGGTGCCCGCTGCCCTGTGGCAAAATCTATGGCCTCGGGTTCGAGACGCAGGCATTCCGGGCTTTGCAGCAGCTGCGTCAGCAGGCGCTGGAAGCTGCCCACATCGTCAATATAGCGATGCAGCACCTTGGCCAGATCGCGTTCATCGAAAACGCTCTTTTCCCGGCTGACCATATCGAGCACGATTCCGGGCTTTTGCGCGATCCGCCTGGCGTTGATCTGCCGCCTGGCCTCCTGCTCCTGCAGACGTTCGAGCTCGGCGCGCCGTCCCGATTGCTCGGCCTTGCGTCCGATTGCCGTGGCGCCAACCCCGATATGGATCGTCGGCACGATGTCGATCCCGCGCTCGGCGTAGGAGCCGCCATCAACCCGAATGTCGAGACCGGCCAGTGCCAGATGCTGGTTCTGCAGATCCAGCCAGGCATTGCGTTGCTGCAAGAACTCGGCCTTCTCGCCGGCCCATAGACGATACTGGATTTTGCCCGATTGGGTGCGAACCGGCCGTCCGTCTGCACCGATGACGGCGACCTTCTTGGCGCCAAATCCGGCATCGGTCAGCGGCCGCAATGTCGTCATCAGATGGACATGGGGATTACCCGGTTCGTCGTGATAGACCCAGTCGGCCACCTGCCCCCGCGCCAGCACCTGCTCGAAGACGAACTGGCGCATCAGGGCGATGTTCTGCTCACCCGTCAGCTCCACCGGCAAGGCGATGATGAATTCCTTGGCGAACTGCGCATCGGCGCGTTTCTCGAACGCTTCCACCCGGTTCCAGAACGCCTCGGCCGCACCGGCAACGGAACGATCGGCGATCATTTCACGCGCCCAGGCTGGCGCATCGGCAGGCAGCAGAAACTCCTCATGGGCCAGATTGCGTTTTGCCGAATAGTCGACGGTCCGCGCCTCAGCCTCATAGTCCATTTTCGCACAATGCCGATACGCCGCCGACAGCACGGCGCTGCGGCCATTGCCGCGTCCGATCAGTTGAGGCGTAAAATGCGTGATGGCCAAGGCAACACCGATCCTGACGGTTGAACCAGACATGGGTTCCTCCGGTCCGCCCCAGCCGCCACGGCGGCAGCGCAGCACGTCGCTTGCGACGTATTACTGCGCCCTTGGAGCATTCCTTCGGAACGCCGGGATCATCGCAAGAAGTGTCGGCTACGCCGACCCGGCATTTTTGCCGGGTCGCGTCAGACGCGATCCCGGGCGATTCTGCCCATGCCAAACGGCATTTGAGCAGATCAGGAGCAACCGGAATGAAGAAGCCCTCGTCACGGATCAGGGACGAAATTGCCAAACTCCAAGAGCAATTGAAGCAGGCCGAAACCCGCGAGGCCGAACGCATCGGACGCGTCGCCCTTAAGGCTGGGCTTGGCGAGATCGCCATCGAGGATGCCGACCTCTTGGCTGCCTTCGAAGAACTGGCAGCGCGGTTTCGCAAAACGGGTGGGCGAGCGAGCAGGTCGGTCCCGCCAGCGGTCGCGCCTGGCGCGGCTGCGGGGTCGGATTGCGAGGTTTGAGCGGATGCAACAGGCCAGTCAGAGCGACGCCCGGAAGAAAGACACACGCGAAAAAATCCAGCTTGGCGGCCTGATCGCCAAGGCGGGTTTGCGCTACGAGAAACGGGCGCTGCTGCTGGGTCTGCTGATCGATGGCGCGGGTCGGATCAAAGCCGACTCGCATGAGCGTGCCCGGCTGCTCTCCATCGGTGAAAAGGTGTTTTTCGATGACCCCGACTAGGATCGCTTTGCTGATAGCGCCCGGCGTCCTGATGCTGGGCACATGTCTGTTGCTGACTGGCATTGAGCAATGGACTGCCAGCTTCGGTACGACGGCGGAAGCCCAGCTCATGCTGGGCCGCATCGGCCTTGCTCTGCCCTATGCCATCGCGGCGGGGTTCGGCGTCATGTTCCTGTTCGCCGCGAAAGGCACCGTATCAATTCAATATGCTGGCGGCGGCGTTCTCGTCGGCACGATGGCAGTCGTGATGGTCGCCCTCATCCGCGAGATTTTGCGGCTTGTCGCGTTTGTCGATGCGGTCGCGCCGAACCAAACCATCCTGCAGTTCGTCGACCCTGCAACTTCCGCTGGCGCGATGCTTGCCGCGGTCTCAGGCATCTTCGCCCTTCGCGTCGCGATGCGCGGGAACACCGCCTTCGCGTCACCGGCGCCGCGCCGGGTCAGCGGCAAACGAGCCATCCACGGCGAGAGCGAATGGATGAACGCTACCGACGCGAAGCGCCTGTTCCCCGAAGCCGGCGGCATTGTCATCGGCGAGGCCTATCGCGTCGACAAGGACACGGTCGCCGCCCGTGGGTTTCGTGCGGATGATCAGGAGAGCTGGGGTGCAGGTGGCAAGTCCCCGCTGCTGTGTTTTGACGCCTCCTTCGGCTCAACCCATGGCCTGGTCTTCGCCGGCTCGGGCGGCTTCAAGACCACCTCGGTCACCGTGCCGACGGCGCTTAAATGGGGCGGCGGTCTCGTCGCCCTCGACCCATCCAATGAAGTTGCGCCGATGGTCATCGAACACCGGCGCAAGGCTGGCCGCGCCGTGTTCATACTCGATCCCAAAGAGCCGATAACTGGCTTCAACGTGCTCGACTGGATCGGTCGCTTTGGCGGCACCCGTGAAGAGGATGTCGTGGCCGTCGCCAACTGGGTGGTGACCGACACAGGGCGCCAAAGTTCCATTCGCGACGACTTCTTCCGCGCGTCGGCGCTGCAGCTCATCACCGCGCTGATTGCCGATGTCTGTCTCTCCGGACATACGGAAAAAGAACACCAGCATCTGCGGCAGATGCGGGCAAACCTGTCGGTGCCAGAACCCAAGCTGCGCGAGCTGTTGCAGAAGATTTACGACAATTCCGCATCCGAATTCGTCAAGGAAAACGTCGCGCCGTTCATCGCCATGACGCCGGAAACCTTTTCCGGCGTCTATGCCAATGCGGTCAAGGAGACCCATTGGCTGAGCTATTCGAACTATGCCGCCCTGGTGTCGGGTTCGAGCTTTGCCACCGACGACATTGCCGACGGCAAGACCGACATCTTCGTCAATCTCGACCTCAAGACGCTGGAGGCGCATCCCGGTCTGGCCCGCACCATTATCGGCGCGCTGCTCAATGCGATTTACAATCGGGATGGCGCTGTGAAGGGGCGGACACTGTTCCTCCTCGATGAGGTGGCGCGGCTCGGCTATCTGCGCATTCTGGAGACCGCCCGAGACGCGGGCCGCAAATATGGCATCAGCCTGGCGCTGCTGTTTCAGTCGATTGGACAGATGCGTGAGGCTTATGGGGGACGCGACGCCACGTCAAAATGGTTCGAGAGCGCGTCGTGGGTTTCGTTCGCCGCGATCAACGATCCGGACACGGCCGACTACATCTCACGGCGATGCGGCAACACAACGGTTGAGGTCGATCAGCTCAGCCGGTCCTCGGCCATGTCCGGATCGTCCCGCACACGCTCCAGGCAGCTGGCCGCGCGACCGCTGATCCTGCCGGAGGAAGTGCTGCGCATGCGCGGTGACGAGCAGATCGTTTTTACTGCAGGCAATGCACCACTACGCTGCGGTCGTGCCATCTGGTTCCGGCGTGAGGACATGCGCTCGATCGTCAGCGCAAACAGATTCCATGCGCGCGGGAAAGCATGACCCTGCAACTTACGCACGCGTACCCATGTTGATCCGCCACGATATTTCGTTGTGAAGCTGGCGGGATGGAGACATCGTTGATGTCCGCACCGCCCGCGCCACGGACCCGAAGCCCGAATAGAGCCTGTGTGGCAACTGCGAGCGGGATCGTCACGCGAAATGCGCGGAAACCGCCAGGCGGGTTCCGTGAGCGTCAGCCGGCGGCGAATAGAGCCCATCCGCTGCAAAGCGGCTCGCCAATCCCAACTGGAAATCATTCCGTTGTTCTACAAACGGAAAGGGAATGGTGAAACGCTCATAAGCTGCGTGAATCGAACCGACCGCTGCGATTCAGGAAAGTCATTGGACACCGTTTCCAAAGGCAGCGAGACTCCCGGCATGTCGAGTGATGCTGATCGCCCCATTCATCTGTGCCGTATCGACCCAACGCAGAACATGCGTCGGTTCTACTCGCTTGCGATCCAGCCGACATTGTTTGGTGGTGCATCGGTCATTCGAAACTGGGGCCGGATCGGCACCAACGGCCAGTCAATGATGGAAACCTTCGATGAGGCCGAAGAGGCCATGAGTGCCATGGCAAGATTACAGCGGACAAAGCAGCGACGCGGCTACAGCGACTGAGCTGGTGCTGGTGCTGGTGCTGGGAACCTCGACCATTCGCCGCTTGAATGCGCTTGTTTTTGCGGCTTTCTGTGAATTGGCGGTCAGGACTGATGCCTCAACCACTTTCGCAGGCTGCATTTCATTGCCATAGAAGAGGTGGAGCCAGGAGCATAGGGAAATATCGAATGACAACGACGAACGAAATTGCCGACAAGATCGCTGCAGAGCAGAACCTGACGAAGGCCCAGGCCAAGACGATTGTAGAGAGCGTGCTCAGGCAGATCGTTGATGCTGCCAAGTCCGATGCGGAAACTTCTTTTCCGGGATTTGGCAAGTTCAAGGTGAAGGCGTCTCCAGAGCGGGACGGTCGCAACCCTTCGACCGGTGCAACGATAAAGATCGCCGCGTCGAAAAAACTGACCTTCACGCCGGCCAAAGCGATCAAGGATGCCCTAAACGGTTAGTAGCCAGCACGGCCGATCCATGGTCGGCCATCTCCAGCAGATTGATCAGCACCGCATAGAACCGCAGCGGCGCTGATGACAGCCTCCCTAGAAGGGAGGCTCGGCGCTAATCTCGGCGTAGGCCTCCGCCAGCGTCACATCGCGCTCGGCAACGGCCAGTTCCAGTTCCGTTTCAATCTCGCGGCGCTCGTCCCAATAGACGGCATTCCGCAGCTCGGCGTGCAATTCCTCGATATGCTGATCGATCGACATGGACCGTCTCCGTGATGTTGGTGAAAGACGACACCGGCTGTCATGGCGGAGCGGAGGGGTCAGGGATCGTGCAAGCGACCGGCGGAGCCGGCGGGTGGGGGAGCCGAAATGCGCCAGCATTTTGGGGGTACCACTCGTCCTCGAGGCCGGCGGGCCGACATGGCAGACTCGGACGATCTGAGCAGACCCCCACTCCATCCGGTTGGCGCCAAAAAGCCGGAAGCAGGCTCGACGCCTGGTGCCGGCTTCCTCCTGCACAGGAGGAACCCCGCCTTGCGGCGGGGTCCTGTAGCAAGGCTCAGTCCCGGTTGGGGCGAGACCAGATCAGCTGGAGGCCTTCTTCGCCGTCCACCTCGATCAGGGTGGCGTAAATCGGAGCCGGGAAGCTCGGATCGTCCAGCTTGACTGAGAGGTAGTCGCGCTCGGTTTCCTTGGAGACCTTCTGCCAGGCCGCACCCAGCTCCACGGCACCGGAAAAGATGCGGAAGTGAGGGCCCTTATCAGAGGGGGTTTCGACGCGCTCGAAGCGTGCCTTGACGTTGAGGCTGAGGGTCTTGATCGAACCGGTGAAGCCGTTGGCGGTGGTGGTGAAGATGCCGATGGTTGCCATTTGTCTCATTCCTTTGGTTTCTCGGGTCGCGACCATCGCGCCCTCGATAGCGGTCGACAGACCGGAGGCGTTCGAGCCGCACCCAAAGGGCCGAAATGCAATGGAGGGCGGCCGGGAAAGGCTTTCTTGTTCCGCGAGGAATGAGCGCACAGCGCACAG
This sequence comes from Devosia naphthalenivorans, assembly GCF_003056355.1. Classification (GTDB taxonomy): domain Bacteria; phylum Pseudomonadota; class Alphaproteobacteria; order Rhizobiales; family Devosiaceae; genus Devosia; species Devosia naphthalenivorans. The sequence continues at coordinate 72,785 of NZ_PYVW01000011.1, forward strand.
GGGAAGAAAGCTGAAACCGGCTGTTGCGGGGATAAGAGCGAGAGCGAGCGCAGCGAGTTCGGCCTGCGGTCAGACCAGCCACATCGAGGACGCAGATGGACGTGCCCGTCGCAGGAACGACCGGAATGAAGACAGGCGACCCTGCATCGGCATCACCCCATCACGACCGGCGTGGCACTCGCTATCAATCCAATCTCAGCCTTGCACCTCAGGCATCGATTGCAGCGGGACGCCCCAACGGACGCCCCGCCGACACTTCTTCATTGCGATGGGACCGATTTATGGGTGCCAGTGTGGAGATAGGACATGACCGGCGCTCAGGCGGCCTCGTGCTCTTTGGAAGTAGCCGGCTGCAGGGCATGCAGATAGTTGACCGCCCGCTGCGCATGGGCGGCGGCCTGGAAGATGGCGCGCTTGTCATCAGCCAGCACCGTAAGCCAGCTTGCGAGGTAGGCAGCGTGATCCGGGCGTGGCTCGAGTTCGGGGACGATACCGAGATCGGCACACAACAGGGCCGACCCTATCTCAGCAACGAGTTCCTCCCGGGCCCGCTCCGACCTGTCTTTGGCATAGCGACTAAGATCGCGGCCGACGCGGTTCGGTTTCGCCGTCCAGTGAATATGCTCGTGGCTGAGGACCGCGACATAGGACGCCGCATCCCGGAACGTTTCGAAGGGCGGCATCTGGATATGGTCAGAGGACGGCACATAGTAGGCCTGCGCACCGCCATGGCGGAGATCCGCACCAGCATTGGCAAAGAAGGTGTCGGCGTTCTCAATCCGTTTCACCGGATCGGAGACCGGCGCCGGACGGTGGTAATAGTGCTCGGGCAGGCCCTCGATCTGCTCGACATTGAACACGCCATAGGCGCGCAGGAATGGAATGTCCCGCTCCATCTCGTCGCCGCGGGCGTCAGTCTCGGTCTTGGTGAACCGGCTGGCATAGATCACGGTGGCGCTGGTCTCTCCCTTGCGGACATGGGCGCCCAAGTCGCTGGCCTGCTTGAACGTCATCCACATCGACGCGGCATAGCCCCGCGCCATGGCCTCTGACCACAGCAGCAGCACGTTCATACCAGAATATGGTTCGCCATTGTGACGCAACGGTCTGGTGATACGCCCTGCTGCATTTCCCGCGCTCCACGGCTGCACCCAGGGGCACACCCCCTGCTCCAGCTGCGCGACAATCCGCTCGGTAATCCGCGCATAGATATCAACACGGGTTTCGCTCTGCTCTTTTCTGCTCATTTTCATAAACCTCCATACTGGAGGCCGCGCCGATCGCGGCCCCGTCACGGCGGACGACAAGCCGGACCAATCAGGGGGTCGCGCACCCCGACAGGGGCCGGAACAAAGAGGAGGACGGCAAAGCCGTTGCGCGATGCACCGGGTCTGGCAAGACCGATGGCGGGACGGGACCAAAGGCGCAGCAACAAGAAGAAGGGCGGCGCAACGCGCCGCCCGGATACCGTCCGAAAGAGCGGCGGTTCAGTGCACCGACCGGCCGCCACAATAGGGATCGTACTCGAAGAGGATTTCAATTTCGGCGCCGTCGAGCTCATCTGCCGGGATGACTCCGAACTCGTTGTCGACCTGGAAGAGGATGACTGGGGCCATGAGGGTGCGGGCGAGCTTCCAGGCGTGCTTTTGGGCGAGTTCGAGGTTGTGCGACATCTGAGGCTCCATCTTTGGAGCGGGCCATTCCCGCTCGATGGCTCCGTCAGTGTCCGGCTCCGGGCGCGATCACCGCGCAGGCAAAGACAAGCGGCCGCAGCTTGCTAGCGGACCCCTCGTGGGTTGATCGTGGAAGATCCGGAGCCGGAACAGGAAAGCCATCCCGAGAGAGCGGGATTGGACACCTCCGGCTGCATGCCTCATGCGGTGTCGTATGGCCTCGTAGCTAGGCACCTTGATGTCAGGAGGAATGAGCAAATCATCGTCGTTCAAAATCGCCCACATTGGGGTGGAACTGAAAGGGCGGCTTTGGTCGTAACCCAGGCAGGAAGCGGACATTTCATGCATGGAAACGTCGCCGAGCATTTACCGGCCCCATAGCCAGAGACTGAGGTCACCTTGACATGGTAAGGAATATTCCTTACGTCTATCAAAGATCAAGTTGGGAGCCCACTATGGCTGCGTTGCTGAAAGAAGAAAGCACCATCACCGCGAAGGGCCAGACCACCGTTCCCAAGGTTGTCCGGCAGGCTTTGGGCGTGGATTATGGTGGACGCATCGCCTTTTTCGTTGACGACCAGCACCGGGTCTATGTCGAGAAGGCGACAACCGAGGCGAGTGACCCCATCGTCGATCACTTCCTCGAATTTCTGGCGCAGGACATGAAAAAGCACCCCGGCACGTCCGTCGTCGCGCTGCCCGCCACCCTGCGGGATCGTATGGCCGCGCTCGTTGGAAATATGGACGTTGACCTCGATGCCGAGATCGACGGGGATGTCGCACTCTAGTCATGCTCACGATCAATGGATGGACCATTTTCGCGCATCCCCTCTTTCTCGATCAGTTGGAAAAGCTGACCAAGGCTGTCGACGTGTTGAAGGCAAACAAGCCTGACCAATACCAAAAGAACGCGAACACCAAACTCTTGGCGGCTTTAAACAAGCTCGTGTTCCAGACGATTCCGGCTGATCCGACCGCGACCGTCTATCGGCAGGGTTCGACGCTGGGCGAGGCTAACAAGCACTGGTTTCGGGCAAAGTTCGGGAGTGGTCGGTTCAGGTTGTTCTTCCGCTACGACTCGACCGCGAAAGTCATCATCTTTGCCTGGGTCAACGATGAAACGACGCTGCGGACTTATGGCGCGAAATCCGATGCCTGCAAAGTCTTCAAGGGGACGTTGGAGAACGGCAATCCGCCCGATGACTGGGCCACGCTGCATAACGCGGCTTCCGAGCCCGCTGCAGTTGAACGGCTGGACAGCGCTTCGCCAGCAATCCGATAGCCGTTTCCGCGAGGCGGATTAGTGTGTGGGTCGTGTCCCGACACGCCCACAGCTGGAAACCTGAGCTTGCGGGCGGAGCCGAAGCTCCGCCCTTGCGGCTCAGCCGAAAGCCGCCATCTGCAGTTCGGCGGCCTTGCGATCAACGGTCTGGCCCGGATTTTCGACGGCCCGCTCGAAGGGCTTCCAGCTCTCGCCGACGACGTGCTCGTAGGCCACGATAGCGCCCTCGGCCGCCATTCTGAGGGCGTGGGCCTGGACGCCCATATCGGCTGCGAACTCGCGCTTGCGCTGGGCGGCGCTGTCGAAGCCGACCGGACCACCCATGTCCTCGTCTCGGGCGTCATTGGCGGACTTGGCCGTTGCATCGCGGGCTTCGGTCACCGCTCGGCTGTAGAACTGACCGGCGCCATGGGCGGACCCCACATAGGCGCCGACGATGCGCTGCAGATGGATCTGCATGGCCCGTTCGCCCAGCCCTTCGCCGAGACTGTCGGCCGTTTCGATAATCATGCGCTCATGAAGCTCCCGGATACCGTCGCTGTCGAGAACGGGAAGGCCGAAGCTTTCCGAGATCATGGCGGCCTGATTGGCGTCCGGGCAGGCAAGCCGGACCATTTCGAGTGTGATGCCCTTGCGGAATTGGGCGGTCTTGGAGGAAGAAGCGGTGGTGCGAGTGGTCCTGGTCATGTGCGTGATCCTTTTGTCTGCGCCGAAGGCTTGGACCGGCCCCATGCCGGTCATCCCTTCGGGTGCGGTCCAAGAAAACCGGCGGGACAGCAGCGGCCTCAGGGTCCGGGGGCGACAGGGGCGAGCAGGCCAGGCTTGCGAACCAGCAGGGCGACAGCCCTCGCGCAGGGCGCGGGCCTGACGTGTCGAGACCGGCGACCCCGGCCGCATCGCGGCGCGCAGCGGCCTTGACGGCGACGCCTGCCGGTTTAGACCGCTCCACAAACCCGAGGGGATAACCGGCATGGGTGCTGACCGGAACGACTGCAATAGAAAAGGGTATCGAGCGGGACGGCACCGCCCCATCCAATCGTTCGCCGGATGCCGACCTGCAGCATCGCACGCGGTTTGCTCCGGCCGGCCCCAACCTCAATTGCGACATGAGGATTGGCATGCCGGCCCGCATCTACAATAGCGGCGTGCATGACCAGCGATGACGATGGAATATCTATGACGAGGGCAAGCGGCGAACGATGGCCCGCCCCGGAGGTTGCAGTAGCAGCGGTGGCCACGAACGACGTGGGCTACGCCTCCGGCAATGTGCAGGCCTATGGCGATACCGTGGTGCTAATCAACGCCCTCAAGGTCAAGGGCGCCGGGCAGGCCCTGAAACAGGGAACGGTCATCCGCTCGACCCGCCGCATCGGCAATCCCGAAGAGATCGACTACCGGCACGTCACCATCAGGGCCTGGTGCTGCGAACCGCGTTCGCCCGCAAACGGTAGGCGTCATCACGATCAGCCTGATGCCTTGATCCTGGCCCAGACGTCGGGGCGCCATTGCTCGATCAGTGCCTCGATCGCAGCACGATATTCGGTGGGTAGCTCGCAACATCCTGCCCGGCAAGCCAGGTGAACACCATGCCCATATCCGCGGCGATAGCGCTGTCGACACCGAACAGATCGGCAATGTCGAAGACGCCCAGACTATCCGCATTCCACCATGCCAGCAGGAAATTGGCGGCACGCCGGGATTGCCCCGTATCGCTCTGCGCCAGGTTCAGCAGTCGCTCGAATGCGGCGCGCGTCCAGTCATCCATTCGCGAAACCTCCATTGTTTCCAATATGACAGATTGCCAGCTGGTGGTGAACAGATATGGATCAGGCGGCGTGGGATGACCGCGGGCTTTGTGGCTCGCGCAGGATGGCAATCGCGTCATCCTGGTGTGCGAGCCGACGCGCAAGCGCATCTATTTCGGGCTGGCGCTCGGCGGTGAGCGCTTTTAGTTCGCCGCGATAGCGCTCGAGAAAGGTGTCCGGGTCTGGCGTCTTGCTACGCTGATAGGCGGTTCGTTTCGGCGCCAGTTTCGGGATCGGCCCGGTCATGCGGCGAACAATCTGCCGATCGATCAGATCGAGCTGGTGCTGGGTCTGGCGGCGCGCCTCCTCGAGTCGGAACAACCGGATCTGGATACTCGTGGGGGCGGTCACCGCGTCCTCCCATGCCAGCCGACAAAGCTGGATGGGCCGTCATAATCGGCATGGCGGTCGGGATCGATGACAAAACCGAAGCGTCCCATGTCATACTCGGCGGACGGCACCAGGAAGCGCCGTTCTGCCGTTCCCGGCCCACGCTTGCCGCCCGGAGTAGCAACAACCTCGACGAAGCCCTGTTGCTGGTCAGAGGTGATCGCGGAGACGACAATCCAGTCGGCGGCATGTTTCGCCTGAAAGGCGCGACGGTCTTTCGTTTGGGATTCGCCCGGAGCGAGAACGGTGCCAAAGATTGCTTCCCAGGCGTCGGGCCATGAATCCTTGATCGTGCGGTCCGCGTGCCAGCGCTCGAAGGTGGTGAACAGATGCGGGAAGCTCAGGGCGACGATCGCCCATTCGGCATCTTCTTCGTACCAGCCACTCCGAACCCGCAGCATGGCATGGACCATGGTGTTGCGTTCGGCCGACAGGTGAAAACCGCCGTGGCGGGCCGTCGAATGGCAGGTCACGCCGTCGCCATAGACCGTCGCCTCCTGCGAGGCCCCCCAAGGGGTATTGGCAGACGAACGGATATTCCGGCGACCGAGTACAGATTTTTCCTGCTGATGCACCGCGTTCTCCAAGACTTTGGCCCGGAAATCCGCGTCATCGGCAAGTTCGCCGGAATGGCCGTAGAAATCGTCGCGACGCCATTGCTCAAGCGGCCGGTCGATGCGCCAGCCGCTGGCCAGAAAATGCTGGCCGTCACGGGCAGGGACCATGGTGAAGGCATGATCGCCGACGCGCGCTACCAGCATACTGTCGGCGCTGCGACCAAACTCAACCCCCGGAATTCCGAGAGTTGAGTTGCTCGTCTCGATCGATGGAGCAAGCGCGCTCATGCTGCCGCCCTCCCCTCGACGACATCAGCCGCAACCACGTCGGTCGTGACCTCATCCAGAACGGCATTGGGATAACCATGGCGCGTCAGCCATTCCTCCGCTGCCGCGCGGTGGGAAGCGAGATGGACGAGTTCGGCATTCTTCCCTGCCCGATCGAATACGCGGACTGCGCCGATGGCGGGGCGCTCGGCGACGACAAATTTCAGGGCGCTGGTCACCGAGAACCTCCGAAACACCCGCCGCACGATAATGTCGCGGCTGCCATGATCGCCTTCGTGCAGCGTGATACTGGCGGGAATGATGGTGTTGCCAACACGCTGTTCGGCCTGCTTGCGGACCAGACGGCCGCCGCCATTGGTATTCTGCCACGTGGAGAGCTTCCTGCGATGGTGCTCCGGTGGGCGTGGCAGGCCGTCGGAATAGCGGATGACCGAGCCCAGTGGCGCCAGGTCGAAGATCAGATGAGCGGACATCTTGTCCTCCATTATACTCACGGTGAAACAAAGCCGCCGCCAACGGGATTGTCAGCGGCGGGATCAGTCGAAAAAATTGACGGGGTGCCTATTCGGCAGCGACGGCCCAGCTAGTGTCGTCATCGACTCCAATAGCGCCATGGTCAGCGGCATCGCGGGTGGTTTTGTCCGGCTGGATATCGGCAACGCCGGGCCCATCGTCCTCGGCTTCGGTCGGCTCGTACTTGGCGAGCCAGGTGCTCAGCATTGCCGGATCCGGCGCAAAACGCGCGGCCGAGTGCACGAAGCGCCCCTCCCTGAAATGCTCCACCAGGGCTGTGCGCGTGTCCTTGACCTTTTGCCGCGGCAGGACGGCAGCGTCCGTGCAGGCGGCTTCGAGCGCTGGGCGCGATAGACAGGACAGGAATTCCTCCGTCCCCATGTTCGGCAGGTGGCCGTCTGCGGCGATGACGTCCCCGGCGACCCGGGCAACAATGCCGCTGGCCGAACGGTTCTCACGGCACGACAAGACATCGACCAGTACTGACCTGGCAGCAATGCGCAGCGTGTCCATATCAAAGTCGAGTTTGCCCTGCTGATCGAACAGCAACGCCGCATGTTGCCCCAGGCTCGCGGCCCCATAATACGAGATATCGCGGGCGCCGGACGCCACGCTGACATTCTGTCCGGCAAAGGCCAGAACCAGCAACGCCATCAGCGTATCGTCCTCGATCGGCGCGTGGGACAGCGCCTCATGCAACGCGTCGGTGCGCAGGTCACCGATCATTTCGCCGCCCTTGCGCGTCACGTCCGGGCGCGGTTTGGTGGTGACGATGGGATCCTCACCATCGCTATCAACTGCGCCGGCAGCCCCCTTCGGCTTCTTGGCCGCCGGTAGCCGATAGGCCTGCGCCTGCACCCGGCCCTCGCGGTCAAGATACAGGGCGGTGTGGTCGGACTTGCTGGGCTTGCCATAGACGCGTTCAGCCTTGGGCGGCAGCTTGACCTCGCCATAGCTGCCGACCTCAGCAATGACCCCGCGCCTGGGCAGATTGTTGGTCATCCACTCCTGCTGCGCACCGAGAAAGGCCTCAACATCGGTGGTGTAGCGGCCGTCCTCGTCGGCCGGCGCGAACAGGTCCTCGACCCAGGCGATGCCGTAGGCCTGAGCCAGCTCGTCACCAAAGCTGGCATGCTTGGCATGCATGCGGGTCTTGGTTAGGCCCTGCGCCACACTCCACCAAGTCACCTGTCGATCATTCTTGGATGGCTTGTGCTTCTTCCAGACCTCTTTCTGCTCATCGAGCGGGGCCGACGCGATGGTGCGCAGCTGGCGCTCATCGGGCATATCACCTGTGGCCATGTGGTCGAGCATGACGGGCAGGACGTTGGCCAACAGGCGCAACTTCTTGATCTGGCGGACTGGCAACCCCAAAGCGCTGGCGATGGCCTCCTCGGTCCAACCGAGCGCTATGAGCCGGTCAATGGCGCGCCACTGATCGACGGGGTTGAGGTGCTCGTGGGCGAGCGTTTCTGCCAGCGACCGCATGGCGCCACCGTCCTTGGCCCGTTCGATCACCAAAACGGCGATCTCTTCGAGACCCGCGGCGATCGCCTGCTTCACCCGGCGATGCCCTGCATCGATAACGAAGCCGTTGCCGCCATCGGCTTCGAGAGCGACCACAGGCGGTTGCACAATGCCAACGGCCTTGATCGTGGCCAGCAGCAAGGCGTCAGCTTGCGGGCTGGAATTGCTGCGCCGGGCTTTGTCAGGATTGTCCTTGAGCGCGCGCGGATCGATAAACTTGAGTTCCATGGGGATGCTCCATTTCGGGTTGCGGACACCACCTATCGCGGGTCCTTTTCCGTCTTCCTTTCGAAGACCTCCCCCAGCCCGCTGAGCGGGCGGGCCGGTGCAACTGCTTGGCGAGTATCCCTGCCCGGCAGGCCTAGCGGGGCTTTCAGCCCTGCGCGGGACGACGCGGCCGGGATCGCGAGACGGACGGTTGAGCGTCAGCGTCGCCGGCTCGACCGATCAGCGAGCCGGTTCCTATGTTTTGTTTTGTCCCTCCCCTTCGTAGCCCTCTCCTCTTGAACCGCCACCATTAAGGTGGCATATGGAGACATGGAGAAGAAGCGTCCAACCTACGATCTCGAGGCCATAAAATTGGCGCTCGGGGCGGCCGAAACACTGGCGATGACCTCATCGGCACTGCGTGACGCACTCGCATTGGGTTTCGATCGGAATGGGGTGGCCGAGACGATCGAAGCGGTAGAAAGACACATGTTCGTCAAGTCGATGACGACCTTTGCCGACCACCGAGTCTGGCAGGACGTCTACTATGTTCCGGCTCGTGGCCTGGTGCTCTACGTGAAATTCCAAGCGGACGTCATCACAGAGTTTGTGGGGATGTCGTTCAAGGAGAAATGACAATGGCGGCATTGAGGAAAGAACTACCCGAGACGATGACCTCACCGGAAACCGGTGAGACGCTGTACCGGGATGTACGCGCATTCACCGTCACCTTTAAGGGTAAGAGCGCCACGGTCGAACTCCCCGGATACTACCCAACAGGTAGCAATGACGGCATCCATGTTGGCGACGATATGGCCGTTACCGATGCTGCGCTCAGGGCGCTCAAGGAAGAGATCGAAGGCATTCCCACGCCGGACACCATCCGGCGGGTCCGCAAAAAGCTAAAGCTCTCGCAGCGTGAGGCAGGAGGCCTGTTGAAAGTCGGCGAGAACGCTTTCGACAAATACGAGCGCGGGCTGATCGAACCGAGCGGCCCAACAAGCCAATTGCTACGCCTGCTTGACCAGCACCCCGAGCTGGTCAAAGACTTGCGCATGACGCGCAAGATGGCGTGACCCGCGGCCGAGACCGCATTGGTCTCAGCCGCGCTATGGGGGAGGCTGGCTCGTATGAGCAAGACACCTAAGCCGGCTCCGACTTTTGCATCGGAGGCCGAGGAGCGCGCTTTCTGGGAGGCCAACGACTCCAGCAAACATGTCGACTGGAGCCAGGCGGAGCGCACCCACCTGCCCAATCTCAAGCCGTCCTCGACCGCGATCTCGTTGCGGCTGCCCAATGGCCTGCTCGAACGGATCAAGACTTGGCTCGCCGAGAAAATCGACGCCTCTCGACATTGAGCGGCACCGGCTTCAGGCCGCAATTGCATCGTCAGGTGTTGTGAGGCCATCGTTGCCGGCGCTGGCGGCAAGCAGGGTTTCGATATCGGCCAGTTCACGGCGCTTATGGTCAAGGTCGGCGGCAAAGGCGAAGGTTTCGCCGATCCGGGACTTGTATGATGCCAGGCGCGGTCGGGCCTCATCACGCCGGCGTTTATGGCCATCCCGCTCTCCCTCGAGATCGCCCAACGCATGCTCCAGACGGGCGACAGCGCCAATCGGCGTCGTGGTGACCGGAAGTTCGACCTCGTCTTCGTAACCCGATCGCAACAGCATGGTGGCGTAGCGATAGCCGTCGCGCCCGAAGCGTTCGCCGGAATACTCGAGGTCGAACCCGCCGACCGAGCCGATCACCCTGCCGCCTTCCTGCTGGAGTTGCACCAGGGTAAGAATTTCCTTCATCAACGCACGGCCGGCAAGCTTGCGCTCGACAAACGCTGTGCCGATGACGTTCATGGCAAAAGCATCACCGGCCGTAGGCACCAGCCTTTCGATGTCCTGTCCGATTTCCCCAATCCGCCGCGTCGCCTGTACGATATCGCGTTCGGCATCGCGGATCTGGCGCCGAATGGCATGCTGGTCATCGAGATGCGCGGCGCGCAGCCGTTCCAGTCGGGCGATATCGGCTTCCAGACCTGCCTTCTGCATCAATCGCGGGTCGCCCGAGGCAATGGCCTTTGCCATGGCGAACTGGTTCGCCTGCCCTTCCCCCATATCCTCCAACCGGCGGACGGAGGTATCGCCGGACAGTGCCGCGGCGATGAACCGGGCCTTGCGCTCGTTGTTCTGCCACATCTGCGCGTCCATTGAGCCCTCCGTGGCATAAGCATAGATATCGACGACCTCATGCTGATTGCCCTGCCGTTGGATGCGGCCTTCACGCTGCTCGATCTGCGATGGCAACCAGGGCACGTCGAGATGATGCAGGGCCTTGAGGCGCAGCTGGGCATTGACTCCAGTGCCCATGGTTTCCGACGACCCGATCAGGAAGCGGACCTTGCCAGCCCTGACATCGCCGAACAGGCGCTGCTTGGCCTCGGACTTTTTGAAGTCCTGCATGAAGGCAATTTCTTCCGCGGGGACACCGCGGCGGACCAGTTCATTCCTGATCCAGCGATAGGCCGAGAACCCACGGCTCTTCTCGACATTGATCGTGCCAAGATCGGAGAAGATCATTTGCGCCGCGCCGGGCAGTTCGAACGGCTTGCCATCAGCGCGGCGATAACGGTTGTCCATGGTCTCCTGCCAGATGCGATGGGCGTTGGCGACGAGATCATTGAGCTTGTTCGCCGGCTCATCGTCATGGTCAACATCAACCAGGCGCAGGTCGATCGCGGCATGGCGGCCATCGGTGATGACCGAGAGCAGGATGTCGTCCCCCGGCTCGGGCGGACCCTCGCGCTGTTCGATGGCTTTGATACGGGCATCGAGCATCATCTGGTAGCGTTTGAAGGCAGCGGATGGTTTTGAGGTTCTGATCTGGCGGGCACCAGTAGCCAGCGAAGGGATCTTGACATAGGTCCGCAAATCCTCGGGCAGCACCACGTCCGCAAAAGAGCGGAACATGGCGATCAGCTCAGGGACGTTGACGAAGGTGGCGAAGCGCGTCACCGGCTTGTATTTGCCGGAAGGCTGCAGCTCGAGTTCGGTTGTGACATCGCCAAAGGTGCTGGCCCAGGCGTCAAACTCGTGCAGACCACGCTGCGCCAGCGCCTCATAGCCAAGATAGCGCTGTACCGAGAACATTTCGCCCAGCGTGTTGGTGATCGGGGTGCCCGACGCCAGCACCAGGGCCCGGCCGGGATTTTTGGTCTCGACGAAGCGGGATTTGACATAAAGGTCCCAGGCGCGCTGTGAGCCGTTCGGATCAACGCCCTTAAGGGTGCTCATATTGGTGGCGAAGCTGAGCTTGCGGAATTCCTGCGCTTCATCGACGATGATCTGGTCGATGCCGAGCTCTGAGATTGTGAGGAGGTCATCCTTGCGAGTCGCCAGCGCCTCAAGCCGCTCCTTGAGCCCTTCTTTCAGGCGTTCCAGCCGCTTACGCGACACCCGGTCATCGCTTTCGACCTTGGTCATCAGCGCTTCGTAGAGCTCCAGCTCGTCCTGGACCATCTGTTGCTCGAAGGCCGACGGCACAGCGATGAACCTGAAAGCCGAATGGGTGATGATGATCGCCTCCCAATTGGCCGTCGCGGCGCGGCTGAGGAAGCGGTGTCGCTTGTCCTTGGTAAAATTGGTCTCGTCGGCCACCAGAATCCTGGCCATCGGATAGAGTGCCAAAAACTCGCGCGCCGCCTGCGCCAGACAGTGCCCCGGCACCACCAGCATGGCCTTGGCGATCAACCCGAGACGCTTCTGCTCCATGACCGCCGCCGTCATGGTCATGGTTTTGCCGGCGCCTACGGCATGGGCAAGGTAGGTCGAGCCGGCCGAGATGATACGCCAGATACCGCGCTTCTGGTGCCCATACAGCGAAAAGGCGCCTGAGGCGCCCGGCAGTTGCAGATGATCGCCGTTGAATATTCGCGGGGCGATATTGTTGAAGCGGTCATTATAGAGCCGCGCCAGCCGGTCGGTACGATCGGGATCGGACCAGATCCAGCTCTGGAACGCCGTCTTGATCCTGGTGAGCTTCTCCTTGGCCGCTTCGGTATCGACGACATTGAGCACGCGCTTTTCGCTATCGCCCTCCTTGATGATGTCGAAAATCTGCGGCACGCGACTGTTCAGGGCATCTGCGATCAGCTCGCCGGCGTGGCGACGCTCGGTGCCCCATTCCGAGGTGCCGGCCGCCATCCAGCCCAGTTTCCTTGCCTCGACGGTCCAGGATGCCAGCTCCGGCATGTGGTGGATCTTGATTTCGGCACCCATCGTCTGCTGGACGAAGGCAACGACATCAGCGGCGGGGATCCACGGCGCGCCGAGGCGAGCGGTGATATCGGACGGGCGCAGGTCAGCGGGCTGCACCGCGACCAGCGCTCGGACATTGCGTTCGAAGTCGGGATCAAGGGCCGCCGCCGCTTCGGCAACCACCAGCTTGGAGCGTACGGCGCCGGAGAGATAGGCATCAGCGGTCTGCCATGATCCATCCGCGGGATCGCGGAAGATGGTGTCGCCCAGTTCGGCAATTACTGCATCGACGTCCCGATGCAGCAACTCGGCAATGTGATCGACATCAACGTGGCCGCGTTCGTTCAGCACCACAGCCAGCGCATCGGCGGGCGAGGTGATATCTGGCGCCGCGGGCGGCGCGATAACCCGTTCGGTGAAGATCGGCCCCGGCCGCGCGGTATTGGTTTCGAGGTCATAATCCTCAATGGAAGCAACCAGCCAGCAATCGGGATCATCGAGAAACGGCTGCAGGTTCGGCCGGCGATGGGTTTCGCGCACCTCTCCGGTGGCCTCGTCTTCGCTGGTGGCAACCGTGGTGAAGTTGATCGGACCGAACTCGCGCACGAAACTGGACCAGGCGATGCGCAGCTTGACCTGGGCCGGCTTCCACGGACGGTCCTGCTCCTGCGCCTTGAGTACCTCCCGCACCGCGTCCCGGATCGGGATCAGCTTGCGGATGATGCTTGTGTGTTTCTCCGGCACGCCATCGGACCCCCTGCCCTTCCGGACGGTGATGGTCACGGCCTGCCCCTCGATCCTTTGCATCAGCGCGGTATTCTGGCCAACGAAGTAACTGCCTTCCCGGGTGGCGATATCTGGAGCACCATCGGCCATCCCGCGCGCCGCCTCGGTGGCGTCGACCGTGATGATTTCGGGTTCTCCGTCATAAATTGCGGCCGGAAGAGCCTGTATGGCCTTGGCTAGGGCCGCGTCGAAATCGACGCCGGTGTGCGGCAGGCAGGTATAGGCGTCGCCAAATGGCCCTGACGTCAGGGCGTGGGTGCCCAGCACCAGATCGGGACGGGTGGCGAACCAGCGATTGACGCGGATGGCACTGTCCTCCGTCGTGGCGGGGTGAATTTCGGCAAGGTCGAGCCAGTCGGCATTGCCTTGAGCCTCACCGTCCCGGCGCTTGCGGAAAAACAAGATGTCCACCACCACGTCGGTGCCGGCATCGGCCCGAAAACTGCCCTCGGGGAGGCGGATCGCCACGATCAAATCGGCCATTGACGCGATATGCGCGCGGGCCCGCGCATCGGCCTTGTCCAATGTGCCGCTGGAGGTGACGAAGGCAGCGAGGCCCCCAGGCTTGAGCCGGTCGATGGCCTTGACGATGAAGTAGTCATGCAACCGAAACCCATGGGCGCGAAACGCGCGATCGCTGCGCACGACCCGGTCCGAGAACGGCGGATTACCGATCGCCAGATCGAACTGCGCCGGCAGCTCGGTGCGCGCAAAATCTGCCTTGAGGATATTGGCGCTGGGATGCAGCAGCTGCGCCATGCGGGCGGTAACGGGATCAATCTCAATCCCGGTGAAGTGCGAGACGTCACGGAATTGCTCGGGCATTAGCGCGGCAAACAGCCCGGTGCCGATACCGGGCTCGAGCACACGACCGCCGCGCCAGCCCAGGCGCTGCAATCCGGTCCAGATCGCCCGGATCATATATTCGGGGGTGAAATGCGCATATTGGGTGCAGCGCGCCAGCGAGGCGTAGTCACCGGCATCAACAATGGCTTCCAGCTCGGTACCGAGATCGTCCCAGCCGGCGCGGAATTGCCCTTCACCCGGACGACGGAAGATGCCGTTGGCCAGCTCAGATTCCCCGAACCCGGCAAACCGGATCAGCGCCGCCTGTTCCGCGACAGTCGCTGGACGGTGCTCGCCGGCGATCCTGGCCGCCAGCCGGATCGCCGCGAGATTGTCGCGGGCGCGGTCGCGCCATGATTTTGCAAGCCCGCGTACGCCGGACAGGCGGTAGTCCGCGCCACGCGCCATTGGTTGGCGCGGTGCCAGTGCGCGCTCCGCGACGGGAAGCGCCGGTGCAGGCAGAACAGGAGTGCCGTCATCGCCCCCGGCATCGTCGTCGAGAACCGCCGTGAACGCGGTCACGCCGAGACTGAACGGCTGCGCGGTGCCACCGAAGAGATTGAGAGTGAAGGGGTCGTCATACGCCATTGGGAGATTTCCTTAGGTTTTGGGGCGCGCAGCATCGTCCTGCCGGAACAGTGCCGGCAGGACTGGAATGCGCGGGTGGTGCGGATGGAGATTGAACGGCGCTCTGCGCGCGGATCAGGCTCGCTAAGGCAGGCTCAGCGTCGGATCGCGGTCAGCGTGATGCTGGCCTCGGCCGATCGAACGGTGAGGTGGGTGGCGCCCGCTGGGCCATTGATGGTGCGCAGGACGCCTTCTGCATCGAGGAACTGGATACCGTCATCTGCCCCAAAATGGCGGCGCTTATAATCCCACCAAGGCTCGCCGGCCGGGTGGCATTCTTCGGTATAGATGACGAGTGCACCGCGTCCCTCGGCGAGTTTTCCATTCGACATGATGTAGACACCCTGGTCGCCGACCAGCCAGAGCCCCGGCTGCTCGTCCTTGCCGGCCGCCAACCCATAATGAGGATTGCGGAATCCGGCATTGGCGGCAGCGTCAGCCATGCCACGCTCGATGACCTGGCGAACGGCCGGAATGGGAAAGGTGAACATCGCCATACCTCCCCGTCAGGCCGCGACCGGCTCGGCCAGGGACGCCAATCGCTGCAGCTGCTGCGGCGATAGATCCTCCAGCAGAGTCAGCACGGCCCCTTGTGCACCACCATTGATCAGGATGGTCTTGTCCCGATGCTGCTCCAGCCAGCCCTCTCCGGCATAGCCGCGATAGTCGGCCGGCGTGGTGCTCCAGATGTGGTCGAGCTGTTCGGCCCGCGTCATTGCCGGCTCGGGCTGGCGTTCCCGCGCGAGGATGATGTCGCGCAGGCGCTCAGCCGAGCCCTTGGCCAGCATGTCGCAATAGCCGTGGAAATAGCGGATGCGCCTGTTCATCCCGAGGGCCAAGAATACGCTGGTAATCGAGCCGCTCATGAACTCGCGCATGGCAAACATCTCGCCACGCATCCACAGCGGCGGCAGGATTTCGAACATATAGTCATACTCAGCTCGACCAATCTCGAACCATTCGCCGTCATAGAGACGGCCGGTATAGCGCGCCTTGCTCATCGGCGCCTGCGCATGGCGATCGAACAGGTGGAACATCTGTCGGCGCGTTGCGACGCCCTGGAAGATCTTGCGGAAGGAAGCGGGGGTGATCATGGCGGCTCCTGTCATCCATTGGCAACAAACGCGGCTCCCTCCTCCCGGTGGGACCATCATTTTTGCCTTCTCATCACCCCTCCACCACAGCCGCCTCGCCGGTCCGGCGGGTCAAGGGCCGCGCAAGCGGGCGCAGCTTTACCCTTGATGTGCCGGTCGGGTATGCGGCAGCAGCCCTCCTGCATTTTCATTTTTACTGCTTCAGGTTTTTTCCTGCAGCCAGCCGGCGCAACTGGTCGTTCCAGTCTTCGGCATCTGGCCGCAGCCGGGAGAAATGGCATTCCGCCTCATCCGCAACAGCGCGCAGACGATCAGCATAGATATCGCCCTGACGATTGGCGTCGGTCGCGGCGACCAGAGCGCAAGCGGGGCGGCGCACCAGGCCATCGATGGCTGCAGCGGTCGTTGGCGACCAGCCCCCACCGGTGCTGAGATAAAGCGTGTCCGACCGCTGCCCCTCCAGTGCCGCCAGGCTCATTGCATCAATCGCGGCCTCGGTGACGCAGATCCGCGAGGAGCCAACGGCGCCAAACCGAAACAGTGTCTTGGCGCCTCCGGTAGCAAAACCGCGCCAATCCGACCCGCGCTCTTCCCAGCCACACACCTGCCCAGCGGCATTGTTGTGCGCCGCCCACATGCTGCCAAGCGGCCCTTCGCGCAGAAGCTTCTGGTCGATGGCAAGCTGGATAGCGCCATCGGGAAGGCAGCGCTCAGCGCTGAGATAGCGCCAGGTCGGCGATCCCGGTCGCGGGCTATTACGAGCGTGCCAGCGGGTTTCGATCGGTGCCATCGGGCCGGCGCGAGCCGATCGCTCCCATCTCGGCGCAGCGGTCACAAAGCCAACGGCCTCGGAAACCAGATCAAGGGCCGCGACGAAGCCCGCAGCGCCGAGGTGTTCGGCCAGGCTGAAAACGTCGCCTTTGGCATCCGACAGCGGATCGAACCATCCCTTGCCATTGTGGATGACGATGATGATTTCCCCCTCGGCACGGCGATATTTTACCGCGCGAGGGGTGCTTTGCCTGAGATCAATTCTCCAGCCATCCCGCTCCAGCAGAGCGCCGCAGAACACCGTCCCGCGCAGCGCCTCAATATCTCTCTTGTCCATATTTTTTGCAGGTCCCGCCAGCGCGAGACCTATCCTTTTTCTTCGGTGTCCATTGCCCGACTTCTCCAGGCGCCAACCAAACGCCGCGAAGACCGAAGGGCGGCAAGGGCGCGACTGGCAACCCGGCAAAAATGAGAGGCTGGGCGCGGCGCAGCCTCCCTTGCGCCCTGACGGCGCAAGCGGCAGGTGCAACCGGGCTCAATGAGCCCGGCAACCACATTGGTGGGGATCATATTCATGAACGCTCGAGCCTTCGTCCCCATCATATTCGCGGGCTTCCATGACACCGAACTGACCGTCGATGCAGAAGAGGACAACGGGGACCATCATGTCCCGGGAGAGGTAAAAGGCGGCTTTGCGGGCGAGGTGATATCGTATGACATTGATGCGGTTCCCTGTCTTGAAGCAGGGACCATCCCCGCTCGACAGCGACCCGAAAGGCTGGTGGACCGGGCGCGATCACCGCGAAGACATTTGCCGCAGCGGCCGCATGCTCTGCATAACCGGACCCTTGATTGGTTGATCGGACAAGTCGGGCCGGAAGCCGGGGATAGAGCTGTGTTTGCGAGCGGGGCGGTCTCCCCGGGGACCGCCAGTCGTAAGATACGCCTGCTGGCTGGCGCCGACGTTGGACAGATCTCCCTATGCATGGGATTATGCGCCGTCATGGCACAGGCAGGGGTCGTTCAGGCAAAGGACCGGGGCGATCGGATTACTAGTTCGTGAGCTGCGGCACGCTTGCTTAACCCGGTACGCTGGGGTTGACCGAAAGGTCAGGACTGGAATTAGGCCGAAAAAGCGGAAATAGTGTACACGAGGAGAACCAAATCACGCGATCGACTATTGCCACGTAAGTGTCAAGTCGCCGCATCCTACCGGCTCAAAGCCGCTAAATTTTGAGGACGAGTGTTCTTGGTGTGGTTAGAGAGCGAACCGCCTCAACTATCTGGAATAAAATTCACCTGGATCGAGCAATGACCGACGAGCCCGCCACTATTGAAGACGATTTCATTGGGCTGACTACCGATATTGTGGCGGCCTATGTCAGCATAATTCTGTTGCGGCTGCTGATCTATCCAAGCTCATCGCCGATACCCATGCGGCATTACGCGGCTTGGGGGCCGCACCCAGTACCGAGGTAACGGAAAAACTTGCCCCCGCCGTGCCAATTGGAAAGTCGGTAACGCCGGATTTTCTGGTCTGTCTGGAAGATGGCAAGAAATTCAAATCGCTCAAGCGGCACCTGGCAACCCATCACCACGCTATGGGACACGATCATTTGCAAGTTCTCTGAATCGAAGTCGATCGACACTTAAGCTAGGATGGGCGATACGCTCTTCATAGACAGCCAGTGTATCTGAGCGCTTTTTCCAGATCCCGACGATTTCCGTGTTCATCAGCAATGCTGCCAATGTCAAAACATTTGTAATGAGTAAGCCACCCAACAGGGACCAATGAACGTGCTTCAGGTGGATTAGGTTACTGCCGCGCACAGGAACACTCCAAACTGGAAGTTACAGCATTTATGGTTATGGTTAACGAATCGGAAGCGGACCTCTCGGCCACCTTTGGTCTATGGAAGATTTGGCGAAATGCAGCGAGGATTGAATATTGGATGGCCAAATTGATGTGGCCAGCAAGGCACGATTTTGAAATGCAAATCGACGCATGGCCAATAGCATAGTGAGCCCTCCAGCGTATCGTCAGCGGCAGGTCCTCTGGATCGTGCTGTTGTTGAACGTGGCAATTGCGGTCGCTTTTTTTGCGACGGGGACCGCGGGCGATTCCAGCGCGCTGATAGCCAATGGCTTGGACAACACTTCTGACAGCTTAGTCTATGCAATAAGCCTGTTTGCCATGTCGCGCTCGGATAAATGGAAGAGGATCGTGGCCAACATATCGGGAGGATTACTTCTAGTTTTTGCTGCTGGCATTCTAATAGATGCGGTTCGGCGTTACTATCTTGGCTCCGAGCCACTGGGTCCGCTCATGACCTCCATGGCTCTCATCGCAGCGCTTGTGAATGGCACCTGCATATGGCTGCTGAAGCGTATCGAGGCGCCCGACGTGAATGTCCGGGCGGCCAATACCTTTAGCATCAATGACTTCATTTCGAACGGTGGGATACTGGTCGCGGGTGGTCTCGTCTGGTGGTTAGGGGGCAACTGGCCGGATCTCCTGGTTGGTGTTGCCGTCGCGGGTCTTGCGGCCTGGGGAGGAATTGAAATTCTGCGCGACGCGCATCGCGAACATCACAAAGCTGTGCACAGGGGCAAATGGAAGCAATAGAGGCGAGTTTTTGCCAATGGCGGGCGGTTCAGTTAAGGTGCTTCAGCAAACTCGGCAGTGCTTCGTGACTCGAACACATGTGACACGCTGGACTTGGCAGGTCACGGCCGGACGATGTTGCTGTGATGGAGATAGATTAATGGATTTACTTTCGGAAATCGTCCAAGGCATGTTGGTCATTGGGGCCGATGGCGTCCCGGTCGGCAAGGTTGCTTCTGTAGAAGAAGACCGTATTAAGCTCGAGATTGTTGGAGGCGGTTCGCATGGCGACCATAGCCACTATATCCCGGGTGGCCTTGTGGCGGCCATAGAGAACGATGTCGTCCGCCTATCTCCCACCGGCGCCAACGCTGTGCTGCTCGATGAGGAAAAGGATGGATCGTCTGCCGACTGACGTAAGCCCTTAAATTTTCGCCGAGAAGGAGTAGAGCCAAC
The DNA here is from genome assembly GCF_003056355.1 of Devosia naphthalenivorans. Classification (GTDB taxonomy): domain Bacteria; phylum Pseudomonadota; class Alphaproteobacteria; order Rhizobiales; family Devosiaceae; genus Devosia; species Devosia naphthalenivorans. The sequence continues at coordinate 92,462 of NZ_PYVW01000011.1, forward strand.
CAGAGAGGGGTGATGAAGGAGATGCCCGCGCATGACGGCCGAAATGATCGGCCAAGGGGGAGGCTGCATATTGTCCCGCTCCTTGGGAATGAGTTCGACATCTACCGACAGCTTTTGTGACGGACCGGGGATCACAACGGCCGACAAAGTCCAGGCTCCAAGATCAAGGGCGCTTCTATGTTCGAGCCTTGGCTGCTGCGGGGAAATCAACAAAATCAGCGGTGGCGCTGCCAGCATGGTGATGATCATGACGAGGGCGGCAATGGGCAGCCAGACCACGTGCCGCCACTTCGATCGCCGATTTCGGGGTGCGGCGCGTCTCATGGCTGGTTCTTCACCGTTCGCTCGGTGCGGTCCCATCCAAGCGATGAACCTATCAAGGCCGATACCAGAAACGAGGCGCCTACATTCCAGCCAGCCAAGCTCAGGCCAAGGAAACGGAACTGAACTTTGTCGCATGGAACAACGCGTGAATCATTCAGACTGGCTAGTGCATCGAAACTGAAATCCGAGCCGGTGCCCGTACAAGCGGTTGGACCGGCCCATAGCTGCCACTCTACACCCGCGTGATAGATGCCCATATAGGTTCCCCAGAGAAAGAGCGCCAGGGCACCAAGTCTCAATCCGAATCGAACAGCCCGCGGTGGCACAAGAATGCTCGCGAGCAGAAGTGGGATCCCCGCGTAATAGGGCACGCGTTGTGTCAAGCACAACTCACACGGTACCAAGCCTCCGAGCACTTCGGATGCCAAAGCACCTAAAATGGTGGCGGCCGCCAACCCCAACGCAGCGTACGCTGCATTTGTGTGTATGGAGATCACCTGCATTGCTGCACCGATGGCCAATAGCGTGCAACCTGCTCCCACTACCCAGGCGTTGGCGCGGATTTTACCGCCGTGCGCTGCAGCGCCAACGGGTGGTTGTCCGACGGGGATAATGCCCGGCGGCAGGACGAATTTCTGCATAGAAAGACCTCATCAAGCACAGCACGCGGGCACGTTATCGTTTCCGCTGTCGATGACTCATACCAAATCCCTTGAACCCTGACTCACCGGGGGATTCCCAAACGCGTTGTAGTCTGCTTCAGATTCGCAACCCAGGGAGGTTTGCGATGGCAGCGGCGATAGGGCTTCGGTTTGATTACAGTGCGGCGGGACTACGGACGCTGGCGCGCACGAGCCGGGTTGGCAACTATGTGCGACGCCTGCTGACGCTGGCGACGATTTATGAGGGGGGCACGCGGAGTGAGGCGGCGCGGGTGGGCGGTGTTGGTCTTCAGACCGTGCGGGACTGGGTATTGCGGTTCAACGCAGCTGGCCCCGATGGCTTGGTCGATGGTATTGCGCCGGGCGGCATTGCGTTGCTGGACGATGCCCAGCGCCGGGCCCTGGCGGCCATCGTGGCGAGCGGACCAATCCCGGCTGCACACGGGGTGGTGCGGTGGCGGCTGCTTGATCTGGCGCAGTGGGTCTGGGATGAGTTCAGGGTCTCGATCAGCAAGCAGACGCTGAGCCGGGAGTTGCGCGCCATGGGCTATCGCAAACTGTCGGCGCGACCCCGTCACCATGCGCAAGACGCCGATGCCATGCCGACGTTTAAAAAAACTTCCCCGCCGCAGTGGCAGCGATCCAGGCGAGGCTCCCTGGTGGCACACCCATAGAGCTGTGGTGGCAAGACGAAGCCCGGGTCGGCCAGAAGAACGGGATCACTCGACGCTGGGCCAGGCGCGGGACGCGACCATCGGCACCCAAGGATCAGCGGACCACCTCGGCCTACATCTACGGCGCGATCTGTCCGGCGCAGGGGAAAGGCGCCGGGCTCGTTCTGCCCCGCTGCAACAGCAAAGGCATGATGCTCCATCTAGCGGAAATCTCAGCCGCCGTGGCGCCCGGTGCCCATGCCGTGCTGCTGCTTGATCAAGCGGGATGGCACATCTCCGCCGCACTCGTGGTGCCCGTCAATATCACCTTGTTGCCGCTGCCCGCGAAATGCCCCGAACTCAATCCGGTCGAAAACGTCTGGCAGTTCATGCGCGACAACTGGCTCTCGAACCGAATCTTCAAATCCTATGAGGACATCCTCGATCACTGCTGCTTCGCTTGGAACCGCCTCATCGAGCAGCCATGGCGCATCATGTCGATCGGGTTGCGCAAATGGGCCCATGGGTGAGCGTCAGTGAGATTTGGTATCAGATGTGTCTAGGAGGTTGTTCGAGACTATGTGGCTGTGTGCCAACGCCGTTTAAAGACGCGGATATACCCCAGCGACGGCCTGATACTTCGCTTTGCGGCAGACTTGCTACCCGCAAGATGGGTAATTCATGCGCATGGTCAGCGCCAACGTGATGGCCAGCTTCGTGGGCGCCGACGTGGTCTTGACCTAGAGATGAGTCCGCGTCCTGAACAGCCCTAACCGCATGCTCGACGTGAGGTGTATGGCCCACGGCTTGCCAAAACGGCACGAGCGTCAAGCCTAGGTGCGAAATGTCAAGCGTGTATCAGAGCATGAGGTGCGTCGACGCATGCGGCTTCCGTAGATCGCAAGGGCTATTCCCCTCATCTACAAATGCTCATGGTTTATTAGGCGACGACGCCTATCGCCCAGGTATGGCCGCAGTGATCGCATTGCAAACCCCTCGTGGGTGAACACTAGGGAGGGCGGAACGCGTGGCACATGGCTCAACGCTGCTGCCGCCGCTCCTTCAGGTTTCCAATCTTACATCATAGGCCGCTGCCAGTGATTCAGTTGCCCCGATTTGGCGATCGCTGTGGCTTTCACCGAGCGCAAAATCCACGCAGCGCCTTACTGCGTCCTGGCGGCTGACATAACCCGCTTGGCTGGCGATCCACGCATCGATGCGGGCGACCATTTCAGATGTCATGCGTACAGTGATGCGCTCCTGCAAGGCGTTCTCCACTTCATGCGAGACCTTGCACTCTACCGACTAGCCCGCTGCAAACCACTGCTTTTTGTTCTCTCCACCCGCGGCAAAGTGTTCGCCAACGTAGCAAACCGCACACCGATGACCCTAACCTAGGTCCAATTAGGTGGGGGTCAGACCGGACTTTCATCCCGAATCTACGGTTTGAACTAATCTCCCTTCTTCGGAAAGGGACGACGTTAGAAACTTCCAAAACAAGAATCTAGGCTTGTCATAGCCTCGCCCGCGTGCTTATTGCAAATGACTTGCAAGAGCAAATGGGGTTGCGATGGATGCCCGTGTACCTAAGGTGTTTACCGGCTGGGCCCGGAGCGGGGGCGAGGCGTCCCTGTCGGACGTCCACCGTACCGTAGCGGTGAAAAGCCAGTCCTCGACCTGGCGTCGCGCTGTCGCATTCGTCGGGCCCGGCTACCTCGTCGCGGTCGGATATATGGACCCAGGCAACTGGGCCACTTCGCTGGCCGGTGGCTCCAAATTTGGCTACGCGCTCCTCGTGGTCGCGCTGGTATCCAATATCATGGCCATAGTACTGCAATCCCTGTGCGCACGCCTGGCTATTGCTTCGGGTCGTGACCTAGCCCAAGCCTGCCGGGATACATTTCCCAAGCCAGTCGCCTACGTCCTGTGGGCGCTAGCAGAAGTAGCCATTATCGCAACCGACGTTGCCGAGGTTATCGGCACCGCTATCGGCTTGAACCTTATTTTCGGCATCCCTTTGGAAATCGGTGTGCTGATCACGGCCCTCGACGTGTTCCTGATCCTCTACCTGCAGAAGCTCGGCTTTCGCTGGGTCGAGGCATTGGTCATCGCGTTGCTGGCGGTTGTCGCCGCATGCTTTGTGGTTCAGATCGCCTTGGCAGACCCCAACTGGGGCGATGTTATCCGTGGATTCGCGCCGACGACTGAGATCGTCACCAACCCGGAAATGCTATACTTGGCGCTAGGTATCCTCGGAGCCACCGTGATGCCGCACAATCTCTACCTCCATTCGGGCATCGTGCAGACCCGGGACTACGGAGACAGCCTGCCGGAGAAACGCGAGGCACTAAAGTTCGCCACTATCGATTCAACCGTGGCCCTGATGTTCGCGCTGTGCATCAACGCTTCGATTCTGATCTTGGCAGCGGCGACGTTCAACGTTGCCGGTCAGACGGAGGTCGCCGAGCTCAGCGAAGTGCACAGCCTGCTCGCTCCGATGCTAGGCCTGGAGATCGCGCCGACCCTATTTGGTATCGCGCTGCTGTGCTGCGGAATTAATTCCACCGTGACGGCTACCCTGGCAGGCCAGATCGTCATGGAAGGTTTCCTCGACATCAAGCTCGCTCCCTGGCTGCGTCGCTTGATAACCCGGGCAATCGCGATAATTCCTGCGGCAGGGGTAACGATATGGTTCGGCCAGTCCGGCACCGCCCAACTTCTTATTCTCACTCAGGTGATACTGAGCCTTCAGCTTTCCTTCGCGGTTTTCCCCTTGGTCATGTTCACGGCAGACAAGACGAAGATGGGCGAAATGGTCGCGCCAAAATGGCTGATCGCCTTCGCGCTGCTTATCGCGGTCGTGATCGCCGGACTGAACGCCAAGCTGCTGGTCGACTTCGTGCTCTGACATGGTAGGCGGAGGAGACGTGGACGCCCTAACGCGGACCTGCCGGGAAAGAGGGCTAAGATCGACCGGCAACTTGACAGCGGTCCTCACCGCCTTGGCAACTACAGGGAGTCATCTCGACATAGAAGGAGTGCGGGATACCGTACGATCGGGGGGACGAAGCATATCCCTGGCCAGTCTGTACCGCGTGCTGGCCCAACTCACTAGAATAGGCGTGGTCGAGACGCGGCACTTCGTGAACGGGAGGAGCCGCTACGAACTGGCTGCCAGTCCAGAGCACGACCACCTAGTCGACCTCGAAAGCGGCAAGATACTCGAGTTTACGGACAACGCCCTGAACGCCCTGGAGGAGGAGATCGCCGCCGGCCTAGGCTATAGGATCGTCCGTCGAAGGCGGATACTTTATGTGGTGCCCATCGCAGATGAGCAGTCGTCCGTGGCTATAGCGGGTGATGCGGCGGATGCGTCGGGCTTAAGATCATGAGGCGCGAAATTGCGACCAGAGGCAAAGAAGACCATGGCTACTTCGCCGCAGATTTTCACTCCGGCCTCTGCTGATCCAGCACCCGGCCCTGCAGGCAACGATTTGGTGCACGGGAAAAACCGGACTTGATCGACCGCCAGGCCTCCCGGCCACAAGGGTACCTAACGTGTTAACCTAACAGGCACAGCCCTGCCGGTTACGACTGCCGACCATCGTTCCGGTCGACCTTAGCTCCCGCATCAGCGGTAGGCGCCAAGAGGGCAAGGAGCCCCAGGCGGCCCAACACCACGATGACGAACGGCCAAACGATAGCGGACAGGAAGCTGTTGAGAGCCAATTGCCCTTCGGGCTCCGCGCCCCTTAACCCGGACCAGAGCAGCACCACCTCGACTGCTACCACGCAGACCAGTGGAAGAGCCGTAGAGCCGAAGCCCCGGAAAACGACCAATGCAGTGAAGAACACCAGCAGGCCGGCATGCATGTGAAGCGGGTCGAACGAAACGTCCATAGCAAAGAATCACGGTTCCCAGTAGCCGTAGGGCAGGATGCAGCAAGGGCCTTTACGCAGGCTTAAGGTTACTTACCCAAAGTGCGGCGAGTGCAGGATCGCCTCTCGATCCGGCCAACCACACAGGTTCTCCATGCGACTCATCACCGGCATTATCGTCATCCTACTCTGCGTTTTCGGCGGATATGCTGCCATGGGCGGCAAGCTCGCGGTGTTGGTCCAGCCTTGGGAATACGTCATCATCCTGGGCGCCGCGATCGGTGCGTTTATCATCGGCAATCAGGGCGCTGTCCTCAAGGGAACGATCGGGGTGATCGGCAAAATCTTCATGGGCCCGGCGTACAAGAAGCAGGCCTACCTTGAGCTGTTGGGCATGCAGTTCGCCATGTACAAGCTGGTCCAGGCTAAGGGTATCCTCGCCCTTGAACAGCATGTCGAGAACCCTAAGGACTCGACGCTGTTCAACGCATTCCCCACCTTTGCAAAGAATCACCATGCCGTCGAGTTCGTTTGCGACTACATGCGCATGGTCACCCTCGGGTCAAACAACGTCCACGAGATGGAAGCTCTCATGGACGAGGAGCTCGAGACCCATCACCAAGAGCGGGAGCGCATGGTCGGCGCCTTCCAGTCGCTCGCCGACGGCACGCCGGCATTGGGCATCGTGGCTGCCGTGCTCGGCGTGATCAAGACCATGGGCTCGATCAGCGAGCCGCCGGAGGTCCTCGGCCATATGATCGGCGGTGCCTTGGTCGGCACCTTCTTCGGCGTGTTCATCGCCTACGGGCTATTCGGGCCGATGGCGCAGTCGCTGCGTGGAACCTACGAGTCCGAATCCAAGTATTTCCTGTCCCTCAAGGCGGGACTGTTGGCCCACATCTCCGGCCAGGTACCGGTCATGGCGGTCGAGTTCGCGCGCAAGGCTTTGATGTCCGATGTTCGGCCAACGTTCGAGGAGGTTGACCTCGCGACACAAAACTTGCCGGCGACCACCTAGCGCGATCGCGACTGAGCACTGGCCGAGCTGTCGTTCGACCCCCAAAGAACACCCGCCACTGGGCCGGCTTAGCAAGAAGGGGAATGGATGTCGAACCGCCGCGCCGTAGAAACAAGGCTTAGGCAACTCCTGAGCCAACAAGCGAATTCCCCCGCCTGATGGCTAACGACTGATTGAAGTTCTGCGTCTAATTCGCTTCAATTTAGAAGCATTGTACCGGGAGAGCCAATCTCGCCGCCTTAGCCTCGTCCTGCACAGGGACGAGACTATGCTCCGCAGGATAATCGCAGCTTTATTTGTAGCGACTATGTTGGTCGTGCCTTCCACTGCAGCTTCAGCGATGGATTTGACCAACCCGGCGTTTGCTTCATTAGGAAGCATTACAAGTATTCCGGTTGGGCACATGGAATTCTGTCGCTCCCGTCCCCTCGAATGCGTCCGCAACCCCGCTTTGGTTCCAGCTGTCGCGCTGGATCAGCTTCTTTGGGACGAACTCCTCACGATCAACGCCCGATACAATGCCGAGGTTCGTCCCGTCTCTGACGACGACCTGTACCAGGTTGCCGAGTTTTGGACTTATCCCGGTGGGGCGGGCGACTGCGAGGACGATGTTCTGGCAAAGCGGCGCGCACTTATGGACGCAGGATGGCCGGCCAGCACCTTGTTGATCACCGTGGCGAAGCAGGGCAACGGCGCTGGCACGCGGTGTTGATGGTCCGCACCGATCGCGGAGACCTCGTACTCGACGATCAGGAGGCAGGGTTCTTGGGTGGTCGAAAACGCCATATTCTTATGTCAAGCGTCAGTCCCAAGCGGATGCCGGTCAGTGGGTCGATCTTCAAGACAATCGTCCAACCTTTGTGGCCGAAAGCGCCGACATAGCGGTGGGCGCGCGACGCAACTCTGATCACAGCTGAAGCCCTTCAATGAGCTCCAGATTGCGTTCGAGCCTTGCTCGACCATCGCTTTCGGCTATCCCGCCGGTTAGGCAAATAACTCATTCGGCGGGTGCCCGAACAGTCCCATCGCCCGTGCGTGGCAACCCAATGCGATAGCGGCGATCGGACAGTGACAGCACCCCCGCCGCAGCCATCAAAACGGCGCCGAACCAGATGAGGGTGATGAAAGGCTTGTGCCACACGCGTATGACCTGTGTCGCTTCGAGTGGCTCCCCGAGCTGAAGATAAAGTTGTGAAAAATAGTAAGTTTCGATGGCCGCCTCGGTGGTTGGCATGCCGCTGGCGACATAGGTTCGACGTTCGGCGATGAGCGGTCGAGTGTCGCCGGCCGGTGACGTAACGGTAAAATGCCCCTCATCGGCAACATAGTTCGGTCCGGGGACCTGAGCCAAACTATCGAAGGCGATGACGTAGCCCGAGAGTTCAACGTTGTCGCCCGGATTGAGCGTGGTCACCAGCTCTGTTTCCCAGGCGGAAGTGGCGACGATACCGAGCACCGTTACCCCTATGCCGAAATGTGCCAAAGCGGTCGACCAGGTCGAGCGCGGCAAGCCGATCAGCCGACGCCAGCTTTCGCTGGGCGGAATGCGACCCATCTTGCTACGGTCGATAAGTTCCGCGATGGCGCCGAAGGCTACCCAAAAGCCGAGTAGCAGGCCCAGCGGCGCCAGCGAGATCGACACACCACCCAGCCCTGCAACGAGGATTGTGCAGGAAACGGCAAGTGCTGCCGCACCGATCAGTCGTTGCGCTGCACCGACGATGTCGGCGCGCTTCCAGGCTAGCAGCGGCCCGAAGGGCAGCACAAGAAGCAGCGGAGACATCAGTGCGCCGAATGTGAGATTGAAGAAGGGCGCGCCGACTGAAATTGTGGTGCCGGTCAAAGCATCGAGCAGCAGAGGATAGAGCGTGCCCACCAACACGGCGCCAAGGGCGCTGGCTAGGAACAGGTTGTTCAGGATGAGCGCGCCTTCGCGGCTGACTGGAGCGAAGAGGCCGCCCTGCCGCAGCGAGGAAGCCCGCAACGCGAAGAGCACAAAGGCGCCGCCAATGACCAGGGCCAGCAACGTCAGGATCACCAGCCCGCGTGTCGGATCACTGGCAAAGGTATGAACCGACGTCAAGATGCCCGAGCGCACGAGGAACGTGCCGAGCAGCGACAGGGAGAAGGTGATGATGGACAAGAAGATCGTCCAGATTTTCAGCGCATTGCGCTTTTCCATCACCAGCGCCGAATGCAGCAGCGCGGTGCCGGCCAGCCACGGCATGAAGCTGGCATTTTCCACCGGATCCCAGAACCACCAGCCGCCCCAGCCCAGCTCGTAATAGGCCCAGTAGGAACCCATGGCGATGCCCAGCGTCAGGAAGGTCCAGCTCAGCATGGTCCAGGGCCGCACCCAGCGCGCCCAGGCCTGGTCGATGCGCCCCGAGATCAGCGCGGCAATGGCAAAGGAGAAGCAGACTGAAAAGCCGACATAGCCCATATACAGCAGAGGCGGATGAACGGCGAGGCCGATGTCCTGCAGCACTGGATTGAGGTCATTGCCCTCAAATGGCGCGGGAACAACCCGCTCGAACGGGTTTGAGGTAAACAGCGTGAAGCCGGCAAAGGCCGCGACCAGCAGGCTTTGCGTCGCCAACACCAGCGTCATCAGATCGGATGGCAGGCGCCGACCAAAGGTCGCCACCATGGCCCCGAACGCCACCAGGATCAGGATCCACAGCAGCATTGAGCCTTCGTGGTTGCCCCAGACGCCGGAGATCTTGAAGATCAGGGGCTTCAGCGAATGCGAATTATTGACCGCCAGCGCCAGCGAGAAATCGGACTTGACGAAGGCCTGGATCAGGGCCGCGAAGGCAATCGCCACCAGAATAAACTGCAGCACCGCGCTCTGGCCCAAGACCAGCGCAATGCGCTCCCCGCTGCGCCAATAGAAGTAGCCGCCTATTGCCGAAACGCACGCGATCGCAAAAGCGAGTACTAACGCGAAGTGCCCTAACTCGATTGCCATCATGCAACTCCCTGCGGACTTAATCGGATAACCTGGCGAACTGGACCCCGGGCGGTACGATCGTGAAGCACCCAAACATAAGAAAGTGTGGCACCCGGCTTATCCACAGCGTGGCACTTGCCGGACGTGAACGGTCGGATGGCCGGCGGCGGCTGACAGCGGCCCTTCGAGCCAGCGAGCGCTCCATCATCACATGCAGAATAATCCTGGCGCCGGAGGCGCTAGCTTAGTCAACATCGCCACCAATACATACGTAGCCGCCAGCCCACGCAGGTATTGTAAAGAGCCATAGCTCGGATTCACCTAGGGTCCTTCTCTCGGGCAATGGCAGCGACGAATTCATCAAGGGACGCGCGATCCAGCGGACCGACGTGCCTCCGCAGAACCAGACCGTCCGCCCCGACAAGGAATGTTTCCGGGACGCCGTAGACACCCCAGTCGATGGACGCTCGACCGTCCCTGTCGGCCCCGATCGCATCGTAGGGATTGCCCAATTCCTCGAGGAAAGCCGTAGCGTTCGACTCCTCGTCCTTCAGATTTACGCCGAAGAGCCGAACACCGGTTCGTTCCTTGAGTTCAACGAGCAGGGGATGTTCGTCCCGGCAGGGAATGCACCAACTGGCGAAGACATTGACAACGCTCACCTGGCCGAGCAAATCGGCCCGACCGAGCCCGGGCACGCCCGTCGCCAAGATCGGCGGGAGAGTGAAGTTCGGGGCCGGCCTGTTCACCAGAACCGATGGCAAGTCAGTAGACCTGTCGTTGAGAGCGACAGCGAACGTTCCCACGAGACCAACCACCACAACCACAGGGATGCTGGCGAGGAACAGGCGGCGGGCGGGGCGGGGGAATTGGTCCGACGGTCTCACGCGCGCCCGATCGGGTCGGGCAACTGCGGTAGTTGCGTCTGGTCCAGGTACGCGGCAGGCTCTGGAGTCCGCTGCGCGGGCTGCGGCTTCGGCCTGGTGGCCCAAAGGAAAAGCGGGATGACGGCAACCCACACCAAGAGGAACAACATGATCGACCAAAGAGCGTAGTGGAAGAGCCGCAAAGGCAAGGGGGCCTTATACGCCATATTGGTGCTCCGATACCGCCGTCGCTGCGGGGACGGGTCCCCTTTTCACGAAGCTAAGATATCCGCTCAACCGTTCCGGGAGTAGGTCGATAGCGTTCATCATGGTCGTTTACTCCTTGTGGCGGCATAGGTTGTGCGTCGATCCAATAGAGCGCCTCCAAACAATAAGATCACCCCAAGAGTGATCCAGACGTCCGCTAGATTGTTGGTGAACAGCGGTGTGTCCAGGCTCCCAAACGAAAGGAAATCGGTGACCGCACCGTTCAGCAACCTGTCGATGAGATTGGAGGCGGCGCCCGCGATGATGCAGCCGATGGCCAATGGCTCCCGGTCCGATTTCGAACGGGCGAACCAAATCACGAGAGTTGCGGTCATCGCCGCCGTGACAAGCGCTACCGGCCACGGGGAGCCCGCGAACAGGCCAAAGGAAACGCCGGGATTGAAGACCAGGCGCAAGGATAGTCCGGGGACCAATGGTATTGCTCCCACGAAGCCTTTCATCGTCTCCAATGCCCAAAACTTCGTGCCGATGTCGACAGCGACAAGGATGGGGATGAGGTAAAGTGCGACGAACGCCTTCCTCACGCCTTGCCCCCCAATCCCTTCCAGCCAAGTAAACGCATGGCGTTCGCCGTGACCAGAACGGTCGCGCCGGTGTCCGCGAGAATGGCGGGCCACAGACCGGTGACACCGATCACCGTTGTAACCAGAAAGAAGGCTTTCAGCCCGAGCGAGATCGTGATGTTCTGGCCGATGTTGGCCATGGTCGCCTGCGAGAGCGCGATCATATTGGCTACGTCAACGACGCGCCCGTGCAGAACTGCGGCATCTGCTGTCTCCAGCGCGACATCGGTGCCGCCGCCCATGGCGATTCCAATGTCGGCAGCGGCAAGTGCCGGCGCATCGTTGATGCCATCGCCGACCTTCGCCACTACCTTGCCGGTGGCCTTGAGTTCTCCGACGATCCGTTGCTTGTCCTCGGGCAGAAGTTCGGCCCGCGGCTCGATGCCCAGAGCCCTGCCAATTGCGGCGGCGGTGCGCTTATTGTCGCCTGTCAACATCACGATGTCAGCGCCCAGGGCCTTGAGTGCCTTGAGGCCCTCGATCGCATCCGGCCGCGGCTCATCACGCATCGCGATGAGACCTGCGACCTCTCCATTTGCTAGCAGCACCGAGACGGTCTTGCCCTCATCGTTCAAGGCAACGATCCGCGCATCGAGCTCAGTACCGAGCGCCACCTTCTCCGCAACCGCCTTTGGCGAACCAAGGAACAGGTCGGTGCCATTCACGGTGCCGACCACACCTTTGCCGCCGACAGCGCCGGCCTTTGTGGCCTGGGCGGGCTCGATGCCGTCAGCCTTTGCCCTGGAAAGAATAGCGCTTGCGAGCGGGTGGCTCGACCCGACTTCGAGAGCGGCTGCAAGTTCAAGGGTCTCGCGCTCAGATCTAGCGCCTGCGACGATGTCTGTGACCTGCGGCTTGCCGGCAGTCAGGGTGCCGGTCTTGTCCAGGGCGACCATATTGATCTTGCCGAGGGACTCGAGGACCGCGCCGCCCTTCATCAGCAGGCCGCGGCGAGCGCCTGCGGAAAGCGCGGCGGCAATTGCGGCCGGCGTGGAGATGACGAGTGCGCAGGGGCACCCGATCAGGAGGACGGCCAGACCCTTGTAGATCCACTCGTCCCAAGGCGCGCCTGTGATCAAGGGAGGCAGGACCGCAATCAAGGCGGCGACCACCATCACGCCTGGCGTGTAGTAGCGGGAGAATCTGTCGATGAAACGTTCGGTCGGAGCCTTGGATTCCTGGGCCTCCTCGACCAGCGCGATGATCCGCGAAATGGTGTTGTCAGCTGCAGCGGCCGTTACGCGGACGCGCAGAGCGCCTTCCTGGTTTATGGTTCCGGCGAACACTTGATCATCGATCTGCTTGCGCTTGGGCACGGATTCGCCGGTCACCGGCGCCTCATCGATCGCGCTCTCACCGGACACGATGATGCCATCGGCTGGCATGCGATCGCCCGGACGTACCAATATGACGTCGCCGATGGCGAGGGAATCGGCAGGGACTTCGTCGGTCTTGCCTCCGACCTCGCGGAACGCGGTCTTGGGCACCAGTGAGGCAAGCGCCTTGATACTGGCGCGCGCGCGCCCGGTGGCTACGCCTTCCAGCAGTTCACCGACCAGGAACAGCAGCACCACGATCGCCGCCTCTTCGGCCGCGTTGATGAAGACGGCACCGACCGCCGCCACCGTCATCAGCGTCTCGATGGAGAACGGGCTGCCATTAACCGCACCGACATAGGCGCGACGGGCGATGGGGAGCAAGCCCACGACCATCGCAGCAATGAAAACCCACTGTTCTACCTGCGGAAAAATCTGCCCCGCCGCGAATGCCACGGCGACCGCAATTCCTGCGATGATGGTCAGCCGAGCCTTCGAAGTCTTCCACCATGGACCTTCTTCGAACGCATGGTCATGGCCGTGAAGACCCTCAAGGGCCGCATCCTTGCCAGCCGCTGGTGTGGTCGCGGGCTCCCTGCGCTTGCCGTCCGAGCTCTCGGGTACGCTGTGACCATGCCCCCCATGATCGTGATCCGCGTGCGGAGCATGATCGTGATCGTGGCTCTCACGACCATGACCGTCATGATCTTGGTCCTCATCAACCCCGAGGCCATCCGCAATGACAGGTTCATCCAAGGCACCCCCCGGCGCTGCGCGTGCGGGCAATGGGGTGGCCTTGTATCCGAGGCTCGTCACCTTGCCGGAAACCACACCGAGGTCAGTGGCGCTCGAATGCATGACCGTCATCGTGCCTGAGACGACCGAGACCGAAACGTCCTCAACGCCGGCAATGCGGCGCACTGCTGTGTCCACCTTGGTAGCGCAGCTGGCGCAATCCATGCCTTCTACACGGAAGCGTGTTGTATCAATCCCCGCGGTCATATCACCGACTCCTTGAATTCGTTCCGCCTGCGTACCTCCTCTAGCCACTACAGGAGCAAGCGCAAATGAATCACGGGATCGCGATCGGCGAGGCATCGGAAGCCACCGGGGGAGAGTGCCACCATCAGATACTGCGAGCAGATCCGACTTTTGCCGCCGCCGCCACGCACCGAAGGCAACCGGCCGACCTACGACAGGAAAGATGTGGACCGCCTGACCTTCATCCGTCATTCCCGCGAACAAGGCTTCGACATCGACGAGATACGCACCTTGCTGTCCCTGCAGGCCGCGTCCAATCAATCCTGTGGTCAGGCAGATGCGATTGCAAAGGCCCTACTGGTGGAGGTGAAGCGGAAGATCGCTAACCTAACCGCGCTTGAATCCGAGCTGGAACGAATGCCTGCACGGTCGCGTAGAAACATGCAGGTAATCGAGATCCTTGCCGATCATTGCAAATGCACATTCCACGATTGCTTCGCTCTGATTGGATGAGAGAAAGCCCCTAGAGCGGGGCGACAATTTGCCCCGGTCGTCGCGGTAGCCACCGCAAACCCTGGTTCGCGGCACGACAGGGACTTTGACACCGCGTGGTTCTCACGAGGTCGTGATGGCCGGGCCGTATGCAAGCCGCAAAAATGCCGACTTAAACCTTTGTCGATGCCGCGCAGTTGGCAGACTCGCAGGGGGCAGATGGGCAAGCGGGAAGGAATACGGTTCGGGCCACGCTCGGCTCGCCGCTACATGCACTTGGATGGCTTCAAGGACGAACCGGCTTTGACCGTCCTGTCGGCCGAAGGGAGCGAACGCGGCGGTCGTGAAGTCAGTCTTGGCTGGCTGGCAGGCACAGTGTTGACCGGCGTGACCTCGGTGTTGCTTATGGGCGCAGCACTCTATGTATCGTTCGCCGGGGTCGACAGCTTCTCAACCGCCTACAAGGCCCTCGATCTCGCTCCGTCGGAAGCCGTGGTGGCGGCAGTCGCCGAAGGCAAAACGGATCGCCGACGACCCGTTCTCACCACGAGGTCGAGCCGTGATGAAATCGAGGCCAGTGTGTTGGAGGACGTAGGCGGAACCAACCTCATACGCAACACCACGTTTGTCCGGGTCAACGCCACACTGGCGACATCTGAGACCATTCTGACCGACGACGTCGCCGCATATGAGCCTCAGAACTACCTAGGCGCGGTTGTGGATGACGTTGGCTCGGCTTTAACGGTCAGTCTCGATGTGATGGGCGAACCTGTCGATGCGGAGGTTGTCGTCACCAGCTCAGCGCTGCCACCAGGGTTCGTACCAGCCCAATACATCGATGATACCGCTGCCGCATCGTTTGCCGCCGTGGGAATTTCGGAGCTTGCGGCGGATTACACGCTGGCTTACGCCTCGGTGCAAGGCTCCGTCTACGATCTGGCACCGTCCATGGGCGTGGCGGAGAACGTCACCGTGGTGCCCAAGAATTCCGTCGCTGGTGAAGGCCAGCGGATCAGCGAGCGGATCGTGAAACTTGAGGAAACGACATACCTGGCCGACGCTCTACTGAAGCACGGCTTCAGCGCGGCAGGCGCTGAGTCCGTTATTGCCACCGTTCGCAACGTCGTGCCTGTAACCACGCTGGCTCCTCGGTCGCGGCTGCGCATCCTGCTAGGTCCTTCCCGCTCGGGCTCAGGCCTCATTCCATATCGGCTCAGTATCTATCGCCACGACGACTCGACCAATTCGGACACGCACATTGCGACCGTCGCATTGACTGACGCGGGCCAGTACGTCCTCGGCTTGGCGCCGTCCGACATTCCGTTCGCCGAAGACAGCACCGAAAGCATCAGCGTGGCCAATCTGCCCACGATCTACAAGTCGATCTGGGAGACCGGAAGGCGGAATGAGCTGGACGACGCTACCATCTCGAGGATCATCGCTCTCGTTGCTTACGATGTGGACTTATCGCGAAGGGTGCAGCCCGGCGACTCGCTCGAACTGCTTCAGGCGGCGTCCGTCGGTGCCACTCCCGCCCAATTGCTCTACGTCAGCCTCAGGCTCGGTAACTCGGAACGGAACTTATATCGCTTCCGCACTGACGACGGCGCCGTCGCCTATTTCGATGAAAGCGGCGAAAGCGGCAAACGCTTCCTGCTGCGCCGTCCCCTCGAAGGCGGCGGTCGCCTGACGTCGGCCATGGGTTCGCGCGTCGACCCGTTTAACGGTGGCAATGCAAACCACGAAGGCACTGATTTTGCAGCGCCGCGTGGAACCCCGATATTCGCCGCAGCTGATGGCACCGTCGAGATGGCGCAATGGTATTCAGGATACGGACGCTATGTTCGTTTGTCCCACGCTAACGGCTACAGCACGGCATACGCCCACATGAACCAGATCGCGGACGGTATCGCGCCAGGTAACGCGGTCCGGCAGGGGCAGGTCATCGGATATGTTGGTTCTACGGGCCGTTCCACGGGCAACCATCTGCATTTCGAGCTTGAGATCAACGGCCGTATCGCCGACCCGCTAGAAGTAAAGCTGCCCAGGGCCCGCACCCTCCCCCCGCAATACGACGGAAAGCTCCAGCAGACCATAGAACAGGTACGCGCCATTATGGATGCTGCGCCACGCAATCAAGCCTCGTCGGCGTGATCCAAGTTCTGCATGTTGGCGACGTTCGCCTTGGCCTCTTCGTTCCCTACTTGGCCACACTAGTTTACCCCTGCTCGATGTGACGGCGGCACTTTGTTGCGTCCTCACCGGTGCCGTCGATCCTAGGCATCTTTAGGTTGGCTGCCAGCATCTTCGTTCCACGGCCGCTGGGCGCTTGCGGACACAGTCATCGACTACCCTATCTGCTGGAAGAAAGGCACCATCTGCAGGAGCCAAAATGCGAACATCGACAACTGGCCCGTAATCATTGCGACGCCCATTGCGATCATGACCAGCCCCGCTGCAAATTGCAGCCACCGCCCGAATTGGCGGATGCTCTTAAGGCGGTCGGACAAACCTTGGGTGAAGAGCGCGGACAGGACGAAGGGAAGACCTAGTCCGAGAGAATATACCCCCAAAAGGGCCATCCCGTTGCCCGAGGTTTCTGATACGGCGCTGAGCGTCAGGATGGCACCAAGCACCGGGCCGATGCATGGGGTCCAGCCGAAACCAAATGCCAGCCCTAAAAGGTATGCACCGGCAGGCCTTCCGCCCTCAATGGCACCGTGATAGCGCACATCGCGCTCGAGCCAGGCGAAGCGGAAGATACCGGTCGTGAATATGCCGAAGACGATGACCACGATGCCGCCGACCAGGTTCGCCTCCGCGCGGTAGGATAGCAATATCCTGCTGACCACCGTGGCACTGGCGCCTAAGGCGACGAATATGGTTGAGAAGCCAAGGACGAAACAGAGGCTCAGGACAAGTGCGACCTCCTTCCGGCGCGTCAAGATAGAATCTTGTTCCGAGATCGTGGAATTTCCGGCGATGAAAGAGACGTAGGCAGGTACCAGCGGTAGTACGCAGGGAGAGAGAAACGAAACGGTGCCTGCCAAGAACGCCGTCAATATGCCGATGTTTGAAATCTCCATCTAGTCGGAACTCGGCAGATCAAGTTGCGCGGTGGCGCCGGTTTGCAGGTAGAGCTTGAGGGCAGCATAGGTTTCCGCGCTGTCCCATTTCCGCGGGCCCACCCAGCGGTAGATTTCCTCACCACTGCGATCAATGAGAATGGTCGTCGGAAGTCCGACCACACCCCCAGCCGACATGACCGCCATCGTCGGATCGAGGAACACCTCGAGGTTGCGGATGCCGATCTCCTCGAGAAACGGACGAACGGCATCATTTCCGGCTCGATCGATCGACAGTGTCGCGACCCGAAATCGCTCTCCGCCTAGTGCCGACTGGAGATTGGCCAAGTCCGGCATTTCCTCCCTGCAAGGCGCACACCAAGTCGCCCAAACGTTAATCAATGTCGATTGTCCGGCAAAGGAAGCTATCGTTTGCGGGTTTCCCTCGACATCGAAGAAGCCCAGCTCGTCCAAGCTGCTGCGCTCTGGCGTGGAGACGCTGGAGCCACTCGGCGACATGAAGATCATCAGGGCAACCAGGACTGAAGAGGCCAGACTCAGCAGGCCGATCGAAAGCCAGATCCTCGGCCAGGGACCGGGAACAGATCCGCTCAAAACACTCATTCCTTTCGCTAGGAGTTTGACTTCGCAGCGCGCGAACTGTCCATCATCTTAGATGGTGATTTCTGAAATGTGCACCTACACCAAGGTGGGCGGTGAGTGCTGTTCGGGCCCAATTAGCTATGCCCATTCGATGGCTCTCGCGACCGCCATCGACCTGCACATAAAGCTAGGCCGGACCCAACTACATGGTCAACCTTGTGGGCAGAGGCATTCCGCCACCTGCGACACATAGACGCTCAATGCGTTGCTACTACTTCGCATACCTTTTCAAGGAGCGGCTACTCAGTCTGGGGCCAGGCGGCGAAGACGACCCTGGCTACTCGGACTTGTATCCTACGTACGCAATAGCCGACCGCAAGCTCAGTGATGTAGCCGGGAAGACCACATACCAAATCTTGACATGCCCAAATTGCTTTTGTGCATAATCCGTAGCCAAACGCGTTGGAATCCTGGCCGATGTAAAAAGGCCTTAGGTGGCGTGGCTGTCAAAGGGCATTCCTATGTTTCAGTGCATCAGATGCTGGACTGAACCGACGGTCGGAAACCACCGACTTCTAACAAACGCAACATTGGAAGCTAACTCCCTGTCGTTTGATGTGCGTGCTGATCCGCGCACGTAGAGTGCTTCAGGCTAATCTCCCACCGCAGATCGCCGGTGCTAACCTGCAGTGGGGAAGTCGCCCTCAACATGAGCTGAACGCCCAATAATCATCCTTAACGCTGAATGCAAAACGGTGGTTTTCCTGTCCAGGCACGGAGAAGTCTTTGCTCTCAACGCCATGCGCGACCATCCACTTTAGTCAACAAAGCGCCGGAATGGCACCTTGACCAGGGTGCCTCCGTAACAGCGTCGTCTCTTGATCTCGCCCAGCCGTCGCGGCTGGCGCAAAACTGCGTTTGGTGAAAATGTTTGAGATTGGTGGGAATGGCTCTTCCGATGAAGCTGCCGATCGAATTCGCATCGGCGTTTAGAGCCGAACCGCGCCGTGCAAAGCCGCAGTTGGGCACGGAGATTTGGCGGACCTGGTACCCGTGGCACGCGCGATGTTCATCGGGGGCGTTGCGAGGCAGCGGCGGGAATGGCGGTTGTGGACCTCACAGCCCCAAACCCAAGGTGCGTGCATAGTGTCGCACTTTTCCTAACGGCGACCAACTCGGTAGACAGCTGCTTTTGCAGGTGTCACAAAGTGAGACCGCGTTTTCTTCAAAACCAGTCAGCGAACACTGATCCGCGTTGGACTGATAGGGCCTTTCGATGTCCGAACACTCAAATTACACCCCCGGGAATGCTGCCGAGAAGTGGCTGGACGAGCGTCTTCCGGTCGCCAGGTTTGCCAAAGAGCACCTGATGGACTTCCCCACGCCCAAGAACCTCAACTACTGGTGGACGTTTGGCGCGATCCTCGTGATGTGCCTGGGCATTCAGATCGTCACCGGCATTATCCTGGCGATGCACTATACTCCCAATGTGGCGATGGCATTCGACTCGGTCGAGCACATTCGCCGTAACGTCAATGGCGGCCGGATCATCCAGGCAACCCACGCCGTTGGCGCTTCGATGTTCTTTGCGGCGCTTTACATCCATATCTTCCGCGGCCTGTTCTTCGGCTCCTACAAGGCGCCGCGCGAGATCCTGTGGATCCTGGGTGTCATCATCTTCATCCTCACCATGGCCACTGCCTTCATGGGCTATGTGCTGCCTTGGGGCCAAATGAGCTTCTGGGGCGCCACCGTCATCACCAATATCTTCTCGGCCATCCCAATCGTGGGCGAGAGCGTGCTGCAGTTGCTGCGCGGCGGGTTTGCTGTGGGTAATCCCACGCTCAACCGCTTCTTCTCGCTGCATTACCTGCTGCCATTCGTGATTGCAGCCGTGGTTGCGCTCCACATTTGGGCGCTGCACGTGCCCGGCAACAACAACCCTACGGGCGTCGACGTTAAATCGACCCGCGACACTGTCCCTTTCCATCCGTACTATACGATGAAGGACCTGTTCGCGATGGTGCTGTTCATGATCCCATTCGCTTGGTTCGTGTTCTTTGCGCCAGACATCCTGGGTCACCCGGATAACTATATTCAGGCCAATCCGCAGGTAACCCCGGCCCATATCGTTCCCGAATGGTATCTGCTGCCGTTCTACACCATCCTGCGCGCCATCGACTTCAACGTGCTGTTCATCAACTCGCAGCTCGGCGGCGTCATCGCCATGGGCCTGTCGATGGTGGCGCTGCTGGTCGTGCCGTGGCTGGACACCGCACGCGTTCGTTCGGGCCTGTTCCGCCCCATGTTCAAATGGTTCTACCTGCTGTTCGTGATCAACTTCATCGGGCTGACCTATCTGGGCGCGCAGCCGCCCGAGGGCATCTACACCATTCTTTCGAAGGTCTGCACAGCATACTACTTCATCCATTTCTTTGTTGTGCTGCCCGTGCTTTCGCGGATTGAGAAGCCCTTGCTCCTCCCGACAAGCATTTCCGAGCGCGTTCTGAATAGGGCCGATTGATGGTGGACTAGGCAGTTGTCCCAACCGAGAACACCATTGCAACAAAGCCGTGGCGACGTGAGACCAGGGCCTCCGCTGGCGGGATGCTCCAGCCGAATATGGCCCGCATAAGACCATCTACAACCGCTTCATCCGGTGGAGCCGGCTGGGTGTATTCAACCGCATTCTGGCGGAACTTGCCGCGCACGGGGCGCAGCGACGGCTCGGTCGTGCGCTACGTCCTCCGGCTTCACCCAGCGGGACGGCGATCCTCTCGCGTCTGACGGCGCGCGGAAACCAACCTGCAGCTGCGCAGCGATGACCTCGCTCGCAAGGTAGGAGAGCCCGCTTACCTTCCGGATCAGGACTTTTGGCGATTGGCACTCGTGCGCATGCCGAAATTGAACGAGTTCATGCCCCATACAAGGCCGAAGAATAGCCACAAATGGCGCCAGTGTTCACCCTCGTGCAGAGTCGCGCCCATTACGATGCCGAGAAGGGAGATGAGCAGCGCAATCGCGATTGCGTCCTTCGTCCTTCGGTAATTCCGGATTGACACGACAACGCTCCCGACGGCGAGAAAGATCCATGAGAGTCCGCCGCCCCAGCCATAGTTTACGAAGGAGCTCAGCCAGATGTTGTGGATCGGCTCGGGAAATATCTTCTCAAGTTGCAGCACGCCCAACCCGATGGGGTTTTGCAGGATCATCGGCACCACCAGCAGATATCGCGCATACCGTCCATCCTCGCCGAGGTCATAGGCCTTAGCAAAAGTCAGGCGATCCAGGAGCTTGGCGGTGAACTCCGCCGAGGTGAGGCTGGCAAAGGCGAACAGCGCGACGCCGGTCACAACCAACCCGCAGATGATCAACAGCAGCCGGCGCGGTCTTCCGCGATTGTGAAAAAAGATGTAGGCGAAAAAGCAGAACAGCGCCGCTACAACGGCGATGCGCGAGAATGACAGCAGGATGCCAAGTAGGACCAACGCCAAAGCGCCGCTGAAGAGCACCTTGCTAACTTGGCCCAGAGACAGGAAATAGGCACAGAAGACCACGGCCGGAATTAGGAACGAGCCATACATGTTCGGATCGTCGATGAAGCCCTTGGCGCGGCCATCCCAAGTTAGCAGCTCCATCTGGGTAAGGAAGCCGATGGTGCCCAGAAGCGATGCAATCACGCAGGAGAAGATATAGACCTTCATAAAGGTTTCGAAGTGCCTGCGGTTCCAGCTCATTGAAACGAAAGCACCGATCAC
This sequence comes from Devosia naphthalenivorans, assembly GCF_003056355.1. Classification (GTDB taxonomy): domain Bacteria; phylum Pseudomonadota; class Alphaproteobacteria; order Rhizobiales; family Devosiaceae; genus Devosia; species Devosia naphthalenivorans. The sequence continues at coordinate 113,883 of NZ_PYVW01000011.1, forward strand.
GCCTATCGAGATGGCAAAAGATTTTGCCAGGAGCTCGAAGGTGACGAGTTCCTGCCGGAGATGGGGCAGCGATGCAAGAAAGAAGGACAGCGCCCAGGCCGCCAGCATCAGCGTGAGTGCCAGAACGCGCCGGGTCACCTCCATCCTGGTAAAGAGCGACATGTAGACGAGCGTGACCAGGAAGGACGTGATGTAGAGCAGGTCGACAGGAGAGGGCCGCATCAGCGTGAAGTTCATCGCCAGAACCGCAATCAGGAAGATCAGGTTCCGCGTAGAAAAGACAGCGAAGCGCAGTCCGGCGAGGCTGATGCCGGTATCGGCTTTGGCCGTACCGTTGCGAGTGCCCATATCCGCCGTCATGGCGCCAGCCCATATCCGAGCAGGATTTCTACACTGCCAAGTCCCCCGCGATCTGGCGCGCTGGAGCAAAAGTGCGTTCGAGCGTGCTCTTTTACCCAATGACAGACCGGCCCTGGCCTCAGTTGATCCGCATTGGCGTCATCAAACTTGGGTTGCTTGGAGACGTGGTCTAACACGGTCTGTTTAGATCGCCTGCGGTACATTGGCTGCCACGCGGTGTAATTCTCGACACACCGTTAGTAATGGCCCAAGGTTTATAGTGGGTGAAGCGCCGCCGCTACCAAGATTCACTGGTCTAGGAGTTCCGCAAGCGAGCACAACGCCGTGCAAGCATGAATCTTGAGGGAGTGGCATCTCAACCACATTCCCCGCCGGTTGTCATTCAGATCGACGACCGACGACAAGGTGGTCCATTCTCCAATCCGGCCGTTCTTGTCCTTTGTGACGTCCTGCTACCGCAGGACAGGGCGAGCCGACCGACACCTAAGCCAGAGAATCAGCAGGGCAGAGGAATAACGTGTCCTGTTGTGCGCTTTCGGCTGTCAGGATGAGCGAGCAATCGACCTCGGTAAACGAGGAGCGCCACGGTCGGCCAGAGCATCGTGTTGCCGATGTCCCGGAGGGCGCCACTGACATCGATGTCCAGCACACCGTGATGTATGCCGTCTAGCAGTTCGTTCGCTAATTGTGCGACGAGAACAACTAGCCATGGAACGATGCTGGCGGGACCACGCCGGAATAACAGCATGGCCGCAACGTAGATGCCCAAGCCGATGTGGATATGCAGCGAATCCCTGCTAAGGAACAACAACTCACTAAGTACGGTTTTAATCTCGTTCAGCATCTCAACAGCACGAGCTTCCCACCTTACCTCAATGTTACCATTGAGGATCAAAGAAGACGGTCACTCCCCTTCCGAGGAGGAGGGATGATCGAGCTTCCAGACGTCACTGCGGAGGCGCAACCGGCATGGCGGCAGGTTCAGTGGGTGCCATAGTATCCGGGCTTGCTGGCGACCTTGTCCCGCCGGTGGACGGCGCGGCTTCTGTGGTCGGCTCCACGGTAGCATCAGGGGTTTCGGCCGCAGAGGCGACGCCGGCACCAGTACTGACAAAATCGGCAGGCACCAGCGGATTGATCTCGGCGGCGAACTGATCGAGCGTCTTGTTACCAGTGAGCGTCCTGCCATTGACATAAAATGTCGGGGTGCCTGAGAGACCAAATTCGTTGAGTGCCTGCTCGCGCAGCGCTTCCATCCCAGTGAACAACTCCTGATCCGTCAATGCGGCGTCAAAAGTTGCCTGGGTAAACCCCAACTGCGTCGCAATTTCGAAGATTGCGTCGCGCGGCGTCTCGGACGTGGCCCAGTCGGTCTGGGTCCGGAAATAGGTCGACAGCACGTTGTGGAAATTTGTCGGACCGGCCGCCTCGGCCAGCATAAATACGGCGGCGTCCAGCACATTGCGCACGAAGGGGCGGACGATCAGTTTGATCTTGCCGGTATCAACATACTGCTTGACTAAGGCTGGCAGCACTTCGTTGGAGAAGGTGGCACAGTGCGGGCAAGTGGGAGAGGCATATTCGATGACGGTGACTGGCGCGCTCTCGCTGCCCTGAACATGATCCACAACGCCCCCGGCGGGTGCCATTAGCTGCGCTACATCGATCATGTCCCCTTCAGCAGCATTGACAACGCCACCCCCGTACAAGCTGAGCGCCGACGCAGCAACGCCCAAAACGATAGTGTCACGGCGGGTAAAGTTCACGGCTAATGCTCCTGTCGTTATGTGCGGGAAACTACACGGAGCAAATGTAGAGGGAAGTGGACACTTTCATCAACCCGGCGTGAATATCCTGACAAATCATTGGCCCTATCGGAGCCGGTTTAGCCATCAATCGCGCCCCGGTCTGCTGGAGAGTGCACGGCCCGATGTTCGTCGTGCTTCCCTCAGATAGCATGATGCAACCTGCCGCCTTAACGCCGACCCCCGCAATTAAAGGGCCGAAACACACTGGGGAAAGCCGCGGCCTACTTCGCCAGGGGCCCGATATGAGATTCTCCTTTGTGGCGAAGCACCGAGTTACTTGGCCGATCTCGCTAATCTGCGGGGCGCCCGGCGGGAGTCGCACCACGTGCTGGCCGAAGGGCTCGACGCCGGTCTACATCGCATCGAGCGGCTGATGCGCCCGGAAGGCCTGCGAACTCGGCCGCGGCGGCGGGCCAAGGATGGCGGCAGCGTCATGCGATCTCCCCGACATCACGGACCGGGCGTTCGTGGCGTCGGCACCAAACCAGAAGTGGATTGCCCACTTCACCTAAATCTGGACGGCCCAGGGCTGGCGATATGTGGCGGCGGTCGTCGACCTTTCCTCCCGCCGGGTGGTGGGCTGATCGATGAGTTCATTGATGACCGCTCAACTGGTAGCCGAAGCGCTGATCATGCCCATCTGGCGCCGCGGCAAACGCGACAGCCTGTTGCATCGCTCCATCCAGGGCAGCCAATATGCGTCCGAGAAGTTCCAGCGCCTGATGGCCGATCACGGCATCACCTGCTCGATAGGCCGATCTGGCAAGCCTCGGACAACGCGGCGAGGGTGGGCAAAGTGCGCAGATTGATACAGCGTTCGCAATGAGCTGGCGTTTGCTGACATAGACACCACGAGTTCCGTATGAATCTAAATGGGTTGACCAGCGGCTTCAACGCTGGCACCACCCACTAGTGGGGGCATCGGGCCACCGATGCCCCGGAAATCGCCAGGCAGACGAGGTAAAACGAATGGGAAGATTTGCTGGGCCTGCGGCTGCCGTCGCGCTTGGTATGTGGGCCGCACCGTCCTTTGCTCAGTTCAATTCCGAGGACTTCGTAGACGTGAACATACGCGGTATCGGTGAGGTCCTCGCGCGAAGCCTCGATGTCAATTTGCAGGAGTTCATCGATCTGGGCTCGGTACGGGTGCCAATCGCTCTTGCCGCCACGGTATGCGACGTGCAGATGGAGGTGCTTGCTGCGTCCATTGTTGGCAGCCCGGCCCGCTGCGACGCAACGTCCACGACAGCTGCCTTGACCGAAATCGTGTGGAACTTGCTGCCAAGGAAATAGGGGATTGCCTTTGGTCGTGGCTACAGCGGATCGACTGTTGGCCGTGCTCACATCCTCAGGCTGCTTCGTTCGACATGGGTCGAGATAGCTGTCACTTCCCACCGCATCGATACGCAAACAGTCCTCAAGTGCACAGACCGTCAAAGGAGCATTGAGATACGGAGGAGCCTGAGAAAGGGGCCGCTTGCGATGCTTTCTTGACCTGGACTACTTCCTAGTGCCGCTCTTGTCACGGTGACCGTGTTGGTCCAAGTCGCTTGATTTGTGGCCTGGATGATCATGATGTTGGCCTGGGGTTTCCTTCGCCACTAAAACTCTCCTTTCCCATGTCGGTCGGCAACAACTGCGGCTCAGCTGCTGCGTTCCTCGATGCCGGCAAAGTGAAATCGTGTCTTCCTTGACGCACTTGGCCCTTCCAGTGAGTTTGCCGCATGCACTTTGATTCGTGGACAGGGCTTTCATGACCTGGCTGGCCGATATAGCCATGCTGAGCCATGGTTGGCGCCGTTTCCTGCTGCTGGTGGTGGCAGGCGCCGTTGCCGGTCTGTCCATCCCCCCGCTGTTCATAGTCCCTGCCCTCTTCGTGAGCTTCCCGCTTTGGGTCTGGTGCCTCGATGGCGCGGAGCGCGGCCGCGGCTGGCGGCGCCTGTTCGGCCCCGCCTTCACCATCGGCTTTGCCTTTGGCTGGGGCTATTTCACAGTCGCTTTCCATTGGATAGGCGCGGCATTTTTAGTGAGTGGCGGGATCATGATCGCCCTGATGCCGTTCGCCATCCTGGCGCTGGCAGCGCTGATCGCGTTTTTCTGGGGACTGGGCAGCGCGCTGGCGCATCTGTTCTGGAGCCATGGTCCCTGGCGCATCGTGACGCTCGCCACCTTCGTGACCATCGCCGAATGGGCGCGCGGGCATGTGCTGACCGGCTTTCCGTTCGATTTGCTGGGCTATGCGCTGACCCCAACCGACGAGATGATGCAGATCACCTCGGTGATCGGCGTCTATGGGCTGACGCTGGTGGCGGCGTTGCTGGCGATGACCCCTGCGCTGATCTGGCCCGCCGACGGACGTAGTCTCAGCAGGCGCCTCCTGCCGTTTTTTATCGCTATGGCGGTGATCGCGGCGCAACTCGGCTATGGCCACAATCGTCTGACCGGTACCGTCTCGACGGAACGCACCGACATCGCCATGCGGCTGGTGCAGCCGCTGGTTTACGAGCATGCCGACTGGGGCAATGCCGATCCGGTGGCGCTGATCGACCGGCTGCTGATGCTGTCCGAAATGCGGATGGACCCGGCCGACCAGGGGCTGGCCGACATCACCCATCTGGTGTGGCCGGAATCGAGCCTGCCGTTTTTCCTGTCGAGCTATCCCGATGCGCTGGCGCGGATCGCCCGGCTGCTGCCAGAAACCACCACATTGCTGGCGGGAATTCCACGGCAGCAATACGCGCTGGACCAGACTCAGGGTTCGGGGCCGCCGTTCAATGCGCTGATGGCGGTCAACACCAATGGCGAGGTCATTGCGTCCTACGACAAGTCCCATCTCGTGCCGTTTGGCGAATTTTTGCCGTTCAGCCAGTTCTTTTTGAAGCTGGGCATCAAGCAGTTCGTTCCGGGCGCCGAGGGCTGGGCCCATGGCGATGCGCGGCGCCGGCTGATGAGCCTGCCCAACACGCCGGCATTCCTGGCGCTGATCTGCTACGAGATCCTGTTTTCAGGCGATCTGGGCGATACGGCCGGCGCGCAGTTTATCCTCAATATCACCAATGACGCCTGGTTCGATGGCTCCATCGGACCGGCCCAGCATGCCCATCATGCGCGGGTGCGGGCGGTTGAGGAAGGGCTGAGCCTGGTTCGTGCCGCCAATACCGGGCTGACCTTCGCCACCGACCCGCTGGGGCGTGTCACGGGGCAGATCGAGCCGCTGCAGATGGCGGTGCTGGATGTGCGCCCGCATCAACGGCTGGCGGGCACAGTGTTCTCCCAGGTGCGCCACTGGCCGCTGCTGATCGCCCTGCTGGCGGGGCTGCTGATTTCGCTGGTGGTTTCACGCGCCGGGCGCCGCAGAGCGGTTTGACTACCGGAGAAACACGGTTTGTAAAAACACATTGGCCTCCACCTCAGACGCTGTTTATCGCTGCAGCATTTCAAAGTCCCGATGACTGAGGGCGCTCAGATTGCCGCTTACCGAGCAGCTCTTTCAATACTGACTTATCAACTTCGCATCGGCTCAACAGCCACTTTTCAGGAGTGTTAAGAGCACTCGACGGCGCAGCATAGGAATAGGCGGAAGGCCGATGAGACGCCGGCCTTCCATTGCCTCAGCTATTGCACGACCACGATTGGCGCGCCCCATCGGACCCGATCATAGAGGTCGATGACATCCTGGAAGAGCAGCCGTACGCAACCGCTGGACACGGCCTTCCCGATTGAATTGGCGTCCATATTTCCGTGCAGGCGATAGAGAGTGTCCCGATTGCCCTTGTGAATGTAGAGCGCGCGAGCTCCCAACGGGTTTTCCGGGCCTGGCTCCATCCCATGTCGGTAGGGCTCGAGTTCGGGCTGCCGCTTGATCATGTCGGATGGTGGCGTCCAGGTCGGCCATTCGCGACCATAGGCGATATGGCCGCGGCCTTCCCAGGCGAAGCCTTCCCGGCCGATGCCGACCCCGTAGCGCATGGCTCGGCCGTTCTCCATCGTCCAATAGAGGAAGCGGTTCGGCGTATCGACCACCACCACGCCCGGCTTTTCGCCCGTAATGTTTGCGACCTCCTGCCGCCAGTATATCGGGTCGACCAGATCGATGCGGGCCGCTGGAATCGGAAAGCGCTCGTCCGGTATGGCCGCATACATGGCGAGGTATTCGGGCGGGATCGCCGGTGCGGGAGGCGCAACGGGTATCGTAGGTTTGGTGGTCGTGCAGCCGGCCAGGGCAAGTGCAGCAAGGCTTGTGGCGCCCAGCATCATGTGCCGACGCGAAATCATGGTGATATGCATGTCATCCAGCAGCCTTCGCGGCCGCCTCTCAAGGGATCGGGATCAGGGATTTTGGCGAGGCTTTGTCGCCGGCGTTCCTAGGCGGTTCGCGGAGGTCGGAAACGCCCGTCGTCGCCCAGGGCAGTGATGGCGCTGTCCTGCGCCGCTGCGAACACCGCGGCTTGCGCATAGAGACTGCACTCGTGCACGAAGACCAAGACATCAATTGCCTGCTGGCAGGATATCACGTGCCCGTTGATCTTCTTGGAACAGCGTTTGAACGCTGGCGTGCTGCGTTGGGAAGCATCCGCCTCAACGCATAGCTCCTGGCTGGCGATCGTCCAGAACTGGCCACTTGCCGCGACGCTAGCCATAGCCGGCCCCGGAACGGCGGCCAATCCAAACAGCATAGCCATCAGCAGCAGGAACCTGTTCATGGCCCGGTTATAATTCATCCTGGGACAGGATGCGAGGCGCCGGACGAAAGAGTCTTGCGGCGTTGCATCTGCACAACGCCGCCTTGATGCACAGCATCAATGGCCGTGGTCGGGAGCACGGCATATTCCGCCCAATTAGGAAGCCGTCAATTACGGGCATGAAAAACGTCATCGAGGTGGCGGAGCAGCAGGGTGGTTTCGTCATAGTCACGCCTTTTCGCGCTCGAAATGACCGCGAACAGGAACAATATGCACATATGCAACTTAATGAATGGCTAGCCACCCATTGCTACTCACTCGGTATTTGCTGCCAAACAAGCAATGCTAGCCAACCTGTTGCAGCAATTCCTCCATCCGGTCTGCCGCTTTTGGAGGAAGTTTAGCTTCCTGTATAGCTTGCATGTTCGAAATGTCTTCGCCGACCTGAATCAACCCGACCATACCCATGCCAAAATGGGGTAGGCACTTGTAGCCATAGAGTCCCTCAACGGTGAGGGTTACCGAGATCTCTTCATTGATCTTGCCTTTCCAAGCCTCGCCACCTGCTGGAAGCGCGTCAGCAATGATCTCGGAATTGTGCCCCTTGTCGGTGGGCACGAATATAACGGTATCTCCCGGCGCAATTTTGAGGAACGCCGGCTCAAACTGCATTCGGCGCCCCTCGCCATCCTTGTTTAGCATTTGCACTCGGTGCTCAGTTCCTACAGACTGCGCAACGGCCGCGCCACCGAATGCTAGCGTGCTCACGAACAGCGTAGAGGCACCTCGAATCAAGGTTCGCCGTGACACTCTTAATTGCGAGTTGAGCGAAATCGCTGTTTGATCTTTTGGTCTGCGTGCCATGACGTGTTTCTCCGTTTGATTGATTTACAATGAAAGTGAGTGCGGAGCATCGGGAAAGTATAATATTACCACGAGACTAAGCGAGGTGCGACAGCAATCTCGTTATCGGAAGAATGTGCAGCTTCTCCACCAACGTTAATAGACCAAAGCGCCTGCTTCGGCACTGCGACATCGATGCGCACCGGCAGTTCGTCTAAAATCAGTCTAGTACCGCAAGGGCGTGGTGGCGCTGACTGGCAATTGGCAGACCGATCGATGCGACACATCCGGCACATGCGAACCGCAGCCTCATCGACAACGAGTTCAGTTTCGGTCCAGATACCCCCAGCAGCGGCGCCAGCCCCCTGAGGTGATCCTGCACGCTTTTGGCAGTGGCCGTGTTTATTGCCACCTTTCCCGTGCTCTAACTCGCGATCTGCCAATGATTGACCGCTTGCTAACTATTACCGGAATTGCCGTCCTTGTCCTGGCATGGGCTGGACCGTTGCCCGCCATGGTGCGCGGAAGCTTTGCGGCCCATATGACGCTGCACATGACCGTGGTAGGCATTGGAATCCCATTACTGGCCGCCGGAATTGGCCCCTTGGTCGCCCGGCGGAACTGGCTGCGCTCGCAGCTCGCCCTGCCGATTGCCGTCAGCATCATCGACCTGGTCGTCGTCTGGGGCTGGCACGCCCCGGCGCTGCACCACGCTTCGCGCACCCAGCCCTGGGCACTTGCCGCTGAGCAGGCGAGCTTTGCCCTTGTATCGCTACTCGTTTGGCTGGTGGCTCTAGCCAGCACCGGGGAAACCAGACGCATCGCCGCGCTGGCCGGCGCCATGGCGCTGTTCTTCACCTCTATGCACATGACCCTGCTTGGCGCCCTTATTGGGCTGGCGCCGCGTTCAATATACGGTGACCACCTGCAAGCTCCCACAGGTGGGCTTCCCGTTCTCATCGATCAGCAACTGGGCGGCGTCATTATGCTAGGTATTGGCGGGGTAATTTATCTGTCGGGCGGACTAGTGCTGATGGCGCGCGTCCTGCGGCGATAGCGGCAACACAGCCATGACCATCTAGAGCCAATCTGATTGGCGCTGTCTCGCCGGCGGTCTCTGCGGCAGCAACGTCCCATGCCGTGCCAATGTTAGGAATGTGCTGGTTTCTCTCTACCGTAGATTGCCGCAGCGAGAACGACGCGGCGCTATACCGAGTATGCCTATATACAGAGCCTAGTGCGTGGTTTGCGATGTCGGAAGCGTTTACCTGCTCCATTTGGATCGGCCGTGTAGCCGAGCCACGGAGGCTTAGGTCACACGGTCGGGACAACCCTGGTAACGTTCTTCGGCGTTTTTGACCTGTGCCTTTCATGTTGACGCCTTGGGGGGCGTTCGGTCAGTGTCGGCGCCAGGCTAGCAAGAACCGTCCTGGAATGAACGTCATAGCTCTCAGACCGATAATGCGCCATCGCGTAGGAAGCACCGCGCCACCCGCCTTGGCCTTGCCGGATCCGCCCAATAGGGGCAAAGGCGGCTCCACTCTTGACGCCAGCACCGTCTCGGATGAGGGCGCGTCCTATGACCGATAATCCCGCCACTGCCCGCCCGCGCTTTGCCCTCGTCGATATCGTCCGCGGCGTCGCCATCATTGCCATGGTGGTCTATCACCTGTTCTGGGACCTGAGCTATTTCCGCTTCATCGCCGCCGATGTCGGAAACGATCCGGCCTGGGTCTTGTTTGCGCGCAGCATACTTGCGGTTTTCCTGTTCCTGGTCGGGGTCGGGCTGGTGCTGGGCCACGGGCGCGGCGACATTCGCTGGCGCAGCTTCTGGAGGCGCTGGGGCTTTGTCGTTGTTGGCGCACTGGCCATTAGCGTGGCGACGTGGTTCGCCTTTCCGCAGAGCTTTGTCTATTTCGGCGTGCTGCATGCTATCGCCCTGTTCAGCCTGATAGGGCTGGCCTTTGTACGTGCCCCGCTCTGGCTGGCGGGGGGGGTAGCTGCCGTGGTCATCGCCCTGCCCTTCTTTTACTCCGACGCCCTGTTCAACGACAAGGCCTGGTCCTGGATCGGCTTCTGGCAGGTGCCGCCGCCCACCAATGACCTCGTGCCGGTCTTTCCCGGGCTGGGTGTTGTGCTGCTAGGCGTTATCGCCACGCGGCTGGTGCTGTCCTCGGCTTGGGCGCCGCGTCTTGCCGCCATCGCACCAGCCGGACGACTGCCGCGCCTACTGGCCTGGCTCGGGCGTTGGAGCCTGCTGCTTTATCTGGTGCACCAGCCCATCCTGCTGGGGCTCGTCTATCCGGCCTCCTTGGCCTTCCAGCCGCAGTTGGCCATGCGCAGGGCCGACTTCCTGCGCTCGTGCCAGTCGACATGTCAGGCGGGTGGCACAGCGCCGGGTCTCTGCACCACTTATTGCCAATGCGGGCTCGAGGGCGTCGAGACCAACAGGCTCTGGAACGCCATCGAAACCGGCATGGTCACAGCCGGCGATCAGACCCTACTCGATGCGCAGAACCGGCAGTGCTCGGCCTTGATCTATCCCGAGCTCAATGCGCAGCAGTGACGCCCGCGCACTATGGGAACTTTGTTCTTTTGCGCTTTTTTGCTCAGATTCTACCGTGGATAGTAGGGCAAAAACGGGCCTTGATTGTCCCAGCCCGGGCCACGGGTGGCTCCGCGTCGCGCGGGACCCACATATATCCTAGTCTGGACTGGCGTGCATCAAACTGCGACGCCGCCGAGGTCTTGCACATGATCAGCAGATATCTGCGCAGCACCGTCGAGCACGACTTCGGCACCATCAAGGGCTGGATGGGCGCCACCCACTTCCGAACGCGGAAGGACATCGTCAAACTAGACATTTCTTCGAAACTGAATTGTGCTTCGTTGCACCTGGCTTATGCACCAACCAAGGTGTTGAGATTGCTGAAGCGGGAAGTTGGTGCACAAATCTTGAACTATGCGCCCAGCCTCGATGCGGCTACTGCAAGTGCTTTTCATAGTCATTTTTCTAACTACCTGACAACCTTGATGTTTCTGCAATTCAGTGATTGAACGTGCCCTATGGAGCACTCTCTTAGAATCGCCGTTGCGAGCTTGGCCGTCAGCATTGCGGTGCTGGCGATCAAGTACGCTGCATTTTTGCTCACTGGCAGCGTGGCTCTTTATTCGGACGCACTCGAAAGCATCATCAATGTTGTGACGGCTATGACCGTAATCATCGCGATCCGGATTGCTGCGCGGCCCGCTGACGCCGAACATCCATATGGACATCACAAGGCCGAATATCTCTCGGCCATTGTGGTTGGCATTATGATTGTTGTTGCAGCCTTTGCGATCCTACGTGAAGCCTATGAGGCGTTTCTTCACCCCAAGCTAATCGAAGACACTTGGGCAGGGCTTGCGGTAAGTGTGGCTGCAACCGTACTCAACGTGATCTGGAGTTTGGTCCTGATCCGGCAAGGTCGAGCACATCGCTCGGCGTCGCTTGTGGCAGACGGCAAGCACCTGATGACAGATGTGGTCACGACCATTGCCGTGCTCGTCGGTGTAGTCGCCGTTGTGCTGACGGGCATCGCCGTTCTTGATGCCGGGATCGCAGCGCTAGTTGCTCTTAATGTGCTTTGGAGTGGTTGGGGCGTTATTCGAGATAATGCAAGCGGGCTCATGGACGAGGCCGCACCGCCTGAAGAGTTGGCCACAATCCGCAACATTATCGGACAGAACGCACTTGGTGCCATCGAGGCACATGCCCTACGCACCCGCCATGCTGGAACAGCGACCTTCATCGACTTTCACTTGGTTGTGCCAAGCACGATGAGCGTTGGGGCGTCGCACGATATTTGCGACACCATCGAAGCGGCGCTGAAAGCCCATGTTACAGGTGCCATCATCACCATTCATGTGGAGCCGGAAGGCAAAGCCAAGCACAAGGGAATTGTCGTGGCCTGAGACATGAAATGCGCAGATTCCCAGCTGGGATTATCGCACCTTGCGGTTCTGAGAACACCCATGTCGAACACGGTCCCTTCCTGGTCCTACACTTCATTCGCGGCCAACGCTGCTGGCATGAGGCGCCATCGTAGAGCGTGCTGTACCGGAAATGCTCCAAATGCTGCGTGGTCACATGATGGGGAACTCTTTCAAGTGTTTCGACGCGTAACAGAATGATGCCGGCGGCAAGCAAGGCAAGCGCGCCACCGAACAGGTCCCATCGATCGGGCACTCTCCCTTCTGCGAGCCACAGCCAAAGCAGCGACGCTACTATGTAGACCCCACCATAGGCCGCGTATGCTCTGCCGGCGTGCTCGGTAGGTGCCAGCGTCAGCAGCCAGGCAAAGGCGATCAATGCGGGGACGCCAGCCAACGCCCACATCGGTGACTGCCCTTGCCTCAGCCACGCCCAAAAGGCGAAGCACCCGACTATCTCGGCCACCGCGGCGCCGGTATATCCGCCTCAATCCCTCGATGCTGGTACCGTGTGATTGTTGATCCGGAAGAGAGAGGAACAGAGCAACATCATGACGCCAGCCGTGATGCCGACATCGGCCAGATTGAAGGTGGGGAAGTGCCAGCCACCGGCGTGGAGATCGATGAAATCGGTGACGGCCCCGTCAGGAATCCTGTCCACAAGGTTGCCCAGTGCCCCGCCGAGGATAGAGGCATAGCCGAGGCGTTCGAGAAGATGTTGGCTCTTGTGCCATAGCCACGCCACCACAAAGCAGATGGCGAGGGTCAAAAGGACTATCGCCAACCAGCCCTGCGTTCCGTCCGAGGCGAACATACCGAAGCTCACGCCGGTGTTGAACCCGAGCGTCAGGTTCAACACCGGCAGAGCCGGCACGATTCTGCCATCGAGATACATGAGCGCCGCTTCCTTGGTGGAGGCATCCACGCCGATGATCCCGAGGATAAGAAAGAGGGAAGCGTCCCGGTTACTCATCTGCCGGCCTGCTTGAGGTCCGAACGTGCATCGCGGATGATAGACCAGGCGGACTGCAGGAACAGCCCCGCGACCGCAAAGGCGACGATCAGGTCCGGCCATTGCGAGCCGGTCCACCAGACGACCGCGGCCGCGGCGACCACGGCCAGGTTGCCGATGGCATCATTGCGCGAGAAGAGCCATACGGCCCGCATGTTGGCATCACCCTTGCGATGCGGGATAAGCACCACGGCAGCCAGCACGTTGACGGCGAAGGCGACCAGGGCGAACCCGCCCATCAACAGGCTCTCGGGTTGGTGTTCGACGAAGATCCGGTAGACTGTTGAAGCCATCACGCCCAATCCAAGGAGGCCCAGAAAGATCCCCTGTAACAGCGCCGCCTTGGCTCGAGCCGCAAGACCCCATCCTACCGCTATCAAACCGAGGAACGAAATCAGGCCATCGCCGAGGAAGTCGAGCGAATCCGCCTGCAGCGCCTGGGAGCCAGCGATGAAACTGCCCACTATCTCGACGATGCCGTAGCCGACGTTGAGCAGTACGACGGTCCAGAGCGCACGCTTGTAGGCCGGCGTGACATGCGACAGGTCGGGGATGTGGTCATCGTCGTCGCTACCCGCGGCGTCTTGGTTGCCTTCGAAACCCGAACCCTTTCGCACGCCGATCCGGTCGAGCTGGTAGCCAAGGTCGGTCACCGCACTCTCCAGCACTGGCAATCGCCGGTCCGGATCGTCCACTTCCAGGGTCATGACTTGCGATGCGATGGAGACCTTCACGTCGTGAACACCTTCCACCTTTCGGGCGGCGCCTTCGATCTTGGCGGCGCAGGAGGAACAGTCCATGCCGGTGACTTGGTAGCGTATGGTTTCGGCAGCAGCACTCATGCTCATAGGCCTTCTTGAGGTGGATCGGCACAGAGGCTACAACCTGTAGTGACTACAGGAGCAAGCGGAAAATGCAGATCGGAGACCTGTCGCGTGAAACGGGGGTCAATATCGAGACCATCCGGTACTACGAGCGTTCGGGAGTACTCCCTCCACCAGCGCGGCAGGATAATGGCCGGCGTGTCTATGACGCCGCGGACGTGCGGCGCCTTGGTTTTATCCGGCATGCCCGCGATCTGGGATTCGACCTGCAGTCGGTGCAAACCCTGCTGGCCCTGCAGGAGCAGCCGCAGGCTTCGTGTGCCGATGCCAGCCGCATCGCCCAGGCGCAGCTGGACGAAGTGGAGCGACGAATTTCCAGGCTACAGAACCTTCAGCTTGAATTGTCCAGAATGGTGACAGAATGCCGGAAAGGAGTGGTGGCGGAATGTCGGGTCATCGAAGCGCTCAGCACGCCATTGTCCTGATCGCAACCACCATGCTGTGGCTGGGCGCACCTCTTAGATTTGGGCTGCAAGATAACGGACGGAACAAGCAGGGCGTTTTCTCGTTGGCTGGCTTATGAGTGAAGGATACATCCAGGTTCCGGCAGCTCCGGGCTTCGACAACACCTTGGCCTTCCTCCGCGAAGGCTACGACTTCATCGGCACTCGTTGCGACGATCTCGGTGCGGATGGTTTCGAGACGAGGCTGATGCTGCGCCCGGTTCTATGCCTGCGCGGACAAGACGCCGCCGATCTCTTTTATGGACAGAACCTGTTCACCCGGAAGGGCGCAATGCCTCCGTCCACACTGCGATTGTTGCAGGACAAGGGTAGCGTTCAAGCTCTTGACGGTGAGGCGCATCGGCACCGCAAGCGGATGTTTGCGCAACTTCTGGTTGATACCCCGCCTGATCGGATGGTCAGTCTATTCGAGCGGCATTGGCGGGAAGCCGAGGTAACCTGGATAGCGAAGGAAGGAACGGAACTCTTTGCAGCGTCCAATATGGTCCTGACGCGTGCGGCCTGGGAATGGTGCGGACTACCCGTCGACACCGTGAACATCAACGACCTTTGCGATCAGTTGGTGGGGATGGTGGAGAATGCGGGCCGCGTCGGTCCACGCATGTGGCGGGAACTCGTACGGCGGGCGGCATTGGAGCGAAAGCTCGAGAGCCTTATCGTTCAGATCCGCAAGGGAGAACTCAAGGCGCCTGAGGATGCGCCCGTCAGCTTTGTTGCCCATTGGATTGACAGTGACGGAAAGCAACTATCTGCAAAGGTGGCGGCGGTGGAGCTCATCAACTTGCTGCGCCCCATCGTCGCCATCGGTCGCTGGATACTTTTTTCAGCCATGGCGCTCCATCACCACCCGCAATGGCAGACAAGAATTGCCGGGGGAGAAGATGATTGGATCGAGCCCTTTGCGGAGGAAGTGCGCCGAACTTACCCGTTCTTCCCGGTGATCGGCGGGCGGTCACTTCGTCCATTCACCTGGGGCGGCAAGCGTTTCGACAAGGGTCAGTGGGTGATGCTGGACCTCTTCAGCACCAATCGAGACGGTAGGATTTACCCGAACCCACTCATGATCCAACCAGAGAGGGCCTCCAGCTGGCGAGATCAGGACTTTCGTTTCATGCCACATGGGGCAGGCGATCTTCGGAAAGATCATCGCTGTCCCGGCGAGTGGTTGACTGTATCGATCATGAGCAGTGCGATCCGCCTGCTTACCCAGGAGATGAAGTATCAGGTTGATGATCAGGACCTAGCTATGCCGATGAACAGATTGCCCACGCGTCCGGCAGGTGGCCTGCGGATCCGATTTGTGGATCACACGCTAAAGGCAGCACATCAGTCTAACGGGTAGCGCCTTGTCGGGCCCCGTTCTGTATCTCCAAACAATTGTCTGCTCCGTAAAACGCGCAACAACTTGGCCATACTCATTCGATGGCGTGGAAGGCGTTCTCCTGTGGCAAGATGGCGAAGTGTCCAATGCTTCCAGGAGGAGAATGGACCCTGGAACTAACGCGTCGAAGATCGAGCACAAAGCTCAAGCGTCGTGCTGATGGTGCTTGCACTTGCCGTGGTCAGCCAGGATTTCGATCACTTGGCAGCTTTCGACCCTCCCGTGGGAACATCCTTCCACCATACGCTCCAGTTCGGCCTCGAGAGCCTTGAGGCTGGTGATCTTCTCCTTGACCTCGACCAGCCTCGCCTTCGCGATGGCGTCGGCTTCGCCGCATGACTGGCCAGGACGGTCTTGTAGCGACAACAGGGTGCGGATTTGGTCGATCTCGAAGCCCAACTCACGCGAATGGCGGATGAAGGTCAGGCGGTCCGCATCTTTCCTGTCATAGGTCCGCCGGTTGCCCTCGGTCCTGGGCGGTGGCGGCAACAGTCCGATCTGTTCGTAGTAGCGGATGGTGGGCACTTTCACCCCCGTCGCTTCCGAAACTTTGCCGATTGCCATGCCATGACTCATTTTGCGCTTGCTCCTATAGCCACTGGAGGATGTAGGCAGTGAGACAAGATTGCAAGGAGCTAGCGCCATGACGGCAAGGATTGAAACAACACGCTTCAGTGTACAGGGCATGGATTGCGCCAGCTGCGCCACGAAAGTGGACACTGCTGCCCGTCGCGTAGCGGGCGTCGAGGATGTTTCGGTTTCCGTCATGGCGGGCACGATGTCGGTGCGGCATGAGGCACAGACTGACCTTCAGGCGATCGCCGCCAAGATCAGCAACTTGGGCTATCCGACCAAGCCCATACGCGCTGTCGACCCGGCAGATGTCGCCCAGTCATCGTCGGGACCTCATCTCCACGGCGATCATGACCATGATGAGGACGGTCCCTGGTGGAAAACCCGCAAGGCTGTGCTGACGATTACATGCGGGGTGGCTCTGCTAATTGCCTACCTCATCGGACAGGTGATCCCACAGATCGGTCATTGGGCATTCCTGGTAGCGCTCCTGGTGGGACTTGTTCCGATCGGTCGCCGCGCCATCGCGGGCGCAATGGCAGGGTCGCCGTTCTCCATCGAGACGCTGATGAGCATCGCCGCGATCGGCGCCGTCATCATCGGCGCCACCGAGGAAGCCGCTACCGTGGTACTGCTGTTCCTGGTCGGCGAACTGCTGGAAGGCGTGGCTGCCGGTCGCGCCCGGGCCAGTATCAAGGGATTGGCCGATCTCGTGCCGAAGACTGCTCGGTTGATCGAGGGAGATCAGGTTCGGGAAGTCCCGGCTGCAGGCCTTGCCCTCAAGGCGATGGTGATGATCCGCCCGGGTGACCGTATCCCCGCCGATGGCGACATCGTCGAAGGCAGCAGCGCCGTTGATGAGTCTCCCGTCACCGGCGAAAGCGTTCCCAAGAACAAGGGGCCAGGGGACCGCGTGTTCGCCGGCACCATCAACACCGATAACGTCCTCAAGGTACGGGTGACCGCCAAGGCCAGCGACAACACGATCGCCAGGGTGATCCGATTGGTGGAAGAAGCCCAGGAAAGCAAGGCGCCGACCGAACGCTTCATCGACCGGTTTTCCCGCTACTACACGCCTGCCGTTCTGCTGGTCGGGGCTCTCGTTGCCATTGTGCCGCCGCTGCTGCTGGGCCAGGCCTGGGGCGAATGGGTCTACAAGGGTCTGGCCATCCTGCTGATCGGCTGCCCGTGCGCCTTGGTGATCTCCACGCCCGCCGCCATCGCCGCCGCACTATCGGCAGGCGCACGTCGTGGCTTGCTGCTTAAGGGTGGCGCCGTGCTCGAGGGGTTGCGCAAGGTGACCACCGTGGCGCTCGACAAGACCGGCACCCTGACCGAAGGCAAACCCCAGGTCACCGACATCGTGGAGGTGGGGCTCTCGCGCTCGAAGGTACTGTCCATGGCAGCTGCCATCGAAACTGGATCGAGCCATCCTCTTGCCCTGGCGATATTGGCCAAGGCCAAGGCTATGAACGTCCCGGTGCCCCCTGCCATGGATGCCAAGGCCATCGGCGGCAAGGGGGTGACAGGAACCGTTGGCGGCGATCGCCTGCTGCTTGCCTCCCCGAAGGCGGCTAACGAACAGGCAGGCATTCCCGCCGAACTGCAGTCCCGGATCGACGGCTTCAACGACGAAGGCAAGACGGTCTCGGTCCTGCTCGCGAACGACAAGATCGTGGGTATCTTCGCGATCCGCGACGAACCACGCCTCGATGCCCGTGCCGGTCTGGATGCGCTCAAGGCCGCGGGCGTGAAGACTGTGATGTTGACCGGTGACAATGAACGCACCGCCCAGGCGATCGGGTCCTCGCTCGGCATGGACGTCCGGGCCGGGCTGCTGCCCGAGGACAAACAGCGCATCGTGCGTGAGCTGCAGGCCGGCGGCGCGGTGGTGGCCAAGGTTGGCGATGGCATCAACGACGCCCCTGCTCTTGCTGCTGCCGATATCGGCATCGCCATGGGCGGCGGAACCGACGTGGCGCTCGAAACCGCCGACGCAGCCATCCTCCACGGGCGGGTCCTCGACATCGCCAACATGGTCGGTCTGTCCAAGGCTACCATGGCGAATATCGGCCAGAACATCGCCCTGTCCTTGGGATTGAAGGCCGTGTTCCTGGTCACCACCGTTCTGGGGATCACCGGCCTCTGGCCGGCCATCCTGGCAGATACCGGCGCCACGGTGCTTGTTACCGCCAACGCCATGCGCCTCTTGGGCTGGAAGGGGCTGACGCACTCATAGTCCAACGGGTCGCATTCCGGTGGGCGGGAATGTCCGCTAATCCTGCTGCCAACAGAAGCTCACACGAAGGCTGATCCATGCAGAAGCTTATCCTGGCCCTAGCTATTGCCGTCCTCACCGCTCCGGCACAGGCGCACGACTTCACCTCGGGTTCGATCTTCATCGAGCACCCGATGATCCAGGAAGCGCCGCCCAACGCCCCGGTGCTGGGTGGTTACGTCACTATCCACAACAACGGCGATGTTCCGGAACGCCTGGTGGGAATCGAAAGCGAGGCCGCCGAGAAGGTGGAACTGCACCAGTCGGTGGTGACGGACGGCATCGCCCGGATGGAGCCCCTCGCAGAGGGCATGGAAATACCTGCCGGTGCCACCGTATCTCTGGGCGACGATGGCACGCACGCCATGTTCATCAAGCCTGACCGCCGCTACGAGGCCGGTGACGAGGTCGCCGCGACCCTGATCTTCGAGAATGCGGGACCGGTCGAGGTTGTCTTCAACGTGGAAGAACGCTCCGCGAAGGCTGCCCCGAACCACGAAGGCCACGGCAAGTGACCGGGAAGACTTCGACCGGCATGCGTAAGCTCCGGATCGTCCTTTGGGCGCTGGTGGTTGTAGCAGCAGCCGGTGCGGGTTTCCTGGCGTATGGGCCCAAACCGACCGGCGTATCCGAGGTCGAGGCGATCTACGCCAAACCGTTCCAGCTTGTCGATCAGAACGGCGCTGCAGTGACCGAGGCAAGCTTCCTGGGCAAGCCATCTGCGTGGTTCTACGGCTTCACCCACTGCCCGGACGTCTGCCCGACGGCTCTGGCGGAAATGTCGGCGTTGCTCGAAGAACTGGGACCCGATGCCGACAAGCTCAACGTGGTTTTCGTTTCGGTGGACCCCGAGCGCGACACGCCCGAAATCATGAAGGAGTACGTCGAGTACTTCGACGATCGCATCACCGGGCTGACCGGCGACCTGGCCCAGATCAGCACCATGGCAAAGGACCGCTACATCTTCTTTGAGAAGGAGCCGATGGAGGGTGGCGACTACCTGATGGGGCACCAGGCATCCATCCAGCTGGTCACTGCCGACGGACGCTTCTTCGGTACCCTGGCGACGGAGGAAGGATTCGACACCCGAATGGCCAAACTGCGTCGGCTCATCGGCCAAGGCTGATCGGAACCGCATCCTCGGAGCACTTGACGGGATGTTGTTCCTAAGGGGACGAAGTCGCTGTGCTCTCGACATCATCAGCTGGGGCACGACCTCGTTCGTTGAGGACGTAGTCGAGCTCGGCCATCCTGGCTTCCGAAAGACCTGCGTTCTCGGCGAAACGGGGCCAGGCATCCACGGCGGCCTTGACCTCGTCGAAGATTGCCTGGGCCCGAAGGGGAGTCAAACCCGCTCCCTTCGCCTCCTGCATGATGTGTCTGTGTCCCGGGTTCCGACCTTCTCCAGCGATTGCCATGTTGTGTTCACCGCCGGGACCTGACGAGAACGTGAGGTCATACGCAGGCGTAGGCACCCAAGTGCCATCGGCCTTCATCTGGAATGCATGGTTTTTGGAATGGTCGTCCCGGTTTCGCGCCAGCACGTTGAAGACCATGCGGGTGAACATGCTCTCCACGTGCCGCTCGTCCCGGGTCAGCAGGCGGGTGGCCTTGAGAAGGATACCGTAGTCCACCTGGGGCTCCCGGTGGTCTGCGTGCAGCAAACCGCTTAGGGTATGAACATGGATGGCGCCGGCGGCACTGCGGTCGAACCGTCGCACGGCGAAATAGGCGTTCCCGCTGGAACCCCTCAACAGCCGCGTCTCCGGCATTTCCACGCCCGCGGCCCTTGCCATGAGCGAGTACGCGTACTCCTCCGGCCCGATTTCCCGCGGATCGCTTTCAGCGCGGAACTTGACGATCCACGGCTCGTAGCCGACCGCCAGCCCGGTGTTGCGGTCCTGGACCAGCAGGCCCGTTGCAGTATCCAGCCCTACGACGATCTTCGGCCTGACGCCGCCCGAGCCGCCTTGTGCTGCCTGCAACCGGTCAACGTCGGCTTCCGGGGATTCCTCCTGCACCAGTTCGGCCTGTGTTGCGAGCCAGTCGAGGTCGAGGTCGCCATAGACGACTTCCTCGAGCAGGCCGACCGGTTTGTAGCGGAGGGCACCCATACCCGTGGTGCCGACGAAAGAGAGACGGTCCAGCGGACCCAAGGTCATGAAGTCGTAGCCCAGCCGCTGCAGGCGCCGATCGAGGAGTTTACGCCCCCAACCGTCCGGCAGGCTGTCGTTGAACAAGCCATGCAATCCTTCAAACGGCACGTGCGGCGCAGGTTGCGCGCCCGGCCGCAATGGCAAATTGAACGGGGAAAGGTTCAGGCGGCGGTCGAGTGCCGCTTGGCTGTACTCGAAATAGCTCCGCCTTTCCCCTGCCCGCCAAGCAATGCGCCCGATGGGCAGCATCTCCCCTGCAAGCTCCAGCGTGACCTCTACGCTGAGGACATGGTCGAGCTGTTTCATTTCCGCCTGCCCCGCTTGCGAGGCGCCTTCTCGACGACATCTTCGATCCTGGTGATCTGGGACGGCGGGAACAGGGCCTCGAACTCCCGTTCGGCTTCGAGGGCATAGGCGATCTTGACCACCGTCTCGAACCCTGCTTTTCCCGTGCGCTCGAACAGCTTCAGCGTGCCCAGCGATACCCCTGCTCTTGTGGCCAAACCTTCCTGCGTCAGGTTTTTCGACAGCCGTAATTGCCTTGCCCTGTGCGCAAGAGATGCCATCGTGTCGGAAGGTGATTGAAGCTTAAGGGATATCATATCCCCCAATACATCGCATTTCAGGATATAGCAGTCAACATTTTATCCGGTAACGCTGGAGCGTTATCCCTTGCGGGGGCAACAACTCAAAGCCGTTCCCCGATCGCCTCCATCTGTTCGATTTCCCGACGCTGCGCCTCGATGATCTCTCCGCACAACTGTACCAGCTCGGAGTCCTGGAGGTCAGCTTCACGGCACATGAGGATCGCTCCCGAATGATGCGGGATCATGGAGTCGATGAACTGACGGTCATCGATAAAAGCCTGGGTCCTGGTCCCCAAAAAGGACAAGACCGTGATCAATGCGAAAGCGGCGTAGAGGACGACGTTCATGGTGCGTTTCGGGAACATGCCCGGCATCGTGGCGAGCATGAAGATTCCCATAGGGGCCCACATGGTCAAGGCCATGTAGAACATGTTCATGTTGTTGCGGAAGTCGCCCAGTCCGTCGATCATGGAGAACATGACGACGTACATCACGACAAGGCCGAGCACCATGTTGATCCAGAACATGAGGTAGGGTCGTCCATGACCACCGTGCCCGCCGCCTTGACCGTGGCGATCCGCTTGATCATGGGCGTGTGCTTCATGCGTCATTCGGTTTCTCCTTCGCAGAGTTGTCGATCACCGCTTCGCTTTGGCAAAGAGATCGACCAGTTCGTTGAACTTGGCCCGCTGTGCTTCAATATCCCCCGATGTAATCGCCTCGGCCACGCAGGAGTCAGCGTGCTGCTTGAGGATCTCGTCCTCAGCTTTTGCCAGGGCCGCTTTCACGGCCTGCAGCTGGGTCAGGATATCGATGCAGTAGGCGCCCTCATCCACCATGCGCGAGACGCCGTTCACCTGGCCGGCAATACGGTTTAGACGGTTGCGGATCGAGATAGATCGTTGGGTGCACATCGAGTACCCTCCGGGGGTATAAGCGACGGGCAAGCAGTTGGTTGCTTACGGCTACTTCTATACTTTCGCTCAAGCCCCGACCCATATGGCTGGAACAAGTTGAGAGGCCAAACGTGAGCGAGTTCAATCCTGTCGACCTCGAGCGGCTTGGGACATGGCCGCCAAACGTTCTTGATTTCCTCCGGGCACACGCCGAAGCCCTCAGGTCAGAGAAGACAGCCGAACACACCTACAATCTGGCCGGCTCGCTCCACCGCCTGCGCAACCCCGCTCCAGTCATGAGGCGTTGGCGTGAGGCCGAGGCTCTCATAGCCGAAACCATGGTGAACCGGGAGCTCAGGGCTTTTCATGCGACCAGACTAGTGGACTTCAACGCCATCCACCAAGAGGGCCTGCTGCGGCTGGATTTCAATCGAGACCAGGAACGGCTGAAACGCACACTCGCAGGGCACCTGCCGCCGGAGCGGATTGGTGACGTCGACGCTGCCTTGGCCAAGATGCTCGCCCCCGATCCGCATTTCCCGGAACGGGAGTGCGCCGTGTGGGCCACCCCGATGCGTCGCATCCTGCATGACGGCGGCTGCGAAGTCTTCTTCGAGTCATTCGGCGGCGAAGCTGTCGAGCGGCTCGCCGGCTATCTGGGTGGCGAGCTCCCCACTGCGCTGGCAGGCATAGGGGAGCCCGCCGTTGTGGTGATCCGCTACCCGGTTTCGGGCTGGTGCGCCTTCACGGACGGTCGCCTGCCGCAATCCATGATCGAGTTATATCTCGAAGCACAGGGCGACTGGGAAGCGATGGATCACGGGTGGGACATCATGATCGAACGCGATGTCCCACCGGAGCGGATCGAAGCTGTTGTTCGGGTCGCAGATCCGGCAGTACAGCCTTGAGCTGGTAAGGCCCGGCCATATGCCGGGCCAAGATCATCAGCCTACCGGCACTTCCCGTCGCGGGCGCTCCGCGGAGCAAGACGAGTGCTCCAAGAGCGCCGACATGGTGATCGGATCTAGGCGAGCGCCATGCCCAGTGCACCGAGCAGCGAGGCGGGCAGAACGTCGACAACGAAACTGCCGCCTTCTGGAACACGCGAAAACAGCAGCAGCGAGCCGGCCATCGCGAGCAAGCCGATGAGGATGTTGGCCTCGATCCCGAACCGAGCAACCAGCTTGCCGGACAAGCCCACCATGATGACCATGATCGTCAGCGTCATCGGCAGCAGCGCCAGTCCGCTGTACAGGGCGGAAAGCCCAAGCGTCTGCTGCAGGTAGAGGTTGAGGTAGAACCACAGTGGTATCCACGCGGCACCCAGCAGCGCCATCAGCAGGTTGCCCACAGCGAGGTTCGGTGCAGCGAAGATCCGTAACGGCAGCAGCGACTCACGGGAGATAACCTGCAGAACGAGAAACAGCACCAGCAGGGCAACTGCGGCGCCCAGCAGCAGCAGCGTCTGCGGCGAGATCCACTGACCCGGTACCGTCGTGACGATGGCATAGACTGCGGTGACCAGCGATGCCGTTACCGTCAGCGCACCTTCCAGTCGATGCGGCCCCGCACCGGGGCGAGGTAGCGGATGACCGTTGGTGCCAGCGCGAAGACGACGAGCCCGAGCGGAACGTTGATCAGGAAAGTCCATGGCCAGCTGAGCCATGAGGTTTCGACTTGAATGATTCCCATTGAAACAGCCCTTGACCTTCCCATCGTTGGAAGCGTTACCTATCTCGGCAGTCAATCGGAAGGACTGTTTGAAATGTCTCTCGCAATCGATCTTCAGAGACCGACCGGCGTCGACGCCTCAGTGGCGACACTGGACTTTCAGGTCGAGGGCATGACCTGTGCGTCGTGCGTTGCCCGTGTGGAAAAAGCTATCCGCGTCGTCCTGGGCGTGGAGTCTGCCAACGTCAATCTCGCGACCGAAAAAGCGACCGTCAGCTTCAGCGGGGCACCCGATCCGCAAGCCGTTGTCGCTGCCATCGAGAAGGCGGGCTATGTCACCCGCCAGGAAACAGCCGAACTGCGGATCGAAGGCATGACGTGCGCCTCCTGCGTGTCCCGGATCGAGAAGGCTCTTGCCAGCGTGCCGGGCGTCTCCTCGGCGTCGGTGAATCTGGCGACCGAGAAGGCCATCGTCACGTTTCCTGCCGGCGCCGTGGCGCGGGTTCAACTGGAAGAGGCCGTTCGCTCGAGTGGATATGAAATCGTCCGGCAGGCTCAGGTCGACGATGGCGGAGAGCCAGTGGATCGCCGTGCAGCCGAAATCCTGCACCTGCGCAATGCGCTGTTCGTTGCCGCCGTGCTGACGGTGCCGCTCTTCATCATGGAGATGGGATCGCACTTCGTCCCGGCCATCCACGACTGGGTCATGATGGATCTGGGGCATTCCAATAGTCTCTACATTCAGTTTGCGCTCGCGACCGCCGTTCTGTTCGGGCCCGGCCTGCGCTTCTTCCGCAAGGGCATCCCTAACCTCGTGCGGTTGAATCCCGACATGAATTCCCTGGTGGTGCTCGGGACCAGTGCGGCGTGGGCATATTCTGTCGTTGCCACCTTCCTGCCCGGCGTCCTGCCCGCGGGAACGGCAAACGTCTACTACGAAGCCGCTGCGGTGATCGTGACGCTGATCCTGCTCGGACGCTTCCTCGAGGCCCGGGCCAAGGGTCGCACGAGCCAGGCGATCAAGCGCCTGGTCGGCTTGCAACCGAAGACGGCCCGCGTTGTCCGGGGCGGCGTTGCCGTTGAGGTGCCGCTCGAGACCGTAATTGCTGGCGACATCGTGGAGATCCGTCCCGGGGACCGCATCCCTGTCGATGGCAGCGTCATCGAAGGCGATTCCTACGTCGACGAGTCCATGATCACGGGTGAACCGGTCCCGGTCCGCAAGTCAGCCGGGGCGGATGTTGTCGGCGGCACGATCAACCGCACCGGAGCCTTCAGCTTCACCGCCACCAAGGTTGGTTCAGACACGGTCCTGGCCCAGATCATCCGCATGGTGGAAGCTGCGCAAGGCTCCAAGCTGCCGATCCAGGCCCTTGTCGACAAGGTGACGGCCTGGTTCGTTCCTTCCGTCATTGCCGCGGCCCTGCTGACGTTTGCCGTGTGGGCGGTATTCGGGCCGTCCCCAGCCTTGACGTTCGCCCTGGTGAATGCGGTGGCGGTGCTGATCATCGCCTGCCCCTGCGCGATGGGTTTGGCGACACCGACGTCGATCATGGTCGGCACCGGTCGTGCCGCCGATCTCGGCATCCTCTTCCGCAAGGGCGAGGCGCTGCAAACCCTCCGTTCCGCGCAGGTCGTCGCCCTGGACAAGACCGGGACGCTCACCAAGGGAAAACCCGAGTTGACGGACATCGAGGTCAGCATGGGTTTCGAACGAGAAGATGTCCTCGGCCTCGTTGCCGCCGTCGAGGCCCGTTCCGAGCACCCGATCGCAGAGGCCATTGTGTCTGCGGCGAGAAAAGAAGGCCTGAAGACTGATGCGGTCCAGGGCTTCTCGGCGGAACCCGGCTTCGGCGTGACAGGAACCGTAAACGGCAAGATCGTTCTTGTCGGTGCGGACAGGGCCATGACCAAGGCAGGCCTTGATACGGCAGCCTTCGCGGCAACAGCGGCTCGCCTCGGCGACGAGGGCAAGACCCCCCTCTATGCAGCCATCGACGGCCAGCTCGCCGCCATCATCGCGGTCTCGGACCCGGTGAAGGAGACCTCCGCCGAAGCCATCAATTCGCTGCATGCGCTTGGCCTGAAGGTCGCCATGATCACCGGCGACAATGCCCGCACGGCACAAGCCGTGGCCAAGCGCCTGGGCATCGACGAAGTCGTGGCCGAAGTCCTGCCGGAAGGCAAGGTGGACGCGATCAAGCACCTCAAGGCGGGTGGTCGCACCGTGGCTTTCGTTGGCGACGGCATCAACGACGCCCCTGCCCTGGCGGAAGCCGACGTGGGTTTGGCGGTGGGAACCGGAACGGACATCGCCATCGAAAGCGCCGACGTGGTGCTGATGTCGGGAGACCTGCGCGGGGTTGCCAATGCAATCGCCCTGTCGAAGGCGACGATCGGAAACATCAAGCAGAACCTCTTCTGGGCGTTCGGCTACAATGTTATCCTCATCCCCGTTGCGGCAGGCGTGCTCTACCCGCTGAACGGCACCCTGCTGTCGCCGGTGCTGGCCGCCGGCGCCATGGCCCTGAGCAGCGTCTTCGTGCTCGGAAACGCCCTGCGCCTGCGCGGCTTCGCGGCGCCTGTCGATCAATCCGAGGTCCGCTCCGTGCAGGCCTCCACCTCCCTCAAACTTGTGGAATCAGCATCATGAACATCGGTGAAGCATCCAAGGCCAGCGGCGTGTCGACCAAGATGATCCGCTACTATGAATCCATCGGATTGATCTCGGCCCCGCTCCGGACCGAATCCGGCTATCGCGTCTACTCCGACAACGAGGTGCACGGACTCCGGTTCATCAGCCGGGCCCGGGATCTGGGCTTCTCCGTGGAGCAGATGGGGGACCTGCTGGCACTATGGCGGGACCGCTCCCGTGCCAGTGCCGACGTCAAGTCCATTGCACTGGAGCACATCCGCGTGCTGGACGAGAAGGCCAAGGCGCTCAAGGCGATGAGCGACACCCTTCGGCACCTGGCAGACAACTGCCATGGCGACGGTCGCCCGGACTGCCCCATCATCGAGGGCTTCGCCCAAGCCGCCCCTACATCGGTCAAGAGGCGCCAGCCGCGCTTCGGAGTGACCGATGTAGCTCCGGACCGCAGCCATGCCTGAGCGGGTCGCACCCAAGGTCAATCGATTGATCGAGACCGCCATCAACGTCGATGATCTGGACGTGGCCGTTGAGTTCTACAGCCGCGTGTTCGGGTTCCTGACATTGCACCGGGACGGCGCGTCGTGGCATCCAACGCCGGCGCCGCAATGGTTTTGCTGCTCTTCAAACGAGGCGCCAGCCTGACGGAGCAGGTTCTGCCAGGTGGTGCTCTCCGTCAGTTGGCTGTCACCTCCCCCGGGTTAGGATGACGCATGAGATTCACCCGTTCCAAGCCCCTGCCTACAGTCGTCCTGGTCGTGATCCTGATCGTATCCGCGTTGGTCTCGGGATCGATAATCGCCATTTTGTTGGCGAGGGCTATGGCCGCGGCCTTGCCGGCACGGGCAATCTCTGAGCACGCATTGCCCGAAACGAATGATGAACGCCGGCACCAGGTTGGACCGTCACGTCGCTGCCTCCAGCCTCCAGCGACCCTTTCAAAAAAATGTATCTTCACCCTTGACCTTCCCTCCGTTGGAAGCCCCACATTGGGGCAATCACCGAAACGAAGGAGTTCTGATATGTACAATTTCCAAGTCAACGACATGACCTGCGGCCACTGCGTCTCCACGATCGAGAAGGCCGTGAAAGGCGTTGATGCAGCAGCCGAGGTGAAGATCGATCTCCCCGCGCGCAAGGTGGACATCAGCAGCCAGAAGCCGGCGGAAGCGTTCGCGGAGGCAATCACCGAAGCTGGCTACACCGGCCAGTTGCAGGCATGAAACCATCGGCAGGCGATGAGCCTGCCGTCCTCTTACAAGGCTCGGGCCGGATCACCAGATGCCCGTCGACCAATGTCGAGCGCTGATGTTTTCACTGCCGCCAACAATACGGGATCGAACCATGAAATCCGAGCTGACCGCCGCCCTATGGCTACTTCCCATCCTTGCGGCAGGTGCCACGGAACACACCGCCCCTCTACCGGCGGGAGAGCTGTCTCACATCCATGGCGTCGTGCTGCCCGCCGGATCCGATGATGTGCTGCTTGCAACCCATTTCGGTCTCTATGCGGTAAACCGGACTGGCATGGCCACCATGATTTCGGCTGCGGCAGATGATTTCATGGGGTTCACTTCCGGAACGGACGGACGACTCTATGCCAGCGGTCATCCGGGCAGCGGCGGCAACACCGGGGTCATAGGCACGTCCGGAGCCGGAGCGGAATGGTCGCACCTTTCCGATGGTGTCGGCGGACCGGTCGACTTCCACGCAATGACCGTCAGCCCTGCGGACCCCGATACCCTTTACGGCTCGTATGGCGGTGTGCAGGTTAGCCGCGATGGAGGCCGCACCTGGGCGCTGGCGGGCTCCGGCCCGTCCGAGCTCATCGATCTGGCTGCCGCCGCGGACGAGCCGGGGCATGTCTACGCCGCCACCACGACGGGCCTTCACCAAAGCGTCGACTTCGGCAAAACCTGGTCGCCTGTTGCTGAGGGCCCCCCCGTGACGGCGGTGGAAGTCGCCTCCGATGGCGGTTTGCATGCATTCGTTCCCGGGACCGGATTTCTAGCGCTGAACGATACTTCCGAACTTGTTCCCGTTGGAGAGATGAAGGACACGGTGGTGCTTCACATGGCCTTCGATCCGGATGATCAGGGACATCTGGTGGCGGTAACCGCTGAAAGTCAGGTCATCTCCAGCATGGACGGGGGAAGGTCGTGGTCTTCGTTCGCCCCCTAGCGTCAATCTGTACCCTGGCAGCGCTGTTGACCTGCACACAGGGTCAGGAACTCGACGGGCGAGAGTTGTATCTGGAGCAGTGCGCCAGTTGCCACGGGGTTGACCTCGAGGGCCAACCGGACTGGATGGCCCGCCTGCCGAATGGCCGTCTTCCGGCCCCTCCCCATGACGAAACCGGCCACACCTGGCATCACTCCGACCGGCAGCTGTTCCGGATCATCAAGGAAGGTCTCGCATCGATCGTGCCGGGCTACGAAACCGACATGCCGGCCTTCGGTGACACCATGAGGGACGATGAAATCAGGTCGGTGCTCGACTATATCAAGGGTACCTGGCCGGAACGCCAAACGGACTACCAACGAGCCAAATCACAAGCCGACGGGGAGTAGCTCCTCGTCCGTAGACCCTGTCCAAGGCAGCAGTCATGCACGGCAGGCAATTGGAATATCACGGGTCAGCGGCGCTTGAAGGCTGCAACTCCGCAGTTCGGCCGCCTGTTTGCCTGGCAAGCCGACGGGCTATCAGGAGCACGACCGTCGGCCATAACATCGTGTTGCCGATGTCCCTGAGCGCACCGGTGATATCGATATCGGGCGGGCTGTGATGGAAAGCGTCGAGGAATTCGTTCGCGAGTTCGAAGGCAAGAACAACCAGCCACGGCACGATGCTGGCCGGTCCTCGCCGCAACACCAGCATGGCGGCAACATAGATGCCCAGGCCGATGTGGATGTGCAATGCGTCCCTGCTGAGGAACAGCAGTTCGCTCAGTTCCGTCTTGATCTTGTTGAGCATGCCTGCCTCCGGCAGACCTTTTAGCAGCGGAGCGTTGCCGTCTGCTTAAGCGACCCTGAGAAGTGGAAGCGCACCGTGGTGCGCTTCCTTGTACCTGCTTACTCGTTGGCGCCTTCACCTTCGAGCCAGGAGACCATTTCGGCGATCTCCTGCTCCTGGGCGTCGATAACCTTCTGCGCCATTTCCTTGGCCCATTCGTTATCGCCGTGTTCCAGCTCGGCCTTGGCCATGTTGATCGCGCCTATATGGTGGGGGATCATTCCGCAGACGAATGCCACGTCGATGTCCTCAATCATCATCGCGTCCATCATCTGCTTGTTGGTCTCGTCCATGCCCGCCATCAGGTCGGTATGGGCCTCGTCCATCTCGTGGGACATGTCCATCGACATATCTCCCGACATGCCTTCGGCACTCTTGCAGATTTCCGGCAGGTCGGCAGCCATGGCACTGTCGCCGCCCATGGCGGACATGTCGTGACCCGGCATCGCATCCTGGGCAGAAACGAGCGAAGAGGTCCCGGCAAGAACGACGGAGGCGAGCAGTGCAGTCTTGAAGATGTTCATTTTCGAATTTCCGTTGGGTTGAAGAATTGGTTCAAGCGTCCGTGCGGAAACCCTTCGGCGGTCGATCTATTCGTACAATCACCCGATGTGGAGCGGGCTCCGTCACATCGGCGAAGCGGTCGACGGTCCGCAGGACGGGAAGCGTCGCACTGGGTGCCGCCGGCATTCCGCCAAGGCAGAGACCCATACCGCAGCACACCGGCATAGAATGCGGATCACTGTCGCAGTGAGCCTCGCATTCGACATCCGCATGATGGTTTACGTCGCTCACGGCATGTTCGACGCCACTGGTTCGTGCCATGGCCCCATGGTGCAAGGACATGCTGGATACGACCGCGACAAGAACTGCGAGGATCATGCGGATCCTCGTTCTCGTCACTGGCGATGCTGCGGAGCGTTCCATGGCACCCAAACCCGTTCCGGCACGTGCCGGTTGCAGGAATCGCCTGCGTTGAAGAGCTCGACGGGTCATGCGATGCGAGCTGAACGGAGGCGCAGAGAGTTCCCGATCACGCTGACGGACGACAGTGCCATGGCCGCGGCGGCGATGGCCGGCGAAAGCGTCAGTCCGAAGAGTGGATAGAGGACCCCGGCGGCTACGGGCACGCCGGCAGCATTGTACACGAAGGCAAGAAAGAGATTTTGCCGGATATTACCCATGGTGGCCCTGGAAAGTTTCCTGGCACGGGCGATGCCGAGCAGG
>NZ_PYVW01000012.1 GCF_003056355.1 Devosia naphthalenivorans
AATGCCTGGTGGGGCTGCCATTGCGTCCCAACTCACGGCTGATGGTTGAGGCCGAACGCCCCAGCATCTGGCCGATCGCCTGCATCGAGAGCCCCTTGCGCCGCCCAATGTCGATCTCAACCCGCTCCCGCAGGCTCAACTGCTCATACAAAGTTCCCATCGCACCAACACCATAGCAGGTGTTGCACTTGTGGCGTGAGTCGAGGGAACCTCCGTTTCAAAACAGGGGTTCCCGCTTTCGCGGGAATGGCACAGTGGATGGAACTGACAGGAAACAACCCAACACTACCCCCAATGAGCCCTCATGCCCCAATGAGCCCTCATGGTGAGCCCGTCGAACCACGAGGGCGGGCACCCCGACCCCGTCAAGACCTCGTCCTTCGAGCTCAGGATGAGGTCTACCGCGATAGCAGCCTACCCCTCCACCGCCACCTCAAGCGCCAGTTCCACCATCTCCCGCAACGAACTCTGCCGCTCCTCCGCCCCGATCTCCGCACCCGTCACCAAACAATCGGTCATCGTGCAGATCGCCAGCGCCTTCACCCCGAACCGGGCCGCCAGCGTATAAAGCGCCGCCGCCTCCATCTCGACGCCGATCACTCCATGCGCCATCAGCTTGCCATAAGCCGCCAGCCCATCCTCATGGTAGAAAATGTCCGAACTCAGCATGTTCCCGGCATGGCAGCGCATCCCTCGCGCCTCCGCCTTCTCCGCCGCCGAGCGCAACAAACCGAAATCTGCGATAGGCGCAAAACTGTAAGCCCCGAAATGATCCCGAACGATGGTCGAATCTGTCGATGCCGCCTGCGCCAGGATCAAATCGCGCACCCTCACCTTGGCATTGAGCCCACCACAGGTCCCCACCCGGATCAGCGTCTTGAGCCCATAAACATTGATCAGCTCATGCACATAGATGCCCAGCGACGGCTGCCCCATGCCCGTGGCCTGCACCGAAACGCGTTTGCCCTTCCACGTGCCGGTAAACCCCAGGCAATTGCGCACCGAATTGACCAGCTGCGCATCGTCCAAAAAAGTCTCCGCGATCCACTTGGCCCGCAACGGATCGCCCGGCAGCAACACCGCGTCGGCATAGTCGCCCGGCTTGGCATGGTTATGAGGGGTCATGGATGCGTTCCTCCGCAGTGTTTGCTACATAGTTCATGGCATTGGGCGGCACTCACAGCAAGCGAGACACCGCCTGAGCCCTCATGGTGAGCCTGTCGAACCACGAGGGCGGGCTCGCGCTCGGGGCAAGGTCTTGACCCCGCCCCACGCGCGGTCCATCTACGCTTGGACAACAGGAGCACGCCCATGGTCGCCAAGATTTTCATCGACGGAGAAGCCGGAACCACGGGCCTGCAGATCCGCGAACGTCTCGAAAACCGCCGCGATCTCGAAGTGCTCTCCATTGCGCCCGACAAGCGCAAGGATCAGGATGAGCGCAAGCGCCTGCTCAACGCCGCCGACGTCGCCATTCTCTGCCTGCCCGACGATGCCGCCCGGGAAAGCGTCTCGCTGATCGAAAACGACACCACCCGCGTCATCGATGCGTCGACGGCCTTCCGCGTCGACCCCGATTGGGCTTATGGCTTTGCCGAAATGGACCGTGCGCAGTCCGGCAAAATCGCCTCTGCCCGCTTTGTCGCCAATCCCGGCTGCTGGCCGCAGGGCCTGATTGCCACGGTCCGCCCGCTGATCGAGGCCAACCTGCTGCCAAAGGACTTCGGCGTCACCTATAACGGCATTTCGGGCTATTCGGGCGGCGGCAAGCAGATGATCGCCGAATATGAGGCAGCCGACGCCATCGCCAGCCACTTCATGCCCTATGCCATGACCTTCACCCACAAGCACCTGCCGGAGATGACCGCCTATACCGGTCTGTCGCGCGAGCCGCTCTTCGTGCCCACGGTCGGCGATTTTGCCCAAGGCATGACCACCTTCGTGCCGTTGCAGCTGGGCCATCTGGGAAAAGTGCCGACCGGCCGCGAAATCCACGCCGCCATCGCCGATCATTTCGCTGCCATCAAGGACAGCTTCGTCGTCGTCGCCCCCTTCAGCGACACCGCCAAGACCCCGGCCCTCGATCCACAGGCGCACAACAACACCAACACCATGACCCTGCACGTCTTCGCCAATGACGCCCGCGCCCAGGCCGTGCTCGTTGCGGTCTACGACAATCTGGGCAAAGGCGCCTCGGGCGCCGCCGTCCAGAACCTCAACCTGATGCTCGGCGTCAACGCCCGCGAAAGCCTCGCGGCCTGAGCCACCGGCCCCTCAGCCATCGCCATCGGCTCAATCACCCATAGTCTCAGTCGACACCCTCCCCCTTGCGGGGAGGGATCAAGGGTGGGGGACGATTGGCCCCAAATACCGGGGCTCTCGCACCCCCTCCCAACCTCCCCCGTCAAGGGGGAGGGGCCGCCCAGTGGGGGTGAGAGATCAGGGAGTGGACCCAAAGCAAAGCCCCGCAAGCCAGGAAATATTGCATCAGGCGTACCCCCGAGTACGGTTCCGACTTGACCCCAACCCCGCTTTGCGCAAAGACCCTTGGCAAAGCGAGGATTCCTCATGGACAAGTTCACCACCCTGACCGGTGTCGCGGCGCCGCTGCCGATCATCAATATCGACACCGATATGATCATCCCCAAGCAGTATCTGAAAACCATCAAGCGCACCGGCCTGGGCGCCGCGCTGTTTTCGGAAATGCGCTACAACGAGGACGGCAGCGAGAACCCTGATTTCGTGCTCAACAAGCCCGGCTATCGCGGCGCGCAAATCATCGTTGCCGGCGACAATTTCGGCTGCGGCTCCTCCCGTGAGCACGCCCCCTGGGCCCTGCTCGATTTCGGCATCCGCTGCGTGATTTCCACCAGCTTCGCCGATATTTTCTACAACAACTGCTTCAAGAACGGCATCCTGCCGCTGGTCGTCACTCCCGACCAGCTCAAACTGCTGCTCGACGATGCCGAGCGCGGCTCCAACGCCACGCTGACTGTCGATCTCGAAGCCCAGACCATCCAGGGCCCCGATGGCGGTACCATCCATTTCGACATCGATCCGTCCCGCAAGCAGATCCTGCTCGAAGGGCTCGACGATATCGCGGGCACGCTGAAGTCGGACCCGTCCATCTCCGCATTCGAAGGCAAGATGGCCTCCGAGCGTCCCTGGCTCTAAGGATCACCATGCAGCGCATTTCCACCGGCTCGCCTTTCGAGACGACCTTCGGCTATTCCCGCGCCGTGCGCCACGAGGACACTGTCTATGTGTCCGGCACCACGGGCTATGATTATGCCACCATGACCATGCCCGACGATGTCGGCGCGCAGGCCGCCAATGCCCTCGCCACCATCGACAAGGCGCTGCGCGAAGCCGGTTCCTCGATCCAGGATACCGTGCGCGTGGTCTACTATGTCGGGGACCGCAACGATGTCGACGCCGTGGTCAAGGCAGTCGGCCCCGTCTTCAAGGACATCCGCCCTGCCGCCTCCATGCTGATCGTGCAGATGATCGAAGCCGGCATGAAAATCGAAATCGAAGTCACCGCCCGCATCGGCGCCGCGAACAGCTAAAGGACAATCCCATGGCCACCCATTCCCTGTTCCTCCTCCCCGGCGACGGCATCGGCACCGAGATCATGGCCGAAGTCGAAAAGCTGATCGCCTGGACCAATAGCGAGCAGCTCACCGATTTCTCCACGGACACCGGCCTCGCCGGCGGCTCCGCCTACGACAAGCACCAGGTCGCTATCACCGACGAAGACACCGAAAAGGCCAAATCGGCCGACGCCGTGATCTTCGGCGCCGTGGGCGGCCCCAAATGGGACGACGTGCCCTACGAGCATCGCCCGGAAGCCGCCCTCCTGCGCCTGCGCAAGGAAATGGCCGTGTTCGCAAACCTGCGCCCTGCCATCTGCTATCCCGCGCTCGCCGACGCCTCCTCGCTCAAGCGCGAACTGGTGGAAGGCCTCGATATCCTGATCGTGCGCGAACTCACCGGCGGCGTCTATTTCGGCGAGCCCAAAACCATCACCGACCTCGGTGAAGGCCAGAAGCGCGCCATCGATACCCAGGTCTACGAGACCTACGAAATCGACCGCATCGCCCGCGTCGCCTTCGACCTCGCCCGCACCCGTTCGGGCAAGGTCCACTCCGCCGACAAGAAGAACGTCATGAAGTCCGGCGTCCTCTGGGACGAAGTGGTCAAGGGCGTGGGCAAGGATTATTCCGACGTCGAGCTGCACCACATCCTCGCCGATAACGCCGCCATGCAGCTCGTGCGAAACCCCAAGCAGTTCGACGTCATGGTCACCGATAATCTCTTCGGCGACATCCTCTCCGACGTCGCGGCCATGCTCACCGGCTCGCTCGGCATGCTCCCCTCGGCCTCGCTGGGTGCGCCCGACCCGGTCACCGGCAAGCGCAAGGCGTTCTACGAGCCCGTCCACGGCTCCGCGCCCGATATCGCCGGCCAGGGCATCGCCAACCCGATCGCCATGATCGCCTCGGTCGCCATGGCCCTGCGCTATTCGTTCAACATGATCGAACTGGCGACCAACATCGAAAACGCCATCTCCGCCGTCCTCAGCGACGGCCTGCGCACAGGCGACATCGCCCAGGACAACCGCAGGACCGTCGGCACCGAAGAAATGGGTGCCGCGATCCTGGCGAAGCTCAAGGCTTAAAACCTGGATTCGCAGTCGACACCCTCCCCCTTGCGGGGAGGGATCAAGGGTGGGGGTTGATTGGCCCGAATATGGGGGCTCTCAACACCCCACAAACAAAAAGCCCCGGCGCATCGGCACCGGGGCTCTTTCATTCCAAAACCAGCAACCGATTACTCGGCCGAAGCTTCCTCGGCCGGAGCATTGGCAGCTGCAACCTTGGCAGCCTTTTCCTCGGCGCGCTGGGTTGCCTTCTCGCCCGGCTTGCCCTTGTTCGGGTTGTTGCGGGCTTCGCGCTTGGTGAGGCCAGCAGCATCGAGGAACCGCAGCACGCGGTCGGTCGGCTGGGCGCCAACCGAGAGCCAGTGGGTGGCGCGCTCATTGTTCAGCACGACGCGGCCTTCATTGTCCTTGGCCAGCAGCGGGTTGAACGTGCCCAGCTTTTCGATGAAGCGGCCATCGCGGGGCGAGCGGGCATCGGCAACGACGATGTGGTAGAATGGGCGCTTCTTGGTGCCACCGCGCGAAAGACGAAGCTTGAGGGACATTTGGGTATTCCTTGAGTTTGGTTGAACGACTTACTTTTTCTTGCCCAGGCCGGGAAGGCCGGGGAAACGGGGAGCTCCACCCAGGCCCGGAAGGCCCGAACCGGAGGATTTCAGCAGCGCACCGACATCGGTCGGCAGCTTCTGGGAGAGTTGCGGCGTCGGCGCCGAAGGCAGGCCCTTGAGCTGGCTCGGATCGATTCCGGCCTGGCGGGCCATCTGCTCGAGCTGGGCCGGGTCCATCTTGGAAATGTCCGGCATGCCGCCGAGCATATTGCCCATCTTGCCGCCGAACATGCCGCCCAGCGCACCCATGCCGCCCTTGCCGACCTTTTTCATCATGTCGGCCATCTGGCGGTGCTGCTTGGCGAGCTTGTTGATCTCGCTGACTTCCACGCCCGCGCCAGCCGCAATGCGTTTGCGCCGCGAGGCGTTCAAAAGGTCGGGCTCGGCGCGTTCCTTCTTGGTCATCGAGTTGATGATGGCGATCTGCCGATCGAACACCTTCTCGTCGATATTGGCGCCCGCCATGGCTTTCTTCATCTGCCCGGCGCCCGGCATCATGGCCATCAGGCCGCCCATGCCGCCCATCTTCTTCATCTGAAGCAATTGGTTGCGCAGATCGTCGAGGTCGAAGCTGCCCTTCTTGAGCTTCTTGGCCATCTTCTGGGCGTCTTCGGCCGACACGTGCTCGGCCGCTTTTTCCACGAGCGAAACAATGTCGCCCATGCCCAGGATTCGATCCGCAATGCGCGAGGGATGGAAATCCTCCAGCGCATCCATCTTTTCGCCGACGCCGATCAGCTTGATCGGCTTGCCGGTCGCCGCCCGCATCGACAGCGCCGCACCGCCGCGGCCATCGCCGTCGACGCGCGTCATCACGATGCCGGTGATATCGAGCCGCGTATCGAACGAGCGCGCGACATTGATCGCGTCCTGGCCCGTCAGGGCGTCAACCACCAGGAGGATCTCGTGCGGCTTGGTTGCCGCCTTGATCTCGGTGGTTTCAACCATCAGCTCTTCATCGACATGGGTGCGACCCGCCGTATCGAGGATAAGCACGTCATAGCCGCCCAACCGGCCCTCGCGCTCGGCGCGGCGGGCAATCTGCACCGGCGTTTCGCTGGTGACGATTGGCAGCGTATCCACGCCGACCTGCTCGCCCAAAACGCGCAACTGCTCCATGGCAGCGGGGCGGCGGGTATCGAGCGAAGCAAGGAGGACCTTCTTTTTCTGGCGGTCCTTGAGACGCTTGGCGATCTTTGCCGTCGTCGTGGTCTTGCCCGAGCCCTGCAAGCCCACCATCAGCAAGGTCACCGGCGCCGTCGCATTGAGATCGATCGCAACCGCGCTCTCGCCCAGCACCCCGACCAGTTCGTCATGCACGATCTTGACGACCTGCTGGCCCGGCGTCACCGACCGGGTGACTTCGACGCCCACCGCGC
Source organism: Devosia naphthalenivorans (assembly GCF_003056355.1). Lineage (GTDB taxonomy): Bacteria > Pseudomonadota > Alphaproteobacteria > Rhizobiales > Devosiaceae > Devosia > Devosia naphthalenivorans. The sequence goes on from NZ_PYVW01000012.1 coordinate 6,651, forward strand.
GGTCGCGCACCTGCTCGACGAACGCCCGCACCACTTCAAGCGATACGTCGGCCTCGATCAGCGCGCGGCGAATTTCGCGCAGCGCCACATCGACGTCCGCGGCGCTCAGGGCACCCCGGCCGCGCAGGCCATCAAAGATCTTGCCAAGCCGGTCGCTTAAGCTCTCAAACATATTTTTGTCCTTTTCTCTTCGGGCACGCCGAGGAGATATGGGTTCATCCAGCCAAACGCCAAACCCACCCGCGGGCGCAACGCGCTGGCGGATGGTAACCTCCGGGATCGGTTTATACCCCGGTGGGGTCCCGGTCGGCTTTCAGGAGCTTGAGCCTGATGAATGAGCAGCCGTTTAGGGGAAACCCGCCCGCGAGTCAAGGAAAGCGCCAAAACGGCAGCCCCGAACCCACCCGGACCCAGCTCCCCAAGTCGACACCCTCCCCCTTGCGGGGAGGGATCAAGGGTGGGGGGGTGGATTGACCCGAATATAGCTGCTCTCGCACCACCCAGCGTCAAACGAGTATTCACATCCAACGCCTGCCAGTACCGCGATGTACTCAAAAACGCCATGCTTCCCTCGGGCTCGACCCGAGGGCCACGTTCCGCGAACACACCGCTCCCGCAAGGGCTTCCGGAATCGCCCCCGGATCAAGCCCGAGGATGACGACCGCGCCCGCAGCCCCGCCATTAATCAATTCCTCCCCATTTCCCCCTATCTTCCCGCCACCTGCCCCTATCAGGACCAACCCGATGTCGGACCTCTCCACAGCCCCGGAAATCATCGCTGGCGCGCCCCAGACCGCCGCGAACCCCTACGAGATCGACATCCACGACAGCCTCGCCGCCGCCGAACCAGTCTGGCGCACTCTCGAGGAAAAATGCGTCCTTCCCCCCTACCAGCGCTTCGACTGGATCGCCGCGCTCCTCGCCGCCGGCGCCGAAGCCGATAGCCGCATCGCCATTGCCGTCGTCAAGCAGAACGGCCACGCATTGGCCCTCCTCCCCCTGGGCCTGCGCAAACGGCGCGGCCTCACCAAGGCGCACCTCCTGGGCGCGCAGCAATCCAATGCCGATTGGCTCCTCGCCGAACCCCGCTTCACGCCGACCCCAGCGCAATTGCACGCCATTTTTGCCGCGATCGCCCAAGCCGTGGGCGGGCTCGACCTGCTCTCGCTCGCCAATCTCCCCCGCACCTGGCAGGGCCAGTCCAACCCCCTGCTGGTGCTCGACCACGCGCCCGCCGCATCCAATTTATACACCGCCACCATCGGCCCCACCCCGGTCCCCTATATCGACCATCGCCTCACGACCAAGCGGCGCAGCAACATCAATCGCGGCCGCCGCCGCCTTGCCGAGCAGCATGGCGAAGTCCGGCTGGTCCGCGTGCGCGACGAGCCGACGCTCACCCTCGTCCACCAAGCGTTTCTCGATCAGCGCGGCGCCCGCTTCGCCGAAATGGGCATCGACAACATGTTCGCCCAAGCGCCATTCCATGGGCTGTTCCGCGATCTCACCCGCGCCGGCTTTACGCAGGAGCACCCGACCCTGTGCCTGCACGCTCTCTATGCCGGCGATGAAATCGTCGCCACCAGCTGGGGCCTCCACTCGGGCACCCATTATTCGCAATACATCAACTCCACCACGTCCGGCCCCGCCGCCCGCTACAGCCTGATGGGCATCCTCATCGCCGAATTGATGGACGCCCTCACCGTCACCGGCGTCACCACCTTCGACATGGGCCTGGGCGATTTCGACTACAAAACCGAATGGACCGAAGCCGAGCCCGTCTTCAACAGCCTCATAGCCCTATCCCTGAAAGGCCGCTTCGCCGCCAGCGCCACCAGGCGCCGCGACGCCACCAAACGCCTCATCAAACAAACCCCAGCCCTCTGGCAAACCGCCCAATGGCTCCGCCGCACCCTGTTCAAGCTGCGCTCAAAGGGCTGAAGCTGACCGCCTATGGCCGGCTCCGGTCACCTCGTCCCTGAGGGGAGTGGTCGGCGCGCAACGCCGGGATGTTAGCCATTAGCACGATGTTACCAAAAACACCGGGCTGCCCTCGGGCTTGACTCGAGGGCCGCCCAGGGAGCCCCTGCCGGAGCGATTGTGCCCGGGGACGTGGCCCTCGGGTCACGCCCGAGGGCAGCGCGGTGGGTGGGGGAGTTTGGTTTTCTGGGTGGGTTGTCGGGCTTGGTGACAATTTGCCCGCCGCTGGGATCGTCACCCTTGGGCTCGACCCAAGGAGACTGCACTTGCTTTGCGGGCTTCAAGTAAGGGCCCTCGGGTCTAGCCCGAGGGTGACGATTTGTGGGAACCTAACCTCAGGTTTCCACCACCACGGGCGGCACGTGTTTGGGCTCGTCCGGGGGGGCGTATTTGTTGAGGAGCGATAGCTGGCTGATCGAGAACAGGACGGTCAGCGGCATGACGCCCCAGACTTTGAAGGCGACCCAGAAATCGGTCGAGAAATTGCGCCAGAGCACTTCGTTGATGATGGCGAGGACGACGAAGAACAGGCCCCAGTTCAGTGTCAGCTTGGACCAACCCTTGGGTTGCAGCTTGTAGACGTCGCCGAAGACGTATTTCAGCAGCGACTGGCGGAACAGCAGGCCGCCGAGCAGCACCGCCGCGAACAGCGAATTGGTGATGGTCGGCTTGATCTTGATGAAGGTATCGTCCTGCAGCCATAGCGTCAGGCCGCCGAAGACCAGTACGACGGCGCCGGTGACCAGCGGCATGACGGCGATCTTTTTGAGGATCAGCCAGGTCAGCACCAGCGACACCGTCATCGCGGCCATGAAACAGGCGGTGGCGACGAAGATGTCGGCGCGGGCATTGGCGATGAAGAACACGACCAGCGGGCCCAGTTCGAGTGCCATCTTGATGATCTGCGGGCGCAGTTCGTCCCAGTTGAGCTCGGGTTCGGCGGCTTTGTCGGTCATGGGCTTATTCTTTCGTGTCCGCGCAATGTGGAGGCAAGCGCCTCGCCTTGCAAGGCCGGGATAGGGGGCAAGCGTGGTCACATTGCGGTTAGCGGCGGCCGGCAATGGCCTGGGCGAAGTCTGAAGCGGTAAAGGCTTCGAGATCATTAACGCCTTCGCCGACGCCGATAAAATGCACCGGCAGGCCGAATTTACGGGCGATGGCTACCAGAATGCCGCCGCGGGCCGTGCCGTCGAGCTTGGTCATGACGAGGCCGGTGACGCCGGCGCGCTGGCCGAAGATTTCCACCTGCTTGAGGGCGTTCTGGCCGGTGGTGGCATCGAGCGTGAGGAGCGTCGCGTGCGGGGCGGTGGGGTCGACCTTCTTGATGACGCGGATGATCTTTTCGAGCTCGTTCATCAGCTCGTCGCGGTTCTGGAGGCGCCCGGCGGTGTCGATGATGAGGACGTCGCGGCCTTCGGTTCTGGCTTGCGTCATCGCATCGAAGGCGAGGCCCGAGGCGTCGGCGCCGGCGGGGCGGGAGATCACCGGGGCATTGGTGCGCTGGCCCCAGACCTGGAGTTGTTCGATGGCGGCGGCGCGGAAGGTATCGCCGGCGGCCAGCATGACCGAGCGGCCTTCGGCGGCGAATTTCTGCGCCAGCTTCCCGATGGTGGTGGTCTTGCCCGAACCGTTGACGCCGATCATCAGGATCACGAAGGGTTTTTGGACGCTGTTCACGGTGAGCGGCTGCGCGACGGGGCCGAGCACCTTTTCGACTTCGGCCGCCAGCACGGCGCGGACGTCTTCGCCCGATACGTCACGATCGAACCGGTCGCGGCGCAGGGTATCGGTGATGGCGGTGGCGGTTTCGATGCCGAGGTCGGCCTGGATCAGCACGTCTTCGAGCTCGTCCAGCGTTGCCGCGTCGAGCTTGCGCTTGGTGAAGACCGAGGTGATTGAGCCGGTCAGCTGATCCGAGGAGCGCTTGAGGCCGGTGGTGAGGCGGTCGAACCAACTGGTGCGTGCGGGTTCGGCGGGGATTTCGACCATGGCGGGCGGATCGAGCGCGACGACGAGGTCCGGCTCGGGCTCAGGCTCTGTGCGGGTGGTGGCCTGCTCCTCGATCTCTTCCACGTATTCGGGCGTGGTTTCGGGCGGGCCGGGAGGCGGCACATCCTCGGGCGCGGAGGGTGTTTCGGGCTCCACCGGCTGGGGCTCCGGCGGGGATGGTGGCGGCTCGGGGGGCGCGGGCTGCGTGGGCGGTTCGCCAACGAGATCGCCCCAGAGGCGCTTGAAGAAACCCGGCTTTTGTTCGCTCATGGATTATGCCTTCAGTTCAGTGCCACGAGGGCGTGCCGGGGTCTAGGCCGCACGCTGCAGTGCCTCGCCCACCAGCCCTTCGGCGGTCACATCATGTATTCGAACGGCCAGCAACTCGCCCGGTTGCGCGCCGGGCACATTGACCGGCACGAACTGTTCGGTGCGGCCCATGCCGTTGCGCTCGATCAGCACGTTTTCGGTGTGACCGACGCGGCTGAGGCAGAGTTTGGCGAATTGGCGGTCACCCTCGGCGCGGAGGAGGGCGGCGCGATTGCGGGCGACGGTCTTGCTGACTTGCGGCATGCGCGCGGCGGGGGTGCCTTCGCGGGGGGAATAGGGGAAGACGTGGAGATAGGTCAGCTCCGCCTCGCCCACGATGGCAAGCGTGTTTTCGAACATTTCGTCGGTTTCGGTGGGGAAGCCGGCGATGATATCGGCGCCGAACACCATGTCGGGGCGCAGGGTGCGCAGCTTGCCCACGATTGCCAGCGCGTCGTCGCGGCTGTGGCGGCGCTTCATGCGCTTGAGGATCATGTCATCGCCCGATTGCAGCGACAGGTGCAGGTGCGGCATCAGGCGATGGTCGCTCGCCATGGCGTCATAGAGCGCTTCGTCGGCCTCGATGGAATCGATGGAGGAAATGCGCAGGCGGGGCAGGTCGGGAACGTGGCGCAGAATGGCCTGGGTGAGCTTGCCCAAAGTGAGATTGCCGGGCAGGTCGGGGCCGTAGGAGGTGACGTCCACCCCGGTCAGCACGACTTCGCGGTAGCCGTTGGCGACGAGCTTTTTGACCTGATCGACGACGGCGCCCATGGGCACCGAGCGCGAGGGGCCGCGGCCGAAGGGGATGATGCAGAAGGTGCAGCGGTGATCGCAGCCGTTCTGGACCTGCACGAAGGCACGGGCGCGGCCGTCCATACCCTCGATCAGATGGCCGGCAGTTTCCCGCACGCTCATGATGTCGTTGACCTGCACCTTGTCGTTCAGCGGGGTGCCGAACACCATGGGCTGGTAGCTCGCGGCTTTCATCTTGTCTTCATTGCCGATGACGAGGTCGACTTCGGCCATGTCGCCGAAGGAGCGGGCTTCGGTCTGGGCGGCGCAGCCGGTGACGATGATGCGGGCGGTCGGGTGATCGCGGCGGGCCTTGCGCACGGCCTGCTTGGCCTGCTTGACCGCCTCGGCGGTCACCGCGCAGGTGTTGATGATGACGGCATTGTCCAGCCCGGCCTTTTCGGCTTCGGACTTCATCACCTCGGCCTCATAGGCATTGAGGCGGCAGCCGAATGTGAGGGTTTCGATAGCCATCAGGCGGCGACCTCGTTGCGCGCCCAGATGCCGGAGACGGGGTCGAGCGTGCCGGTCCATTCGAGTTCGGACGGACCGGTGAGGGTCACGTGGTCATCGGGGCGCCATTCGACGGTGAGATCGCCGCCGGGCAGGGTGACTGTGACCTTGCGCGCGGTGCGGCGAGTACGGGCGCCGTTGACGACGGCGGCACAGGCGGCGGTGCCGCAGGCCTGGGTGAGGCCAGCGCCTCGCTCCCAGGTGCGCAGGATCATACGGTCCGGCGTAAGAACCTGTGCCAGCGAGATATTAGCCCGCTCGGGAAAGATCGGATGGTTCTCCAGCATGGGGCCGAACCGGTCCAGCGCATAGCTCCAGACATCGTTGTGGACCCAGAAGGTGGCGTGCGGATTGCCCATGGAGGCGACCGATGGCGAATGGAGAACCGGGGCGTCGATGGGGCCGATCTGGAGTTCGATCTGGCGGGTGTCGGCGAATTCTTCGGCGAGCGGGATCTCGAACCAGGCAAACTTGGGCGTGCCCATGTCGACGGTAATCAGCCCGTCCGCCTCGACTTTGCCAAACAGAATCCCCGCCACGGATTCAAAGGTGAACGCATCGAGATCGCCTTCGGACGCCAGGAACTGCGTGACGCAGCGCATGCCGTTGCCGCAGGCCTGGGCGCGCGAGCCGTCCGAATTGATGATCTCGATGTAATAGGCCGTGCCGGGGGTCCGGGAATCATGGATGGCCATGATCTGGTCGAACTTGGTGCCGGGGGTGGCATTGATGGCGATGGCGGCTTCCGGCGTCACCCGGCCGGGGCGTCCGCGCATGTCAGCGACGATGATCTGGTTGCCCAGCCCGTTCATCTTGAGAAAGGGGACGGTGCTCAATTTGCCGGTTCCGCGAATTGTCTGGTTTGGCCGGCACATCCGGCCCTTTGGCTCTATATGGCGGAACTGTCGGCAAAATACCAGCGGGCGGGGTGCAAAGCGGCGTTGCGCCCCTTCTGGCGGCCGGAGCAAGGGCTTGATTTCAGCCGCAATTAACCAGCGCGCGCGGTGATTGCCCGCCCAGGGGCCAAAAACCTGTATGCAGGGGCACCGGGCGGCTAGCCAGCAGGATGATGAAACATGACGAGCGCATTGGCATTCGATGGCGGCAGGCCAGATTTTGCAGCTGTTTCGGGCGTTTCTCAGTCGCTCGAACGCCTCGATGCCGCCGGCCTGCGAGCGCTTGGGGCCGAGGAGTGGGACGCGCTTTCGGCGGCGGCGCTGGTCGAAAACCCGTTTTATGACCGGCGCCATGTGATCGCCGGGCTGGATACGCTGGATAACAGCAAGGCGGTGCGCGGCTTTGCCTTCCGGACCGGACGGGGGCAATTGGCCGGATTGTTCCTGACGCAGCCGCGCTCCAATGTGCCGGCGCCGTTTCCCGTCGCCAATAGCCTGGCCAATATCTACCAGTTCAGCGGCACGCCGCTGCTGCATCGTGACCATGCCGAGGCGGTGGCAAAAGCCTGGGCCACGCAGGTGAGCCAGGGGAAGGCTCCCGGGTTATGGGCATTTGCGGATGTGAATACGGGTTCGGCAGCGAGCCATTTGCTGGACGCCGCGGCACGGGAGGCGGGCCTGCACTGGCGGGTGGTCATTCCTTATGAGCGGGCGCATCTGACGCGTCTGGCCGGTGGCTTTGAAGCGCATCTGGAGCAGGTACTGTCCAAGAACCGGCTCAAGGACGTGCGCCGCACCATGCGGCGGCTGGGCGAAGCGGGCAAGATCGAGCTCGAGCATGTGGAGGAACCCGAAGCGCTGACGCAGCGGCTCGGGGATTTCCTCAGCCTGGAACACTCCGGCTGGAAGGGCGAGCAGGGAACGTCGTTCCTGTCGCACGAAAAGGACGCAGCCTTTGCCCGCGCCGCCTATGCGCCGGGGCTGGCGACGCTGGACAGCCTGTTGCTGGATGGCAAGCCGATCGCCATGAAGCTTTCGATCCGGACGGGGCGCACGGCCTATACGCCCAAGATCGCCTATGACGAGGCGTTCAAGAAGCTGGGGCCCGGCATGGCGCTGGAATACCTGCTGATCGAGGCGTTTTATGCGTCCGAGGCGCTCGACGGGGTCGATGCTGCAGCCACGGCCGAGGGACATTCGGCGCTGAATTTTTTCAATAATCACAAGGCAATGGGCACGGTGATCGTCGGGCGGCGTGGCTGGCAGGTGAGTGTGCTGGCGGCACTGCATGAGGGGCGGAAGACGATCAAGGAGCGGGTGAAGGCTTGGCAGGCGCGCGGGGCGAAGCCAGGCGGGTGATGGGTCGGCACCCCCACCCACCGCGCTGCCCTCGGGCGTGACCCGAGGGCCTCTCACCGCTCATGCCGGATGAACAATGACTCCCGGGAAGTGTTCACTCCGGATGCTTTCATTTGTTATGATGCGGTACTCCCTCCCTATTGGGCAGGCTATCGCAGATAGGTGAACCGGTGCCCGACAGCCAAGGTGCCGCGCCTCCTACAACCCACCCATCCGGCAAATCAACGCCCACTCCTCAGCCGAAACCTTGCTCACCGACAATCGCGACAGCTTGACCAGTTCCAGGTCCGCCAGCTCCGGCGTCGCCTTGACCGTCGCCAGCGTCACCGGCTTGGGCAGTGGCTTTACCGCCTCCACATCGACGCACTCCCAGACCACTTCGCCCTTGGCGTTGAGCTCGGCAGTATCATCGGGATGGGCCAGCGCGATCACCTTGATGATCCCGACGATTTCCTTGCCGATATTGGAATGGTAGAAAAACGCCTCGTCGCCGATCGCCATGGCCTTCATGTTGTTGCGCGCCGCATAATTGCGCACCCCATGCCAGGATTCAGGCTCGCCCCGCTTGGTCTTGGCCATCATGTCGTCGAACGAAAAAACGTCCGGCTCGGATTTCATCAACCAATAGGCCACTTGGATCAGGCCTTCGGCGACATGTGATCATAGGCAAGCCGCCAGGGCTTGATCTCGATGCTCTCGAAAATGCCCTCGGAGACGAAGGGATCGGCATTGAAGATCGCCTTGGCCGCATCGATGGACTCCGCTTCCACCACGACCAGCGAGCCTTCCGGCGTGCCCGCTTCGTCGAGCAGCGCGCCCGCCAGCCGCAATTGCTGGCCCAGGCTATCGAGATGCTGCAGATGCACCGGCCGCACCGCCAGCCGCTTGTCAGATGTGGCCGGCTTGTCCTTGGCGATCATCGCGTAAAGCATGAAATTTCAGTCCTCTCGTTTCAGGGGGCGGGACATCAGCCCCGCAACAACAGTGGCAATATCGGCCGTGCCGCTCAAAACCGCGTGCACGGCGCCAACCAGCGGGGCATCGACCCCAAGGCTCTTGGCGAGCGCATCGGCCACCGGCGTCGTGGCAACGCCTTCAGCGAGCTTGGCCCCACCGACCAGGATCGCCTCGACGCCCTGCCCGCGCCCCAGCGCCATGCCGAATTGGTAATTACGCGACTGCACCGAGGTGCAGGTCAGCGTCAGATCGCCCAGCCCGGCAAGCCCGGTCAGCGTATGCGCGGAGCCGCCCATGGCCGAAACCATGCGTGCCATTTCCGCATAGGCGCGCGCGATCAGCGCCGAACGTGCCGAGGCGCCCAGTTCGGCGCCATCCACCGCGCCACAGGCCAGCGCATAAACATTCTTGAGCGCTCCGGCGATCTCGACCCCGATCCGGTCATCGGCCGCATAGGGGCGAAAACTCGGTCCCGCCAGCGCCCCTGCCAGCGCCGAAGTCAGTTCGGCATCGTCGCCCGCCAGCGTAACGGCCGTGGGGCGGCCCGCCGCCACATCGGCGGCAAAGCTTGGTCCGGACAGCACGAACGGAATGGCGCCGGGCGCCATGTCGGCAAGAATTTCACTCTGCCGCTGCAACGTCCCGGTCTCGAGCCCCTTGGCCGACAGCACCACCGGCTTGCCGGCAAGCGTGCTGGGGTCCATGGCGCCAAGCGCGGCCCGGCTCGCCTGCGCCGGAACGGCAAGGATGACGAAATCGGCGGCGATGGCCTCGCCGCTGGCCGTTATCGCCTGATGCAGCCCCTGTTCGCCGAGATAACGCTGGTTGGTGCGATTGCCGTTGATTTCGTCGGCCTGCGCGACATCGCGCACCACCAGATTGACCGTCCGGCCTGCCATGGCGGCCGCTTGCGCCAGCGCCGTGCCCCAGGCGCCGCCACCGATCACATCGACGGTTTCAAGCCGCATCGGGTTCTATCCTCATATCCGGCAGATCGAGCGGCCAGCGCGGCCGGGCCGTGAAATCCAGCCCATCGTGAACGCCCAGGGCGAAGCGTTCGGCCCCGGCCCAGGCAACCATCGCCCCATTATCCGTGCACAAGGCAATCGGCGGCACGACCAGCATCGCTCCCACCTCGTCGCAGACCTGCCGCAGCGCCCCCGCAATTGCCTGGTTTGCCGCAACGCCCCCGGCCACCACAAGCTGCATCGTCTGGTCCGGAAAATCGCGGGCAAATCGCTCCAGCGCCTGCCGCGACCGAACGGCAACAATCTCGGCCACCGAAGCCTGAAAACTTGCCGCGATATCGGCAACATCCGTTTCGCTCAGCGGCGCCAATGCCTCGGCCTGCAGCCGCACGGCGGTCTTGAGCCCCGAAAACGAAAAATCGAGCCGCGCTTCGCGCAGCAGCGGCCGCGGAAATTTGAACCGCTTGGGGTCCCCCTGCCTGGCCATGGCCTCCACCGCCGGCCCGCCGGGATGGCCAAGGCTGAGCAGCTTTGCCACCTTGTCGAAGGCCTCGCCCAGGGCATCGTCGATTGTCGTGCCCCAGCGCTCGTAGTCGCCGACGCCGCGCACCAGCACGAACTGCGAATGCCCGCCCGATACCAGCAGCATCAGATAGGGAAACTCTATTCCATTGGTCAGCCGCGCCGTCAGCGCGTGGGCCTCCAAGTGATTGACTGCAATCAGTGGCTTGCCCAGTGCTGCCGCCAGCGCCTTGGCCGTCGTCAGCCCCACCAGCACGCCCCCGATCAGCCCGGGCCCAGCGGTCGCCGCAATGGCGTCGACCTCGTCCAGCCTCACGCCCGCCTCCCGGCAAGCCTGCGCGATGATGTGATCGAGATAGGTCACATGCGCCCGCGCAGCCAGTTCGGGCACGACGCCGCCGAATGCCGCATGTTCATCGAGCTGCGAACGGACCACATTGGAACTTATGTTAGCGCCACCGAATTGGTCGCGCACGACGATCGCCGCCGCGGTTTCATCGCAACTGGTCTCTATGCCTAGGATAGTGGCTTGCGCTTGCCCGGTCACGACGAACTGGTTACTCCAAAGGTAACCCTGCCTACTATAGGACGTTAAGAGATTGCAATCGCCAGCCCCTTTCGCCCGGATCGGAACGCGCGGCAGCCCCCTCGCGCTGACGCAGGCCAGGATGGTGCGCAGCCAGTTGGCGCAAGCCCACGGAATAGCTGAAGACGACATCGTCATCGAAGTCATTTCGACCGGTGGCGACCGCACCCAGGCGAGCAACCAGCCTCTCACCGAAATCGGCGGCAAGGGCCTGTTCACCAAGGAAATCGACGAGGCCATGCTCGCCGGCCGCGTCGATATCGGCGTGCATTGCGTCAAGGACGTTGCGACAAGGCTGACGCCGGGCATCGTCATGCCGACCGTGCTGGAACGCGAGGATGTGCGCGACGCCTTCATTTCGGTGGCCGTGGCCGGTCTCGACAACCTGCCCGAGCGCGGCCGTTTCGGCACCTCCTCCATCCGCCGGGCAGCCCAGGTGCTGCGCCAGCGTCCCGATCTCGAAATCGTGCCGTTTCGCGGCAATGTGCACACGCGCCTGCAAAAGCTGCTGGATGGCGTCGCCGATGCCACCATGCTGGCCATCGCCGGACTGAACCGGCTGGGCGAGAGCCACCGCGCCACCGCCCTGCTCGATCCGGAAATCTTCATGCCGGCGCCTGCACAGGGCGCAATCGGGCTTGCCGTGCGCAGCGACAATCCGGCCATGGCCGATTTCGTCGCCGTTCTGGACCACAAGCCGACCCATCTGACGGTGGATGCGGAGCGTGCCATGCTCGCCGTGCTCGATGGCTCCTGCCGCACACCGGTCGGCACCTTTTCGCGCCTCGATGGCGCAACGCTGACCTTGAAAGGACAGATTCTGAGCCTCGACGGAAAAACCGCCTTCGACAGCGCGGCCACGGGATCGGACCCCCATATTGTCGGCCGCGAGGTCGGAGAAGACCTGATCCGCCAGGCCGGCACCGAATGGCTGGCACAATGGGCGGCCACGCGATGACCAACATGCTGGTCACCCGCCCCGAGCCGGACTGCCAATCGACGCTCGCCCGCTTGCAGGCACTGGAAATCCCGGCCCAGGCAGCCGCTGTCATGGTGCGCAAGACGCTCGATGTCAGCCTGCCCCCGCCAGATGGTTTCACCGCCATGGTGCTCACCAGCACCAACGCCATCCGTTCCCTCGATGAGCGGGGCGTATTGGCCAACTATCTGCAATTGCCGGTCTTTGCCGTGGGCGATCGTACCGCGCGCGAAGCCGAGGCCGTTGGTTTCAGGCGGGTCAGCAGCGCTGCCGGGGCGCTGCAGGATCTCGTCAATGCCATGGCCATCGCCCGGCTGCCGGGCCCGGTGTTCCATCCCACGGGCCGCTACAGCGCCGGCGATCTGGCGCAAGCCGTCGCCCCACTCGGCATCATGGTGGTCACCGCCCGCATCTATGACATGGTTGCCGTCGATAGCCTGCCCGAGGACATCATGGCCGCTCTGAAGGACGGCCGCATCACCGAGGTCCTGAGCTATTCCCGGCGCACCGCCGAAATTTTCGCCCAGCTCACCAAATCACTGGACCAGACGCAGAAAAGCCGGCTTGCGATGCTCTGCCTCAGCGAGGCCGTGGCCGAACCGCTGCTGGAAAACCACTTCAATCGCATCAGCCTGGCCGACCGGCCGGACGAAGACGCCATGATGGCACTGGCGCTGGCTGTTGCACGCGAACAAACTGGGTCATGATAGGCCCTGAACGAGAGGATACCCTTCGATGGCGGACACCAAGGGCAATGATCCAAAAGCTGGAGCCGGCGACACGAAATCGGGTGCGGTAAAACCACCGGTGCTCGACCTGACGGCGCGCGAAACCCCGTCAGCGAACCCTGAAGCGAGCAAGGCGAAGCAAACCGCGAGCAAACCGGAAGCAAAACCGGAGCAAAAAACCGCCGGAACGGCAGCAAAACCGCCGCAAACTCCACCCAAAACCGAAGCTCGCGCCCCGCGCAGCTTCCCCATCGCCGCAACCATCGCCGGTGGCGTCCTCGGCGTCGCCGCCGCCTATGCCCTGGCCCTTGGCGGCCTCTGGCCCAGCCAGCCAGCCCCCGCCCAAGCCCCCGATCCGCGCCTCTCCCAGTTCGCCACCGCCATCCCCGAACTGGAAACGGTAACCCAAACCACCCAGTCCGAATTGTCCGCCCTCAACCAGCGCATCGCGGCCCTCGAATCGGCCGAACCCACCCCCACGACGGCAGCGCCAGCCTCCGCGCCGGTGGACCTTTCGACGATCGAAGCCGACATCGCGGCCCTCCAATCGCGTATCGACACGCTCCCCACCGAACCGACCCAAACCGTTGATACGGAAGAATTAACCGGCGAACTTGCCGGCGTCCGCACCCGCGTCGACGAGCTCGCCGCCCGCCTCGGCATTGCCGAATCCAGCCTGCGCAATCTGGATATTTCGGTGTCCCAGACCAGCGCTGCCCTGGCCGAACAGCCCAGCGATATCGGCGCCGTGCTGCAGCTGCCGCTGGTCCTTTCCGGCCTCGAAACCGCCTTCGCCACCGGGCGGCCCTATGAAACCGAACTGGCCAGCCTGCGCACCGCCTCGCCCCAGGTTCAGATACCCACCGCCATCGCCAATGCCGCCGGCACCGGCCTGCCCCGCCCCGACCTGATCGCCCAGCGCTTCAACCAGGCCTTGCCCGCCATCATCGCCGGCCGCCCCGCCGACCCCAATGCCGGCTGGCAGGATGGCGCCCTCGACTGGTTCGCCTCCGCCATTGCCCTGCGCCCCACCGGTGAACGTGAAGGCGACTCGCCCGAGGCCGTTACTTCGCGCCTTGAAGGCGCGATCGACCGGCGCGACTTTGCTCAGGCCAAGACGCTGTTCGATGCCCTGCCGCAGCCGATGCGGGATGCCGCCGGAGACGTGCCGGCCATGGTCGACGCGCAGGCCGAAGCCGTCCAGTTCCTGCAAACCGTGCGCAATCAGGCCCTCTCCGGCGAGGCCGCGCAATGATCCGTCTCGCCTCCTGGATTGTCGGATCGCTGGTTATCGCAGCCCTCGCGGCCTGGATGATTTCATTGCCGGGCACGCTGACCCTGGAGGTTGCGGGCTATCGCATGCAGCCTCGCCTGGGTGCTGCGGTGTTTATCTTCATCCTGGTGGCCATCGTCGTCATTGTAGTCTGGGCCATCATACGCCGCATCATCACGGCACCGCGCGCCATGGCACGGCGGGCCAAGGAACGCCGCCATCTGCAAGGCGTCGAGGCGCTCTCCGACGCCTTCGTAGCGCTCCAAGCCGGCGACCCCGGCCGCGCCCGCTCCCTTGCCCGCGATGCACAGACGCGCCTGCCGGGCAATTCTGCCGCCAAGCTGCTAGAGGCCCGCGCCGACCTCGCCCTTGGCGACATGCCTGCCGCCCGCGAACACTACCGCGCCCTGATCGCGAGCGAGAAAACCGCCGTGGCGGCCCTCACCGGCCTTTATGACCAGGCTCGCGCCCAGAACCGCCCGGAAGCAGCGCTGACCTTCGCCCGCAAGACCCTTGCCTTGGCACCCCAAAGCAGTTGGGCGGCAGAAGCGGTATTCGACGATTTGACCCGCCGAGGCCAGTGGGCAGAGGCAGTGGCCATGGTCAATGCAGAGCCCGCGAGCAATCGCGAGGACCGCGCCAGAAAGCGCCGGCGTCAGGCCGTCATCGAAACCGCCCGGGCGCGGGAAGCCGAAAACAGCAATCCATTGGCAGCGCTGGATCACGCTCTGACCGCCCTCAAGCTTTTGCCCGACTTTGTCCCCGCAGCCCTGATCGCCGCCCGCATTCACATCAATCGCGGCGAAACGCGCAAGGCCATGAGCCTGTTGCGCCGCATCTGGCGCTCCACCGGCCACCCCGACGTGGCCGCGCTTTATGCCCATGCCCAGCCCGGCGCCTCCGCGGTCGACCGGCTGAAGCGCCTGCGCGAAATCATCGAAATTCCCCCACCCCATCGCGCTGCCGGCATGGCCTTGGCCCGCGCTGCCATTGATGCTTATGACTGGCCGCTGGCCCGCGATGCGCTGGCGCCATTTTCCGGATCGGAGGCAACGCAAGGCGTTTCCAGCCTGATGGCCGAAATCGAGGAAGGCCAGACCGGCGATCAGGGCAAGGCGCGCGAGTGGCTGGCCCGTGCCGTGCGCGCACCACGAGATCCTGCATGGACCGCCGATGGTCTGGTGAGCGACGAATGGGAGCCGGTTTCCCCTGTTACCGGCAAGCTCGACGCCTTCGAGTGGAAAGTGCCGGTAACGGTCTCTTCACGCTCCGCAGCATCACTGCCCGCACAATTGCCCTCGGAAGCCCCCTTGCCTCTTGCACCGGCCGAAAACCCAACGTAAAAGGCCACCCATTGCCGCTTTAGCTCAGTTGGTAGAGCACATCATTCGTAATGATGGGGTCAGGTGTTCGAGTCACCTAAGCGGCACCACTTCCCAGCCCGAGGAAGTCAAAGTGCGCAGATGACCGGTGGTCCATACGATCCGAGAGCCGTCGCCAACCTCATGCTGGACGAGGCTGACAGGTCGGGGATCAAGGTCACCAATCTCGCCCTTCAAAAACTCCTCTACTTCGCCCATTCCATTTTCCTGATCGAAGGCAAACGACCTCTGGTCAGCGGCTATTTCGAGGCATGGCAATATGGGCCGGTGCATCCCACCGCATACGCCGCGTTTAAGACGGCTGGCAGTTCCCCTATCGACTTCCGCGCGACCGGGCAGAACGTGATGACCGGCGAGCGTACAACACTCAGTCTGCCCGAAGACCTATCCGTTCGCCGACATGTGGCGCGTATCGTATCGTCCTATGGTCGTCTATCACCGGGACGGCTGGTGGACATCTCCCACGCCAAGGACGCGCCGTGGCACTACATTGCGGACAAAGGGCGAACGTCGGTTGCACTGGGATTGCGAATCCCCGATGATGTAATCGTTAACCGATTCAAGAATCACAAGGTTTCCGTTGGCGCGGCTCCGGTCGCGGGAGAGCCGGATGAAGATACGCCGCTTACCTGAGATCGACCTTGCCCGCGTCGCAACGCTGCCGACCGACCAGAAGCGCCGCGCCCTTGAGCATTTCAAGCTCGGGCATCCAACGATCACCTACAAGCCAGTACGCTCCCGGTTCGCAGACATCTTCAATGTCCAGCCCGATATGTTCGCATCGGCCGATCCGACCGCATGGCCGGTTCTGGAACGACTGATACGGGCGAAGGCGACGTCCGAGGATGAGTGCGACGCCAACCTGCTCGTCGCCAAGGGGCTGCATGACTTCGCGCGCTCCCATGCCTTGCGCAGCCGCTCTCAAGCCTTCTTCGCCCTGTCGCTGAGCGTCGGCGAGAAGGTAGAGTACTGGTTGCCGATGGTGACGGCGCTGGAGGATGCGCCACTGGTGATCTTCATCGATCCCAGGCGCGGCAAGCGCCTGACGGCTGAGGCGAGGCGTTTCGTCTTCTCGGTGATGCATGAGCATATCCGGGTCGCCAATCCCGACTTCGCCGCCGCTCGGCTCGGCATTGTGCAGTTCGGCGACGCGGCTGATGACCGGCGTCCAGTGAAGCTAAGCACCGACAGGGCGTCGAACTTTTTGGGTTCGACGAACTCGACCAGATGGTGCGCGAGACCTACGACATCTGGCGCGAGGTCAGTGAGGCCCGCGAGGACGAGGTTCGCCGCAAGGCCGCTGGTGGCGGTCACGGCCCGCTGTTCGACTGACGCGCCTCAGCGCGCTTCCAGCCGACGCCTGACGGCTTTCCGCACGCGATACCAATAGGTCTGCTCTGCGCCGTCGCTGTCGTACCACGCGCGCTCATGGCGGGCGAAAGCTTCAAGCTCCGGGTCCGAATAGCTAGCGATGATGTCGTCAGCTACGCGGGCGATGTCATCGGCGGGGATGAGCCTTGGCTTTATCCCGTCCGTCCAAACCATCCACAGCACTAGGCCGACGAAGATTACGGCCTGACCACCGAAGAAGATCAGCAAGAGCCAGTTGAAGACGTATCCCAGAGTTTCTAACGCCGCCATGGTACAGAACCACAACATCGACCTTAGCCATATGAGATGTTATAGTTCTCGTTTGTGAGAATGCAAAATTCTCATTTCTCGATTTGCGCAGCCGATTGCCGCTTTCGTCAGGAAGAGGTGCGCAATGGAGCTTCAGCGACTATTCGGTGCAAATGTGCGCCATCACCGAAAGGCCAAGGGCTGGACCCTTGAGCAGCTTGCCGGTCAGGTCGGCGTCTCCCGCGAGACTATCGGCAAAATCGAACGAGGCGTAGCCGCGCCGCTTTTCGAGACGGCCGAGAAAATCGCGGTGGCGTTCGGCGTTCCCGCACCCGTTCTATTCGGAGCCGATGCTTTCCCCGGCACCGGCGAACGGGCGCGTCTGCTGACCGAGATCAATGGCACTCTTTCGCGCATGAACGACGACCAACTCGACCGCGCCGCAAGAATGCTCAAGGCGTTCGCGACGTGAAGGCAGCCGAGTAAGGTCAGAAGTTATGGGGCTGACTTTTGAGCCCTGTGGCGGCCGTCAAGCTCGCCCATGCGCGTGCTGTGGCATTGCTCCACGCCGGTTACACCTAAACCGCGCCAGTGGGGCTCGGAGGGGCGCTCTGAAGCTATCTGAGGGCCATGCCGAGCATGTGTGGGCATAGGCATGCCCAAAGCCAGCGGCTTATCCTCGTTGTTACCTGCAACTGTAACTTAAGCCTCAAAACACTAAGCCGGGGTGGGGAGTAGTGCGCTACCCCCGCCCCGGCTTGGCATGGTTTGCAACCCGTTTGGGTAACGGGTTGCAGGTAACGGGCTACTCAAAATGGGCTGCCTTCAACGGTCTTGTCGACGACGGCTTCGAGAACGACAACGCCGCCTTCAATGCGCTTGGCAATCATCTCGGTTTTCTGTTCATCCGAATTGCCGCGCCAGAATCCCTTGCGGGCGCTTCGTTGAGTGCGACCGAGATCATAGAGCCGGTAGGTTCCGTATGCCCATCCAAGCGCCACCATGGCACCTTGTATCCGCTGGAACTCTCCTGCTGACATTCGGCCTGCCTCATACCCCAACAGCAGCTTGACGCTCTCCATCGAGACGCGCCCTGTGCGTTCGGCGAACGCACCCTGAAGCGCGATACTGATAGGGTCTTCTATCATGCGGCTAGACTGTAGGTCATCGGCGGCCTCCCAAAGCCTCTGAGGCAAAGTTATCGGCTCACCCGCTTGCTCTCGAACGACGGCCTCTGCCCAAAGCTGGTGAACGTCGATGTTGAAACGATCCATGTCGATGGTTCCGACCTTACAGGCCAGTATCGTCGGTTCCCCGTCGCGTCCCGCAGATACGCATCCTCGTTCGTCGTGCCTATGATGACGCAGTGTCTGGGATAGGAGCCAGCATTGTGCGCATAGGCGCGGCGGTAAGTATCGATAGGTGTGGCGAGGAACGCTTTGATCGCATCCAGTGTGGCTTTGCGCGCGCCGTCCAGTTCCTGGCACTCGACAATCCATGCGCGCGATACGAGTTCCGCCTTGGTCTTGGCGTCGGCGTTCAGGTTTAGATTGCCGCAGAACCATTCGTCACGAATTGCGAGTCGCGCCGCCACACGCGATTTGCCCACACCCTGCCGACCCTCCAGGACCAGCATCGTGTCAAATTTGACGCCGGGCTGTTTGATCCGTCTCACTCCGGCAATCAGGAATCTCGCGCCGAACTCGCGGTTCAGTTCGGTGTCCTCTGCCTCGCAATAGTCTCTGAGCCAACTATCGAGGCGGGCAACACCATCCCACGACAGGCCATCCAGGTAGTCGACGACCGGATGAAACGCTCGCTCGTAGGCGATTGTGATCAGCTCGCGTCGGATGACTGTCACGCCACAACGGAAATCCAGCTTCCGGTCGAATATGCTGCACAGGATATCGCTGATATCCGTTATGTCGCGGCCTTCGAGCCCCAGCCCTGTCACCTCATCTTCATGCGTGAACATATTACGCCGCGCATCAACATCGAGCATGGCAAGAGCGAACCGCACGTTCTCGGGTGCATTCGACGCTGGACGTCCATGCTGATCGACCTTGGGCCAACCCTGACCGCGAAGAGCGATAGTTTCCATCGCCCGCGCCACCTGCCGTTTCGCATAGCGCAGCGGGTTAGGATTGTCTCGGACATGACCGCTTACACCGAGGTCGGGGCAAGTCAGAATCGACACGACATACCCCGGCGCGACGTCCTTGCCCAAAAGCCAGAGCGCAGCGGCAAAGACGAGTTCCGACCGTGACTGATAGTTCTTGTCGGGCGGGTTCTTGCCGGTCGCGATGGCTTCGGCCCAAACCGGATCGAGCGGGATCACATCACCAAGATCATCGGGCAGCGGCAGTGGCTCGATACCGTCAATATCGATGGGCGCTTTGCTGCTATCCTGACTTGCGAGCGCTTTGCCCTTGTCCAGTCGAAGCTGGAAGTCGTCCAGGGTATAGGTGACCGGGGCGGCGGCGAATGAAAGCGGCTCCATAAGGAACGCCTTGGCAGGTTCGCGGCGAGCCGCGCGCTTGTTGTCGCTCAGCCAGTTGACGCTCCCCGGCAGCCTGAGCAGCCGGCTCACGTCTATAGGCCCAGACTTGCCTCGGAATGCTACGAGTAAGGCGCGATTATGTGCCTCTGCCTCTTCTGCCGGGACGGGTCCAGCCATCCGCCAAATCGCCTGATAGCCCCCGCCAGTGAACCAGAATGCTGTCGGCTTGGGTACACCTCGCGGGCGCAACTTGTCGTCACTCAGCAGGCCAAGGACTGTGTCCCGCTGAAGCGCCTCATCGCCAGGATAGTCTTTGCAGTCCAGGTCAACCCATAGGAAGCGTGACGCAGAGATGTTTGCCTTGGCACGGCCCCCTGTCATCAATTCCGCATTGGGCAGGAAGTAGAGGTTGCGCCGAAGGCCATCGCCGTTGTTGCCGGTAACGAAACGCTGCGCCGCATCGGCGGCATGGGGCGGATAACCCTTCGGCCTTGGGCGCGCGCCGCCAGAGCTTTCATGTGCTTCGAGATGTATCGACGTGTTCGGGTTTAGCCAAAGCACGAAGGCGACTGCCTGCTGCGCGTTGGACTGAAGGAGGTCAGTCATGACAAACCTCCTCCGGGTTGCATTCGCGTTCCGCGAGCCAGCGCTGAAGGTCTTCAGGGCGATAGCGGATCGCCCCGCTTCTGGACTTGGGCCGCAGACGGATGAAACTGGGGCCGTACCCGTAGATCCGGCCCTTCTCAAAATACGATTCACTCAGCCCCGTAAGCTGTGCCACCTGTCCAGTGGTTAGGAGCTTTTCAGGGCTTGTATGTTGGCGGGATTCGGCGGGGGTGTTCGCGCCCGGGAAACGGGCGCGTGATATGGTTTCCACACGCATTGCTGTGACCTTGGAGTAGCGCCGTGCCAAGGCGGGAAAGGGAGGTTCAGGCCCCGTTCGCACTCATCGGTCATCATTCAAAGGACACGGCGGGGAATCGACCCCCCAAAGGGTGTGGTCCAGAGGGTCAGCGCCCAAGGTCACCCGCCACGGATGTTAATCCGTCGGATGTTTGTCAGTACATCCACCTTCATCATGCCATAGGTTTCTGGTCACCTCAATCGGTAACGACGGCGCTGCAATGGTGTCCAATAATTTCGTGACAATCATCTGATATGGCACGAATTTAGTTTGAAATGATGCTCGGCACATCCCATTCGGCAAGCTCATCCAGTATCCGGCGCATCGCTTCGCGTTCTAACGCTTCCCGGACGTGATCCGGCTCGACATCATTGACCTTGTCACGCCTGCGGAACATCTCGCAAAGGACGCGGGCTGTCTCCTGCACATCGGTTGCACGGGTACAGCCCATGACCTCACGCGCTGCGAGGTTTGCCAATTCCGGAACTGTCTGTGCCGTGCCGATGGTGGCAACCGAACAGGAGCGCAGCGCACGCATCTCGACATCGCAGATGTCGCGCTGTCTATGCCGCGCCATAAAGTGCAGCGCGCGCTCCAGGTCGTGCTCAACCCGTGTCGCCGGCCCGATCAACGCCACCATCGCAGCGTCTAACCGCTCCTGCTGACGGCCTTCGGTTTTGCCGGTCGTGTGGGCATTGATAATGGCGAGCAAAACACGTTCCAGCACGCTTGTTCCATCGCCCAAGGTCGCCCGGTATGTGGAGTCACTGACTGACATTGGCCAACTCCAATATCCGGGCCGCGACCAGTTCTACCGGCACGCGCAACCGCTCGGCATTGACCACGATATAGCCGCCCGTGACGTCGCCGTTGGCGCGGTGGTTCAGGAGCCGCTTGAGCGCGTAGTAAGGAACGTCGAGGCTTTCGGCGATGGTGATAAAGGTGCGGCGCAGATCATGCAGGGTGAAGCTGACGCCCGACCCCGTGGTGACGCGGAGCAGAAACTTTTTGATCTCCACGAGGTGACCGTTCTTGCCGGGACCGGGGAACACCCAAGGCGAGCCGTCCGCCTCCTCTTTGCGCTTGGTCAGCAAGCCCGCAAGGAAAGCTGATAGCGGCAGGTTCAGCGGGTCGCCGTTCTTGGTGGTGGGCAGGTGCAAGGTCCGCGCTTGGAAGCGGAGAAGCGGCAAGAAGTCGGCCTTCTGTTCAATGACGTTGACGACGAACTCGATCAAACCGTCGCACTCTTGAAACGCCTCCGTCTCCAAAAACGTGGCCTGATGCAGAAGCTCCTGAATGGCGATTGACCGGTGCCGCCGAGCATCGATCGGCTTCTGCCCGGCGGGCGAGACATTGACGAGGCTGTCGGGGCAGAGGTGCAAAGAGCGGAGGCGACGGGATGAGCCCAAGCCCGCAATTCCCGACCTCCGAGGCTGGTGGCGTGCAAGTGCAGACCCTGCATCTGCTCGCCAATCTCGGCTGGCGCTACAAGACGCGCGCCGAGTGCGAGGCGGGGCGGCGCGGGCGAATGGCCTCAACCCTGCTCGAAGATGTGTTGGCCGAACGGCTGCCAGCGATCAACCGGATCGAGCAGCGCGGCAAGACCTGGCCCGTCACTGACGCCGCTGCGCAGGAAGCCATTGGCAAGCTGCAAGCGGCGCTGAGCGACACCAGCAAGGGCGCGCAGGCCACCAATGAGACGGTGACCAATCTCCTACAGCTTGGCACCGGCATCCCCATCACGATTGAAGGGGAAACCAAGAGCCGCCAGCTCGCCTATATCGACTGGCGGAACCCCGAGAACAATCTGTTCCACATGACGGCGGAGTTCCCCGTCGAGCGCTCACGCGCCACGGATACTCGCCGTCCCGACGTTGTGCTTTTCATCAACGGCATTCCAGTTGCCGTCATTGAACTCAAGAAATCGGCCGAGGACACGGATCAAGGGATCAGCCAGAGCATCCGCAATCAGGGTGCAGACGAAATTCCGCGCCTCTTCGCTTCAGCGCAAATCCTGCTTGCGGCTAATTCTTCCGATCCTCGTTATGCGACGCCCGGCACGCCGAAGCAGTTCTGGGCGAAGTGGCGGGAAAAGGAGATCAGCGAACGCCGCATCGGCGAATTGGTGAACGCACCGCTCGACCCTGTTGAGGCCAGCGCCATCTTCGCCGACTTCTCGCTGCACCGCCGTCGCCATGAAGGATTGATGGATGGCGCGGACGGTCGGCTGCCGACGCCGCTCGACAATACGCTTGCTGCACTCTTTTCCAAAGATCGCGTCATCGATCTGATCCGTTTGTACACCCTATTCGAAAGCGGAATAAAGAAGATCGCTCGATATCAGCAGTATTTCGGGGTGCAAGCTGCTCTCGTGCGCCTGTCGCAATATGACGACCATGAGCGCCGCAAGGGCGGCGTGATCTGGCACACGCAGGGCTCCGGCAAATCGCTGACCATGGTGATGCTGGCCAAGGAAATAGCCAATCTGGTCGACGATCCGCGCATCGTTCTGGTGACCGACCGGCGTGATCTCGACCGCCAAATCCGCGACACCTTCAAAGCTACCGGTCTGGATGTTCGCCAAGCCACGACCGGACGCCACTTGCTTGATCTCGTCGAGGAGAAAGCGGGAATCGTCACCACCCTCATCCACAAATTCAAGTCCGGCCTGCGCGCCCGCGAAACCATCGACCAAAGCCGTGACGTGTTCCTGCTCGTCGATGAAAGCCATCGCAGCCAAACCATCAAGGATGATGAGAGCCTGCACAAGCAGATGCGCAAGGTATTCCCGAACGCCTGCTATATCGGCTTCACCGGCACGCCTTTGCTGAAGAAGGAGCGCTCGACCTTCAACCGCTTCGGCGGGCTGATCCATGCCTACAAGATCGACGAAGCCGTCGAGGACGGGGCAGTCGTGCCACTTCTCTATGAAGGGCGGCTGGTGGAAACCGATGTCGACGAAAGGGCGCTTGATCGTTGGTTCGAGCGCCACACCAAGGGGCTGTCGCCTGACCAGATTGCCGAGCTTAAACGGAAATTCTCGCGCGGCCGGGAAGTCTTGAGCGCCGAACCGTATCTTGTCGAGGTTGCCGCCGATGTGTCCGAGGACTTCTCGCGAAACTGGAAGGCGACACCCTACAAGGGTCAGCTAGTGGCGCAGAGTCGTCGCGCGGCGGTGATCCTCAAGAAGCTGCTCGACAGCTTCGGTGATGTGACCAGCGAAGCCGTCATTTCGCCCAGCGATGACCGGGACAATCACGAGCAGGTCAACGAAGAGCCAAGCGACGAAGTCGACAAATTCGTCAAGCAGGTCAAAGCCAATCACGGCTCTGTCGAGCGCTATGAAGAGCTTGTCATCGAACGCTTCAAGGGCGACGGCGCCCCGGATATCCTCATCGTTGTCGACAAGCTTCTCACTGGCTTCGACGCGCCGCGCAACCGGGTGCTCTACCTCACCAAGAAACTCAAAGAGCACGGCCTGTTGCAGGCTATCGCCCGTGTGAACCGCCTTTATGAAGATGACACCGGGGAGAAGAAGGAATTCGGCCACATCATCGACTATGCCGGAATCCTTGGCGAGCTTGACGCAGCGCTAACGCAGTATTCCGCCTTCGAAGGCTATGACGAGGCCGATGTCGCGGATGCGCTGCAAGCGATCCGTAAGGAAACCGACACGCTGCCAGACAAGCATGCAGCCCTCCTCGATCTCTTCAAATCGACCCGCAATCAGCACGATCAAGAAGCATTCGAATCCTCCCTCGTCGACGATCTTCGGCGGCAGGATTTCTATGATCGACTTCGGGAATACGCGAAGGCGCTTCAGCTAGCCTTTTCATCCGAAATCTTCACGCAGACAACCGATCAGCGCGTCATTGATGGGTACAAGGCCGACCTCAAACGGTTCGAGAATCTGCGGCGCTCCGTTGCCCGGCGCTATGCGGATCGGCTTGACGATGCCAATTCGAAGGAGCTCGACGCCAAAATAAAAGCGCTTCTCGATAAGCACATCACGACCGATGGCGTCGTTCCCATCGTCGCAGCGGTCAACATTTTCGACGATGCCGGTTTTCAGCAAGTTGTGCTTGAAGAAACCGGGAGCCTTGCGGCCAAGGCCGACGCCATTGCGAGTGCGACAGCCAAGACCATCACCGAGAAGATGGACGACGACCGGGTCTTCTATGAGCGCTTCTCCAAGATGATCAAGGACACGATCGAGGAGTTTCGCGCCGGTCGTCTGAGCGAGCAGGACTATTTCCAGCGCGTGCAGGACATCCGAAACGGCGTGGTCAATCGCAATGCCGCAGATGATGTTCCAGTCCGCCTGAAGGGCAACGAGTCGGGAAGCTCCATCTACCGCAAGCTGATTGATGGTTTTGCCAGCGTCGTGCCCCCGACCGAAGCGTCAGACTTTGCCGAGAAAACCGCAGTTGCGTTCGACGAGATCATACGTCGGCATGGCACGATCGACTGGCAAGATGATCCGGATACCCTGAACGAAATCCGCAATGCGATGGACGATTTCCTCTACGACGAAATCAAGAATTCGCATGGGCTTTATGGTCTGCAAACCGGTGCGATGGACACAATGATCGATAGTGCCCTTGGCATCGGTCGCCGGCAGTTGAAGTTTTAGATGACCAAGGATTTCACCGCACACAGGATCGAACTCGGGGGGCAAGTTGTACCCTACGCGCTGAAACGTTCCCCTCGAAAAACACTCAGCATCACGGTGTTTCCGGATGGTGGCGTCCTAACGGTTGCGCCCCAGTCCTCAGCTCTAGAAGCTATTGAGGAAAGACTACGGCGACGCGGTCGCTGGATCTTGAAAACTAGACGAGAGTTCGAGCAGTTCCGTCCGATCACACCGCCTCGCCAATATGTTCCGGGGGAAACGCACCGCTATCTCGGGCGGCAATTCAGGCTGTGGGTTGAGGAGTCCGTGCGATCACGGGTAGCGATAGAGGGGGACCAAATTGCGATCCGATATCCCGGCATACGGTCTGCCGAGAAAACCGAAAAGCTCCTGAGGGCTTGGTTTCAAAGCCGGGCCAAGCGAATTTTATCAGAACGACTTACGTCGCTATTTCTAGCTTTCCCAGAAATCGGCGGGCAGCCTAAGCTGACCGTGCGCAAGTTGACCAAGCGATGGGGCAGTATGTCTCCAGACGGAACGCACATGTTGCTTAATACCCGTTTGATAGAGGCTCCAGTCGACTGCGTCGACTACGTCATAGTTCACGAGCTTTGCCACGTCCAGGAACCGAACCATGGCCCTGCCTTCTTCGAGCTTCTTGAGAAAAAGCTTCCCAATTGGGAACGACGCAAAACTCGTCTTGAGAAAATTATGGTGTAGGGCTCGTATCATAGCCGGGGGAAACGATTGATGAGCGACATAAAACTATTCCGAACGGAGACCGGCGAGGTCACCGAACTTCGCGGCAGCGCGGTCGCGCTGGAAAAGTCGCTGCAGACTCTCATTGAACGCAACATGGAAGCGTTCCTTGGTGTGCGGTTTCTTGCATCCGAGTTTCCGACGACGAACGGCGGGCGCATGGACTCGCTCGGCATCGACGAGAACGGTTCGCCGGTCATCGTCGAGTATAAGCGGGCAAGCAACGAGAACGTAATCAATCAAGGCTTGTTCTATCTCGACTGGCTCATGGACCACCGCCGCGATTTCGAATGGCTTGTTCTGGAGCGCTTTGGTGCCGAACAGGCAAAGGCCGTTGATTGGGGAACCCCTCGGCTGGTCTGCATAGCCGGCGACTTCACCAAGTACGATGCTCATGCGGTCAACCAGATGAACCGGAACATCGCGCTGGTTCGCTATCGCCGCTTTGGCGACGAACTATTGCTGTTCGAACTGCTCACCTCGGCATCGGAACGGCCCACGCGCGAAATCCCTGTCAACATCGACGCCCAAGGCGAGCCTGCCGCAGCGCGACCGCGGTCTCGCCAGAAGACGGTTACGCAATACCTCGCGGATGCCGACCAAAACCTTGTAGACCTCTACGAGGCGACAAAGGCGTATCTGCTGGCGTTGGGGGATGATGTCGAGTTGAAGACCCTGGACAACTACGTCGCCTTCCGCCGCCTGAAGAACTTCGCATGCGTCGAGGTCAAACCGCAGATCAGGCACCTCAAGGTTTTCCTGAAGGTCGATCCAGACACCATCGAACTTGAGCCCGGTTTTACCCGCGACGTGCGCAACATCGGCCATTTCGGCACTGGCGACCTTGAAGTCATCATCACGGATGTCGCCAAGCTGGACAAAGCCAAGCCATTGATGGACCGCAGCTATGACGGGGCGTGAAGGACAACCGGAGGAACCTGCTGAAGCGGAAACTCAAGCAGATGGGCCGCCTTTCTGGCTTCAGGCAACGGGAGATGACATTGCCGGGCTAGAGTTTGAAACCCCTATCATCGGGTGCAATTCTGCTGATTGCAGTGAATTGAGCACCTTGTACCGCACGGAAGCAAAGGGGCTACAGGAGACGCAAGGCAACGAAGCCGCTGCGAAGGTCTTCGCGATGCTGTCGGCCGCTACGGACCTTCACTTCAAACCGAATGACCGCAATGCACCCTTCGGAGCGATGATGATCATGGGAGACCGACGATCGGCCATTCCAGAGGACTTTCGCGGTATTCCGGTCTCGGTACTTGCTTACGCGGCTGAGAATGCAACCAATCCAATGCTGAGGGCGCGGCTATCTGACCTTTGTTGGCTTCTGGAGCGAAAGAGGCACCAATTAGGTCGTGCCGCCATCGCATCCTACGTTGCAATCGTGGAGGGGCTGGGTTCAGGCTCCCTCAAGGATCGTCTTGACCGCGATGATCCGCTCTTGGGGCTTACATCGCGGGATGTTCTACGACGGGCGCTGTCGATGGGTCGGCCACTCGGGTGGGACAGTGATGAGGTTATCGCCGCGCGGACGCTGCTCACGACAATAAGGGCACGAGCTATCACGGGCAGCAATCCTGTACCTGTCCATTGGTTTTTCGAGATGGACTTGGATTTTGGCATATCCGATCCGAACATCATCGCCGCAGAAATAGATGCTTATCTAGCAGGGGGAGTTCCAGAACCTGGTTCCCACATGATTGTGGAGCTTTGGCGTTTGGCGGCTCGTGGGCATCATTATGCGAAGGATGAGGATGGAAAGAATCGGTGCCGAACAGGTGCCGCTGAAGCGCTTGTTGCCGAGTCTGAGAAACACACTTCAGCGATGCTGGCGTCGCACTGGCTCAGCGAGGCAATCGCCGAATATCATGGCGTACCGGGGCAGAGAGAACGACGCACCCAACTTCGTCACAAATTAATCGACGTCCAGTCCGGTATTGCAGAGGAAATGTCGTCATTCTCCCACCCCATGGACCTCAGCGAAATCGCGGATCAGGTCAAGGGGCAGCTTGAGGGCGAACGTGATCTCATCGACTTGTTGTTGATCTTTGCAGACTTGGAACGATCCCCCTCGCCGAAGAAGCTCATGGAGGATGCTGTGAAGTCTATCAACGACCATCCGCTTTCTTCCTTGTTCGGTGCATCATTTCACGACCACGAAGGCAAAGTGATTCATAAATCCGAGGGTGGAGGTTTCGGTGATGGTGATAACGGCGATGCTATCCGGGTGCAGATCGCTCAGCAGGAGAGCATGCGCAGGGGTATCCACGTTTCAGGACAGGTTCAGGTAGCGCGCCAATATATCACCGGGAATTATTACGTCGGTGAAGATACATTTCAGGCTCTTATCCGGCATAGCCCGTTCGTACCGGACGATCTGGTCAACACGTTCAGTCGGGGCTTTGCCCGCTTCTTCGAAGGCGACTGCGTAAGCGCTCTGTATATCCTGACGCCCATGCTGGAAAATTCTCTTCGCCACATTCTGAAACTGAACGGCCATGACGTCACAACGTTCGACGACGCCAAGCAGGTACAAGAAGATCGCACCATATCGGCGCTTTTTGAGCAGATGCGTCCAGAATTGGAAGAGGCGTTCGGAGACGCCATCACGGCGGACATTGACAACGTCTTCTTGTCCAAACCGGGACCAAGCCTTCGCCATGCGGTTGCTCATGGGCTTCTGAACGACAGCAGCCCCTACGGTCCTGACGCCGTGTATGCCTGTTGGCTCATTTTCCGCATTTGTTGCATTCCGCTTTTTGGTCAGCGGGAACATCTGACGCTGCCATCCTAGACAGACGCCATGACGGTGATTGTTCTCGCTGGTTGAACCATACCTATCTGAAAGAGCTTGCTGCCGATGGCTGACGACAACCTTATCCTCTACACCACAGAAGACGGTCGTAATCGGATTGAATTACGCGCGATTGATGGAACGGCATGGATGACGCAAGCCCAGATGGCCGAGCTGTTCCAAACCTCTCCTCAGGCAATGACTCAGCAAATTGGGAGCATCTACGAGGAAGGGGAACTGGACGAGGCCGCAACTTGTAAGGAGCTCTTACAAGTTCGAACCGAGGGCGGTCGTTCGGTTTCTCGCGCGCTGAAGCACTACAACCTCGATATGATCCTTGCCGTAGGCTACCGCGTTCGGTCAGCGCGCGGGGTCCAGTTCCGTAGATGGGCAACGACGACGCTGAGTGAGTACCTCATCAAGGGCTTCGTGATGGACGATGCCCGGCTAAAGCAGCCGAATTACGATTATTTCGACGAGCTGCTTGAGCGTATTCGCGACATCCGGGCGTCGGAAGCACGCTTCTATCAGAAGGTACGCGACATCCTGGCGCTTAGCGAGGATTACGATGCCAGCTCGAAATCCGTGAACACCTTCTATGCGACTATCCAAAATAAGATGCTGCACGCGGTCACCGGTCATACCGCTGCCGAGCTTATCATCGCTCGTGCTGACGCCGCTGCCCCAAATATGGGGCTGACTTCATGGAAAGGGTCGCGAGTGCGCAAGGCCGATGTCGTAACCGCAAAGAATTATCTCGCACAGCCGGAGATTTCAGAACTCAATCTCATCGTCACGATGTTTCTGGACACCGCTGATTTGCGCGCCAGACGTCGGCAGACAATGCAGTTGGCGGAATGGGAAAGCGTGCTGGACAATTTCCTGCATTCCAACGAACTGAATGTCCTTAGAAACGCTGGTTCGGTTTCTCACAAGCTGGCAACTCAGATTGCTGAGGCGCGCTACGAGAACTTTGACGCAAGCCGGAAAGAGGCGGAACGTCTGGCAGATGCAAAGACCGACGAGGTCGATGAACTGAAGCGAATCGCCGACAACATACCAAAGGGCAACAAGGACCGGCGCGGAGGGTAGTCAGGTCGTCACGTCAGGAATTTGAGGAACCCGGGACATCCCGACGCCCACGGACTCCCGCCCCCGGCCCAAGCTGTCAGTGCCGTTGATGGGGGAGGTCGGGGGGGTGCAGTGCCGATTAGTAGGGCACACGGTTAACTGTAGGCTTCTAGTAGTGTCGCGAGATCAAAGGGGTGGCAACCGGGTGATACCCCATGCTATCGCTCGACTCCTGAAAGCGGATTCCGGCCAATGGCTTGTCCAGTAGGGTCCAACGATTTCGTAGGGTGTCTAAATCTCTGATATTGTTACGAAAAACAATTCGTAATGATGGGGTCGCGTGTTCGAGTCACGCAAGCGGCACCAGATTCCCCTAAAGTTTAGCCCTGATGCGTCTCTATTGCGGCTAGGCGATGTGCGAGCCTCGCACTCGGCGCGATGATCTTGCGTGGGCCTTCCTCCGAGCTGAACAGTGCTTGCCGCTCTTCGGCAGTGGACATGAAGAAGGGATAGCGTTCCGCCACGCGGTCGCGAATCTCCGGCACTTCCGCCGCATAGAGGCATACGGGAAACAGCAATTCGCCCCAGCTGCGCTCCTCGCCCAATTGCCTGGAGCCGAATACCCGCCGGTAGAAGGCCGCGTGCTCAGCCCGCACCGAGGAGATGCAGTATCGGGCGCGGAAATGCTCACTTGCCATCGCCACGATCCGCAGCGTCAGGTAAGGCAAGGCGGGCAATGCCAAAGACGCGTCGTGGTCAGCGGTAAAGCGGCTTGGATCGATATAGCTCTCGCCCCGGTCCAGCATGGGTTCCAGGATTTCCGGCCAGATGGTCCGGCTCGGTGAGGTGCGGTTCTCCGCAGTCACATGGTGGAAACGAATAGAGCTGACCAGCTCGGAGTCGATATAGACGCCAAAACTGTAGCAATTGGCGGCATTGTCATAATCGTCCCGGGTTATTTCCTGGGAGTTGATCGGGATGAAGTTTTCACGCCGATAGGCTTCGTAGCGCAGCCGATATACCGGGTCCAATTGCTCGGACACCGAAACCCTCCGGTACTGAACGCGATCGAGCAGGTCGATCAGCGTTTCGGCAAACTGGGATGCGCGACTTGGCGCGTGGACGACCGCACTCATTAACAACGACTCCTGAACGGAGCCATGTTAATGATCTATTTACCATCAATGCCATGCGGAAAAATGGCACGCCCACTGCACCGTGCGGCTGTTTTCTCCAATTATACTTTGAATTATAGCGGCTTAGCCGAAATTAACCATGGCATCATCCAGCCTGTCTTCGGACAGATCATTGAACCGCTGGATCAAGGCCCGCACATTTGCGGCGGGCAATGGGCGGCTGAACAGATAACCCTGCGCCTGCTGCACCCCGGTGTGTTCGATCATCGCAGCCAGTTGTTCCGCGGTTTCGATGCCCTCCGCGATAACGGTGAGCTCAAGGTCACGTCCCAGCCGCGCTACATTGGAGAGTAGCCGCAGCGCACGCCCGTTGCTGGCTATATCTGCGACAAAGGACCGATCGATCTTGAGCTTGGTGAACGGCAGGGCGCTTAGATAGCTGAGCGAGGAATATCCGGTTCCGAAATCATCGAGCGCAATGGACAGCCCCCTGGCCGCCAAAGCCGTCAGGACGCGCTGGGCAATATCGCGCTCTTCGATCACGGCCGTCTCGGTCACCTCGACCTCGAAGCGCTCCGCGGCCAGCCCGAATTTTGCCAGCGCCTCGTCCACCAGCTTGAGCAAATCCGCGCCCCTGAAGTCGCGCGCGGAGATGTTGACGGCCACGCCGACCTCCTCCGGCCACCGGCTGCATTCGGCTGCTGCCTGCTCGATGACCCAGGCGGTGATATCGGAGATCAAGCCCATCTCTTCGGCCAAGGGAATAAAGGTCGAGGGTGGAATCGGCCCCAGAAGCGGGTGGTTCCACCGCGCAAGCGCTTCGCAGCTCACTACCCTGCGTGTTGCGATATCGACCAGCGGCTGGAATGCCAATGTGAGCGCGCCGCCTCTCACCGCTTCGAGCAGGTCGGTCTTGAGGCGCTGCCGGTAATGATAGTCGATATCCATCTGGGCATGAAAAACCTGGCTGCGCCCCTTGCCATTGCCCTTGGCAGAATAAAGCGCCAGATCCGCCTTGGTCATCAGATCGTCGATGAGATCGTCTGCCATGACGCTGGTGACGAGCCCCACGCTGACATTGGCAGGCAGGATCAGACCATCGAGCACAAACGGGGTGGCGAAGGCGTCGAGCACGGCTTGGGCATCGGCACGAGCCTGGGCAATCTCACCAACCAAGCCCCGATAGACGATAAATTCATCGCCACCCAACCGCGCCACGATCGCTGCTGCCGGGAGGCACTCCCGTAGCCGGCTCGCAGCCTGCACCAGCAACTGGTCACCGACGATATGGCCGAAGGTGTCGTTGACGTGCTTGAATTCATCGATGTCGATGATCATGAGCGAAACGGTGCGTGGAGGTTTCTCCAGCTTGCGCGCCTCGAGATCCTCGGCGACCACTTCGCCGAAATAGGTACGGTTCGGAAGCCCGGTCAGGGTATCGTGCCGTGCCATGAAGCTGATGCGCTCCTGGGACGCCACGCGTTCGCTGACGTCCTCGAACAGGAGCACGGTACGCTCGCCGCGCGAACTCACCGTTACCTCGAAATATCGCGTATTCGGCAGGGCCAGCAGGACCTTGCCCGGGCTGCGCCGGCCGACCATGTCCAGCAACCGGTCCACGGCAGTGCTCGGCAAAGCGCCTTGAACAGCCAGTTCCTTGAGGACCGCCTCAAACGAGGCGCCAATCAGCGGCTGCGCCGTAAGATGTGCGAACTGGTGCAGGGCGCGCTCATTGGCAACCGCGACAACGCCCCGCTCATCGAGCATGCACAGGCCGTGTTCCAGCGTGCTCAGCGCCATATCGAGCTGCGTCGCAAGTCGGGACGCTTCCACCCGCCCATGCACAGCGCTGAGCAGAATGGAACGGATATCGCTCGCGAGCTTGCGGAAGCTGGCGAGCATGATCACGAGCAGGATTGCCAGCAGCGGGTGGTAGATATCGGCCTTGAGCAGAAGGCCCAGCGACAGCGGCGCGATCACCAGCAGCATCTGGATGGCGACCAGCCGATCCAGTCCGAAATTACGCGCGCAGAGGCCGACCATGACCGCGATGGACAGCGATGCACTGACCAGTTCGGCATAGGGATTGCTGACAACCGCCATGCTCACCAGGCAGAACGCGCCATAAACCGCCGCGACCAGGGACCCCAGGATAACCGCCCGGTTTTCCCATTGCTCGGCCGCCTCGGCATCATCGCTGCCGATCGACGCACGCCAGAAGGCCTGCATGTTCAAATAGCGGGCGATGCCAAACAGGACGAACGCCAACGCCACGATCCACAACGCGGGAGAATGGGCGTTATAGGCACAGAGCGCGGCGGCGCATGCACTGGCAATGACGCCGGCCAACATCGCACGCTGGTCGCCATAGACCGAGCGGATGATGGACACATAATCGAGCGCCGGCATTGAATTGCGGGCCGAAGAAAACACCCGTGAGATCCCCATTTTGCCCTTGGATCAAAGCCCATAGCTCTTAAGAACGCCTTCGCAAAAGCCAGCAGCAGGGGAGAACGCCCGCCTTTGCTCAAGAAGGGTGAACAGGTGCTTAATGGTTGATGCACAAAGAAGGATGATTGTGCCGGCGGGTTGATCTTTAATGAAAATTGCGCCCACCCGGCAGCGAGGCATAAGCGCGGCGGCGCGCCAGCTCGATTTCCCGCAGGGCGATGCGATCCTGGGTCTGGCTGCCGGCCGGTCCCGATTTACCCTCGTCCGCTCGCGCCAGCACTTTGTCCCCGATTTCGGCACCATTGCTGACTTCGAGCAATTGCGGGGTCATGTCGGTGAGTTGCTCGGCGATGATGTGGATGACAAGACCTTCGCGCTGCAACTGGCCGCGGACCGCCAGCATGCGGGAACCCAGCACCGTCTTGCGATTGGCTTCGAACACTTTTGGCCAGATAACGATATTGGCAATGCCGGTCTCGTCCTCCAGCGTGGCAAAGATCACTCCGCTCGCCGTCCCCGGACGCTGCCGCACCAACACCAGCCCCGCCACCTCGATGCGATGGCCCGGCGTGACCTGCCCCAGATGATCCGACCGCGTAACACCCCGCCGTTCAAGCCATGGCCGCATGAACTGCACGGGATGGCCCTTGAGGGAAAAGCTCAGGGTCGAATAATCGTGGATCACTTCTTCACCGGGCAGCATTTTGGGCAGGCCCGCCTCCAGGTCGGCCGCGGTCTTGACACGCCCGGCTGCCTCGAACAGCGGCAGCGTATCGGCACCATGCGTACCAACCAGACCCTTGACCGCCCAAAGCGCCTCGCGGCGGGACAGGCCGAGCGATGCAAAAGCATCGGCTCGTGCAAGCTTTTCCAGGGTCGCTATGGAAACACCGGTACGCAGCCACAGATCGCGCACCGAGTCATAGCCCCGGCCGCGCCGGGCGACGATGATGTTCACATCCGCCTCCGGCACGCCAATGGCTTGAGAAAAGCCGAGCCGGATTGCCTTGTTGGAATGAATGTCACCTGCCATATCGGCATGCTGCGACCAGAGATGATCCCGCGCCCAGCGCCTATTACCGTTCTCATCCACGCAATCTTCCAGCACGCATTCGAGGTCCGAGAGATTGACATCGACCTCTCGCACTTCGACGCCATGCTCGATGGCGTCCCGGATGATTTGGCTGGGGGCGTAAAAACCCATCGGCTGGCTGTTGAGCAACGCACAGGCGAAGACATCCGGATAATGGCATTTGAGCCAGCAGGAGGCATAAACCAGCAAGGCGAATGATGCCGCATGGCTCTCGGGAAAACCGTATTCGGCAAAGCCCTGGATCTGGGCGAAGCTGGCCTTGGCGAAATCCAGATCATATTTGTTGGCAATCATGCCGGCGATGAACTCGTCACCGAATTGCGCGATTTTGCCGGTCCGCCGCCAGGCCGCCATGGCTCGGCGCAATTGGTCGGCCTTGCCCGCCGAGAACCCAGCGCCGACAATGGCGATCTGCATCGCCTGCTCCTGAAACAGCGGAATGCCCAAGGTGCGGTGCAGCACAGCCTTGAGCTTCTCGCTGGGATATCTGACCTCTTCCAGCCCTTGCCGCCGCTTCAGATAGGGATGGACCATGCCTCCTTGAATCGGCCCCGGTCTGACAATGGCAACCTCAATGACGAGATCGTAGAATTTGTTTGGTTTGAGGCGTGGCAGCATCGACATTTGCGCCCGGCTTTCGATCTGGAACACCCCGATCGTGTCGGCGCGGTGCGTCATGGCATAAACCCGTTCCTTGGCGAACTGGCCCTTGCCATTCTCCTCGGCCAGCAGTTCGGTCAGCGCCGGCTTTTTCCCGTAATGCACTTGCATCAGCTCGAAACCACGCCGCAGGCAACTCAGCATGCCCAGCGCCAGGATATCGACCTTGAGAATGGCCAGGGCATCGATATCGTCCTTGTTCCATTCGATGATCTGCCGGCTTTCCATCGCCGTCTTGCCGATGGGAACGAGACTTTCGAGAGAATCGCGGGTGATGACGAAGCCGCCGACATGCTGGCTGAGATGGCGCGGAAAACCGCGCAGAACCTTGATCACCTCGAACATCTGCGCCAGGGCCGGATCATCCGGGCTCAGGCCGATCTTGGTCATTTCGGCCAGACCCAGTTTGGAGCCCCATCCCCAATGCAACTGGTTGAGAGCTGCCACGGTGTCGTCGGAAACGCCGAACACCTTGGCAGTCTCGCGAATGGCGCTCTTGGAGCGGTAGGAGATGACGTTGGCCGTCAGCCCGGTGCGCTTGCCGCCATATTTCTTGTAGACATACTGCATCACCTCCTCTCGCCGTTCATGCTCGAAATCGACGTCGATATCGGGCGGCTCGTCGCGTTCGGTGGAGATGAAGCGGCCAAAGACCAGATTGGCGTTTTCGGGGTCGACCTCCGTAATTTCAAGGCAGAAGCAGACGGTGGAATTTGCCGCCGATCCACGCCCTTGGCACATGATTTTGCGCTCGTAGCGGGCATACCTGACGATGTCGTGCACCGTCAGGAAATAGGCCGCATAGCCCTTGTAGGCAATGAGGCAGAGTTCGGACCACAGGCTGCGTTTTAGCTTATCGGAAAGACCTCGGGGATATCGCTTCGCCGCTCCCTCCCAGGTCAGCCGTTCCAGCGTCTGCTGCGCCGTTTCGCCATCGCCTATGGTTTCCTCGGGGTAATTGTATTTAAGCTGGTCGAGGCTGAAGTCGATGCGGCCAATGAAGCGCCCAGTTTCGGCGATGGCATCGGGATGCTCGCGGAACAGCCTGGCCATCTCGTCGGCCGGCTTCAGATGCCGCTCGGCATTGGCGGCAAGGCGCCAACCGGCGGTTTCCAGCGTTAGATGTTCGCGGATACAAGTCACTACATCCTGCACCATCCGGCGGTTGGGCTCGTGATAGAGCACGTCGTTGGTCGCGATCATCCTGGCGCGGTGAACTTGGGCCAGCTCGTTTATCCGGTTGAGGCGAGCCCGGTCCTGACCGTCAAAGCGTGGTGCAGCAGCCACCCAGACTCGCTCGGGCGCTAGCCGCGACAGCGTATCGAGGGTCTGCGCCGTCAGCGGCCAGTTCGTCTCGTCGGGCACCAGGATGAAGAGTTGGCCCTGTGCATAATTTTCCGAAGGTCCCTGTTCGTTGGTCGCAGCCGGGCCGCCCGATCCAAACAAATCGCTGAAGAACAGCTTGGGATTGCCCTTTTCGCCGCGTTGGTTGCCAACGGTGAGCAGCTTGCACAGCCGTCCATAGGCCACCCGGGTGGTGGGATAGGCGATGATGTCGGGCGTTCCATCGGCGAAACAGAGCCGCACCCCTACGAGGTAGCGGAAATCGGGAAAGAGCTTCTTGTCCCGATCGCGCACGACCACATAGGCCCGCACCACGCCGGCAAAGCTGTTGCGGTCGCAGAGACCCATTGCCGTCATGCCCATCTGCATGGCGGCCGAAACCAGCTCTTCGGGATGTGATCCACTCCTGAGAAAGGAGAAATTGCTGGTGGTGATGAGTTCGGCAAAGCCGGCTTGCTGACGCGGCAGTGGCGTTCGGCTTCTGGCTGATGGATCAAAGGGAACGATCTGGCTCATGCGAAAAATCCATGCAGGTACCAGACCGCCGGCTCGCCTTGCTGGTGAAAGCCGCGCCGGTAGATCCAGAAGCGACGGCCGGCAGCGTCTTCGACGACGTAGTAATCCCGCGTCACGGCATCGGGCTCGAACAGGGCGAGGTCAGGAATATAGGGCGGCTCCTCGCCCTTTTTTGGCTTCTCCAATGGCACCAATTGCAGGCGTTGACCGCTGCGCCACCATTCGGCGCCCAGCCGCTCGGGACCGGAGGCCCTTTCGATCTTGTAGCTTTCGCGCCGCCAGATCATCGAGGCGGGCAGGCCCTCGGGCACTTCGGCATTGATCGCGACCATTTCCGGCACCGGCAACAAGCGCAGCGGCCGGGCCGGGATGGGCCAGCCTGCACGAGGCACATTGACCGCAGCCAGCGCCGGCACGAGGCGCGCAGCCCGCTCGGGGATATGACTCTCGACCAGTTGCGTCCTGAGCACCGCCATGGCGCCGAGACGGCTGCTCATCCGGTCATTGAGCTGGTCGAGATCCTCGGCAACGCCCTGATGCGAGAAGGCGCCCAGTTGCACCGCATCGAGCTGGGATACCGAACTTACTGCCAGCCGGATCATGTCGATGCCGAAGCCGGCGTCGTATTCCCCCTCCAGCCGTTCGGAGCGGTTGGAAAAGAGCTTGGTGATATGCTCGGGATCGCGCGTCAGCCGCGCCGAATTGACCGACAGCGCCATCACCTTGTGATCGACACGATAGAGGAAGAGATGGAAGGCCTGCCCGCCCTGCCCTTCGGCCTCAAGACGGATGGAAAGCTGGATGGCCAGGTCATGGCAGGTCATGAGCACATCGTCCATCAGCCCGATCGGATCGGCGAAGCGCCGTTCGGCATAGCGCTCGGCCATGGGCAGGCGCGGCGTCATCCGCTCTTCGATATGGCCAAGGGCCTGGTCGAGTCGCTGCAGCAGGGACAGGCCGAACCGCGCCTGTAGCGGCTTGCGTTCACGCGGCCGCAACTGGCCGATGGTCTTGAGCCCCATCTGCGTGAGGCCCGCGATCTGGGCTGGGGTCAGCCGCAGCGCATGGACCGGCAATCCATCGAGAATGGCTTCGAGATCGGTCCGCTCGACCACCTGGCTGCGGGCGAAATGGCT
Organism: Devosia naphthalenivorans; assembly: GCF_003056355.1. Lineage (GTDB taxonomy): Bacteria > Pseudomonadota > Alphaproteobacteria > Rhizobiales > Devosiaceae > Devosia > Devosia naphthalenivorans. The sequence continues at coordinate 44,513 of NZ_PYVW01000012.1, forward strand.
GACCCCCCAGGCCGCCCCGATAGTGGGCGCAATGGCGCCGGCCACCGTATAGCCGAGATCGCGCAGCCGGCTCAGCAGGAGGCGCAGCATGGGCCGTTCGCCACCGAAAAGGTGGGCCACCCCGGTAATGTCGAGCACCAAATCGCCGAAACCGCTCACATCGCTCATCACCGAAACCAGCGGGCTGGCATTGGAGTGCCAGTCGGCAAAATCGGCAAAGGCGGCCTCCAGCAACGGGCGATCCATTTCGAGCACGGTGAGATCGGGCACCATGGCGCGCGCATCGGCCAGGTTCTGCCCCACTCTGAGCCCGCATCGCGCCGCCTCGGCATCGACTGCCGCCAGCCGCAGCCCGCCCTTGATGCGCTCATAGAGTACCAGTGGTGACTTGAGCTGGATGTCACGCCGTTTGAGATAATCCGTCGGCCAGCTGGGCAGGAACAATACGAGGAAGCGGCGCTCCCCCGGCATGCCGGTCTGCACCGCGGCGCTGAGCAGTGAATGTTGCGAATCCATTTTCCGTCCACCCCAGCACAAATTCGGTCTGGTTCTTGATGATGGCCCCCTTTTCCAGCTGCGCGCGCCAGCGCAGCGGGCCCGGCGCCTTTGCGTCGTAGCGTTTTTGCGCACTCTGATCGGGGGACAGGCGCCAGCGCAGATGCGCCGCGCTTGCCTGGCGCCCCTGCCCGTAGCGCAACAGGAAGATCGAGCCTCCCGTGGCGGCGGAGCGCATGCTGAGGCGACGGCTGGCGGTGAAATCGAGCAATCTGGAATGGCTGCCGATATCGGCCACCACCGCCGCCACGGCCCGGCAGGCAATGGCTTCCTCGGCAGCCCAGAGCAGTTCGGCCATGCTGGCAGCCCGCACGAATACCAGTGCATCCGGATCGAAGCCAAAGCTCAGCAGCCCCGGACCATAAGGCATGCCCAGCTTCTGCGCTTCGTCGGCCAGTTGCAGGTAGACAACCGCCAGCCGCTGCTCGGTGAGCAGCCCCTTGGCCTGGCCCAAGGCAAAGCCGAGCAGCGCACCGGCATTGCGGCGCTCATCGGTGAACATTTCCTGCAGCAGCCCGCCGGCCAGCACGGGGAATTCACCGGGCTGATGTTCCACCAAAGCCCGTGCCTCAGCCAAGGCAGGCTTGCGCTCGATATTGGCAATACTATCCCGCAGCGCGGCAAGGCGCTGTTGCCGATCGGACAAGGTCATCGTGTCGACCTTCCTGCTGTGAACAAAACAGGAACATCTAGACTCCGAATCTCAGAGGAGTCGAGTCATTTTTGTGACGCCAAGCTGTTGCCCATAGGCACCAATCGCGGTCAAGACCGCGTGAGTCCCGGCTTTGCACCATTGAGGAAATCGCTGCGGCTGCTAACTCTGAGCCAAGCCTTTCCGCCCGGACGGCCTAAGCCACATCGCTGATTCTGCCGCTCCGTTCAAGGAAGTCTGCCCCATGTTTGAGGCCATTACCCGTCTGTTCAACAAGCCCGAAGCGGCGCTCTCCAGCCAGGATCCAAAGCTTGCCGTTGCGGTGCTTCTGGTCCACTTGGCTTCGGTCGATGGGCAGATGAAGGACGAAGAGCGCAAGACCATCCGCGGGGCCCTGGTCGACCACTATGAACTCGATGAAGCCAGCGTCGACCGGCTGATCAAGGAAGCCGCGCTCCGGGACGCCGAAGCGGTGGATTTTTACCGCTTCACCTCGGCCTTGACCGCCCTTGAAATGGAAGACCGCATCGAGATCATCCGCATGATGTGGACGGTGGTTTTTTCCGACAACAAAAATCACGAACTCGAAGACAACATGGTCTGGCGCGTGGCCGAACTCATCGGCGTCTCCAGCCGCGACCGGACCGTTTTGCGCAACCAGATTGCCAAGGCACAGTCCTGATCCCTCAACAGACCTCATCCTGAGCCTGTCGAAGGCCTCCTGGCGCTTACCAGGCTTCGAACTTGCCGATGGTTTCAACCTCCTCACTCGCGCAATCGAAGTCGCCCGAGCTATCTGCTGCCTCCCGCGCCAGCTCGTTGGCATCGGGATTGGCCAGCGCGTCGATATAGGCGATGTGGCAGGTATTGCCCTCGACCAGTTGCGTCACCACCAGAATCTGGCCCTTGTCCTCGCCGGTTTCCGGGTCCGCCGTGTGGTAGCGCACGATGGTCGCGATCGGCATCCAGCGGCCCATGGCATTGGTCAGGCGCCATTCGAGCTTGGGCCCCAAGCGGTTGAAAGGACCCAGTGTTTGTCCTCTGGGCTCGTTGTCGATGTTGAAACCATAGCGCAACGAAAAGCGCAAATCCCCTTCGCTGACCAGCAGCGGATAACCCTTGTAGCCCGGGCAGGACCAGGCGGAGCCGAAATCATCGGAGTCCAGCACCAGGCACTGATCGAGGTTGATATCGGTATAGGCGCTGGTAAAAGCTGCCTGTGCGGGCGCGGTCAGTGCTCCAGCCAGAAGTCCAACGGCAAGCAATTTGATCATCAAAACCTCGCTCCGATCAGCAGCCTTGCGCCAAACTGACTTGCCTTTGCGGCCTCAACTAGGCACAACGCCGCCCAATTATTGCCACCACGACCAACGGATTCCGAGCAACAAATGAACATTGACGCCATCCCCACCGGCAAGAACCCGCCCGACGATCTGAACGTCATCATCGAAGTGCCGCTGGGTGGCGAGCCGATCAAGTACGAAATCGACAAGGCCTCGGGCGCGCTGTTTGTCGACCGCTTCCTCTACACGCCCATGCGCTATCCCGGGAACTATGGCTTCGTTCCACACACCCTGTGCGGCGATGGCGATCCGCTCGACATCCTCGTCATGAATTCGCGCCCGCTGGTGCCTGGCGCTGTGGTGCGCTGCCGCCCCTTTGGCGTGCTGTTCATGGAAGACGATGGAGGCCAGGACGAAAAGATCCTTGCCGTGCCAGTTTCCAAGCTCACCCGCATGTATGACGCGGTCAAGGATATCGGCGACATGCAGGAAATCCAGATCGAGCGCGTGAAGCACTTCTTCACCCACTACAAGGATCTCGAGCCCGGCAAATGGGCCAAGATCTCCCATGTCGGCGGTTATGAGGACGCCAAGAAGGTGATCCTCGACTCCATCGAAATGTACAAGAACGCCCAATAGACCTGCCAATGAGGCGAGCGGCCAATGCGGCTCGCCTCATCCTTGCCGCATCTGGCTGTAACCTGCGCCGGGAGCAAATTCCCGGAGGCCCTCATGCGACACGCTCTTGCCTTGCTTGCTCTGCTGGTGCCCATGACGGCAGCGTTCGCGCAGGATGCCGCCCAGATCCTCTCCGACCGCGTCGAGCGCGACCAGCAGGGCGTCGGCATTGTTGCTGCCACCATCGAGAATGACACGCCGGTGTTCACCAGCATTGGCATGGCTGATGCCAATGGGGAAACCCCGGTCGATGAAACCACGCTCTTCGAGATCGGCTCGATCAGCAAGCTGTTCGGCAGTCTGCTGCTGGCGCAGATGGTGCTCGACGGCACGATGGAGCTTGAGGCGCCTGTCGCGAACTACCTTCCCGAAGGCACCAAGCTCCCCCAATTCGAAGGCCAGCCGATCACGCTGTTCGATCTGGCGACCCACAGCGCTGGCCTACCGTCCATTCCGCCCGATCTGGGTACAGCCGATCCGCTGAACCCCTATGCCGGCTATGGCGCCGAACCATTCTATGCGTTTCTGGCAGAATTTACCCTGCCGCACGCCCCGGGTACCGAGTTCGAATATTCCAATACCGGCGCAGTGTTGCTGGCCGAAGCCATCAGCCATACGGCAGGCAAGCCTTATGCCGAACTCGTCAGGGAGCGTATCCTCGATCCCCTCGGCATGACCGATACGTCGCTTGAAGCCAGCGACCCGCTGCGCCTGGCTGGCGGCCATGACCGTGCAGGCAATCCCGTGCCCCATTGGGAATTCGATATCTTCGCCCCGGCTGGCGGCTTTATTTCGACTGCCGCCGACCTCGCCAAATTCGCTGCGGCAGCCAGTGGCCAGCACGCAAGCCCGCTCGATGCCGCCTTTGCCTTGATGCTTGAGGACACCCGCCCCGCCGGTTCGCCGCGCATGAGCATCGGGCTTGGCTGGATGCTTCTGCAGCACGACAATGGCACCACTGTCTGGCACAACGGCATCACAGGCGGGTTCAACAGTTTCATCGGCTTTGATCGGGAAACCAGGAAGGCTGTCGTGGTGCTCGCCAATTCCGTTACCCAGACAGGTATCGAGGATATCGGCTTTCACCTGATCGACGAGAATGCCGCGCTGGCGCCGCAACCCCAGCCACGAGAGGCCATCGAGATCGATCCGGCGCTATTGCAGGATTTTGTCGGCACCTATGAGCTTGGTCCGGAGTTTTCCATCGCCGTGACGGCTGAAGACGGCCAGTTGTTTATCCAGGCGAGCGGCCAGCAACGTCTCGAAGCCTTCCCCGAATCGCAAACCAAGTTCTTCCTCAGGCAAGTGGACGCCCAGATCAGTTTCGAACGGAGCGAGGACGGCACCGTAACCGGCCTCGTCCTGCATCAGAACGGGCAGGACATTCCCGGGCGCAAGAAATGAGCGGCCGCATCGTCATCCTCAACGGCGTGCCGCGCTCCGGTAAATCCACTATCGCCCGCGCCGTGCAGGACAAGTTGGCTGGCAACTGGATCAATCTTGGCGTCGATGTCGCCAGTATGGCCTTGCCACCGGCTCTCCGTCCCGGCATCGGGCTGCGCCCGGGCGGTGAGCGGCCCGACCTTGAGCCGCATATACCCAGCCTCTATTTCGCCCTTTACGATTCGATAGCAGCCCATGCCCGGCTCGGCTTCGACGTCGTGGCCGATCTTGGCCACCATGACAGCTACTCCCGGTCCCTCGGGATCTTGCCGGGCTGCGCCCGTCGTCTGGCTGGCTTTAGCGTGCTGTTTGTGGGCGTTCGCTGCCCGCTTGACGTCATCATGGCAAGGCGCAATGCCGATCCGCAGAATGGTTTTTATGCCAGCGGCGAAGGGGTGCCCGAGCCGGTGCAGCGCTGGCAGGATGCCGTGCATATGCCCGGCATTTATGATCTGGAACTCGATACGTCGCTGCTCGATGCCGACCAATGCGTGCTGGAAATCGCCAACGCCCTCGGCGCCGCCCCGCGCCCCTCTGCCTTCCAGCGGCTTGCAGCCTCCTGACGACCCGTCAGCAGTCCCCCGCGACAAAACATCGCAATATCCATTGCTTAACCCCATAATCCCGCTAAGCTCCCTCCCTGGAGGGGGCTCTGCGAGGGTGGGCGCCATGCTGGTTGGAGGACCGGCTGGGTCCTGCATGGAGTCCCCGGAGGAAATCTAGAGGGACGTTTCGAATGACTTTGGCATTGTGGCTGATCGTTCTGTGCGGCGGTCTGTCTATCGTTTATGGCGTAATCACCACCCAACAATTGCTTGCTGCCGATGCCGGCAGCGCCCGGATGCAGGAAATCTCCGCCGCGGTGCGGGAAGGCGCATCGGCTTATCTCAAGCGGCAATACACCACCATCGCGATTGTCGGCGTTGTCATCCTGATCGCCGCCTTCTTCCTGCTCGGCATCTATGCAGCTATCGGCTTCCTGCTCGGTGCCGTCCTGTCTGGCGCCGCAGGTTTCATCGGCATGAACGTGTCCGTTCGCGCCAATGTCCGCGTGGCGCAGGCGGCGATATCCTCGCTGGGCAAGGGCCTAGACCTCGCCTTCAAGTCAGGCGCGGTTACCGGCATGCTGGTGGCAGGCCTCGGCCTGCTCGGCGTCACCCTCTACTTCATCGTTCTGACCCAGTTCCTGGGCTTCGCGTTCAATGACCGGGTGGTGATCGATTCCCTGGTCGCACTCAGCTTTGGCGCTTCGCTGATTTCCATCTTCGCCCGTCTGGGCGGCGGCATTTTCACCAAGGGTGCCGACGTGGGCGGCGACATGGTGGGCAAGGTCGAAGCCGGCATTCCCGAAGACGACCCGCGCAACCCGGCGACCATTGCCGATAACGTGGGTGACAATGTCGGCGACTGTGCCGGCATGGCCGCCGACCTCTTTGAAACCTATGTGGTGACCATCGTGGCTACCATGGTGCTGGCTGCCATCATCCTGCCCGATGCCTTCAAGCTGGCGGGCATGGTTTTGCCGCTGGCCATTGGCGGCGCCTGCGTCGTCACCTCGATCATCGGCACTTATTTCGTCAAGCTCGGTGCCGATAACAACATCATGGGCGCGCTCTACAAGGGCATCATCGCCACCGGCGTGCTCTCGCTGGTCGCCTTGCTGCCCGTGCTATGGATGGTATTCGGCGATCTCAACGTCGCCATCGAAGCCTCGGACAAAACCTTCACCCCATGGAGCCTGTTCTGGTGCGGCGTGGCGGGCCTCGTCATCACCGGGCTCATTATCGTCATCACCGAATATTACACCGGCACCAATCGGCGCCCGGTCAATTCCATCGCCGAAGCTTCGGTCACCGGCCATGGCACCAACGTGATCCAGGGCCTCGCGGTTTCGCTGGAATCCACCGCCCTGCCGGCGTTGGTCATCATCGCCGGCATTATCGTCACCTATAATCTTGCCGGCCTGTTCGGCATCGCCTTTGCCGTCGCAACCATGCTGGCGCTCGCCGGTATCGTCGTGGCGCTCGACGCATTTGGTCCCGTCACCGACAATGCCGGTGGCATCGCCGAAATGGCGGGCCTCGACAAGGAAGTGCGCCACAATACCGACGCACTGGACGCCGTTGGCAACACCACCAAGGCAGTGACCAAGGGTTACGCCATTGGTTCGGCCGGCTTGGGAGCCCTGGTGTTGTTCGCCGCCTATACGCAGGACTTGATCTACTTCTCGTCCCTGCCCGATGCACCTGCCATTTTCGCCGGCATGGGCACGCTGACCTTCTCGCTGGCTGACCCTTACGTGGTGGTTGGCCTGTTGTTTGGTGGCCTGCTGCCGTTCCTCTTTAGCGGCATGAGCATGACTGCTGTGGGCCGCGCAGCCCAATCCGTGGTGGTAGAAGTACGCCGCCAGTTCAAGGAACGGCCCGGCATCATGGCTGGCACCGAAAAGCCCGACTATGGCCGGGCGGTCGACATGCTGACCAAGGCCGCCATTCGCGAAATGATCGTGCCGAGCCTGCTTCCGGTGCTGTCGCCCATCGTCGTGTTCTTCGTGATCTACTGGATCGCGGGCGCGGCGGCAGGCTTCTCGGCTCTTGGCGCCATGCTGATGGGCGTGATCGTCACGGGCCTGTTCGTCGCCATCTCCATGACCGCAGGCGGCGGCGCCTGGGACAATGCCAAGAAGAGCTTTGAGGACGGCTTCACCGATTCGGCCGGCGTCACCCACCACAAGGGTGGGGACGCCCACAAGGCTTCAGTAACCGGCGACACCGTCGGCGATCCCTACAAGGATACGGCAGGCCCTGCCGTCAACCCGATGATCAAGATCACCAACATCGTGGCCCTGCTGCTCCTCGCAGTGCTGGCGCATCTGGGGTAGAGAGCACCGTAGTGCCTTTGCGTTGGCGGTAGCACCTTATCGCCACCGCCACCGAGCGGCACCTCCCCCTTGACGGGGGAGGTTGGGAGGGGGTGCGGGAAGCCTCGATATCGGGGCCATGCGACCCCACCATTGAACCCTCCCCGCAGAGGGTGCCGACTGAGAACCACGGCGCAGGAATAAGCCTCCCCGCCCCACAGTCGAGAAATATCTTCGCCTTGGTCTGACCCGCGCGGATCCGCGTGCTAGGGTAATCGCATGACTTCGACTCTGAACAGACTGCCCGATGACGAGGCTGGCTATGCTTTGGACAGTGCCGTCCTAGCCAGCGTGTTTGCGGCCTCGCGCGATTGCATTGCGGTATTCGATTCCGAGGGCAGGCTGCTGTTCATGAGCCCCATGGGCCGCAAGCTCCTTCAGGTCACCGACTGGGAAGCCCTCCGGCACTTGTCATGGGAGCAGTTCTGGCCCGAGCAGGCCCGGGATCATGCCCGTAAGGCTTTTGCAGCCGCACAAGCTGGTGGCACCGGAGAGTTTTCGGCGCCGCGCGAGGACTTCTCGGGCAATCCCCGCTTCTGGGATGTGCATGTCAGCCCGATTCCAGACGAGGACGGCGGACCCGGGCGAGTTCTGGTCGTCATGCGCGATCAGACGGACGCCTGGCGCAGGGAGCAGGAACGCCATCTCCTGAGCGCCGAGCTCAATCACCGCATGAAGAACCAGATGGCGGTGGTGCAGAGCATCGTCAACCAAACCCTGCGCGGCGCCTATCCGCTCGATACCGCCAAGAAAATGATCGCCACCCGGCTGGATGTGCTCGCCCGGGCCCATGACCTGTTGATGCACAGCGAAGGCGAGCGTGCGCCGCTGCGGGCGTTGGTCGATACGGCAACCCAGCTGCTGGACGGGCGGCGGGTTCTGGTATCGGGGCCGGACATTTTTCTGGCGCCCAAGTCAGCGCTATCGCTGTCGCTCATTCTGCACGAGCTATCCAGCAACGCCGTGGCGCATGGCGCTCACTCGGCGCCTGATGGCCGGGTCGAGATCAGCTGGGGCCACTGTGACATGGATGGCGCGCCGGCGTTCGAACTGCGCTTTGCTGAAAGCGGCGGACCGCCGGTCGCCCCGCCATCGGTCAGGGGTTTTGGCACGCGCCTGCTGCAAGGCGGCCTGTCCGGCTCAGCCAGCCAGGCCAATCTCGATTTCCATCCCGATGGGGTGCAGTTCCGCCTCGTGGCGGTGCTGACGTCCGATCAGAATACGTTGGGATAGATATAATAAATGATCACCCGTTCGATGAAGAACAGGATGATGAAGAGGATGATCGGGCTGAGGTCGAGCCCGGAAAAATTGGGCATCACGCGCCGGATCGGGCGCAGCACCGGCTCGGTCAGCTGATTGAGGATGCGCCACACCGATTCGACGAACTGATTGCGCGTGTTGATGACGTTGAACGAGATCAGCCAGCTCATGATGATCATGGCCAGCACCACCCACCAGTAGAGCTGCAGGATCAAAAGAATGATGTCGAGCACGGCGCGCATGGGCGTCTCCGGAACAAAGCTGGCAAATATCTAGTGGTTGACGGGGCTTGGGGCAAGAGCGCAGCCGGGAAACATCCGGGCCTCGTTCCGGTCGCACGGAACGAGGCCCAATGACTGCTTTGGTCCGGTACGCAAAACTACACTCTCCGGACATCGCTTTGGATTGCACGAACCATGCCAAGTTCGACCGTGAGGCAAACCGGGGAGCAGGTGTTAAGAGGCGGTGAATTTGCGCGATGCGCAGGTCAACATGCCTTGCAGAATGCAACGGCGCTTGCGAAATGCGAAAACTAGCCGATGTCCTTGATCGGCTTCCAGGTAACGAAGCGATATAGATAGATCACCACCGCCAGCACGACGACGCCGGTGGAAACCGGATCTACCCAGGCCTCAACGATGTGGTAGCTGGCCTTCAGCAGATAGCCCGACGCGGTGAGGATGGCGGTCCAGATCACCGTGCCGATGGCGGAGATCGCGAGAAATTGGCCGAACGGCATGGCGGCAAGCCCTGCCGGGACGGAAATCAGCGTACGAATGGCGGGGATCAGCCGGCCGATGAACACCGCCCAGATGCCGTGGCGCTTGAACCAGCGGTCGGCCTTGTCGATGTCGTCTTCGCTCAGCGTCGCGATGCGCCCCAGCTTGTTGCAGAGCCAAACGAACCGGTCGAGACCCAGCAGCCGCGCCGCGACATACCAGGCCGAAGTGCCGAGGAGCGAGCCCAGCGTGCCGGCAACCAGCACACCGATGGGGTTGAGCTGGCCATTGGCCGCGACATAGCCGGCGAACGGCATGATGAGCTCGGACGGGATGGGCGGGAAGATGTTCTCCGCCACCATCAGCAGGAAGATGCCCAGATAGCTCCACTGGGTGATGAGGCCGACGATGAATTCGCTCACGGCTGTTCTCCCGTTGCAGCGTCAACAACCGCGATGTCACCCCGGCGAAGGCCGGGGTCCATCCTGAGGTCCTGGGGCGCTCGGTGAACGCTGGGTCATCTCAGGGTGGATTCCGGCCTGCGCCGGAATGACATCATGTGTGTTGGTGGTCCTTGCCTTAAGCCGACTTGGAAGCGCGGCTCATGCGCTTGCGGTCATTGGGGTCGAGCCACATCTTGCGCAGGCGGATCGACTTGGGAGTGACCTCCACATATTCGTCGTCCGCGATGTAGCCGATCGACTGTTCCAGCGTCAGCTTCTTGGGCGTGGTCAGACGAACCGCCTCGTCCTTGCTGGTTGTGCGGATGTTGGTCAGCTGCTTGCCCTTGAGGGCGTTCACTTCCAGGTCGTTCTCACGGCTATGCTCGCCGATGATCATGCCTTCATAGATATCGACGCCAGCGTCGATCATGATCGGGCCGCGATCTTCCAGGTTCCACAGTGCGAAGGCCACCGCCTGGCCTGTACCGTTCGAGATCAGCACGCCGGTACGACGGCTGGCCAGTTCGCCCTTGAAGGGAGCGAATTCGTGGAACAGGCGGTTGAAGATGGCGGTGCCGCGGGTATCGCTCAGCAGTTCGGCCTGATAGCCGATCAGCGAACGGGTGGGAACCAGGAGGCGAATACGGGTGCGGCCAACGCCGGACGGGCGCATGTCGGTGAGTTCACCCTTGCGCTCGGTCAGCTTCTGGACCACGGCACCGGTGTGCTCGTCATCGACGTCGATGATGACTTCCTCGATCGGCTCGAGCTTCTGCCCGTTCTCTTCCTTGTACAAAACCTTCGGGCGGCCGATGGTCAGTTCGAACCCTTCGCGGCGCATGTTCTCGATCAGCACGGCCAACTGCAATTCGCCGCGGCCGGCAACGTCGAAGCTGTCATTGTCATCGCCGGGGGTCACGCGGATCGCTACATTGCCTTCGGCTTCGCGCATCAGGCGTTCGCGGATGACGCGCGACTGAACCTTGTCGCCTTCACGGCCGGCCAGCGGGCCGTCATTGATGCGGAAGGTGACCGACAGGGTCGGGGGATCGATCGGCTTGGAAGGGATCGGGGTCATGTTCTGCGGCACCGAGATGGTGTCGGCGACGGTGGTGGTTTCGAGGCCGGCAATGGCGACGATATCGCCGGCAAAGCCTTCTTCGATCGGATTGCGCTCAAGACCACGGAAGGCCAGTACCTTGGAGACGCGGCCCTTTTCGACGATCTTGCCTTCGCGGTTCAGCGTGTGGATGGCATCACCAGCCTTGACTGAACCCGAGAAGATGCGGCCGGTCAGGATGCGGCCCAGGAACGGGTTGCGCTCGATGGTGGTAACCAGCATGCGGAACGGGCCGGTTTCGACCTTTGGTTCGGGCACGTGCTCGATGACCTTGTCCAGTAGTGGCGCCAGGCTTTCGCGCGCGCCATCGGGCTCATTGGCCATCCAGCCGAGCTTGGCCGCGCCGTAGAGCACTGGGAAATCGAGCTGTTCGGGCGTGGCGTCGAGAGCGATGAAGAGGTCGAAGATTTCTTCGAGCACTTCGAGGTGACGCTCGTCGGACTTGTCGATCTTGTTGATGGCAACGATCGGACGCAGGCCCTGGGCCAGCGCCTTGCCGAGCACGAACTTGGTCTGGGGCATCGGGCCCTCGGCCGCGTCGACCAGCAGCACCACGCCATCGACCATCGACAGGATACGCTCGACTTCGCCGCCGAAGTCGGCGTGGCCGGGGGTGTCGACGATGTTGATGCGGGTATCTTTCCAGAGCAGGCTCGTGACCTTTGCCAGGATGGTGATGCCGCGCTCGCGTTCGATGTCGTTGCTGTCCATGGCGCGTTCTTCAACGCGCTCGTTCTCGCGGAACGAACCGGACTGCTTGAGCAGGACGTCGATCAGCGTGGTCTTGCCGTGGTCGACGTGGGCGATAATGGCGATATTGCGCAAGGACATTAAGAGAGATCAGCCTGGTTGGCATGATCCCAAAACCGGGTCCGCGTCTGGTGAGGCGGACTGCAACGGACGAACCATGCGGGAGTGAACGCACACCAGGTCCCGCAAACGCAGGAATGGCGCATTTGGCGGTGCATTACAGCAGAATACGATTTTTCACAAGCGCACAGGGCGCAAAGGTGGCTTGCGGAGTGGTGATGCGTGCTCTCAGGAGGCCTTCTTGCGCGCGACCTGCTTCTTGGCCGCTTCGGAATGCAGCAAATTGGCCAGCGACGCAGATGAGAGCGGCGGGGAAAACAGGAAGCCCTGTACTTCCGTGGCACCGTGAAGCCGCACCAGCGCCAATTGTTCTTCGGTTTCAACGCCCTCGGTGGTCGTCGTCATGCCAAGGCTGGTCCCCAGCCCGATGATCGCCTGGATAATGGCTTGGCTGTCGCGCCTTGTGGTGAGATCGGCCATGAAGGAGCGGTCGATCTTGATCTTGTCGAAGGGAAAAGATCGCAGATAACTCAACGAAGAATAGCCGGTTCCGAAATCGTCCATGGAGATGCGAACGCCCATGGCACGCAGTTCATGCAGCGCCCGCAGCGTCATCTCGTTTTCATTGAGCAGCAGGGATTCGGTGATCTCCAGTTCGAGCCGCGTGGCCGGCATCTTCGCTTCGAGCAGCGCGGCCCTGACGGCGGTGACCAGATCACGATTGCGGAACTGGATGGGCGAGAGATTGACCGCCACGCGCACGTCGCCCGGCCAGGTGGCCGCGGTCTGGAGCGCCTCGCGGAGTACCCACTCGCCGATCGCAACGATCAAACCGGTTTCTTCCGCAATCGGAATGAACTCGACCGGGGAGATAGTGCGCCCCTCGTGGTCCCAGCGCAGCAGGGCTTCAACGCAACTTACGCTGTTTTCCGCCAGCCCCAGCAGCGGCTGGTAAACCAGGCGCAACTCGTTCCGCTGCAGTGCAAGCCGCAAGCCTGCCTCGATGGAGCGCCGCTGCTGCAGCGCGGCATCCATGCCGCTCTCGAAGAAATGATAGGTCGAGCGCCCCTCGCTCTTGGCTTTGTAGAGCGCCAGGTCGGCATTCTTGACCAGGGTATCCGTCTTGACGCCATCGCCCGGACCCACGGCGATACCGACCGAAGCACCGATCTCGATCTGCTGCCCACCGATGAACATCGGCGCGCCGATTGCCTTGATGATGCGATCGGCGACCTTGGCGGCATCGCCCACGGCATCGACCGGACGCATCAGCAGGGCGAATTCGTCACCACCCAGCCGCGCCAGCACATCGGTCTCGCGCGTCGTGCCCCAGAGGCGGGCCGAAGCCTGCTTGATGACCTCGTCCCCCACGGCATGGCCCAGCGTGTCGTTGACCGCCTTGAAGTGATCGAGGTCGATATAGAGCACCGCCGCCATCTCGCCGCGGCTGAGTCCAGCCTCGGTCTTGGCCATCTGTTCGAGAAATTCGATGCGGTTGGGCAGATCGGTGAGCGCATCGTGCCGCGCCAGATGGCGGATACGCGCTTCGTTCTGCTTCTGCTCGGTAATGTCTTCGTGCGTCGAGACCCACCCCCCATCCTTCATCGGATGGTGCTGCATCATGATAATGCGGCCATTGAGCTCATGGACATTCTTGCCATATTCGCGCCGGGCAATGACGTCATTGCGCCAGGCAATATATTCTTCGCGCGTGCCGCTCGAACTCATGCCCACGTCAAACAAATGCCCCAGGATGTCCTTGAGCTGGGTACCAGGGCGTAGCAATTTCTCGGGCAGGTTGTAGATCCGGGCATAGGGCTCGTTGCAGATGACCAGGCGCCCGAGCCCATCCATCATGCAGAGGCCCTGCGAGATATTGTTGACCGCGGCGTCGAGCCGGATGTTCTGCCGTTCCAGCTCCAGCTTGCGCCGGTCCAGAATCTCGCTTTGGGCAAGCTCTTCGGTGATGTCTTCGTGGGTGATGACCCAGCCCAGCTCGGGCGAGTAGACATGGGCGCGTTCGATGGTCCGGTCGCCATGCACCACCTCGCGGCTCCTGGTCCGAATGCCGCTCCTGTTGGAGAGCAGCTCCTCGGTATAGGTTTCGTAAAAATCGTGGACGGTCTGGCCGGAGTGGTTACCCAAGGCGATGGAGAGTTCCACCACCTGCTCCAGGGTCATGCCGCGGCGGATGCGGGCTTTGGAGAAGCCGTAGATATCGCGCCAGTTCTTGTTCCACATGACGAGGCGAAACTGCGGCGACCAAACGCAAAAGCCATAGGGAATATTCTCGAGCGCAGCATCGAGCAGCAACGCCTCAGCCTTTTCACCCAAGCTGCCTGCGTCTTCCGCTTGCACCCGATATTCCCCCGCCTTTGCTTCTGCGTGACGCAGGGAGTGACGCTAGTGTGTTCCCGTTAACGAGCCATGAAGGGGCAGGCAGCCAGATGCCATCGGCCGCAGTCCCCTCCGCGCCACTCGCCTTCACCGCGTCATTCTTCCACCCACCACGCTGTTCCTTCACCCGCCATGTCATTCCTTCACCACCATGTCATTCCCGCGAAAGCGGGAATCCCACTTCATTCGAGGGCAAAGCGGGATTCCCGCTTTCGCGGGAATGACGCCGATGTCGAATAGGTGAGTGAAAGCGACTGCAGAATAGCTACCGCCCGGCCTTGCTGTTGCGGGCGGCCCAGGTCTTGAGCCGCAGCCCATTGAGCCGGATGAAGCCTTCGGCATCGTGATGGTCATAGGCCACTGCACCCTCTTCGAAGGTCACGAGGTCCATCGAATAAAGCGAATAGGGCGAGGTGCGCGCAATCACATTGGCCGAGCCCTTGTAGAGCTTGACACTGACTTCACCCGCCACGAACTCCTGGGACTTGTCGATCAGCGCCTGCAGCATTTCGCGCTCGGGCGAGTACCAGAAGCCGTTGTAGATCAGCTCGGCATATTTGGGCATCAACTCATCCTTGAGATGGGCTTCACCACGATCCAGCGTGATCGATTCAATGCCGCGACGCGCCGCCAGCAGGATCGTGCCGCCGGGCGTTTCATAAAGGCCGCGCGACTTCATGCCGACAAAGCGGTTTTCCACCAGGTCGAGCCGGCCGACGCCGTGCTTGCCGCCCAGCTCGTTGAGCTTGGTGAGCAATTCCGCGGGCGACAGCGCCTCGCCATTGATCGAGATCGGATCGCCCTTTTCAAAACCGATGGTGATGATCTCGGGGGTGTCTGGCGCCTGCTCGGGATCGACCGTGCGCTGGGCGACATAATCGGGCGCTGGCACAGCCGGATCTTCCAGCACCATGCCTTCAGAAGATGTGTGCAGCAGGTTCGCATCGACCGAGAACGGTGCTTCGCCGCGCTTGTCCTTGGCGATCGGGATCTGGTTCTTTTCGGCATAACTCAGCAGCGCCGTGCGCGATCGCAGATCCCATTCGCGCCATGGCGCAATGACCCTGAGGCCCGGCATCAGCGCATTGGCAGTCAGCTCGAACCGAACCTGGTCATTACCCTTGCCGGTGGCGCCATGGGCGATGGCGTCAGCGCCGGTTTCACGGGCGATATCGACCAGGTGCTTGGCAATGACCGGCCGGGCGATGGAGGTGCCGAGCAGGTATTGGCCTTCGTAAAGGGCATTGGCGCGGAACATCGGGAACACGAAATCGCGCACGAATTCCTCGCGCAGGTCGACCACGCGAATGTCCTTGATGCCGAACATTTCGGCCTTGCGGCGCGCCGGCTCGAGTTCTTCGCCCTGGCCCAGATCGGCCGTGAAGGTGATGATCTCGGCCTGGTAATGTTCCTGCAGCCACTTGAGCATGATGGAAGTGTCGAGGCCGCCCGAATAGGCCAGCACGATTTTCTTGATGTCTTTTGCCATGATCTTTTGCGCTTTTCGTGGGACACCCGCGCCGCGGGCCGGAAATCGGGCGCACCCTAGTCAGGTGTGGCCTTGCGTGCAATTGTTGGCGCAAGAGATTCTTCAGGTCCCCTCCCCATGCCGGCCTTTATTCCCGATCTTCCGGTGCTCCTTGCCTTCGCACTGGCCGCTTTCGTGCTTGCTGTTACGCCTGGCCCTGACATGGCCTTGTTCGTGTCGCGAACCATGAGCTTCGGGCGCGCTCATGGCTTTGCGACCGTAATGGGGGCGATAACCGGCATCGCTGTTCACACCGCCCTGGTCGCCTTCGGTATTTCCGTCCTGATCGTAGCGGCTCCTGCAGCCTTTTGGGTGCTCAAGATCGTCGGCGCACTGTACCTGATCTGGCTTGCCGTACAGGCGATACGCTCAGGCGGCGGGCTGCTGGTATCGCGGCAGGCCGGCGCCAAAATGCCCAGCTTCCGGCAAAGCTTCATGACCGGGCTGGGGATCAACCTGACCAATCCCAAGGTCGCGCTGTTCTTCGTGACCTTCCTGCCGCAATTCGTTTCGGCGACCGATCCGGCAGCCTCGGCCAAGCTCTTGTTCCTCGGCGTCGAGTTCGTCGTGATCTCGATGCCGGTGGTTATCGCCGTCGTGCTTGCGGCCGAATGGCTGACCACGACCCTGCGGGACAATCAATGGGTATCGCGCGCGCTGAACTGGAGCTTTGCCGCCGTGTTCATGGCGTTCGCAGCGACGATCCTGCTGGCGGAAGGGCGAAAATAGGAACGTTTGGCCGGCCCCCGGGGTTTAGCAGATCATAACTGCAAAAGGGGCACATCTTGGATATTCTGCGCATCATCCTGTCGGTCATCATTCCACCGGTCGGCGTTTTCCTCCAGGTCGGTATCGGCCTGCACTTCTGGCTCAATATCCTGCTGACGCTGCTGGGCTATTTCCCCGGCCTGATCCACGCCATCTGGGTTATTCTGCGGAAGTAGGCCTCAGGGTGAACTCATAGTAGCTCATCGTGTCCTGCCGCCCGCCTATACGGCGATAGAGACTGTTGGCCGCGACATTGTCGAGTTCCGTCCCCAGCCAGGCCTCCTCGCAGCCCAGCTCCCTTGCCCAATCGAAGAGCTCCGCCAACATGGCCGTAGCGATCCCCCGGCGCAGATAGGCGCTGCCGGTGCCGACCTCGTCGACATAGAGTTCGGTGGGCTTGTCAGGGTGGTGGTGAATTACCCCGGTGCATTGGCCGACGACCAGATCGTCAACACAGGCCAGCACCATCAGGTGCCCGGCAGATGCCAGATAATTCGCCACACGTGCCGGATCGATCGGTTCATCGAACACATCGGCCGCGACATTGGACAATAGACCGGTATCCGCCACGGTCATCCGACGATAGACCACAGCCATGCAGGTCACTCCTCAACCGAGTGGCGACTGCCCGCCACCCACTTCACCCCGCAAGCGCCTCGCGGTCCTTCTTGCTCAAGCGCTCGCTTTCGCTCTTGAGCTGGCCGCAGGCAGCAAAAATATCGCGACCGCGCGGCGTGCGCACGGGGCTGGCATAGCCGGCCTTGTTTACGATATCGGCGAAGCGCTCGATCCGTGACGATGGCGAGGTACCATAATTGGAACCCGGCCATGGATTGAACGGGATCAAATTGATCTTGGCGGGAATGCCGGCCAGCAGCCGCACCAGTTCGCGCGCTTCGGCATCGCTGTCGTTGATCCCGTCCAGCATCACATATTCAAAGGTAATGCGGCGGGCATTGGAAAGCCCCGGATAATTGCGGCAGGCTTCCAGCAATTCCTCGAGCGGCCACTTCTTGTTGATCGGCACGAGCACATCGCGCAGATCATTGTTCGTTGCATGCAGCGATATCGCCAGCATCACGTCGATCTCGCGGCCGGTCGGCTCGATGAACGGCACGACACCGGAGGTCGAGAGGGTAATGCGGCGCTTGGAGAGGCTCATGCCGTCGCCGGCCGAAGCAATCAGCAGAGCCTGCTTGACGTTCTCGTAGTTATAAAGCGGCTCGCCCATGCCCATCATCACGATATTGGTGATCGCGCGGGTTTCCCCGGATGGCACCAGCCCACCGTCATCGGGGCGCGTACCGCCGGGAAAATCGCCCAGCCGCTCGCGCGCCATCAGCACCTGGCCCAGGATTTCGCCGGCCGTGAGGTTGCGGACAAGCTTTTGCGTACCAGTATGGCAGAAAGAGCAGGTCAGGGTGCAGCCAACTTGCGAGGAAACGCAAAGCGTGCCGCGGTCCTGCTCGGGGATATAGACGGTTTCGACTTCCACGGGCGGGTAGTTCGGATTGGCCGGATCGCGAAAACGGAACAACCATTTGCGGGTGCCGTCGCTCGAAACCTGCTCGGAAACGATCTCGGGGCGATCGAGGATAAAGGTGTCGCCCAGCTTCTGGCGCACGCCTTTGGCCACATTGGTCATGCGGTCGAAATCGGTGGTGCCGTTGACATAGAGCCAGTTCCACAACTGGTTGGCCCGCATACGCGATTCTCGGTCCGTGGTGATCCCGGCATCCACCAGCGCCGTGGCAATCTGCGCCTTGCTGAGCCCGATCAGCGAGGGCCGGCTGGCAGCAGCTGGCCGCAGGGCGGTCGAATGGTCAAGGTTCAGCGCAATGCTCATGGGCTCGGCTTCAAGGGTTCGAAAGATCGGGAATTGGCGTGGCCCTTATCATATGGGGAGGGTTTAGGCAAAGTCACAGGGCGGTGTGGGGGTGGGAGAGAGATCGCGCCACACCCCGGATCGCCACCCTCGGCCTGGAGCCGAGGGGGCTATACTTTGCGGGACTGTGAGGAAAGTACACAGCCCTCGGGTCGAGCCCGAGGGTGACGGCTGGTGGCTAGGCGAAATGATCGGGAAAAGCCCGAGCCTCCCCTTAGCAGTCCGACTTGATCGACTGCTGCGCCGCCGTAGCGCCGGAGAGGGAATACGTCTGCGTGACCTTGATGCCGTTGGCCGTGGTGCCTTCGATGACCAGGGACGAGCCGGCGCGGATTGCACTGGCGAGGGCTTCGGACTGCGAAGCATCGTCGAGCCAGGCGGCGTCGTTCTGGGTAAAGAGATTGAAGCTCTGGCCGCCCACGCTGACGGTCGCAAGGCTATCGGGCTGGAAGGTGAAGCCGGCGACCAGGTTGAATTCGCTGGCGACACTCTCGGCCGGACGGTTGGTGATGTAGATATAGGCCTGCGTATAGCCATCGGGGGTAGGCGTGACGCTTTCGGGCTTGCTCATGGCAAAGCATACGTCACCCGAGGCGTCCGTGGCGCCATAGCTGGCCCAGGCGCGGCTTTCATCCAGCAACCGCACCTGCTGTGCGCTGGCTGTGGCGGTGAGGGTCACGATGCCGGCAAGGGCGATCGCAAAGGCGTAACTGCTCATGGGGGCCTCAGCAAAGACAAAGGGCGAAGGGCCAGCGGCCCATCGCCCAGTTATGGGGAAACGCCCCAAGTGGGGCAACCCGGAAAACTATTGGCAGGCGGCGTCGATCGCGTTGACGGCCGCCGTTGCACCAGAGAGCGAATAGGTATCGACCGTATCGGTTCCACGCTGGCTGGTGCCCCTGACCACCAGATTGCTGCCGGCCTTGAAGGCCTGGACGAACCCGGCTTCATCACCCGTAGAGGCCAGCCAGCCCGCCGAACCTTCGGTGACCATCGGGTAGGACTTGCCATCGATGGTGGCGCTCGCCTTGGCATCGCTGGTGTTATAGGGATAGCCGATAATGGTCTGCACTTCGTTCTTGGTGCCCATCCCCTTGCGGTGAATGATCATGAAGTGGATCGGATCGCGATTGGCGCCGGCTGGCTCGCTGGACGTGGGCGTGGCGGACACATAGCAGATTACCCCGCTTGCGTCATTGGCCTGCCAGGCCGTCCAGGCGTTGAAAGTACCCAGCTCGGTCGCCTGCTGCGCCTGAGCGGCAGGGGCCAGAGCCATGATCGCGCCGACCGCGAGCCCAAGGACCAGGCTACCGGTTTTCGTCGTCATCGCCAAAATCATCCTCTTGTTCTGAGAGTTCCGGTTCGGGGGAAGCTGCCCGCGTAGTTTGCCCTGAACATGGTTACCAAGATGTCAAACGCCGCCGCATCCGACCGTATTTGTCTCAATAGCGAGGCAAACGCGGCGGGAATTTGGCGAGTGCAGGCTCATGTCTGCCGGTTTGCGCTGCCGGGGTTAACATTGTGCTAACACTTGCGTGACCGCTCAGGCCGCCAGCGGATAGCTCTGCTCCACCACATAGGGGCCGCCGCCCACCGAATCCCGGCTGGAATAAAGCACGAACCGCCCTACCGGAAAGCTCAGCGGCTCGAACCGCCCGGCCTCGGAAATAAAGCGGGCGACTTCCATGGCATTGCCGCCCCGCAACCGGGCCAGCGTCACATGCGGCACGAACTTGCGCCCCTCGGGCGCGAGCCCCGCACGTTGCAGCACGCGCTCCTGCGCCGCCTGCAGCCGGGTGAGGCTTTCGCTGGGTTCGACGCCGGCATAGAGGGCGCGCGGCTTGTCCCCGCCAAAGGTGCCCAGATGGGTGAGCCGCACATCGAAGGGCATGGAGTTGGACAGCCGATCCAGGCTTTGCGCAACCTCGTCGGCGGTCTGTCCATCCACATCGCCGATGAAGCGCAGCGTGATGTGATAATTGTCGGCGTCGATCCAGCGCGCACCGGTCAATCCACCGCGCTTGAGGGAAAGCGCAAACCCAATGTCGGCCGGAATTTCAAGGCCGGTAAAGAGCCGAGGCATGAACCCTCCTCTTTCGAGTCAATCTGGCGATTCGAAAAGAGCCTAACACGGATGCGTTTCCGGGCCAGTCGAATCGTCGCAACCGGCAGCAAGACATCTTGTAATGGACTGATCCTCAATCCATATTGTCGATCAAGTGGCAACCAATGCCCACCGGCGGTGCAATACATCGCTTTTCAATTGGGAAAGGAAACCGACTATGGCTGAATATGACCGTCAGACCCTCGGTGCGCGGGCCGGCTCGGCCTTGGCCATCGACGAGGGCCTTCGCAGCTACATGCTGCGCGTCTACAATTACATGGGTATTGGCCTTGTGGTGACCGGGCTTGCCGCCTGGTTCGCCGCCGCAGCCGCCATCACCACCAACCCCGATGCTGCCGTAGGCCAGCTGGCCAATGGCCAGTATGTCACGCAGTGGGGTTATCTGCTGTTCGCAAGCCCGCTGCAGTGGGTCGTGATGCTGGCGCCGCTGGCCTTCGTGCTGGTCCTCAGCTTCGGCATCAACAAGCTTTCCGTGCCGGCCGCACAGGCGACCTTCTGGGCCTTCGCGGCCATCATGGGCCTGTCGCTCTCCTCGATCTTCCTGGTTTATACCGACGCGTCCATCGCCAAGGTGTTCTTCATCACCGCCGCCACCTTCGGTGCCATGAGCCTTTACGGCTACACCACCAAGCGTGACCTGACGGGGATGGGCAGCTTCCTGATGATGGGGCTGATCGGTCTGATCATCGCGTCGGTCGTCAACATCTTCATGCAGTCTTCCATGCTCGAGTTTGCCATCTCGGCCGTGGGCGTGCTGATCTTCGTTGGCCTGACCGCCTATGACACCCAGAAGATCAAGGAAGGCTATGACGAAGCGCATGGCGCCGAAGTCCTGGCCAAGGGCGCCATCATGGGCGCGCTGAGCCTCTACCTCGACTTCATCAACCTGTTCATGATGCTGCTCCGCCTGTTCGGCAACCGCGAGTAAGCAACCAGCGAATTGGTTGGACGATAAACGGGACCGCAGCTTACAACAGCTGCGGTCCTTTTCTTTTGCCGAGCGCCTCCAGTGTCCGATTACTCTCTCCGCCAGTTTCATTGGGGCGACGTGCCCGCCATAACGGCAATCTACAAGCACTACGTGGAAAACACGGCGATCACCTTCGATACCGAAGTGCCAAGCGAATCCGCGATCGCCGAGAAGTACGCCCATCTGGTCGCGCTGGGGCATCCGCTGATCGTGGCGGAACTGGATGGCAGGACAATCGGCTACGCCTATGCCTCCTTCTATCGGCCGCGGGCCGCCTACCGCTTCACCTGCGAGGATTCGATCTACCTGCACCCGGATGCCAAGGGGCGCGGCATCGGCAAGGCGCTGCTGACCGAATTGCTGCTGCAGTCACGTGCCTTCGGGTTCCGCCAGATGATCGCGGTGATTACCGCCGACACAGCCAACTCGATCGCCATCCACGAAAAATTCGGCTTCCGCCATGTCGGGCGCTACGAAGCGGTCGGCTTCAAGTTCGACCGCTGGCACGACATCGTGCACCTGCAACTGGCGCTTTAGGGCGTGGCACAGAAGGGATCCATCAGTAGACCTCATCCTGAGCTTGTCGAAGGACGGGGGCGTGGCACCCAATCCTCCGCTCGCTCGACCTTATGGTTCGACAGGCTCACCATCAGGTCTACTCGGAAGCCAGCTCTACCCCACCACAACCAGATCCGGATCGAGCACCCGGAGCACCAGGCTCAGCTCATGCCCGCGCTTCAGAATACGCCCCTGCTGGTTGGTGACCGCATACTGGCCTTGGCGGTTGCGCAAGCGTGGGGTTTTTTCGATGATAAACAGCGGGCGCTCCGAAACGCGCGCATAGACCGAGAACACGGCCCGCTCCTTGAGGAAATCCATCGCATAGTCGCGCCAGTCGCCTTGGGCGACCTTGCGGCCATAGACATTGAGGATGAGTGCCAGCTCCCTGCGGTCGAACGCCACGATGGCCGGCACTTTGGTGGGTGCGGGCTGGGGCGCTTCGTGCGCGGTATGCACGAGCGCCAGACTGACCGCCTTGTCGTTCGGGTTACGGCTATGCACCGGTCCGATGACCTCCTGTTGTCAACGTCCTGTCATGATCGCGGCAATTACCAGATGATGCAAGCGTGGCACTGCGGAAAGACAAAATACCCCAATTCGGACACAGTTTGTCCCTCACCGCGCCAGAATGCGAGGTCAGCTTCTCTCCATTGCCTCCAGTGACTGGCACCCGGGCCTACCGAGCCCCCAAACCTTGAAGCCCGGGTGTCAGCCACAATTGAGTTGACCAGTCAGACTTCTCCCGTCCTTGCCCCCAGGGACGGGATTTTTGTGTCTATTGATCGAACGCTGCCGCGCCCAGGATCGGGCCGGGCAGTCCATCCTGCTCCTGCTGCACGATCACCGCGATGCCGGTGCTGGTATCGGCGAGGACTTCGGGAATGGGCAGCTTGAGATTGGCGCCGCTGGCGCTCTCCCACATGCCCAACACCTGCCGCCCCGTGACCACCTGCGTATAAGCCATGGTCTTGCCGGCATTCTCGCCCTTGTCGATCGCCACGTCCGCCCGGTCGAGATAGGTAATCATCCACACCACGGCATCGGCCAGCCCGCCATTGGGCGGAATGGCGATCTTGAGCATGTCCTCTTCGCGGGTGATGTCGACCTTGAGCGGCAAGGCAACCCCATCCAGCGCCCGATGCACGTCGTTGCGGCGCGAGCCGACGACGCCCTTGCGGCCATTGACCACCATCTGCGGCGTATAGATGCGCGAAGAACCCCAGCTTTCGGCATAGGCCCGCTGCCGGTCCGAAAAGGCGGCATGGGCGAAGGTGTCCTTCCAGCCCACATAGTCCCAATAATCGACATGATAGGCCAGGGCGATGACGTCTTCTTCCTGAGCCAGCCCGGTCAGCAGCGCATCGGCCGGCGGGCAGGACGAGCAGCCCTGGCTGGTGAAGAGTTCGACCACGGCCTTGGGGCGTGCTCGCATGTTCTCGGCGCCGGCGGGTGCCGCCAGCAAGCCAAGGGCGACCAGGCCAAGGGCCATGCGGAAGTATGGGCTTTTCGTCATGGGCAGAGTTGTAAGCCGCCGTGATCGGGCGCCGCTAGTCAAAAGAGGGTGAGAGTCTGATTTAGCGGAGCTGTGTCGCCGCCAAAACAAAATGGCGGCCACGGGGGCCGCCATTGATCGCTTGCAACAGAAGGGCTTTACGCCGCGACGAGGCTACGCAGCACGTAGTGCAGGATGCCGCCGTTTTTGTAGTAGTCGAGCTCATTGGCCGTATCGATGCGGCACAGCGTTTCAATCGGCAACACCGTGCCATCGGCGCGGGTGATCTTGACGGTGACCTGGGCGCGCGGGGTGATCTCGGTCACGCCCTCGATGTCGATGGTTTCGGTGCCGTCGAGGCCCAGGGTCTGCCAGCTCTCGCCTTCCTTGAACTGCAGCGGGATGACGCCCATGCCGACCAGGTTCGAGCGGTGGATACGCTCAAAGCTCTGGGCGATCACGGCGCGCACGCCGAGCAGGTTCGTGCCCTTGGCCGCCCAGTCACGCGAGGAGCCGGTGCCGTATTCCTTGCCGGCAAAGATCACCAGCGGCGTGTTCTGGCTCTGATAGGCCATGGCTGCATCGTAGATCGGCATCTGCGATCCATCGGGGCCCTTGGTGTAACCACCCTCGACGCCGGGGAGCATCTGGTTCTTGATGCGGATATTGGCGAAGGTGCCGCGCATCATCACTTCATGGTTGCCGCGACGGGCGCCATAGGAGTTGAAGTCACGCGGGGCGACCTGGCGCTCTTCGAGGTACTTGCCGGCAGGCGTCGAAGCCTTGAACGAGCCGGCCGGGGAGATGTGATCGGTGGTGATGGAATCAAGGAACAGTGCGAGGACCTTGGCGCCGGCGACATTGGTGATGGGCTTGGGCTCCATCGACATGCCTTCGAAATAGGGCGGGTTCTGCACATAGGTCGAGGACGAGTTCCAGCCATAGGTCTCGCCACCTTCGATCTGGATGCCCTGCCAGTTTTCGTCGCCCTTGAAGACGTCGGAATAGCGGCCCTGGAACATTTCCTTGGTGACGTGCTGGCGCACGATCTCGGCGATCTCGTGGTTGGTGGGCCAGATATCCCGAAGATAGACCGGCTTGCCGTCCTTTGATGTGCCGAGCGGTTCGGTGGTGATGTCGATCTTCATCGAGCCGGCGATGGCATAAGCCACGACCAGCGGCGGGGACGCCAGGAAGTTGGCCTTCACGTCGGAATTGACGCGGCCCTCGAAGTTGCGGTTGCCCGACAGCACCGAAGCTGCAACCAGATCACCGGCCTGCACCGCCTTGGAGATTTCCGCCGGCAGCGGGCCCGAGTTGCCGATGCAGGTGGTGCAGCCATAGCCGACAAGATTGAAGCCCAGCGCGTCAAGATCGTCCTGCAGCCCGGCGGAGGTCAGATAATCGGTGACGACCTGCGAGCCGGGGGCCAGCGAGGTCTTGACCCATGGCTTGCTGTTGAGGCCCAACTCGCGCGCCTTGCGAGCGACGAGACCGGCAGCAACCAGTACGGATGGGTTGGACGTATTGGTGCACGAGGTGATCGCGGCGATCACGACATCGCCATGGCCCAGCGCGAAATCACGGCCATCGACCGCGATCTGCGGCTCGTCGGTCTTGCCGAATTCCTTGGGCAAGGCTGCGGCGAACGCCTCCTTGGCATTATCGAGCGCAATCCGGTCCTGCGGGCGCTTGGGGCCCGAGATCGAGGGAACGACGGTGGAGAGGTCGAGCTCGAGGGTCGAGGTGAAAACCGGGTCCGGCGAATTGGTGTCGCGGAACATGCCCTGGGCCTTGGAATAGGCTTCCACCAGCGCCACGCGCTCCGGATCACGGCCCGACGTCGTGAGATATTTCAGCGTATCGCTGTCGACCGGGAAATAGCCGCAGGTCGCGCCATATTCGGGCGCCATGTTGCCGATGGTCGCCTGGTCTTCGAGGCTGAGATAATCGAGGCCCGGACCGTAGAACTCCACGAACTTGCCGACCACGCCCTTCTTGCGCAGCATTTCCGTGACGGTCAGCACCAGATCGGTTGCGGTGACGCCTTCGTTGATGCGGCCCGTCATCTTGAAGCCGACGACTTCTGGGATCAGCATGGTGATCGGCTGGCCCAGCATGGCCGCTTCCGCCTCGATACCGCCAACGCCCCAACCCAGCACGGCCAGGCCGTTGACCATGGTGGTGTGGGAGTCAGTACCAACCAGCGTATCGGGATAGGCGACGGTTTCCCCGTTCTCGTCCTTGGTCCAGACGGTCTGGGCCAGATATTCGAGGTTCACCTGGTGGCAGATGCCGGTGCCGGGCGGAACGACGCGGAAATTGTCGAACGCCGACTGGCCCCAGCGCAGGAATTCATAGCGCTCGCCATTGCGCTCATATTCGAGTTCGACGTTCTGGCCGAACGAGAGGGGCGAGCCGAAGCTGTCGACCATCACGGAGTGGTCGATCACCAGATCGACGGGCACCAGCGGATTGATCTTCTGCGGATTGGCGCCGAGCTTGGCAGTGGCGTCGCGCATGGCGGCCAGATCGACCACGGCGGGAACGCCGGTGAAATCCTGCATCAGCACGCGAGCCGGGCGATAGGAGATCTCGTGCTCGGAGGTGCGCGTCTTGAGCCACTCGGCGACAGCCAGGATATCCTCGCGGTGCACGGTGCGGTTGTCCTCGAAGCGCAGCAGGTTTTCCAGCACCACCTTCATCGAGTGCGGCAGCGAGGACGCGCCGGTGAGGCCGTTCTTTTCGGCTTCTGCGATGGAATAATAGGTATAGGTCTTGCTGCCGACCGTAAGGGTCGATTTCGCGTTGAAGCTGTTTACCGAGGTCATGGTGTTCCGCCCTAATCTTGTCGGTTGCGGCGGCGCGCCGGCCCGGGGAAACCCCCGTAAACCGCTCAACAGCGCTGCCTTTCCTGGAATGAATCCAATCTACAAGGGCTTATAGAGAACAACGATGGGGCTTGCCAGCCCGACCTTTCGTTCAATACGAGAAGGGGTCATGACCGATCGGCAAGTCTTTCCCCCGCTGGCATTGCGCGCCGAAGGCCTTGCCTGCGGACGCGGAGGCATGGCGCTTTCCCGTGATCTGACATTTTCGGTGGAGCCCGGTCAGTGCATGCTGCTGCGCGGGCCAAACGGCACCGGCAAGACGACGCTGCTGTTGACCCTTGCCGGGATCGTTTCGCCGCTGGAGGGATCGTTCGCGCTGCAGGGGTCAGATGACGATAGCCCCATGCTGCACTATTGCGGCCATCGCAATGCGGTCAAACCACGGCTGTCGGTCCGGGAAAATCTCGAATTCTGGCGCAGCATGAACGGCCCAACCGGGATAGCCGCCGATGCAGCGCTGGCGGAAGTGGGCCTGGGCAAATTGCGGGATCTGGACGCCGGTTATCTCTCGGCCGGGCAGACACGGCGCCTGGCCCTCGCACGCTTGCTGGTGAGCCTGCGGCCGCTGTGGCTGTTAGATGAACCGACCGCGGCGCTTGATGCGGCCGGGCACGAGCTGGTCTCGAAGCTGATCGACCGGCACCTGGGCGTGGGCGGTCTCGCCATCGCCGCCACGCACGACCCCATCACCCTGCCCGGCCCCGGCCGTCTCCACACTCTACTGCTTGGAGCAGAGGCTTGAACGCTTTCGCCGCCATGTTGGGCCGCGAATTGCGGTTGGCACTGCGCGGCGGCGGGGACGTGCTGACGCTGGTGCTGTTCTTCGTGATCGTCGGGGCCATCGTTCCGTTTGCCGTAGGGCCCGACAAGGCGCTGCTGGAGCGGATCGCGCCCGGCATTGTCTGGATCGCGGCGTTTTTGGCAATGCTGCTGGGGCTCGACCGGCTGTTCCGCCCCGACTATGAGGACGGCACGCTGACGCTGTTGCGCCATGCCGACCTGCCCCTGAGTGCTGCCATTGCCGCAAAAGTGATTGCCCATTGGCTGGTCTCCGCCGTCCCGCTGATCCTCGCTTCACCCGTACTGACGGTGTTGCTGGCAATGGAAGGAGACGCGTTCTGGCGGACGGTTCTGTCGCTCCTCCTGGGCACCCCTGCCCTGGCGGCGTTCGGGGCCATCGGCGCCGCCGTAACCGTGTCGATCCGGCGCGGGGGGCTGATTGCCCCCATCCTGATTGCGCCGCTCTCCATACCCGTGCTGATCTTCGGCGTCGGCGCCATCACGGCTACGCAATCGAGCGCGGCGCTGCTGTTTCTTGCGGCATTGAGCCTCATGGCAGCGGCTTTGGCTCCCTTCGCCGCCGCCCTTGCGATAAGTTCGGCTGAAGATTAGAGCCATGGACGTTCTGATGATGCGCAATATGCTACCGGGTCATTCCCGCGAAAGCGGGAACCTCTGTTGGCGGATGCACGAAGAAAACGGAGGTTCCCGCTTTCGCGGGAATTACCCAGTGGGTTGCCCCAACCCTCAATGGTGAATTTAGGCCCATGAGCATAGACACAGCCCCCAAGCAAAGCTGGTGGAACCGGATCGCCCACCCGGGGCAGTTCGTCGCCTGGACGAGACCCCTGCTGTGGCCGCTGACCGCGCTTACCGCCGTTCTGTTCGTGGTGGGTCTGTGGTTCGCCTTCTTCGCTTCGCCCGAGGACTACCAGATGGGCGATACCGTGCGCATCATGTATGTCCACGTGCCCAATGCCTGGCTCTCCCAGTTCGTCTACGGCATCATGGCCGTGTCGGCGCTGGGCACGCTGGTGTGGCGCCATCCACTGGCCGATGTATCGATGAAGGCCGCCGCCCCTCTGGGCGCCCTCTTCACGGCGCTGGCGCTGTTCACCGGCGCGCTGTGGGGCCGGCCAACCTGGGGCACGTTCTGGGAATGGGACGGGCGGATGACCTCGACCTTGGTGCTGCTGTTCATCTATCTGGGCATCGTCGCGCTGTGGCGCGCCTTTGATGACCAGTTGCGCGCCGCACGGATCATCGCGGTGTTCACGCTCGTGGGGGCCATCAACATTCCCATCATCAAGTTTTCCGTCGATTGGTGGTCGACGCTGCATCAACCCGCCAGCGTCTTCCGGGCCGATGGACCACGCATGCCCGGCTCGATCCTGACGCCGCTGATGGTGATGTTTGTCGCGTTTACATTGCTGTTTCTGACACTGCACCTCAAAGCCATGCACACCGAGATCAAGCGCCGCCGCGTTGTGACCCTGCAACGCAAGGCTGCGCAGGGGGCATCATCGTGATCGATCTGGGGCCACATGCGGTTTTCATCATCTGGGCCTATCTAGGCGTGGCGCTTGGCGTAGCGGGCCTGATCGGCTGGACCCTGATCGACGCCCGCAACACGGCGAAAAAGCTCGCGGCCCTTGAAGCCAGCCGGTCCGCCAAATGATGCGCTATGTGCTGTTCGGCCTGCCGCTGATCGCGCTGGTGGCGCTGGTGGCGGTGTTTGCCCTCTCGATCAATCGCGACCCCAATCTGGTCCGCTCCGTCCTGATCGACAAGCCGGCGCCGGCCTTCACCATGGCCGCAGTGCCCGAGCTTGGCGTTCCAGGCTTCGACACCGCCGCGCTCAAGGGCGAAGTGACGGTGGTCAATGTCTTTGCCAGCTGGTGCATCCCCTGCCGCGACGAACATCCCCTGCTGGTGGCCCTCAAGGACGTGACAGGCGTGCGCCTCTTTGGCATCAACCAGTCCGATGCGCCGGAAAATGCGCGGGCGTTTCTGGCTGAACTGGGCAATCCCTATGACGCAGTCGGCGCCGATCGGGACCGTCGTGTTTCGATCGACTGGGGCGTGTACGGCGTGCCCGAGACCTTCGTCGTGGATGCCCAAGGCGTCATCACCTTCAAGCATGTAGGCCCGCTGACGCCCAAGGCGATCGAGGCGGAATTGTTGCCGGCGATCAAAAAGGCGCGAGGCTAAACCTCGAGTCACCCCGCCCCTCGCCTTTCTGATCACCTCGCCCCTCAGGGGAGAGGTCGGCGCGTAGCGCCGGGTGAGGGGTGCGATGCTGCAACGAGGTGATATCCCAGCATCGCACCCCTCACCCCAGCTTTGCCACGTCGCTCACACTCCTGGCGGCGCTACCCTCTCCCCTAAGGGGCGAGGGGACGATGGAGCCGTACGCTGTAGAGACACACGACTGGCAGCAGCCCTCATGGTGAGCCTGTCGAACCACGAGGGCGTGGCAAAATCGCGCCGCGACCACATCCTTCAACATCCCGAACTTATCGAACGCTCAGGATGTGGCGCAATAACCCTCAAAAATCACTCGTCAGCCCTTTAATCTCCCAATCCCCATAACGCACCGGCTCGAGCCCCCCACGCCCGCCTTCTTCCTTCGGCGCGAACGCGCCCTTGGCATCGATCTCCCGACGGCGTGCCTCCGCCTCGGCCAGCGCCCGCCTGGCAGCGTCGCTCAGTGGCGGCCGCGGTGCTTCGTCTTCGCTTTGCTCGCTCATGGACATCACTCCAGATTACCATTTGGTCATGCGCTTGCATGGAACCCTTGGGATCACAACATAATTGCCTAACAACGCGAACCCAAGGGCTCCTGATGTTCAACACATTCCGCACCACCGTTCTACTTGCAGCGCTGACGGCGCTGTTCATGGTTGTCGGCTATTTCATCGGCGGCACCAGCGGCATGATGATCGCCTTCGTTTTTGCGCTGCTCACCAATCTCTTCAGCTATTGGAACTCCGACAAGCTGGTGCTGCGCATGCAGAACGCCGTGCCCGTCGAGCGCTCACGCGTCCCCGAACTCTATGACATGGTCGACGTGCTGTCGCGCAAGGCCGGAATCCCGACCCCTGCGGTTTATGTGATCCAGTCCGACCAGCCCAATGCCTTTGCCACCGGCCGCAATCCGCAGAACGCCGCCGTTGCGGTATCGAGCGGGCTGCTCAAATATCTCGATACCCGCGAAGTCGCCGCCGTGGTGGCGCACGAGCTGGCCCATATCCGCTCGCGCGATACCCTGATCATGACCATCACCGCGACCTTTGCCGGCGCAATTTCGGCGCTGGCGCAGTTTGGGCTGTTCTTTGGCGGCGGCAATAACCGCGACAATCCGCTGGGCGGCATTGGCGCGCTGCTGATGATGTTTCTCGCGCCCGTTGCCGCCATGATCGTGCAGATGGCGGTGAGCCGCACCCGTGAATACGAAGCAGACAAAGACGGCGCCGAAATTTCGAGCGACCCGTTGGCGCTGGCTTCTGCCCTGCAAAAGATCGCGCAACTCGCCCGGCGGCAAGTCAACGTCGCGGCTGAACGCAACCCCGCCATGGCGCATATGTACATCATCAATCCCCTGTCGGGCGCGCGCATGGACAACCTCTTTTCCACCCACCCTGATACTGGCAATCGCATCGCAGCGCTGCGCAAGCTTGCAGCATCGATGCAGGTGGACGATAAGGGCAAAAGGCCTCAGCCTCGCCCTACCCCGACCACGACCGGTCGCGACATCGGCGGTGGCTGGCGCGTGCCGACCGTCGGACGGACCGACGAGGACGGCGGACAACGCGGTCCCTGGGGATAAAAAAGAAGCGTGGCGAACAAACCTGATCCGGCGGGGCTCAAGCTCCGCCTCGTTGCTGCACAGCGGCTGAAATCTGTTCTGGCGGGCGAAAACTTCTCGCCCCTGACCGCAAGCGATCTGCCCGACGGGCGCGATCGTGCGCTGGCCAACAGGTTGATCACCACGGCCCTGCGCCGCCAGGGCCAGCTCAACTTCATTATTCACGCGCTGCTCGAAAAGGGCATGCCCGGTAAGTCCGGCACCTTCGAAGCCGTGCTGCGGCTGTCCCTCGCCCAGCTGGTGTTCCTGCCCGATCTTGGCGCCCATTCGGCGCTGTTCCTGGCGGTAGAAGCCACCAAGCGCGATCCCAAGGCACGCCATTTGAGCGGATTGATGAACGCCGTCTTGCGCAATGCCCAGGCCAATTCGGCCAAATTCGGCATGCTGAGCGATGATCTGCTGATTCCCGAAACTTTTGGCGATACCTGGCTGGAAGCCTATGGCGAGGAAGCCATTTCCGGTTTCTCCGACGCCCTGCTCGCCGGCGCGCCGCTCGATCTGACCCTCAAGAACGACGACGCCGAACTGATCGACCAATTGAGTGCCGAGCCGGTGATCGCCGATACCGTGCGCATCGAACAGCGGGACCGGCCAGTAGAGGCCCTGCCCGGCTATGCTGAAGGCCGCTGGTGGGTGCAGGATGCCGCATCAGCCATTCCGGCGCGCCTCCTGGGTCTGACGCCGGGCAAGCGGGTGCTCGACCTGTGCGCCGCCCCCGGTGGCAAGACGGCACAATTGATCAAGGCCGGTCACCTGGTGACGGCACTGGACAGCGACCCCAAGCGCGTGGAGCGGCTCAAGGGCAATCTCGAACGGCTCGACTACAAGGCCGAGATCATCGTCGGCGATGCCGGCACCTATGCTCCCGGATCCCCCTATGACGGCGTGCTGCTCGACGCCCCCTGTTCGGCCACCGGAACGTTCCGCCGCCATCCAGAGGTGATCTGGCATCGTTCATCCGGCGACGTGGCCGGCCGCATGCGGCTGCAGCGCGCGCTTCTGACCAACGCCTTCCGCTGCGTCGATGCAGGTGGCGTGCTGATCTATTGCGTCTGCTCGCTTGAACCTGCCGAGGGCGAGGAACAGGTCGATTGGGCGCTGGAGCATCTGCCCGGCCTCAAGCTCTGGCCAATCGAACCAGGTGAATTGACCGGGCTTGAGCAGGCAGTTTCATCGCGCGGACTGGTGCGCACCCATCCCGGCATGATGCCTGGCGGACGCGACGGCGGCATGGATGGATTTTTTGTAGCGCGTTTTCGCCGGCAGTAAGTCATGATGCGAATAGGTGGAAATCGCATTTTCACCGGCAGCTTTAAGACCGCGTCAGACTACAGTGCCGATTCGGCGTCTTTCGGGGGGAAGGCGGCCCAGCAAAGGTATGTGGCGTTGAAGAGCAAGCAAACAGGGAAGCACGCCAGGGTCGGGCGTGCTGCAAGACCAGAGCAATGCTGAAGCGTGCTCGCCACAAATTGCAGCGTGCTGCCTACCGCTTTGCCGACGCTTCGGTAACGCTGCCCCTGCTACGCTGGACCTGGCGGAGCCTGGCCGACGACGCCTTTGCCGGCGACCTCCCCGAATTCCGCCCCGCAGACCGCGACGCCGTGCGCGACATGATGTCGGGCCGCTACCTGCTCGCCAGCAAGCTGGTTGAAACCGGCGGCACCTCTCCCTTTTCTGTCGACGTCGAACACCTCGATTGGTGGTTGAATCTGCACGGTTTTTCCTGGCTGCGCCATTTCCGCGACGTAACCGACAATGGCGAGCGCCGCTTCGCCCGCACCCTGGTGCTCGACTGGATCGGCCGCGAAGGCAAGTTCGAGAGCGATAGCTGGACCGTGCAGCTGACGGCGCAGCGCGTGCTCAACTGGCTGCGCCACCTGCCCCTGCTGCTCGAAGGCGCGACGCCCGAACAGGCCAAAACCATCCAGCGCGTCATCGGCACCCAGGTGCAAAGCCTCAAGATTCGCGGGCCATTGGCGAGCGAGCCGACGGATTCGCTATTTGCCGCCATTGCCGTGCTGGGCGCCGAACATTGCGAGCAGGACGACAAGACCGATGTGCCCGGCAAGGTGGAGCGGCTCAACAGATTGCTCGCCAGCCAGCTCGACGACAACGGCATGCACCTCTCGCGCAGCCCCAAAGTGCAGCTGCAATTGCTGGTGGAATTGTTGAGCGTGCGCGGCGTCGCCAGCGCCAGCAAGTCCGAGGCGGCCAATGAACTTGCCGCCCAGATCGACCGCATGCACGAAAGCCTCGATGCGCTGACGCTGTCGAGCGGTGAGCCGGTATTCTTCAACGGCACCGGGCATTTGCCCCATGACGTGCTGATCGCCATCCAGTCCAATGGCCCCAGCCGCAAGCGGCGGTCCATGCTGCTGGGCGGCTATGGCATCCTGCGTGATGGCGATGCGGTGGTGATCGCCGATACGGGACTCCTGCCTCCACCAGGGCTGGATGGGGAGCTTCATGCCAGCGCCCTTGCGCTCGAATTTTCCCATGGCAGCGAGCTGATCTTTGGCTCCTGCGGGCCCGCTCCGTCCGACCTGCCGCAGAGCAAGGCGCTGTTCCAGCAAGGCGTGGCGCATTCCGGGCCCACCATCGATGCGGAAGATCTGGCTGGGTCAGGCAAGCCACAGGTGGAGCTCGACGCACACGACCATCTGCTCACCATGACCAGCGGTGGGTATGCCAGGCAGTTCGGAGTTGATATCGAACGCCGCGTGACACTGCTTTCGGGCGGCACGACCCTGGTTGGCCAGGATCGCTTGATCGGGCACGGAAGCCCCAAAGGCATCCTCTCGGCGCGGTTCCATCTGGCGCCGGGCGTGCTGGTGCGGCGCAACAACAATGAGGATATCGTGCGGCTGGTGCTGCCGAACGGTGCGGTCTGGAGCTTTCTTTGGGAGGGCGCCGATTTCCGCGACGAGGAAAGCGTGCGCCAATCGGCCTATGTCGGCTTCCACAAGACGCGCCAACTGGTGCTGGAGACCGAAGTCGCGGCCGATCGCGAGATTGCCTGGATCTTTACGCTGGAACAGAACTAGCCGCGCTGGCGGGTTCATGCTAGCGAGCGCGGACCACTCACAAACACGCGGAAAACCCAGATGAGCAAGACAGTCAAGGTCGGGCGGGCGCTGCTTTCGGTATTCGATAAGGCCGGCATGGCTGAGTTCGCCAAAGGTCTCTCGGAGGCCGGGGTCGAGCTGGTTTCTACCGGCGGCACCCACAAGCTGATCAAGGATTCCGGGCTTCCCGTGCGCGAAATCGCTGACCTGACGGGTTTTCCCGAAATGATGGATGGCCGCGTCAAGACGCTGCACCCCAAGGTGCATGGTGGCCTGCTGGCGGTGCGCGACAAGCCCGAGCACGCCGCTTCCATGGA
The DNA here is from genome assembly GCF_003056355.1 of Devosia naphthalenivorans. Taxonomy (GTDB): domain Bacteria; phylum Pseudomonadota; class Alphaproteobacteria; order Rhizobiales; family Devosiaceae; genus Devosia; species Devosia naphthalenivorans. Next base: position 79,046 of record NZ_PYVW01000012.1, read on the forward strand.
CGAGCATGAGATCGGTGCGATCGACCTCGTGGTTGTGAATCTTTATCCCTTCGAGAAGACTGTCGCCTCGGGCGCTGGCTACGACGACATCATCGAGAACATCGATATCGGCGGCCCGGCCATGGTGCGCTCGGCGGCCAAGAACCACGCCTATGTTACGGTGGTGGTCGACCCCGCCGATTACCCGGCCATTCTCGAGGCCATCAAGGCCGGCGGCATCCCGTTCGAGCTGCGCCAGAAACTGGCGGCCAAGGCCTATGCCCGCACCGCAGCCTATGACAGTGCTATTTCAAGCTGGTTCGCTCGTGAGATCGACTTTGCCGATGTGACCTATCGCAGCTTTGCTGGCACGCTGAGCGAAGTCATGCGCTACGGCGAGAACCCGCATCAATGGGCCGCCTTCTACAAGACCGGGGAGAACCGCCCCGGCGTTGCAACCGCGCGTCAGGTGCAGGGCAAGACGCTGAGCTACAACAACATCAACGACACCGATGCCGCGTTCGAACTGGTCAGCGAATTCGACCCCGCTGAAAGCGCCGCAGTCGCCATCATCAAGCACGCCAATCCGTGTGGCGTCGCCGTAGCGGGCGATCTCAAGACCGCTTACCTCCGGGCGCTGCGCACCGATCCGGTTTCGGCCTTTGGCGGCATTGTCGCCACCAACCGCGAGATCGATGCCGACACCGCCACCGAGATCGTCAAGGTCTTCACCGAAGTGATCGTCGCGCCTTCCGCGACACCGGAAGCCCAGGACATCATCGCGGCCAAGAAGAATCTGCGCCTGCTGCTGACCGGCGGGCTGGCCGACGCAAAGGCCGAGGGGCTGCAGGTCAAATCCGTTGCGGGGGGCCTCTTGGTACAAGGCCGCGACAACCGCAATGTCGACGATTGCGAACTCAAGGTGGTGACCAAGCGCCAGCCGACGGAACATGAACTGACGGACCTCAAGCTGGCCGCCAAGGTGGCCAAGCACGTCAAGTCCAACGCCATCATCTACGTCAAGGACGGCGCGACGGCCGGCATCGGCGCGGGACAGATGTCCCGGGTGGATTCGGCACGGGTCGCCCATCGCAAGTCCATCGATGCGGCCGGGGCGGCTGGTCTCACCGATGCGCTGACGCAAGGCTCGGTGGTGGCTTCGGACGCGTTTTTCCCCTTTGCCGATGGGCTTGAAGCCTTGGTTGCAGCGGGTGCGACGGCCGTGATCCAGCCCGGCGGGTCGATGCGCGACGATGAAGTGATCGCCGCAGCAGACGCAGCCGGTATCGCCATGGTGATGACTGGCATGCGCCACTTCCGGCACTGACTGGGGTTCGGCAGGAGGGGCCCGGCTGGGTCGAGATCGAATAACCGTACCCATGAGTACGGTTTAACTTGACCCATTTGCTGTCTGTGGCTTAGAACGACTCCAAACTCTTCCTGCCGGAACATAGACATGACCAAGGCCCGCACGCTTTACGACAAGATCTGGGACGACCATCTGGTCCAGAACAATGAGGACGGCACGTCCCTCATTTATATCGACCGGCATCTCGTGCACGAAGTGACCAGCCCCCAGGCCTTCGAGGGCCTGCGCATGAACAACCGCAAGGTGCGCCACCCCGAGCGCACCCTGGCCGTTGTCGACCACAACGTGCCCACCACCGATCGCTCCCTGCCCAATCCGGACCCCGAAAGCGCCATCCAGATCGCGGCTCTGGCCGAAAACACCAGGGATTTCGGCGTCGAATATTTCGACCCCTTCGACAAGCGCCAGGGCATCGTGCACATCGTTGGACCCGAACAGGGTTTTACCCTGCCCGGCATGACCATTGTTTGCGGTGACAGCCATACATCGACCCACGGCGCTTTCGGCGCCCTGGCGCATGGCATCGGCACGTCCGAAGTGGAACATGTGCTGGCGACGCAGACGCTCATCCAGCAAAAGGCCAAGAACATGCTGGTGCGTGTGGACGGCCAGCTGCCACCACACGTAACAGCCAAGGACATTATTCTTGCCATCATCGGCGAGATCGGCACCGCCGGCGGCAATGGCCACGTCATCGAATTTGCCGGCGAAGCGATCCGTTCGCTCTCCATGGAAGGCCGCATGACGGTCTGCAACATGACCATCGAAGGCGGCGCCCGCGCTGGCCTGATCGCGCCCGACGAAAAGACCTTTGCCTATGTGAAGGACCGCCCCCGCGCGCCCAAGGGCGAAGCATTCGACATGGCCGTCGATTACTGGAAGACGCTCTACACGGATGAAGGCGCGGTTTACGACAAGGTGGTCATCCTTGATGCCGCCAAGCTTCCGCCCATCGTCTCCTGGGGTTCCTCCCCCGAGGACGTAATCACCGTGACCGGCGCAGTGCCTAATCCCGACGACATTGCCGACGAGAACAAGCGCGCGTCCAAGTGGCGGGCCCTTGATTATATGGGCCTCAAGCCCGGCACCCCGATCACCGAGATCGCGGTCGATCGCGTATTCATCGGCTCCTGCACCAATGGCCGTATCGAAGACCTGCGCGCTGCCGCCGCCGTAATTGGGGACCGCAAGGTCGCTTCCACCGTCAGCGCCATGGTCGTGCCCGGCTCCGGGCTGGTCAAGGATCAGGCCGAGGCCGAAGGCTTGCATACGATCTTCCTCAATGCAGGCTTTGAATGGCGCGAGCCGGGCTGCTCGATGTGCCTTGCCATGAACCCAGACAAGCTCAAGCCGCAGGAACGTTGCGCTTCGACCTCCAACCGCAACTTCGAAGGCCGCCAGGGCTTCAAGGGCCGCACCCATCTGGTATCGCCCGCCATGGCTGCCGCTGCCGCGATTGCTGGCCATTTCGTCGATATCCGCGAGTGGCAGTAAGCCAGAACGATTGGGGGGCGCGGTTCGCGCCCACCCTCGATGACATCGAGGCGCTGGCGACCAAGGCCCTGCGGGAACTCCCCGAGCCGTTCCGCTCGCTAGCTGCCGATGTGACCTGCACGGTTGCCGACTTCGCCGAAGACGATGTGCTCGAAGGCTTCGGCATGGAAAGCCCGTTCGAGCTTATGGGACTTTTCTCCGGCATCGGGCTGACCGAAGACGGCGCCGTCCCCCAGACCGGGCAATTGCCCAATACCGTGTTCCTCTATCGCCGCGCCATCCTCGACTACTGGGCCGAGAACGACGACAACACGCTCGGCGAAGTCGTCACCCACGTGCTGATCCACGAACTGGGTCACCATTTCGGCTTTTCCGACGATGACATGGAAGCCATCGAGGCGGCAGCCGACAACGACTAGGTCGGATCGGGCGCCGAACGGTCGTCCTTGCCGGGTGTTTTGATCGAGATATTGGCGGGCTGGCGGGCCGCGTTGGTGGTCTGCTCTTCGCTGTTGCCCTCGCGCGGCACGAAGTGGAAATCATTGTCGAGCACGCCCGGCTGATCGTCATTGACCTTAAGTGCCAGCCCGTTCTTCTCCAGCTGCTCGAGCCATTCGTCCCAGCCGGAAAGCGTCCAGCCGCCGGTCAGCGGGTTATCCGGGCCTTCATTGCGCTCGGCATTGAGGGCGTGCTGGCCAAAGGTGATCTGCAGCAGGACGCGGTCCTCGTGCACATCCGGAGTATCGAGCATCATCGGATTGCCGCCCCGGGCAGTCGCCCATTGGCGGATCTCCTCATGTGACGTCAATATTCTGGCCATGGCTGAACTCCTTGGAAACTCTAGCCGGATAATCGCCTGCCAGCGAATGGGTTCCGAGGCGGATCAATTCCCAAGCCGCGCGCTGCCTGCTATGAGCAGCAGTGACTAGCCGGAGCCAGCATGACGACCCCAAGCAGCAATCTCATTCTTTTGGGCACCATCGGTGCCGCACACGGCATCAAGGGCCAGGTCCGCATCGCCACGCACACCCAGGACCCCGAAGCCATTGCGTCCTACGGTCCCTTGGCCACCGATCGGGATGGGCTGGTCGTCACGCTGTCCAAAGTGCGCCTGCACAAGAATGTTGTCGTCGCTCACATCAAGGGCATATCGGACCGCACCGCTGCCGAACAGCTCAACGGTGTCAATCTATACGTGGAGCGCAGCAAATTGCCCGACCCCGAGGACGAAGACGATTTCTATCACGCAGACCTGCTTGGCCTAGAGGCGCGCCTCGATAGTGGCGTGGTGATCGGCACAGTGTCTGCCCTACCCAATTTTGGGGCTGGCGACCTGATCGAAGTGCGCAACGCGCAGAGCGGCGACACCTACCTCTATCCATTCACCAAGGCCGTGGTGCCGACAATAAGGATAGCCGAGGGCTACCTTGTGATCGTGGCGCCACTGGAAGCCCCCGAGGGCGAGGAAGAGCCCGATTGAGCTTTTCCGCCTCGATCATCACGCTGTTTCCCGAACTCTTCCCCGGGCCGCTCGGCGCATCCGTGCTGGGGCGGGGCATGGCGGACGGGCTGTGGTCGCTCGAGGCGATCCAGTTGCGCGACATTGCGACCGACCGGCACCGCACGGTTGACGACACGCCGTCCGGTGGTGGCGCCGGCATGGTGCTCAAGCCCGATATTCTGGCCCGGGCCATCGATACGGTGTCGCCCGCAGGGGATGCACGGCCGCGTATCCTGATGTCCCCCCGCGGCAAGCCGCTGACGCAGAGCCGAGCGCGCGAATTGGCGCTGGGTCCGGGGGCGGTCATCGTGTGCGGACGTTTCGAAGGTGTCGACCAACGCGTCATCGATGGCCGTGGGCTCGAGGAAATTTCCATCGGCGATTACGTGCTGGCTGGCGGCGAAGTGGCCGCGATGGTGCTGCTGGAAGCTGTCGTTCGGCTGATTCCAGGCGTCCTCGGCGGTGCTGACAGCCATGCCGATGAGAGCTTTGAAAACGGGTTGCTGGAATACCCGCAATATACCCGCCCTCAAAACTTCGAGGGTGCCGAAATCCCACCGGTGCTGACCTCGGGCGACCACGGCAAGATCGCCAGATGGCGGGCCGAGCAGAGCCTGGCGCTCACCGCCAAGCGCCGGCCGGACTTGCTGCCGCCGCAGAAGTCATAAAACTGTCCGAAACACTAGACTCCCGGGGCGTTTTCGCCTATAGCCGCGCCACTATCGCAGTCACGGGCTAATCGGACCCGGGCCGCACCAATAAAAAGACGACCACCTCCGTTACCAACCAAGACCGGGCGCTCGATCCCTTCGGGGACCGAACAGACGCTCCTTTGAAAAGATTCAGAACGGAATCGCTATGACCAATATCATCGAACAGATCGAGGCCGAGCAGGTTGCTGCTCTCGCCGCCAAGCGCGAACTTCCCGAATTCACCCATGGCGACACCATCAAGGTGTGGGTCAAGATCCGTGAAGGCGAGAAGGAACGCCTGCAGGCCTATGAAGGCGTCGTGATCGCCATGAATGGCGGCGGCATTACCTCCAGCTTCACCGTCCGCAAGATTTCCTATGGTGAAGGCGTGGAACGCGTGTTCCCGCTCTATTCGCCGAACGTCGCTTCGATCGAAGTGCTCAAGCGCGGCAAGGTGCGTCGCGCCAAGCTGTACTATCTGCGCGATCGTCGCGGTAAGTCGGCTCGTATTTTCGAATCGACCAACTCGCGCACCAAGAAGATAGAAGCCGGCGAGCGCACCGCAGCCCTGGCTGCCCGTGAAGCCCGCGAGGCCGAGAAGGTTGCTGCTGCCGAGGCTTTTGCCGCTGAGCAGGCCGCCAAGGACGCGGAAGCCGCAGCAGCGGCTGCTGCAGCCGAACAGGCCGCCGCTGCCGATGAGGCGCCCAAGGCAGAATAAGTTCTGCAGCATTTGAGTTTATCGAGCCCGGCCTTGCAGAAGGCCGGGCTTTTTGCTGGGCTGATGGATTCACGTGAAACGCTGGGGCGCCGAGGTCAGGTTTATGCCATTTCCGGCTTTACCTTGGGCGCTCTCTTGACGATAAGAACATCGTCGCCAGCCAAAGGGTAAACATGTCCGCTTCCATCGTTACCTGGAACATCAATTCGGTTCGGCTTCGGCTGCCGATGGTCCTCGACTTCCTGCGCCAGTATCAGCCCGACGTGCTGATGCTGCAGGAAATCAAGTGCACCAATGACCAATTCCCGGCCAACGCATTTACCGAGGCAGGCTACCCGCATCAGGCGGTACACGGCCAGAAGGGCTACCATGGGGTAGCCATCGTTTCGAAGTTCCCGCTGACCGATATTTCGAGCCGCGTGTTCTGCGAAATCCCCGAATCCCGACATGTGTCGGCGGTACTGGATTTCGGCCGCGGCCCCCTGACGGTCCACAATTTCTATATTCCGGCGGGTGGCGACGAGCCCGATACAGAGATCAATCCCAAGTTCAAGCACAAGATGGGTTTTTTGAGCGAGCTGACCAGCTGGTTCAGTGAAGCCTCATTCGAGCGCGGCCATTTGATCGCCGGCGATTTCAATGTCGCGCCGCATGAAAACGATGTGTGGAGCCACAAGCAATTGCTCAAGGTCGTCAGCCACACGCCGGCCGAGACGCAGGCGCTCGATGCAATCCTGAACGGCGGGCATGGCTGGACCGACCTCGTGCGCAAGCACGTCCCCTATGACCAGAAAATCTATTCCTGGTGGAGCTATCGCGGCATCGATTGGGAAGCCTCGGATCGCGGCCGCCGGCTCGACCATATCTGGGCCACGCGCGACATCGCCGAACACTGCATCGGCGCCGAGATCATCAAGCCCGCCCGCGGCTGGACCGACAAGCCGAGCGACCACGTACCGGTCATCGCCCGCTTCGCTGGAGTTTAGCGCCCCTAAGTCCAGTGACCCTGCATCAGTAGACCTCATCCTGAGCCTGTCGAAGGACGAGGTCGTGGCACGATGAGAACACGCCCCTGCGGTTCGACAGGCTCACCATGAGGGCTTGGACCCTTACTCGGCCTTCATCTTCTGGCTGACAGGCTGCAGCGCGCCGAGATAGTTGCCGATATCCTGCTGGACGCGCTCGATTGCGCGGTGCGCGAAGTCGGGCGACTGCTGAATCAGCTTCAAAAACGCCGTGCGCGGCACGAATAGCGTCTGGGTGTCCGTCACCGCGGTGATGGTGACGGGTCTTGGCTTGGCGAGGATCAGCGCCATGGCAGATACGACACTACCCGGCGCGGATACTGTCGTGGGCTTGCCACCGCCTTGTGGCTGAGCCTTAAGGGTGCCGCTCATGAGCACGAATGCGCCCTGTGGCACGTCACCGGCCTTGTACAGCACGGCATCGGGATCGAAGTGTCGCTGATCGCCGGCAAAGGCCAGCATGCGCCGCTGCTCGTCGTCGCAAATATCGAAGAATTCAGCCTGCGCGAGCGCTTCGGCTGCAAGATCCCTGATCATCAATCCTACCTGGATGCACATCGGCCACGCCAAGGCGAAGCCGCTTCATCCTATAGGCCATTTTGCAACGATTTGTACCCATTCCCTTGGGATATTTAGGGGACCAGACGATAGCCGCCTTCTTCGGTAACCAGGAGCCGCGCATTGGAGGGGTCACGCTCGATCTTCTGGCGCAGCCGATAGATGTGGGTTTCAAGCGTATGGGTGGTAACGCGGTTGTTGTAGCCCCACACTTCCTTGAGCAAGACATCGCGCGTGATGGTCTTGGGTCCCTGCCGATAGAGATATTTGAGAATGGAGGTTTCCTTGTCGGTCAGGCGAACCTTGTTGCCATCATTGGTCTCAAGGATCTTGGCCGAAGGCTGGAAGCTGTAGGGCCCGATGGTAAACACCACGTCCTCGCTCTGGTCATGCTGGCGCAGCGCCGCATTGATGCGAGCAAGCAGCACCGGGAACCGGAAGGGCTTGGTCAGATAGTCATTGGCGCCGGATTCGAGCCCCTGGATCTGGTCCGCGTCGGTATCGTGGCCGGTCAACATCAGGATCGGGCTCTTGAAGCCTTCGTTGCGCAACACCTTGACAGCCTCACGCCCATCCATGTCGGGCAAGCCGACGTCGAGGATCATAAGATCAACGTTCTTTTCTCGCGTGGCCTTCAAGGCATCGTTGGCCGTGCCAGCCTGCAGGATGTCGAACTCGTCCTCGGTTTCGAGTTGTTCGACCAGGGTTTGGCGCAGGTCTGCATCGTCGTCCACGAGCAGGATGCGTCTCTTGTTCATTATTTCTCTCCGGTCGTCTGCAGCACCACCGAGCCTGCCTACGCAACTAGACTAACTTAAGGCCAGCGCGTCACAACAGGTTATCTCGGAAAGGAACGATGAATAGGGGCAACAAGTTGCAGCGGGCCTTACGTCCTCTCTCAAAAGCGCAAATCTATCAGGGGATTGCCGGTCGGCCGCCAAATAGCGCCGAGCCAACGCGAACATAGGTCGCACCCATGGCGATGGCCGTCTCGAAATCGCCGCTCATCCCCATGGACAATTGGGAGGCATTCGCTGCCTTGGCCAGCTCCGCCAGATGGGCAAAATAGGGTCCTGGAGGCACGCCATCAGGCGGAATGCACATCAGCCCGGCAATCTCGAGCTGGTGCACCGTACGGCAGCGCTCGACGAATGCCACGGCCTCCGCGGGTGGAATGCCGGCCTTTTGTGTCTCCATCCCGATATTGACCTGGACAAAGCACGGCAGGCGCCGCCCAAGGCGCGCCATCTCAACCGCCAGCACACCGGCCAGCTTGTCGCGATCCACGGTCTGGATCACGTCGAACAATTCCACCGCGTCGCGCGCCTTGTTGGTTTGCAACGGACCAATCAGGTGGAGTTCGACATCGCTGTAGCGGGCCCGCAGCTCCGGCCACTTGGCTTGCGCCTCCTGCACCCGGTTTTCGCCAAAGACGCGCTGCCCTGCGGCGAGGAACGGCTCGATCGCCTCGACCGGAAAGGTCTTGGATACGGCCACAAGTTCCACCACTTGGGGAGGCGCGCCGAAGCGCCTTTGCGCCGCTGTAATGCGGTGGCGGATGTTGATCAGGCTGTCCGGGGCAGCAGTGTCCATGCTTTCGCCCTGTTCCTGTTGACCTTAGGGGGGATTTCTGGTGATGGTCCGGTAGCCAAAATCCTTCATAAACGCAAGCCGCACCGCTTCTTCGCGTGCGCTTCCGGCAAATCACCCAAGGACATAGACAGTGAGCGGCGAACGCTACAATCCGCGCGAAATGGAACCCAAATGGCAGCAGGTTTGGGCCGATGCCAAAAGCTTCGTCACCTCTAATGACGACCCGCGCGAGCCTTACTACGTCCTCGAGATGTTCCCCTACCCATCCGGCCGGATCCACATGGGTCACGTGCGCAATTATTCGATGGGCGATGTCGTAGCGCGCTACTATCGCGCCAAGGGCCGCAATGTGCTGCATCCCATGGGTTGGGACGCCTTCGGCCTCCCGGCTGAAAATGCCGCCATCGAGCGCAAGACCCATCCGGGCACCTGGACCCGCCAGAACATCGAAGCGATGAAGGCGCAGCTGCAATCGATGGGCCTTTCCATCGATTGGACGCGCGAAATTGCTACCTGCGAGCCGGAATATTATCAGCACCAGCAATCGATGTTCATCGACATGATGGAAGCGGGCCTGGTGACCCGCAAGCAGTCCAAGGTGAACTGGGACCCGGTCGACATGACCGTGCTGGCCAATGAGCAGGTCATCGACGGCCGCGGCTGGCGGTCCGGTGCGCTGGTGGAACAGCGGGACCTGACGCAATGGTTCTTCAAGATCTCCGACATGGCCGAAGAGCTGCTGGAAGGCCTGGATGGGCTGACCGAATGGCCGGAGAAAGTGCGCACCATGCAGCGCAACTGGATCGGCAAGAGCCAGGGCCTGGCGTTTGAATTCGGCCTCAAGGGTGCGCCGGCCGGCTTTGACACCCTGCCCGTCTACACCACCCGCGCCGACACCATGCGTGGCCCAACCTTTGCCGCCATCGCGGCAGACCATCCGCTTGCCAGGGCGCTGGGCGAAGGCAATCCCGCGATTGCGGAGTTCAACGCCCAGTGCATGCGCATGGGCACCTCGGAAGCCGCCATCGAACAGGCCGAGAAGCTGGGCTACGACACCGGCATCAAGGTGACCCATCCCGCCGATCCAAGCTGGGAACTGCCGCTCTTCATCGCCAATTTCGTGCTGATGGATTATGGCACCGGCGCCGTCATCGGCTGCCCGGCGCATGACCAGCGCGATCTGGACTTCGCCCGCAAATATGATTTGCCGGTCATCGACGTGTTCAAGCCACTCGACAGCGACGAGCCGGTTGGCGACACCGCCTTCGTGCCGCTCAAGACGCAGAAGGTGCGCTATGTGCAGTGGTTCGGCGAACCCGGCGCCGAAATTACCTGCCAGGAAGCCATGGACCAGACCCTTGCGCTGTTCGAAAAGAACGGCTGGGGCAAGGCTCAGGCGCAATATCGCCTGCGCGACTGGGGCGTATCGCGCCAGCGCTATTGGGGCTGCCCGATCCCGGTGATCCACTGCGAAGTCTGCGGCACCATTCCCGTGCCCAAGAAGAACCTGCCGGTGGTTCTGCCGGAGGATGTGACCTTCGACAAGCCCGGCAACGCCCTGGACCATCACCCGACCTGGAAGCATGTGAACTGCCCGCAATGCGGCGCCAGCGCACGGCGTGAAACGGACACGATGGACACCTTCGTGGATTCCTCCTGGTACTTCGCCCGCTTCACCGCACCGCACGCGGAAACGCCGACCGAACCGACCGTTGCCGACCACTGGCTGCCGGTGGACCAATATATCGGTGGCGTCGAACACGCGATTCTGCACCTGCTCTACTCGCGCTATTTCACCCGCGCCATGAAGGCGACCGGCCATATCGGGATCGATGAGCCCTTCAAGGGCCTGTTCACCCAAGGCATGGTGACGCACGAAACCTACAAGTCGCCTAAGGGTGATTGGGTGGCCCCAGTGGACGTGTTGCTGGAAACAATCGGCGAAGACCGTAAAGCCAAACACCTCCAATCCGGCGAACCGATCACCATCGGTTCGGTGGAAAAGATGAGCAAATCCAAGAAGAACGTGGTCGACCCCGACGAAATCGTTGCCACCTACGGCGCCGACACCGCCCGCTGGTTCATGCTGTCCGATTCCCCGCCCGAGCGTGACGTGCAGTGGACCGAAGCCGGCGTCGAAGGCGCCAGCCGCTTCCAGCAGCGCGTTTGGCGGCTGGTGGGCGAAACCATCGAACTGATCCAGCAATCCGCCGACACCGCGCGGGAGGCCGCCGACCAGGAAGCCCAAGCGCTCCGCAAGAGCGTCCACCGCGCCGTGCACAACGTCGCCAGCGACATCGAGGGCCTGCGCTTCAACCGTGCCGTCGCCCAGATTTATGAACTGACCAACGCTCTGGTGCGCTCGGCCGGGCTGGTGGCTGCCTCTCCTGCCACCCGGATTGCGGCGCTTGAGGAAGGCGTCGGCAGCCTCGTACAGCTGATCGCCCCGATGATGCCGCACCTGGCCGAAACCTGCTGGTCCGCTCTGGGCAAGCCGGGCCTGGTTGCCGATGCGGCCTGGCCGGAGGTCGACCCTGCCCTGCTGGTGGACGATGAAATCACCTTGCCGATCCAGGTCAATGGCAAGCGTCGCGCCGAGATCGTCGTGTCAAAGGGCCTTGCAGCAGCCGAAGTTGAACAGCGCGTCTTGTCTCTAGACGAAATTGCCCGCATTCTTGATGGCAAGCCGGTCAAGAAGATCGTCGTTGTGCCTGACAGGATCGTCAATGTCGTTGTCTAGAACTCTGCGCCGCGCTGCTTTGTATGGAATGATCCTCGGGAGCGCCTTTGCTCTCGGGGGATGCAGCTTTTCGCCCGTCTACAGCGGCACGCTCGCGGCGCAGCCTTCCTTCGCACTCGCCTATGCAAAGCCCAACAGCCGGCTGGAACAGATTGTCTACCAGGAGCTGGCGCTGCGCCTTGGTTCTTCGGAGAGCCAGTCGGCACCACTCGCCACTGTGGCGGTGGTACCGATGTTCAGCGACACGATGCTGTCGCAAACGGCAAACCCCAACAAGCCAGCAGAAGTGACGGTGAGCGTAACGCTGACCATCACGCCGCGCGACGGAAGCGGTGCAGTGGCAAGGACATACACACGCAGGGCAACCGCGAGCTATACCCGCAACGATCAGGTGCTGGCTGACCGAACCGCCCAGGAAGAGGCCATGGAGCGGGCTGCAAAGGCCGCTGCCGAATCCTTGCGGCTAGCGGTGTTGGCTGGCCATAGCCGCTGATGACGGCGCTCAAGGCCCATGAGGTCGCGCGCTTCGTCACGCGGCCTGATCTGTCGCAAGGAATTTTTCTTGCCTATGGGCCTGACGCCGGCCTAGTGCGCGAAACGGCGCAACGGCTGATTCGCAAGCTGACGGAGGACGACCCCGCTTCGGCCAATGTGATCGTCCTTGAAGGGTCCGAGATTGATTTCGACCCGTCCGTGCTCGCGGTCGAAGCCAAAACCCTGTCCTTGTTTGGTGGCAAGCGGATCGTGCGCGTGCGTGGCGCTACGAAATCGCTGGTGATGACGCTGACCGAACTTAGGGACGATCCTGATGGCGCGGCAATCGTGCTGGAGGCCGGCAATCTAGCGCCCAAGGACGCTCTGAGGGCGCTTGTCGAGGCGGCCAAGTTCGGCCGCGCCCTGCCCTGCTATCCCGATAGTGACGAGACTTTGCAGGCGCTCATTCGCGAGACCTTCAACCAAAACGCCATCAGGATCGACCCTGATGTCGTGGTATTGCTGCGCGACATCCTGGGCAACGACCGGGAAATTACCCGGCGTGAACTGGAAAAGCTCTGCCTTTATGCGGCATCCAGCAAGACCTTGAGTCGCGAGGATGTGCTGCTATTGTGTGCCGATAATGGCATGCTCGTCATCGACGCCATTCTCGATGCGGCTGCCGGCGGACATGCCGAGAAGCTTGAACTGGCGCTCAACCGGGCGCTTTCGTCTGCCGTCGATAGTCAGCGCCTGCTCGCCATGTGCACCATTCACTTTGCCAATTTGCGGCGGTGGCGGGCAGAGGTCGATACCGGCAAAAGCCCGCGCGCAGTGCTGGATGGACTTCGACCCAAGCCGCATTTTTCCCGCATCGGATCGCTCGAGCAGCAACTGCGCCTATGGAGCGAATCAGCACTCTCGACGGCTGCAGAACGCATCCTGCAGGTCACGGCGGAAACACGCAGGCGTCCCGCTATTGCCGAGGCCAGCCTGCGCCGTACGCTTCTCGCCATCTGCATGATGGCCGCAGCGCACTAATGTTTCACGTGAATCCGGCTAGTTCGGATGTCTCGTCAGCCTGTTGCAAATACCATCGAGTTGCTCAAGCGTCTTGTAGCGAATCTCGAGCTTGCCGCCGCGTTCGCCATGGGCCACCGAGACGGACAATCCCAGTGCATCCGATAGCTGCCGCTCAAGCGCGACAGTATTGGGGTCTCGCTCGGCAAGGCCGGCCGCGCTCTTCTTCTTGGACCCAAGGTCCCGCTGCTGGCTGAGAGCTTCGGCGTCACGCACCGAAAGTCCACTGGCAACGATCTGCCGCGCTAGGCCGGCCGGATCTTCTGCTGTAATCAGCGTCCGTGCATGGCCGGCGGTCAGTGAACCGCTTGCCACCATGTCGCGCACGTCATCGGGCAAACGAAGCAGGCGCAATGTGTTGGCGACATGCGACCGGCTCTTGCCGATCACCTGCGCCAAATCCTGCTGGGTGTAATCAAACTGCTCGATCAGCTGACCATAGCCCATCGCTTCTTCAAGCGGGTTGAGGTCGGCGCGCTGGACGTTCTCGATGATGGCAAGCTCAAGCGCTTCCTTGTCATCGACCTCACGCACGATGACCGGCACCTCATGCAGTCCGGCCTTTTGTGCGGCGCGCCAGCGACGCTCGCCGGCGATAATCTCGAAAATATTGGGGTCTTCGCTCGGGCGCACCAGCAGAGGCTGCATAACGCCCTTTTCGCGAATCGAATTCGTAAGCTCTTCAAGCTGGTCTTCGTTGAAGGTCCGCCGCGGATTCGCGCGGTTGCCAATGATGAACTCCACGGGCAGCTTCTTGATGCCACCGGATTCCGTCACCCGGGCCCCTTCAATGGAGGCCATGTCACCGATCAGTGCCGCCAGGCCGCGGCCAAGTCGTGTTGGTCTTTCGTTCATTGCGGGCCTCCTAGGCGGCGTTCAGCTGCCGCTCGCGGCGGATAACTTCGGTTGCCAGGCGCAGATAAGCCTGGCTACCGGCACATTTCAGATCATAGAGCAGAGCTGGCTTGCCGTAGGATGGCGCCTCGCTCAACCGCACATTGCGCGGGATAACAGTGTCATAGACCAGTGAGCCCATTTCGCTGCGCACGTCCTGGAGCACCTGCTCACTAAGATTGTTGCGCTTGTCGAACATGGTCATTACGACACCTTGAATGGACAGGCGCGGGTTAAGCGTCGAGCGGATTTGTTCAATGGTTTGAAGGAGTTGGCTCAAGCCCTCCAACGCAAAGAATTCGCATTGCAGAGGGACCAGAACGGCGTCGGCAGCGACCAGGGAATTAACCGTCAGCAGGTTCAGGGATGGCGGGCAGTCGATCAGGATATAGCTGACCGGTTTGTCGTTTATCGCCAGCTCGCCAAGTTGCTTGAAGGCGTTGCGTAGGCGAAACGCGCGGTCGGCATGCCCCGCGATGGTCAACTCGACGCCGAGCAGGTCCATGGTTGACGGCACGATAGCGACATTGGGCACACTGGTCATGATTGCAGCTTCAGCTACGGAAGCTTCGCCGACCAGAAGATCATAGGAGGAGACTTCGCGGTCGTTACGCGAAATGCCAAGGCCGGTTGAGGCATTGCCTTGCGGGTCGAGGTCAACGATCAGCACGCGCTCACCGATAGCGGCAAGGGCTGTCGCCAGATTGATGGCTGTCGTGGTCTTGCCGACGCCGCCTTTCTGGTTGGCTAGTGTAAGGATACGGGGCACGCTTCGGCCTCCAGCTCGTTCGCCGCTAACTAACTGATCTCGCACGCAAATCGGTGAGTGTGAGCAGGACACCGCTCGGGTCGGTGTCACTTGGCGTTAATAGCACGTTAACATCCCAATGCGGAACTATTTCTGCGAGCTCTTCAACATGTTCCCGGCCCTTGTGAAGGATTGCACGGGTTCTGGGGGCAAAGAACGGCACCATCCAGGTGCAAAGCTGCGGCAGCGGAGCCAAGGCGCGAGAGGTAATTACGTCCGGAACCGGCAGCGATTCGGGCGCCAGCTGGTCACTCCGCGCCGCGCGAACATCGACATTGAGGTCAAGCTCGCGCGCTACGGTGCGCAAGAAGCTGACCTTGCGGCTGTTTGGTTCCACGAGTGTAAACTGGTGCGCGGTCCCCTTCAGTGCGATCGCAAGTGGGAGGGCCGGAAAGCCGCCGCCGCTCCCCAGATCAAGGAAGGCCGCATCCGTCGGCTGCAACAGCTTGACGACTTGGAGGCTGTCAGCGAAGTGGCGCGACCAGACGTCGTTCAATG
This sequence comes from Devosia naphthalenivorans, assembly GCF_003056355.1. Classification (GTDB taxonomy): domain Bacteria; phylum Pseudomonadota; class Alphaproteobacteria; order Rhizobiales; family Devosiaceae; genus Devosia; species Devosia naphthalenivorans. Next base: position 94,469 of record NZ_PYVW01000012.1, read on the forward strand.
TTTCACGTGAAACAAGATTCTGCACAGCCTGCCACCTACGCAACAACTGAGCATATGATTCCAGATCGTCAGCGACATTATTTAGAGGCCGCGAGAAGCAATTAGCGTAGGGCCGGATGGGAGCGGCGTTGTCCACTAGCTAGCCTGCCGCAGGTGACCGGCCTTGCGAATCACAGCCAGCAACAACGTCGTAGCTGCAGGAGTCATGCCGTCCATAGCCTGCGCCTGGGCAATGGTCTGCGGCCGCAAAGCGGCCAGCTTCTGACGCAGTTCCATGGAGAGCCCCGGAATAGCAGCATAGTCCAGGCTATCAGGAATGACCTTTTGTTCATCCCGCTTCACGGCCTCGATGTCGTCTTTCTGCCGGTCCAGATAAACGGCGTACTGCGCATCCACCATCAGCTGTTCCATGACCGTAGCGGGAATTTCTCCCATCTGCGGCCAGACGCGAACGGCGTCCTGGGCCGAAATATCCGGATAGGACAAGATCTCGAAGGCGGTTCTGATCTTGCCGTCTTCATTCACCGCAAGCCCAGACTTGCGAGCCGCACTCGGCGAAATGGTCAGGCCATTAAGGAGTTTTCGACCGGAATCCAAAGCTACGCGCTTCTCACCAAACACTTCGGCACGTTGCTCATCGATCAGACCAACCTCCATTCCCAAAGGCGTAAGACGCTGATCGGCATTGTCCGCGCGAAGATGCAGGCGAAACTCCGCACGCGACGTGAACATGCGATATGGCTCGGACACGCCTCTGGTGATCAGATCATCCACCATCACTCCAAGATAGCTCTCAGTGCGCGACAGGATCATGGGCGCAGCGCCCGACGAGGCCAGCGCGGCATTGGCCCCAGCCAGAAGCCCCTGTGCTCCAGCTTCTTCGTAACCGGTGGTTCCATTGATCTGACCGGCGAGATAGAGGCCCGGCTGACGCTTCACTTCCAGCGTGGCGCGAAGCTCCCGCGGATCGACATAGTCATATTCGATGGCATAGCCAGGCCGCCGGATGACGACGTTCTCTAGCCCCGGCATGGTGCGCAGAAAGGCTTCCTGAACCTCGGCAGGCAACGAGGTGGAAACCCCGTTCGGATAGACGGTGTCCTCCTCAAGTCCTTCTGGCTCAAGAAAAATCTGGTGACTGTCACGATCTGCGAAGCGCACCACCTTGTCTTCGATGGACGGGCAGTATCGTGGCCCACGGCTCTGAATTCGCCCGGAATACATGGCTGATCGGTGAAGATTTTCGGAGATGATCCTGTGCGTATCCGCGGTCGTCCGCGTGATGTGGCAGCTGACCTGCGGTGTGGTAATCGAACCGGTCAGGATAGAGAAGGGCTCCGGAACATCGTCGCCCGGCTGTTCTTCCAGGACGCTGTAGTTGATTGTTGCCGCGTCGAGCCGCGCTGGCGTGCCGGTCTTAAGGCGTCCGAGCTGCAGGCCCATATTCTCGAGTCTTGTGGAGAGACCAAGAACCGGCTTCTCACCTACCCGTCCGGCGGGAGTGGTTTCCTCCCCCCGGTGAATCAGGCCACGGAGAAACGTGCCGGTCGTGAGCACGACGGCCTTGGTGCCAAACCGGCAACCATCAAGGAGGACAACGCCGCTGACGACGCCATCAGTGATCTGGATATCGTCGACTTCGCCTTCAATCACATCGAGATTTGGCTGGGCAGAAATGGCGGCCTGCATGGCTAGCCGATAGAGCTTGCGATCTGCCTGCGCACGCGGGCCTCGAACGGCAGGACCCTTCCGGCGGTTCAGGACGCGAAACTGTATACCAGCCCGATCAGCGATCCGACCCATTAACCCATCAAGGGCGTCGATCTCGCGGACCAGATGGCCCTTGCCCAAGCCCCCGATAGCGGGATTACAGCTCATCTCCCCGATGGTGGCAAACCGGTGCGTTATCAATGCCGTTGGAACGCCGAGGCGTGCGGACGCTGCCGCGGCTTCGCATCCTGCGTGGCCCCCTCCGACTACGATAACAGCATAATCACTCATGGCATGTCTCCAGACCCGGCTCCATACGGCAATGTTTCACGTGAATCAATTCACGCCGATGTATGGGCGACTTGCAAAGGCCGGTGTTTCACGTGAATCACTTGCCGATGCAAAAGCTGCTGAAGAGCTGATCCAACACACGTTCCGCATCAAGCCTGCCGACCAGTCGCTCCAGGGAATGAGAAGCGCGTCGCAGGCTTTCAGCTGCGAGTTCTGGCATGCCCAATTGCGCTGTGGCGCGATCCAGTTCCTGAGAAGCCGCTAAGAGGGCGAGCCGATCACGCTCGCGACTGAGCAATGCAGGTTCACCAGTCACGAGACTACTGCCAATTTCCTGCAGCGCCGCCATCAACTCACCAATGCCGGCATTCGTTTTGGCCGAAATTGCGACATCTGCCTCGGGTACAATCCGAACGTCCGCCTTGGTCGCAACCGTAAGCAAGGGAACGGTGACCGACGGGCGTGGAATGTCCTCAATATCTGGCGCTACGAGCCACAGCACAATGTCCGCATTCTCGATAGCTAACTGCGCCCGACGAACACCTTCGGCCTCTGCCTTGCTGTCCGTCTCCCGCAGACCGGCGAGATCCAACAGCACATAAAGCTGGCCGTTCACGTCCAACGGAACTTCCCGCACATCGCGCGTAGTTCCCGCCTCATCTGTAACGATTGCGATATCCGACTGCGCCAGGGCGTTCAGAAGGCTGGACTTGCCAACATTGGGCGGCCCGGCCAGTGCCACGCGAATGCCTTCGCGAACAATACGCCCATGCTCCACCGAAAGCAGTGCCTGATCTATGTCAGATTTCAGCGAGCCGACCTGCGCCCCAAACTCGGCCGGCAGGCTCTCCTCCACATCGCCCTCATCCGAAAAATCGAGCCGCGCTTCAATCTCGGCGCGCAAATCCAGCAAGCTGTTCCGCCAAATCTCAATCCTTTGCGTCAACCCACCTTCAAACCGCGCCAGGGCCTGCCGGCGCTGGTTCTCGGTCTCTGCATCAAGTAGATCGCCCAGACCCTCAATCTCCACCAGATCGAGCTTGCCATTCTCGAACGCGCGGCGAGTGAACTCACCCGGTTCAGCCAGCCGCGCACCCAAGCCAGTGAGCAGCTTGAGAATGGCCCGCACCCCGGCAGGCGAGCCATGCACCTGTAGTTCCGCGCAGTCTTCACCGGTGAAACTATGCGGTGCGGGGAAATACGCAACAAGCCCACGGTCGAGCAGCGACTGCTGCCCAATGGGCCGAAGCGTGAGCCGGCGAGGTTCAGGCACTGTGCCGCTCACCGCCCGCAGATAGGCCGGCACATCCGGCCCCGAGAGCCGGATAACCGCGACCCCAGATGGCGGTGCCCCGGAGGACAGCGCCACGATTGTATCGCCCGACCGCATGGTCAGGCGCAGGAATGGGCGGCAGCGAAATGCAGCGCGCCCATGATGCTAGGTGTTCATCGAATCGAAGAAATCGGAATTCGTCTTCGTCTGACGGACCTTGTCCATCAGGAATTCCATCGCGTCGATCGTGCCCATCGGATTGAGGATGCGGCGCAGGACGTACATCTTCTTGAGGATATCGGGCTCCACCAGCAGCTCTTCCTTGCGCGTACCGGACTTGGTGATGTCCAGCGCCGGGAAGATGCGCTTGTCGGCGACCTTGCGATCAAGGATGATTTCGGAGTTACCCGTACCCTTGAATTCCTCGAAGATCACTTCATCCATGCGCGACCCAGTATCGATCAGCGCCGTCGAGATGATGGTCAGCGAGCCGCCATCCTCGATGTTACGCGCAGCACCAAAGAAGCGCTTCGGTCGCTGCAGGGCATTGGCATCGACACCACCGGTAAGAACCTTGCCCGAGCTTGGAACAACGGTGTTGTAAGCCCGGCCAAGACGCGTGATGGAATCCAGCAGGATCACCACGTCACGCTTGTGCTCGACCAGGCGCTTGGCCTTCTCGATCACCATCTCGGCAACCTGAACGTGGCGTGAAGCCGGCTCGTCAAACGTCGAGGAAATCACCTCGCCGCGCACCGAGCGCTGCATATCGGTCACTTCTTCCGGCCGCTCGTCGATTAGCAGCACGATCAGATAGCACTCCGGATGATTAGTCGCGATCGATTGTGCAATATTCTGCAACAATACCGTCTTACCAGTCCGTGGTGGCGCAACAATCAACGCACGCTGCCCCTTGCCCAGCGGCGCAACCAGATCGAGCAGCCGCGCGGAACGATCCTTGAGCGTCGGATCGGGCAATTCCATCCGCAGCCGCTCTTCCGGATAAAGCGGCGTCAAATTGTCGAAGTTCACCTTGTGCCGAACGGCTTCGGGGTCTTCGAAATTGATGGTGTTGACCTTGAGCAGCGCAAAGTAGCGCTCGCCATCCTTGGGAGAGCGGATCTGGCCCTCGACCGTATCGCCGGTCCGCAGGCCGAAGCGGCGGATCTGGGATGGGCTGACATAGATATCGTCGGGCCCTGGGAGATAGTTTGCGTCTGGGGACCGCAGGAAACCAAAACCGTCCGGCAGAACTTCAACGACGCCTTCGCCGGTGATATCAACTTCCTGGGCGGCCAGTTCCTTGAGGATTGCAAACATCAATTCCTGTTTGCGCATGGTCGAAGCGTTTTCGACCTCGTGTTCTTCGGCGAACACCAAAAGTTCGGCCGGAGATTTGGCCTTGAGCTCACTGAGCTTCATATTCTGCATGTAGCGGATAAACCCTTGAGGGAAATCTGGACGGCTAGTCTAATTTGGGAGGGGTAGGCACCGCGCAGCGACTTGGGAAGTCAGCTTGAGATTGGGATGCGTTGCAAATCACATACTGCGTCATTCCGGTAAATTCAAGACCGAAACGCTTTTCCTGCCGCCAGATTCACGTGAAACAAGCCCGATCAGAACGGTTTCACGACCACGGCAATGACGATGATGATCATCAGGACCGTGGGTACTTCATTGATGATGCGGAAGAATTTCTGCGGCTTGGTGTTTTTGTCCTGGGCAAAGAGCTTGGTGTGCTTGGCCAAAACCCCATGGCACACCGTCAGCAGCAGCACCATGGCGAGCTTGAGGTGCAACCAGCCCGCTGAGATGTCCACCCAGCCGGCGAAAACCATCCAGAAGCCGAAAACATAGCTCGCGATCATGGCGGGATTGATGATCCCGCGCAGCAGCCGCCGCTCCATGACCTTGAAGGTCTCGGACTGCACCGAACCGATCTCCGCCACCGAATGATACACAAACAGCCTCGGCAGATAGAGCATTCCGGCCATCCAGGCGATCACCGAGATGACATGCAGTGCCTTGACCCATTCCATGAAAGCAAACTCCGTTCAGCGCAGCCGTCTAGCCGTTTTTCACGCGATCAACCAGAGCAGCGACATGCTCGATCGGCGTTTCGGGCACGATGCCATGGCCGAGATTGAAGATGTGCGGACGGTTCGCGAAGGCCGAGACGATCTGATCGACACGCTCGTCGAGCTGCTTGCCACCGGCGACCAGCCGCAGCGGATCGAGATTGCCCTGTACCGGCAGAGTGTCGGGCAGATGCTTCGCTGCAAAATCGAGCGGGGTTGCATAATCAAGACCCAGCGCATTGACGCCAGTAAGCGCTGCATACTTTGCGAGGTTCCCAGCAGCACCACGCGGGAAGCCGATGATCGGCGCATTGGGAACACGAGCCCGCACGCCTTCCACGATCCGCCGGTTCGGCTCGATCACCCGCTCGGCAAATGCCGAATCGTCCAGGTTGAGCGCCCAGCTTTCAAAAAGCTGCACCACATCGGCGCCCGCTTCGAACTGCGCGACGAGATAATCGATGCTTGTTGCCACCAGGATATCGATCAGCGCCGCGAAGGCCTCGGGATGGCGGAGTGCAAACAGCCGGGCAGCCGCCTGGTCGGTCGAGCCGCGTCCGCCGATCATATAAGTAGCAACAGTCCAGGGAGAGCCACAGAAGCCGATCAGCGTCTTTTCTGGAGCCAATGCCGCCCGCAACCGCCGAACGGTCTCCAGCACTGGTGCCAGATGCTCCAAAGCCCCTTCGCGTCGAAGCTGCGTGATGATTTGGGGATCGACAGGCTCGAGGACCGGGCCTTCTCCCTGCGCAAAGCGGACCGATTGTCCCAGCGCATCGGGAATGACCAGGATGTCGGAAAACAGGATTGCCGCATCCAGGTCGAAGCGGCGCAGCGGCTGCAGCGTCACTTCGGTTGCAAGATCCGGCGTATAGCAAAGCTCGAGGAAGTTCCTGACGTTGGCACGGATCTCGCGATATTCGGGCAGGTATCTGCCTGCCTGGCGCATGATCCAGATCGGGGGCCGTTCCTGGCGTTGTCCCAAAACAGTGGCGAGCAGAGGCTTGTGAGCCAAATCCTTCTTCCCTTCCAAACCCCCTAAAGAGTCTTTCTTGCTTGGTATTTGTATTATCATGGCGGTGTTTTGAGGCAATTCAGCGCTCTCCACAATTGGCTGCGTGGCGGCACAAGCGCGCAGCCTCTTGGTTAACAGCAGGTTAAGACCGCTGTGGATCAATTTGCGGCACCACCTCGCCACAATGGTTAACGGAGCCTTAACGAAGCGACTCCCGAGTCAACTATTCTCTTTTGAGTGTGCAAAACCGGCCTGGCGAGCCTTCATCGGGCGATGGGGTTTTCCCCAAAATTATCCCAAGCGCTGGAATGGACCCCCCGGACTCCAACTGTTAACGTTTCGCTAACCAAGTCGAACAAGTCGGCGACATTGCCAAAGTCATGAGTCATTCCCACAGCTCGGGCTTGAGCTGGGGATGACAGTGTGGAAAACATCGCTCCATGTTGATCCTTGCTTCTCAGAGTCAAACCCGTAAGGCCTTGTTGGAACAGGCAGGATTAGCGTTTTCGACTGCCGCTGCCGAGCTCGATGAACGGGCCCTTGAACAGGGTGCAATCGAGGCCGGCGGAGATGGCCGGGACGTAGCGCTGCTGCTGGCCCAGCGCAAGGCTGCCGCGGTGTCGGTTAACCATTCCGGGGCGCTGGTGATTGGTGCCGACCAGACACTGAGCCTGGGTGCGTCGCTTTTGCACAAGCCGCTGGACATGCAGGGCGCAGCCGCCCAGCTCGATTATCTCAGGGGCAAGACCCATCGCCTCCACGCCGGCGTGGCGCTGATGCGCGACGGGCAATTGCTGTGGTCCGACGTGCAAACGGCCGAGCTCACCATGCGTGCCTTTTCCGAGGCGGAACGCGATGATGTTCTGTCGCGGGAAGGCGACGCGGTCCTTGCTTCGGTAGGTGGTTATCGGCTTGAAGGTCCTTCGATCCGGCTGTTCGAGACTGTTGCCGGTGATTACTTCACCATTCTTGGACTGCCACTGCTGCCGCTATTGGCCGCGTTGCGCGAGTTCGCACCCGAGACCCTCAATTGACCATCAAAGCCTTTGTCATCGGCCATCCGATCAACCATTCCCGCTCGCCCCTGATCCACGGCACCTGGCTCGCCGAACATGGCATCGATGGGAGCTACGAAGCGATCGATGTAACGCCGGGTGAACTGCCCGGTTTTTTCGAGCGCTTGCGGAGTGGCGAGTTTGCCGGTGGCAATGTCACCATCCCCCATAAGGAAGCGGTGTTTGCCCTGTGCGACAGCGTCGATCCACTGGCGACAACCATCGGCGCGGTCAATACGCTGGTGGTGCGCGAGGGCAAGGTGCATGGCACCAATACCGATTATCTCGGCTTTCTGGGCAATCTCGATGCCGGTGCGCCCGGCTGGTCGGATGGCCCTAACGACGCCCTGATCATCGGCGCCGGTGGCGCCGCGCGGGCGGTGCTGGTTGCCTTGCGCCGCCGCGACGGCGGCAAGGTCCATGTGCTCAACCGTACGCTCGCCAATGCCCAGGCATTGGTCAGGGAAATCGATGGCCCCTTCGAGGCACATGGTTTCGACGCCTTTGCCGAACTGGCACCGCGCATTGGCCTTGTGGTCAATACCAGTTCGGTCGGCATGCACGGATCGCGCTTCGACTGGCTCGACCTGAGCCTGCTGGCCAAGACGACCCTGGTGACCGATATCGTTTATTCGCCGCTGGTCACGCCATTGCTGGCAGATGCCGTGGCGCATGGCCTGCCAATTGTGGATGGGCTGGGCATGCTGCTGCACCAGGCCGTGCCGGGGTTTGAAGCCTGGTTCGGGGTCCGTCCTGCCGTCGATGCGAAACTACGGACTAGAATCGAAGCCACGTTGGGCCATTAGCATGCAGCGCATCGGCATCACCGGCTCGATAGCCACCGGCAAATCCACGGTTCTCAAGGCGTTTGCCGATCTGGGCGTGCCGGTGTTCTCCGCTGACGAGGCGGTTTCCGAACTCTATGCCGGCGAGGCGGTCGCGTCGGTAGAGGCACTGTTTCCGGGCGTCGCGCAGGGCGGCGCCATCGACAAGACAGCTTTATCGCGCCGGCTCGCCGAAGAACCGGAAGGCTTCAAACGCCTGGAAGCGGTGGTGCATCCACTGGTGCGCGCCCGCATAAAGCGGTTCATGGACGATGCCGAGCGTAATGGTGCAGCGCTCGCCGTCGTCGAGGTGCCGCTTCTGTTCGAAAGCGGCTACGATTACGGCTTCGATGCCGTGGGTGTGACCTGGGTCGATGAAGCGGTTCAACGCCAGCGGGCGCTCGCCCGAGCGGGAATGAGCGGGGAAAAGCTCGATACTATCCTTGCCCGCCAACTCCCACAGGCCGAAAAGAAAGCACGGGCGAGCTATCTTTTTGATACGGGTGTGCCGATCGACCAGACACGGGCCGAGGTCGCAAGCCTTGTGGCGGCCGTTCGAGCTAGGGAACAACAAAAGTGAACCGCGAGATCGTCCTCGACACCGAAACCACCGGCCTTTCTCCCGCTGCGGGGGACCGGCTGGTTGAAATCGGCTGTGTGGAACTGATCAACCACATCCCGTCCGGCCGGCACTACCACGTCTATATCAATCCCCAGCGCTCCATGCCCGAGGAAGCGTTTCGCGTGCACGGGTTGAGCGAAGAATTTCTGGCCGACAAGCCGCTGTTCAAGGATGTCGCAGCCGATTTTATCGAATTCATCGATGATGCCCAATTGGTCATCCACAATGCCTCCTTCGACATGGGCTTTCTCAATGCCGAACTGGAGCGCGCCGGACGGCGGCCGCTGAGCAACCCCGTGCTCGATACCGTGATGTTGGCGCGCGAAAAGCACCCCGGCGCCCGCGTCAGCCTCGATGCGCTCTGCAAGCACTACGGGATCGACAATTCCCGCCGCACGCTGCACGGCGCCTTGCTCGATAGCGAGATCCTGGCCGAGGTCTATCTCGAGCTGATCGGCGGCAAGCAGGTGAGCCTCGCGCTGATCGCCGAAAACCGCGTGTCCGGCGCCGATGCTATCGCTTCTCGCATCGTCGCACGGCCCCGCCCCGCACCCCTGCCCCCGCGCATCAGCGCCGAGGAATTTGCAGCCCATACCGCCTTTGTCGCCAAGCTCGGCGATGAGGCGATCTGGACGCAATACGCGGAAACGATCAGCACGGCAGCCGAATAACAAAAAGCCCCGAACCGATTCGGGGCTTTTCCGTATTCATTGGCAGATTGGCTTAGTTCGGCTGTTCCGAAGCCGGCGCCGCCGCATTCTGCTTGGCGGCAAGCGCTGCCAAATTCTGGCGATAGATCGAGGCGAAATCCACCGGCTCCATCATCAGCGGCGGGAAGCCGCCCTGCTGGGTCACGCTGGCGAGCACCTGGCGCGCGAACGGGAAGATCAGGCGCGGGCATTCGATCATCAGCAATTGGCTGAGCGTTGCTTCCGGCACGTTCTTGAGGCGGAACACGCCGCCATAAACCAGCTCGACATTGAACAGCACGGTCTGCTCGCGGTTGGCCTTGGCGTTGAGCGTCAGCTCCACCGCATAGAGATCCTCGGACTGCTTCTTGACCGCAACCGAGATCGAAACGTTGAACGCCGGATTGCCGCCGCCGGCCATGATCGAACCGGGTGCGCCCGGATTTTCGAAGCTGAGGTCGCGGATATACTGACCAACCATGTTCATGGAAGGCGGATTGGCCTGGGGGGCCGCGCCGCCCTGTGTATCATCGGACATTCACTCGGATCCTTTGCCGGAAAACTGCTTGCGGCTGGCTAACATCTTTGGCGTTGGCTCACAAGCACGGGGGCGCAGTGGCTCCTATTGCGGACGATAGTCATCCTCGTCCAGATCGATGGTGGAAGGTCCATTGATGGGCCTGCCCCGCGGATCGGCCGCCGGATGACGGGGAGTGCTCGCAACGACCGTGACCCGTTTGGCAAGCGCCCCATAGATCCAGCCGCGTACCGCCGGGATCAGCAGCAGCAGGGCGACAATGTCACTCAGAAAGCCCGGCAGAACCAGGAACAGCGCCGCAATACCGATCATCATGGTATCGGCGATGGCACGTGCCGGCATGTGGCCAGCGCTCACATTGCTGCGCAATTGCGTCAGCACCGAAATGCCCTGGGCGCGCAGCAACAGGCCGCCGAGCAAGGCCGCGCCGATCACCAGCGCAAGGGTTGGCAGCAGCCCGATCGTCTGACCCACCTTGATAAAGATGGCGATTTCGATGATGGGAAGTGCAATAAGGCCGAGGCCTAAAAAACGGAGCACTGGCTGATTTCCTTTGGCGTGGGGCGACAAAACTTCGCTCCCCCCATGGTGAACTGGTTTTGAGGTGAGCCATTTCCTATATATAGGTCAATTGCTGCGCTCAGCGAGCGTTCCCGCGTTATTAATCGACGCCCCGACGGTAAGGCACTGCTTCATGGACGAATTTTTCGATCTGCCCACTCTCATCGTGATCGCCGTCGCGGTCTTTGTTCTGTTCCGCCTCCGATCGGTGCTGGGAACCCGCACCGGCAACGAGCGTCCGCCGCTGGAACGGCGCAAGCCTGCCGAGGCGGCGGCAAGCGAAGAAACAGTGGTGCCAATCCGGCCGCGTGGAGCGGGCAATCCCGAGCTAAATGACGAGCTTCGCACGCGCAAGATCGAAGCAGAAATAGAGCAGGCTTCCAAGAACAACCCCGAATTGGCCGAGGGTTTGCGCGCCGTTGCCGGCGCCGATAACACCTTCACCCCCAAATCCTTCCTCGAAGGCGCCAAGCAGGCCTACGAGATGATCGTCACCGCTTTTGCCACCGGCGACCGGCAAACCCTCAAGAATTTGCTGGAAAAAGACGTGTTCGACGGCTTCCAGCGTGCAATCGCGGATCGCGAAGCCGCTGGCCAGACGGTCGATTTCACCTTTGTCGGCCTCCCCAAGACCGAAATCTTCGAGGCCGAGTACGACAAGAAAAACGTCATGCTTACCGTGCGTTTCCACGCCGAAGTCGTCTCTGCCACGCGCGACAAGGATGGCAATCTGGTGGAGGGCAATGCCGACCAGGTCCAAACCATTGCTGATGAATGGACTTTTGCGCGCAATCCCAAGTCGCGCGACCCGAATTGGAAGGTCGTGACCACCAGCCAACTCGACTAACCGGAAGCGGCAGGTTCGGCGCAGCGCCATGTCCAAGCGTGATCCCAAGCGCCTGCCGCACGATTTTCACCTCTGGACCGCGGTGGCGTCCACGGTTGATCCGCTACGCCGCAAGGGGCTGCTGAAGATGAACGGCACGCCCCTGCCGCTGCCGCCCGAGGAAATGCCGGCGGTTCCGATAAAGGCACTACCGACTAGGCAGCCACCGCGCAAGCCCTTCCTGCCGCCCTATCAGGCGCCACTTCCCTCTGCACAGCGGCCGGAAAAGGCAGTTGAGCCATCGATTCGCAAGAAGCTCGGCCGGGGGCGTATTGAGATCGACGGACGCATCGACCTGCACGGCATGACCCAGGCAGAAGCGCGCAGCGCATTGCACCGCTATTTGCACGCGCGCTGGAGCCGGGGTGACCGGACCGTGCTGGTCATTACCGGCAAGGGCGCCAAGACCGATGATGATTATATTGCCGCCATGAATGAGCGGGGCATTTTGCGGACCATGCTACCGATCTGGCTCAGCGAACCCTCGCTGGCGCCGATGGTTTCGGGCTGGAGCACGGCCGCGCGCGGGCATGGTGGCGAGGGGGCGTGGTATGTGCGCCTGCGCCGGCCATGACCCCGCTCGGCGCCAAGATGCGCGCACTGCGTGAGGAGCGCGGCATATCCCTCAAGGACATGGCGGCAGCGCTCAATGTATCGAGCGCTTACCTGTCGGCGCTCGAGCATGGGCGGCGGGGCAAGCCGACGGGGTTCCTGCTGCACCGCATCATTACGTTCTTCAATGTCATCTGGGATGAAGCGGAAGAACTGCAACGATTGGCGGAAATCAGCGATCCAAAGGTTTCGATCGACACGGGCGGACTGGCGCCCGAGGCGACTGAGCTCACCAATCGGCTTGCCGCCGACATAGCCAAGCTCGACCCGGAAGATTTGCGCTTTCTACGAGATGAGGTGGTCCGCCGCTCGGGCCGGCGGCGCTGAGAATTTGTCTCAATTGCTGTCGTTAACGATAGCTTAACGTTAGCTTTGACGGCGGGAGGCGAGCAGCGCAGAGGTTCGTCGGTCCTGTTTCCGAGGGAGCCGCGCTATGCGTATCGCTGTAGTACTGGCTTTGTTGATCATTGCGATGCTGGCGGCTTCGGCACCGAGTGTCACGGCCAGTCAGGCCACGCCGGCTGTCGAACGCCTTGGCCTGAGCATGGGCGACCCTGGAAGCCGTCCATGCTGGCGGTGAAGCCACCTACTTCTTTGCGGTGTTGCCGGTGCTGCCAGCGCCCAAGCCGGTAACGGCCTTGGTCGCGGCGACCTTGTCCTTCTTTGGCTTCTTGGCTTCCTTGTTGCTACGCATTTGCCCTTTGGCCATGTTCAATTCCTCCTCAAATGGGACGTATGTCCCAAAGCACATCCAAGGCTAGACCTGGCCTCAAGGACTGGCAAGCCTTGGTTTACTTGGCTGATTGGCATCTGCCGGTGGGGCCAAGCGAAGCGATGGCGCGGGGATCGCAGCCAGTGAGCAGGAACTGGATCCATTCGTTCTGCCCACCATAGAACGCGTTGCGGTCCACTTCGCCCTTGATGCCGCGGACCACGCCGGTCTGTGTCCACTGCCAGAAGGTCCAGGTGCGGTTTGAGTAGCGCTCATGTGGTTCGGCGGCGGTCGAGCGCAGCCAGAAGGCGTTCGGGAAATACTCGCCCTCCAGGACATCGCGGTGGAAGTTCATGTCGGTATAGATGATCGGCAGCTTGCCGGTGTGACGCTCCATCGCGTCCAGCATGAAGCGGATCTTCTCCAGCGCATCGGCGCGGTTTGGCTTGTTGCGGCAGCTTGAGTGGTTGTTCCACTCGAGATCAAGCACCGGTGGCAGTGCGTCGTAATCAGCGGGAACATTGGCGATGAACCAGGCAGCCTGTTCGGAGGCAAGCGAGCACCAGGTCATGAAGTGGTAGGCGCCACGGGGCATGCCGGCATCGCGTGCCTTGACCCAGTTGCTGCGGAAATGGGGATCGAGGTAATCCTTGCCCTCGGTGGCCTTCATGAAGACGAAGTGAATTCCGGACTGGAAGGCTTCGCGAAAGTTGATGTGCGTCTGGTAGCGCGCGACGTCGATCCCCTGGATCGGCATCCCGCGAGCACGATCCACACCTGAGTGCGGCCGGTTATCGCCCTGGATCGGGCCATAGAGCCCTCCGCCGGACGAACAAGCTACCAAAACCGCCGCCAGCACTGCCGACATGGCGCCCTTTGCGATCGTGGAGAACGAGGGAAAAGGACGGCGGAACAGCATGCTCGGAACTCTGCTTACACATAAACCAAGCCTTTGATTCAACATGGCGCGGTTAACGACCGATTAGGTTTACCGCTGTGGCAAGTGGCGTGGTTAACGGGGTGTTTCGTGTTCGCGCTACGTTCTTGTTCACCCTACGTAGGTTTGCTAGGGTGCGCCGGGCTTGGGGGACTTTCAGTTATGGTTACGCGCGTGGCGACGGTGGCGTTTCGCGGCATCGAGGCCGTACCTGTCGATGTTCAGGTGCAGATAGCGCCTGGAATGCCAGCATTTGTGCTGGTTGGGCTGCCCGACAAGGCGGTCAAGGAGAGCGGCGAGCGGGTGCGCGCGGCACTGGTGGCGTCTGGCCTGGGACTTCCGCCAAAACGAATTACTGTCAATCTTGCGCCCGCTGATTTGCCCAAGGAAGGCAGCCACTACGATCTGCCGATCGCTTTGGGCATCATGGCGGCGATTGGCGCGATTCCGCAGGACGCGCTCAACGGCTATCTGGCTTTGGGTGAACTCGGACTGGACGGGCGCCTCGCCCATGTCGGCGGCGTATTGCCTGCCGCGATAGCGGCGCAGGGGCGTGAACTAGGGTTGATCTGCCCTGCCCTTTCAGGCTCGGAAGCCGCATGGGCCGGCGAAACGCTGGACATTATCGCGGCCGAAAGCCTGCTGGCGCTGGTCAATCATCTGACCGGCCATCAGCTTGCGGCGAGGCCCGAGCCGCGCAAGCACGTATCGGCAGTTGGCCTACCTGATCTGGCGGATGTGCGAGGCCAGCAGGTGGCGCGCCGTGCGCTCGAAGTGGCGGCGGCTGGTGGGCATAACATGCTGATGATCGGACCACCGGGCGCTGGCAAGTCGATGCTGGCGCAGCGTTTGCCCTCGATCCTGCCGCTCTTGGATGCGCGGGAGATCCTCGATATCTCGATGATTCAGTCCATCGCGGGCGAGTTGGCCGGCGGTGGTCTGTCGGATCGCAGGCCATTCCGGGCGCCGCATCATTCGGCTTCGATGGCGGCGCTGGTCGGGGGCGGCCTGAAGGTCAGGCCGGGCGAGGTAAGCCTGGCGCATAATGGCGTGCTGTTCCTCGATGAACTGCCCGAGTTTGCTCCCAGTGTGCTCGATAGTCTGCGCCAGCCGTTGGAGGCGGGCGAGACGGTCATTGCCCGCGCCAACGCGCGGGTGAGTTACCCCAGCCGGGTGCAGCTGATCGCGGCGATGAACCCATGCAAGTGCGGGCTGGCGGGCACGCCCGGACACACCTGTCGGCGTGGACCGGCCTGTGCTGCCGACTACCAGGGACGCGTTTCAGGGCCGTTTCTCGATCGCATCGATATTCGCATCGATGTTCCCGCTGTCACCGCCGCCGACATGATTGCGCCGGCGGTGCAGGCCGAAAGCTCTGCCGTGGTGGCTCAGCGCGTTGCTTCAGCCCGGGAACGGCAGAGGCAGCGCTACCGGGAGAGGGGCGCTGTGGGCGTGTACACCAATGCGGCGGCAGGCTCGACGCTGATCGAGGCCGTGGTCGACCCGGACCGCGAGAGCCAGAACCTGCTGCTGCAAGCGGCTGAGCGATTCAATCTTTCGGCCAGAGCCTATCATCGCGTCCTAAAGCTGGCGCGGACGCTGGCGGATCTGGCAGGAAGCGAACGGGTGGTGCGTTCACATATCGCGGAAGCCTTGAGTTACCGGCTCAATATGGGGGCGGCTTAGGCTGGAATCACAAAGCTGTGGATAAGTGTTTCACGTGAATCCTAGGCCAGGCTTGGTCCGCTGTTAACGTTTCCCGGTGGTTCCTTGGGCTGCTTAGGTCCTGTTAACAAATTGCTGGCTAATGCTGGCTGGTGAGCAAGATCGTGACGCGCCGGGCCGGCGAGCTGGTGCAATGGAACAATAAGGGCGGCTATGGCTTCGTGCGGGATGACGCGGGGCACGATTTTTACGTCCATATATCAAAGGTTTACGGGGGTGTTCGCCCGCGGATCGGTGACCGGCTGACTTTCGAGATTGCGGCCGGACGCAAGGGACGCCCTTCGGCCGTTGACGTGCGGGTAACGCAGGCGGTGCGGTCTCCCGCATCGACGCTGCAGAAGGTGCTTGGAAGCAAATCTCCTTCGGTGTCCCGCTACAAGCTGGGCCTGCGGGTGGCCGCAGCAACTACGATCACGCTGCTGATTCTGCTCGCGATTAGCAGCGAGCATGCCCCCTTATGGCTGAGTATGCTTTACGTTTGCATGGGGCTTGCTTCGGCTTTGCTCTACCGTTTCGACAAGATTTACGCGATGGCGAACCGCTGGCGCGTCAGCGAGGCGAACCTTCATGTGGTCGATCTGAGCTTCGGCATCATCGGCGGGCTCTGTGCGCAGGAATTTTACCGGCACAAGACGGTCAAGCCGCGCTTCGTGGCGACGACCTGGGCCATCGCGCTGTTCCACACGCTGCTGCTGGCCGCGCTGGCTTTTGGATGGCTGGAAGTCATTCTTCCCGTCTGACGTGATTCACGTGAAACCGGCTCAGCCGAGATGACGCCGGTCCTCGTGCCAGGTGTCACGCCATTCCCGCTCGAGGACGGCGCGGCGCTTGCCATAGCGTTGGTCGGTGACCGTCAGATCGATGATGCGGTCGGTGCGGAAATGGCGGAAGGCGGTGCGCAGGCAACACCAGGCGGCGATGGTCTGCTTGCCCTCGTAATAGGCCAGTTGCACTGGCCAGATGGTGCGCTCCGTCGAATTGCCGGCTTCATCCTCGTAGGAGATGAGGATGGCTTTTTCCGTTCGCATGGCGAGCCGTACCTGGCCGAGAACCGGCATGGGCTTTTTTTCGGTCCAAACCGCGACCGGCCACAAGCCGGTATCGTTGATGCGATCGCGCAGATCTTCGGGCGAGGCCGTCGCGATCTTGGCGAGGGCGTTCCTGGCCGCGGCACCAAGACCATCGTCAGGCTGCGCGCCGACCCAGCGGGCGCCGAGGACCAGGGCTTCGAGCTCCTCGGGGGTGAACATCAGGGGTGGCAGGAAGAAGCCGGGTTTCAGCATGTAGCCGACCCCCGCTTCACCATCGATGGGTGCGCCCAGACCGATAAGGGTTTGCACGTCGCGGTACAGCGTGCGGACGGAAACGCCCTGCTCCTCGGCCAGTGCCGCAGCGGTGACTGGCCGGCGGTGGCGGCGTAAGGCATCCATGACGGCAAACAGCCGCTCGGTCTTGTCCATGCAATGTGCTCCCCTGAGTCGATCGAAGGTCGGGATGCGCCAAGATTACGCGATTTGCGCATGGAACGCTCTGATATCGTGCGCCATGGCTTCGGGCACTTCCAGCGCCGGAAAATGGCCACCGCTGGTCAGCTCGGTCCAGCGCACGATGTTCCACAAGTTCCGTTCGCCCCAGGCGCGCGGTGCCGGATAATCCGCCGGCGGCAGCAGTACGGCATGGGGCACGTCGTGTTTGGGGCCCTTCTGCGCAAGCATCGGGTCGCTGAACGCTTCCTTGTAGAGGCGTACCGAACTGCCGATGGTCTGGGTAAACCAGTAGACGCTCAGGATGGTGGCAAGATCTTCCATCTCGAAGGCGTTGGCGATGTCGCCGCCATTGTCGCTCCAGGTGCGGTATTTCTCGAGAATCCAGGCGGCGAGCCCCGCGGGGGAGTCATTAAGTCCCACGGCGAGAGTTGCGGGCTTGGTGCCCTGGATCATGGCGTAAGCGCCCTCGGCAAACTCCCATTGCCTGAGCCTCTGCGCGTACTCGGCTTCCTCGGGCGTTGGCTGCTCGGGCGGCTGAAAACCTGAATAGACATTGACGTAATGCGCGCCAATCAAGCGCTCGGGAAACTGACGCACTAGTGCCATTTCCACGCCGGCTCCGAGGTCCGAACCGGAGACCAGAAAGCGGGGATAGTTCAGCCGCGTCATGAGTTCGGCCCAGAGCGGGGCGATGGCGGAGAGATTCATGCCTGATGCCGTTGGCTGGCTGGAAAAGCCATAACCGGGCAAGGACGGAATGATGATGTCGAAGGCAACACCATCCACGGGCTCGGTCAGCAGCGGCACCAGTGGCAGAAGCTCGACGAAGTTGGCGGGCCAGCCATTGGTGAGAAGCAGCGGGACATTGCTTGTTCCCCTGCCCCGTACATGGACGAAATGCACGGTCTGGCGGCTGATTTCGGTGGTGAATTGAGGAAAGCTGTTGAGCCGCGCTTCGGCGCTGCGCCAATCGAACTGCTCGGCCCAGTAATGGATGAATTCGCGCAGGAAACCGGCGTTGATACCGTAGTCCCAGCCGACGCCCGGAACGCTTTGGGGAAAGCGCGTGGCGCCGAGCCGATTTTTGAGATCAGCGATGTCGGCGTCGGGGATGGCAATGGTAAAGGGTTCCATGGGGTCTTCTCCGGGTTGTTGGAGAGACGATGAGACCCCATGGTGACAAGGCGTGGCAGCAGCGCTGGGCCGATTGGCTCGTCAGGCGATCTCGAACTCGCACCAATGGCTATAGGACCGGTCGGGCGAATAGATCACGTTGGGGAAGTGCGGATTGTGCACCGCGTCGGCAAATGCCTGGTCTTCAAGGCAGAAGCCGGAATGCTTTTGGTAGCTCTTGCCGCCAAGACCCGGCACGGCGCTTTCGGTCCACACGCCGTTATAGACCTGAACGCCGGGGCGGTCGCTCCAGAGCTTGAGGGTCAAATCCTGGTCCGGCGAGATCACCGTAGCAATTGGATCGGAGAAATTGCGGCCGGTGTCGAGCGCCATGCCGATGTCGTACTCCACGGGGTTGCCGCTGCCGTCACGCATGGTCCGTGGCTTGCGCAGATCGTACTTGGTGTTGGCAGACGGCAGGATGGCGCCGGTGGGAGCGAGGTCGGAGCCCAGTTCGGTATAGGCGCTGGAATTGACCTGGATGGTGTGGTCAAGCACATGGTCGGTCGTGCCCAGGTTGAAATATTGATGCTGGACAAGGCTGATCGGGGTGGCGCGGTCCGTCGTTGCCGTCAGCTCCAGCCGCAGCCGGTTGCCCTTGAGCATGTAGGTCGCCGAGAAATTGACATTGCCAGGATAGCCCATAGCGCCATCGGGGCTGAAATGGGTGAAGCGCACCGCATTGTTGGCTTCATCGGTTTGCCCGTCCCAAACCTGGCGGCCGAGCCCCTCTTCGCCGCCATGCAGCTGCAAATCCCCTGCGTTGGCGGGGAGCTTGTAAGTCTTGCCGTCGTGCTCGAAGCTTGCGCCCTTGATGCGGTTGGCGACGCGGCCGGCGAGCGAGCCGAAATGCGGGCTGTGTTCGGGATAGGCGTCGAACTGTTCGTAGCCGAGCACGACCGAGCGTTCGCCACCGGCGACCGGAACGCGCCAGTCGCGGACGACCACGCCATAGCCAATCAGATCGACGGTAACGCCGGTGTCGCTGACAAGGCGGAATTGATCCACGCGCTTGCCCTTGTAGGTGCCGAACGTTGTTACCGCGATGGCCATTGACTGCCTCCTTCCGAAAAAAGCGCCGAAGCTGTAGCCTGCTTTAAGCAATCGCTGCAACGTCGCACTTGACCTTTTCCGTCTCGTGCCGAAGAGTTTGCGCGAGATAGTGCTGAGGTAAATGCGTGAGCGACACCGGGATAAAACGCCGTGCGACCGTCCATGACGTTGCACGTACAGCCGGCGTTTCGCTTGCGACCGTCGATCGAGTACTGAACGACCGGCCCGGCGTGCGCGCCGCAACCGCCGAGAAGGTCGAAGCGGCCATTGCCGAAATCGGCTTTCGCCGGGACATCTCCGCATCCCTGCTGGCCCGGGCGCGGGATTTGGCACTGACCTTCATCATTCCCGATGGCACCAATGAATTCATGGCCAGCCTGACCGACGCGGTAACGCGGCGAGCCGGCCAGGCATTGAGTGATCGGATGAACATCGAAACGCTACGGGTTCGTGCGCTCGACGCCGATGCGCTGGCGCAAAGCCTTGATGGGCTTGATCCTCGCGAATGCGACTGCGCCATCATCGTGGCGAGCGAAGAGCCATCCGTGGTGGCGGCGGTCGACAATGCGACGCGGCGGGGCATCATGGTGATGACGCTGGTGTCTGATTTGCCCGGCTCGCTGCGGCGCCGGTTCATCGGCATCGACAATGTCGCGGCCGGCCGGACGGCGGCTTCGCTGCTGGGACGGTTCATGCCGATGGGTGGCAAGCTGGCGGTGATCGCGGGCTCGCTGCATTTGCGCGACCATGCCGATCGACTGAAGGGATTCCAGGCAGGGCTTACGGCCGAGTTTCCTCAATTGGAACTGATCGGGCCGGTGGAAGGCCATGACGAGCGGCCGCAGACCGAGGCCATTGTCACCGACCTGTTGCGCCGGCATCCGGACCTTGGCGGGCTGTATAATCTGGGCGCGGGAAATGCCGGGCTGGTGCGTGCGCTGGAGGGTTCAGGGCGCTCCGGGCAGATCCGGGTCATTGCCCATGAACTCACCGAACCAACGCGCAAGGGCCTGCATTCGGGAGCAATCGATGTCGTGCTCGACCAGAACCCGGATGGTGAAATTCGCGAGGCAATTGAGGCAGCGCGCACCCTGGCGCTGGATGCAAATGGTACGGCCATCACCGACCCCATTGAAATCGGGATTTTCCTGCGCGACAATCTGCGCTAAGAAGCGCGCCATCACCAAACCGGCGTGGCCCTCGATTGGGCCGGGAGGACGTTCCGATGAACAATATTCGCTGCCATGAGGTACGTGCCTCATGACGTATCTGGGCATTGATATCGGCACCTCCGGCGTCAAGGCGCTGTTGATCGACGAGAATGGCAAGGCGCTCGGGGAAGCCTCGGCACCAGCCATCGAGCCGGTTCGCCCGCATCCAGGTTGGTCCGAACAGAATCCGACCGACTGGTGGACGGCAACCCTGGGCGCAATCGACAAGCTCAAGGAAAAGCATCCCGCGCAGTTGGCGGCGGTCAAGGGCATCGGGCTTTCGGGGCACATGCACGGCGCGACCTTGCTGGGCAAGGACAACGAAGTGCTGCGCCCCTGCATTTTGTGGAACGACGGCCGCTCGGCCGCCGAGTGCCTCGAGATGGAAGCCGCCCTGCCTTCGCTTCGTGAAATCGCTGGCAATATCGCCATGCCGGGCTTCACGGCGCCCAAGATCGCCTGGGTGCGCAAGCATGAGCCCGAAATTTTCAGCAAAATCGCCAAGGTATTGCTGCCCAAGGCCTATGTGCGGCTGCTGCTGACGGGCGAGCATGTGGAAGACATGTCCGATGCCGCGGGCACGCTGTGGCTCGATGTGGCCAAGCGCGACTGGTCCGACGAGCTTCTGGCCGTGACGGGCCTGACGCGCGAGCACATGCCGCGCCTGGTCGAGGGCTCTGCCGTTTCGGCCGAACTCAAGGGCGAGTTGGCGGCGCGCTGGGGCATGTCTGGCTCGGTCGTGGTGGCCGGCGGCGCGGGCGACAATGCGGGTGCCGCCTGTGGCATTGGCGCTATTCGGCCGGGCGAAGGCTTCGTTTCGCTGGGCACGTCGGGCGTGCTGTTTGTGTCCAACGACAAGTTCCGGCCCAATACGCAAGGGGCGGTGCACGCCTTCTGCCACGCCATCCCCGACACCTGGCACCAGATGGGCGTGATCCTCAGCGCCACTGATTCGTTGAATTGGCTGTCGCGCATGACGGGGCAGAAGCAGGCCGATCTGGCTGGCGCTGCCGAAGCCGGGTTCAAGGGTCCGGGCGAAGCGATCTTCCTGCCCTACCTTTCCGGTGAACGGACGCCGCACAACAATGCCGGCGCGCGTGGCGCGTTCGTCGGCTTGAGCCAGAGCACCGAGCCGGCTCAACTCGCCCAGGCCGTCATGGAAGGCGTGAGCTTTGCCATGCGCGATTGCCAGCGCGTGCTGGCCGATGCGGGAACCCAGATCAACCGGCTGCTCGCCGTCGGTGGCGGCTCGCGCTCGGCGCTGTGGCTAAAGCTGCTCGCCACCAATCTCGACATGGAAATCGCCCTGCCACAGGACGGCGATTTCGGCGGTGCACTGGGGGCGGCCCGTCTGGCCCTTTGCGCGGCTGAAGGCGCCGATCCGCAGGCAGTGATGACCATGCCGCCGATCAAGACCAGTATTGCGCCCGACAGGAGTTTGTCGGCCGCCTATTCCGACCAATATGCGCGCTACCGCGCGCTCTACCCTGCCATCGAGGAGGCACGTCAGTGACTGATTTTTTCAAAGGCATTTCGCCCGTAAAGTTTGAAGGCGCAGAGAGCGCCAACCCGCTCGCCTATCGCCACTACAACAAGGACGAGATGGTCCTGGGCAAGCGGATGGAAGACCATATCCGCCCGGGCGTCGCCTATTGGCACACCTTTGCCTATGAGGGCGGCGATCCCTTCGGCGGCCGCACTTTCGATCGTCCCTGGTGGGACAAGGCGATGGACGGCGCGCGCCTCAAGGCCGACGTGGCCTTCGAGCTGTTCGACCTGCTCGACGTTCCGTTCTTCTGTTTCCACGACGCCGATATCGCGCCCGAAGGCGCAACACTGGCCGAATCGAACCGCAATGTGCGCGAGATCGGCGAGATCTTTGCGCGCAAGATGGAAACCAGCCGCACGAAGCTCCTTTGGGGCACGGCCAACCTGTTCTCCAACCGCCGCTACATGGCGGGTGCTGCCACCAATCCCGATCCGGAAATCTTCGCCTATGCCGCCGGCCAAGTGAAGAACGTGCTGGAGCTGACCCACGAACTGGGTGGCGCCAACTATGTGCTGTGGGGCGGTCGCGAGGGCTATGAAACCCTGCTCAACACCAAGATCGGCCAGGAAATGGACCAGATGGGCCGCTTCCTCAACATGGTCGTCGAGCACGCGGAAAAGATCGGCTTCAAAGGCCAGATCCTGATCGAGCCCAAGCCGCAGGAGCCAAGCAAGCACCAGTACGACTTCGACGTGGCGACGGTGTATGGCTTCCTCAAGAAGTACGGTCTCGAGACCAAGGTGAAGTGCAACATCGAAGTTGGCCACGCCTTCCTCGCCAACCACTCGTTCGAGCACGAACTGGCACTGGCCGCATCGCTGGGCATCCTGGGTTCGGTCGACGCCAACCGCAATGATTTGCAGTCCGGCTGGGATACCGACCAGTTCCCCAACAATGTGGGTGAAACCACGCTCGCCTTCTACCAGATCCTCAAGGCTGGTGGCCTGGGCAATGGCGGCTGGAACTTCGACGCTCGCGTGCGCCGCCAGTCGCTTGATCCGGCTGATCTGCTGCATGGTCACATTGGCGGTCTGGACGTGCTGGCGCGTGGCCTCAAGGCTGCGGCGGCCCTCATCGAGGACGGCACCTACGACAAGGTGGTGGACGAGCGCTATGCCGGCTGGAACGCAGGGCTGGGCAAGGACATCCTTGATGGCAAGCTGAGCCTGGCGGATGTGGCTGCCAAGGTGGATGCCGATAACATCAACCCGCAGCCGCGCTCGGGTCAGCAGGAATATCTCGAGAACCTGATCAACCGGTTCGTCTAGTTCTCCGAGGGTTCAGTCGTCCACCTCCCCCCTTGCGGGGGAGGTCGGGAGGGGGATGTGAAGGCCCGGTCATCCGGGGTTGTTCCACCCCCACCCTTGATCCCTCCCCGCAAGGGGGAGGGTGTCGACTGCATATGCAGCGCAAAGGCCCAAACCATGCCCCAGATTACCAATCCAATTCTGCCCGGCTTCAATCCGGACCCGTCCATCTGCCGCGTCGGCGACGATTATTATATCGCGACATCCACCTTCGAGTGGTTCCCCGGTGTGCAGATCCATCATTCCAAGGACCTCGCCAACTGGGACCTGGCCTGTCGTCCGCTGAACCGCAAGGCGCAGCTGGACATGCGCGGCGATCCCGATTCGTGCGGCGTATGGGCGCCCGACATCACCCATGACGGCGAAAAGTTCTGGCTGGTCTATACCGATGTGAAGCGCAAGGACGGCTCGTTCAAGGACGCGCACAACTACATCGTCACCGCGGACAACATCGAAGGGCCCTGGTCCGACCCGGTCTATATCAACTCGTCGGGCTTCGATCCGTCGCTGTTCCACGATGATGACGGCCGCAAATGGTTCGTCAACATGATGTGGGACCACCGCACGCGCCCGTTGAAGTTTGCCGGCATTGCGCTGCAGGAGTTCGATCCCAAGCAGGGCAAGCTGGTGGGGCCGCGCACCAATATCTATAAGGGCACGGATCTAAAGCTCGTCGAGGGTCCGCATCTCTACAAGCGCAATGGCTGGTATTATCTGCTGACGGCAGAAGGCGGCACGGCCTATGACCACGCCTGCACCTTTGCGCGGTCCCGCACCATCGATGGGCAGTACGAAACCCACCCGGACAAGCACATCCTCACCTCAAAGGATGCTCCGTTTGCGGCGATCCAGCGTGCTGGTCATGGCGATCTCGTGGAGACGCCCGATGGCAAGACCTACCTGGTGCATCTGGGTGGCCGCCCGACCACACAGGAACGCCGTTGCGTTCTGGGTCGCGAAACGTCCATTCAGGAAGCCTATTGGGGCGAAGACGACTGGATTCACGTGAAACACGGGCCCGTTCCGTCGCTTCATGTGGAAGTGCCCGGCAATTTTGATAACGACAAGTACTGGGCCGAACAGCGCTACACCTTCGAGAATGGTCTGCATAAGGACTTCCAGTGGCTGCGCACGCCGGAGCCGGATCGGATTTTTGCCACCGAAGGCGGCAAGTTGCGTCTCTTTGGCCGCGAGTCGGTCGGTTCGTGGTTCGAGCAGGCATTGGTGGCGCGCCGCCAGACGCACTTCTCCTATGATGCCGAGACCGTGCTGGATTTCGCGCCAGCCGATGAGCGGCAGTTCGCCGGGCTGACGGCTTATTATTCGCGGTACAACTTCTTCTACCTGACGGTAACCGCCCATTCCGATGGCCAGCGCGAACTGCTGCTGATGAGTTCGGAAAGCTCATGGCCCGATGGCAATCTGCGCTTCCCGACTGAGCCGGTGCAGATCCCCAATGAAGGCAAGGTCAAGCTGGCGCTGACGATCCGCGGGCGTAAGCTGCAGTTCTTCTATGCCCTTGAGGGACAGGAACTGCAGCCGATCGGTCCGGTGCTCGACGCGTCGATACTTTCGGATGAGTGCGGTGGCCATCAGGCGCATGGCAGCTTCACCGGCGCCTTTGTCGGCGTCGCGGCCAGCGACCTCAACGGCACGGCCGCGCCGGCAGACTTCGACTACTTCGTTTATCGCCCCGTCCGTCACGAGACGGATCGGTACGAGATCTGAGAGCAAGCATATGGCTGCCACCCGCCACATCTGGGCGGTGGCAGCCATGCCGATCACGTTTCGCCCAACCGGGGCGACAATCGGCCGCAGCATGGCTAAGCTCACCACATAGCTGGTCGCGTAGTACGCGGACTATCAGCGCGCTGCGCGGCCTCCCTTGACGGAGAGAGTGCACGGCCATGTCCAATTTCCACGTTGTATCCGGCGCGGGCGAAAAGCTCGACATGCCAATGATTCGGACCATTTCCATGTCCGATGTGTTCGACGCCCTGCGGCGGGGCGCGTCCGACTTCTGGGAGAAACCCAGCCACTACGTCATGCTGGTGGTGATCTATCCTATCATCGGCATCGTGCTGACTGTCTGGATGAATGGGTACCACACCTGGCCCCTGCTCTATCCGCTGATTGGTGGCTTCGCCCTGATCGGCCCATTCGCTGCCTTGGGGCTCTATGAAATTTCGCGGCGCCGGGAACAGGGCCTTGATACGTCGTGGCACCATGCCTTTGATGCGCTGCGCTCGCCCGCTATCGGCTCGATCGCTGCTCTTGGGATAATGTTGCTGTTGCTGTTCACGCTCTGGCTTACCGCAGCGCAGGCGCTGTACGAGAGCATGTTCAGTTCCTCGACGCCTCGAACGCTGGCGGGTCTCATGGCGCAGATCTTCAACGAGCCTGGAGGAATGACGCTGCTGCTGGTTGGCTCGGCACTCGGTGCACTGTTCGCGCTGGTCACCTTGTGCACCACCGTTATCGCCTTCCCGCTGCTGCTGGACCGGGACGTTGGGGCCTATGTTGCGGTGGAGACGTCCTTCCGCGCTGTTCTGCGCAATCCCCTGCCTATGCTGGCCTGGGGCATCATCGTGGGCGTTGGCCTCTTTGTCGGATCGATCCCGATCTTTGTGGGGCTGGCCGTTGTCATCCCGATCTTTGGCCATGCAACCTGGCACCTCTACCGCAAGGTCGTGGAGCCCGCCTCGGTCATCCGCGGTATGTAGCAGGCCAAGTAAGCGGGCAAATCCCCCGGCGCCGGTTGGATTTGCCTGGCAAAAGCCATAAGGTTTCGGCTTCCTCGCCGAGACCTTTTTTTGATGGACCAACAGCCGATCAAACCCGCACCAGCTCCCGTGCTGACGCCCATGATGGCGCAGTATTTCGAGATCAAGGCGGCCCATACCGGCTATCTGCTGTTTTATCGCATGGGCGATTTTTACGAGCTGTTCTTCGAGGACGCCGAAATCGCCAGCGCTGCGCTGGGGATCGTGCTGACCCGGCGCGGCAAACATCTGGAGCAGGATATCCAGATGTGCGGCGTGCCGATCCATGCCGCCAATGATTATCTCAACAAGCTGATCAAGCTGGGCCATCGCGTCGCCATCTGCGAGCAGGTGGAAGACCCCAAGGAAGCCAAGAAGCGCGGCGCCAAATCGGTGGTGAAGCGCGACGTGGTGCGCCTGATTACGGCGGGTACGTTGACCGAGGATGACCACCTCGATGCACGCGCGTCCAATTTCCTCGCCGCCTTGTCGATGGTCCGCCATGGCGATACGGACTTTGCGCTGGCCTGGGCCGATGTTTCGACGGGCGAGACTTTCACAGCAGATCTGGCGGCAGAGCAGCTGAGCGACGAGTTGGCGCGGATCGATCCGGCCGAACTGA
This sequence comes from Devosia naphthalenivorans, assembly GCF_003056355.1. Classification (GTDB taxonomy): domain Bacteria; phylum Pseudomonadota; class Alphaproteobacteria; order Rhizobiales; family Devosiaceae; genus Devosia; species Devosia naphthalenivorans. Next base: position 121,161 of record NZ_PYVW01000012.1, read on the forward strand.
TCATGAGCGACGCCACCAAGTTGGCGCTGGTGGAAAGCCATCTGTTCGCGCCGGCATGGGTCGGCATTACCCATTTTGCGCCGGTGCAGAGCTTTGACAGCGAGGTCGCGACGGCATCGCTGCGGCAGGCTTTTCCGGCTGAAGAGTTCGACCCCACGGCCCTGTCGCGTGCCGCCCGTGGGGCGCTTGGGGCGATTATCGCCTATGTACGCGAAAGCCAGAAAGGTGCTGGCGTCATTCTGCGCGCGCCGATTGCCGAAACGGCGGCGCGGCACATGGCAATCGACCAAGCGACGCGGGCCTCGCTCGAACTGCACCAGAACCAGCGCGGGCAGCAACGGGGTTCGTTGCGGCAAGTGATCGACCTGACGGTGACGGCGCCGGGTTCGCGGCTGCTGTCGGCGCGGCTCGCGGCGCCCCTGGCCGACGCAACGGCAATCAATGACCGGCTGGATGCCGTGGGCTTGCTCGCCAATGACACGATGTTGACCGGGCGTTTGCGGACCGATCTCAAGGCTGTGCCGGACCTTGCCCGCGCCTTGACGCGGCTGGCGCTGGATCGCGGCGGACCGCGCGATCTTGCCGCGATTGGCAAGGCTGTGAGCGCCGCGAGGGCGGTTGCCGAGCACTTCGAGCGCGTCGTGGACGTTCCCGCCATCCTTGCCGATCTGTCGCGTACTTTGGCGGCGGCGCCGGTTGATCTCGCCGGCCATCTGGCAATGGCGCTGGATGACGAACTGCCCCTGCTCAGCCGCGATGGTGGTTTCGTACGCAAGGGCTATGACGCCCAGCTCGATGACGAACGGGCCCTCGCGAGCGAAACGCGCGCGGTGGTGGCGGCGCTGCAGGCCCGGCTGATGGACGAAACCGATGTTCGCTCGCTCAAGATCCGGCACAATGGCGTGCTGGGTTATTTTGTCGAGGTGCCCGCGGCGCACGGCACGAAACTGCTCGAAGAACCGCATCGGCAGAGCTTTATCCACCGGCAGACGCTGGCCAATGCCATGCGCTTCACCACCACGGAGCTTGCCGAACTCGAGGGACGAATAGCGCGGGCGCACGAGGCGGCGCTGGAGATCGAACTCAGAATCTTCGCCGCTCTTCGGCAATCGGTGCTGGACCGCACAAGCCTGCTGCGCGAATTGGCCGATGCGCTGGCCGAGCTCGATGTGACCTCGGCGCTCGCTCATCTGGCGGCCACGCGGGGCTATACCCGCCCGGAGATCGACAATTCGCTCGCCTTCCAGATTGAGGGTGGTCGCCATCCCGTGGTGGAAGAGATGGCGATGGCCGAAGGGCGCAGCTTTGTCGCCAACAATGCCGACCTGTCGGGCGATGATGCCCTTGGCGGGGGCCGGCTGTGGCTGGTGACCGGGCCCAATATGGGTGGTAAATCCACCTTCCTGCGACAGAATGCCCTGATCGCAATCCTGGCGCAGATGGGCAGCTTCGTGCCCGCAAGTTCTGCCCATATCGGGGTGATGGACCGGGTGTTTTCCCGGGTTGGCGCCAGCGACGATATTGCTCATGGGCGTTCCACCTTCATGGTGGAAATGGTGGAAACAGCCGCCATCCTCAACCGGGCAACAAGGCGCTCGCTCGTGGTGCTGGACGAGATCGGGCGCGGTACGGCGACGTTCGACGGGCTCTCCATTGCCTGGGCTGCGGTGGAAGCGCTGCATGAAACCACCGGCTGCCGGGCGCTGTTCGCAACGCACTTCCATGAACTGACCAGCCTTGCCAAGACGCTGACCCGCGTTTCCAACGTCACCATGAAGGTGCGCGAGTGGGAGGGTGACGTGGTGTTCCTCCATGAGGTGGGGCCAGGCGCCGCCGACCGCTCCTATGGCATCCAGGTGGCGCGGCTGGCGGGCCTGCCCGAACCGGTGCTGGCGCGCGCTCGCCAGGTTTTGACCGTGCTTGAGCAACGCTCGGCCGGTACCGCCTCTTCCAGCCAGAAGGCCGGCGTGCTAGACGATCTGCCACTCTTTGCGCATCAGCCGCCTCCCCGGCCTGTGCAGAAGGACCCAGTGCACTTAGCGCTCGACGCCGTTCGCCCGGACGAGATGACCCCCAAACAAGCGATCGAGATGCTCTACGAGTTGAAGAAAATCCGCGATGACGCTCGTCGAAGCTGACGCCAAGCCACGAAAACCCCAGTTTGCGCTGAAATCCGCCGAGGCCATCCTGGGCGAATTGGACATGGTCATTGGCGATGAGGCACCCAAGTCCAGTGCCGCACGGGCCGCCGTGCTGGCCCATATCCGCAAGACCCTGGCCGAAGCGCGCAAGGCCGCCGAAGCCGAATTGCTGGCCACCAGCAAGGGTTTGCGTTGCGCGCAGAACCTGTCCAACGCCCAGGACGAAATCATCTCGGCGGTGCACCTGTTCGCGACGCGCCGGGTCTATCCGGTGGACAATCCGTCGGGCGCCGAGGCCATCGCGCTTTCCGCCGTTGGCGGCTATGGCCGGGGCACGCTTGCCCCCGGCTCCGATATCGATCTGCTGTTCATCCTGCCCTACAAGCAGACGCCCTGGGGCGAACAGGTCACCGAATACGTGCTCTATATGCTCTGGGATCTCGGCCAGAAGGTCGGCCATGCCGTCCGCTCGGTGGAAGAGTGTATCCGCATGGCGCGCGCCGACATGACCGTGCGGACGGCCACGCTGGAAGCGCGGTTCCTCGCCGGCGACAAGGGCCTGTTCGACAATCTCGTGCACCGGTTCGAAACCGAGATCGTGCCCAAGACCGGACCGGAATTCATCGCCGCCAAGATGGCCGAACGCGACGAGCGCCACAAGCTGATGGGCAATACCCGCTATGTGGTGGAGCCCAATATCAAGGACGGCAAGGGCGGATTGCGCGACCTGAACACGCTGTTCTGGATCGGCAAGTATTTTTATCAGGTCAAGACCTCGCATGAATTGGTCGGCAAGGGCGTGCTCAGCGCCTCCGAGTATAGGCTGTTCTCCCGGGCGGAGGATTTCCTGTGGGCCGTGCGCTGCCATCTGCATTTCGTGACGGGCCGCGCCGAGGAAAAGCTGACCTTCGACGTTCAGCCCGAACTGTCCGAGCGGATGGGCTATGCCCAGCGCGTTGGCATGCTCGGGGTCGAGCGCTTCATGAAGCGCTATTTCCTCGTGGCCAAGGACGTTGGCGACCTGACGCGTATCTTCTGCGCGAGCCTGGAGTTCAACCACGCCAAGGACATGGATCTGGTCGGCCGCGTGCTGGCCCCGTTCCGGTCGGGCCGCTCCCGGATCAAGGGTGAGACCGATTTCATCCTCGATACGGGCCGGCTCAACATCACGCGGGCCGATGTGTTCGAGAAGGACCCGGTCAATCTGATCCGGATGTTCCTCGTGGCCGGGCGCGAACAATTGCTGTTCCACCCCGACGCCATCAAGCACATCACGCGATCGCTGGGCCTGATCGACAACAGGCTGCGCAACGATCCCAAGGCGAACGAGCATTTCCTGACCATCTTGACGGCGCCGCAATCGGTCGAGCGCATCCTGCGCCAGATGAATGAGAGCGGCGTATTGGGCAAGTTCGTGCCGGATTTCGGCAAGATCGTCGCGCTGATGCAGTTCAACATGTACCACCATTATACGGTGGACGAGCACCTGATCCGCGCCGTTGGGGTGATGGCCCAGATCGCCAATGGCGGGCTGCGCGATGAACTGCCGTTGACGCATGAATTGCTGCCACAGCTCAACGACACGCGGCTGCTCTATGTCGCGCTGTTCCTCCATGACATCGCCAAGGGCCGTCCCGAGGATCATTCCATCGCGGGGGCCCGTATTGCCCGCAGGCTCTGCCCGCGCTTTGGCCTGTCGCTGGCGGAAACCGATACGGTGTCCTGGCTGATCGAGCATCATCTTCTGATGAGCGAGATTGCACAGGCGCGCGATATCCAGGACCCCGAAACCGCCAAGGCCTTTGCCGATGTGGTGCAATCGCCGCAACGGCTGGCATTGCTGATGATCTTGACGGCCTGTGACATCAGGGCGGTGGGCCCTGGCGTGTGGAGTGGGTGGAAGGGCTCGCTGCTGCGCTCGCTCTATTATGCCACCGAGCCGCTGCTGTCGGGGGGACATTCCCAACTCACCCAGTCCGACCGCATCAACTCCGCCAAGAACCAGCTGGCAGAAGCGCTCGAAGCGTGGTCCGCTGGGGATGTCCAGGCCTATACCGGGCGGCATTACGACCATTACTGGCTGCGGGCGGAGCCCGAACTGCAGGTGGAACATGCCCGCATGATCCGCAATGCTGATATGGCAGGCGATGATTTTGCCGGCTCGATCCGCATCAAGGCCTTCGAAGGCATCACCGAGGTTAGTTTCTATACGCCGGATCACCCGCGCCTGCTGTCGCTGATCGCCGGCGCCTGCACCATGCAGGATGCTTCGATCATCGGCGCGCAGATATTCTCGACGCGCGACGGGCATGCGCTGGACACCTTCCGGCTGCGACGCGCCTTCACCTCGGACGAGGACGAGAAGGTGCGGGCAACGCGGATCATCGATACCGTCAAGCAATTGCTGCAGGGCAAGCGCACCATACTGATCGATCTGGGCAAGGAATCCCGGCATAACAAGCGCCTGAAGCCGTTTGCCTTGCCGGCGCAGGTATCCGTTTCCAACGCGCTGTCGGAGAAGTTTACGGTCATTGAAGTGTCGGGGCTCGACCGGCTGGGTCTGCTGCATTCGTTGACGCACCAGATTTCCGACCTCAACCTCACCATCGGCTCGGCGCATATCGGCACCTATGGCGAAAAGGCCGTGGACGTCTTCTACGTGACCGATCTGACGGGCCAGAAGATCATGAGCAAGCCGCGCCAGCGCAAGATCCATGATGCGCTGATGGCGGTGTTCCATCCCAAGTTGGCGGAACAGAAGGTGAGTAATGGGTAGCGGCACCCACCCATGAGCCTTTACCGCAATTTCCTCTCCGTCGGTGGACTGACTCTCCTCTCGCGCATTGCCGGCTTTGTCCGTGATGCCCTGATGGCGGCTGTGCTGGGCATCGGCCCGGTGGCTGATGCGTTCAATGCAGCGTTCCGCTTTCCCAATCTGTTCCGGCGGCTGTTTGCCGAGGGCGCGTTCAATACCGCCTTCGTGCCGATGTTTTCTACGGCACTCGAACAGAGCGGACCTGACCAGGCGCGTGCCCTGGCGGGGCGGATCATCAGCTGGCTGGTGGCGGCGGTATTGGTCGTGACCATCCTGGCCGAGATCTTCATGCCGCAGCTGATGGCGCTGTTTGTTCCGGGCTTCACCGATAATCCGGCAAAGTTCGAACTGACTGTGTTCCTCACCCGGTTGATGTTTCCGTATCTGGCCTGCATGTCGCTGATGGCAGCGTATGGCGCGATCCTCAACTCGCTTGGCCGCTTCTTTGCCGCGGCTTTCGCCCCCGTTCTGCTCAACATCGTCAACATCGGCGTCTTGGTGCCCCTGGCAATCGTCACGGTGAACGAGCAGGCCGATATTGCCTTCTGGCTGGCAATGGCCGCCCTGGCCGGAGGCGTGGCCCAGTTGGCGCTGGTATATTGGGCTATCCGTCGCGCCGGTTTTGTTCCCCGCTTGAGCCTGCCGCGGTTCAACAGCGAAGTGCGCCGGTTCTGGGTACTGGCCATTCCGGCCATCATCGCTGGGGGTATTACCCAGATCAACATTTTCGTCGGCACGGTGATTGCCTCGGGGGCCGACGACGCCATTTCCATCATCGCCAATGCCGACCGGCTTTATCAGCTGCCGCTTGGCATTATCGGCATCGCCATCGGAACGGTGCTGCTGCCCGAGTTGTCGCGTCATCTCGGGGCCGGACGAGAAGTGGAGGCACGCACGACGCAGAGCCAGTCGCTGTTGCTGTCCATGCTGTTCTCGCTGCCGGCAGCAGCAGCCCTGATGGCCATTCCGGTGCCGATCGTGCGCGTGCTGTTTGAACGCGGCCAGTTCAACGCTGCCGACACCCTGGCCGTGGGACAGACCCTGGTCGGCTTCGCCGTTGGCCTGCCCGCCTTTGTGCTGATCCGCGTGCTGCAGCCCGGCTTCTTCTCGCGCAAGGATACGGTGACCCCCACCGTGCTGGCCGGCATTTCAGTTGTCGTCAACATTGCGGTTTCGCTGCTGTTGTTTCCCAGCCTGCAATCGGTCGGCATTGCGCTTGCTACCTCGATCTCCGCCTGGATCAACGTTGCGGGGCTGGGCATCCTCCTGGCCCGGCGCGGGCACTTCCAGCTGACACTGGGCGAACTACGGCGGCACGGCCTGATCCTGCTGGCGGCACTGGTCATGGGTGCCACGCTGGTGCTGCTCAGCAATCGCGCTGCGGCGATCTTTGCTGCGGGCGGGCCGCTGCTGTTCCAGGTCGGGGCACTCGCCGCGATATGCCTGTTTTGCTCGGCGCTGTTTTTCGCCCTGGTGCATTTCAGCGGCGCGCAGCCTCTGGGTGCCGTACTCAGCCGTTTGCGCCGCCGTCGCGCCTGAGGTTTGGCCCTCCGGGATGACATTGCGGCGCATCGGATATAGATGTTCCCGACCCATCGTATTCACTCAGGCTTTCCTCATGGCATTCACGCCCCGCGTCTTTTCCGGCATCAAGCCCTCGGGCGATCTGCACCTCGGCAACTATCTGGGCGCCATTCGGCGCTTCGTGCCGCTGCAGGATACGCACGAGACGATCTATTGCGTCGTCGACATGCATGCGATCACTGTCTGGCAAGACCCCGAGGATCTGCGGCGCCGGACTTACGAGATCGCCGCCGCCTATATCGCGGCAGGGCTCGACCCGGCCAAATCCATCATCTTCAACCAGTCCAAGGTGATGGAGCACGCGGAGCTGAGCTGGATCTTCAACTGCGTTGCCCGCATGGGGTGGATGTCGCGCATGACCCAGTTCAAGGACAAGGCCGGCGAAAACAGCGAGAACGTCTCGCTGGGCCTGTTTGCCTACCCATCGCTGATGGCCGCCGATATTCTCCTCTACAAGGCCACCGGCGTTCCCGTGGGGGAAGACCAGAAGCAGCATCTGGAACTGACCCGTGACATCGCCAAGAAGTTCAACCACGATTTCCGCAAGCAGATTAGCGCCGCTGGCTTCGAGGGGGATTTCTTTCCCATCACCGAGACGCTGGCGACGGGACCCGCCATGCGGGTGAAGTCGCTCAAGGACGGCTCCAAGAAGATGAGCAAGTCCGCAGAGTCTGATCTGTCGACCATTTATATGATGGACGATGCCGACATGATCGCCAAAAAGATCAAGCGGGCGACCACGGACGCCGAGGCTTTGCCGAGCGAAGCGGCGGGGCTTGCGGGGCGGTCCGAGGCGGAGAACCTCGCGGGCATTTATGCGGCGCTCTCGAACCAGACTGTCGATCAGGTGCTGGCAGAATTCGGCGGCAAGGGCTGGGGCGCATTCAAGCCGGCGCTGGGTGAGCTTGCCGTTGCCGTGCTTTCGCCGATCGCCGAGGAAATGAAGCGGCTGGTGGCCGACCGTGGCGAGATGGACCGCATCCTGCGCGACGGAGCGGACCGAGCCCGGGCGATTGCCCAGCCGGTGATGGAAGATGTTCGCAACATTGTCGGGTTCATCCGCTAAGGGGGCAGCTATGTACGATACCGAATACAAGCGCAAATTCCTGGTCGTCATCGATGAAACCGCCGAGTGCGACCGGGCACTGACTTTTGCCGCCTATCGCGTCAAGCGGACCGGCGGCACGGTGGTGCTGATGAGCGTGGTGCAAAAGCCCGAGTTCATCGGCCTTGGCGTCGAGGACGTGCTGCGGGCCGAGGCCGTGGAACAGGCCGAGCGTAATCTGGATGCCCGGCTGGCGCGATTGCGCGATATCGGCGACGTGCGCAGCGAATCGGTGATCCGGGAAGGCGAGGCCGCCGAGGAGATCGAGCGGGTCATCGACCAGGATCAGGGGATCGCCATCCTGGTATTGGCCGCCTCCACTTCGGCCGAGGGTCCGGGGCCCCTGGTGATGCACTTTGCCGGTCGGGCGAATGCGTTGCCGATACCGCTTACCGTGGTGCCGGGGCGGATGAGCGATGATGAGATTATCGCGGTTTGCTGAGGCGGGGATAAGCGGGAATGGCCCTCAGGGGCGAGGTGAGTCGCTCAGCGCCAAACCCATGAAAAAAGGCCCGGTTTGCACCGGGCCTTTTCGTTTCGAGTGGGACTAGTTAGGCCGACTTCTTGTCGTCGTCGTCCTTGACCTCTTCGAAGTCGGCGTCGACGACGTCGTCTTCGCTGTCATCGTCGGTGCCGTTGGCCTTGGCTTCGGCTTCGGCCTGGCTTGCCTTGTACATGGCCTCGCCCAGCTTCATCGATGCCTGGGCCAGGGCCTCGGTCTTTTCCTTGATCACTTCGCCATCTTCGCCGTCGATCACGGCGCGCAGATCGGTGATCGCGGTTTCGATCGCGGTCTTGTCTTCGGCCGAGACCTTGTCGCCATATTCCTTGAGCGACTTCTCGGTCGAGTGGATCAGCGACTCGCCCTGGTTCTTGGCTTCCACGGCTTCGCGCTTCTTCTTGTCGGCTTCAGCGTTCTGCTCGGCTTCCTTGACCATCTTCTCGATGTCGGCGTCCGAAAGACCACCCGAAGCCTGGATGCGGATCTGCTGCTCCTTGCCGGTGCCCTTGTCCTTGGCCGAAACCTGCACGATGCCGTTGGCGTCGATGTCGAAGGTCACTTCGATCTGCGGCACGCCACGCGGTGCGGGCGGAATGCCGGCCAGGTCGAAATTGCCCAAGAGCTTGTTGTTAGCGGCCATTTCGCGCTCGCCCTGGAACACGCGGATGGTCACCGCGCTCTGGCTGTCTTCGGCGGTCGAGAAGGTCTGGCTCTTCTTGGTCGGGATCGTGGTGTTGCGATCGATCAGGCGGGTGAACACGCCACCCAGCGTCTCAATGCCCAGCGAGAGCGGGGTCACGTCGAGCAGGAGCACGTCCTTGACGTCGCCCTGCAGCACGCCGGCCTGGATAGCAGCGCCGAGCGCCACGACTTCGTCCGGGTTGACGCCCTTGTGCGGCTCCTTGCCGAACAGCTGCTTGACCGCTTCCTGCACCTTGGGCATGCGGCTCATGCCGCCGACCAGAACCACTTCGTCGATCTGGGAAGCCGAAACGCCGGCATCCTTCATCGCCTGCTTGCAGGGGTCGATGGTGCGCTGGATCAGGTCATCGACCAGGGTTTCGAGCTTGGAGCGGCTGAGCTTGAGCGTCAGGTGCTTTGGACCCGAAGCATCGGCGGTGATGAACGGCAGGTTGATTTCGGTCTGGGTCGAGCTCGAGAGTTCGATCTTGGCCTTTTCGGCAGCTTCCTTGAGGCGCTGCAAAGCGAGCTTGTCGGAACGAAGGTCGATGCCCTGCTCCTTCTTGAACTCGTCGGCCAGGTAATCGACCAGGCGCATGTCGAAGTCTTCACCGCCCAGGAACGTGTCGCCATTGGTGGACTTCACCTCGAACACGCCATCGCCGATTTCCAGGATGGAGATATCGAAGGTGCCGCCGCCAAGGTCATAGACCGCGATGGTGCCGGTGTTCTTCTTGTCGAGGCCATAAGCAAGCGCCGCAGCGGTGGGCTCGTTGATGATGCGGAGCACTTCAAGGCCGGCGATCTTGCCGGCGTCCTTGGTGGCCTGGCGCTGGCTGTCGTTGAAATAGGCCGGGACGGTGATAACGGCCTGCGTGACGTTCTCGCCGAGATAGGATTCGGCGGTTTCCTTCATCTTCTGCAGGATCATGGCCGAAACCTGCGAGGGCGAGTACTTGTCGCCCGAGGCTTCAACCCACGCATCGCCATTGTCGGCCTTGACGATCTTGAAGGGCACAAGGTTCTTGTCCTTGGCCACGACGGCATCGTCGAACCGGCGCCCGATCAGGCGCTTGACGGCAAACAGGGTATTTTCCGGATTGGTGACGGCCTGGCGCTTGGCTGGCTGGCCGACAAGACGCTCGCCATCCTTGGAGAAGGCGACCATCGAGGGGGTGGTGCGTCCCCCTTCCGCGTTTTCGATAATCTTGGGATTGGCGCCGTCCATAACCGCAACGCAGCTATTGGTGGTGCCTAGGTCGATACCAATGACTTTAGCCATGAACATGTAGCCTTTCTTGAGCAAACCCTTGGTGAAACCCCTTTGCGAGGCAGTCTCGTGGCCGGGAAAGCCGGGTTCCTTGCAATTGAAATATGCCCATTGCTGGGCCTTGGGCGTATATAGGGGGGTGGCCGGAACGCTTCAAGCAGCTTGGCGCAGACTTTGTGCCTTAATTCCCTTGCGGAAACCGGTTTGCGTGCTGGTGGTGGAGCGGGCGTGCGGAAGCGCCGCCTCCCCTGCGGTTTTGATCAGCGTGCACGTGGCGAGGCCCTGCCCCGGTAAGTTTTAGTGTGTGAGACAAAGCCTCGCCACATGCGATGGGATTTTCTGGCGCGCGCGACTCTGGCCTCGGAGCGTCAATAGCCCGGCGACACTTCCGCTTGCCTGCGGGGATCACGACATCCCCGCCCCATCTGACAACAACACTAGCCGGTTCGCGCGACCCGCTGGGCGTGAGGTTGGTATGGGTGAGGATAGTGTGTGGGGGATGGAGGGGGAGAAGATGGATAGAGTTGGGGTAAGGCGATCAAGGCTCTATCGTCCCCTCACCCGGCGCTGCGCGCCAACCTCTCCCCGGAGGGGCGAGGTGAACCGGTGCCTGCCATGCCATCTGCGATAGCCCAGCCTCCACTCGCTCGGCCTCGAGGTTCGACAGGCTCACCATGAGGCCTTTGGGAATATCGTGTGGTTGAGAAGTATGAAGCCCGGGACCGTCCGGGACGGTGGTCGCACCTTCACGATGCACAAGGGGCCTTCTCGACAATTGCGAGCGAACGGTCATAACTGCCCCGGTGCAAACAAGGGGATGCCGCCATGACGATCGAGATTTCACCCGAGGACGTGTTGGTGGTTGTCGACATGCAGTATGATTTCCTGCCCGGCGGCAGCCTGGCGGTGGCTGGTGGCGATGAGATCGTGCCGTTGATCAATACGCTGGGGCGTCATTTTGGCAATGTGGTGCTGACCCAGGACTGGCACCCGGCGGAGCATGTTTCCTTTGCCAGCCAGCACGATGGCAAGGCGCCGTTTGAAACCATCGAACTCGATTATGGCACTCAGGTGCTTTGGCCCGACCATTGCGTGTGGGGCACGCCCGGCGCTGAACTGTCCCGCGAGCTTGCGCTGCCGCATGCGCAATTGATCATCCGCAAGGGCTATAACCGGCTGATCGACAGCTATTCGGGGTTCCAGGAGGCCGACCGGCAGACGCTCACGGGGCTTGCCGGATATCTCAATGAGCGCGATGTCGGGCGGTTGTTTCTGGTTGGGTTGGCAACCGATTTCTGCGTGGCCTGGACCGCCATCGATGGCGCGGCTGCCGGCTACGACGTGACGGTGATCGAGGACGCAACCCGGGCAATCGACAATGCCGGATCGCTTGGACAGGCCTGGGCGGACATGGCGGACGCCGGGGTGGCGCGGATCATGAGCAAGGATATTTTGGGTTAGGCCGGCCCACAAATGCAAATCCCCGCCGGAGCGGGGATTCACGTGAAACTTTTTAGCCTTGAGGCTCAGGCGCTCTTGTCGACGGCTTCGTCGGCCGGGGCCTGGCTCGGGCCGCCCTTGGCGACGCCCACCATGGCGGGACGCAGCACGCGGTCGCCGATGGCAAAGCCCGCCTGCACGACCTGTACGACGGTGCCTTCGGGACGGGTGGGATCGGGCACTTCGAACATGGCCTGGTGCTTGTGGGGGTCGAACTTCTGCCCCTCGGCCTCGATCGGCTTGACACCGTGCTTGGCCAGCAGGCGCTGCATTTCGCGCTCGGCCAGCTCGATACCTTCGATCAGGCTCTTGGTGGTCGCGTCTCCGCTTTCGCGCGCTTCGGCGGGAAGCATCACCAGGGCGCGGCTCAGCGCGTCGGTGGCGCTCAGCATGTCGCGGGCAAAGCCGGAAATGGCATAAGAGCGTGTGTCATTGACGTCGCGCTCGGTGCGCTTGCGCAGGTTTTCCATCTCCGCGATGGTGCGCAGCACCCGGTCCTTGAGCTCGGCGTTTTCGGCCTGCAGCGCTTCGATCGGATCAACCTCGGGCTGTTCGACCTCGGTTTCGAACTCGTTCGTTTCGCCGGAGGCGGCGTTCTCGTCGCTCATCATTATTCTATTTTCCGCATGTGTAAGGGGGTTAACGCCGATATCGGCCAGAATGGTCGGGTTTTCAACCCTCAGCTGTTATTGCGCTTGCGCGCCATCATCGCCGTAATGACGTGGGCGGTGTAGTCGACTACGGGCACGATGCGGGCATAATTGAGCCGCGTGGGGCCGATAACGCCCAGCACGCCAACGACCTTGTCATTGGCATCCTTGTAGGGCGAGAGGATCACCGAGGAGCCGGAAAGCGAAAACAGCTTGTTTTCCGAGCCGATGAAGATGCGCACGCCTTGGGCCTTCTCGGCATCGCCCAATAGCTCCAGCAGGCCGTCCTTGCTTTCCAGTTCATCGAATAATTGCCGCATGCGCAGCAATTCGTCCGATGCCATGGTGTCGTTGATGAGATTGGCGCGGCCGCGCACGATCACGGTCGGGGTGCTGGTCGCACTCTCCTGGCTGAGGGTGGCGATGCCGGCATCCACCAGCTTCTGCGTCAATTCGTCCAGCTCGGCCCGCTGCTCGGCGCGTTGTTCGGCAAGGATCTTGCGGGCTTCGGCGATGGTGCGGCCCACCACATGATGGGCGAGGTAATTGCCCGCCTGCGTCAGGGCGCTGGCGGTGAGACCTGGCGGGGTATCCATGATGCGGTTTTCCACCTGGCCGTCTTCACCAACCAGGATCGCCATGGCGCGGGTGGCATCGAGCCGCACGAATTCGAGGTGCCGCAGCACCATGTCGGCCTTGGTGGCGATGACGACGCCGGCGCCCTGGCTGAGCCCGCTCAGCAATTGGCTGGCCTCGGTCAGCACATCCTCGACCTGCCCCTGGCGCTGTCCCTGGATGGACTTGGCGATTTGGCTGCGTTCGGTTTCGTTGACGGCGCCGACTTCGAGCATGGCATCGACGAAAAACCGCAATCCCTCCTGGGTCGGCGCGCGGCCGGCGGAGGTGTGCGGCGCGGCGATCAGGCCGAGGTCCTCGAGGTCGGCCATGACATTGCGGACCGAGGCCGGCGACAGGCCGGTCTGCAGCATGCGGGACAGATCGCGCGAGCCGACGGGCGAGCCAGTGTCGAGGTATCGCTCCACGATCTTGCGGAAAATATCCTGGCTGCGGGCGTTGAGCACGCTCAAAAAATCTTCTGGGGGCTTGCTCATGCGGATTTTGATAAAATCGTCCACTTTAACCGTGAGCCACCATTTAAGCGCAATACGGCCCTGCGCCAAGCCACTGCGGCTTGTGAGCGGGTCCGATGAGGGTTAAGAGGCGGTTAATAGTAATTTCTGCATGGATTATTGATGCGCCCTTCAGGACGTGAGCCGAACCAGATGCGCGCCGTGACTTTCGAACGCGGTGTCGCGCAAAAGGCGGAAGGCTCGTGCCTCGTCTCGTTCGGGAACACCAAGGTGCTGGTGACGGCGTCGGTGGAAACCAGCCTGCCCGGTTGGCTGCGCGGCAAGGGCCAGGGCTGGGTGACGGCCGAATATGGCATGCTGCCCCGCGCCACCGGCTCCCGCACCCGCCGCGAGGCGACGGCCGGCAAACAATCGGGCCGCACCCAGGAAATCCAGCGCCTGATCGGGCGCTCGCTGCGTGCGATCGTCGATCTGCAGATGCTCGGTGAAAACCAGATCACCGTGGATTGTGACGTGCTCGAAGCCGATGGCGGCACGCGGACGGCCTCCATCACCGGCGCCTATGTGGCGCTGGCCGAAGCGCTGCGCTGGATGGACGAGCGCAAGCTGACCCGGGGCAATGCCCTGCGCGATTCGGTGGCGGCGGTATCCTGCGGCATCTATCGCGGCGCGCCGGTGCTGGACCTCGACTATCTTGAGGACGTAGAAGCCCACACCGATGCCAATTTCGTGATGACGGGCTCGGGCAAGTTCGTGGAAATCCAGGGGACGGCCGAACAGGTGCCGTTCTCGCGCGATGAATTGAACGCGCTGATGGCCCTGGCCGAACAAGGCATCGGAGACCTTACTGAAATGCAGCAGACGGTATTGCAGTCATGATCGGTTGGCTCCTCAAGAAAGTCGCATCCGCGCCCGCGCAGCAGCCGCAAGCAAACCAGGCACCGGCGCCCGAGCGCTGCGCGCTCTGGCATGATGTCTCGCGGGCACTCGATGCCAAGCCAAAGAGTGCAACCAAGTGAGCCTCCCCAAACTTCGCCCCGGTGACCGGCTGGTGCTGGCTTCCCACAACAAGGGCAAGCTGGCGGAATTCCAGGAATTGTTCGAGCCCTTCGGGCTGGAGCTGATTTCAGCGGCGGAACTGGACCTGCCCGAACCGGAAGAAACCGGCACCACTTTCGCCGAAAACGCCCGCATCAAGGCTCATGCCGCTGCCCAAGGCGCCGGCATGCTGGCGCTGAGCGACGATTCGGGCCTGTGCGTGGATGCGCTCAACGGCGATCCCGGGGTTTATACGGCCGACTGGGCCGGTGTGCCGCGCAATTTCGATCACGCCATGAAACGAGTTGAGGATGCGCTGCAGGCGGCCAACGCGACCTCGCCCGCGCAACGGCGCGCTTATTTCAACGCCACGCTGTGCCTGGCCCATCCCGATGGACGGGACGTGCTCTATGTCGGCAAGTGCGATGGCATGCTGGTCTGGCCGCCGCGTGGGGAAAACGGTCATGGCTACGACCCGGTCTTCATGCCCGATGGCTATGACATCACCTTCGGCCAGATGCCGGCCGAAATGAAGCATAGCTGGAGCCGGGGAAACCAGGGGCTCAGCCACCGCGCGCGGGCCTTTGCACAATTCGTGGAACACCAGATTGAGCGCTAGGGGCAACGATCTTTTCGGCGTCTATATTCACTGGCCCTTCTGCGCCAGCAAATGCCCCTATTGCGACTTCAATAGCCATGTTCATCGCGGCCCGTTCGACGAGGACGGCTATGTCGCGGCCTATGAGCGCGAGATTGCGCATGCGGCGGCATTGGCGCCCGGCCGGGTCGTGCAATCGATCTTTTTTGGTGGTGGCACGCCTTCGCTGATGTCGCCCAATGCGGCAGGCCGGATCATCGACGCGGTTGCCCGGCACTGGACGGTGGAGCCGAAGGCCGAAATCACGCTGGAGGCCAACCCCACCAGCGTCGAAGTCGATCGCTTCAAGGGTTTCCGCACTGCCGGGGTCAATCGGGTCTCGCTGGGCGTGCAATCGCTGCGCGAGGGGCCGCTGGCCGAACTTGGCCGCCGTCACAGCGTGGATGAGGCCATAGCCGCGGTGCGGATCGCGCAGAGCGTTTTCGAGCGCTCGAGCTTTGATCTGATCTATGCCCGCCCCAAGCAGACGCTGGAAGACTGGGAAGACGAGCTCAAGGAAGCGCTGTGGATGGCGCGGGGCCATATCAGCCTTTACCAGCTGACCATCGAGCAGGGCACGCGCTATTTCGACCTGCACCGGGCCGGCAAGCTGCAGATGCCCGACGAGGATCTGGCGGCGGATTTTTATGAGCTGACGCAGGAATTGACGGCCGAAGCCGGCCTGCCGGCCTACGAGATTTCCAACCACGCGCGGCCGGGCCAGGAAAGCGAACACAATCTGCTCTATTGGCGCTATGGCGAATATGCCGGCATTGGTCCGGGTGCGCATGGCCGGTTGATGATCAACAACCAGCGCCACGCCACGGCCGCCGAAAAGATGCCGTTCGACTGGCAGAAAAAGGTCGTCAGCGCCGGGCATGGCATGGTCGTGGACGACGTGCTGACCTGGGAAGAACAGGGCGACGAGTTCCTGGTGATGGGCCTGCGCCTCAAGGAAGGCATCTCGCCTTCGCGCTTCACCGCCATTTCCGGCCGGCAGATTTCGCCGCGCCAGATCGATGCGCTCAAGGGTTATGGATTCGTCGAGACCTTGCCCAATGGGAATATCAGGGTCACCGATCGGGGTTGGCCGGTGCTGGATGCGGTGGTTGCCGATCTTGCGGCCTGAGCCTGCTCTCCTCACGGCGTCATTGCGAAAGCGGGAATCTCACTTCACTGCCGGACGGAAGTGGGATTCCCGCTTTCGCGGGAATGACGTGGTGGCAGATGGGAATGGCGCGGTGGAAGATTGCAGTGATGCGTTGGCGAGGGGAGCGGAAGCATGACCACCATCCTTGCCATCGACACCGCTGCCCCGCGTCTGCAATTGGCGCTGCTGCTGCCTGACGGGCCGGTGTATGTGTCGGTGGATGAAATCGCCACCGGCCATGCCGAACTGATTTTCACGCGCATTGGCGAGCTTCTGGAGCGCAATGGGGTCGGTTATCCGGATTTGACGCGCGTGGTTACCACCACCGGCCCGGGCTCGTTCACCGGCCTGCGCATCGGGCTCTCTGCAGCGCGGGGACTGGCGCTGGCGCGGTCTATTCCCGTCATCGGCGTGCCGAGCCTGTTGGCGTTGTCGCTGGCCGTGCCGGGCCCATCGACCGTGCTGCTCGACGCGCGCCGGGGTGAAGCCTATTTCCAGAGCTTTGCCGGCGCCGGCGAACCCACGAGCGCGCCCATGCTGCTGGCCATGGAAGCGGCGCGAGAGGCTATCGTTCCCGGCTCGACGCTGATCGAATCCCCTTTTGTCGATATTGCGTTGGTGGCGCGCTACGGCGCAACAGCCGATCCGGCAGCGCATCCGCCCGAGGCGAGCTATGTGCGGGACGCAGACGCCAAGCCGCAGACGGCAGCGCGTATCCAGAGGCTTTAGCCATGATGAAACTCTGGATGGCGCCGGCTGGGCTCCATATCGAACCCGGCCAGACGCGGGACGCCCGGGACCTTGCGCGCATCCATGCTACCGGATTCTACCGCGGCTGGCCCGAGGCGGAGTTTGCCAGTTTCCTCAGCGAACCCGGTACACCGGTCTATGTCGCCCGTGATGCCAAGCGGCGCATCGCCGGTTTTGCGCTGATCCGCATCGCGGCCGATGAGGCGGAACTGCTGACCATTGCGGTGGACCCCAAATGGCGCGGCAGGAAGATCGGGCAGGCACTGCTGCGAGCCGCGTTCGACGACCTGCTGATGAGCCCTGCCAGGCGCATGTTTCTGGAGGTCAGCGAGGAGAACGCCGCCGCCATAAAGCTTTATACGCGCGAGGGGTTTAGCACCATTTCGAGGCGCCAGGGTTATTACCCCAAGCCGGATGGCTCGGCGGCGACGGCGCTTGTCATGGCGCGTGATCTTGGGTAACCCGGTTCGATGAGCAAGAGCCCCAATGAACCGACCCTCGAGGAAGCCTGCGTGCAAAAAGGCATGCGGATGACCGACCAGCGGCGGATTATCGCTCAGGTGATCGAAGCCGCCTCCGACCACCCCGACGTCGAAGAGCTCTATCGCCGCGCTTCGGCCGTCGATGACCGGATCTCGCTTTCCACGGTCTATCGGACGGTCAACCTCTTTGAGGAAGCGGGGCTTGTGACCAAGCACGACTTCAAGGACGGGCGGGCGCGCTTCGAACTCATCCCCGATGAGCACCATGACCATCTGATCGATATTCGTTCCGGCACCGTCATCGAGTTCCGCAACGAGGAAATCGAGGCGATCCAGGAAGTCATTGCCAAGCGGCTCGGCTACCGGCTGGTGGATCACCGGCTCGAACTTTATGCCGTGCCAATCGATGGTGGCGACAAGGGCAAGAAGTAGCTTCCGCGCAGGGATCGGGCGTTCGCTAAAATGCTGCGGGTTAAGGCTAATGCCGGCCTGCGCTTGGGCGTTAAGCTTTGATTAGCTATAGATTTGCCAGCACTCGAGTGGGGTTGGCATGGTCTGGCAAGTGGCGGCGATCTGGATCATCGTTATCACGACTTTGCTCTGGTTCAACCGGGACGAACGTCGTGCCCAAGCGGCAAGGCTGGAGCGGCGGGCCCGCTATTTTGCCCATGCGCCGCAATATCGCTATGTGCCCCGCACGCCAGTTCCGATCATTCCACCAAAACGCCGTATCGGCTCGCTATTGCGCAGCGACCAGGCTTTCTTTGCGGATTTTCTGAGCCAGCGCGCCAAGCACTAGGGGTGGGCAAGGCGGGCTGAACCCGCTATCGCTAGCCGGAGCCTTCCGGAGCAGCGTCATGCCCACAACCACCTTCTTTGTTGCCTTTGCAACGCTTTTTGCCACCGTGGGCGTGGCCGATATCGCGTTTATCTTCGCGGCGCTGACCAAGCGCAATACGGCCAAGGAACGCTTTGCCTTCGCGACGCGCGGCGTACTGATCGCCACCGGCATCCTGTTGCTGTTCGCGGTGCTGGGCAATCCGATCTTGGAAGTCTTCGGCATCACCATTCCGGCGTTGCGCACGGCTGGTGGCCTGCTGCTGTTCCTGATCGCCATCGACATGGTTTTTGCCCGCCATTCGGGCGGCACCGGCACGACCGACGAGGAAGAAGTGGAGGCCCGCCAGCGCGACGATATCGCCGTGTTTCCGCTCGCCATGCCGCTATTGGCCGGCCCGGGCGCGATCAGTGCGGTGATCCTTTTGACCACCGGGACCACCAGCACGGCCGAATTCTGGGCCGTGCTTGTGGCGATCGTGGTGATCCTGTTCCTGGCCTGGTTGACGCTGTTGGTCGCCATTCCCATCCAGCGCCTGCTCGGGGTTACGGGCCTTGCGGTGGTGTCGCGCGTGGTGGGGATTTTGCTGGCCGCGCTGGCGGTGCAGTTTGTGTTCGATGGGGTGAGGACCAGCGGGTTGCTGGGACCGGTGGCGGGGTAGCACTCATCTGCTATCGTATCCAACCTCCCACCGGGTTGCCCTCGGACGTGATCCGAGGGCCACTATCAGCCCGGTACAAGCGGCCAACGGCCCTCGGATCAAGTCCGAGGGCAGCGCCGTGGGTTTGATCGCCCGGTGGGTGCGTTGAATTGCGCTTCAAGGCGCTTGGGTGTTTGCCCCCTACAGCACGAACTTGCTCAGGTCCGTGTCGCCGGCGAGCACGCCGACCTTTTCGGCGACGAAGGCCGCATCGATCAGAATAGTCTGGCCCTGCTTGTCCGGGGCTTCGAAGCTGATGTCTTCCACCAGCCGCTCCATCACCGTCTGCAGGCGCCGGGCGCCGATGTTTTCGACCGAATTGTTGACCTTGACCGCAGCGTCGGCAATCGCCTCGATTGCGTCCTGCGTGAAGTCCAGGGTGACCCCTTCGGTGCCCATCAATGCCACATACTGCTTGATGAGGCTGGCGTCCGTATCGTTGAGGATGCGGATGAAATCCTCGCGCGTGAGGGCCTTGAGCTCGACCCGGATCGGCAGGCGGCCCTGCAATTCCGGCAGCAGATCGCTTGGTTTGCTGACATGGAAGGCGCCCGAGGCGATGAACAGGATGTGGTCGGTTTTGACCGGACCGTATTTGGTGGAAACCGTGGTGCCTTCGATCAGCGGCAGCAGGTCACGCTGCACGCCTTCGCGGGACGGGCCGCCCTGGGCGCCGCCTTCGCGATGGGCGACCTTGTCGATCTCGTCGATAAAGACAATGCCGTGGTTTTCGACGAGTTCGATAGCCTCGGTCTTGAGCTGATCCTGATCGAGCAGCTTGTCTGCTTCTTCGGCGATAAGCGGCTCATAAGCGTCCTTGACCTTGATCTTGCGCTTGACCCCACGCCCGCCCATGGCGGACTTGAACATGTCCGACAGGTTGATCATGCCGATGCCGCCATTGGGCATGCCGGGGATCTCGAAGCCACCGGTGTTGGGGGCCGGGCTCATCTCGATCTCGATCTCGTTGTCATCGATCTCGTTGTTGCGCAGCTTGCGGCGGAACGAATCGCGGGTGGATGGGGCGGCCGATTGGCCGACCAGCGCATCGAGCACGCGGTCTTCGGCATTCTGGTGCGCCTGGGCCTGAACGTCGGCCCGGCGGCGGTCGCGCAGCACGGTAATGCCGGCCTCAACGAGATCGCGGATGATCTGCTCGACGTCGCGCCCGACATAGCCCACTTCGGTGAACTTGGTGGCTTCGACCTTGATGAATGGCGCCTGTGCCAGCCGCGCAAGGCGGCGGGAAATCTCGGTCTTGCCGACGCCGGTCGGCCCGATCATCAGGATGTTCTTGGGTGTCACCTCGCGGCGCAGCTCGGGCGGGAGCTGCTGACGGCGCCAGCGATTGCGCAGGGCCACGGCCACGGCGCGCTTGGCATCGTCCTGGCCCACGATATTGCGGTCGAGTTCGGAAACGATCTCGCGCGGGGAGAAATTGGTTTCAGTCATTGTTCTGTCTTTCCTGGTGCCTTGTCTAGAAAGCGCACCATCAGGTGTTCGTCGATAAATCGACCGTTCACAAACAGGGCCCGGGGTTCGGTCCCGTAGATTTCGAACCCGGCCTTTTGGTAGAGGCGGACTGCCGGTGTGTTGTATGCGCCGACGCCCAGGTGAACCTGCGTTCGGCCCAGGATACGTGCATGATCGAGGACCGCCTCGATCAAGGGCAGCGCACACCCGGTTCCGCGAGCCTGCGGAGCGAGGTACACGGTATAGAGATTGCCGATGTGCCGTCGCTTGGCCCCGTCGTCCCAGAACAATCCGGCCAAGCCGCACAGGGCGCCGTCCACGAAGACGCCGAACACCGCGCTCGTGGTGAGCTGCGCGGTGAAGGTTCCGAGCGGCCGCTGGCTTTCCTCGGTGTGATCGCCACCGAATGCCTCAGGGCTGTCGGCCAGCGCCGCCAGCCTGAGCGTGCGAAATGCCTCGGCCTCGGCGGCGCCCAGCTGGCGGATCGAATGGTTCACGCGTTGAGCTCGATGGTTTCGAGGGTGACGTTGCCATTGGTGTAGACGCAGATTTCTTCGGCGATCTTCATGGCGCGACGGGCGATATCTTCGGCGTCGAGCTCGGTTGCCTGATGCAGGGCCAGCGCTGCCGAATGGGCATAATTGCCGCCCGAGCCAATGGCGATGACGCCGTGATCCGGGGTCAGCACGTCGCCGGTGCCGGTCAAAACCAGGGTGTCGGTCTTGTCGGCGACAATCATCATGGCTTCCAGCTTGCGCAAATAGCGGTCGGTGCGCCAATCCTTGGCGAGCTCGACGGCGGCGCGCATCAGCTGGTCGGGATATTGCTCGAGCTTGGCTTCAAGCCGCTCGAACAGGGTGAAGGCGTCGGCCGTGGAGCCGGCGAAACCGCCGATTACCTTGCCGCCGGCCAGGCGCCGAACCTTCTTGGCGCCGTGCTTCATCACGGTCTGGCCCATGGAAACCTGGCCATCGCCGGCCACCACGACCTTGTTGCCCTTGCGCACGGAAACGATCGTCGTCCCGTGCCACCCGGGGGAATTACTGTCACTCATAGGGGAGGTACTCCAGAACTGTTGGGTGATATTTAGGGGGCTGCGGGCGGATTGCAATGCAGCGTGATGTTGGCCTGGCAGGAAGCCAGGGTGAGGGTGCGATGCTGGGACATCACCCATCTTGCAGCATCGCACCCCTCACCCGGCGCTGCGCGCCGACCTCTCCCCTGAGCAACCGTGTTTGGTGTCAATCCATGTTGGTTTTCCATAGGGTATTGCTGGCGAGCACGGCGTTGGCGGTTATGATGAGCTTT
>NZ_PYVW01000013.1 GCF_003056355.1 Devosia naphthalenivorans
TGCTCAAGGGCGAGCTTGGCTGGCTCTGAGGGGCTACAGGCTATCCGGCCCGGACCATGGCTCACGCCACGCTCCAAGGCCGATCATCGTCAATCACGGCCTCAAAGGAAACATACAAGGGGCGAGGGGACGATGGAACCTTGAACGCTGTTCATATGCGATAGCCCTGCCGGACAAGCCGGGTGGTGACGCAGTGGGTGGGGCAGGATATTGCCCTCGCCAGCTTCCGTGCCGCCGCGAAAAGCACTAGCCTTCAGCCAACAAGAAGGCTGGGGAGGCCCTCGGATGGCTATCGATCTTTATGCGAGCCCGTTCCATCTGGATAACGAGGCGATTGCCTGGGTGCATACGACGCGCGAGGCGCTGATGCCGCGCGACAAGCTGGCGCAATTGTTTGTGCTGCTGGCGCGGGGCGAGCCTGATGAAGTCAGCGAGACGGTGCGAAGCTTCAAGCCAGGCGGCATTACCCGGATCTATTCGGACGATCTGGCGGCCGAGATTGGCCTGGTGCAGGAGCTGGCCGAGCATAGCGCCATTCCCTTACTGGTGAGCGCCGACCTTGAAGGCAGCCGCATGAGCCTGCCGTTTGGCACCAGCGTGCCCAACCCGTTGGGGCTTGCGGCGGTGGATGACGTCGAGGCGACCACGGCGATTTCGACCATCATGGCGCGGGAAGCCAGTGCGGTGGGGCTGAACTGGAGTTTTACGCCGGTTATCGACATCAACGCGGCCTGGCGGAGTGCCATTGTGGGCACGCGCTCGTTTGGCAGTGATGCCGAGAAAATCGAACGCCATGCGCTGGCGCAGATCGCAGCGTTCCAGGCCAATGGCGTAGCGGCGACGGTGAAGCACTGGCCCGGCGAGGGCTATGACGACCGGGACCAGCATCTGGTGACTACGGTCAATCCGCTTGATATGGCGGAGTGGGAAGAGAGTTTTGGCCGGCTGTATCGCAAGGCAATCGAAGCCGGCGTGATGAGCGTGATGTCGGCGCATATCGCTTTTCCCGCATTCGTGCGGGCGCTGGATTCTGAGGCAGGAGCCGAGGCATTCCGGCCGGCTTCGTTGTCGCGCATCCTGAACCAGGATCTGTTGCGGCGCGAGATGGGGTTCAACGGGCTGATCGTGTCCGACGCGACGCCCATGGCGGGGATGAACGATTGGGGCCCACGGGACGAGGTGCTGCCCGAGGCGGTGATTGCCGGCTGTGACGTGATCCTGTTTTCCGATGATCCCAATGCCGATTTGATGCGACTGGTGAAGGCGGTGGCCGACGGCCGGCTTTCGCAGGAGCGGGTGGATGAAGCGGTAACGCGCGTGCTGGCGCTGAAGGCTGCGCTGGGCTTGCACAAGGTCGAGAAGCCACAGGTGAGCCTGGCAGCGGCACAGGCTGTGGTCGGGGACCAGGAAAGCGCCAATATGGCGCGGGGCGTGACCGGGCGGGTGCCGACGCTGGTCAAGGATGTTCGCGGGATAGTGCCGCTGAGCCTGGACAAGCATCGCCGGGTGCTGGTGTTTTCGGGCGGCGTGGTGTTGCCCTTCGTGCCGGCGCCCCTGCCGCTAAGTGTTCCCGACCGGCTGACCGCGGAGGGGTTCGAGGTGACGGTTTATCAGCCCGGCATGGCGGTGAGCCCGCGGGATTATGATCTGGTGCTCTATCTGTTTGCCGAGGAAACGCTGTTGACGCGCAGCCGGATATTTCTCGATTGGCACAAATTGACCGGTTCGGTGTTTGGCGCCATGGCGCGCTATTGGCACGATCTGCCGACGCTGATGATCAGCTTTGGCTGGCCGTATTATTTGCATGATGCGCCGCGGGTGCCGGCTTATGTGAATGCTTATGGATCGAGCGAGGCGCTGCAGGCGGCGGTGGTGGAAGCGATTTTGGGGCGGCAGGAATTTGCGGGGACTAGCCCGGTGGACCCGTTTGTCGGGAGCGAGCAGGGGCGGTATTGAGGGGGCAGCCCTCACCGGACCAATGGACCTCATGGTGAGCTTATCGAACCATGAGGGCTGGGCAAAATGCCTCCACTCACTCGCCCTCGTGCTTCGACAGGCTCACCATGAGGGCTCTGGGGCAGCTGAATTCAATCAGGCGGGGTGCCGTTTTTGGCGAGGACGTCGCCGGCGAGGTAGAGCGAGCCGCAGATGAGAACGCGGGCGTTGGGGGTTTTGGCGGCTTGGGTCAGGGCCGCTTCGACGTCGGGGGCAGTTGTGGCCTGCAAGCCGACGCTGCGGGCGTCGCTGGCGATGAAATCGGCGGTGTGGGCGTTGGGCTCGCCGGGAACGGTGAGGGTGAAGACCTCCTGAACCATGCCCTTGAAGGGTTCGAGGAACTCGGCGGGGGAGCGGTTGCTCATCATGCCCATGATCAGGATCAGTGGCGCGGGCCGGCTGCGGTTCATGTCCGCGATGGCGTGGGCAATGGCGCGGGCGCCGTGGACGTTGTGGCCGCCATCGAGCCAGAGTTCGGCGCCGGCGCCCAACTGGTCGCGCAGCTTGCCGTGCAGCGGCATCATGCGGGCGGGCCAGACGACATTGCGCAGACCGCGCGCGAGGGCGTCGCTATCGACTGGCAAGCCGAAGTGTCGGGTGGCGGCGATGGCGAGAGCAGCGTTTTCGAATTGATGGGCGCCAAGTAGGGCCGGTGGGGGCAGGTCGAGCAGGCCCGATTCGTCCTGGTAGACGAGGCGGCCATCCTGGGCCGAGCCGTGGAAATCCTCGCCCTGGTAGACCGGGGTGATGCCCAGGCGCCGGGCGGCGCGGTCGATCACGGCGCGGCCTTCGTCCTGCTGGATGCCGATGACGGCCTTGCTGCCGCGCTTGAGAATGCCCGCCTTATTGGCGGCGATCTCGGCGATGGTATTGCCGAGGAACCCCTGGTGATCGAGATCGACCGGGGTGATGATGACGCCGAGCGGATCCGCCACGACATTGGTGGTGTCATAGGTGCCGCCCATACCGGTTTCGAGCAGCAGGTAGTCGGCCGGTGTTTCGGCATAGAGCACGAAGGCTGCGGCGGTAGTGACCTCGAAAAAGGTAATGTTGCGGCCGGCGTTGATCTGTTCGACGCGCTCCAGGACCTCGTTGAGTCGCTCCGTGCTGACCAGCTTGCCGGCCAGCCGGATGCGCTCGTTGAAGTGCACCAGATGGGGTGAATTGTAGACGTGGACCGATTTGCCGGCGGCTTCGAGGAAGGCGCGCAGATAGGCAATGGTCGAGCCCTTGGCATTGGTGCCGGCGACATGGATCACCGGGGGCAGCTTCTGGTGCGGATTGCCCAGGGCTTCAAGCAGCGGCAGGATACGATCGAGGCTGAGGTCGATCAGCTTGGGATGGAGCCCCGAAAGGCGCTTGAGAATGGCATCGGTGCGGGACATGGCTTGGTCCAGAGGGAGATGCGGATCAGGTAGCGCCGATGTGGGTGCGCTGCAAGGCGGAAGGTGGGGTTGGGTGCGCGCTCCACTTGCTTGACCGCGTGGTTCGACAGGCTCACCATGAGGTCTGTTAGATGCAGGTGAATGGGCCAAGTTCCAACGTTGTGCCGGAGTTAATCCGGCCCCCAACCTTGATCCCTTCCCGCAAGGGGGAGGGTGTCGACTGAGGGATCAGAACTCCGACCAGTCCTTGTCGATGGCTTCGGCGGTGTTGGAGCGGCGGAGGTAGGTGCCGGCGGCGGATTTGAGTTTTTCCTGGAGGGTGCGGGCACTAGCGGCGGGTTTGCCGACGAGGCGGGGCGTCGGGGTGTCGATGGTGAAGACTTCCACGATGCGGTCGAGTTCGACGGCTTGGGCTTCGGTCTGCTCGATTGCGGCGTTGGTTTCTTCCACCAGGGCTGCGTTGTGCTGGGTCATTTCGTCCATCTGCTGCACGGCGATGGTGACCTCCTTGAGGGCACCGGCCTGTTTGCGGCTGTCGTGCGAAATGGTTTGGAGCACCTCGGTGTTGTCGCGGATGGCCGACAGCATGGAGGAGAGCTTGGTGGAGGCGTCGGAAACGAGCCTGGTGCCGCCCTTGACCTCGTTGGCGGACTGCTCGATCAACGCCTTGACGTCGGAAGAGGCGCTGGCGGCCGATTGGGCGAGGCGCCGCACTTCGACGGCAACCACGGCGAAGCCCTTGCCGGCGTCGCCCGCACGGGCGGCTTCCACGGAGGCGTTGAGGGCGAGCAAATTGGTCTGGAAGGCGATGTCGTCGATGAGGCCGATGATGTTGGAAATCTTGCCGGAGGAGGCGGTGATGCGGTCCATGGCTTCGGTGGCGGCGGCCATGACCTGCCCGCCTTCTTCGGCGGTGCGGCTGACATTTTTTGCCTGAACGCTGGCGGCTTCGGCACGGTTGGCGCTTTCGAGGACCGTTGCGGCCAGTTGCTCCACGGAGGCCGAGGTTTGCTCGATGGTTGCGGCCTGGCGGGTGGTGCGCTCGGACAAATCGTTGGCGCCGGAGAGAATTTCGCCGGTGGCGAGCTTGAGCTGGCCCGACGTGGTGCGCAGCTGGCCGACGATTTCGCCCAGCTTTTCGGCGACGGCGTTGGTGTCGTCCTTGAGGCGCGCGAAAGCGCCGTGGTAGTCGCCGCGGACACGCCGGGTCAGGTCGGTGTCGGCGAGGGCGGCCAGCACTTCGCCGGTTTCGCCCAAGCCACGATCGACGGTTTCGACGAGGGTGTTGACGGAGCGCGCGAGGGTATTGAGCTCGGCGTCGGGGAATTGGGTTTCGACGCGCTGGTTGAAGTCGCCGGCGATGGCGGCCTCGACCACGTCGCCGAAGGCGCGCTGCAGCGACACCATCATGGCGCTGCGTTCGGCCTGGTTGGCGATGATGCGGGCAGCTTCAGCCTCGGTCATTTCGGCGACCTTGAGGCCGTTTTCGCGGAAGACTTCGACGGCGCGGGCCATGGCCCCCAGCTCGTCGGTGCGTTCGGCGCCCTGCACTTGCGTGGCAAGATCGCCTTGGGCGAGGGCCTGCATGGTGCCGGTGAGGCGGGTCATCGGGCGGGTGATGGTGCGCGAGAACAAAAGGCCCATGGCGGCGACGACGGCCAGCAGGCCCGCGCCGATCAACAGCATCATGTTGCGCATGTTGGCGACGGGGGCCAGCACTTCGTCGGTGGCCATGATGGCGACGGCAGCCCAGGGCTGGCCGCGGGTGGCGATGGGGGCGGCGGCGACCAGCATGTCGGTAGCACGATAGTCGAGGGTTTCGCCATTGGCTGGCGTGCCGGCAAGGGCCTGATCGAGCACGGGGGTGACGAAGGGGGTCACCAGCGCATCATTGTCGGGGGTGAAGGTGGAATCGGAGCGCAGCAGATTGTCGCTGCCGACGACGATCACTTCGCCGGTTTGCCCGAGGCCAGTGCGGTCACCCACCACGGCATCGAGGCGCTCGGAGGGCAGTTGCAGCGCAAGGACGCCGATCTTGCGGCCCTGGGCGTTGAAGACGGGCTTGGCGAAGAAGCTGGCGGGCAGGCCGCCGGCGACCTCATAGGGCGCGAAATCCTCGAAGACCAAATCGTCAGGGTTTTCGATGGCGATTGCCTGCTGGAAGGCCTTGCCCAGGGCAGTGGCCGCGAAGGGGCCGCCTTCGGCGAAGCTGGTGCCGAAATCGGCGGATTTATTGACCGAATAGACCAGCGCCCCCTTGAGATCGAAGAGGTAGAGGTCACGGTAGCCGCGGACGGCGATCTGGTTGCGGAAGGCGGCGTGCGAACGGGTGTGGGGCACGTCATAGGCGCCGGTGGTGCCCAGGGTTTCCAGAGCCGCCAGATTGTCCTTGTTGGGATTGTCGTCGACATAGAGCTTGCGCACTTCGGCGGTCGGATCGACCTTGAATGACAGCCAGGCGCCGGCGAAATCGCGCAGGGCCTGAATGGTGGCCTCGGAGCGGGAGGTGGCGACCAGATCGCTTTCGACGGAGTCGAGATAAGAGGAGACTTTGCTGGCCCGTTCGCTGGCCAGGGTCGCCAGATTTGTTTCGGCCGAGTGGCGCAGAGCGTCCGAGCCGATCATGTAGCTGGCCGCGCCCACGCCAAGGCTGACCAAGAGGGCAGAACCCAGCAGGGCAAGCGGCAGCTTGCGCGCGATCGGCATGGAGAACTTTGGCACGGATGACCCCCTTGGCAAATGGCAGCACGGCGGAATCATCCGCCGTGTGCATCCGTGCTCAAAGATAGGGCCGTGTGCTTAAATGCCGGTAAAGACTTACTCGGCGTGAGCGGCGCTCGGCGCCGTCAATTCATCATCATCGCCTTCGGCCGCCAAAGCTGCATCGCGCATGGTGGCGCGGGCCAGGGTGGGTGCCGTGGAGGTCAACTCGCCGACCGGTTCGCCCTTGGTCAGGATGGAGGCGAGCGAGCCGATGGTGGAGCGCAGATTGTGGCGGTGGACGACCATGTCGACCATGCCGTGCTCATAAAGATATTCGGAACGCTGGAAGCCCTTGGGGAGCTTTTCGCGAATGGTCTGCTCGATGACGCGCGCGCCGGCAAAGCCGATGCGGGCGCCCGGTTCGGCCAGATGAACGTCGCCCAGCATGGCGTAGGATGCGGTAACGCCACCGGTGGTCGGATCGGTGAAGACCACGAAGAACGGCAGGCCCGCTTCGCGCAGGCGCAGCACGGCAACGGTGGTGCGCGGCATCTGCATCAGCGAGAGCACGCCTTCCTGCATGCGCGCGCCGCCGGAAGCGACGAACAGCACGAAGGGCGTCTTGCGGTTGGCAGCGGTTTCAAGACCGGTGATGATCCCCTGCCCGGCTGCCATGCCGAGCGAGCCGCCCATGAAATCGAAATCCTGCACGGCGACGGTGATGTCGCGCTGGTAAAGCTTACCGGTGGCAACCAGCACCGCGTCGTCATAGCCGGTCTTGGCACGGCTTTCCTTGAGGCGGTCGACATAGCGCTTCTGGTCGCGGAATTTCAGCGGATCGACGGGAACGGAAGGGACGCTGACGAGGCTATACTGGCCATCGTCGAAGAAGGTCTTGAGCCGGTCGGCCGGCTTTATCTTCATGTGATAACCCGAATTAGGGACGACCCACTGATTGGCCTCGAGATCGCGGTAGAACACCATCTCGCCCGATTCCGGATCCTTGACCCAGAGGTTTTCCCCGATGTCTCGCTTTTGCCCCAGGATGGAGCGGATCTTGGGGCGGACGAAATTGTCGATCCAGTTCATGGCAAGCCTCGTGCGGTGAGCTTTTGGTCAGCTACGCGTCAATTGTGGCAATTCTTATCAGGGTGGGGCGGGCAGGGCAAAGGCGAGACGCGGAACTTCCACAGGCTGCCCTCCTCAAACCGTGATGTATTCACAACATTGTGCGAGATGTCCTGCCATATACTATAAATCCAGACGATTTCTTCCACTGACATCCTTCGAATATCCCGGCGATTTCAGATGGCTTCTCAATACAGTTCCAGATTCCGCGTTTTCTTTACTCCTCATGTATATTGCCGGATTGGTAATTTCGGCCGAAATATGGCACTCTGGAATCATTCCGAGCGCCCTTTTGAGGCGTGCAATCACCGATAAACTAATGAGGAGGCAGCATAATGTCTGCAATAGGAGAAAAATTCCGGGACTTCAAAGCGAGCAAGGCGGTCATGTTTTGGTCATGTGCCGGCTGCATTGTTGCCACGATGGTACTCGGCTTTACCTGGGGCGGTTGGGTAACGGCGGGTTCCGCACAAGAACAGGCCGCTAATGCTGCCGACCAGGCGGTTGCCGAACTCGCTGCCGACATATGCGTCAAGCGCTATCTGGCCTCGCCCGATGCGCGGGTCAATTTGACGGCGCTCACCGAGGCGAGCAGCTATAGCCGCGACGGGCTGATCGAAGAGGGCGGCTGGGTTACCTTTGCAGATCGCGAGGACCCGATTGACGGTGCCGCCGATATTTGCGCCGACCGTCTGGCTGAAGTCGATCTTTCTGAACTACCCGAGGTGCCGGTTGCCGCCGCGGCTGCTGCTACGACCATAGTGCCGGCAGCTGCCAACGCAACGAGCGTGCAGTAATCGCAGCGCAGGCGGCCTTACCAACAGGCCGCCTGCGTTACAGCGCGTCGCGTTTGATTGAGCTCAGCTAGTGGAGGCTTGGTGCCACGCCCTCGTGGTTCGACAAGCTCACCATGAGGTCTACTGCGTGAATCCCATCCGGTGCGACATGCTTTAGTTCAGGAGCGGGCCCGCTTCACGCCACGGGCCAGGTCTGCGACGATGTCGCGGACGGCCGCAACGGTGCGGTCGGTTGCCTTGCCATCGACCAGCGAATTGCCGACGGCTTCGACGAGGACTGTGCCGACCACGATGCCATCCGCGTGGCGGCCGATTTCGGCGGCATCTTCGGCGGTTTTGATGCCGAAGCCGACAGCGACGGGCAGATCGGTGTGGCCCTTGATGCGCTCGACAGCATCACCCACCGCGCCGCGCGATTTGATGGCGGCGCCGGTCACACCGGTCATCGAGACATAATAGACAAAGCCCGAAGTGTTCTTGAGCACCGCAGGCAGGCGCTTGTCGTCGGTGGTTGGCGTGGTGAGGCGAATGAAGTTGATGCCGGCCTCGAGCGCGGGAATGCAGAGTTCCTCGTCTTCCTCGGGCGGCAGGTCGACGATGATGAGCCCATCGACGCCGGCTGCCTTCGCGGCGGCCAAAAACTTGTCGACGCCGAAGATGAAGATGGGATTGTAGTAGCCCATCAGCACCACGGGCGTGGTCTCGTCCTTGCGGCGGAAATCTTCCACCATGCCCAGAATGCCGCGCAAGGTCTGTCCGGCGGCGAGCGCACGCTGGCCGCCCAGCTGGATGGCAACGCCGTCGGCCATGGGATCGGAAAAGGGCATGCCAAGCTCGATGATATCGGCGCCGGCCTGTGGCAGGGCATCGAAGATCGCCTGGCTCGTGGCGAGGTCGGGATCGCCGCCCATCACGAAGGTGACGAGCGCCGGGCGGCCTTCGGCCTTGAGCGCTTCAAAGCGCGTTGCGATGCGAGACGGCGTCATCTGGCGGGTTCCCTCATATTTGCCTTGGGGTAGTAGGGGCGCGAGGGGAGCGCTGTCAATTCCGCCCGGGCAAAAGGCTCAGGGCATGACCGAATAGATGCGCAGGGGGCTATTAGGCAGGCTCACATCATGCAGCCAGCCGGGCAGCGCATCGCGGGCGAAAAGCGAGACGAAGCTGTCTTCCGCCTTGCCCGGGATCCCCCCCATTTCGGGCATGCCGGGGCAGACGACGACGAGTGAGACACCGCGATCGGCAAGAATGGTCCGGGCCGTGGCGATGGGCTCGTTGAGGAAACGGAACGCGTCAAGCACGCCCTGCTCATTGCGATGATAGGGCGCGGCCACCACGGCATGCGGGGTATAGAGCAAGAGGTGGGCACCCAGATCGATCGGCGACATGATGCGCTCGGGCGGGATGGCTGCAAGATCGGCAAAGGCGGAAGGCACAAGGCACGCTTCGGTGTTGGCGCGGCCATTGCCGGCCCGTTCAGGCTGCCCCGGCAGCAGCGCAAGGATGCCGCTCACAGCCAGCGCAAGCACGACGCCGGAAAAGGCCAGCCAGCTGCCAAGCAAGGCTGCCAGATTGCCCGGCCGCCGATTGGCCAGGTAGCGGTGGCGCATGGAAACAATGAGCCAGGCGGCGGCGGGCATGGCCGGCATGATGGAAAGGCGCGCGCCGCGCACCTGCGCCAGCATGACGAGAGCCGTTGTTACCAGGAACACCAGCAGCACGGCCCATTGGGCGCGGCTTTCGGACACGCGCCAGAGGCGGTAAGGCACGATCAGAACGGCAAGGAGCGGCGGAAGGCCAATTGCTACGGCATAGGCGGGCGTGTCGACGAAATTGGAGAGCCAGGGCTTGGCTTCGACGATTGCTGCGATCCAGTTGGCCTGGAGCCATGGATCGAGCGCGGCATAGGGGCCGCTGAGGCATTGGGGGAAAAAGGAGGCCAGGACAAGCAGGCCTGTGGCTCCCGGTATGGCGAGAAGGAGGAAGCGCTGCCAGGGTGCGCGGAGCGGGGGCACGATGCTGGCCAGCGTAAAGAGGACGGCGACGAGCAGCGCCACCCCGACATAGAGCGGGGAGATAACGTCGCAGGCCGGCTCGAACCAGCGCGCAGGCGGGCGGAAAATGGCCAGATGCACAACCGTGCCGAGGCCGAATGCCAAGCCGAAGCCGCGCATGGCGGTGGCTCGTTGGCCATCGATCACGAAAGCCAGACCGAAGACGATGATCGCGGCGGCAATGGCGGGCAGCGATTCAGTGGCGATTGCAAGGGCTGTTGCGGTCAGCAGGCCCGCGAGGATGGCGAAGCGCGGGCGGGTAATGGCTTCGACCGAAGCCCACGCCATGGCGAAGGTCAAAACGATGACGACGCCGTGGTGATCGACGCGGCCGGGTGTGAATTCGGCTGTTATTGCCGGGCTCAGCAATGGCAGGATCAGGGCGGGGAACACGCCTTCGGGGCCGACCAGCCGGAAGGCGAGGCTGGCACTGAGCCACAGCAGCAGGGCCAGAAGCAGCATGGGCCATATCGTGCCGGCGGCGAGCAGCGCCGTATCGGCACCGAGGAGCGGCGTGAACACCAGCACCAGAACGGCGAGCGGCAGATCGATCAGGCGCGACCAGTGGATTTCAGCGCCGAACGGAGTGTTGAGCCGGTGAACGGTGAGATCGTACCAGTTCTGGCCGGCCAGGAAATCGCGCACCATGACCATGCGCATGGCGTCGTCGGTGTCGGCGAAAAACGGCAGGCCGGAACGGCCCATCATGGTGCGGACGACCAGGGTCGTGGCGGCAACGATGAACACCCCGGTGACGAGGCGCCAATCGGGGCCAGAGCGCAGAGAAGTCTGACCGGTCACGCACATGGTCCTGACGGAGTGAAGGGCGCCGCAGCATGCGCATGCTGGGTTAAGATCGCGTAGCAGCTAGCATAACTCGCGGTGTATCGTTGCAATTGCCGGCTTCCGGAGTCGCGCCAGAATAAAACAAGCTTCTCCTTTTTAAATCAGCTCGTATAAGAGCACCCCAAGAGGTTACCCGCAGGAACAATCCGCCATGTCCGAACCATCAAGCAGCGGCAGCTGGGCCGAAATCTTTACCCCGCGCTATGCCAGCGTGACGCTGATCCTGTGCATCGGCGTGGCCTTGCTGGCGTTCAACGCGTTCCTGTCGTCGATTTCACTGCCCACGGCGGTGCAGGAAATGGGCGGTGTCGCGCTGATTTCCTGGGCGCTGACGCTGTTCCTGGTGTTTGCGATCGTGGGCGGTTCTGGATCGGCGCTGCTGAAGCAGCGGCTTGGCGCCAAGACCGCCTTGCTGGTCTCGGCCGGCGTATTCCTGGTCGGCACTCTGATTGCCGCCAATGCCACCTCCATGCCGATCGTGCTGGTGGGCCGGGCGTTGCAGGGACTGGGCGAGGGCGTGGTGTCGGCGATCTGCTTTGCGCTGATTCCGGAATTGTTTCCGTCGCGGCTCGTGCCCAAGGTTTTTGGGATGCAGGCGATGATCTGGGCGATTGCCGCGTTTGGCGGACCGGCCATCGCGGGACTGTTGACCGAGTTGGTTTCGTGGCGCGCAGCCTTCCTGATCAGCGTGCCGCTGGTGCTGATCTTTGCCGTGATGGTGATGTTCGTGGTGCCGGGCGGGCGGAGCGAGGACAAAAAGCCCGTCAGTTTTCCCGGGCTGCGGCTGCTGGCCATTGGCCTTGGCATCATGCTGGTGGCGCTGGCCGGTGTTGCGCCGCCCTGGCAGGCCACGGGCTTGCTGGTCGGCGCGGCGCTGCTGCTGGTTGGAGCGGTCTGGCTCGATGGCCGCAGCCGCGACCGGCTGATGCCGCTCGATGCGTTCCGCCCGGTATCGGTAGTCGGCACGGGGTTGTGGATGACCCTGCTGATCAACGTGGCTGGGGCCGGCTCGGCGGTTTACCTGGTGCTGGTGGTGCAGGAGATGTGGGGGCTGGGGCCGACGCTGGCGGGCGTGATCGCCGCAGTTCTGGCCGTGGCCTGGAGCGCATCGGCGATCCTCGTCGCCAATGTGCGCCAGAAGGAAACGCGCAAGACCCTGATCCGCCTGGGGCCGGCGATGATCGCGACCGGGCTTGTGCTGGTGCTGATCGGGTTGCAACTGGACCTCGTGGCAGTCGTCGTTATCGGCCAGCTCGTTATCGGCTCGGGCTTCGGCACCTGCAACGGCTATCTCAACCTCACCATGATGGAAGCGGCCAGCGACGCCGAGCGCGACCGCACCTCGGCCTTGATGCCGACGACGCAATCGGCCGGCAATGCCATCGGCGCGGCGTTGGCAGGGGTGGCAGCCAATGCGGCGGGCCTTGCGACCGCGAGTTCGGTAGCGGACATCAAGTTCGCGATTGTGCCGGTTTATATCCTGGGTGCGGCCATGGCGGCACTGGCCTTTGCCGCGGCGTTGCGCACTGTGAGCCTGGTCAAGCCACAGGACGTAAATTCCAGCTTCGCAGTGGGGTAAGTGCTGCGACCTCGTGGTTCGACGGGGTCATCGGCTGGCACAAAGAAAAGGGCGGTGGATCAACCACCGCCCAGTCAGTCAGGGAGAAAACGAGATGCGCGTCGTTACGCGCGGGGCTGGGGGACAATGCGCAGATAGGGCTTGGGTTCCTTCCAGCCATCGGGGAACTTCTCCCTTGCGGCTTCGGCGGAAAGCGAGCTTGCAATAATCACGTCTTCGCCGTTCTTCCAGTTCACCGGGGTGGCGACAGAATGCTTGGCGGTCAGCTGCAGCGAATCGATGACGCGGATCACCTCATCGAAGTTGCGGCCAGTGGATGCCGGGTACTCGATCTTGAGCTTCACCTTCTTGTCCGGCCCGATGACAAACACCGAGCGTACGGTCAGCGTGTTGTCGGCATTGGGGTGGATCATGTCGTAGAGACGGGCCACTTCGCCCTTGGTGTCGGCAAGCAGCGGGAAATTGAGCGCCTGGCCCTGGGTTTCCTCGATGTCCTTGGCCCAGCCGCCATGATCTTCCAGCTTGTCGACCGAAAGACCGAGCACCTTGACGCCGCGCTTCTCGAACTCGGGCTTCAGCTTGGCAGTATAGCCCAGCTCCGTCGTGCAGACGGGCGTAAAGTTCTTGGGATGGCTGAACAGCACAGCCCAGGAGCCTTCGATATAATCGTAGAAGTGAATTGGACCCTCGGTGGAATCCAGCGTGAAATCGGGCGCAGTGTCGCCAATCAGAATTGCCATGGGTTATTGTCCTTTCGGGCGCCGATGCCCGGTGTGTGTAGTGCTCAGGATATCGTAGCGGCACGGTGCGATGTAAGCGCAACGGGTTGAAAAGTTTTTATGTCCAACGCCCTTCGGACAGCATGGGCTTGCCCCAAGTGACGCCTGGGGGAAATGTCCACGTCTGGGCCAGTTCGATGAGGGCGATGCGAACCGCTCACGAGGTCGTGAACTAACCAAATTCCATCGTGAGGCGTTGAGGGTGGGTAATCGCGAAAGAAGAACGCCCCATTCAACTGGAGATGATGAAATGAAATCCTCTGCCCTTGCTCTTGTTACTGCCGCTGCCCTGATGTTTGGCGCCACCTCGGTGTCGTTCGCACAGGAAGCCGAGCGGCCCGCAAGCGATGCCGAATGTGCTGAACTGGCTACCGACGGCATGGAAGCTCCTGCTGCCGAGCTGGAAGGCGAAGAAACATTGCAGGATAACGAATCCTTGTCGGTACAGGCTGACGAAGAAGACGTTGACGAAGCCGACGAAGGCGACGCCATCGATGATCAGACCAAGGCTGATTGTCCGCCCGTTACGCAATAATCACCAAGAGGCCCGGTTCACACCGGGCCTTTTTCTTATGGGGCAGGCGCGCCGTTGGTCCAGATGACCTGTTCGGTCGCGAGCGGTATGACCGAGAGGCTCATCTTGCCGGAGCCCTGCTGAATTTCGCGGGCATGGCCCAGATAGATCAGCGAATTGCTGGACGCATCATAGACGCGGGTGACGCGCAGCGATTTCCAGATCAACGAGCGGCCCTGGCGGAAGACCTCTTCGCCACCTGCCCTGGTGTTGATGTCGCCGATGGTGATGGGCCCCATCACCGAGCAGTCCAGCGCCGAATAGGACGGATCCTCGAACCAGTTGCCCTGACTGACGCGATCGATGAACGAGCGATTGAAATAGGCCAGATGGCAGACGACGCCATCCACCTCCGGATCGGCCACGGCCTCGATGGCGATGTCGTTTCCCGTCCAGTCCACACCCACATTGCCCACTTCGCGACTATCGCCGCAGGCCGCGAGGAGCAGCGCGAGAGGTGCGGCGAGGGCGAGGCTGACGAACTTGTTCATGCAGAGGGCTCCTTATTGGCGGTTTCACACATGGCCCGCCCCCTGCCCCGCCGCAAGGGTCAGTAGCGGTTTTCGCGCATGGAGCGCTCCAGCAGGCGCACCAGCAGCGAGAGCGAAATGGTCATGGTGAGATAGAGATAGGCCACCACGTTATAGGTTTCGAAGAACAGGAAGGTGCCCGACGAATAGACTTTGCCCAATTGGGTGATGTCCTGCACGCCCAAGGCCGAAACCAGCGCCGAATCCTTGATCATGGACACGAAATCGTTGGCGAGCGGCGGCAGGATGGTGCGGAGCGCCTGGGGAAAGGTCACCAGACGGAAGCATTTCCAGCGCGATAGCCCCAGCGAGCGCGCGGCTTCCAACTGGCCTCGGTCCACCGCCTCGATGCCGGCTCGGAAGATCTCAGCGATGAAGGCCGAATAGCAGATGGTGAGCGCGACAATGGCGCGCCAGACAAAATCAAACTGGCGGATGGTGATGGCACTATCGAACGGCTGCAGCAGCCAATTGACCACGGCAACAAGGCCCGGCGCGCCGACGAAGGCGACGTAGAACAGGAACACCAGCACGGGAATGCCGCGGATGATCTCGACATAGAACGTCGCGATCTCGCGCAGGACGCGATTGCCCGAGGTGCGGGCAAGGGCAACGAGCAGGCCCAGGATGGTAGCCGCCGAAAAGGCCACTCCGGTGACCCAGAGCGTGGTGAGAATGCCGCCCTGCAGCGAGCGGAAGATCTGGCTATAGGTGGTGCTGCCGGAA
This sequence comes from Devosia naphthalenivorans, assembly GCF_003056355.1. Taxonomy (GTDB): domain Bacteria; phylum Pseudomonadota; class Alphaproteobacteria; order Rhizobiales; family Devosiaceae; genus Devosia; species Devosia naphthalenivorans. The sequence continues at coordinate 15,094 of NZ_PYVW01000013.1, forward strand.
ATGCCCCATGCGCCCAGCACGAACAGCAGGCCGATTGCCAACAGCCACCAGGGGATGCGCGACAGGAGCGATGGTGGACGGGGGGTGTAGGTCATGGCTTTGGCTGGGAGGCCTTGGTTCGTTCGGCAGGGAACCACTCCTCCCCGTTCAGGGGGAGTGTTTACTTGTGCGCTTTTTCCACCGGGTCATTCCCGCGAAAGCGGGAACCTCCGTTGCGATGGTTGGAATGAAAACAGAGGTTCCCGCTTTCGCGGGAATGACCCGGTGGTTGTTACATGGGCCAAGCCGGACCTACTGCGCTGCGTTGTAGTCGTAGAACCACTTCTTTTGCAGCGCTTCCATGGTGCCGTCCGCCTTGATCTGGGCAAGGGCGGCGTTCACCGGTGCGACCAGATCGGAGCCCGGCGTGAGGATGAAACCGAAATCTTCGGTGCCAAGGGGCTCGCCGACGATTTTGAAGGCGCCCGGATTGGCGCCGATATAGCCGTTGGCCGAGGTCTGGTCCATCAGGACGGTATCGACATCGCCCGATTGCAGCGCCTGTACCGAGGCGCCGAAGGTGTCGAACAGCTTGATGCGCGGATTGGCCTCGTCACCATCCAGCACATCATAGACGGCGACATAGAAATTGGTGGTGCCGGCCTGTGCGCCGACCAAAAGATCGCTGTCAGCAGAAAAAGCCTGCGCATCGGCAAAGCGCGTTTCGTCGGCGCGCACCAGCATCAATTGCTGGGAGGTCAGATAGCTGTCGGAAAACTCGATGAGTTCCTTGCGCTCGTCATTGATGGTGATGCCGTCCATGCCGATGTCGAACTGACCATCCCGTACCGCCTGGATCATCACATCCCAGCTCGAAAGCTCCCACTTGACCGTGGCGTTGAGGCGCTTGGCGATTTCGTTGAAGAGGTCGTATTCCAGCCCGACGCCCTCTCCGGTTTGCGGATCAGCGAAGTTCAGCGGCACATAGGCGTTCTCGGTGACGGCCACGATTTCGCGGCCAGCGAGATCGGGCAAGTCCTGTGCCTGGACGCCAGGCAGGCTCAAAGCCGTCAGAACTGCGGCAGCGGCAAGGAATCTGGTAAGCGAAGGCATGAGGCAACAGTCTCCCGAGCGATGTTTTGCCGGGAGACTAGACCAAGCACGCAAGGCTTGGGAGGGGCTTTGTGCTTTAGTCTTCTACGTTTGCGCTGGGACCGTTGGTTTGCAGCGACTGGATGGCGTTCTTGGCTGAGGCCTTGGAAGCATAGGTTTCGGTGCGGACCATGGTTTCGCCATTGCTGGCCACGAAGCGCACAAAATGCTGCGCATCCTTGGACTGCACGATCTCGAAGCGATAGCCGGTGCCGGTTTCGTCGCTGGACAGATCGACCGTGATGGCTCCGGGAGCGTTGTTCTTGAGGGATTCGATTGCCGACTTGGCGCTAGCCTTCTGCTTGTAGGCTTCCGACCAGAAGATCTTTTCGCTGTTGTATTCGAAGGCAAACTTGAACTGATCGCTGGCGGCGGCCGAAATCGTGAACTTATGTGCCATGACGCTGGGCTCCATCTTGGCAGCCGCTAGCCGGCTGCTTACCGGGATAGAATAGCGGCGTGAGAGCGGAAGGGAAGCCCCAGGCTAGCGCGCGGCCTTGTGGCCATCGATGTGGCCGAGATCGCGATCGGGGTCGATGCGGTCGCGCACCAATTGCTTGAGCTGCTTGACGTCGGGAAAGCCGCCGTCGCGCTTGCGCTCCCAGACCAGGTCCCCGTCGATGTGGATTTCGAAAATTCCGCCCGTGCCCGGCACCAGGGTAACCGCGCCCATTTCGAGGCTGAAGGTGGAGAGCACTTCGGAGGCCATCCAAGCAGAGCGGAGCAGCCAGTTGCACTGGGTGCAGTATGTTATCGACAGTGTTGGCTTGGTGTCCGGCATCAGCTTTTCTTGCGTTTCCTGGAGAGGTCGGCGGGTTCGACAAGGGTTGCGAGGATTTGGTCGACCAGGTCGAGGTCCTGCCGCTTGCCGGCGGCCTGTTGCTGGAGATCTACCAGATAGGAGGTGGTATAATACAGCCGGCGGGCCAGCATGGTGGCGATGTGAAGCGAAAACTCGGGCCGGCTGTCCAGGAAGGTCAAGGCGTCGGGGATTTCGTATGCCCGGACCGGTGAGAGTGCCTTGACCGTGGCCGTGTGCGGCATGTCGAGCAATACGGCCATTTCGCCGAATATTGAGCCCGGCTCATCGACATGGGTGACCTGGGTGCGTTCGCGGATCACCTCGACCTCGCCTTCGATCAACACGAACAGGCGGCCGAATTGCTCCCCTTCCGGCAGGATCACGGCGCCGGGCTTGAAGCTGACCTGATGCAAGCCCTGGCAGTATTCCAAGATGTCGGCCATCTGCCCCTCCAGCGTGATGGTTCCTATATCTCGCAAAGGCGGGCTTGGGTCAAAGCAAAGCGGCGGACAAACAAAAGCCCGGCTATTGACCGGGCTTTGTGCAGTTTCATCTCCGGGCCAGTGTCGCGACAGCAGCGAACTTCGCTTCGGTGACTACGGAATCCGAAGCAAGGCTCTCCGCTGCCGCGGCAGTGACCCGGAGGCGCTCGCGGATCAGTTGATCACGACAACCTTGGTGCCGACCGGCACGCGGGAGTAGAGATCGATGATGTCCTGGTTCATCAGGCGAATGCAGCCGGAGGATACATTGGTGCCGATGGTGTAGGGCTCGGTGGTGCCGTGCAGACGGAACAGGGTGTCCTGGCCGTTCTTGTAGAGATAGAGCGCGCGCGGGCCGAGCGGATTGGTGGGGCCGCCTTCGAGCCCGTCGGCATAGGGTCCGTAACGCTCGGGCTCACGCTGAACCATGTTGCGGGTCGGAGTCCAGCGCGGCCATTGGGCCTTGCGGCCGACCGTTGCGGTTCCGCGGAATACCAGCGCTTCATTCTTGCCGACACCAACGCCATAACGCAGGGCACGGCCGCCTTCCATCACCAGATAGAGGAAGCGGTTGGGCGTATCCACCACGATGGTGCCTGGGCGCTCGGTGGTGATGTATGGCACTTCCTGGCGCCAGAATTGCGGATCAACCCGGCGGAGATCCATCGCCGGAATGGGGAATTTGTCGTCGTAGATCGCACCGTACATGGCCTGGTAGTACGGATCGATGCGCGGCTCTTCGACCACCGGATTGCGGGTGGTTGAACAGGCGGCAAGAGCAACGGCGGGGAGGCCAATCATGAAAAGACGACGAGAAAGCAAAGCAGTTCCCTTGGGAAAGCGGTGACGCAAACACTGTGTGGCCCAAGCCCTAAGCCGCGTTGCCGCTATTCGCTAGTGCAGGAAAGCCTCACTTTCGGAACGGCGCGCAGGAGTGTCGGTTCCTCGCCACAATGTGATGAATTTTCACTGTGGCTAAAAAGCAACTACAAACCTAAGAGGTTGTTATAGCGGCGGTTCATCGGCGGGGCCAGGTGCATAATCCCGCCACGGCTGCGCCGCAATCATTGCGAACGAAAGCAAGCATGCTGCGAGAAAAGGCCCGGATCGCTCCGGGCCTTCTTTTATTGTGCTTCCAGTTTGCCGCTATTCGGCAGCGGGTGCTTCCGCAGCATCCTTGGTGATTTCCTTGCCGGTGGCCTGATCGACCACCTTCATGGAGAGGCGAACCTTGCCGCGCTCGTCGAAGCCCAGCAGCTTGACCCAGACCTTGTCGCCTTCCTTGACCACGTCGGTGGTCTTGGCAACGCGCTGTTCGGCCAGCTGGCTGATATGGACCAGACCGTCCTTGGCACCGAAGAAGTTCACGAACGCGCCGAAATCGGCGGTCTTGACCACGGTGCCCTGGTAGATGGCGCCCACTTCGGCTTCGTCGGTGATCGAGCGGATCCACTTGATGGCGGCTTCGATTTCCGATCCGTCCGAGGACGAAATCTTGATCGTGCCATCGTCATCGATGTTGATCTTGGCGCCGGTCTTTTCGACGATCTCGCGGATCACCTTGCCGCCGGTGCCGATCACTTCACGGATCTTGTCGGTCGGGATCTTCATGGTTTCGATGCGCGGAGCGAACTCGCCCACTTCACCGCGCGAAGCGGAGAGCGCCTTGGCCATTTCGCCCAGGATGTGGATACGACCGCCCTTGGCCTGCTCGAGGGCGATCTTCATGATCTCCTCGGTGATGCCAGCGATCTTGATGTCCATCTGCAGCGAGGTGACGCCCTGGTCGGTGCCGGCCACCTTGAAGTCCATGTCGCCGAGGTGATCTTCGTCGCCGAGGATGTCGCTGAGCACAGCAAACTTCTCGCCTTCGAGGATCAGGCCCATGGCGATACCAGCCACCGGGCGGGCCAGCGGCACGCCAGCATCCATCAGTGCGAGCGAGGTGCCGCAGACGGTTGCCATGGAGGAGGAGCCGTTGGATTCGGTGATCTCGGACACGATACGGATCGTGTAGGGGAACTCTTCGACCGAAGGACGGATCGGGTTGATGGCGCGCCAGGCGAGCTTGCCATGGCCGATTTCGCGACGGCCGGGGGAACCCATGCGGCCAGCTTCACCCACCGAGTATGGAGGGAAGTTGTAGTGCAGCAGGAAGTTCTGCTTCTGGGTGCCTTCGAGCGAGTCGATATACTGCTCGTCTTCGCCGGTGCCGAGCGTGGCAACGACCAGCGCCTGGGTTTCGCCGCGGGTGAACAGCGCCGAACCATGGGTGCGGGGCAGGACGCCAACTTCGGAAACGATCGGGCGAACGGTGGACAGGTCACGACCGTCGATGCGCAGGCCGGTATCGAGCACGTTCCAGCGCACGATCTTGGCCTGCAGATTGTGGATCACTTCGCCGAGGTCTTCGGCGGAGACTTCACCAGCTTCGATCTTGGCGGCAAAGGCTTCCTTGACGGCCTTCTTTGCAGCGTCGACCGCAGCGTAGCGATCTTCCTTCTTGGTGATCTTGTAGGCCGCGCGCAGGTCGGCTTCGGCGACCTTGAGCACTTCGGCTTCGAGGGCGGAATAATCCGGAGCCTGGAAGTCGCGGGGTTCCTTGGCGGCAAGCTCGGCGAGCTTGATGATGGCCTGGATGACCTTGCGCGATTCGGCATGGCCGAACATCACGGCGCCCAGCATGATTTCTTCGCTGAGTTCCTTGGCTTCGGACTCAACCATCAACACGGCGTCTTCGGTGCCGGCCATGACGAGGTCGAGCTTGGATTCGCTGCGGCGATCTACGGCGAGATTGAGGACGTACTCACCATCGACATAACCGACGCGGGCAGCGCCGATCGGGCCCATGAAGGGAATGCCCGAAATGGTCAGGGCAGCGGAAGCTGCGACCATGGCCAGCACGTCTGGGTTGTTTTCCATGTCGTGCTGCAGAACGGTGATGACCACCTGGGTCTCGTTCTTGTAGCCTTCGGGGAAGAGTGGGCGGATCGGGCGGTCGATCAGGCGAGACGTCAGGGTCTCGTTCTCGGTCGGACGGCCTTCACGCTTGAAATAGCCACCGGGGATCTTGCCAGCGGCAAAATACTTTTCCTGGTAGTTGACGGTCAGCGGGAAGAAGTCCTGGCCCGGCTTGGCGGACTTGGCGCTGACAACGGTCGCCAGCAGCACGGTTTCGCCAAGGGTAGCGAGCACGGCGCCATCGGCCTGGCGGGCCATCTTGCCGGTTTCGAGCGTCAGGGGCTGGCCGCCCCAGTTGAGCTCGACCTTGTGGTGATCAAAATTGATCGTCATGTTTTTCGTCTTTCCATTCTGCCGGCGGAGCGGGAACGCGGTGGCCATCAAGGCAAGAACCACGAACTCAACCGGTGCACCCACCCTGCCGCACACCCCATGTGTGAAGCGGGCTCAAAACAGGTGCTGTTTACGTCGGGCGAAGAACGAAACATGGGCAAGACAACAAGCAGCTCCCATGAAGGAGAGCGGCCAATAATCCTGCCATGCTCCGGCATTCGCCGGCGGCGCCCGATCAGGGCGCCATTGCAGAGGCAGATGCGGAAGGAAAATCCCGCACCTGCAAATTCAAAGAACTACGTTTAGCGACGCAGGCCGAGCTTTTCGATGATGGTCTTGTAACGGGAGTCATCGACCTTCTTGACGTAATCAAGCAGGGAACGGCGGGTCGAAACGAGCTTGAGCAGACCACGACGGGAATGGTTGTCCTTGTTGTGGCCCTTGAAGTGCTCGGTCAAATTGGCAATGCGCTCGGACAGGATTGCAATCTGCACCTCGGGCGAACCCGTATCGTTTGGCTTGATTGCATATTCCTGGATGAGTTCGGCTTTGCGCTCTGGCGTAATCGACATCGGATAGATCCTTAATTGGAGGATAGGGGTCGCCCCGGCCGGGATGTCGTCCAGGAGGGGCCGTGAAAACGCCAAAGGACCCCAGGGGGTCTAAGGCTGGGCTGCATATAGGGCAAAGTGCGCCAGAATGCCAGAATTATTCAGCGGCAAGGTCCTGTTCGGGCTCAGGCTCGGGCGCCTGGACCGGATCGATCGAGGCCAGCGGAACGGCAAAGCGCCATTCGATGCCATCGGCATGGCCGATGCGCTCGACTTCCGCATCGAGAGAGCGCGCCACCATGGTCTTGAGCACCGTCGTGCCAAAGCCCACCCGGGATGCCTCGGGCAGCGCCCGCGCCACGGTTTCGCGCCAGATCCAATGGAGTTTTTCGCCGGCAATGTGCCAGCGGACCGACAGCGTACCGTCGTCGCCGGCAAAGGCGCCGTATTTGACGGCGTTGGTGGAGAGTTCGTGCAGCGCCATGCCGATGATCTGCGCGGCCTGCATGTTGAGCCGCACTTCGGGGCCCGAAAGGGTCAGGCGCCTGGTGTCCCTGGGGCTGAACGGCGCGATCTGGTTGGCGATGAGTTCGCCCAGCACCACGCCCTGCCGGCCATGGGTCAGCAGCAGATCGGTGGAGCGCGCGAGACCCAGGATGCGGCGCTCGAAATTTTCGACATAGGTGCCGACTTCGGTAGCGCCGCGTGCGGTCTGCTTGGCCATGGCGGCGATGACGGTCATCTGGTTCTTGGAGCGGTGCGCCACTTCGCGCATCAGGAAGCGCACCTCGGTCTCGGCGGCCTGCCGGTCGCGCGAGGCCTGCGCCAGCGCGTCGGAGACTTCGGCGATCTCCGAGATGGGATAGGGCTTGGCTTCCACCAATTCGCCAGCACCCAGCCGCCGGGCATCGCGCGCCAGGCCCCGCACCGAGCTGCCGATGCGCCGGCTGACCCAGAACAGGGCTGCCAGGATCAGGCCGAGCAGCAGGACAGCGCCCGCAATCAGCGACAGCATGGCCGTCAGCAGCGGCTGGCTGATGATCGATGCCGGCGCCCAGGCAACCAGCCGCCAGCCCGTCGCCGCCGATCGCTGGATCACGCCCTGGGCCGGACCGGAGCTGGTTTCGATGCGCCGCCAGCCCGTGGCATAGGGCTGTTCCATGGCGTTGAACGGGGTGAACTGATCGCCGACATTGCCGCCATCAAGCGTTGCCGCGATGATCTGGCCGTCATTGTCGAGCAGCGCCGCGTTCCAGCCTTCGGGCAGGCTGTTGGTCGAGAGCGCGGAAGCAAAATTGCTGGCGGGCTGGTTGAGCGCGATCAGCTTCTTGCCTTCCGGCCCCAGATCGACCGGCAGCAGGATATTGTAGACCCACACTTTCGAGATTGCGCCAAACACCAGGTCGGAAACCACGACTTCGTTGCTTTCGAAGGCTTCTTGCGCTGCGGCGATATCATTAGTCTGGACGCGCGGGCTGTCGAAGGGAACCCGCGTGCTGGCAAAGGTCGTATAATCGGGATCGACAACGAACAGATGGGTATCCGTGTCGACAAGGGCGAGCTTGCTGCGCGCATAAAAGCCGCGATAATCCCCCTCACGCAGTGCCGGCGAGGACGCCAGCACCCGCAGGGTGGTGATGTTGGCGGAAATCTCGCGCTCGACAGCCTGCACGCTTGAGCGTGTGGTCGCCAGGATAAGGGTTTCGAGGGTTTTTTCCTGGGCGGCTTCATTGCGCTCGATCAGGACGCCTGCAAAGAGGAAGCTCGGCACGACGCCAACCAGCGCCAGGGCTGCCAGGTAGTAGATGATGGAGCGCCGCGCGCGCCGCTGGGGAGTCTTGCTGATAGTTGCCTCTGCCATGCCGCCCGCACGAGATAATGGACGAGCGCCGCTCGCTTGTCCCCACTCCTGGAGACAAGCATAGGTTCACTCGCCCGTTTCGGGCAACAACAAAGGTTTAGCTAGCGGGGTCCGCCGCTAGTAATTTGTCGCGGGATCGCTGGCCGGGAAGCTTTCGTCGACGGCTTCATCCTGCTTGTCCCATTCGCTGGGCTTGTCGGCCTGCGATTCCTCGCCGGCATTGCGAACCTGGACCGGCGCATCCTTGGGGCCAGGTTTCTTGCCATTCTTCATGGCAGCGGCGTTGTCACTCTTGTTGGTATCGGTCATCTTGGATTCCCCTTATTGGAAGGGGAAACACCCTGACGGGCGCCATGGTTGCACTGGCTTTGAGTCTTGGCGCGTCCTCTGCTAAAGAGCCGATATGACCGAGACGCGCGCAAACACCAAAAAGCTCTTCATCAAGACCTATGGCTGTCAGATGAATGTCTATGACAGCGACCGCATGGGCGATGCCCTGGCGCCGCACGGCTATGAGCCGACGCTGGACATTGCGCAGGCGGACCTGGTGCTGCTCAACACCTGCCACATTCGCGAGAAGGCCTCGGAGAAGGTGTTTTCCGAGCTGGGCCGGCTCAAGGAATTGCAGACCGAGCGGCGTGCCATGGGCGGGGACATGATGATCGGCGTGGCCGGTTGCGTGGCGCAGGCCGAGGGCGAGGAAATCGCCCGCCGCGCGCCCGTGGTCGACATGGTATTCGGGCCGCAGGCCTATCACCGGTTGCCGGACATGCTGGCCAAGGCCGAAGCGCAGCGGCAATTGCATCCGAGCATGAAGCGAGCGGTGATCGACACGGACTTCCCCGAGGAAGACAAATTCGAGCATCTGCCGCTGCCCAAAAAGGAAGTGACGATCAAGCGCGGGCTGACCGCGTTTTTGACCGTGCAGGAAGGCTGCGACAAGTTCTGTTCGTTCTGCGTGGTGCCCTATACGCGCGGCGCGGAAGTGTCGCGGCCGGTGGCGCAGGTGCTGGCGGAAGCGCGGGGGCTGGTGGAGGCCGGCGTCAAGGAAATCACGCTCCTGGGCCAGAACGTCAACGCCTATCACGGCGATGACAAGGGCCGCAGCGTGGGCCTGGGGGAACTGGCTTATCGGCTGGCGGAAATTTCGGGGCTGGAGCGGCTGCGCTATACCACGAGCCATCCGCGCGACATGGACGATGCGCTGATCGCGGCGCATCGGGACCTCGATATCCTGATGCCCTATCTGCACCTACCGGTGCAGTCGGGTTCGGACAGTATTTTGAAGGCCATGAACCGGCGCCACACGGCGGCCGAATACATGACGCTGATCGAACGTATCAAGACGGCACGGCCGGACATGGCGCTGTCGGGCGATTTCATTGTCGGCTTCCCGGGCGAGAGCGACCAGGATTTCGAGGACACGCTGCGGATCATCGCCGATGTGGGCTATGCCTCGGCCTATTCGTTCAAATATTCGACGCGGCCGGGTACGCCGGGCGCCAATCTGGGCGACCAGATTGGCGAGGTGGTCAAGAACGAACGCCTGTGGCGGCTGCAGGAACTGGTCAACAAGCAGACGACGGCGTTCCATGCTTCATGCGTGGGCAAGACGCTGCCGGTGCTGATCGAGCGGCCGGGGCGCATGCCGGGCCAGGTGGGTGGGCGATCGCCCTATCTGCAGGCGGTGCATCTCAATGGCGGGACCGAGTTGATCGGGGCGATCCACCAGGTGGAGATCGTGGGCACGAGCACCAATTCGCTGGTGGGACAGTTAAGGCAAGCGGTGGCGGCTTGAGGCAGGCAAGCCCCGGATGGTTTAGCAACCGCAGTGTCATCCCGGCGTAGGCCGGGATCCATCCTCCGATGGTTCGGCTGACTCAGACAGACTTCGGGACGGCCACCTTGCGGCTGTGGCGTGATCTCGGGCTGGATCCCGGCCTGCGCCGGGATGACATTGAGTGTGTGGGAGGTGCGTGCCATTCGAGCGTAGCTCTCATGGCCTTGAGGCCTGAAATTGCTCCACTGGAGCGATTTTGAACGGCCTCAAGCCTCAAACATCTTCTTGAGCTTGTCGAAGAACCCGCCCGATGTGGGACTGGTTTCCTCTGTCTCCAGCCGCGCGAATTCTTCGAGGAGTTCGCGCTGGCGGCGGCTGAGGGCCTGGGGGGTCTCGATGTCGAGCTGGACATAGAGATCGCCGACATCCTTGGAGCGCAGTACGGGCATGCCCTTGGCCTTGAGGCGGACGCGCTGGCCCGGCTGGGTGCCTGCCGCGACCTTGACCTTGGCGCGGGCGCCATCGAGCGTTGGCACTTCGAACTCGCCGCCGAGGGCCGCCGTGGTCATGGCGATGGGCACACGGGCATAAAGATCGGCGCCGTCGCGCTGGAACAGATCGTGCGGGCGGATGGAGATGAAAATATAGAGATCGCCCGGGGGTCCGCCGCGAACGCCGGCTTCGCCTTCATTGGCGAGGCGGATGCGGGTGCCGTCCTCGATGCCTTTTGGGATATCGACCGAGAGCTTGCGATTTTCCTGGCGGCGGCCCTGGCCACCGCAATCGGTGCAGGGCTGGTCCATCATCTGGCCGCGGCCCTGGCAGACCGGGCAGGTGCGTTCGATGGTGAAAAAGCCCTGGGCGGCGCGAACCTTGCCGTGGCCGTTACATTGCCGGCAGGTGTGGGTGCCGGTGCCGGGCTTGGCACCCGAGCCATCGCAGGTGGTGCAGCCGACGAGCGTGGGCACGTCGATTTCCACCGTGCGGCCTTCAAAACTTTCCTCGAGGCTGATTTCGAGGTTATAGCGCAGATCGCTGCCGCGCAGCTTGGACGAGCCACCACCGCCGCGGCGTTGCCCGCCCATGAAATCGCCGAAGATATCGTCGAAGATATCGGACATCGATGAGCTGAATTCGGGACCGAAGCCCGCAGCGCCACCGCGGCCGCCGCCGTTTTCGAAGGCGGCGTGGCCGAAGCGGTCATAGGCGGCGCGCTTCTGGCCGTCCTTGAGGGTATCGTAGGCTTCGTTGATTTCCTTGAACTTGGCTTCCGCGTCGGCATTGCCCGGATTGCGATCGGGGTGATGCTGCATGGCGAGCTTGCGATAAGCGCTCTTGAGCGATGCGTCATCGGCGCCCTTGGCGACGCCCAGCACCTCGTAGAAATCCTTTTTGGACAAAAACCCGTTCTCCATGCGTTGCCGGTCGCGTCGCGCGCGCCCAGCCAAAATCTAAGCCCTAGATGGCAACAGACCCCACGACCCGCAAGGGGTCTGGGGCCGTTCGTGGCAAACCAAATGCTGCCCGCTCATAACAAGAGAGGGCGCCTGGGGCAATATTTCTGATTCGATGAGCGGCTTATGGCTCAGCTCTGCCGGCTGGACACGAAGGCTTTGCCCAGCACCTGGGCGACGTCGGTCTGGGCGAACAGCGCCTTGGTGACGATGACGCCCAAGCCGAAGAAGCCCTGGGTTACACCATCATAGGTCCAACAGTTGACGGGGGTGCCGGCGTGACGCAGCGCTTCTGCCAGCATTTCGCCTTCGGTGCGCAGGGGATCGATGCCAGCCAGGATGATGGTGGTGGGTGCAAGATTGCCCAGATCGTCGCGCGACAGCAGATCGATGCGCGGGTCCTTGATTTCCTCGCCATCCTCGAACAATTGCCGGAAGCGCCAGCGCATGGCGGGCAGGCCAATGGGCCGCGCGCGCTGGGTTTGGCCATAGGAGGCTGTCGACAGATCGCTGCCGGCGATCGGGTGGATCAGCACCTGGTGAACGGGCTGGCCGACATGCCCGTCGCGGGTGCGGATGGCAATGTTGGCGGCCAGATTAGCGCCGGCATCCTCGCCGACGACGGCCATCCGGCGCGGATCGGCGGTGAGATCGCGCGCCTGGGCAAGTGCCCAGGTCCATGCCGTCCAGGCATCTTCATGGGCTGCCGGAAAGCGATGCTCGGGCGCCAGCCGATAGGCGACGGAAACCACGATGGCGCCGGTGCGCCGCGCGATGGCGCGGGCCGAAGCATCATGGCTGTCGAGATCGCCGGTAACGAAGCCGCCGCCGTGGAAATAAAGGACCAGGGGATTGAGGCGGCTCAACAGGCCAAGCGGGCGATAGATGCGCGCGGGCAGAGACTCGGCCTCGCCATTGGTGATTTCGATGTCCTCAGCCTCGACGCCATCCTCGCCCGGAGCGCGAGTCTGCAGCGCCAGGATCGCCTTGACCGCGTCGGCGGGTTTCGGCTGGCGGCGCGCCAGGGTGGGCGTCGAATATTCCAGCGGCCGCGCGCCAAGTTCGCCCAGCGTATCGAGGACATGCTTCATGTCGGCATCGAGCCGGTCCATGGGATCGCCACCCAGCACTTCGGACAGCCTGCCGATGGTATCGGCAGGGGCGATTTCCGGTGTGGCGTCGGAATGGGAATCCGTCATGATGCGACCTCGCTAAAGCGTGATCGTTCCTTTGAGCGCCTAAAGGCGTCGCCAATTGGACCCAAACAAGGGCATTTTGCGGCGATGGGGGTGATGCCGGTTTAATGAGGCGGCCGCTCAAGGGTTCCAGCGGCGTGGCGCCTGCTGGTGAACAATCCCCTCGGATCAGGTCCGAGGGAGGTGGGTGAGAGAAGAAGCGAGCGTTGGCGCTCAGGCCATTACGTCGGCAATGGTAACGCCCTTGTCGAGCAGCTTCTTGCGGGCGGCGTTGACGACATCGACGCTGAACTCGTCTTCGTGCTGCAGCACGATGGCTTCGCCGGTCAGATCGCTGCGGCCATGGGCAATGAACTTGTCGAAGCCGTCGGAAAGGCCCTCTTCCATCATCAGGTCGGAGAGCACCTTCTGGGCACCGACGCGCTTGTGCTTGGCGCGGACCTTGAGCAGGCGGGTGGAGCGGCCGTTGTCGGCGGTGCGGAATTCCTCGGCAGCGGTGAGGCTGGTCCAGAAGGCGCGCTCGACGGCATCCTTGTGGGCGTTGCCGGCGAGTTCGGCAATGCGCAATTGGCAGCCAAAGGCGAGGTCGTCATAGCCAAGGCGAACGGCGTTCGCCATCAGCTTGCGCAGCTTTTCGGGATCGGTGAAGGATTTTGGGTCTGGAATGTTCATACACCTATATAGGCCATCCGGGGTCGAATACCTAGGAAAATAGGCTGGGAAGCTGGTCTGCGCAGATCAATTGACGGGCCAGAGGCTTTGCGCGCCCTCGAGCACCGCTCCAAGCAGGGCCGGATTGTTCCACAAGACGAATCCGGCAACCGCCAATCCCGCGAGCAGCAGCAGGCCAAAAATCCGCTTCACCACCGAGAAGACGAGCCAGATCACCAGCAAAGCTGCCAGACCGAGCCCGATCAACGTGTAATTGTCGCCTGTTATGGTTGTTCTCCTCTGGCGAAAACGCCTGATGCCGCCAAACAGCGCCGCTCTTGTGCGGCGCAACCATGGCAGCAGGACGGCCACTCGCTGGAGCTCGCTCCGCAAACATCCAGAAAAACAAAAAGGGTCCCGAAGGACCCTTTGTTTCTCAAGGCTTGCCGGCCTTGAGAATTGGAGCGGGCGATGGGATTCGAACCCACGACCCTAACCTTGGCAAGGTTATGCTCTACCCCTGAGCTACACCCGCGCTCCGTTGCCTCCGGGCACACTTGATGTCCGGCGACGCGGGCCTATATGCCTAAACGCGTGCCCCTTGGCAACCCACAATTTTGCCTCCGCGTCATCTTAGCGTCATCGGCGACGCCAAAGGGCTTGTCACATCGCCGTTTCCGGGCGCAAAAAGAGCGCCGAACGATTATCATCCGCCTAGTTTCAAGGGCCTTTGCATTCATGTCCACTCCGTTTTCCAGCGCCGCCAATGCTTCTCCCGCCGCTGTGCCAGCCGGCGCGTTGATCAAGGATTCGACCGACCAGGCGTTCAAGGCCGACGTGATCGATGCTTCGATCGAGCAGCCGGTACTGGTCGATTTCTGGGCGCCATGGTGCGGCCCCTGCCGTGCGCTGACGCCGGCGCTGGAAAAAGTGGTCAACGAGAAAGCCGGCGCGATTCGGCTGATCAAGATCAATATCGATGAAAACCCGCAGATCGCGGGCCAACTCGGCGTGCAGTCGATCCCGGCCGTGTTTGCCTTTGCCGGCGGGCGGCCGGTGGATGGCTTCATGGGCGCAATGCCGGAAGGCGAAGTGCGCCGCTTCGCCGAGAAGGTGATTGCCGCGGCCCCTGCCCCGCAGCCACAGGAAGGCTCGCTCGAGGCACAGATCACCGAAGCGCTGGCGGCGGCCGACCAGGCCTTTGCCGCTGGCGATCTCGGCCGTGCGGCCCAAATCTATGGCATGGTGGTGCAGCACCAGCCCGACCATGCCCAGGCCCTGATCGGGCTGGCCAAGGTGTATCTCGCCGCGGGCGAAGCCGAACAGGCGCAGGCAACGCTGGAGCTGGTGCCCGAGGGCGAGCGCAAGGGCGAGGCTTATCTTTCGACCGCCAATTCCATTCGCCTGCTGGCCGAGGCTGCCGACCTGTCGGAGACCACGGCGCTGGAAGCGGCCATCGCGGCCAATCCGGACGATCATCAGGCGCGCTATGATCTGGCGCTGGCGCTGAACGCGGAAGGCAAGCGCGTGGAGGCGGCCGAGGCGCTGGTGGCGATTTTCAAGCGCGACCGCACCTGGAACGAGGATGGCGCGCGCAAGAAGCTGCTGGAGTTCTTCGATGCCTGGGGTCCCAAGGACCCTGCCACCAACAAGGGCCGGCGCATGTTGTCGGCGGCCCTGTTCTCCTGATCGGAGCTTTCATGCCCAAGCGTCCGCAATCGCCGGCCGAACTGCCCAAATCGGTGCCGTTGTTCCCGCTTTCGGGCGCATTGCTGCTGCCGTTCTCCCATCGCCCGCTCAATATCTTCGAGCCGCGCTATATCGAGATGGTGGACGCAGCCCTGCGCGGCGACCGTCTAGTCGGGCTGATCCAGCCAGAAGATACCGAGGAAGAAAGCCCGCGCGGCCGCAGTCCGCTACAGCCGATCGGGTGCCTGGGGCGGCTCACCCATTTCGAGGAAAGCGGGGAGGGCCGGTATTTCATTATCCTTGAAGGGGTGACCCGGTTCCGGCTGGCGCATGAACTGACGGTGATGACGCCTTATCGCCAGGGCGCCATCGCAGCCGAGGAATTTGCTACTGATTTCGAGCGTGATTTTGGCGAGGAGCGCGTCGACCGTGAGCGGTTCGTGCGGATGATGCGTGACTATGCCGAGTTCGCCAATATCGAGCTCAATTGGGAAGAAATCGAGCGCACCGGCACGGCGGACCTGGTCAATTTCTGCTGCATGGTGGGGCCCTATGGCCCAGCCGAAAAGCAGGTATTGCTGGAGGCCGAAACGCTGGAGCAGCGTGCCGAAACTTTGATCGCGATGACGGAATACGAAATCGCCCGGGGCGGCAACGGCGGGGCGCCGCTCAACTGATGGCCACGCCCGTTTCCGATTTGCGGCACCAGTTCGACGTCAAGACGCTCGAAATGCTGGTTTGCCCGCTGACCAAGACGCGGCTGACCCTTTCGGAAGACAAGACCGAGCTGATCTCGGTCGCGGCGCGCCTGGCTTTCCCCATCGCCAGCGGCGTGCCGCTGCTGAGCCTGGATGAGGCGCGCAGTGTCGATCCCGAGATGCTGCGGCGGCTGCCGGAATTGAAGGGACCTCGGGGGTAACCAGGGTTCAAATTACCTTGGGCTCATCATCCCAGTCAGTTCCATCCACTGTGTCATTCCCGCGAAAGCGGGAACCCCTGTTTTGAAACGGAGGTTCCGCTTTCGCGGGAATGACGCCGTGGGTGAGGGCGGATATTGCTCGCCGCCGGCTCAGTCCGCGCAACCTAAAGCATGTCGCTCAGAGTGGAATTCGCCCAGTAGACCCCATGGTGAGCTTGTCGAACCATGAGGTCTCCCACGCGCCGACACCCTAGATCGGCAACCCGCTCAACAGCTTTGGCCCATTGCTGGAAACACCGGCAGCGGTGCGGATCAGGGCTGATTTGACCGGCCCCGCGCGGTCGACCAGCCCCAGGCCGAAATCGCGGATGGCGCGGACGGGGGGGACGTCGTTGGAAAAGAGGCTGTTGAGGCCATCGGTCATCGCCGCCATGCTGGCGGTGTCGAAGCGCCGCCAGGCCTGATAGCGCTCCAGCACATCGTCGGCGCCATGGTCGAGCCCGAGGCGGATGGCGTCGATCACCACTTCGGCCAGCGCCGCGATGTCCTTGAGCCCCAGATTAAGCCCCTGCCCGGCGATGGGATGGACGACATGGGCGGCATCGCCCACCAGCGCCAGACGCGTGCTGACGAAATCGCGGGCGATCTGGAGATGGAGCGGGAAGCCCGCCAACTTGTCCTCCAGCGTGACGGCGCCGAGCGCATAGCCCATCGCGGCCTCGATCTCGGCGGCAGCTTCTGACGCATCGAGGGCGAGCAGGCGCTGTGCCTCGTCCGTGCTTTCCGTCCAGACCAGGGATGAACTATTGCCCGGCAGCGGCAGGCTGGCAAAGGGGCCGGCGGGGCGGAAGTGTTCATAGGCAACGCCATCATGTGGCAGTTCGTGGCTGATGGTCGCGACCAGCCCGGTTTGCCCATAGGGGCGGCCAAGCACGCCAATGCCAGCCATGCCGCGCAGAGCGGACCGGGCGCCATCGGCAGCGACGACAAGGGGCGCGGCAAGGATTTGTCCGTCGGCCAGCTGCAGCTGGGCCAGCTTACCAGCGGCAGCAAAGCCGGTGATTTCAGCGGGGGCGATGACCGTGATCTTGTCGCTCACGGCATCGAGCAGTACCTGAGCGCTCACATGGTTCGGCACCATATGCGCAAAAGGCTCGCCGGGCGCTACGTCACCCTCAAAGGTCAGGAAGCTGGGGCGGGCGATATCGCCTTGCCCCGAATCGGTGATGCGCATCGCGGTGATCGCTTGCGAGTGGGCCAGCATGAGCGGCCAGACGCCCAGGACCTCGAATACCCGGCGCACCCCTGCGGCAATGGCGGAAGCGCGATTGTCCCTCGGCACGCTGAGCGGGCGGCGATCGACCAGGCCAATGCGAATGCCGCGCGCGGATTGCGCCAGGGCCAGCGCCAGGGTGAGCCCCACGGGCCCGCCACCCACGATCAGCACGTCGAATGATTGTTGCCCGCTCATGCCCATTTCTCCGTTTGCCCCATTGTGCCGCTCCCCTCGTGCCACGCAAGCGTGCTGAACGTCACAGCCTTGCCTTATTTCTACTCAGACCGGCACGGAGCTGCCTATGAATTAGGCAAAAGTCGCGAAGCCAGCACGCTCAGAAAAGCGGCATCGCATCTAACCCATTGAATCCACGTATTTAAATCCGGCCAAATCAAGTTGGCACACGTCTTGAGTCTGAGAGTGCATCCAGAAAGCGCCAAAACGCAAAGGGGCACACATGAAACTGGTGATTGCGATAATCAAGCCGTCACGCCTCGAAGAGGTCCGCCAGGCTCTGAACTCGCTCGACGTGCACGGCATGACCGTAAGCGAAGTGAAGGGCTATGGCCGCCAGAAGGGCCATTCCGAAATCTACCGCGGCACCGAGTATGCCGTGCATTTCCTGCCCAAGCTCAAGGTCGAGATCGCCGTCGACGACTCGCTCGCCGATGCCGTTTCCGCCGCCATTTGCGATAGCGCGCAAACCGGCCGGATCGGCGATGGCAAGATCTTCGTGCTCGACCTGCTTGCCGTCACCCGCATTCGCACCGGTGAAACCGGCGCATCTGCCCTTTAAGCGTCCTCGGGAGAAAACTAGAGATGAAGACGTCAAAAATCTTGGGGAGCGCCGCACTTGCCTCCCTGCTGCTGGCCCTGCCAGCCCTTGCCCAGGATGCGGCAGCGCCGGCTGCCGAAGTGGTCGAGGAGGTCGTCGCCAGCATCGACACGGGCGATACCGCCTGGATGATCGTTTCGACCCTCCTGGTCATCCTGATGACCATTCCGGGCGTTGCCCTGTTCTATGGCGGCCTCGTGCGCTCCAAGAACATTCTATCGGTCATCACCCAGGTGTTCGGCGCCTTCTCGATGATCGCCCTGCTCTGGGTGGCCTATGGCTATTCGCTGGCCTTCTCGGGTCCAAGCGAAGGCGGGCTTTCCGCCTTTATCGGCGATTTCTCCAATTTCTTCCTCGCCAATGTCACTCCCGATTCGGTTTCGGGCACCATTCCCGAGCTGATCTTCGTGGTGTTCCAGCTCACCTTCGCCTGCATCACCGCAACGCTGGTGGTGGGCGGTATTGCCGAACGCATGAAGTTCGGCGCCGTCATGGCGTTCCTCGCCATTTGGTTCACCTTCGCCTATCTGCCGATCGCCCACATGGTGTGGTCGGGCGCTGGCCTGTTCTTCCAGATGGGTGCGCTGGACTTTGCCGGTGGCACGGTCGTGCACATCAATTCCGGCGTCGCGGCGCTGGTGGCTGCCATCGTGCTGGGGCCGCGCCTTGGCTACATGAAGGAGCCGATTGCGCCGCATAATCTGGTCTTCACCTATATCGGCGCGTGCCTGCTGTGGGTTGGCTGGTTCGGCTTCAACGCCGGCTCGGCTCTCGGCGCCAACGGCGTTGCCGCTCAGGCCTTCCTCAACACCATCACGGCTCCTGCTGCCGCGGGCATTGCCTGGGCTGTCGGCGAAAAGATCACCCGCGGCCATGCTTCGGCCCTGGGCTTTGTTTCGGGCGCTGTCGCTGGCCTCGTCGCCATCACGCCAGCGGCTGGTTTTGCCGGAACGTTCGGCGCGATCGTCTTGGGTGCGGTCACCGGCTTTGTGTGCCTGTGGGCCGTGGTCACCCTCAAGCCGATGCTGAAATATGACGACAGCCTCGATGTCTTCGGCATCCACGGCATTGGCGGCATTGTCGGCGCCATCGGCACGGCCATCGTTGCCGACCCGGCCCTGGGCGGTTTCGGGGCCGAGGGCTATGCGATGGGCGGCCAACTGGTCACCCAGATCATGGCCGTGGTCGTCGCCATCGTCTGGTCGGGCGTAGCGGCCCTCGTCGCCATGCTGGTGGTCAAGGCGATCTTCGGTGGGGCTCGCGTCACCGAATCGAGCGAAGTCGATGGCCTCGATCTCTCCAGCCACGGCGAGCGCGCCTATAACTAAGCTTTTGCCGGTGGCGGTTCGCCGCCACCGGATTTTCTCGAAAGGCTCCGCACTCAGTTGCGGGGCCTTTTCTCTTGCGGTGGACTCCGTGGGAACCAGCCGGGCAAAACTCGCATGGTTAGCCTTGGGTTAACCCGGCCCGATTAGCATCACGGCAAACA
Organism: Devosia naphthalenivorans; assembly: GCF_003056355.1. Lineage (GTDB taxonomy): Bacteria > Pseudomonadota > Alphaproteobacteria > Rhizobiales > Devosiaceae > Devosia > Devosia naphthalenivorans. The sequence goes on from NZ_PYVW01000013.1 coordinate 34,504, forward strand.
GCCCCTTCCGTTCCGGGGCCTATCGAGATTGCCCATGCCCAGCTCCCCCTCGCCTGTACTCGATGAAATCCGTTCAGTGCCGCAGCGCGGCACGCGTAGCGGCAGCAAGCCGGCCATTCCGGCGCCGCCCCCTGCCTTGGCGATCCGCATTCCGGTGCGCGTCGCAGGACTGGTGCTGCTCGGGATAGTGGCGGTGTGCCTCGTGGCGCTGGCCTCCTGGTCGGTGGACGACCCCAGCTTTTCCTATGCAACGACCAAGACGCCGGCCAATTGGCTCGGATTCCCCGGCGCGGTGATCGCCGACACGCTGTTTCAGGTGTTCGGGCTTGGCGCGCTGATCCTTTTGGTGCCACCGGCACTGTGGGGCTGGACCTTCTCGCGCCGCCGCATGCCGACGAGCCTGGGGCTGCGCTTCATCGGCTGGGTGGGTGCGACGCTACTGGGTGCCGGCGTGCTCTCATTCGTTGCCATGCCGGCAAGCTGGCCGCTGCCGACCGGCCTGGGCGGGCTGATCGGCACCGGCTTTACCACAATTGCCACCATGGTCACCGGCGAACAGCCGCAGGCGGTCACCGCCGCGCTTTTTGCTATCATCATTGCCATTCCGGCCTTTGCACTGTTCTGGATCGCCATGGGCCTGGGCAACTCGGTGCCGACCGGACCCAACAAGGCCAGGGCGGCAGCTGCCGGCCGCAAGGGCGCCGTTGCCGAACCGGCCGATGCAGACGAGCCGGAAACCAATCCGCTCGTCGACGTGGCGCTCGGCGCCATGGTGCATATGGGCTATTCGCTGCGCACCGCATTTCGCCGCGCCCGGGCCAGCCATGCCGAGCGGCGGGCTGCCGATGCCGCCAGCTGGCGTGATGACGATGTCGAGCCGAGCCTTGATGGTGGGCCGGTGGGTGAACGGCGCGAGCCTATGGTTGCCGCTACGCAGCGCCGTATCCATGCGCCGGTCGAACCCGGCATGGAGCCCACATTCGAGCGTGCCGCCGAGCCTGAAATCTCGCCGCGCATCAATGCCCGCCCGAGCTATGACGACACCGAACTAGATTACCCCGACGAGCCGCAGGACGACGACATCCCGTTCGTCGCCGATCTGCCTGTTCCCGCCGCCAGCCATCGCCAGCAGGGCGATTCGCGGTTCCACCCGGTTGATCCGACCAAGCCGCGCGTGACCGCGCCAGCGCCGCGCCCCGTGCCCGGCAACCGCGTGGCACGCGAAGCGCAGACCTCGTTCCTTGATGAACCCGGTGGGTTCGAGCTGCCGCCGCTGAGCCTGTTGTCGGAGCCCAAGCATCTTGGCCCATCGCCAGAGCATGCTCCGGAGCGATTGGAAGAAATGGCGCGGCAGCTTGAGGGCGTGCTCGAAGACTTTGGCGTCAAAGGCGACATCATCAATGTCCGCCCGGGTCCGGTCGTCACCCTGTTCGAGCTCGAGCCCGCACCCGGGATCAAGTCATCCCGCGTGATTTCGCTGGCCGACGACATCGCCCGCTCGATGAGCGCGATTTCGGCCCGTGTCGCGGTGGTTCCCGGCCGCAACGCCATCGGTATCGAACTGCCCAATCGCAATCGCGAAACCGTCTATTTCCGCGAGATGCTGGCCAGCTCCGACTTCGAGAAGATGAAGGGCAAGCTGCCCATTTGCCTCGGGAAAACCATCGGCGGTGAGCCGGTGATCGCCGACCTTGCCCGCATGCCGCATTTGCTGATCGCGGGTACGACAGGCTCGGGCAAGTCGGTGGGTATCAACACCTTCATCCTGTCACTGCTCTACCAGATGACGCCCGCACAATGCCGCATGATCATGATCGATCCCAAGATGCTGGAGCTGAGCATCTATGACGGCATCCCGCATTTGCTGACGCCCGTGGTGACCGACCCGCACAAGGCGGTGGTGGCGCTCAAATGGGCGGTACGCGAGATGGAAGATCGCTATCGCAAGATGAGCAAGATCGGCGTCCGCAATATCGACGGCTTCAACCAGCGCGTGAGCGAAGCGGCCGCCGAAGGCAAGACCATCACCCGCACCGTGCAGACCGGGTTCGACCGGGAAACCGGCGAGGCGATCTTCGAGAGCGAAGAGTTCAACCTGGAAGTGCTTCCCTATATCGTCGTCATCGTCGACGAAATGGCTGACCTGATGATGGTGGCCGGCAAGGACATCGAAGGCGCCATCCAGCGCCTGGCGCAGATGGCACGTGCCGCCGGCATCCACATCATCACCGCCACGCAGCGCCCGTCGGTGGACGTGATCACCGGTACGATCAAGGCCAACTTCCCTACCCGTATCTCGTTCATGGTGACCTCCAAGATCGACTCCCGCACCATTCTGGGCGAGCAGGGTGCCGAGCAGCTGCTGGGCAATGGCGACATGCTTTATATGGCGTCAGGCGGCCGCACCAAGCGCCTGCACGGCCCGTTCGTCGCGGACTCCGAAGTGGAGGCCGTGGTTGCGCACCTCAAATCGCAGGGCCAGCCCGATTACCTGGAATCCATCACCGAGGAAGATGGTGAGGGCGGCGATTTCGACGGCGAGAGCGCTGGTGGCGGCGATGATTATGCCGGTTCGGGCGACGAGCTCTACGACAAGGCTGTCCATATCGTTCTGACCGACAAGAAGGCGTCCACCTCTTATGTGCAGCGGCGCCTGGCGATCGGCTACAACAAGGCCGCGACGCTGATCGAGCGGATGGAGCGCGAGGGCGTCATTTCACCGGCCAATCATGCGGGCAAGCGCGAGATCCTGGTGGGGGCCGATTAGTAGGGAAGAGCTGGGTGGCATGATCTTTCATCCCCGCCAGGCGGCACCTCCCCTTGACGGGGGAGGCTGGGAGGGGTGGGGGATGCCCCCAATATGGAGGCTAACCGACCCCCACCCTTGCTCCCTCCCCGCAAGGGGGAGGGTGTCGACTGAAACGACGGCGCAAAAATCCCGATATGAACAATCCCCCACTCGGGGGAGAGGTCCGCGCGAAGCGCCGGGTGAAGGGTGCGATGGAATCGGCAGTTTCTCGTTCTCCCCCCTTGCGTTGCGGATGAACATCAGGTGAACGGAACCAACTCCCTGTTGCCGCAATTGCGTTTGAGGTTAGCCTAGTCAGTATTTTCAGCCACGGGACGCCCATTCATGATTCGCCGCGATGCCTTGCTGCTCGGCCTTTCCGCCGCCTTCGCCCTCAGCGTGCCTGCCTGGGCGCTGGACCGTGCCCTGTCGGCCGAGGAGCAGCAGCTGATCAACGAAATCGGCGCGCATAATTCGGCGATCCGCACCATGGTCGGCCGGTTCCTGCAGATCGACAGCAATGGCGGGCGCACGGAAGGCACGTTCTTCCTCGAGCGGCCCGACAAGATCGCCTTCCGCTATGCGCCCCCGAGCCGCGAAGAAATCGTATCGGTCGGGCGGGGCTTTTATGTCCTCAACCGGCGCGAGGAAACCTATTACGCCTATCCACAGGACACCATTCCGCTGCGGCAATTCCTGGGCGACCAGATCAACCTGCTCGACGCCAATGTGGTGGATGTGACGACGGCGGACGGCTACATGACCATCACGGTGATCGATGAAACCGTCGCGGGCACGGTGCAGGTTTCACTGATTTTCGACACCGACACCAAGGACCTTGCCCAATGGAGCCTGGTGGAGCCCAGCGGCGCCGAGCTTACTTTCTCGCTCTATGACGTGGAAAAAGGCGTCGAAATCCCGCGGGCGTTTTTCTCCATTCCGGCCACCTATAAGGCCGTCGAACAATAGGCTTGGGCTGTGTAGGGGCTTGCCTGCCAATGCCATCCACCCACGGATGCTTCCCCCGGACGTGATCCGGGGGTCACTCTCAACACGGAACAAGCGAGGAGAGGCCCTCGGATCAAGTCCGAGGGAAACGCCGTGGGTGGACTAAAAATGGGTCCTACCCCGAGATCGGATTGATCTAGCCCCACACCAGCAGCGCGATGAGCCCTGCACCACCCACCGCGATGCGCCACCAGGCGAAGGGGGCGAAGCCGTATCTGCTGACGAAGGTGAGCAGGTAGCGGACGACCAGCGTGCCGACTATGAAGGCGGCGGCAAAGCCGATGGCGACGTTGAGGGCGATGGAGCCGTCGATGAGGTCGCGGCTTTTGTAGAGGTCGTAGCCAAAGGCGCCGACCATGATGGGCAGCGCGATGAAGAAGGTGAATTCGGCGGCGGCGCGCTTGCTGGCCCCGAACAGCATGCCGCCCACCACGGTGGCGCCTGAGCGCGACACGCCGGGCACCAGGGACAGCATCTGGAAGAGCCCGACGATGAGGGCCAGATGCCAGGGAAACTGATAGATATCGTCATAGCGCGGCTGCAGCGGCAGCCGGTCGACGATCAGCAGGACAACGCCGCCGACCAGCAGGGTGATGCAGATCAGCATGGCTGATTCCCACAGATCCCCCTGGATGAAATCGCGCAGCAGCACGCCGGCGACCACCGCCGGCAGGCAGGCGAGAACCACGGCCAGGGCAAAGTTCCAGGCATAGGCCTTGCCGGTCAGCGCGTCGCGAATAAGCATGCCCAGCTTGGCGAAATAAACGGTGATGACGGCGAGGATCGCCCCCAGCTGAATCAGCACGATAAAGGTCGCCGGCTGGGTCAGCCCGAAGAAGTGGCCGGCCAAAAGCAGGTGGCCAGTGGAGCTGACTGGAAGGAATTCGGTAAGCCCTTCGAGAATTCCCAGGATCAGCGGCACAAAAAGACCTTGATCGGCGTTCATTTGATCCCCTAATTCAGACTGTTGGGCTTTGCGAGCGGGCAAGCACTATCGCTGTTCGTTTGCTGCGCCAAGCTTTGGGCGGCACCGGCCCCAAAAAGAGAAGAGCGTCAACATGCCAAGCCTGCTGCACCATCCTCTCGACCCGTCCTCGCGGCTTATTCGCCTGATGTGTGCCGAATATGGCGTGCCGCTCGACATGGAAGAGATCAAGCCATGGCTGCGCACGCCCGAGCTGCTGGAGATCAATCCGGCGGCGACGCTGCCCATCCTGTTGGGCGATGGTGACCAGCCGGTGATTGGCGTGCTGGCCAATATCCACACCATCGAAGATCTCTATACGCCCAGCGTGGTTGTGGGCCTGATCCCGGCGGACCCGGGCGCGCGCGCCGAGATGTGGCGGATGATCGAATGGGTAATCTTCAAACTTAACGATGAAGTGACGCGCTACATCCTTGAGGAAAAAATCGTCAAGCGGGATCAGCGCGGGCAGACGCCGGACCCTGCCGTGTTGCGGGTGGCCAAGGCCAATCTCAACGAGCATATGCTCTATTTCAACTGGCTGTTTGCCAATCACTCCTGGCTTGCCGGACACAGCATGACGCTGGCGGATTTTGCGCTGGCGGCGCATTTGTCGACGCTGGACTATCTGGGTGATATCGATTGGGGCAAGGCCGGGGAAACGCGGGACTGGTATTCGCGCATCAAGTCGCGGCCGGCGTTCCGGACCCTGCTCAATGACCGGGTGGTCTCGATGCCGCCGCAGCGGGGCTATGCGGATCTGGATTTTTGATATTTTGCACTCGCGCCTGATTGTGCAGTAAACCTCATCCCGCCCCTTCGGCAGGGTCATCATGAGGTCTGTTTGAGCAGTTCGTTTTCCAGTCCCGAACCCCTCGTCACCGAGCTCCGCGCCCGGGCGATGGCGCTTGGGTTTGGCAGCTTTGGTGTTACTCCGGCCGATGCGCGGCCGGACCTGCCCGAAAAGCTGAACCAGGCGCTGGCGGCGGGTTGGCATGGCGACATGGACTGGATGGCGGAGACGGCAGAGCGCCGCGCTAGTCCCAAGGGACTGTGGCCGGAGGCCAAGTCGCTGATCCTTCTTGGCTATAATTATGGGCCAGAGAGCGATCCGCTGGCCGTGCTCGGCGAAAAGTCGCATGGCTCGATCTCGGTTTACGCGCGAAATCGCGACTACCACGAGATCATCAAGGGCAAGCTCAAGGAATTGGCGGGGCTACTGGCGCGGCGATCGGGCGCCGAGGTGAAAGTGTTCGTGGATACGGCACCGTTGATGGAAAAGCCGCTGGCCGAGGCGGCAGGGCTGGGCTGGCAGGGCAAACACACGGTGCTGGTCAGCCGGGAATTCGGCTCCTGGCTGTTTCTGGGCGCGATCCTGACCTCGGCTGAACTGCCCGTGGACGAGGCGGGCCGGGAGAGTTGCGGCTCTTGCACGCGGTGCCTCGATGTCTGCCCGACCAACGCCTTCCCGGCGCCGTTTCAGCTCGATGCGCGGCGGTGCCTGGCTTATCTGACGGTGGAGCACAAAGGCCAGATTCCGCTGGAGTTTCGGCGGCCGATGGGCAACCGCATCTATGGGTGCGATGATTGCCTGGCGGTCTGTCCGTGGAACAAGTTCGCCTCGGTGAGCCGCGAGGCCAAGCTGCGGGCGCGGGATGAGCTGGAGCGGCCGGCGTTGGCGGACTTGGTGCAACTCGATGATGCAGCGTTTCGGCAGTTGTTTGCCGGATCGCCGATCAAGCGGATCGGGCTTGGGCGGTTTTTGCGCAACGTGCTGATTGCCATCGGGAATTCCGACGATCAGAGCCTCGTGCCGCTGGTCGAGGCACGGCTGGACGATCCCGATCCGCTGGTGCGGGGCGCCGCTATATGGGCGTTGCGGCGGCTTGATCCGACGCGTGCGGCAGCGCTCAGGCTTGCCTATCAGGCGCGGGAAAGCGATAGCTCGGTGGCTAGCGAATGGAGCGTGGATATCGCATGAACGCCTTTATCTTTGGGCTGGGGTTTTCGTCGCAGGCTGCCGTCCGGGCGCTGCGGATCGGTTCACAGAATGTTAACGTTGAGGGCACCGTTCGCACGACCGAGAAGGCGGAGCGGCTAAGGCGTGAGGGTATCACGGCGCATGTGTTCGATGGCGCTTCTGCCGGCGCCACGCTGGGGCCAAGCCTGCGGAATGCGAGCCATGTGATCTTTTCCATCGCACCGGGAGCCGATGGTGATCCGGCCCTGATCCATCACCGGACCGATCTCGATGCGGCCAAGAATCTGCAGTGGCTCTGCTACTATTCCACCGTCGGGGTTTACGGGGATTTTGGGGGCGAGTGGATAGATGAGTCGGCGCCGCTGGTGCCGCGCAATGAACGCTCGGACCGGCGCGTGCTGGCCGAACAGGCCTGGCGCGATTATGCGGCCGAGCGCGGTGTGCCGCTGGCCATTTTGCGGCTGGCGGGCATCTATGGGCCGGGCCGGTCGACTTTCGACAAGCTGCGGGATGGGACAGCGCGGCGGGTGGTCAAGCCCGGGCAGGTGTTCAACCGCATACATGTGGAGGATATCGGCCGGGTGACGGCGCTGGCGGCTGATGCGCGGCTCGATGGCACTTTTAATCTGGCCGATGACGAGCCGGCGCCGCCGCAGGATCTGGTGACGCTGGCGGCCGGGATGATGGGGGTGGAGCCACCGCCGGTAACCGCGTTCGACGATGCCGAGATGACGCCGATGCAGCGCAGCTTCTACGCCGACAACAAGCGGGTTTCCAATGCCGCCATCAAGCAGGCGCTGGGGATCGAGCTGCTATATCCCAATTATCGCAAGGCGCTGGACGCCATCTGGGAGACCACCAAGTGAGTGTACAAGCCGCCAAGTCAGCGCCGCAGCCTATCGTGCTGGAGGGAAGCTATGTTCGGCTGGAGCCGCTGGAGCGCCGTCATGCCGCGGACCTTTTGGCGGCAGCGCAGGGCGAGGGCGTGCCGGAGCGGTTTGCATGGCTGTTCGAGCATGCGCCGACGACGCTGGCCGAGGCGGAGAGCTTCATTGACCGGATGAATGCGGGGCCGGACCGCTTTGTGGCGGTGGTCGACCGGCGCACCGGCAAGGCGCTCGGTCGCCAGGGCTGGATGCGGATTTTTCCCGAGCATGCTTCGATCGAGATCGGTGGCGTTTATTGGGGCCCCGGCATGGCGCGCACCCCGCTCGCAACCGAAGCGCTATATCTCTTCGCGAGGCATGCGTTCGATGATCTGGGCTATAGGCGCTTCGAGTGGAAGTGCAACAACCGCAATGAGCCATCCAAGGCCGCGGCGCGGCGATTTGGCTTTCAGTATGAGGGCTTGTTCCGGCAGGACCGGATCGTCAAGGGCGAGAGCCGCGATACGGCGTGGTTTTCCATGATCGATGGGGAGTGGCCGGCTTTGCGGGCGGAATATGAGCGCTGGCTCGCGCCGGATAATTTTGATGCCGATGGGATGCAGAAGACGCGGTTGGGTGGGCGGTAGATCCGGGCACGCCTCGTGGTTCGACAGGCTCACCATGAGGTCTACTGACTGCTACGGAAGCACACAGAAAGTCACCACCCACCGCACGTCACCTCGGGGTAGGTTGGCGGCTGGCCCCTATATCGGGGCTAAATGTCCCCCACCCTTGATCCCTCCCCGCAAGGGGGAGGGTGTTGACTGAGAGGATGGCGCGAGGAAGAACCAGGCGCGCTAGTTCCCGAAGATCAAATCCATCAGCGTGCGCTGGGAGTTCTCGTTTTCGATCGGGACCTGCTCCACGACGATGTCCTGGGGCGGCTGGAGCTGGGCTGGGGCGCTGGGGACCCAGACCTGCTGGCCGGTGGCGGGATCGGTGACCAGGGTCATGGGCTGGCCGGTCTGCGGATCGATGGGCGCTTCGCTAACGCCAGTGGATTGCGGCTGCAGCGGATAGCCGGTGACCGGATCGATCGCCTGGGGCTGGATCACCTGATTGCCGCCAACCACCTGCCCCACCGGCATGCCGGTCGCGGGATCGATCTGGTTGCCATTGGCATCCACCAGGTAGCCGCCATTGGGGTTGACCGGCTGGCCCGTGTTGGGATCGATCTGGGCGCCATTGCCGAAGCCGGCATTGGGATCGGTTAAACCAGGCTGCGTAGGGGTGGCGATCGGAGCCGTAGCATTGGCGGGAACATATTGCCCTGTTGCCGGATCGACGCGCATCAACTGGCCGGTAGCCGGATCGGTCGTGGTCTGGACAGCCTGGCCGGTGCCGGCATCGACATATTGCGTCATGGGCTGGCCCGTGGCCGGATCGATCGCCACCTGGCCGGTCGCAGGATCGATGATCTGCTGGGCCACGAGCTGGCCTTCATAGCTGCCGCCGGGAATGGAGGCGATCTGCTTGCCCTCGTGCGCCTTGGTCATGAATTGCGACCAGATGGCCGCGGGCACATTGCCGCCGGAAAGCGTGGTCTTGGTGTCGTTATCGTTGCCGAGCCAGACGCCAGTGACCATCGCCGACGTATAGCCAACGAACAGCGCGTCGCGTGCGTTCTGGGAAGTGCCCGTCTTGCCGGCGAATTCCCAACCGCCCAGATTGGCGCCCTTGCCGGTACCCACTTCCACCGCGGTCGTGAGCATGTCGTTCATCATGGCGAGGATATTCGGCGCAACCACGCGGCCGGGGCCGGCGTCCGAGGCTTCATAAAGGAGGTCGCCGTCCTTGGACTTGATGGACGTGATGACATTGGGGATGACGCCCATGCCGCCATTGGCGAAGGGCGCATAGGCCGAGGTCAGTTCCAGCAGGTTCACTTCCTGGGTGCCCAGCGCGATGGAGGGCACGGGGGTGAGCTGCGAGGAGATGCCCATACGGGTGGCTACGTCGACCACCGCTTCAGGCGTCACGTCGATGGCGAGGCGAGCCGAGATGGTGTTGAGCGAATAGGCCAGGCCCTGGCGCAGGGTGACGGTGCCGGCATATTTGCCAGAGGCATTGCGCGGGCTCCAGCCCTTGTACTCGAATTGGGCGTCTTCGGCCAAGGTTTCGGGCGTATAGCCTTTTTCCATGGCGGCCATATAGACGAATGGCTTGAAGGTGGAGCCCGGCTGACGCTTGGCGGTGACGGCGCGGTTGTACTGGCTGGCCTGGTAATCGACGCCGCCCACCATGGCGCGCACGGTGCCGTCCACATCCATGGCGACGAGGGCGCCCTGCTTGAACCCGCGCTTGGGTCCTTCAGAGGCCACCATTTCCTTGACGATGAACTCGGCATCCTTCTGCATCTTCCAGTCGATGGTGGTCTGCACGACCACATCGCTTTTGATTTCGCCCAGATAAGCCGTCATCAGGGATTCCACCCAATCGGCCACATAGGATTCCGAGCCGGCGATGCGCGTGCGCACGGTCTGGCTGGGGTCGATCTGAGCGGCGGCGGCCTCTTCGCGCGTGATATAGCCTTCTTCGGCCATGGCATTGAGCGACAGGCGCTGCCGCTCAATGGCGCGCTCGGAATTGTTCTTGGGATTATAAGCCGATGGCGCAGGCAGGATGCCGGCAAGCATCGCGGCCTGACCAAGCGACAGGTTGCGCGCGGAAACACCGAAATAGGTCTGCGCCGCCGCCTCGATGCCGGTGGCGCCCGAACCGAAATACACCCGGTTCATGTAGAGTTCGAGGATTTCTTCCTTGGTATAGTTCTGCTCCAACCATACCGCGAGGATTGCTTCCTGCACCTTGCGGCCCAGGGTCTGGTCGGGCGTCAGGAACAGGTTCTTGGCGACCTGCTGGGTAATGGTGGACGCGCCGCGGGTCACGTCGCCCGCCTGAATGGACTCCACCGCCACCGCGGCCAGGCCAATGGGGTCGACGCCGAAATGGCTCATGAAGCGCCGGTCTTCCGAGGCGATGATGGCCGCGGGCACGTAATAGGGCAGTTCGCGATAGGTGATGGCTTCGCCACCCGTGACCCCGCGATTGGAGATCAGCGAGCCATCGGAGGCCAGAATTTGGATATTGGGCGGACGGTCGGGAATGGCCCAGGTATTGGATGAGGGCAATTGCGCGCCGTAGTAGACCACGATGCCGATAACCGCGATGCCGCCCCAGAGGCAGGCAACGAACCCCCACCACAGCAGGCCCATGAGGAAACCGCCGCTGCGCGAACGCTTGCGCTTGGCTGCCGGCTTGGCCTTGCCACGACGGGGCGGCTTTGGCGCCTTGCCCTTGGGGGCTTTGCCGCCGGGGCTATTGGGGGGAACGCCGCCAGAGCGTTCGTCATCCACAAATACGCCCACCGATCGGCCCATGGAGGGCTCCACACGCTGGCCCTGGGCCTTGCCACGGGCAGCCGCACGCGGCTTGCCGACCTTGGCCGGCCGGCCACCCACGCGATCATCGGCGGAAATGCGAAAATCCATCGAGCAAACCTAGTTCGAAGTGCCTTTTGCCGCTTCTACTCCGATCCGCCCAGAATGGGAAACAAGAGGTTAGCGAAAGATGAAGGCTCATGCTGGCCGGCTCGTGTTGCGTCTAGCCCAAGGGAGCGCTTGCCACGCGGCCATGGGCAAGCTTCTCCGGGGCAATTGTGGCGGTTTATTGTGCAGCTGGAGCTATGGCAGCGCGGTGTTGCGGGCGGGTCACTGCTGGGGGATCACAATCGTATCAACAGCGGCGGGAGGTCTGGAGAGCTTCGCAGCTTTCGCGGGAATGACACCGTGGATAGTAAACACTCCCCTTAAGGGAGGGATAGGGGTGGGCCGTTTGCAGCCTTGCTTTTGCCGCGTGAGCGGGGCCTCTTGGCGCCATGATTCGAGCCGCTTTATATTTGGCCGTCGTGATATTGGCGCTGGCAGGCGGGGCAAAGGAGGCCTCGGCGCAGCAATCCCAATTGCTTGAGGCGGCCATTTCGGATGCGGTGGATCGCTTTGAGCGGGCGCTGCCCAGCCTCGCGCCGACGGAGTTCGGCGTGGATGTTACCGCCTACCGCGACGCACTAACATTGCAGCGGTTTTCGTCCGGCGTCTGGAGTGGCGACGTAAAGGTTGCGGTGCAGGTACAGGGCGAAGCCACCAACTCCTGCGACCGATTTGCCGCCTTTGCCCGCGTGCCGCCGCAGAACGGCGTCGTGCCGCTTGTCATATGCCCGCGATTTTTTACGCCGGGTGCAGACGAATTGCGGGAGCTGACCATCCTGCACGAGATGGTGCATGTGGTGGCCGGCACCAATGAATGCCAGGCCATGGCCTTTGCTGCCCGGGTGCAGCACGCCGCTACGGGGCGGTTTACGCCAGTCGATGGGTATTGGCGTGCGAGCGGGTGCGAGAGTTCGCAGTATCGGCTGCCCTAGCGCAGGGGCGCCGAGTAGACCTCATCCTGAGCCTGTCGAAGGACGAGGCCGTGGCACCCCAGCCTCCACTCGCTCGACCCCATGGTTCGACAAGCTCACCATGAGGACTTTGGGAGTCGGGCTTAAACGTCCAGATTGCTCACGCTCAGTGCGTTGTCCTGGATGAAGTCGCGGCGGGGTTCGACCAGGTCGCCCATCAGGGCGGTGAAAATCTGGTCGGCTTCGTCGCTCTGGTTGACTTCGACCTTGAGCAGGGTGCGCGCATTCGGGTCGAGCGTGGTTTCCCAGAGCTGGGACGCGTTCATTTCGCCCAGACCCTTGTAGCGCTGCAGCGACACGCCCTTGCGGCCATAGTCGGTCACGGCCTTGAACAGCGAAGACGGTCCATAGATGTTGTGCGTCTCGCCCTTGCGGGTAAGGGTCGGCACGCCGCCATAGATTTCGTCGAGCCGCTCGGCCAACTGGCGCATCTTGCGCGCGTCAGCGCTCTGCAGCAGGGCCTTGTCGAGCTGGTGGGTTTCGGTGACGCCGCGCACGGTGCGGGAGAAGGCAAGGCCGTCTTCATCGGTGATCACACCGGACCAGCCGCGCTCCAGCTCATCGGAGATGCGGTCGAGCCGGTTGGCCACGCGTTCCATGGTGCCGCTAATGCGGGCCGGGTCATTGAGCCCTTCGGGATCAAGCCCGCCGACGATGGCAGCCTGTTCGACGAGGCTGCGATTGTAGCGCGTGTTGAGATTGTCGATGGCGTTCACGATGTTGCGCGCCTGTTGCACGATGGCCTGCAGGTCAGCGCCGGCATGCTGATGCCCGTCGCGCGTCGTCAACACGGCTTCGTCGAGCCCCGCATCGATCAGATAGTCGTTCAGCGCATCCTCGTCCTTCAAATACTGCTCGGACTTGCCGCGCATGGCTTTGTAGAGCGGGGGCTGGGCGATGTAGATGTGGCCGCGCTCCAGCAGCTCCGGCGTCTGCCGGTAGAAGAAGGTCAGCAGGAGCGTGCGAATATGAGCGCCGTCGACGTCGGCGTCGGTCATGATGATGATCTTGTGGTAGCGCAGCTTGTCGGCGTTGAACTCCTCGCGGCCAATGCCGGTGCCCAGCGCCGTGATCAGCGTGCCGACCTGGTCGGAGGAGATCATGCGGTCGAAGCGGGCACGTTCCACGTTGAGGATCTTGCCGCGCAGGGGCAGCACGGCCTGGTTCGAGCGGTCGCGCCCCTGCTTGGCGGAACCGCCTGCAGAGTCACCTTCCACGATGAAGATTTCCGACTTGGCTGGATCGCGCTCCTGACAGTCGGCGAGCTTGCCGGGCAAGGACGAGATTTCGAGCGCACCCTTGCGGCGGGTGAGTTCACGCGCCTTGCGGGCGGCCTCGCGAGCGGCGGCGGCTTCGGCCACCTTGCCGACGATGATCTTGGCCTCGTTGGGGTGCTCTTCGAACCACTGGCCCAGCTTATCGTTGACGATGTTTTCAACGACGGGCCGCACTTCGGAGGAAACCAGCTTGTCCTTGGTCTGGGACGAGAATTTTGGATCGGGAACCTTGACTGAAAGCACGCAGGTCAGCCCTTCGCGCGTATCGTCGCCGGTGACCGAGACCTTCTCCTTTTTGGAGATGCCCGAGGATTCGGCATAGCCGACCACCTGGCGCGTCAGGGCGCCGCGCAGGCCGGCAAGGTGCGTGCCGCCGTCGCGCTGGGGAATGTTGTTGGTGAAGCAGAGGACGTTCTCGTGGTAGCTGTCGTTCCACTGCAGCGCGACCTCGACGGTGATGCCGTCCTTCTCGCTGATCATGGTGATCGGCTTGTCGATCACCGGCGCCTTGGACTTGTCGAGATATTTGACGAAGGCTTCCAGGCCGCCCTCGTAGAACAGCTCCGCCGAGACGGGCTCGGGATGGCGCAGATCATTGAGCAGGATGCGCACGCCGGAATTCAGGAACGCGAGCTCGCGCAAGCGATGTTCCAGCGTCTTGAAATCGAACTCCACCATGGTGAAGGTTTCGGACGAAGGCAGAAAGCTTATCGCGCTGCCGCTGCGGCCCTCATAGGTGCCGGGCTGCTTGTTATCCTCATAGGTGCCGGTCTGCTCCAGCGGAGCGTCCGAATTGCCGTGGGTGAAGCCCATTTCGAAGATCTTGCCATCGCGGCGGATCTTGAGCTTCAGCCACTGGCTGAGCGCGTTGACCACAGAGACGCCCACGCCGTGCAAACCGCCGGACACCTTGTAGGAGTTCTGGTCGAACTTACCGCCGGCATGAAGCTGGGTCATGATGACCTCGGCAGCTGAAATACCCTCTTCCTTGTGGATGCCGGTGGGAATACCGCGACCGTTGTCGATGACGGTTACCGAGCCATCGGCATTGAGCGTCACCGTCACCAGATCGGCGTGGCCGGCAAGGGCTTCGTCGATGGCGTTGTCCACCACCTCGTAGACCATGTGATGCAGGCCCGAACCGTCATCCGTATCCCCGATATACATGCCGGGGCGCTTGCGCACGGCATCGAGCCCCTTGAGCACTTTGATGCTATCGGCGCCATATTCGTTGGGATCGGTCATGGGGGTGTCGGTCATGGGTTCCGAATCAGTCGTTTCAGAGTGGTTTTGTTGTAGCGGAAGCAGCCTCAAACCCCAAGCAAATTGGGCTTTTGAGGGGTTTTTGCCGGGGATAGGAGGCTATGGTTCACAAGACATCATGGTGGCGCCGCCGGAAGGGCATTATTCCCTCAAGAGACGCCCCTCGCGCACGGTCAGCATCTGCGCCCGCTCGCCCAGCGCCTCGAACAATACCTTGTCGGTGCCAGTGAGGAAACACTGGGTTCCCAGACTATCCAGCGCGGAAAACAGGGCGCGGCGGCGGTCGGGGTCCAGATGGGCCGCAATCTCGTCGAGCAACAGGAACGGCGTGATAGCCGTGCGTAGCTTGACGAGCCGCGCATGAGCCAGGATCAACCCGATCAGCAGCGCCTTTTGCTCCCCCGTCGATCCCAGGGCGGCCGGCATGGCCTTTTGCCTGTAGGTCACTTCGAGATCGACGCGGTGTGGTCCATATATGGTGCGTCCGGCAGCACGATCAAGGGCGCGGGAGCCGCTCCAAAGCCCCGCGAGAGCCGCCTCCAGCGCCGCTGACGAGGTGGGCTCCGTGCCATCCTCGAAGAGCGGTGTCAGACCCAGATGGGCTGCCGGGAAACTGCCATCGTCGAGGCTTTGCTCGATCAGGGCCTGGAGATGCTCAAGGCTGTCGGTACGGGCGAGATGGATGGATGCTCCAAGCTCGGCCATCTGACGCTCGATGGCGCTGAGCCAGGCAGTGTCGCCCCCATCATCGAGCAGCTTGTTGCGTTGCCGCATCGCCTTTTCATAGTCGCCTACCGAGGCCGAGTGGGTCGGGATCAGCGTGGTCACCAGGCGATCAAGGAACCGGCGGCGGTCACTGGCAGGGCCGGCAAAGAGCCCATCCATGCTGGGTGTGAGCCAGAGGACGCGCAGATAGTCGCTCATCGCCTCGATGGAGCGGGCATTGGCGCCATTGATGCGCACGCGCCGGCCGCCATCGGGCCCGGCGCCGGTGCCGATATCGGCAGGACCATTATCGGTTTCAACCGTTGCCGCCACCGCCCAGCCAATGTCGGAGCCCTGCGCCTGGACGGTCTCGAAACTGGCCCGGCGCAGGCCGCGACCGGGGGAAAGGAGCGATATGGCTTCGAGCAGATTGGTTTTGCCCGCGCCATTGGGGCCGGTCAGCACGACATGGCGATGGTCGAGGTCCAGGGCTGCCGCAGCATAGTTGCGGAAGGCGGTGAGACGCAGGCGGGAGAGGTGGCGGGTCATGATTGCACGCTCGACATTCAGGCCCGTCCACCGGCCGTCACCCTCGGGCTTGACCCGAGGGGGTTTTCGAAGCCCGCAAGGAAGTGCAGAACCCTCGGGTCAGGCCCGAGGGTGACGATCGCGTTTGGGGTGAGCAATGGCGCCCTTAAACCCGCATCGGCATCAGCACATAGAGCGCCTTGGTGTCACCCTCGTCCTTGACCAGCGTGGGAGACCCGGCGTCGTTGAACATGAAGATTGCGCTGTCGGAGCGGATCTGGCCGATAATGTCGAGCAAATATCGGGCGTTGAAGCCGATCTCGAAGCCGTCGGTGTCGAACTCCACGGCGAGCTCTTCGCTCGCCGTGCCGTGATCCGGGTTGGTGACCGAAAGCTCCAGGAGGCCATCCTTGGCCTGGAGCTTGACGGCCTTGCCGCCGCGATCGGAGGCAATGGTCGAGACGCGGTCGACGGCGGTGGCGAAGCTCTGCCGGTCGACGTTCATCATCTTGTCGTTGTTCTTGGGCGTCACCCGGTCATAATCGGGGAAGGTGCCTTCGATCAGCTTGGAGAGCAGCACGACCGAGCCAACGGTGAAGCGGATCTTGGTGTCTGAGACCTCCACCTTGACGTCGCCATCGGCGCTATCGAGCAGCTTCTGCACTTCGCCAACGGTCTTTTTGGGCACGATGATGCCGGGCATGCCGCCAGCGCCAATTGGCGCTTCGATTTCCGCCCGGGCCATGCGGTGGCCATCGGTGGCGACGGCGCGCAGCACGGTTCCGGCGTTGGACACATCGACGGTGTGGAAATAGATGCCGTTGAGATAGTAACGGGTTTCTTCGTTGGAGATGGCGAACTGGGTGCGTTCGATCAGTTCGCGCAGCGCTGCCGCCGGCATGGAGAATTCATGGCCGAAGCTGCCGGACTTGAGATCCGGGAAGCTGTCGGGCGACAGGCACGCCAGGTTAAAGCGCGAGCGGCCGGAGGTCAGAACCATGTTCTCCCCGCCATCGGTCTCAAGCCGCACTTCGGCGCCATCGGCGAGCTTGCGCACGATTTCATAAAGGGTGTGGGCCGGAACCGTCGTGGTGCCAGCGGTGGACACCATGGCCGGAACGCTTTCGGTCACCTCGATATCAAGGTCAGTCGCGCGCAGTTCCACCTTGTCATCGCCGGCCTTGAACAGGACGTTGGCGAGGATGGGATAGGTATTGCGCCGCTCCACCACTCGATGCACATGGCTCAGCGACTTGAGCAGATGATTGCGTTCGAGCGTGACTTTCATGCGGCAAATTCCCTGGCACTACGCGTCTGCCTGATGGCAGCAAAACCCCCGGCAAGCCGGGGGTTGGACATTTACAATTTCGTAAGGGGTTGGCAAGGGCAAGGGTAGATTTTGCCGGGGAATTGCAGCGCCATTCGCCGGCATTCCACCGATGGTGTCACCCCGCCCCGGGCTCTACTCTTCAAGCATGCGCTTGAGCAGTTCGATTTCCTGGGCCAGTTCCACATCGTCCTTGATCATCTGTTCGACCTTGCGGACCGAATGGAGAACCGTGGTGTGGTCCCTGCCGCCAAAGCGACGGCCGATTTCGGGAAGGGAACGCGAAGTCAGCGCCTTGGCGAGGAACATGGCGATCTGGCGGGGGCGAACGACATCGCGCGAGCGGCGGGCCGATAGCAGTTCGTTGCGCGGCACCTTGTAGTGGCGCGAGACGATCTTGAGGATGTCCTCGATGCGAACGCGGCGCGCCTCGTGGGAGCGGATCAGGTCGCCCAGGGTCTTTTCGGCCAGCGGTACGGTGATCAGTTCGCCGGTCAACTGGTTGGCAGCAACGAGGCGATTGACGGCGCCATCGAGATCGCGGCCATGGCTGATGACGGCGCGGGCGATGTAGTCGATGACGGGCGCCGGGAAATGCATGCCGAAACGGGCGCTGGACTGGTCGGCGCGGCGCTGCACGATGGCGCGGCGCAGATCGAGGTCAAAGCCCGAAATCGGGATCACCAGACCGCCCGAGAGGCGCGAGCGCACCCGATCATCCAGCATTTCGAGATCGCGCGGCGGCGCATCGCCAGCCACCACGACCTGCTTGGCGCCGGTGAGGAGCGTGCCCAGGGTATGGCCGAATTCGGTGGCCGACTTGCCCTGGAGGAACTGCATGTCATCGATCAGGAGCAGATCGACGCGGCGGAGCCATTCCTTGAAGCCGAGCGCGGACTGGCGCTGCACGGCGGTGATGAAATGGTACATGAAATGGTCGGCGGTCAGGTAGACGATGTTCTTGGACGCATCCGCTGACTGCACGGCATGGGCGATGGCGTTGAGCAAATGGGATTTGCCCAGGCCAACGGTGGAATGAATATAGACCGGGTTGAAGGTCACGGTGTTGTTGGCGGCCGCATTGGCGATCTGGCGGGCAACGCCCAGCGCCATCTCGTTGGCTTCGCCAGCAACGAAACTGTCAAAGGTCATGCGCGGGTCGATCGCGCTGCCGGAAAGGGCGTCGCCCTTGGTCGCGGTATTGTCACGGACCAGGCGCGGAGTGACCGGAGCCTGGGTGGGCGAGGCCGAAGCCGTGGCCGGCGCCGAAGCGGCTGTAGCCTCGGTGGCGGGCTGGGCCAGACGGGGACGGGCCTGGCCATTGACGCGCAGCGTCACCTGCACGCGGGCAATGTGATCGAGGTCCTGACGGAAGGTTTCCAGCAGCAGGTCGGCATAGTTGGACTGCACCCAGGAGCACAGGAAGCGCGTGGGGGCGGACAGGTGCGCCACGTCGTCGAGCACTTCCTCGAGTTCGAGCGCGGCAAACCAGGAGGTGAAGACATCGGCGCCGACCGAAGCCTTGATGCGGGCGCGAATCCGGTTCCAGAGCTCGCGCTGGCCTTCGGTGGAATCGGTCGTGCTCATGACAGGATTGTCGCCTTTGCTGGTCGTGGACGGGGAAGAAGCGGGGGTTCTTGCCACCCAGTCATCTCCTCCAGCGGTCGCCTGTCGCATCATTGATAGCCCCATTTCCTGTTGCCCGGCCGATCCGCACAAGTTCGGCCGATTACCTTTTTTCCACCCCGGCCGGACCCTTGCGGTCACAGGCCAAGGCTTTGCCCCGATGCCCGGCGTTGCGGGCAAAGTTACTTCCTCCGGCGGTTTATCCGCCGGCGTCGCAATCATATTTGTCATGAACTCGGTCCGAGCCTGCGGACCGCCTTACCGAAGTCTGGCCGGCCTCAGGGGACCGGCTGCTGAATACGCTGCCAACACACTACCACCAGCTCAAAATGCAACAACAAACCCTGTCGCGAAGGATCAAACCACCGATCCAGATTGAACTCGCCAACTTGCCGGGACGCTCGTTTCTGGCGCCCCCTCGCTTGCTGACGAGATTACTTTAGAGGGAGCAATTTGGGCCTGCAACCGTGGAATCAGCAAAATTGGGGCTTGACTCTCTGCTTGTCATTTCAGGGGACGAGAAGGCTGCCGAGAGGCAAAATCCAAGGCTCTGAGACTCATGATAGAATCGCTATACGGGGTCCGGACTCATGGTGAAAAATTTATTTTCGATGGATCGGTTTTTACTGCTCCGACGCCGCCACATCACAACCCGGTAACAAGGATACGACAGCTCAAGTCTTTGAAACAGCTTGGATCCGGCACTCCACTATAACCCGGTCGGGATTCAAGAGGTACGTAACCAGCAGCGACATGAAGTTGTCACATGAGAAAAGCTTGCCCGATTGGCGGCAAATAAAAAGGGCTCCTTGCGGAGCCCGTTTTGCCGTTTCGGCAGCAGCGCCAGAAAGCGCCGCGCAGCGTGCCCGATCAGGCGCTCAGAGCCTTGACGCGGCTGTTGAGGCGCGAAACCTTGCGGGCAGCCAGGTTGGCATGAACGATGCCCTTGGTCGCAGCGCGATTGATCTCGGGAGCGGCAACGGCAAGCGCTTCCATGGCCAGCTTGTGGTCACCGGCAACGATGGCTTCTTCAACCTTGCGGATGAAGGTACGGACGCGCGAACGGCGCGACTTGTTGACCGCGGTGCGGGCTGCGATCTTGCGGGTAGCCTTTTTGGCTGAAGGCGTATTGGCCATGACGGTCCTCTTGGCTGTCCAGCCGGACATCTCCGCGCGCCTTGGGCGTCACAGGGTCCGGGATGAAATGAAATCGGCGGCGTATGAACTGCCGCCAAGTTGGGCGGTCTATAGGGGATGGAAGGGCCAGCGTCAACTGGATTCAAAGGAGGAATGGGGTGTTCTGATGCCACCGCATCCGCCGGACGGCACCTCCCCCTGGACGGGGGAGGTTGGGAGGGGGTGCGAGAGCCCCGATAGCGGGGCTAATCAACCCCCACCCTTGATCCCTCCCCGCAAGGGGGGAGGGTGTCGACTGAGACATCAAACCTTCTTCTGACACATCGGGCAGAAGAACGTCGATCGCCCCGACTGAACGATGCGCTCGATAGTGCCGGTGCAGAGCGGGGTCGGGCAAGGTTCGCCTTCGCGATCATATACCGCAAAGCGGTGCTGGAAATAGCCGCTCCCACCTTCGGCATTGCGGAAATCGCGCAGCGTCGAGCCGCCGACTTCGATGGCTTCAATGAGAACCTGCCGCACGGCGCTGGCGAGATCCTCCAGCACGGGTTTGGGCTTGCCCCCGGCCGTCACCAGCCGGCCGGCGAGTACCGTCGGCAGGATATGGCTGCGATGCAGCGCCTCGGCGACATAGATATTGCCCAGGCCCGCCACCACGCGCTGATCCAGCAGGGCGGCTTTGATCGGCGTCTTCTTGCCGGCGAATTTTTTCGCCATCTCATCGGCATTGAAGTCATTGCCCAGCGGCTCGGGTCCGAGGCCCTTGAGATAGGGACTGTCGGCCAGA
The DNA here is from genome assembly GCF_003056355.1 of Devosia naphthalenivorans. GTDB lineage: Bacteria > Pseudomonadota > Alphaproteobacteria > Rhizobiales > Devosiaceae > Devosia > Devosia naphthalenivorans. Next base: position 55,280 of record NZ_PYVW01000013.1, read on the forward strand.
TCGTCGTAGAGGTCGATGAAGCCGAAGCGGCGCGGGTCGGCATAGATCAGATGGGACTTGCCGTGCCGGGGGTGGGAAATGGTCCACACCATATGGTCGTGCTTTGGAGTTGGCTCGGTTTCGTAATAGCGCGGCGGCTTGTCGATGGCGTGTTCGGCGAAGCGCCAGGAGCCGGTCATGCCCAGATGGCTGAGCACTGTCTTGCCGTTGGAAAGACCCAGCAGCAGATATTTGGCGCGACGGCCGACCGAGGTAATGGTCGCCCCCTCGATCGCCTCGGCCAATCCTGCCGGAAAGGGGAAGCGTAAATTCTCACGGTTGAGCGTCACCTTTTCAATGGTCGCCCCATCGATCCACGGCTCCAGGCCGCGGCGGACGGTCTCTACCTCGGGTAATTCCGGCATCATGGCCTCTTTAAACATGTGCGGCTTTGCGCCATGGCAAAGCCCATATCGGTTCTATATGGTGCGCCAAACCTGTCCAGTATTTGCGAGCCACGCCATGACCGATGCGCAAGAGACCACTCATTTCGGTGAGCAGACCGTGGCGCTGCAGGACAAGCAGGGCATGGTCAACCAGGTGTTTCACCAGGTGGCCGATCGCTACGACCTTATGAACGACCTGATGAGCGGGGGTATCCACCGCGTCTGGAAGGACGCCCTGGTGGCGGACCTCGCGCCGCCCAAGCGCGGCACACGGCCCTACCGCGTGCTGGATATGGCGGGCGGCACGGGCGACGTCGCCGAGCGTATCATCAATGCCTCGGTGGGCTATTCCGAAGTGGTCGTTTCCGACATCAATACCGACATGCTGCGCATAGGCGCCGAGCGGGCGCGCAATTGGCGCTATCCGGCGCAAGCCAGTTTCGTCGAGGCCAATGCGGAAGAGTTGCCCTTCGAGGACAACAGCTTCGACGCCTATACGATTGCCTTCGGCATCCGCAACGTGCCGCGCATCCAGAAGGCGCTGAACGAAGCACACCGCGTGCTCAAGCGCGGCGGACGCATCCTGGTGCTTGAGTTTTCGCAAGTCGATGTGCCCGGGTTCGACGCCGTCTACAAGGCCTTCTCGGACCGGGTGATCCCGCCCATGGGGCGCTTGGTGACGGGCGATCCGCAACCCTATCAATATCTGGTGGAATCGATCCGCAAGTTTCCCTCGCCAGCGCTGTTCCAGTCGATGCTGAGCGAGGCCGGCTTCCGGCGCGTTAGGGCCACCGCCTATACAGGCAATGTCGCGACGCTGTTTTCGGGATGGAAGCTCTAGGCACATGCTGATCTCAGCCTATTATCGCCTGGCGCGGGCCGGCTATGTCCTGGCGCGCGAGGGGGCGCTGTCGATCATTTCGACCAATGGCCTGCCCCCGGCGCTGGCGCCATTGCGGCTCGGCATCTGGCTGGGGCGGCTAATCGAGCGGCCAAGCGTGCGCAAGACGGGGCATGTGGAGCGGCTGAACAAGGCGCTGAACCGGCTGGGCCCGACCTATGTGAAATTCGGCCAGACGCTGGCCACCCGTCCCGATGTGGTTGGCGCCAATATCGCCAATGATCTGGCCGGGCTACAGGATCGGATGGACCCGTTCGACCCCGCGCTGGTGCCCCAGATCCTGCGGGCAGCACTCGAGGGCAAGGCTGCCGAGCTGACCGATCTCAGCGCGCCCATCGCCGCGGCCTCCATTGCGCAGGTGCACAGGGCCAGGCTCGTTCCCCCGGTGGGGCCGGCCAAGACCGTTGCCGTCAAGATCCTGCGGCCGGGTGTGGGCGACCGCTTCATGGCCGATATCGAGAGCTTCTATGCCGCGGCGGGCCTCGCCGAGCGCTTCGTGCGTTCCACCCAGCGCCTGCGGCCCACCGAAGTGGTGCAGACGCTGGACCGCTCGGCGCGGCTGGAACTCGATCTGCGCCTCGAGGCGGCCTCCATCTCGGAGATGGCCGAGAACATCAAGAACGACACCGGCTTCGTTATCCCCACTGTCAGCTGGGAGCATGTGGCGCAGAATGTGCTGACCACCAGTTGGGTGGAAGGCATTCCGATCCGCAATCATGCGGCGCTGGATGCTGCGGGCGTGAACCGCAAGGCGCTGGCCGCCAACCTGCTGCAGAGTTTTTTGAAGCACGCCATCCGCGACGGCTTCTTTCATGCCGACATGCATCCGGGGAACCTCTTTGTCGATTCCCGCAACGGCGACGTGGTGGCAGTGGACTTCGGCATCATGGGCCGCATCAACCGGCGCGAGCGACGGTTCCTCGCCGATATTCTCTATGGCTTCATCACGCGCAATTATCGCCTGGTGGCCGAGCGGCACTTCGACATCGGCTATGTGCCCAAGGACCAGTCGGTCGATGATTTTGCGCTCGCCATCCGCTCCATCGGGGAGCCGCTGCATGGGCGCACCGCCAGCGATATTTCAATGGCCAAGGTGCTGGGGCAGTTGTTCGCCATCACCGAGCTGTTTTCCATGCAGACCCGGCCCGAACTGGTGCTCCTGCAAAAATCCATGGTGCTGGTCGAGGGCGTGGCGCGGTCGCTCGATCCCGACCTCGATATCTGGACCATCGCGGAGCCGGTCGTGGGCGATTGGTTGCGCAAGGAAGAAGGCCCGCAGGGTCGCATCCAGGACATCGGCGATCATATCAAGGCTGCGGCGGAAGCTGCGGGACGCCTGCCGGTCATCATCGCCCAGGCGGAACTGGCACTGGCCGATTATCACGCCAACAAGCACCGCCAGAACGATGGCGTCATGCGCAACATGTTGCTCGGACTGATGGGACTTGCCGGACTGACCCTGCTGGTGGCCATCTGGCGGCTGCTCACCATAGCGTCATGAGCGTTCGGCTTGTTCCATGGCGGCGGTGGCCATAGATTGCCCGACTTACCACCCCGGAGATCTTTCATGTTCCTCAAAGCCCTCGGCAAGCTGGCAGCCACGACGCTGCTCGGCGCAGCGCTGGCGGGGTGCATCGATGCCGATGTGGACGTGGAACTGCTGAGCGCCACCACGGCCCGGGCAACCATTACCCAGGTCATGGGCGCCGATTTCTACGCCATGATCAAGATGAATGCCGAGGGCTCCAGGGGCCAGAGCGAGCCTGAAGAGTTCTGCGCGACCGGCGCGCTGACCGAAAACAGCGATGGAACGGCGACCTGCATCATCATCGAGGAAGGCCGCTTCGCCGATTTGACCTTGGGCGCCAAGCAGGAAATCGTGCAGTTCACGCCGGCCGGCCGGGGGCTGGTGCGCGTATCGCTGCGCACCGCGCGGATGAAGGCGGAAATCGGCGCCGACGAGGCGATGGACGACGAAACTCGGAAAATGGTCGAGGCGTTTTTTGCCGGACGCGGGGCGACGGTTCGGTTCTCGGGGCTCGAAATCACCGACACCAATATGGATCTTTCCAGCGATGGCCGCTCGGCCCAACAGAAGATCCAGTTTCTCGATCTGCTGCGTGGCACGGCTGATTTGCCCGAGGAAGTCTACGCCGTGGTGCGGGTGGCGCGATGAGCGAATTGGTCGAGATCGGGCTGGTCTGGCTGGCGCATGGCGAAGGCCTGCCCTTGCCCAGCCAGCAAAGCGCAGGTGCCGCCGGCATGGATCTGGTCGCGGCCTTGCCGCTGGGCGAGGAAAAACTTCTGGCGCCGGGACAACGCGCCCTGATCCCCTGCGGCTTCGCCATGGCGCTGCCCGAGGGTTTTGAGGCGCAGGTGCGGCCCCGCTCGGGGCTGGCCGCGCGCCACGGGGTGACGGTGCTGAATTCACCCGGCACCATCGACGCCGATTATCGCGGCGAGGTGCAGGTTATCCTGATCAATCTGGGCGAGGCGCCATTTGCCATCCGGCGGGGCGACCGCATTGCCCAGATGGTGGTGGCGCCGGTCCTGAGCGCGCGTTTCACCGTCAAGGCTGAGCTGGACGAAACGGTTCGCGGTGCAGGCGGCTTTGGCTCGACCGGCAAGGGGCTCAGCTGATTGGCCGACCCGCTCTCGACCGAGGAAACGCGCCGCTATGCTCGCCATCTCGTGCTCAAGGGCATGGGCGGGAGCGGGCAACAAGCGCTCAAGGCCGCCCGCGTACTGGTGGTTGGTGCCGGAGGCCTGGGCAGTCCAGTGATTGCCTATCTAGCCGGCGCGGGCGTTGGTACGCTTGGTGTGATCGACCACGACACGGTGTCGCTGTCGAACCTGCAGCGACAGGTGATCCATTCGAGGATCGACCAAGGCAAGGCCGAGAGCGCTGCTGCCTTCGTCCACACGCTTAATCCGCACGTAGCGGTTCAGGTGCATGCCGAACAGTTGGAGCCCGGCAACGCCGATGCGATCATGGCCGGGTACCAGCTCGTCCTGGATGGAACGGATAACCTCGCCACCCGGCGCGTGGTGGCGGACGCTGCTGCCCGCCACGCCATTCCGCTGGTTTCCGGTGCCGTTTCGATGTTCGACGGGCAGGTAACGGTGTTCGCCCCCGGCGGCCCGCAGTTTGGTGACCTCTACCCCGACATGGCCGATGACGCGGACCTGCCCTCCTGCGAAGCAACGGGCATTCTGGGCCCGCTCACCGGCGTTATCGGCACGCTGATGGCGATGGAAGCGGTCAAGCTCATCACCGGCATCGGCACGCCGCTGATCGGCCGGGTGCTGACCTATGACGGCAAGGATGCGCAGTTTTCCGAGTTTTCGTATTAGGGGATTGTGCGGGGGTGGATGGCTTCGGGTTTGGAGCCGAGACTACACCCCAGACGCAATCGTCACCCTCGGGCATGACCCGAGGGGCGTTCGGGGAGCCCTTACCGGAGCGGTGTGCCTGCGGGACGTGGCCCTCGGGTCGAGCCCGAGGGAAGCACGGTGGGTGGGATAAATCTGATCCATACGAACAAGGTGAACAATCCCCCTCGAATGGGAGGTCCGGAGAGGAGTGTCGGCTGGGACATCGTCGCACCCACATAAAAAAACGCCCTCTTGCGAGGGCGCCAGTTTCAGTCGTTGGGAACGACTGGCTTCAGGAGGAGGTCAGGGCTGGGGCTTAGCCGTTATTGTTGCTCCAGCCATTGTTGGTGTCGCCATTGGACTGGTCGGTGTAGCCCTGGCGCGAACCGCGGCGTTCGTTCATGAAGCGGTCGAACTCTTCGCGATCCTTGGCCTTGTTCAAATTCGCCATGTATTCTTGGAAAGCGTCGATCTCGGCGTCGAGACGGGCGCGCTCTTCCTCGAGGCGCTTGAGCTGTTCGGCACGATAGTCATCGAATGCGGCGTTGCCGGACGAGTTCATGGTATAGCTCCTGTTGTTGTTCCACTGGCGCGGCTTGTTGGCGCCAACCCAGGAGCAGCCCTTGTTCCAATAGGCCTGCGCCTTTTCAGGTGAACCGCCGAACTTTTCGCCCCACAGGATATAACCGAGGACGGCAAGGCCGAGCGGCCAGAAGACGATGAAGCCCAAAACCATCAGGATGATGGTGAGGGGCGACCATTGAGGTTTGATGATTGCTGTGTTCATGTCGTTTCAATCTCCCAGTCACGATGCGCTTAACGTGGCCCGCCCTGGGGTGGGATCAATCCTGTGCCTGTGATTTTTTGGCTCTTGAAATGAAACCTCGTGCTTCCCATAGCGGGCCCTGTTTTTGCCGTAAGAGGGCCAAAAAATGAGCCTGACCCAAGCCGATGGGCTCCCCTTGCCGTCCACCTGGCGGCCCCTGCGGCTGCAAACGCTGGTGCTGCTGCGCTGGCTGGCCGTGGCCGGACAGACCATCGGCGTGCTGTTCGTGGCCTTCGGGCTGGGATTCCCGGTGCCGCTGGCGGCGTGTTTCGGTCTGATCGCCGCTTCGGCCGCGCTCAATATCTGGCTTCTGCTCAAATTCGGCGTGGGGCACCGGCCTTCTTCGGGCTTCGCGGCGACCCAGGTTGCGTTCGATCTCTGCCAGCTTGGCAGCCTGCTGGCGCTGACGGGCGGCTTGCACAACCCGTTTTCCATCCTGCTGCTGGCGCCGGTTGCCGTATCGTCCACCACGCTGCCGCGCCGCGCGACCTTTGCCATCGCGCTACTGGCGGTGATTGTCGCCTCGCTATTGTCGATCTGGCACCTGCCCCTGCCCTGGACGCCGGGCGAGCAGCTGGTGTTCAACCGCATTTATGTGATCGGCATCTGGGTTTCGATCATTTGTGGCGTAGTGTTCATCTCCGCCTACACCATGCGGGTAGCGCACGACTCCCGGCAGATCGCCGATGCGCTGGCCGCGACCGAGCTGGCCCTGTCGCACAAGGAGCAACTTTCGGCGCTCGATGGGCTGGCGGCCGCCGCCGCGCACGAGCTGGGGACGCCGCTGTCCACCATCGCCCTCGCGGCCAAGGAAATGCGCTCCGACGCCGAGCCGGGCAGCGACCTGGCCAATGACGTCGAACTCATCATCGAGCAGGCCGCGCGCTGCCGGCAGATCCTCGCCAAGCTGCGCAATCTGGGCAATGACGGCGGCGATCCCTTTGCCGCCGTGCCGTTGACCGACCTTCTGGCCGAAGTAATGCGGCCCCATGAAGGGCGCGGCAAGCACCTGGAACTGCTGGCCGAACACACCGCCGGCCCGCCACCGGTGTTCGACCGCAGCGTGGGCATGCTCTATGGGCTGGGCAATCTGATCGAGAATGCCGCCGATTTCGCCCGCCAGGCGGTGCAGGTGGAGGCCACCTGGGACCATGATGCGGTCTCGGTCACCATCACCGATGACGGGCCCGGTTTTGCGCCCGAGCTCATTGCCCGGCTGGGCGAGCCCTATCTCACCAGCCGTCCGCGCGATCCGCAGGGACCTGACGCCAACAAGCCCGGCGGCATGGGGCTGGGCGTATTCATCGCCAAGACGCTGCTGGAGCGAACCGGCGGCCGCCTGGCCTTCGAGAATATCGCCGCCGAAGGCCATGCCCGCGTGCGCATTGTCTGGCCGCGCAGCGCGGTGGAGGCGCTGTGATGTCGCACCTGTCACTTTGACGCTGCGTTTTTTTGACCTTTTCGCAGGGAACCCCTACATCTAGCCCATGAGCACGATAGAAGACCTTCTGGCCGACGATCCCAGCCTGCTTTTGGTGGATGACGACGTGGCCTTCCTGCAGCGCCTCGAGCGCGCCATGGCCCGTCGCGGGTTCGATGTGCGGACCGCCGGCACGGTTGCCGCCGGGCTCGCCGCAGTGGCGGAAAAGCCGCCAGCTTATGCCGTGGTCGATCTTCGCCTCGAAGACGGCAATGGGCTTGAAGTGGTGTCCGCGCTCCACACCAAGCGCCCCGATGCGCGGGCCGTGGTGCTGACGGGTTACGGCAACATCGCCACGGCGGTGACGGCGGTAAAGCTCGGCGCTATCGATTATCTGAGTAAGCCCGCCGATGCCGATGACGTCATCAATGCGCTGCTGGCGAGTGGGGAAGACAAGCCCGAACCGCCGGAAAATCCGATGTCGGCCGATCGCGTGCGGTGGGAACATATCCAGCGCGTTTATGAGTTGTGCGACCGCAACGTGTCGGAAACGGCGCGGCGCCTTAATATGCACCGCCGGACGTTGCAGCGGATTCTGGCCAAGCGCGCTCCGCGCTGAGGTCTTTTCTGGAGCTATAGCGCCTCGGGTTATCCAGCCGCCGCAACTTCCGCCGCGTTGGGAATCGCCGGTTGCGCGCCGGGCTTGAGACACGCCAGGCTTGCCGCGCGTGCTGCCTGCTGCATGGCCGCTTCCAGCTCCAGCCCCGCATCGAGACCAGCCGCCAGATAACCGCAGAAAGTGTCGCCGGCGCCTACCGTATCCACCGGCGTGACCTTGAGCGCCGGCACCGCGATCAGCCGGCCGTCGAGCGCTGCCTTGGCACCATCCTTGCCAAGGGTCACGATCACCGTCTGCCCGTGCCGAACCGACCACTCCAGCATGGCGTCGTCCAACTCCGCAATGCCGCGACCGCTGAGCAGTTCGAACTCGGTTTCGTTGGAGATCAGGATCGACGCCTTGGGGGCAATCGCGCTAGTGGTGTCGAGGAACGGCGCCGTATTCAGAATGGAAATCATGCCGCGCGTCTTGGCGAGGTCCAGCGCCCGTTCGGTCGCATCCTGCGGGACTTCCTGCTGCAGCAGCAAAACGCCGCTGTCGGCACCAGCCAAAGCCTGCTCAGCATCCCTTGGCGTCATCGTGCCATTGGCACCGGGCAGCACCGCGATGCAGTTCTCGCCTGCTTGATCGACGAAGATCATCGCGATGCCGGTCGGCTCATCCACCTTTTTGAGGGCGGAAAGATCGACCCCATCGGCCTTGAGCAGTTCCAGCGCCAGATCGGCGAAGGCATCCGCGCCCACCGCCGAAATGTGCCGGACCTGCGCCCCTGCGCGACGCGCCGCCAGCGCCTGGTTGGCGCCCTTGCCACCGGCCGCCATGGAAAACGTGCCACCCGCCACCGTCTCGCCCGGCTTGGGCAGGCGGCTGACGGTGCCGACCTGATCGAGATTGGTCGAGCCGAAAACGGTGATCATGGCGAAGCTTCTCCTGCCGCTTGTAGCGCGGCTTCTATTTCGGTGGCTTTTGCGGGTAGATGGTTTCCCCGCGCTCGAGCATCTCTACGAAGGTGCGGATCTTCTTTTCCCGCGCGCCTTGGGTCTTCAGGCTCGCCAGCCGGAAGGTCAGCGCGAACCGGTTCTGGCTGCTAAGCGTGCCATACACTGCTTTGGCGGCCGGGCTCGCTTCGATGGCCGCCAGCAGTTCGGCCGGCGCTTCCATGTTCATCTTGTAGGCTGCGGCCCAGCGGCCGTCGGCCTTGGCGGCTTCCACGTGCTTGAGTCCATGTTCGGTCATCCGCCCCTCTGCGACCAGCCGCTCGACATTGTCGCGATTGATCTGGCTCCACACGCTCTTGCGGCCGCGCGGCACATAGCGCTGCACGAACGATTCTTCGTCCCAGCTCTTGCGGATGGCATCGATCCAGCCCCAGCACAGGGCGGCGTCGATCGCCTCGACCGGCGATATCGTCGGCTTGCCCGAGGCCTTCTTGAAGATGCGGATCCAGATTTCTGGTTCCGAAGCGTGATGGTCGGCCAGCCAGGCGTAAAAACCGTCCTTGCCCGCAAATTCATGCACTCGGGATGGGTCGACAATCACCGGCGCCATCTAGGTCTCTGAAACTCCAGCATCGGTGAGAATGGCTTCTAGCCGCTGATCCAGCAGGTCGGTCGACGGCAGTTGGATGCCGAAGGTTTCGCTCAGGACCGAGCGTATTTCGTCCACGCTGCTCAGCATTCGCCGCTCCGGCTCCTCCCCCTGCGCAAAACGGGTGAAGCGGTTATTGTGTAGGCTAAGGCGCTCGCCCGGAGGCGACAGCGCAACGTTCAAAGTCCTGGTGAAATGCGATGCCGGATCAGTTGAAACGGCGATGTTCGCCGCCTCGTAATCGGCCAGGGTCCGCTCGGTCAGATCGAACATATAGAGCGGCTTCCACTCTTCGCCGATCCTGGCTTCCAGAACCCAGTTCGTTTCTTCATTGAGCAGGCGATAGGTCTCGTGCGGGGTGGTCTGCTCCACATCCGCCTTGAGCTTGAGTGGCGCCGTCAGCGTCATGCCGCCAAAGCCCGGATCGGCAATATAGGTGGTGCCGCTGATATCGACCGCAAGCAGCATGTGCGTGGGCTGTCCCTCCGCCCCCGCCGGATTGTTCCACAATACGCGCGCCGCGAGGCCTCGCACGTTGTAGTCCAGGTCTCGCAACATCGCCATCAGCAGCAGATTGTGCTCGAAGCAATAGCCGCCACGCCGTTCGGACAGCAGCTTCTTTTCAAGGCTTGCATGGTCGAGCTTGACCGGAAGCCCCATCAGGGGATCGAGATTCTCGAACGGAATGGCCGCCGGATGCAGCGCGTGGATCGTCTCGAGGGTCGCCAAGGTCGGGGCAATCGAGCCGACAAAGCCGATTCGCTCGAAATAGGCTTTCAGATTGACCTTTTGGCTCATAGGCAGCCTTTGACGCTGTTTCGTATTGCCCGCAATATGGGCGATGGCCGCCCGCCTGTCACGTGGTGCAGGGCGGAACTCGCTAGTGATGCTCGCCCCAGGACCGTGTCTAAACGGCTTTGCGGACGCGGATCACCACGTCGACATGGCTCACTTTCATGCCGCTGGGTGCGTCGGGCAGCGCCGCGAACTCCACCGAAGAGGCGGGGATGTCGATCATCCGCTGCTCGTCTTCGACATAGAAGTGGTGGTGATCCGAAGTGTCGGTGTCGAAATACGAGCGGGAGGCATCCACGGCCACTTCGCGCAGCAGCCCCGCTTCATGGAACTGGTGCAGCGTATTGTAGATGGTGGCCAGCGAGACATTGACGTTGGCGTCACCCGCTTCGCCGTGCAATTGCTCAGCGCTGACATGCCGGTGCGGTCCGCCGAACAGCAGCTCGGCCAGCGCCACGCGCTGCCGGGTCGGGCGCAGGCCTGCCATACGCAGTACTGCGGTAAGGCAAGGCTTTCGCGAAGGCAGTGCTCTGGTGGTCTGGGAACGGTCTATCATTGGGTCCTTGATAAGAAAGGGCCGGAATTACAGCCCATCTTATAACTATGGCGTAAAAATCACACAAGCCGCACGCATGCCGCATCTAAAGCCGGTCTGCGCCGGTGTGCCGCCGGGCTCGACTTGACCCCCTTCCCATGCCTCTATACGAGACGAAACACTAGGGTTAACCGGGATGTTTGGCATGGCCGAGCGGAAACACGCATTTGGGTATGAAGAATTGCTGGCCCATGGCCGCGGCGAGCTGCCGGGGCAGGGCGATGCTCGCCTTCCTGCGCCGCCCATGCTGATGTTCGACCGGATTACCCATATCGACGAGACAGGCGGCGCCTTTGGCCGCGGCCAGGTTCGGGCCGAGCTGGACGTCAATCCGGACCTCTGGTTCTTCAAGTGCCATTTCATTGGCGATCCGGTGATGCCGGGCTGCCTCGGCCTCGACGCCGTCTGGCAGATGACCGGCTTTTTCCTGGGCTGGATCGGCCAACCCGGCAAGGGTCGCGCGTTGGGCGGTGAAATTAAGTTTACCGGCCAGGTCACCAACGACGTTGTATTGGTCGAGTATGGTATCGACATAAAGCGCGTCATGCGCTCGCGCCTGACGCTGGGCATTGCCGATGGCTGGGTGAAGGCCGACGGCAAGGTGATCTACGAGGCCAAGGATCTGCGAGTCGGCCTGTTCACCGACGCCCAGCTCAATGACCAGAAAATCGCTAGCTGATCCCGGCGAGACACGAACAAGATGAGGCGTCGAACTGAATGACGTCCGATCACATGAGGTCTAGATGAGACGAGTTGTCGTCACCGGCATGGGTGTTATTTCTTCCATCGGCAATTCGCTGGATGAAGTCACGACAAGCCTGCGCACGGCCAAGCCCGGCATCGTGTTCGCCCAGGATTATGCGGATTTAGGTTTCCGCAGCCAGGTCAAGGGCGACCCACGCATCGACCCGTTCGAGATGCTCGATCGGCGCGTTACCCGCTTCATGGGCAAGGGCGCCGCCTGGAACTATATGGCCATGCAGCAGGCCATTGCCGATGCAGGCCTTGAAGCCTCCGACATCAGCAATCCGCGCACCGGTATCGTCATGGGCTCCGGTGGCGCTTCGACCCGCACCATCGTCGAGGCCGCCGACACGACCCGCAAGAACACCAGCCCCAAGCGCATCGGGCCGCTGGCCGTGCCCAAGGCAATGGGTTCGACGGCTTCGGCAACGCTGGCCACCGCCTTTGGCATCAAGGGCGTCAACTACACCATCACCGCCGCCTGCGCGACGTCCAAGCATTGCATCGGCAATGGAATGGAACAGATCATGCTGGGCAAGCAGGACATCGTTTTTGCCGGCGGCCACGAGGATTTGGACTGGACCCTGTCGAACCTGTTCGACGCCATGGGCGCCATGAGCTCGGACTATAACGAGACCCCGGAAAAGGCGAGCCGCTGCTATGACGCGGCGCGTGACGGCTTCGTGATTTCGGGCGGTGCCGGCGTTCTGGTGCTCGAGGAATACGAGCACGCCAAGGCGCGCGGTGCGAAAATCTGGGCCGAACTGGTTGGCTATGGCGCGACCTCGGACGGCCTCGATATGGTGGCTCCGTCCGGTGAAGGCGCCGAGCGCTGCATGCGCATGGCACTCGAGAACGTTCGGGGCAAGGTGGACTACATCAATCCCCACGCTACCTCGACGCCGGTCGGCGACCTCAAGGAAATCGAGGCGATCCGGGCTCTTTTCGGCAACGAAGACAAATGCCCGCCCATCTCGGCCACCAAGTCGCTCACCGGCCACTCTCAGGGCGCAACCGGCGTGCACGAATCGATCTATTCGATCCTGATGATGAAGCACCGCTTTATCGCGCAAAGCGCCAATATCGAGAACCTGGACCCGGCCTTTGCCGACATGCCGATCCTGCAAGAGCGGCGTGACGATGTGGATCTGGGGATCGTGCTGTCGAACTCGTTCGGCTTCGGCGGCACCAACGCGGCGCTGGTATTCAAGCATCCGGACGCTTGAGGGTATTCCGGATCGTCACCCTCGGGGTTGACCCGAGGCCACGTCCCGCAGGCACAACCGCTTCGGTAAGGGCTCCCTGAACGGCCCTCGGGCAAGCCCGAGGGCAGCACGGTGTTCTTGATTGCCCCATGCTACTGGCAGGCGTGTTGAGTGACCCCCCCTTCGAGGGGGAGGAGCAGGCTGGAAATTGCGGCGCTGGCATTCGGCCGCGAAGTAGCGGCGCTGACACCGATTTCCAGCTATTATGGTCACGCGTGATTCCCGGACCCCCATGAACCTGTTCTTCCGCGCCAAACCCAAGATTCCCACCAGCACACTCATCGATATCGATGGCGTGCCGACCACGATCATCGTGCGGGTCAATGCCCGGGCGCGCAGCTATCGGCTGTCGCTGCCCCATTCGAGCGGGCCGGTGCTGACGTTGCCGCCGCATGGCAAATGGGCCGAGGCCGAAGCGTTTCTTCTTCGCCACCGCAACTGGCTGGCCGCGCGCCTCAGCCGGGCGCCGGACGCCAGCCGTTTCGGCAACGGCGGATTGGTGCCGTTGCGGGGCGTGGATCACCGCATCATCGGGACAGGCAAGCTGCGCGGGCGGGTCGAGGTCAGCGAGATCGAGGGCGTTCCGGCGTTGTTCGTGCCCGGCGAACCGGCGCATCAGGCGCGGCGATTGACCGACTGGTTCAAGGACGAGGCGCAAGCCGATCTTGCCGTGCGCACGGCCTACCATGCCGCCCGGCTCGGCGTCACCGTCAAGTCGATCAAGATGCGCAGCCAGGCAAGCCGCTGGGGTTCGTGCTCATCGACGGGCAATATCAACTACAATTGGCGGCTGATCCTGGCGCCGCCCTTCGTGCTCGACTACGTGGCCGCCCATGAAGTGGCGCACCTGGTTGAAATGAACCATTCGGCGGCTTTCTGGGCGACCGTTGCCCGCACCCTGCCCGAAATGGACCGCGGCCGCGCCTGGCTCAAGGCCCATGGCCGCCAGCTGATGGCCCACGGCGCCTAGAGCAGCGCCAGGACGGCCGCGCGCAAGCGCACCAGGTCCTCGTCGCGGCTGAGGCGGTGGTCGCCATCGGGGATCAGCGTCAGCGTGACGGGATCATGCAGGATATGGGTCACCAGCTTAATGGCGTGCGCCTGGGGCACGTCGGGGTCCTTGCCGCCCTGCAGGATCGTCACGGGGCAGCCGGTTTCGATGACATTGCCGAACAGCAGATGGTGCTTGCCGTCCTCGATCAGCGCGCGGTTGATCCGGTATGGCTCGTCCGAATACTGGCTGGGCTGCTCGACATAGCCGTTATTCTGGAGCGCCTCGTGCTCGGTGGGCGTGAAATCGGGCAGCATGAGTTCATGCGTCATGTCCGGCGCGGGCGCGATCAGCACTATGCCCTTGAGGCGCCGTTCATTGCGCCGCAGCAGTGCCCGAGCCAGCAGCAATGCGATCCAGCCGCCCATGGATGAGCCAACCACGATCTGTGGACCTTTGGTACGCGCGAATACCGCCTCGGCTTCCTCGAGCCAGCGGCTGATCGTGCCCTGGTTGAAGTCTCCGCCCGAAACGCCATGGCCCGAGTAATCGAACCGCGTGACCGCCAGGCCCTGCTCGGCGCCTAGCGCATCGAGCGCCAGGGCCTTGCTGCCCATCATGTCGGAGCGAAACCCTCCCAGCCAGAACAGGCCGGGGCCATTGCCGGAGCGCTCCATGATGGCAATCGGGCGGGCGGCGGAACCCTCGCCGACACTGATCGTTGCGTGGAGTGGCTCGGCATGCGTCATAAGGAGGCCTCGTGTGGAATTTCTGGCGCTTGCCAGTTGACTTATGGTCCCGCTAACACGATTTTATGGCGGATTTCACCATTTGGATGAACAACACAAGGATCTCTGCCATTCGCCGTCCCATGAGACCAGTCGCGCCCCAGAAAGATGGGCCGCTCTCGAACGAAGATATTACCAGCGCCGATGTTCAGCTCATCGATGCCGAAGGCGAGAACCGTGGGGTGGTCAATACCCGCGAGGCTCTCGCAGAAGCACAGGAACAGGGTCTCGACCTCGTCCTGATCTCTCCCAACGCCCAGCCGCCGGTCGCCAAGATGCTCGACCTCGGCCGCTTCAAATACGCCGCGCAGAAAAAAGCTGCAGAGACGCGCAAGAAGCAGAAGGTGATCGAGGTCAAGGAAGTGCAGATGCGCCCGAACATCGACACGCATGACTACGACACCAAGATGAAGGCCGTGCAACGGTTCCTCGATGATGGTGACCGGGTCAAGGTGACGATGCGCTTCCGTGGCCGCGAAATGGCGCACCAGGAACTGGGTATGCAGCTCCTGATCAAGGTGAAGGACCAAACCGAGGCAATTGCCAAGGTCGAATCCCAGCCACGTTCCGAAGGCCGGCAGATGGTGATGGTGCTGGCGCCCAAGTAAGGCGACAGGCTCGACAATAAACAAGGGCAGGCCCGCAAGGACCTGCCCTTTTGTTTGCCTACGGGAGCAAGGCGAGTCGTGATCGATGCGCCGTCAGGTGGATATTCATGGCCAGAAGCCTTACCGCGTCGCAGTAGCAAGCTCTCCCTGCGGGGTGGAAGGCGCCAACCGGCCCGCCATCGCCCAGGTCAGCATCAGCAGGGGCAGCAGGATGGCAAAGGCCATGCGCACGCCCAATCCCTCGGCGACCGCGCCAATCAGGGCTGGTGCGCCTAGATTGATCATCTGCACGATCAGCGTCGTTGCGGCGACGTTCTCGGAGGCCGGGCGGTCGCCCAGCCGAGCGGCGGCCGATAGCATCAGCGGATACAGCACGCAGATGCCGGCGCCGACCAGGGCAAAGCCGAAAATGGCGAACAGGTAATGCGGCGCGAACACCACGAGCACGAGGCCTGCAATGGCCAGCGTCGTCAGCAAGCGCGCAACCCTAACCGGGCCGTGGCGCTCGATGATCGGGTCGGCCATCAGCCGCCCGATGGCCATGGTGGCAAGCAGCGCCGGCAGCGCCATGGACTCGATCCAGGTGGGCGCGTCGAAACTGTCGCGCAACAGGATGATCGACCAGGCGCGCGAGGCGCCTTCCACCAGGCCCGCACCGAGCCCGAACGCCACAAGGCCCAGGGTCGCAAGGGTCGGCCAGGCAAGTTTGCGTCTGGCCTTGCCCGAAAAGGCCCGCTCAGCCGCCGATGGCATGGGCAGGACCACGACCAGCAAAAGGGCAATCAGCAGGGGCGACAGCGCCCAGAGGTGAATGGCCGGCGGCACATGGAGCCCGCGCAGGGCGGCCCCCAACAGTGATGTCAGGAGAAACCCGATGCTCCAGGCGCCGTGGCAGGTGTTCATCACCCGCAGGCCGGTGCTGGCTTCAACCCGGTCCGCTTCCACATTGATCGCGATATTGGTGACTGAAAAGCCGACACCGTTGATGGCAAGCAGCACAAACATCGCCACGGGATGCAGCATCACGGTAACCAGCGCTGCGCTGATCGTCATCAAGGGCAGCAGCCACAGGATGATCTTGCGCGGACCGAACGCCTCGATCAGCCGGCTGGAAAACAGGAACATGGTGAGCGCGCCGAGCGGCTGGCCCATGAGCACGATGCCCAGTTCGGCCTCGCTGAGACCGATCTGCAGTTGCACGTCGGGGATGCGCGTGTGAATGGCGCCGGCGGCCAGCGCGTGTACGAAAAACAGCGCCATGATGCGCCAATGCGCCGGGACCTTGCCGATCATGGTTCCGCTCACTTGGGGCCGGGGTCCATCAGGGCGTGGATGCGGTCGGCGCCCAAACGCGCGAGCTTGAGCATCAGCGCCTTGCGCCGGGCGGGTGCCAGCGGCGTATCGGGGCTGGGACGCAGTATGGCGCCGTCATGTCCATCGGCAACGATCAGGCCTTCGCTCTCGGGGAAGATGGCGGCCTCGAGTTCAGGCGGCTTGGCGAAAAAGAAGCGGTCGGAAAACTCCCGGTATTCCGGCCATTTTCGATCGACCTGAAAATCGATGAGGCTCGATTTGATCTCGACGATCCAGATTTCGCCCTTCGGCCCCACCGCCAGCACATCGGCGCGCCGCCCATTGGCGAGCGGCACTTCGGCATAGCAGGCCATGTCGTAGCCTTCGCGCAGCAGCCGCATCACACCGCGCTGCACGCGCAGCGCGGTGGCAGACTGGCGCAGATCGACGATGGGCGGCAGGTCAGGCATGGGGCGAAAGCGGCTCTGGCGGCAGGCCCACCGGCGGCAGGGCCTTGCGGGTGCCAAGGGCAAAACTCGATGCCCAAAGCCCCGCCAGCAGCAGCGGCACGCAGATTAGATAGGAATTGCGAATGCCCAGATATTCGGCAACGAACCCCAGGAGCGGCGGCGCGAGAAAGAACACCACGAAGCTCACCTGCCCCAGCGCCGCGACGTTTACCGCGGCCGGACGGTCGGTGCGTTGCGCTGCCGCCGAAACGGCCAGCGGATAGACCGCCGAACAACCGATGCCCATCAGCGCAAAGCCTGCCAGAGCCAAGGCCGGTGCAGGTGCAAAGCCCACCATCAGCGCGCCGATGGTGGCGAGCGTCAGCAGCACCATGGCGACGTTGCGCGGACCATAGCGCGCGACCACGGGATCGGCGGTCAGGCGCATCACGGCCATGAAGAAGGCGAACAGCGTCAGCCCCATGCCCCCCACGAAGGGCTGCACGGCAAAGACGTCGCGCATATAGATCGCGGACCAGTCGATCCCCGCGCCCTCCACCAGGAACGCCGCAAAGCCGATCAGGCACAGCGGCAGCAGGCCCAGATGCGGGAAGGCGATGCGGTGGGTGTTTTCACCGTGAGTGCGCTGCGGTGCGGGGGCGGGCACGATGCCCGAAATCATGTAGCCGCCGACAAGCACGACAATGGCGGCGATCAGGCCCAGATGTGCCTCCACCGACAGGCCCGACTGCCGGATGCCGGCGCCCGCCAGCGCCGTCACGAAAAAGCCCACGCTCCAGAAACCATGGGCGCGGTTCATGAAGCGCCCGCCGGTGTGCATTTCGAGCCGGTCGATCTCGACGTTGAGATTGATCTCGAGCGCGCCCGAAAGCAGGCCGGTGACCAGCAGCACGCCAAACACGGCGGGCGCAGTGCCCAGCCATGGCACCAGCGCAAACAGCAGCGCCGGACCCATCACGGTAAAGAAGGCCGTGGTGCGAACGCCGACGCGCTCGATCACCGCAGCCCCGAAGGTCAGCGATATCAGCGAGCCGATGGCCATGCCGATCATGGTGAGGCCAAGCTGGCTCTCGGTCACGCCGAGATGGGTCTGGATATCGGGCAGCCGCGCCATCAGCGCACCGGTGGTCACGGCGAACAGGAAGAAGCAAGCATAGAGGCGGTGTTGTGGAGCGATAGTCATTCGGCTGGTACAACCTTGGAGACGCGATTTGTGCCCAGTGCGTTGGCGGTCACTAGGCCCAGGACGACCAGCGGAATGCCGACACCGAAGGCCCAGCGGATGCCGAAATGCTCGGCGATATAGCCCAATAGGGGCGGCCCGAGCAGGAAGGACACAAAGGAAATCTGCGCCAGCGCGGCAACGTTGATGGCCGCCGGACGATCGGTGCGCTGCGCCGCCGCCGACATGGCGAGCGGGAACAATGCGCTGGTGCCCACCCCGATCAGGGCCAAGCCCACATAAGCCAGCCACCACACCGGCGTAAAGAACACCATCAGCGCGCCGATGCCCGAAATGGTGAGCAGGGTGCGCGCCACCACGACGGGGCTCCAGCGCTCGACGAAGCTATCGGCGAAAAAGCGCGTCACGGCCTGCGCGCCAGCACCCAGCGCCACGGCAAAGCCGGCCCAGAACGGCGCCGCTTGGAACTCGTTGCGCATATAGATGGCCGACCAGTCGATGCCGGCGCCTTCGAGAATCATGGCGGAGAGGCACACGCTGACCAGCACCAGGATCGCAGATGTCGGGCGGGCAAAGCGCGGCGCCGCTTCGGTGCTGCCGCCGGCACGGTGCTCGGCAGGCTCGAACCGGCCCAGCAGGATGAGCGAGACCACGGTGACCACCGGAACCATGATGGCCAGATGCGCCTCGGGCGACAGGCCGGTCTGGGCAATGAAAGAGCCCACAAGCCCCGCGGTAAAGAAGCCAAAACTCCAGAACGCGTGGGCGCGGTTCATGATGCGCCGGCCGATGGCGTGTTCCACCCGGTCGGCTTCGAGGTTGATGATGATCTCGATGCAGCCAATGGTGATGCCGACCGGCACGAGCAGCAGGAAGAAGGCCAGTGGACCCTGCGCCCAGACCGAGATGGCATAAAACACCGACAGCAGCGGAATGGCGGTCAGCAGCGTGCGGCGATAGCCGATGCGCTCGATGATCGGCCCGGCGAAGGTCAGCGAGATCAGCGTTCCGAAGGCCGCGCCGATCAGCGCCAGCCCCAGCGCGCCCTCACCGACCCCCATGGCGCTCTGGATGGCCGGCAAGCGCGGGTAGAGACTGCCCATGGTGAACGAATAAATGAAGAACGCCCCGAACACCTTGATCTGGGGCGGCAGGTCGATGCCGAATCTCATGGCTGAAACTACTCGCGAAATCAGTCGCGCGACGTTATGCGAAAAGCCGCACTTCCGGAATAGCAGTCGAAAACGATTTCCGAACTCTTCTGCAACGTTGCATTAAAGTGTCAGCGTAGGACCTGTCAGCCAGGCAGCATGTGGAGATCGTCGCGCAGCACGTTGATTCCGGTGGACAGGCTGCGCACGATTTCGAGCCGCCGAAACTGCCCGCCCAGCCGGCTTTCGGCGGCCCGGCTCGGCGCCGTGACGCGATCCCGGCGGTCGGGCCCAAAATAACCGGCGGTTTCATAGTAGATCAGGCTTTGTCCGATCTGGCGGTTGATGCGGTCGGTGATACGCGCCGTAGTGAAGGGCATGGTGATGACATCATCGAACCCCATCGCAATGCACCGGGTGATCGTCTCGATAGAGGGATTATCGGCGAAGTAGACCAGCGGCGAAAAGCGCACCCGGCGATTGGGGCAGAAGCGGATCGCGTCGGCAATGGGCTGCAGCCGCCCAACATCCTCGACCGCCGCAAAGAGGAAAAAGCACACCGGCGTTATCGCGGACTGCGCTTCGGCCTCAGCAATGCCGCCATAGGGCGTCACGCTCGCAAAATCGAGACACCGTGCCAGATTGATCAATGCTGCGCCGGACCCATCCGAGGGTCCGACAATATAGGCACTGGCTTTCACGGCCCCGCCCTCTTGAATTCCACTCGTGCAAGCTAAGCGGATAATCCTAAAGCGGCGCTAACAACAAAAAACGGACCGCCAGATAGTTGGCGGTCCGTTTTACTACTTAATATTCGATCCAGAACTAGAGCTGGCTGATGCAAACCGAAGTTGTACCGCGATTGCGGAAGCCCAGTTCACTGGCGGCGGCCTTGCTCAAATCGATGATACGCTTGCCGTGGAACGGACCCCGATCATTGATCGTTACCTTGATCTGGCGGCCGGTGTTCTGGTCAGTCACCAGAAGCTTTGTGCCGAAAGGTAGCGAGCGATGAGCGGCGGTCATGGCGTTTTCGTTGAAGATTTCGCCGGAGGCAGCTTTCTTCCCGTTGAAGCCCGGACCGTACCACGAGGCGCCGCCGCACTGGGCATAGGCTGCAGTGGAAAACGACAGGAGAGCTGCAGCAAGGGCGGCGATGGAAGCGGCTTTTCTGATCAAACTTCTGACTCACATGAATTAAGGTAAGCAGAGGCTTAATGATGGCTGCCGGCTACAATGTGCCTGCACTGACCACATCTGGCCGGGGCAGACGAATTGTTGCACCCAGAACACAGCGAATCCCGCAACAATTTAGCCGTATTGCTGAACAGACGGGCTTACTTGGGGAAAATAAATCCACACAAAGGGGAGAAACCCTCTCCTGCGGCCGATGCGATTACTTCCCGGCGGATTCATGTTCTTCATTGTGTCGGAGCGGCAACAGTTCCACCCCAAGTGCGCGTTTCTGCAGTTCGGCAGGTCTTGGCGGCCTGATCTGGCCTGTGGAAAACATCGTTCCGGGCAGATCAAGACACAATTGTGGCAAATGTGGCGGGACGTCAGGCAGCAGCCTGGCAGTCATTCGGGAAGTGTTTACTTGGGCATATTGCGCCGCTGTTTCAGTCGACACCCTCCCCCTTGCGGGGAGGGATCAAGGGTGGGGGTTGGTTGGCCCAGATAGTCCGGGCCTCAACACCCCCTCCCAGCCTCCCCCGTCAAGGGGGAGGTGCCGCCCGGCGAGTGGGAAACATCGCACCTCCACCATCGGGTTTTGTGCCCAAGCTGCGGCACGGCAGATTCCGTTTACTTGTTGTTCAGGATTTCAAATTCGGCCGTGGCGTCAGCCCGTAAAGAAACAACTGTTCGAGGTAGTGCGCCGCGTCCTCGAAGCGTCCTTCACCGCCCCGGGCGGGGCCCAGCACCGCGCGCACCTGCACATCGAAATCGGCGTAATGCTGGGTGGTGGCCCAGATTGAAAAGATCAGATGGTAGGGGTCCCTACGCGCAATCTTGCCCTGATCCATCCAGGCCAGCAGCACGCGCGCTTTCTCATCCACGAGGTTCTTGAGATCCACCTCGATCATTTCGATGATGCGCGGCGCACCCTGCAGCATCTCGTTGGCGAACAGCCGGCTTTCGCGCGGGAAGTCGCGCGCCATTTCGAGCTTGCGCCTGATGTAGGAGCGAATCTCGGGGAAGGGATCGCCATTGGCGTCCATTTCCTGCAATGGGGCCAGCCAGGTCACCAGCAATTGCGAGATCAGCCGGCGGTGGATCTCTTCTTTGCGCGGGAAATAATACAGCAGGTTCGGTTTGCTCATGCCCGCAACCTCGGCGATCTGGTCGATCGTGGCGCCGCGGAAGCCATGCAGGGAAAACACCTCGAGCGCTGCTTCCAGGATGATGTCCTGTTTTTCGCGCTGGATACGGGTCAGCGGACGGGGCTTGCCCGTCGCGTCGCCCTTGGGCTTGCCCCCGCTTCGAGGCTGCCGCTTAGGACTGGTATCGATCTCGGCACTTTTCACTTTGGTCGGCGGCATTTTCGCCTTGCTAGAAAGTTTGGGAGTGCTAACATTTTTCCAACTGGTCAAAATTCTGGACTAACCAGTCCGGCGTCAAGAGCCAAAAGAACAAGCCAGTGCAGAATCGATGGGAGCGAGGGTTTAGTGTCCAATTCCGACGCCGTGATGCCGAATGATCTGAGCGCATTCTGGATGCCGTTCACGGCCAACCGACAGTTCAAGAAATCCCCCCGCATGTTCGTCGCCGCCAAGGACATGCATTATACGACGGCAGATGGCCGCCAGGTTCTCGACGGCACGGCGGGCCTGTGGTGCGTCAATGCCGGCCATGCCCGGCCGAAAATCGTCGAAGCCATCGCCAAACAGGCCGCTGAACTCGATTATGCGCCGGCCTTCCAGATGGGACATCCCAAGGCGTTCGAGCTGGCCAATCGGTTGGTCGATATCGCCCCCAAGGGGCTCGACCACGTGCTGTTCACCAATTCGGGTTCGGAATCGGTCGAAACCGCGCTCAAGGTGGCGCTGGCCTATCACCGGGTCAAAGGCGACGGCGCGCGTTCCCGCCTGATCGGCCGCGAACGCGGCTATCACGGCGTCAATTTTGGCGGCATTTCGGTGGGCGGCATCGTCACCAACCGCAAGATGTTCGGCACCTTGCTGACCGGCGTCGACCACATGCCGCACACCCATATCATCGGCAAGAACGCCTTTACGCGCGGCGAGCCGCAGCATGGCGCGGATCTGGCCGATGAGTTGGAGCGCATCGTGACCCTGCACGACGCCTCCACCATCGCGGCCGTCATCGTCGAACCCGTGGCCGGCTCGACCGGCGTGCTGATCCCGCCCGTGGGCTATCTCAAGCGCCTGCGCGAGATCACCAAAAAGCACGGCATCCTGCTGATCTTCGACGAAGTCATCACCGGCTATGGTCGCCTGGGCACGCCATTCGCGGCCGACTATTTCGGCGTCACGCCCGACATCATGGTCACGGCCAAGGGGCTGAGCAATGGTGTCATTCCGATGGGCGCCGTGCTGGTCTCGGCCGAAATCCACGATGCCTTCATGGGCGGGCCGGAACACATCATCGAGTTCTTCCACGGCTATACCTATTCCGGCAATCCGGTGGCTTCTGCCGCAGCCCTCGCAACGCTCGAAACCTACAAGGACGAGGGCCTGCTGACCCGTGGCGCGGAACTGGCGCCCTATTTCGAGGATGCCCTGCACTCGCTCAAGGGCCTGCCGCATGTGATCGATATCCGCAATATCGGGCTGGTGGGCGCAATCGAGCTGGAACCCATCGCCGGCCAACCCACCAAACGCGCCTTCTCGGCGTTCCTCCAGGCCTATGAGCAGGGCCTGCTGATCCGCACCACGGGCGACATCATCGCGCTTTCTCCGCCCCTGATCGTGGAAAAAAGCCACATCGACCAGATCGTCGGCACGTTGTCGAACATCCTCAAGACGCTTGAGTAAAATGGAACAAAGGTTCTATACATTCGAAAATAGAATTTCTGTTCCCACGAAAGGGGAGACCACATGCTGACCATTGAAAACGCTGTCGCTGGCAAGCGCTATGTTTCTGCCGGCCGCCGTGTCCCGGTATTCAATCCGGCCACCGGCGAAGTGTCGGCGGAACTGCCGCTGTCGACGCTGGGCGAGCTCAACGATGCTGTGGCCTCCGCCAAACAGGCGCAAATCGCCTGGGGCAATACCCCGCCCATGAAACGCGCACGCGTCATGTTCAAGTTCAAGGCGCTGCTCGATCAATATGCCGAAGACCTGGCCCGCGAAATCTCGCGCGAGCACGGCAAGGTGCATGACGACGCGCTGGGAGAAGTGGCGCGCGGCATCGACTGCGTGGATTTTGCCTGCGGCATTCCGCAATTGCTCAAGGGCGAGTTCAGCCGCAATGCCGGTCCGGGCATCGATACCTATTCCGACCGGCAACCGCTGGGCGTCGTCGCCGGTATCACCCCGTTCAATTTCCCAGCCATGGTGCCGATGTGGATGTATCCGGCGGCCATCGCCTGCGGCAACGCCTTCATCCTCAAACCATCCGAGCGCGACCCATCCGCCTCGATGCTGGCCTGGAACCTGTTCATGGAAGCCGGGCTTCCAGAGGGCATTCTCAACGTCCTCCACGGCGACAAGGAAATGGTCGACGGCATCCTCGACCACCCCGACATCAAGGCGGTCAGCTTCGTTGGCTCCACCCCGATTGCCGAATACGTCTACCAGCGCGGCACGGCAGCCGGTAAGCGCGTCCAGGCCCTTGGCGGCGCCAAGAACCATATGGTGATCCTGCCCGACGCCGATCTCGACCAGGTTGCCGACGCCCTGATGGGCGCGGGCTACGGCTCCGCCGGCGAGCGCTGCATGGCCGTTTCGGTCGCCGTGCCCGTGGGCAAGGAAACCGGCGACGCTCTCGTCGCCAAGCTCAAGCCGCGCGTCGAATCGCTCAAAATCGGCCCCGCGACCGACAAGGACGCCGAAATGGGTCCGGTCGTTACCAAGATGCACCGCGACAAGATCCTGGGCTATATCGATTCAGGCGTCGAACAGGGTGCCGAACTGGTCGTCGACGGCCGCGGCTTCAAGCTGCAGGGCTATGAAGGCGGCTATTATGTTGGCGGCACGCTGTTCGACAACGTCACGCCCGACATGACCATCTACAAGGAAGAAATCTTCGGCCCCGTGCTCTCGGTGGTTCGCGCCGACACCTATGACGAGGCCGTGAACCTCATCAACGGGCACGAATACGCCAACGGCACCGCCATCTTCACCCGCGACGGCGATGCCGCCCGCGAATTCGCCGACAAGATCGAAGTGGGCATGGTCGGCATCAACGTGCCGATCCCTGTGCCAGTCGCCTACCACTCCTTCGGCGGCTGGAAGCGCTCGCTATTCGGCGACCACGCCATCTACGGCCCCGAAGGCGTGCACTTCTACACAAGGCTGAAGACCGTCACCACCCGCTGGCCCGCCGGTATCAAGGGCGGCGCGGAATTCAGCTTCCCGAGTGTGAAGTAGGCAGATGACGGTGAGCGGGCACAAACAATCTGAACCCCTCACCCCACCCCTCTCCCGGGAGGGGCGAGGGGCGAGGGGCCAGCGGCTCGCGCAGTGCGACCACCAAGCAACGTAGTTATCGGCTCAACGCCGATCAAATCAGCGAGTAGCCCCATGTCTGCCCCAGGAGAAAACCTTCGGATCAACGGCGATCGGCTCTGGGATAGCATCATGGAGATGGCCCAGATCGGTCCCGGCATCGCCGGGGGCAATAACCGCCAGACGCTGACCGACGAGGACGGCGAAGGCCGTCATCTATTCAAGCGCTGGTGCGACGAGGCCGGCCTTTCCATGGGCGTCGACCAGATGGGCACCATGTTCATGACCCGCCCGGGCACCGACCCCGATGCGCTGCCGGTCTATGTCGGCTCCCATCTCGATACCCAGCCGACCGGCGGCAAGTATGACGGCGTGCTGGGCGTGCTGGCGGGCCTCGAAGTGGTGCGCTCGCTCGATGATCTGGGCATCAAGACCAAGCATCCGATCGTCGTCACCAACTGGGCCAACGAGGAAGGCGCCCGCTTTGCGCCCGCCATGCTGGCGTCCGGCGTCTTCGCTGGCATCCACACCCAGGATTATGCCTATAACCGCAAGGACCAGGCCGGCCTCACCTATGGGGACGAACTAGCTCGCATCGGCTGGCGCGGCGAGGAGGAAGTGGGCGCCCGCAAGATGCACGCCTATTTCGAATACCACATCGAGCAGGGCCCGATCCTTGAAGCCGAAGGCAAGCAGATCGGCGTCGTCACTCATGGGCAGGGCCTATGGTGGCTCGAGTTCACCCTCACCGGCAAGGAGGCTCATACCGGCTCGACGCCGATGAACATGCGCGTCAATGCCGGCCTTGCCGCCGCCCGCATCATCGAGATGGTCCAATCGGTCGCCATGGATCACCAGCCCGGCGCTGTTGGTGGCGTGGGGCAGATGAAGTTCTCGCCCAATTCGCGCAATGTCTTGCCGGGCACGGTGGTGTTCACCGTCGATATTCGCTCGCCAGAGCTGAGCAAGCTCGACGCAATGCGAGAGCAGATCGAGAGCAAGGCGCAAGAAATCTGCAGCAAACTCGAAGTCGGCTTTGCCATGGAAGCGGTCGGCCATTTCGATCCCGTGGCGTTCGATCCGACCCTGGTGCAACGCGTTCGCTCCGCTGCCGAGAAACTGGGCTATTCGCATATGGACATCATTTCGGGCGCCGGACACGACGCCTGCTGGATGAACCGCGTAGCGCCATCCACCATGGTCATGTGCCCGTGCGTGGACGGTTTGAGCCACAACGAGGCCGAAGAAATCTCAAAGGAATGGGCCGCTGCCGGAGCGGATGTGCTGTTCCACGCCGTGCTCGAAACGGCGGAGATCGTGGAGTAATTCGGGCCCGAAGGGGCCAACCCAGGAGGCCGGCGACCGGGGAGGGCGCCGCGTTTCACGGCCGGAGCAGCGCTTGGCATTGAACTTGCAAGATAATCTTGCAGGCAGCCGGCGCAAAGCCCGCCACTGGGACCAGACGCAAATCGTAGCTAAGGGAGTGAGCAAAAAATGGGCAGCAAGGTCATCAAGAATGGCACCGTCGTCACGGCGGACCTGACCTACAAGGCCGACGTCAAGATCGAAGGCGATACCATCGTCGAGATCGGGCAGAACCTCTCTGGCGACGAAACCCTTGATGCCGCCGGCTGCTATGTCATGCCCGGCGGCATCGATCCGCACACTCACCTCGAAATGCCCTTCATGGGCACCTATTCGGCCGATGACTTCGAAAGCGGCACGCGGGCGGGACTAGCCGGCGGCACCACGATGGTCGTCGATTTCTGCCTGCCCAATCCCAACCAGAGCCTGCTCGAAGCGCTCCAGATGTGGGACAACAAATCGGGCAAGGCCTCCGCCGATTACTCGTTCCACATGGCCGTCACTTGGTGGGGCGAGCAAGTTTTCAACGAGATGGCCGAGGTGGTCGATCGCGGCATCACCTCGTTCAAGCATTTCATGGCCTATAAGGGCTCGCTGATGGTCAATGACGACGAGATGTTCTCGTCATTCCAGCGCTGCGCCGACCTGGGCGCCCTGCCCCTGGTTCATGCCGAAAACGGCGACGTGGTTGCCGCGATGACGGCAAAGCTCCTCGCCGAGGGCAATAATGGTCCGGAGGGCCACGCCTATTCCCGCCCACCGGAAGTCGAGGGCGAAGCCACCAACCGCGCCATCATGATCGCCGACATGGCCGGGGTGCCGCTCTATGTGGTCCACGTCTCGTCGGAGCAAGCACATGAAGCCATCCGCCGCGCCCGGCAAAAGGGCATGAGGGTTTATGGCGAGCCGCTGATCCAGCATCTGACGCTGGATGAAAGCGAGTATTTCAACGCCGATTGGGACCATGCTGCCCGCCGCGTCATGTCGCCTCCATTCCGCAACAAGGCGCATCAGGATTCGCTCTGGGCGGGCCTCCAATCGGGCTCGCTGTCCTGCGTCGCCACCGACCACTGCGCCTTCACCACAAAGCAGAAGCGCACGGGGATCGGCGATTTCAGCAAAATCCCGAACGGCACGGGCGGGCTTGAGGATCGTCTGCCGGTGCTGTGGACTGCGGGCGTCAACACCGGCCGGCTGACCATGAACGAATTCGTGGCGGTCACCTCCACCAATATCGCCAAGATCCTGGGGCTTTACCCCAAGAAAGGCGCCGTGCTGGTGGGCGCCGATGCCGATCTGATCGTTTGGGACCCGGCGCGGTCCAAGACCATCTCAGCGCAAGGCCAGCAATCGGTTATCGACTACAACGTCTTTGAAGGTTTCGAGGTCAAGGGATTGCCCCGGTTCGTACTGTCGCGCGGCAAGGTGTCGGTCACCGAGAGCGAGGTCAAGGCGGAACCGGGCCATGGCAAGTTCGTTGGCCGCGAGCCCAAGAACCCGGTCAACCGGGCGCTCAGCCAATGGAAAGAGATTGTCTCGCCGCGCAAAATCGAGCGCTCCGGCATTCCGGCGTCGGGGGTTTGATGGGTCCGAATGCAGTTGTTTCGGCCCAGAATCTGGGGCTGACCTTCAAGACCAATGATGGGGATGTCGTCGCGCTCAGCGACGTCAGCCTCACCATCGATAAGGGCGAGTTCGTTTCCTTTATCGGCCCGTCGGGCTGCGGCAAAACCACGTTCCTGCGCACCATTGCCGACCTTGAGCAACCGACCTCCGGCACGCTCCGCATCAACGGGCAAACGCCCGAAAACGCCCGGCGCGAGCGGGCCTATGGCTATGTGTTCCAAGCCCCGGCGCTTTATCCCTGGCGCACCATCGAAAAGAACGTCGCTCTGCCGCTTGAGATCATGGGCTATTCCGGCAGCCAGCAAGCCGAGCGAATCAAGCGCACCATGGACTTGGTGAACCTGTCGGGGTTTGAAAAGAAATACCCATGGCAACTCTCCGGCGGCATGCAGCAGCGCGCCTCCATCGCCCGGGCGCTGGCGTTCGACGCGGACCTCCTGCTGATGGACGAGCCATTCGGCGCGCTGGATGAAATCGTGCGCGACCATCTCAATTCCGAACTGCTCAAACTTTGGGCGGCCACGCAGAAGACCATCTGCTTCGTCACACACTCGATTCCCGAGGCGGTGTATCTGTCCACCAAGATCGTGGTGATGTCTCCCCGCCCCGGCCGGGTCACCGACGTGATCGAAAGCGATCTGCCGCGCGAGCGTCCGCTCGATATTCGTGAAACGCCCGAGTTCCTTGCCATAGCTGTGCGTGTCCGTGACGGGTTGCGCGCCGGGCACTCTTATGAGGAGCATGTGTGATGGGCGGGCGAGCGTCACCTATGCTCGTTTTTGGCGCTGATGCTTCAGTCGACACACTCCCCCTTGCGGGGAAGGTTCAAGGGCGGGGGTTGATTGGCCCTGATATCCGGGCTCTCGCACCCTCTCCTAGCCTCCCCCGTCAAGGGGGAGGTATCCGCCGGTGTCCTTTGCAACATCGCGGCACGAATGCACGGCGCGAGTGCCGGCCATGAAACGCACCCTCCCCATTATCATCGTCCTCCTCGCCATCGTCCTCGTCTGGTACGCCGCTGCCATCGGCATGAATGCCCAATGGCAGAATGATGTCTATCGCCGCGCCGACATCACCAATGTCCCCGCCACCCAGTTCATCATCGACACCTGGAACCAGGAAAAGCCCGTTCTCCCCACCGCCCATCAGGTGTTTGGCGAGCTCTGGAATTCCACTGCGCTGGTCGCTCCAAACAAGCCGCGCAGTCTCATCTTCCACGCCTGGGTCACCTTTTCGGCCACCGCATTGGGCTTTGTGATGGGCTCGCTCCTCGGCATCGCGCTCGCCGTGATGATCGTCCACAACGAGGCGATGAACCGCTCGCTGATGCCCTGGATCGTGGCGAGCCAGACCATTCCCATCCTGGCGCTGGCGCCGCTGATTGTGGTGATCGGCTTCAATATCTTCACCGGTACCATGGGCATTCCGACCGATCCGGCGCGGCTGATGAGCAAGGCGATCATCTCGGCCTATCTCAGCTTCTTCCCGGTCGCTGTCGGCATGGTCAAAGGCTTGCGCTCGCCCGAGGCGATTCAGCTCGACCTCATGCACACCTATTCCGCCTCGGCCAACCAGACCTTCTGGAAACTGCGCTGGCCAGCCGCCATGCCCTATCTGTTCGCCTCGCTCAAGGTTGGCGTGGCTGCAAGCCTTGTCGGGGCGATCGTCGGTGAATTGCCCACCGGCGCGGTGGCCGGTCTTGGCGCTCGCCTGCTTGCAGGCTCCTATTATTCGCAAACCATCCAGATCTGGGCGGCCCTGTTTGCCGCGTCGATCCTTGCCGCCCTGCTGGTGATCGCGGTGGGTATCGTGGAGCGCCTCGTCAACCGCGCCATGGGAGCCCGCCCCGCATGAGCCAGTTGCAATATTTCCTTTCCTTGGTAACGGGCGGCGTCTGTGCGGCGGCCTTGGCCCTGAGCCTCGTGACGCCGTTCGAGACTGGCTTGCTGCTCAAGACCTTCCTCGCCCTTGGTGTGCTCTCCCTCATCCGGTTCATCCTGCCGCTCGGGCTATGGATCGACGGCATTCTGGCGCTGCTGGGCGCCGCAGCCGTTCTCATCAGCATCGGTGTCTTCACGCCCACCCCGCCCTACTTCTGGATGGCGCTGGTTGCCGCCTGGCTGTTCGGCTGGCTGTTCGTGGAACGCCTGAGCAAGACGCTGGCGCCTCGCCTCTCCGACAATGGTGGCCTCGGCCTGCTGATCCCCGTGGTCTTCGGCCTCAGCATTCTGGTGATCTGGGAGGTGGCGACACGCGCGGGCAACGTGCCCCAGGTGATCCTGCCGCCGCCCTCAATGATCTGGGCGCGGATCACCGCATCGGTGCCTACCCTTTTTGCCGATTTCCAGCAGACTTTCCTCAAGGCAGTTCTGATCGGCTACGTGCTCGGCTGCGGCCTCGGCTTTGTCGTCGCCATCCTGATCGACCGCTCGCCCTTCCTGAAATCGGGGCTGTTGCCGTTGGGCAATTTCGTTTCCGCGCTGCCCATCGTGGGTGTCGCTCCCATCATGGTCATGTGGTTCGGCTTCGACTGGCCCTCCAAGGCGGCCGTCGTGATCATTATGACATTTTTCCCCATGCTGGTGAACACGGTAGCCGGGCTAAACGCCTCCTCGGCCATCGAGCGCGACCTGATGCGCACCTATGCTGCCGGCTACTGGCAAACGCTTATGAAGCTACGGCTACCAGCTGCGGGCCCCTTCATCTTCAACGCTCTCAAGATCAACTCGACTCTGGCCTTGATTGGCGCAATCGTAGCGGAATTCTTCGGAACGCCCATTGTGGGGATGGGCTTCCGGATTTCTACCGAAGTCGGCCGGATGAATGTCGACATGGTATGGGCCGAAATCGCGGTGGCGGCCGTCGCGGGTTCGGTCTTCTACGGGGTGATCGTTCTGATCGAACGGGCGGTCACCTTCTGGCATCCGTCCGTGCGTGGTGCATAGGGCGATGCCTCTACAAGCAGGGAACAAAGGGAATGAGTAAACTTCTGATCGGCGCGCTCGCAGGCGCAATGACGTTTGGTGCAGTGGCTGGGGCTTGGGCGCAGGACAATTCGGTGACGCTGCAGCTCAAATGGGTCACCCAGGGGCAGTTTGCCGGCTACTACGTGGCCCAGGCCAAGGGCTTTTACGAGGAAGAGGGCCTCGAAGTCGAAATCAAGCCAGGCGGGCCCGATATCGCCCCCGAGCAGGTAATCGCAGGCGGTGGCGCCGATGTGATCACCACCTGGATGGCCGCAGGCCTTGCCGCCCGCGAGCGCGGCGTGCCGCTGGTCAACATCGCCCAGCCCTTCAAGCAATCGGGCCTGCTGCTGACCTGCCTCAAGGAAGCGGGCGTCGAAACCACCGCCGATTTCCCGGGCAAGACACTGGGCGTCTGGTTCTTCGGCAACGAATATCCGTTCTACGCCTGGATGGCCAAGCTCGGCTATTCCACCAATGGCGGTGCCGAAGGCGTCGAAGTGCTCAAGCAGGCCTTCAACGTCGATCCGCTGATTCAGAAGCAGGCGGCTTGCATCTCCACCATGACTTACAATGAATACGGTCAGGTGCTGAACGCCGGTATCTCGCCTGAAGAGTTGACCGTGTTCAACTATCGCGACGAAGGCGTGGGCATGCTCGAGGACGGGCTTTATGTGCTTGAGGAAAACCTCGAGGACCCGGCATTCGTTGAAAAGATGACCAAGTTCGTCCGCGCTTCGATGAAGGGTTGGGAATATTCCCGCGAGAATCCCGAAGAAGCCGCCCAGATCGTTGTTGACAACGACATGACCGGCTCGATGACCGTGGAAGACCAGCTCTACCAGGTGACGGAAGCCAACAAGCTTACCGAAGGCTCGACCGGCGCCCTGGACGAGGCTGATTACCAGCAGACCGTGGACACCCTGCTCTCGGCTGTCTCGGAAGACAATCCAGCCATCACCAAGGCTCCCGAGGGTGCCTTCACCCATGTGGTGACGGACGGACTTTAGGGCGCCACCAAGTGACGACGCGACTTCTGGCGTTGGAGTAGCCCGCCTGTCTCGCCTCCCCACCACTGCTTCCCCCGGACTTGATCCGGGGGTCACTCTCACCGCGGCACAAGCGGGCAAAGGCCCTCGGATCAAGTCCGAGGGCAGCACGGTGGGTGGGACCAGACCAAGCGGACCTTGCCACATTCTGCCCATCTTTTGCGCAGGCCCGCGGAACGATTCAGATTGCTTGCTGTTGATATGCCACATGCGTCAACTCAGAAGGCAATCGAAATGAATTCAATCATCTATATCGTCGGCCTCATCGTCATCGTCATGGCCATCCTGTCGTTCATCGGCCTCGCATAACAGCGCGCCCGTTCTCGAATATTTTCCGACAACAGGAGCTGCTTTCCATGACCATTGATGCGCCCGCGGGCGTTGCAATTGCCAAGACTTCCCTTCACGACCGCGACCAATCCTCCTATGTGGACTGGCCCGCGATCATCGCCGGCATCGTGTTGGCCTCCGCCATCAGCCTGGTGCTGATCAGCTTCGGTTCGGCCGTCGGCCTCAACTTCCTCGATTTCGGCTATGGCGATGGACCCAATCCGATCTTTGTCGGCATTGCGGCTGCCACCTGGTTCCTCTGGGTCCAGGTTTCCAGTTTCATGGCTGGTGGCTATCTGACCGGGCGCCTGCGCCGCCGCTATTTCGACGCCAATGAAGACGAAAGCGATCTGCGCGACGGGGCTCACGGGCTGCTCGTCTGGGCGGGTGCTGCGATTCTGGGTACGCTGATTGCCGTCAATGGCATCGGTGCAGCGGCCAACACGGTGGGTTCGGCAGCCTCGACCATCACCAATGCCGCTTCCAATGTTTCCGAAGGGGCCGCGGATTCGCTGGATCCTAATGCTTATTTCGTTGACACCATGTTCCGCTCCAACCAGCCCACGGACGCCGCTGCAGCTCGTGACGAAGCCGGCCGCATCTTTGCCCAGGCGGCGCTTGGCGATGGTACGGTGCCCGAAGCCGACCGCGCCTATCTGGCCAATGTGGTCGCAGCCAATGCCGGCGTGCCACCTGAAGAGGCGCAGGCCCGTGTCGACCAGGCGATTGCCGGCATCGAAGCTGCTCGCCAGCAGGCGGCGGATGCGGCTCGGATTGCCCGGAATACGGCGATTATCGGGGCTTTCCTGCTCGCCGCGTCGCTGCTGGTGTCGGCCATCGGAGCGTTCTGGGCGGCCCAGAAGGGCGGCAATCATCGCGACGATAACACCGTACATCCCGGCGTTTTCCGCCGCTTCTAGAGGGCAAGAAAGGATACATCCATGCTTCGTGGTATCGGACTTTGGCTTCTGGGCGTGCCGATCTGGCTGATCATCATCATCGTGCTCTTCCTGAATTAGGAAGCGAGAAAGCGGGGTTCATGCCCCGCTTTTTCTTTTATTCTGCTTCGTTTTTGCTGCGAGCTTGCCCAGCTAAAGATTGAAAACGCGTCGGGGTTGGAACTGCCCGAACGCGACCGAGCCGGTTGCCAGCACCTCGCCCTTGTAACTGGCCCAGCATTCATCGACCGAAGCAGGCGCACCGGCCCCGGTCAGCAGCACCGCATTGCCGTGCCGCACGGCGCTGGCCTGGTGCGGATCGAGCCGAATTTCGGGCAGGTCGGTGAAGCCGGACCAAACCGGCTTGAGCAACGCATCGCGTTCGGCGCAGTCCAGCGCCTCCAACTGTTCGATGGTCACCGCATCTTCATCATGGAACGGCCCGACCGCTGCCCGGTGCAGCAGTGATACATGGCCCCGCGTGCCCAGTGCCTCGGCGATGTCCCGCGCTAGGGAGCGCACATAGGTGCCCTTGCCGCAGGTGACTTCGAGTGTCGACTGTTCGGCGCCGTGATCGATCAGCCTTATGGCGTCCACGTCGATTTCACGCGGCTGCAGTTCCACCGCTTCGCCGGCCCGTGCCAGATCATAGGCGCGTTCGCCATCGATCTTGAGGGCGGAAAAGATCGGCGGCCGCTGCAAAATGGTGCCGGTGAACTGCGGCAGGATGGCTTCGAGAGCCGCACGTTCCGGCCGGACCTCGGAGGTGAAGATCACTTCGCCCTCGGCATCGTCGGTGGTCGTCGCCTCGCCCCATTTTATCGCGAAGCGGTAGATCTTGGTGCCGTCCTGCACCTGGGGCACGGCCTTGGTCGCTTCTCCAAGGGCAATCGGCAGGATGCCGGTCGCCAGTGGGTCGAGCGTTCCGGCGTGCCCAGCCTTGGCAGCGCTGAACAGCCAGCGGATTTTGCCGACGGCCTGGGTGGAAGTCATGTTGAAAGGCTTGTCGAGCACGACCCAGCCGGAAATCGGGCGCTTGACCCGCTTGGGCTGGGCGCTCAATGCTCGTCGCCACCGTCTTCGTCGAGGTCGCGCTGCACTTTTTCGGAGCGCAACAGCGAATCGATGCGGCTGGCTTCCTCGAAGGTATCGTCGACATGGAAGCGCATTTCGGGCGCATATTTCATGTTGATCTGGGGCGCGACGCGGCCGCGGATGAATTTGCGGTGCCGGTTCAGCGCCGCAACGATTTCCTCGGCATGCTCGCCGCCCAGCGGCATGATATAGGCGTTGGCGATCTTGAGATCGGGGCTCATGCGCACTTCGGGAACGGTGATGACCGCGCCGTGCAGGGCGTCGTCTTCCACGTCGCCGCGCTGGAATATGGCGGCGAGCGCGTGGCGCACCAGTTCGCCCACGCGCAGGCTCCGCTGCGAAGGGCCGGATGGCTTGTTGTCTTTGCTCATTGCCCGGAATTAGGCTCTCCGGGCGTTCCCGTCAATCCGCGCGTGTTAAGCGCGGCTCGGCCCGAAGCTGCTGGGCCGTGGCCTCAACGACGCTGGTTTCCACCGGCCAGGAGGATGGATCGGCTGGATCGAACGATTTGCCGCGCCATTGCTGGAAGATCAGCGCCACCGCATCGCCGTCCTTGCGGAAGCTCATGACCATGACTTCGCCTAGCCCTTCATAGGTGCGCAGGCGCGGATCGAAGGCGCCGCAGACATAGCCCAGCGGCGCCAGATCGCCGCCCTCGTCGGCGCCAAGCTGAAAGAAACCGGCGCGCTGGGGATCGCAATTGCGGGCAAAACCGCTGATGACCGCATCGCGATAGCTGGTGAGATCGAAACTGGAATCGGTGCTGAGGCGGACGCCATAGAGCGAGGTCCACAGCGCCTCGCCTTCGCCCTGAGGATAGATCTCGAGCAGCGCTTCGCCTTCTGCCGCGCGGAATGTTGCGTCCACCATGGCCATGATGTCGTCCGACTGGCTCCCTGGCGTATCGAGCCAGTGGGGCGCGGGCAGCCAAAGCTCATAGCCTTGAGTCTCGAGCAGAAGACCGCCCTGTTCGTCGCTCAGCGGTGGTTCGCTGCGCAATTGGGCAAGGGCCGGGCTGGCTAGCCCCATGAGGGCCGCCGCCATCGATACAATTCTGAGCACGCCCATGGCCGGCATTTCCATCTCGCAATCGGCTGCAATCTGCGGAACGATTAGGTGGCAAGGAGGGGTCTAGCAAGCGTTGCACCCCATGGCGTCACCGATGAACTCGCCGGTGCGTATTTGTGGCAACACTAAGGGCGCGGTGCCAATGGCGTCTTGTGCGATCCCTCCGGCAGCACGCGGTGCGGTGGCTGATGGCCATCCATGAAGGCGCGAATATTGACGATCACCGTCTCTCCCATTTCCACCCGCGCCTCCAGCGTTGCCGAGGCCATATGGGCCGTCAGCACCACCCGGTTGGCTTCGGCGAGCGCAAGCAGGCGCGGATCGATGCCGCTCCGGTGCTCGAAAACATCAAGCGCCGCGCCGCTGAGATGCCCATCTTCGATGGCGTCGAGCAATCCGGGTTCGTCCAGCAGTTCCGGCCGGCTGACATTGACCACGAAGCTGCCGCGCTTCATGCGCCGCATGCGGTCCGCCGACAGCAGATGATAAGTCTCGCGGGTCAGCGGGGTGTGGAGCGACGCGATGTCGACAGCTTCGAGCATGGCGTCGAAATCGGGCCAATAGGTCGCTTCGAGCGGCTCTTCGATGGCCGGGGGCCGGCGATTGCGGGAAAAATAATGGATATTGAGCCCGAAAGCCCGGGCGCGTTGCGCCACCGCCGTGCCGATGCGGCCCATGCCGACAATGCCCAGCGCCTTGCCGCGCAGGCGATGGCCCAGCATGGAGGTCGGTGACCAGCCGGCCCATTGCCGGTCCCGCACCAGCATCTGGGTGCCTTCGACCAGGCGCCGCGGCAATGCCAGCATCAGCACCATGGCCATGTCGGCGGTGTCTTCGGTCAGAACGCTTGGGGTATTGGTGACGGTCAAACCGGCCGCCCTGGCTGCTTCCACGTCGATATTGTCGACGCCATTGCCGAACTGGGCGATCAGCCGCACCGATTTGGGCAGGCGCGCGATAAGGGCGGCATCGATCTTGTCGGTGATGGAGCTGACCAGCACGTCCTTGCCTTCGAGCCCGGCGACGATGTCGTCGGCCGTCAGGGTCACGTCGGCGTCGTTGACGTCGGTTTCGAACAGGGTGCCCATGCGTGCCTCGATGGTATCGGGCAGGCGCCTTGTGACGAGGATCTTGGCTTTTTGGCTGCGCATCAGTTCCCGGGGCAGCGTCGCGCGGGTGTGGAAAACCAAGCCCTTCAGCGACCATTAAGGATCATGGCGTAGTGATAGGGCAATTCCTTTTCTTCTGCAAAGTCATGTTTGACGAGACCATGCGATATGGCTCCAGCCCATTGATCCAAGCTTTCATCCGCCGAATCTTCTGGCTTCCGCTGGCCATGCTGCTGCTGGCAATCCCCAGCCTTGCGCAGGAAAATCCAAGCGGCCTTCCCCTGCCGCGCTTTGCCACGACCCGGTCCGAACCCATCAATGTGCGCGTGGGACCCGGCACCAAATACGATGTGTCCTGGACCTATCTCAAATCCGGCATTCCAGTGGAAATCGTCCAGGAGTTCGATACCTGGCGCAAGATTCGGGACGTCGATGGCGCCGAAGGCTGGGTGCACCAGAACCTCCTCTCAGGCGCGCGTGCCGGCTACGCCACCCCGATCATGGCCAATGGCGAGATCGCCCTGCGCTCCAACCGCTCGGACGAAAGCGGCGTGCGGGCACGGCTGGGAGCGGGCTTCAAGGTGGTGATCAAGGAATGCGACGGCACCTGGTGCGACGTCACCGCCATCCACCAGGACCAGAACGGCCGCGGCACCAGCTATTCGGGCTATCTGCACCAGGAAGAACTCTGGGGCGTATATCCGAAAGAGGTTTTTGAGTGAGTTGGGTGTGAGGCCAAACTCGATCGTCACCCTTGGGCTTGACCCAAGGGTTCCGCACTTATGTCTTATGATGGATGAGTGAAGTGCCCTCGGGTCGAGCCCGAGGGTGACGAGCGGTGGATGCTGATGGTGTTTGCTTAAGCCCCGAGAGCTGCACCCCTCACCCTAGCCTCCCCACAGGGGGAGTGTTCACTTTGGCCGTATGCATCAGATTTATCCCCGCCTACCGTGTTTCCCTCGGGCTTGACCCGAGGGCCACGTCCCTCAAGCACAACCGCTCCGGCGAGGGCTCCCGGAGTGGCCCTCGGGTCAAGCCCGAGGGCAGCACGGCGTTTTTGATTATATCGCGCCGCTGGCAAGCGCTCGGCGTGAACGCTCCCCTGAGGAGTTAAGGGTGAGGGTGCAATGCCTCAGCTTCCCCAGCCCACGGCAACAATCCTATCCCATCTCCGCCAAGGCATTGGCCGTCTGCCGCGCCACCCGCACCGCATTGTCCTGCTTCGGACAGGTCGCGCAGAGGCGGTCCGGATCGATCAGATAATCGAGGCAACATCCCTTGCGCTTGACGATCAAGAGCTGCCGCCCCTTAGCCTCCACCCGCTCCAGCGTTCCCTGCCCCGTCAGCCCAAGCGCCTGCATCCACGCTCCGGCGAACGTCTCGATCTGCTCGGGGCTCAAGTCGCGGCGCCTGTGCCCCAGCCAGACCATGAGACCCAGCATGCGATCGGCCAGAAGCCGCCTCGCCGGAAGGGGGCGGAGCTTCTCGAGTGCGTTGACCTCGTCCAGCATGATCTCGCTGACAGCCCTCAACTGGCCTGCCGCGTGTTCGATCATCGCCTCAATTGAACCGCTCCACATCGGGCGCACAGCCAGACGGAAACCGTCTATGTATAGACCTCGCCGCTGCTGGCTCAGCCCGCCCAAATCCGGCACGGCCCCGTGCAGATGCACGCCGGTCACCGCCAGATAGGCCGGCTGCCACAGCAGATTGGTCCACAGCCGGACGGCCCAGAACGCCGGGCCAGCCGCAGGGTAGCTGGCGGCAAGCGTATCGCGCAGCGCCCCAAGCACTGCGCTATTGTCCGCCCCCGGCTGGTACCAGCCCTCACGCGCTCCGCCGGGCTCGCCCTTCATGAATCCGGTAGCCTGGGCTGCCGTGGCGATCAGCCTCGTGGTGGCGCTGCTGGCGTCGTCGGCGCCGAAAAGAAAATTTCGTTTGGTCAAGGAAAGGGTCCGGAACAGGTGCCCGCACCCTAACCTGCAAGCGGTGGCGCTGTCATGCAGCCTTGGCGGCGGCGATGGTGCGGCGCACTGCCTCGGTGTCGGTCAGGGTGATTTCATATTCCCGCTCCAGAGCAGTGCCGCCCATGCCAACGTGGGGATTGCGGAAGCCCATGCCGCTCTTGACCGTCTTGAGCGCGGCAAAGTGCATTTCATTGACGCCAGTTGCGGTGCGGATTGCCGCGATATTGCTTTCATCGAGGCCACCGCAGGCCATCACCACGATGCGGCCATCGGCCAGCATGGCTGTGTCCTTGAGAATATCGATGCCTTCCTGCGCGGTATCGCGCTGCCCGCTGGTCAGCACGCGATCGACACCGGCGCGGATCAGGGTTTCCAGCGCCTCGCGATAATCGTCCGTCATGTCAAAGGCGCGGTGGCAGGTCACCTTCATGGGCCGCGCCGCATCCACCAGCGCCTTGGTGCGCGCTTCGTCGATCTTGCCGTCGGCCGTCAGGCAACCGATCACCACGCCGGGAACGTTCAGCTCGCGCAGTGCCTTGATGTCTTCCAGCATGGAAGCAAATTCGAGCTCGGAATAAAGGAAATCCCCGCCGCGTGGGCGGATGATGACGTGGAACGGAATGGTCGCGACACGCAGCGCCTCACGCACGACGCCAAGGCTGGGCGTCAACCCGCCTTCGAGCAGGCTGGCGCACAATTCCACCCGATCGGCACCACCCGCCTGGGCCGCCACAAGGCCATCAATGCCTTCAACGCAGATCTCGATCTTGAATGGGTGGCGCGGCATGAGTGGTCTCCAATTGGTATTAGCGCAAGGAGAGCAATTGAGCTGGCAATGTCAATCGGCAATCGCGCTTGACACGGCGTATTAGTGTGCTACATCTATAGCACACTACACAGGCATTACACATGGATGACTTTCACACCAGCCAGCCGATCTTCGTACAGATCCGGCAGCGGCTGGCCGAAATGATCCTGCGCGGCCAAGTGGCGGAAGGCGAGGCCCTGCCCTCGGTGCGCCAGATTGCCGGGGAACTTTCGGTCAATCCGCTGACGGTCACCAAGGCCTTCGAAGCCCTGGTCGATATCGGCGTGGTGGAAAAACGCAGGGGATTGGGGATGTTCGTCAAAGCCGGCGCGCGGGCAGAACTGCTGGCGCATGAACGCGACAAGTTTCTGCAACAGGACTGGCCGCGCATCGCGACCCAGATCAAGGCCCTCGATCTCGACCTTTCCGATTTGCTCGCCGCCACCAAGCCGCGCCAGGAGCCGAACCATGACTGAGCTTTCTCCCCTTTCGCCTGATGTCGCGCCCATCGTTTCTGCCCGCGGCCTGCGCAAGAAGTTCGGCCGCAAGGAAATCCTGCATGGGCTGGATTTCGACATACCGCCCGGCCGCATCTATGGGCTGATCGGGCACAATGGCGCCGGCAAGACCACCACACTCAATGCCATGCTGGGGCTGACCTCCTGCGAAGGCACCATTCGCGTTTTGGGCGAAGACCCCTTCGCCAAGCGCGCCAAGCTGATGGAAAACGTCGCCTTCATCTCCGACGTGGCCAGCCTGCCGCGGTTTTTGCGGGTGCGTGAGCTGTTTGCGCTGCTTAGCAATATCCACCCCAATTTCAGCCAGGAGAAGGCCCGCGAGTTCCTGCAGGGCACCGATATCAAGCCCGAAATGAAGATCAAGCACCTGTCCAAGGGCATGGTGGCGCAGTTGCACCTGGCCGTGGTGATGGCGATCGACGCCAAGCTATTGGTGCTGGACGAGCCGACGCTGGGGCTCGACATTACCTATCGCAAGCGCTTCTACCGGCGGCTGCTGGAAGACTACATGACCGAGGAGCGCACGCTGCTCATCACCACCCATCAGGTGGATGAGATCGAGTTCATGCTGAGCGACATCATGTTCATCCGCGATGGCGATTTGATCCTCCATATGCAGATGGAGACGGTGAACGACAAATTCGTGCAGCTGGTGGTCAACGAGCCCGAACACCAGACGGCCGCATGGGCGCACAATCCCGTTTACGAGGAAACCCGTTTCGGGCAGACCGTGATGATCTTCGATGGGGTGGATCGCGCTGTGCTTGAGCCGCTCGGCAAGCTTTCGACGCCGACCCTGTCGGACCTGTTCGTGGCCCTGATGCAGCGGCCCACCGCCAATCCGGAGGCTGCGCGATGAGGGCATTTGCTGCCATGGTCCATCGCGAGTTCATTGAACATCGCGGCGCGTTTCTCGTTGGGCCATTGATCCTGGTCGCGGTATTGTTCGGTGCCACGATCCTGGCCTTCACCGTCGGGCGCGTCGATGCGCGGTTTTCGGGCGCCATGTTCACCGTTGCGCCCCTGCGGGTCTATGAGGTGGGATTCCTGGCGTTTGGTACGGGCTGGTCGCTTTACCTGATCTCGACGCTGTTCTTTTACTCGGCCGATGGGTTTGCCGCCGACAAGCGCAACAATGCCATGCTGTTCTGGAAGTCCATGCCAGTATCGGACTTCAAGGTGCTGCTCTCCAAACTCGCCGCCGCGATGACCATCCTGCCCGGGGTGGTCTATGGCGTGGCGCTGCTCAGCGGCGTGCTACTGTTCGGCGTGGCCTTTGCCACGACGATGATCAATGGCACCGGCAGCGTCGGGTTTCTGGGCCAGATCGCCGTCATCTATGGGCAGGTGGCGCTGGCGATCCTTGCCGTCGTGGTCTGCGGCCTGCTCTGGTACATGCCGTTTATCGCGCTGGTGGGCGCCATCGCCACCGTCGTGGGCCGGTGGGCTATTCCCATCGCCGCGCTGCTGCCGGCCATCGCCTCGACGCTCGAATGGGTGACGCTGGGGGGCTTTCATCCCTTCGCCACGCACACCTGGCGGTTCCTCGAAAACCGTCTCGCGCTCCCCGACACGCCCTATGCCGAAGCCTGGCTCACCTCGGCCGAGCCGTTCAACGGCTGGACCTTTGCCCTCGACCTGATCGCCGGCATCGACTGGGTGCAGGTCGGCATCGGGGCGGTTTTTGCCGTCGTCGTGATCTGGGTTGCCAGCGAGTATCGCCGCCGCGTCAACGACAACTAGCGGCCATGCGCCTCGGGGGGCGGAGTGGAACCGTGCCCGCCCCCCGCTGTTGTGTGTGCAACCCTCAATCACAGGCGCGCACATGCAACCACACCCAGATCTCAGCCCCATTCCCGATCTCGACGAGGACCTCATCACCGGCCTCGACAATTTCATTGCCGATCACGTGCATCCCGAAGCCGGCACGCTGAGCCGGAACGACGCCATCAACCGCATCCTGCGTGATTGGCTGACCGGCCAAGGCTATGTCGCGCCCGACGCCGAGACGCTCGATGTGAACAGCCCATGGGATGGCCCGACCCGCTAAAATAGTGCGGCGCACCCGCCCTCAGGTATTGGCCACCGTGGCGTCCCGTGGTTCGGCGTGACATCAGCCAGATGGGCACGGTCTCGCCATACATGGCCGTGGGAAGCAGCCACGCCGCGCCAGGCAGCGCCGATTCCCCCTTGTCGTCCCCGCTCCGGATCAGGCGCTACTTGCCGCGGCTTTCGGTTTGCAACTTTCTCCAGCGCGCCAGACGCTTTGGATCGAGCTTGCCAGCAGCCACTGCAGCGAGGACCGCGCATCCTGGTTCATGATCATGACTGCAATCGCGGAACTTGCATGCTGGGGCGAGTTCCGTGATCTCGGCAAAGAGGGTGTCCAGCCCCTGGCCCACGTCCCGAAGGTGCAGGCTTCGGACGCCGGGCGTATCGATGACCCACCCACCGGCGGCCATGGCATGAAGGGATCGCGAGGTGGTGGTATGGCGACCTTTGGAATCGCCCTGGCGTACGCTGCCGGTTTGTTGGGGCTGACGCCGCCCGAGGCCCACCAGTGTGTTCACAAGAGTGGATTTGCCGACGCCCGATGAGCCAACGAGCGCCACTGTTGATCCCAGGCCGCACCAGGCATGAAGCTTGGTTGCCGCTTCTTCGGAGCGAGCATCGAGCGTGACAACGGCTAATCCACGCTGAAGCGCCGAGGCTTGCTGTTCCAATGCCGTTGCGTCTTCAGCGACATCGGCTTTGGTCAACACGATCACTGGTTCGGTTCCAGCCTCATTGGCGAAAGCAAGATACCGCTCCAACCGCGCGAGGTTGAAGTCCGCGTTGCAGGATGCGACGATCAGGAGCGTGTCGACATTGGCAGCCACAAGCTGGGTTGGCTTTTTGCCTTCGGCACTGCGCTGCAACAGCGTTCTCCGGTCCAGTCGGCGGCGCATCA
This sequence comes from Devosia naphthalenivorans, assembly GCF_003056355.1. Classification (GTDB taxonomy): domain Bacteria; phylum Pseudomonadota; class Alphaproteobacteria; order Rhizobiales; family Devosiaceae; genus Devosia; species Devosia naphthalenivorans. The sequence goes on from NZ_PYVW01000013.1 coordinate 97,732, forward strand.
AGTGCGTGGACGGCTCGGCAAGCACCCAGTCACCGACGGCGTAATCGCCGGTGTCGGTATGTACAGGCAGTTCGACATCGATCTGGCCGGTCTCTGACAGGGCGGTCAGCCGCCTGCGATGAACCGCATCGATCCGTAATGGCAAGAGCTCGGATTCTTCTGCGGCAAGCTGATGCTGGAAAAAAGGTGCCCAGCCAAGTCGCCGCAGAAACCCAGATCCGTCTTGTGCCGGTTGGGCAGTCATGAACCCATCCGACAACAGGAGAGCACGGGAACGGCGTGCGCTTTGACCTGGCAGGGCATTTAATCTTGCTCTGGGGTCTTGTCGGGCACGGGAGCCTCGCTTTCCTCAACAGCCGGCTTGAGCTTGGCTTGTGCCCGTTCAGCATTCTTCAGCTTCTTGAGCCGCTCGCGTTCTTGGCGCTCAAAATTGTAGTTGGGGGTACGGGCCATGGTTCCTCATTTCATCTTGAACCGATGTTCCTGATCCTTTGCGCGTACAAACGCAAGGATCACCTGGATTGAATTCGCGTTCCACACCTGGTCTTTCTTGAGCTCGAATGCCGTCTCTCGTGCTACTGCTCGCTGATTAGCGGAGTAATCATGGCAGCCGACCCTTCTACAATGAACGATCCAAAGCGGATCAAGATACTGATGCAGAATGCCCTGGCCCGAGGTGAGGAAGGCCTGGCAAGACTATGCATGCGCCGCATCTTTGAACTGGGTGGAGCAGGCCACACCGACCCGCTGACACAGCGCCTGTGGCAGGTGGTGACAGCCCATGAAGAAACACTCAGGATCAAGCATGGGCGGGCTCAGCGGGCCACAAAGACACGCAAACAGATTGAGACCAAGGGCGCCCTTGCCACTTTGGCAGCGCTGGCGATGGACAAGGCAGTGACGCCAGGCTTTGTCGCAGTGATCGAGACCGGCATGGCGGAGTTCACCGGCGAGTACGTGATCCTCGAGTACGCAAACCGGTTTGACGACGCAGTTGTGCAGGCTGCCCGCACACGGCTGGAAGGATTCGGGATAGCGTTGCCGAAAACATGGCGGTCTCGGCTGACGTAGGGGGATTAGAAGGCGGTGCCGCAGCTCGGCTACTTGCGGGCTGCCTTCATCAATGGGCGATCTGGCCCAGAAACGTCTTGGTCCGCTCGTTTTGGGGGTTGGAGAAGAAACTCTCGGGCTCGCCGATCTCCACGATCTCGCCCTTGTCCATAAAGATCACCCGATCGGCGACCTTGCGGGCAAAGCCCATCTCATGAGTGACGACAAGCATGGTCATGCCTTCACGGGCAAGATCGATCATGGTGTCGAGCACTTCGTTGACCATCTCCGGATCGAGCGCCGATGTCGGCTCGTCGAACAGCATGATCTTGGGGTTCATGCATAGCGCCCGGGCAATCGCCACCCGCTGCTGCTGGCCGCCCGAAAGCTGGGCGGGATATTTTTCGGCCTGTTCCGGGATGCGCACGCGTTCAAGATAGCGCCGTGCCGTTTGTTCGGCCTCCGCCTTGCTGACGCCGCGCACCTTGATCGGAGCGAGCATGCAATTTTCCAGCACGGTCATGTGCGGGAAGAGGTTGAACTGCTGGAACACCATGCCGACCTCGCGGCGAATTTTGTCCACGTTGTCGCCACCGGCTGTCAGCTCGATGCCGTCGACGGTGATGGTTCCGGAGCGAATGGTTTCCAACTGGTTGATGCAGCGGATAAGGGTGGATTTCCCCGACCCCGATGGGCCGCACACGACGATCTTCTCGCCGCGCGCGACCGTAAGGTTGATCGAAGTGAGGGCATGATAGCTGTCATACCATTTATCGACATCGCGCATGACGACCGCGGCATCGGTATTTTCGGGTACAGCGTTGGACATGGCGTTTCGGCCCTCAGATCGGTTTAGTTAGACTATTCGGTTGCCGCCACGAATTCGGGCAGCGGTCCGCCAACCCATTCTTCGTGTAGTGCATTGAGCTTGCCATCGGCTTTGACCCGGCCGAGGAACTCGTTGATGTAGCCAAGCAGTTCATCGCTTCCTGGACGCACGGCAATGCCCTGGCTCTGCTGGCGCAGCGAGAACTTGGTATCGAAGCGATCTGGCGCCATGGTGTTGATCTGGGCGATCACCACGTTGGACGCACCCATCAGCGGGGTCTGGCCCGAAAGCAGCGCCTGCACAGCCGAAGCATCATCGTCAAAGCGCTGGATATTGGCGTCGGAGGGGGCGATTTCGGTGATCGCCGTATCCTGAGTCGAAGCCCGCGCCACCGCGATGTTCTGCCCCGACAGGCCCTCGGGCCCGGTTACTTCGAGATTGGTGTCACCGAAAACAAAGATCTCGATGCCTGCATAAGGCTCGGAGAAATCCACCTGCTCGTCACGCTCGGGGGTGATGCCAAGGGATGCAACGAGAATATCAACCTGGTTGGACAGCAGGTAGGGAATGCGGTTCGGGCCGGTCACCGGCACGAGGTTGAGCTCGACCCCCAGATCCTCCGCCAGAAGCCGTGCCACGTCGGCATCATAGCCGTCGGGATTTCCGCTCTGGTCAAGAATGCCGAAGGGCGGGAAATCAACCAGAAGGCCCACATTGACGGTGCCGCGCTGCTGAATTTCCTCAACGCTCTGTGCAGCGGCGGGCCCTGCCACCATCCCGGCGGCTAGCGCTGCAGCGCCAGCCAGTGCGATCAGCTTTTTGTTCAGTTTCATTTTTACACTCTCTCCCTGGTTAAAATTCTTGCCGTCAACGCGTGGTTGCCACGGCAAACCGGCCTTCCAGATGCCGGGCCCACATGGAAAGTGGCCAGCACAGGATGAAGTAGACAGCCGCCACCAGCGAAAACACGGTGAGCGGCTGGAAGGTCGCGTTGTTGATGATCTGCCCCGCCCGGGTCAGTTCCACAAAGCCGATGATCGAGGTGAGCGATGTCGCCTTGATCAGTTGCACGAGGAAACCCACCGTCGGGGCCACCGAAATCTTGGCGGCCTGGGGCAACACCACGTAGCGCATGCGGTCGCGATATTTGAGCCCCAGCGCATAGCTCGCTTCGCTCTGGCCCGAGGGCACCGCTTCTATGCAGCCACGCCAGATTTCGCCGAGATAGGCGCTGGCGTGGAGCGTCAGCGCTGCCGCCGCCGCAACCCAGAGGTTGATTCCCACCCCCATGATCGACAGGCCGAAATAAACCAGGAACAGCTGCATCAGCAGCGGCGTGCCCTGGAACACACGGATAAAGGCGAGCGCCGCGTAGCGCAGCGGCTTTGTCGTTGAAACGCGCGCCAATGCTATTGCCATGCCCCCGACGGCCCCGCCGGCAAAGGCGATGGCTGAAAGAAGCAGCGTCCACTGCACGGCGCTGACGATATACAGCACTTCATTGGGGCCAAAGCTGCGGAACATCGGCTGGTCCTATCGCGCCAGCGGATAGCTGAACGCTTTCCGCCCGATTGCTGAAAATAGGCCGGAAAAGCCGAGTGACAGAACGAAATAAATCACGGTGATCACCAGATAAACCTCGAATGCCGCAAACGTTGCCGACTGGATGTTGTTGCCAGCCGCTGCCAGATCGGTAGCCGAGATCGCCGAAACCACGGAAGAATTCAGCATCAGGTAGATGAATTGGCTGGTGAGCGCGGGATAGATGGTGCGCAAGGCCGGCTTGATGACGACGTAGCGGAAGATCTGATGGCCCTTGAGGCCAAGCGCCTTGCCCGCTTCGATCTGCCCCCGATTGATGGACTCGATCCCCGCCCGCACGATCTCGGTCGCATAGGCGCCCACATTGACCGACAGCGCCACCAAGGCGGCCGTATTCGGATCAAACCGGACGCCGAGTGCCGGAAGCGAGAAATAGATAAAGAAGATCTGGATCAGGAAGGGCGTGTTGCGGATCACCTCGATATAGAGGTTCACCAGCCAGCGCAGCGGCTTTGGTCCAGCTGTCTTGGCGGCGGCACAGGGAACGGCAATCAACAGGCCGATCAGGATAGCCCCGAAGCTGAGCTGAATGGTGATGAGCGCCCCATAGAGCAACTGGTCGAAATTGTTGAACACGGGCGCGAAATTGAAGTTGTAGCCCATGTTTCCGCATCCTCCACAATTCTTTGCCCATCAATTAGATCGATCTAAATGCGAGCGAGCTCCCGAGTCAACCCTTCGGCGACCAATGGAGCAGGGCCCATCGATCCTCGTTCAACAAGATGGCTGGGAACGGTTATCCGTTCCGGCGGCGCTTCCGAATTGTCGATCCGACGCAACAATTGCCGTGCGGCGAGCGCTCCGATCTCCGATGGCTCAGTGGCAACCGATGCCAATCCGGGCCGCACCAGATCGGCTTCTGCGACATTGTCATAGCCGATCAACGACACGTCGCGACCCGGCAACAGCCCGGCATCGCAAAAGCCCTTGTGCATGCCCAGGGCGACCACGTCGTTGTGGCAGATCCAGGCAGTAGGAGCCGAAGGGTCGGCAGCGACCCGCTGGGCCAGCATGATCGCCTCGGCATGAGTAAGGTCGATGATTTTTTCCGTGGTTCGAACGTGGTTATGCCTGAGGACGGCCGAGCGGAAGGCACCAAGTCTTTCATCGCGTGCGGAATGATCGAGACTGCCGGACACAAAGCCAAGATGGGTATGTCCCAGTTCCACCAGCCGGCTCACCGCGCTGTCCATTCCCCCGCTTTGATCCATGCCGGTATAGTCGACATTCCCCCTGGCGACTGTGCGCAGAACTTCGCCGACGGGCATGCCCCAATCCTTCAGCTGCGCCATGAAGCCCGGCTCCGTGCCTGCCGCGGGGCAGATGATCAGCCCGTCCACCCCATGTTCGCGCATGCGATTAACGAACCCGTCCTGCTTGGCCGGCGATTCCCCGGAATGTGCGATAAACGTCGCCAGTCCAGCCGCGTCGATCACCTCATCGATGCCTGCCAGCAGTTCGCCGAAAAAGGTGTTGGAAAGGTTGGGGATGATCAACCCGATTGTTCTGCTGCGCGCCGCCCGCATCCTTGCCGCGCCAACATTGTAGACATAGCCGATGTCGGCCATGGCAGCCTGAACGGCGGCGCGGGTATCCTCGCTCACCAGCGGGCTCTTGCGCACCACGAGCGAAGCCGTCGCCCGTGATACCCCGGCCTTTTTGGCGACATCCATCAGTGTTGGCCGCGCCCGCCGCACCGCTTTCTCGCTCATTGTCCTCACTCAGCCAGTCGCAATAGATCGATCCAAGGGGCAGCCAATGTCAACAGCGGCAGCGCATGGCCTTGTGTCATCACTCCTGCAACGATTGCACGACCCCGGCTAAAGAGCCGTCGGTCTGCTCACCGCCGCCGGGTAGCCACATCGCGGCGAAGTTCACCTCGTTGCCCGCCTGCTCGGCAAATTCTGCCGGTATGGAGCCTGCGCAGCATCGAGGGGTGTTGATTATCAAGCATTTTTTGTCGGCATGCCGCTTGCATCGCGATCTGTGACCAATCGCAGGAGCGTCCGATGGTTTCCGTCAGTACTGCCTATTCCACCAGCACCTACTACAAGGCGGCCAGTTCTGCGGGCGCGGCAACTGGCTCCCCTTCATCCAGGGCAACGTCCTCGGCTGCCGTGGCTACAGATCAGGGCGCCACCTCGGTTACGCTCTCCGACGCCGCGGTTGCCGCGCTTGCCAACAAAGATTTCGCGACCGTCCTTGCCGATACGCACAGCAAGCTGATGCTCCTGCTCAAGGACGCCGATCGCACCAGCCCCCTCCAGGACGGCAAGCTGGCGCTCGACCTGTCGAGCCTCGACCATCGTGAGCTTTTCGCCATGGCCAGCAACGATGGTTTCAATCCCGACGAGCAGGACGCCGCCGGGCTGGAAATGCAGCGCCGCTTCGAGGCCGCGCTTTCCGGCCCCGCCGCCCTGGCCAAGGTCACCGGCAACTATTCTGCGCTCTACAAGGCCGCTGCCGAATATCTGGACAGTCTCGGTTCCGAGGAGAAAGCCGGGGCCGACTGGATCGAGGGCCGCGCTGCGGTCACCGATGCGCAGAAACAATTGCTGACCGACCCGAAGACGCTGCCCGATGCCGGCGAACACGATCCCGTAGCGCTTTATCTGGCGGTGGTCGAAGCCGGCGAGCAGGTCCAGCCGCAGCCCATCGTCGATGTTGCCGCCACCGCCCGCAAGACCCTGGACGCGCTATATGCCGAGGCCAGCGCCACTGGCAAGGCGCCGACCTTCAACAAGGCCACCACTGTCGGCACCTATATCGACATGTCCAGATTCGAAAGCCGCGTCCTGTCCGCCATCGTGCTCGACACCAGCGGCATCTTCAAGACCGAGGAGATCAGTGCCGCCAACGCTGCCCTGCGCGGCAAAAGCGGCGCCGCGCTCCTGGCCGGTTTCCAGAGTGCTGCAAAGTCCAGCGATCCCACCGCTTTCAGCCAGAACATCATGTCCATCTTCGGCTCCATGAGTGTCGAAGAACGCCAGGCTGTCGGTTGGAGCGATCAATTCTACCAAGCCGCCGTGGACAGCTACACCAGCACCAGCAAGCTCACCCAGATGTTCGCCGAAGCAGGCGGCGACAGCACCGGCTTCATGGCCTTGATGGGACGGTAGTCCTTCGGGCCAGATCGCCTTGTTCTGCCAGTCGAGATGGGGCGCTGCGGGGAACGCCGCGCGGGCCACCACCCTTGGTTCCCAGTGCTTGGTTCCTAGTGCTTGAGGCTGGAAAAGAAGGCCGCGACTTCTGCTGCCCAAACCTGGGGCACTTCCATCGCCGCGAAGTGGCCGCCACTCTCCAGTTCGGTCCAGCGGACGATGGTGTTGCCGGCCTCGCCAAAGCGGCGGATGGCGACCTCGTCGCGGAAGAAGACGGCAACCCCGGTGGGAACGCCGGAATTCGGCTTGGGCGACCAGGCCTCCGGATCGTGGGCGTTCTCGTAGTAGAGGCGGATGGACGACGCCGCAGTACCGCTGAACCAGTAGACCAGGACGTTGGTCAGAAACTTGTCCTGGTCAATGGCGTTGGGGCTGTCGCCAAAGCCGGCAAACATGTCGCCCAGCCAGGCAATGAGGCCAGAAGGTGAGTCGGCGATGCCGTAGGCCACGGTCTGCGGCCGGCTCGATTGTAGCGCGTTGAAGCCGAGGCGTTCGGCCATAAACTGCTGCAGCGCTGCAGCCGGGTCTTTTCGGCGTCCGTGAAAGTTGCAATCTCGTCCGGATCAATCGGACCCATGGGAATGAAGCCCATGGTGGCCGCATTGACGTGGACACCGATGACCCGGTCGGGCGCGGCGCAGGCGATAGCTGGCGCGATCACGGCGCCGGCGTCACCGCCCTGCACGCCGAAGCGCTGGTAGCCGAGACGCGACATCAGCTCAAGCAATGCGCTGGCGATACGACCATCGTTCCAGCCGGCCTCGCGCGTTGGACCCGAGAAGCCGAAGCCTGGGAGGGAGGGGATGACGAGATTGAAGCCAGCGGCCGAGAGTGGCGCAATGACGTCGAGGAATTCGACGAAGGAGCCCGGCCAGCCGTGCAGCAGGAGGAGCGGCGTCGCATTTGGGTTGCTTGCCTTGACGTGCAGGAAATGAATGGTCTGGCCGTCTATATCGGTGATGAACTGCGGGTGCCGGTTGATTGCGGCTTCCTGGGCCCGCCAGTCAAAGCCGTTCTTGAGGCGCTCGATCATGCGGCCGACGAACTCACCAGCCGGGCCGTAGCTCCAGCCGGCGCCCGGAATCTCGTTGGGGAGGATGGTATTGGCCAGGCGCTGCTGCAGGTCGGTCAGCCTGGCTTGGGGAATGGTGATCTTGAACGAAGTGATGGCGGTCGTTTGCAGCGTCCTTGCTGGGTTTAAGTGCACCCTTTCTAGCCAGCAGGCGGACGGTGGGATTGAAGATTTCCGACAGTTTAGCCCGGTGTGACCTGCCCAGGCGTCTGGCCCATGATCGCCTTCAATGACCGGATCATGTGCGGCTGATCGGCATAGCCCAGCGCAAAGGCCACGTCGGCAGCGGGCCGGCCCTGCTGCAGCAGCGTCATCGCCTTCTGCGCCCGCTCGATCTGGGTGAAGGTCTTGTAGGTGACGCCGGTCGTCTTCAGAAAATGCCGCTGCAGGGTTCGCTCCGACATTGCCATCGGGTGACCCGAGACGATGGAAGCGACGAGGCGATTGTCCCCCACGATGCTGTTGCGCAGCAGCTTGGCGACGAAGCCATCGACATTATCGAATGAGGGGATCTCCAGCACGTCGGTCCCAAGCCAGAAGCGGTCCCCGCCGAGACCGGGCAGGACCACGCCCTGGTCACGCATCTCCTCGCCGGGCATCAAGGGCATGTAGCTGCTGGCTTTGAAGGCAATGGAAAGGATCTCGTCGCCGGCGGCGGCCTGATGCGTCACCGCCTTGGTGGTGAGCCCGGTCCGCAGCACCAAGGTACCGCAGGCGGACTTGAGGATGGCGAAGTCCCAGCAGCCGTCCGGCCGGAATTGTACGCTGCCGTCCTCAGTGAAAATGGTACGGGTCACCGACGCCACGACCGGGGACGACCAGCCTTCCAACTTCGTGACGTTCTGCATGCCGTCCCGCCGGGTTCGTTTGTGGGCAGTCTGGCAGATTTGGCGATTTGGGCAAGCTTGTCGCCGCTTCCGTGGTGCGGAGCATGGGCGGCTTTGCACCCCCGCTGGGGACGAGGGGAACAGCAACCGCGTTTACAAAATGTAACGACATTGTTACGGATTCTGCATGGACGCGGTAGCGCATGCATTAGCAGACCCCATTCGCCGTGATATCCTGAGGATGTTGCGCGATCAGCCCGTGAACGCAGGTCGCCTCGCTCAAGAATTCTCGGTGAGCCGGCCGGCGGTCAGTCGCCACCTGCGGGTATTGCGTGAAGCGGGGCTAGTCAGCGACGAATTGATCGGCCGCGAGCGCGTGTACCAGCTGATGCTGGGCCCCCTCGCTGAACTCGAGGCATTTCTCGCCGATTTGCGCGCACCGGGACCCTGGGAACACCGGCTCATGGCACTCGAAACTGAAGTTCATCGTGTGAAGCGCCGGCGACAGGCCGCCGAGGCAGCTCCTCACCGCAGCAGCGGCAGCAGCAAGGAAAGCAAATGAACCCCGAACCTACCGGCCACATTGTTGGCAACGAGCTGATCCTCACCCGCAAGTTCAATGCGCCCATTGATGACGTTTGGACCAGCATCACGAACTCCGAGAGTACCGCGAGGTGGTTTGGTCCGTGGGAGGGGGACGCACGCCCGGGCAATGTGGTGCGGATCCAACTGGTGCACGAAAAGGGTCAGCCCTGGACCAATGTTACCATAGAAGAATGTGAGGCGCCGCGCCGCCTCATCCTTGTCATGAAGGACGAAAGCGGCGTCTGGCGCATCGAGCTGACATTGACCCAGGGGGACGACACGACCACGCTGCGCTTCGCACAACACCTGTCTGATCTGAAGCTTGCAGGCGATGTGGGACCAGGCTGGGAATACTATCTCGACATGCTCGTCGCCTCACGGGAAGGCAAACCTTTGCCTTCATTCGAGGACTACTACCCTGCGCAGAGGGCATACTATCTTAGCGGCGCATAGTGAGCTGCTGCTAGAGTTGCGGCCGCTCGGCGGCATTTGATGCCGGCAAGAAAGAGACTGCACGACCAGAGATGGGACGTGAGGCACATGGCTCCCCGGCTGGGCGGTGGCATAATTTCAGCCAAGACCTGAAATTTTCACCATTTGGAGGCCTGTGCAATGCCGTTTGGTCCTCACGAGCTGGTCGCAAGAGCTGTTCATCCTACTGCCTCGCCGCTCCGCTTCACCCGAACCTTCGTTCTCATGCTGGCTTGCACCGCGGTGACATTTCCTGCCATCGCACAGGACGAAGAGCTGACCTTATACAAGGACGTCCACATATTCGACGGCCTTGGCGATACGCTGTCACCCGCCAGCAATGTGCTGGTGCGTGGCAATGTGATCGACACGATCTCGCTCGAGCCTATCGAGGCCGATGGTGCAGAAGTCATCGATGGAGCCGGCCGCACGCTGATGCCGGGGCTGATCGATGCTCACTGGCACACGACAATGGTTGGCACCACGCCAGAGGAGGGCCTCAACAACGATTTGGGCTACAGCACCATCATCGCTGTCAACGAGGCCGAGGCTGCGCTGCTGCGCGGTTTCACCACCGTGCGCGACATGGGGGGCGCGGCTTTCTCGCTGAAGCGCGCAATCGATGAGGGCCTCGTCATTGGCCCGCGTATCTATCCTTCAGGGGCCATTATCAGCGTCACGAGTGGCCATGGCGACTTCCGCTCGTTGCACGAACTGCCGCGCGAGGTCGGCGATTTGACCCGCGTGGAAGAGTTGGGCATGGCGATGATTGCCGATAGTCCCGATGAGGTGCGGATGCGGGCACGGGAGCAATTGATGCTCGGCGCCGTGCATATCAAGCTTACCGCAGGCGGCGGCGTTGCCTCCCCGCATAGTCCGCTCGACGTGTCTACCTTCACCTTCGAGGAACTTCGCGCAGCCGTCGAAGCGGCCGAGAACTGGGGTACATACGTCGCCGTTCACGCCTATACGCCGGCCGCCATGCAGCGCTCCATAGAGGCTGGAGTGAAGGTGATCGAGCACGGCCATCTAATAGACGACGAAACCGCGCAGATGATGGCCGACAAGGGCATTTGGCTCAGCACGCAGCCGTTCGATGAGAGCTTCGGGCAGGCCGTCTCGCTGCCCGAGGCCAATCTTGAGCGGTTGCGCGAGGTCATCACCGGAACCGACAGTCTCTACGGCTTCACCAAGAAATACGGGATCAAGACCGCCTTTGGCACCGACATTCTGTTCTCGTCGCAGATGGCGCAGACCCAAGGGCTCATGCTCACGCTGCTGCAGCGCTGGTTCACCCCGGCGGAAATCCTCAAGATGGCAACGGCCACCAATGGCGAACTGCTCCAGCTCACCGGGCGGCGCAATCCCTATCCCGGCGCTATCGGCATCATCGAGAAAGGCGCCTTCGCCGACCTGTTGCTTGTTGATGGCAACCCGCTTGAAAACATCGACCTCGTTGCCGATCCAGACAATTTCGTCGTCATCATGAAGGACGGCCATATCTACAAGAACACCCTCGCTACGGGCGTCACCCATGCCGCATCCGGCGCGTCGATCGGCGTGGGTAATCCCTACCCCATCAGCAACTACATATGCGAGGACGGCACACGCCTGGCGGTTCGTCTCCTGGGTGACAGCGCCTCTGTATCCGTCAACGACGCGGCCGAGGTCCATCTGCCTTCCATGGGACCGGAAGGAACAACCTACTCGAATGGCAGGATGACGCTGACGATCGTACAAGGGCGCCTGTCATGGGGCCTTGGCCGAGCCGTCCCGTCCGCATGCACCGACGCCTGAGCGGGTTGCGCCCTCATCGGTCAAGATCGACGAGCCGGGACGAAAGCGATCGTCCCATCAGGGCGGGTGCACCAGCAAATTGCCGCCTCGTGCAGTTCCGGCAATGGGAAACCTCGTCCCAAGACCGCGGCTTTACTTGGCCAGCTATTCCGGCGAGCATGGAACCGATCAATGGAGGGAACCATGAGATTGCTCAACTCTATGATGGCGGCACTGGCGGTATGCGTCGCGTTGCCGACAGCGGCATTGGCCCAGAGCCCGCCGCACCAGCCCGAAGACACTACTGCGATCAATGAGAAACAGTCAGTCACGGCTCAAAAGTTCATGGTGACTTCAGCCCATCCCCTGGCGACGCAAGCTGGCTATGACGTGCTCGCCGCTGGCGGCAGCGCAGCGGATGCTGCGGTCGCGGTTCAGGTGATGCTGGGTCTGGTTGAGCCACAAAGCTCCGGTCTGGGCGGTGGCGCTTTCCTTCTCTACTTCGACAAGGAGAGTGGCGAACTCACCACATACGACGCGCGGGAGAAAGCCCCAATGGCGGCCGACGGCGCCTATTTTCTCGACGAGAACGGGGAGCCGGTGGACTTCATTGAGGCGGTGATCGGCGGGCGCTCGGCGGGTGTTCCGGGTACGCCCAAGCTGCTCGAGAAACTTCATGCCGACCATGGCACCACCGACTGGGCTACCCTGCTGCAGCCAGCCATCGAGGCGGCCGAAGAGGGGTTCGAAGTTTCCCAGCGCATGGCTGACGCTGTCGCCGACACCGAGGGGCTCGACAGGTTTGTCGAAGCCGCCGAGTACTTTCTGCCCAATGGCGAGCCGATTGGCCAGGGCACCCTGCTCAAGAATCCCGACTATGCCGAAACCCTCCGCCTCTTTGCCAAGGAAGGATCTGCCCCCTTCTACACCGGTGAAATTGCCCAGGATATTGTCGCGGCGCTTCAGACCAACATCAATCCGGGGATGCTGACCATGGAGGATTTCGCCGCCTATGAGGTGGCAATGCGCGACCCGGTCTGCACGGACTACCGTGGTTTTGAGGTCTGCGGCATGGGGCCACCCAGTTCAGGTGCCCTCACAGTGGGACAAATTCTCAATCTGCTCGAACCGTTCGACCTGGGGGAGATGGGGGACGGCGTTGAAGCGCGCCACCTGTTCACGCAGGCCTCCCGCCTGGCCTTTGCCGATCGCGGACTTTACATGGCTGACAGCGATTTCGTGGACATGCCTCAAGGCTTGCTTGACGAGGGCTATCTGCTGGAACGTTCCAAGCTGATCAACCCCGATGCGGATATGGGTGTTGCCGAAGCGGGCACGCCGCCTTGGGACGAAGCCATGCGGCTCTCCCCAGACACCGATCGGCCCAAGCATGGCACTTCACACTTCGTCATCGTCGACAGCGCGGGCGACATGATCTCGGCCACGACGACCATTGAGAGCGGCTTTGGCAACCGGGTGATGACACGTGGCTTCCTGCTCAACAATGAGCTGACCGACTTCTCCTTCACGCCCGAAGCCGAGGGCGCGCCGGTGGCTAACCGGGTAGAGCCCGGCAAGCGCCCGCGCTCGTCTATGGCGCCCACCTTCGTGCTTGATGACGGAGCCCCGGTTCTGCTCACCGGAAGCCCGGGCGGCGCCAATATCATCGACTATACCGCGCTCTCGATCATCGCCATGCTCGACTGGGATATGGATCCCCAGGACGCCATCGACCTGCCGCATGTGACCAATCTCAACGGCGGCACGCGCGTGGAAGAGGGTGAGGGTGCCCAGGAAATGTCGGATGGCCTCATCGCACTGGGCCACGAAGTAACTGTTGCCAACCTCAATTCCGGCCTGCATGTGATTCAGATCACCGAGAATGGCTTGATCGGTGCTGCTGACAAGCGGCGCGAGGGCGTCGCGATGGGCGACTAGTTGGTCGGGGGTGGTGTACGAAACGTGCTCCGCCCCAAACAGTTCTGGGCCAGAGCCGCCATCAATGCCCAGCGATGGGTTGCGCTGAACCAAGGGCAAGGGTGAAGCCAAGTGCGCCGTGACAGTGCGGTGTTCAAATCAGGCTCCGTGATTTGCGGCCAAAAGTTCTCCGGGGGAACAGCGGCATGGCTTATTGCCACGACCGCTGCCGACATTTTGGCTGGACGTGCGTCACCGAGAACAGTGTCAAACCGAACAAGCTGCGGACTTGTGCGCTTCCCGCACCAGTGGGACGCGCTCGTCCTGGCTCGACGAGAGCATGCTGTTCTTGAACGAAAATACCCGAACCGCAGCTCGGGCCAGCCTTGGTGGAAAACGAACGCGGCGGAGGACGCTTCGGTACCGTCCTCCGCCTTCACGTCTACCGAGGGCGCAGTAGACGGATCGGCAGTGGGTGCACAGGGAGGATTCTGCACGGACTGCGGTGAGATGAATGGCCGAGGTGCACGAATAAGCACGGCCTATGTCACACGATATGTTCGGTCCCGTTCAACGACGACGCGCGAACGCCGAGTGGCCGTCGACACTTTGGTGCGACAATCTCACCACCGTCTCAAACCCATGCCTTACGGAAATGACCGCACATGCAACGGCCGCTGATCGAGCGGTTGCCGTTGGATTGTTCGACGCTTGTCGATCATAGGTTATGAATTTCGGCGACCGGAACCTTCGCTGGACCCCTGCGGTTCTTAATACCCCCACCGGAGGCCAAAACCTCCGTCTTGATGCTTCATAACCTACCTCTGGGTAAACAGCAGGCCTCTTGGGTGACATACCATCAAACGCTGTCATTGCGCCGGGAGACGGAGTGGCAGAGTGTAGTGCTTCAAGCGACTGCGAAGCTCCGGCCGCTGCGGCTACTCCGTCTCGTTACGCGGTTCCAGATGCTGTGGATCATCTGCGCCGGGAATTACGGACCAGCAAATAATGCAGCGCCCGGCGCGAAGCGCAGGGGCTTTGTTCAAGTCCGTACATACTCGGAGAATGCTCACCGAAGGGAACGCCTATGCTCGTCAGGACCGTGGCGACGAAAGCTTTAGGTAGAGGCACCCCGCGCTCTGGTGTGAGCGAGGCAGAGGCTCCGATGCCGCTGTCCAGCGCCGATGCTGAAGAACTCTCGGCCCTCCTTGAAACAGTCTACGATGCCTCCATCGAGCGAGCACAATGGATAGATGCGCTGCAGCAGGCTTGTCAGTTTATGAACTGCTCTGCTGGAGCAGTGCTTAGTTCTGACCTGCTTGGCACCTTTGGCCTCAGTGTGAACTGGGGCTATGGTCCAGGCTATTGGGAAAGTTATCAGAGCCATTATTTTCACCTGGACCCGCTCAACCGCTGGGTTTTTCGCTCCAAAATCGGCGACGTGATTGTTGGTTCACGCTTGACATCGTGGCCTGAAGTCCTGGCATCGGCCTATTACCGCGAATGGGGGAAGCCGCAAGGTTTCGTGGATTTCATTGGCGCTACGCTCGACAAGTCCGCCTCGGGAGCGGCCGCTCTCACCTGCATTCGTCGGGAGGAACAAGGTCTGGCGAACAAAAGCTGTTTCTGGCGCATGAGCCTCATTCTCCCGCACTTCCGTCGCGCCTTGCTGATCAGCAAACTGCTTGATCAGCACGATCTTCGCGCCGGCGCATTTGTTGAGGCTATGGATGCGCTGTCCACCAGCGTATTCTTCCTGGATGCCGCAGGTGGCTTGGTCCATTCAAATCAGAGTGGTCGTGAAATTCTCGCCGCCGACGATCCGCTTTGCCTTATCGGGAAGCACTTGGTGCCAGTTGACCAGCATTCCCAAAATGCGCTTCGGCAGGCGCTCGCGTCCGCTCTCAATGGATCGTTCGAAGGCAACTCTGAACGGCTCTCTCTTTCCATTCTGGGCAAAAGCGGCGAACCATATTCGGCGTATTTTCTTCCCCTGACATCTGGCGCACGGCGGCAGGTTGGTCTGAACACGGCCGCCGTTGCCGCTCTCTTCCTGCGGAAAACGAGCATTGATGTTGCATCCGCGATTTCGGCAGCCACAAAGCTCTACAGCTTCACCCCAGCAGAGGCACGCGTACTGGCAGAGATCGTCGACCAGGGCGGATTGGAACAGATCGCGACGAGACTAGGTGTTACTCGCCGCACCGTACAAACGCATCTGGAACACCTGTTTGAAAAGACCGGAAGCAAGCGCCAGGCTGATTTGATCAAGCTGGTTGCAGGGCACCAAAACCCACTGCAAGATCGCAAGTAGATGCCGTCATCGGTCGTTCGACCGATGCCTGATTTGGGGTGATGTGCAAACTCCCCTCCGTTGTTCACCCTCCCGATGAACGATCCGATTGTCCTCCCTAAACCGCCGGACAACTCAGTTGGGCAGTGTCCTGGCTCTGACCTGTCCTTGCTTTCGCTGAAATCACTAAGGTTCGGGCGCCGTCGTGAAGCTTTCAGTTTGACACAGAAAAGGCGCCACGAACCAAATAGTGCGAAGCGAATAATGATGGCGTAGAGCGTGCGGTATTTTATGATTGCGATCACCGAACGTATATATATATCAGGTATCAATTACCTCTGTACTCAGTATCGAACCACTCTATGTCCGGTCATATACTTTAATTCGGACGGCTATACCTATTTTTGATTTGCATTTTGTGCTGTTTTATGCAATATTAATTTTAGCAATGGTGCTAAAATCGAGAATAACTATGAGGTATATTTTATATATTTTAATCTTCGCGGCTGCTCTGACCACTCCGGGTGTCGCGGAGACGTGCCTGACAACTACCGTCTCTGGAGTTGCTATCGCCGATGATCGTTTGGATAGTTTCTGTTCCAGTGTGGACTCAATGAGTAACGGCGATGAAGATGGTGAAGATGAAAGTGAAACGTCTTCAACTGTGCAATGACCCAAGTCATTGTATGGAACTTAGTCGCCACAGGAATTAGTTGACGGAGACCTATAGTGAGACGCGGACTTTCCCTCCAGCCCTGTTAGAAGCCCGCAAGACTCGCGGGCTTCTTTTTAAGGAGTTGATGCCTTCTGGAGCTCACAGGAGACAAAGTTGCGGACTGGGCCGGTCGGTGCACCGCCGGCCCTGGTCGATCAGGCTTTTGTCACGATCACTTCGGCATAGGTCGAGGGTCAGCAGTGTGCGTTGGTCGCCGCATTGGAGCTTTCCATCAGCACGATCATGTCTCGGTCCAGATCGGTACGACAGCCTCGTCGAGGTGGACGAAAGCCTGGTGCACCGGACCATAGTAGGTCCGGAACACCTCGATAAAATGGGTGGCGGAGCGATATCGGAAGTTGAACCTGCGCTCGATGAGCTCGACCGTATGAATGGAAAGGGCAATCCTATCCATCAACTCACATCTCGATTTCGTCGACCCCGAGCATTGATCGGCGCACACTTGCTATTGCGAATGATTTGCAATAGCCTTCAAGCACTGTTGTCGGAGTGTTTGATGCAACGTCGTCTGTTGACCGCCCTTGCCGTTTCCATCCTCCTCGCAACGAGCCTGCCCAGTGCCGCCCAGGAGCGTCTCAAAGCGGTTACCAGCTTCACCATTCTGGCCGATATGGCGCGCAATGTTGCGGGCGATGCGGCCGATGTCGTTTCGGTCACCAAGCCGGGCGCCGAAATTCATAATTACCAGCCCACCCCTGGCGATCTGATCGCGGCGCAGGGCGCTGATCTTGTGCTGTGGAACGGGCTGAACCTGGAACAATGGTTCGAGCAGTTCCTGGGCAATCTCGGCGATGTGCCGGCCGCAGTGCTGACCGAAGGCATCGAGCCGATCGGCATTGGCGAGGGTCCTTATGAAGGCAGGCCCAATCCCCATGCCTGGATGTCGCCGACCGATGCGTTGATCTATGTCGAGAACATCCGCAAGGCGTTCGTCGCCGCCGACCCGGCCAACGAAGTCACCTACAATGCCAATGCCAAGGCCTATTCCGAGCAGATCACGGCGGCCGTCGCACCCATTCGCGTTGCCATCGAGGCGATCCCCGAGGAGCGCCGCTGGCTGGCAACATCCGAAGGCGCCTTCAGCTATCTGGCGCGCGACTTTGGCCTCAAGGAGCTTTACCTCTGGCCCATCAACGCCGACCAGCAGGGCACGCCCCAGCAGGTGCGGCTGGTGATAGACTCCGTGCGGGAAAACGATGTGCCCGCGATCTTTTCGGAGTCCACCATTTCTCCCAAGCCCGCCGAGCAGGTGGCGCGCGAAACCGGCATCAAATATGGCGGCGTGCTTTACGTGGATTCTCTGTCCGAAGCGGACGGTCCCGTGCCGACCTATCTCGACCTGCTTTCGGTCACCGCTACCACCATTGTCGAGGGGTTGACCGAATGAACGACGCCACCGCGCCGGGCCTAGCTGTCAGCGACATCACCGTGGCCTATCGCAATGGCACCACAGCCATAAAGCACGCCAGCTTCACCATCCCGCGCGGCTCGATTACTGCGCTGGTGGGCGTCAATGGTTCGGGCAAATCCACCCTGTTCAAGGCCATCATGGGTTTTGTGCCGCTGGCGGGTGGATCGGTCGATATCCTGGGCGTGCCGGGCCGCCAAGCGCTCAAGCGCAACCTCGTCGCCTATGTGCCACAGTCGGAAGACGTGGACTGGAATTTCCCCGTTTTGGTGGAAGACGTGGTGATGATGGGGCGCTATGGCCATATGGGCCTGCTGCGCCGGCCCAAACCGATTGACCACCAGATGGTCACCTCCGCCCTGGAGCGGGTGGACCTCGTCCCGTTCCGCCACCGCCAGATCGGCGAACTCTCGGGGGGCCAGAAAAAGCGCGTGTTCCTCGCTCGGGCTCTCGCGCAGCAAAGCGAAGTGATCCTGCTCGATGAGCCGTTTACCGGCGTCGACGTCAAGACCGAGGATTCCATCGTTGCCCTGCTGCGCACCCTGCGCGACGAGGGCAAGGTGATGCTCGTTTCCACCCATAATCTGGGCTCGGTCCCCGAGTTCTGCGACCGCACCGTGCTGGTCAAGGGCACGGTGCTGGCCTCCGGCCCCACCAGCGAGATCTTCACCCGTGAGCGGCTGGAGGAAACCTTTGGCGGCGCACTGCGCCATTTCGTGCTGGCCGGCGCGGGCCTGCATGATGACGACGATCCGCGGCACCTCACGGTGCTGACCGATGATGAACGCCCGCTCGTCATGTATGGCGAAAAAGGCAAGATGAGCACCAAGCAGTCGGACCCGGTCGAAAAATGATCGAAACCCTGGCTCTGCCGTTCAGCTACAATTACATGATCAACGCCATGTGGGTTTCGGCCCTGGTCGGCGGCGTCTGCGCCTTCCTATCCGCCTACCTCATGCTCAAGGGCTGGTCGCTGATCGGGGATGCGCTCAGCCACTCCATCGTGCCCGGCGTTGCCGGCGCCTATATGCTGGGCCTGCCGTTTTCGGTCGGCGCCTTCTTTTCCGGCGGGCTGGCGGCCGTGGCCATGCTGTTCCTCACCCAGCGCACCAAGCTCAAGGAAGATGCGGTGATCGGGCTGATCTTCACGGCGTTCTTTGGCCTGGGCCTGTTCATGATTTCGCTTTCGCCCACTTCGGTGAACATTCAGACCATCGT
This sequence comes from Devosia naphthalenivorans, assembly GCF_003056355.1. Lineage (GTDB taxonomy): Bacteria > Pseudomonadota > Alphaproteobacteria > Rhizobiales > Devosiaceae > Devosia > Devosia naphthalenivorans. The sequence continues at coordinate 116,677 of NZ_PYVW01000013.1, forward strand.
CATGGGCAATATCCTGGCGGTCACGCCGGAAGACACGATCCAGCTGGTCATCATCTCGGTCGTGACGCTCGCCGTCATGCTGGTGATCTGGAAGGATCTGATAGTCACCTTCTTCGATGAATCCCACGCGCGCTCCATCGGGCTCAATCCGCCGCTGCTGCGGGTGATCTTCTTCACGCTGCTGGCGGCCTGTACCGTCGCCGCCATGCAGACCGTGGGCGCCTTCCTCGTCATCGCCATGGTGGTGACCCCCGGCGCCACGGCGTATCTTTTGACCGACCGCTTCCCGCGCCTGATCCTCATCGCAATTGCCGTTGGCACATTGTCCTCGCTGGTCGGCGCTTATGTCAGCTTCTTTCTCGATGGCGCGACCGGTGGCGTTATCGTCGTGCTGCAGACCATCATTTTCCTGCTGGCCTTCGTTTTCGCTCCCAAGCACGGCATCCTCGCGGCCCGCCGCCGCGCCGCGCGGGAGTTCGCCGCATGAGCGAGTTCTTCACTTACGCCCTCTGGCCGTTCCAGTTCCCGTTCATGACCAACGCCATGCTGATCGCCGTCATGGTGGCGATCCCTACGGCTTTGCTGTCGTGCTTCCTCGTGCTCAAGGGCTGGTCGCTGATGGGCGACGCCATTTCCCATGCCGTCCTGCCCGGCGTGGTGCTGGCTTATATCGCGGGCTTGCCGCTGGGCATCGGGGCATTCGCTGCCGGGATGGGATGTGCGCTGTCGGTGGGGTTCCTCAAGGAAAACAGCCGCATCAAGGAAGATACCGTGATGGGCGTGGTCTTTGCCGGGCTGTTTGGCCTGGGTATCGTGCTCTACACCTCCATCCAGACCGATGTGCATCTCGATCATATCCTGTTCGGCGACATTCTCGGCGTCGGCGCGGACGATCTGCTGCAGACCGGCATCATCGCGCTCGTGGTGACCGCCATCGTCCTCGCCAAATGGCGCGATCTGCTGCTCTTCACCTTCGATCCGCAACAGGCGGGCGCCATCGGCCTGCCGGTGCGCTGGCTGCATTACGGCCTGCTCACTCTGCTATCGCTCACCATAGTCGCAGCGCTGACCGCCGTCGGCATCGTGCTGGTCATCGCGCTGCTGGTCGCCCCCGGCGCCATAGCCTACCTAATCTCCAAGCGCTTCGGCCCGATGATGGTCATCGCCACCGCCGTCTCGGTGCTGAGTTCGCTTCTGGGCATCTATCTCAGCTTCTTCATCGATTCTGCCCCGGCACCCACCATAGTCCTGCTGATGAGCGCGACGTTCGTGGTGACGTTCATCGTGACCACGCGTCGGCCAGCGCTTTCTCCCCTCGCTTCTTGAGGGGGAGGGGACGATAGAGCGGCGAGTTCCATTCATGGGCCAGGCCACCCGTGACAGACTTAACCCGCTTATCCCCCTCCTTCACCCGGGCCCTAGTGTTCTCCCCCAAAGGAGATCACCCATGGATCACACCCCTCGCCTGTCGCTGCCTTTCATCATGCCCTCACAGGCGCAGAAGCACATCACGCACAACGAAGCCATCCAGGCGCTCGACGCCCTCGTGCAACCGGTCATCGAGAGCCGCGCCATCACCACGCCACCAGCAACGCCGCTTGCCGGCGAAGCCTATCTCGTGCCGGCAGGAGCATCGGGAAGCTGGGCCGGGCACACCAATGAGATCGCCAGCTTCCAGTCCGGCGCGTGGCATTTTCTCGAGCCAGCTTCCGGCTGGCAGGCGTTCGATCGCTCCGACAGGACCCTGCTGGTGTTCGATGGCAGCAACTGGCTGCCGCTGGCGTCGCTTGGCGCAGGCCTTCCCTCGTTCGGCGTGAACACCACAGCCGACAGCACCAACCGGCTTGCGATCGCCGGCCCTGCGACGCTGCTGACCCATGACGGCGCCGGCCATCAGCTCAAGCTCAACAAGGCCGCCGCCGGCGACACGGGGAGCCTGCTGTTCCAGACCGGCTATTCAGGTCACGCCGAAATGGGCCTGATGGGCGACAATCAATGGCGCATCAAGATCAGTCCCGACGGAGCCAGTTGGACGGACGCGCTGACGATCGATGCCACCATCGGCACGCGCGTCGCCACCGGATTGCGGCCGGCCACGGACAACACGATCTCCCTTGGCGCTGCCGACGCGCGCTGGTCGTCCATCTGGTCCGCCACCGGCACGATCCAGACCTCCGACGCGCGCGAGAAAACCGACATCGCGCCGAGTGATCTCGGCCTCGGCTTCATCCTGGCGCTCCGCCCGGTGCAATATCGCTATCGCGATGGCAGCCGCACTCACCATGGCCTGCTGGCGCAGGCCGTCGCCACGGCGCTGGCCGGCCGCGACTTTGCCGGGCATGTGCTGGCCGACCCCTCGGACCCCAATAGCGCGCAGGGCCTGCGCTATGATGCCTTCATCGCGCCACTGATCGCGGCGGTACAGGAGCTGACCAGCCGTTTGAAACGTCTGGAGGCATGGCACACCAGCCAGAGCTAGGTGCGCAAGCCGTCCAGCATGGCGGCAACAGCGGTTTGGAATTCGGGTTGCTGATCGGGTTCGGCCAGTGCGGCCCGGTCAAACAGGGCGCCGAAAAGTTGTGCCAGCGGCAACACCGGCAATCGGCGGATGACCCCGGCATCCATGGCATCTCGCAAGCCGCAGACCAGCGTTTCCAGCCCGTGGCGAGCATCGATTTCATCGAGCGTGGTGCGGCCCAGCACGGCAGGAGCGTCAATGAGCAGGATGCGCCGACGCCCTGCATCGCGCATGGCCGCAAAGAATGCCTCGCTGCCAGCCAGCAGCGCGGCAACGGGATCGCTGGGCATGGCTCCGCCCGCGGCCTCGATCCCTGCAGCGACAGCGGCATGTTCCTGTTCGACGACCGCCGCGAACAGCGCGGTCTTGTCGGCAAAGTGGTGATAGAGCGCGCCGCGTGTAAGCCCGGCTGCGGCGGCGATTTCGGGCGTTCCGGTGTCCGCGAACCCACGTTCGGCAAACAGCGCTCGCGCTGCCGCTATAAGCTGCGCCCGCGTTTCGGCGCGCCGGTCTGCCTGGGTGCGTCGCTTTTCTGTTTGCATACATACTGCCTGTATGTTACCGCTCTACATACAGGCAGTATGTATCTTCAACTCGGTCCATCGCAAGGTGTTTCCCATGCACACACAGAGCTTTTATCCCCTGATCCAGGTTCCCGACGTTGAATCGGCCGCCCAATTCTACGAGCAGCATTTTGGTTTCTCGCGCATCTTTTCCAGCGATTGGTATGTCCAGTTGCGGGCTGTCGCGGAGGCGCCGTTCGAGCTGGCCCTGATCACCCAGCATCACGAGACCATCCCGGCGGCCGGGCGCGGGCCCAGCCGCAATGTGGTGCTGTCGTTTTATGTCGAGGATGCCGCAAGCGAACAGGCGCGGCTTGCGGCCGCCGGTGTCCCCATCGTCCAGCCGCTCAAGGACGAGGTGTTCGGCCAGCGTCATTTCATTGCGGCCGATCCCAATGGAATCCTGATCGACATCATCACGCCCATCGCGCCCGACCCGGAATGGCTCAAGGCCAATAGCTGAATACACTGAGCCCTCTACCCTTGGCGCCTGCGCCGCGCTATGGACGCGCATGGCATTTGACATCGCACAGGCTGATCCAGGGATCGCCGCCAGCACCCCTGCCTTGCTCGATCCGGCATTGGCGCTGCGGCGCATTCCGCTGGGGCCGGAACTGGAACGGCCGGCCTCGTTTTGCGAGCGATTCGACGATAGCGCGGTGTTTTATGACGTGTTCCGCGACCACAGCGGGCGGCACGTCTACCTGATCGGCCCCATGGCGCTGAACCTGGAGCCGCTGCTCGATGGTCTTGTCATCACTGGTCACCCCTCAGGCAAGTCCGTCAAGCCGCGCATCCACCATGGGGTGCAGGCCGAAATCCTGCGCGTGACGCTGCCCAGGGGGGATACGGAGCTCAGTTTCCCCTTCGGCGAGCAGCAGTTCCGCCTCCCCATCCAGCCCAACCAGAGCCGGCATTTCCGTCGCGACCGGGTGATCTTCACCATCAACAAGGACAACGACCTCGCCTGGATCGCCGACTGGGCGCGATTCTATGTGCGCGAGCATGGCGCAACTGCCGCCGTGGTCTATGACAATGGATCGACCAGCTACAACCTCGATGACCTGCGGCAGACGCTGGCGCAGGTGGAGGGGCTGGCGAAGTTTCTCGTCATTCCATGGCCCTACAAGTTCGGGTCGATGGACGATTTATTCGAGGGCCACCGGTTCGGCGGCAATTGGGGCATGTTCGCCCAGCCGCCCAAGTTCACCCAGTTCTTCCGCAAATATGCCATGCAGGCCCGTTCCATCCTGAACGTCGACATCGACGAGTTCGTGATGTCGCCGTTCCGCAAGTCGGTGTTCAAGGCGGTGGAGCGCACCCCGTTCGGGCTGCTGCGCTTCAATCGCGTCTGGGTGCTCAATGCCCGCACCGAAACAGGCCCGCCGCGCCATTGGCATTTCTTTATTCGCAAGAAGGGAATCGCCGCCCGTGACCGAGGCAAGAAATGGGCTCTGGCGCCGGGCCGTTCTTTCTTCGCCAGCTGGCGAGCCCAGCCCTGGACGCACTTCGTCAAAGGCTGGCTCAATCTCTCCGGTTCGTCGGCGGAGTTTTATGGCTATCATTTCATTGGCGTTTCCCGCTCATGGTACTGGGACCGCACTGAAAACATCGCCTTCGATCCCAAGCTCCACGTCAAGGACCAGTTGATGCTCGACACTTTCGCCGATGTCTTCGGCACGGATCGCAAGCGGTGAGCCTGCCCACCATTGTCAGCTTCTGGCATGGGCCGATCAGCTGGCTCGAAGCCCTGTCCGTGCGCTCGTTCATCCGCCACGGGCACCGGGTGGAAATCTATGCCTATGAGCCCCTGGAGGGCCTGCCGGAAGGCGCCATCATCCGCGATGCCGCCCAAATCCTGCCCCGCGACCAGCTGGTGTTCTACAAGGGCCAGGGCACGCCCGGCGTATTCTCGGACCGCTTCCGGCTCTGCCTGCTCCAGCAGGGCAAGGGGCTTTATTCGGACCTCGACGTCTATTGCCTTCGCCCCTTCGCGGACCTGCCGCACTATGTGATGGGCTTCGAAACCGCCATTTCGGTCAACAATGCCGTGCTACGCATTCCCCCCGGCGCGCCGCTGCTCGATGATCTATTGGGTGTCTTCGAGCGCCGTGGCCGCCCGCTGCTGGAACCGCACCTGCCGCTGGGCCGCCGTCTCGAAGTCGCCATACGCCGCGTATTCGGCGACCCCGTCGCACCCGAGCACATGCAGTTCGGCGCCACCGGCCCCTTTGCCCTGACGCATTACGTCAAGCAGCGCGGACTTTTGCCGCAAGTGCTCCCCGCGCCGGTGTTCTACCCCATTCCCTATGAGGGCATTCCCGAGCTGATGCAGCCTGGCAGCAGCATCGACGCAGCGATCGGGCCCGCAACCCTCGCAGTTCACATCTGGCGCAGCCAGTTGACCCGCCGCGGTCGTGCCGGCATGCCGTTGCCGCCCGTGGGCAGTGCCCTTCACACCCTTTGCCAGCGCGAAGGAATTGCCCTGCCTAGCGCGCCAGCCGCAGCTTCTTGAGCCACCAGCGCTTCCAGCGGTGCCGGGCGAAGCGGTAAAACAACTCATTGGTCATCACGTGCCGGTAGAGCCGGGCGAAAGCCACGCTTTGCAGCATGCCCGACAGCACGCCCCACGGCTTTGCCTCGCCGGTATAGTGCAGAATTGCGGGATCGAGTCCCTCATGGGCATGGCGCGCATCGATGGTGTTCCAGCGCCAGGGCAGCACCAGCCAGTTATTGGCAAACACCAGGTTCAGAAAATCCTGGTCATAATAGATGCGCTGCATGATGCCGTCTTTGAGCGCCTGTTCCATGCGGCCGATGATATCGGACGCGCGCCACTGCGCCACGTCGATCAGCACCATGCCGGCGTTGAAATACGGGTCGGCGATATCGAAGATATCGCGATTGCCCTTGAGGTCACGCCGCGCCGTGATGAAAGCCCCAATGCTGTCGCGCACGGCGGCAATCGGCTTCCTCTCCATGTCGATATCGAACAGCTTTTCGATATTGTCGCGCACCAGCATGTCGCAATCGAGATAAAGCACCCTGACGACGTCCGGCCCCACCAGCCGGTCGATCATCAGCCGGGCATAGACGATATTGCTCAGCCGCTTGTTCTCCGGCATGCGCCGCGCCACGCCCTGGAACAGGTCCGAGGCATCAAGGTCATACCAGCGCAACTCCACCGGAAACTCGGCCGTGATTGCCTCCAGATCCGCCCGATGCTCCGCCGTCAGCGTACGATGGCACAGGTGAAACACCAGATCGCTCCGCCTGCGGGTAAACAGGCAAACCGAGCGCATGGTGGCATAGGCCGGCGCCCAGAAATTATCGTCAAAGGTCAGGGCGATGTGGATAGGCTGGCGGGTCAAGCGGAATTCTCCTCATCGCGGATGCTCAAGACGACGATGATCGAGAGGACCATGGCCAGAACGATATCGAGCCAGCGCAAGCCGATCACGGCATTGGTCATGCCCATAGCGAAATACCCCGTCGTGGTGACAGTACCCAGATACAGCAGAGGAATGCGCAGCGCACCCCTGCTCCGTGCCGCACCCACAAGGGGTGCGAACAGGAACAGCCCATAGGCGGCCAAACCCAGAACGCCGCCGGCAACCGCGAAATCGGCGATGTCATTGTGCAAATGTGCATATTCGGGAAAATCGACAGCGGCCGGCATCTGTGCCCGCGCGGCTTCGAAATACTCCAGCAAGCCATGACCGGCCAAAGGCGAGGCGAAGAATGCCCGCACGGCAGCCTCATACATGATGAGCCGCTGGCCGGTCGATGCGTCGATCGCCGCACCTTCGAATAGCCAGGGCGATTGAGCCGCATAGACACCAGCCGCAACCGCCACGAGCACCAGTGCTCCAATGACACTGCCGATTATGCGCAACACCATCTGGCGCGAATAGCTGGAAGCGGCAACGGCTATCGCCATCACAGCAAACATCGCAACGGCAGCAAGCAGCGGTCCGCGCGAACCGGTGAGCACAACCGTTGCGAGGGCGAGCAATGGTCCGACCAGGAACATCCACCGCATCCGACTCTTGCCCCAAAACCCAAGCGGCGTCACGAAGCCGACCATCAGGGCAGTGTCGGCAAGATGAATGGGGTTGTTGACCAGCCCAGCGCGAGCCGAGCCCAGAACGAAAACATCCGCCAAGGCCACGATGACGCCGCCAACCGAGCCAATCATCGCAAAGACCGCAATGCGCTCCAGCGTAAGCTGCTCACCCAGGCGCCCAAGCAGCCCAGCGAGCGGGCCAACCATGAAAAGGTGGATGAACACCAGAACGGCCGCGACGTGCACTGCCGACTTCGCCGTCATTGCGAACGCTATCAGCAGCAGGACACCCGCGACCAGCGGCATCCATACCGCGGGCTGCCTCCAGATGCGACGCCGTTGCGGAACCCAGATCAGGTGCAGCAGGGAGATCGCCATCAACACAAGAATGGCGTCGTGCGCCAGTTCCGGCCCGAACACAACCAGGCTGAAGCCGGCAAACAGCGCGAGCCACGCAAGACTTTGGACGAGGAAACGCGACAAGACCATCCTACCACTGCTTCTGGCGTATCTGTGACGTGGCTGTCACATAGCCACGCCTTCGCCCGATGACAGATCAAGCTACCCAAAGCAATGGATAATCTCGCTGTCGGTTGATCCAACATAACAGTCTGGCTGGGCAGGAAAGCGGCGGCCACATCGCCGGTCTTGACACATCCCATCTAATGCAACATTTATAGTTACATGAAACGCTCCAGCCGCCTTTCCCTTGCCCTGCATGCCCTGGTTCACCTGCACAAGCAGCCAAACCAGGCCATGACTTCGACCACGCTCGCGCGATGCCTGATGACCAATCCGGTCGTGGTGCGGCGGGTGCTCGGTGAACTTCGCGAGGCGGGGCTGGTGGCGTCGGCCAAGGGGCATGATGGCGGCTGGCGGCTGCTGCTGCCGGCGGCGGAGATCAGCCTTTATGCGGTTTATGCCGCAATGGGCGAGAACCTTCTGATCCGCACCGAAAGCGATCCGGGCGACGAGCAATGCGGCATCGTCCGCTCGGTCAATGCGGTCATGGGTGATTTCATCGCCGATGCGGAGGCCCTGCTCGCCGCCCGCCTGCAAAGTATCTCGCTTGACGACATTGCCCGCCAAGCCATGCCGCACCCGCTTTATCCCCCCACTGGAGACCATCAGCATGGATGATGTCATCGTCATCGGCGGCAGCTTTGCCGGCCTCGCCGCAGCGCTACAGCTCGGCCGTACGCGTCGCAAGGCCATCGTGCTCGACACCGGCCTGCCGCGCAATCGCTTCGCCGCCCATTCCCATGGCCTGCTCGGCCATGACAATCGCCCGCCCGCCGAAATCCTCGAACTGGCCCATGCGCAATTGGCCCAGTACCCCAGCGTCAGGTTTGTCCATGGCCACGCCGTGCGCGCCAGCGGGGCGATCGACGATTTCACCGTGGCACTCGATAGCGGCGAAGTGCTTTCCGCCCGCCGGCTGCTGCTAAGCTATGGCCGCACCGATCATTTCCCCGATATGCCCGGCTTTGCGGAATGCTGGGGCAACACCGTCGTGCCATGCCCCTATTGCCACGGCTATGAGATCGCGGGCGAGCATTGGGGCCTGCTTTATCATTCTCCCATGTCGCTCCACATGCCGCCTCTCTACAATCACTGGACCGACAAGATCACGCTGTTTACCGATGGCCACGAACTGCCAGACGACGATCGCCAATCGCTGCAAGCCCGGGGCGTGCAGCTCGTCGATGGCAAGGTGAGCGCCATCCGGCACGATGGGGGCAAGCTCTCGTCCGTGGTGCTGGAAGATGGCAGCGCCATCGAACTTCACACGCTCTTCGCCCATCCGCGCAGCACCCCCTCGAGCGATCTGCACGAGACGCTGGGCGTCACCATGGCTGCGTCACCCGTCGGCGAAATCGTCGAGGTCAACGAGCGCTTCCAGACCAGCCTGCCGGGCGTCTACGCCGCCGGCGATCTGGCCAATCCCATGAGCAGCCTCGCCGTCGCCACCCATGCCGGAGCCATGGCCGGAATTTTCGCACAGCAATCGCTGATCGTATAGAACCCGGGGCACAAGCTCGCAGTCGACACCCTCCCCCTTGCGGGGAGGGATCAAGGGTGGGGGACGGTTAGCCCCAATATCCGGGCGTCCGCTCTCCTCGCGGGAGCTGATCACATTGGCCGCATGGATCAGATTTATCCCCGCTCACCGTGCTTCCCTCGGGCTAGACCCGAGGGCCAGGTTCCGCAGGCACACCGCTCCGGCTGGGGCTCCCTGAACGGCCCTCGGGTCAAACCCGAGGGCAACGCGGCGTTTTTCACTGCCTCGTGCCAATGGCAAGCGTCCTGTAACACTCGCCCCGTGGAGAGGGAGGTGCAAGCCGGTGCTTGCCCCTACAACAGCCCCAAATACCGCCCAACGCTTTCCACATCCTTGTCGCCGCGCCCTGACAGACACAGCACGATCGACTGATCCTTGCCCATCGTCGGCGCCACCTTCATCAGCTGCGCCAGTCCATGCGCCGACTCCAGCGCCGGAATAATTCCCTCCAGCTTGGTGCAGAGCTGGAAAGCCTCCAGCGCCTCATTGTCGGTGATGGGCGCATAGGTCACCCGCTTGCTGTCGTGCAAAAACGAATGCTCGGGCCCAACCCCGGGATAGTCCAGCCCAGCCGAAATCGAGTGACCCTCAAGGATCTGCCCGTCACGATCCTGCAGCAAATAGGTGCGGTTGCCATGCAGCACGCCGGGCTTGCCGCCGGTCATGGAGGCCGCGTGGCCGTTTTCGGTGTCGATGCCGTGCCCGCCGGCTTCGGCGCCATAAATCTTGACTTCCGGGTCATCGAGGAAGGCGTGGAAGGTGCCGATGGCGTTGGAGCCGCCGCCCACGCAGGCGACAACGGCGTCTGGCAGCTTGCCCTCGGCTTCCTTGAACTGCGCTTTAAGCTCGGTGCCGATCACCGACTGAAAATCGCGCACCATTTCGGGATAGGGATGCGGGCCGGCCGCCGTGCCGATCAAATAGTAGGTGGTGTCGACATTGGTGACCCAGTCGCGCAGCGCCTCGTTCATGGCGTCCTTGAGCGTGCCGGCGCCGGCCGTTACCGCGCGCACTTCGGCGCCCAGCATCTTCATGCGCAGCACGTTGGGCATTTGCCGCTCGACGTCGGTTGCGCCCATGAAAATGGTGCAGGGCAGGTCGAACTTGGCGCAGACGGTTGCCGTCGCTACGCCATGCTGGCCTGCGCCGGTCTCGGCGATCACGCGGGTCTTGCCCATGCGCTTGGCGAGGAGAATTTGCCCCAGGCAATTGTTGATCTTGTGGCTGCCGGTATGGTTGAGCTCTTCGCGCTTGAACCAGACCTTGGCGCCGCCAAGGTGTTCGGTCAGGCGCTTGGCGAAATAGAGCGGGCTGGGGCGGCCGGCATAATGCACCGAAAGGTCGTCCAGTTCGGCCTTGAAGGCCGGGTCGGTCTTGGCGGCGCGGTAATGGGCCTCCAGGTCCAGGATCAGCGGCATCAGCGTTTCGGCGACGAACCGCCCGCCATAGGGGCCAAAGCGGCCCTGCTCGTTGGGGCCATTACGCAGGGAATTGATGCCGTCCATTGGGGAGTCCTAACTTGCTCGGCGTTCTCCCACAGGCCTCATCCTGAGCCTGTCGAAGGACGAGGTCTGTGCGCACCGACCTCGTGGTTCGACATCCTGAGCGTGTCGAGGGTCACCATGAAGTCTCGGTAAGATCGTTTAGCTCGCGGCCCGGGCGTTCCGGATGAACGCTTCGATCAGCCGCTTGTCCTTTACCCCCGGCGCCGACTCGACGCCAGAGGACACATCGACCCCGAATGGCCGTACGGTCCTGATCGCCTCGGCAACCGTCTGCGGTGTCAAACCACCCGACAGCAGGAAGGGGATGGAAGGATCAAGCCCCTCAAGCAGGGCCCAGTCAAAGGTTTCGCCCAGCCCGCCGGGCCGGTCGGCGCCCTTGGGCGGCTTGGCATCGAGCAGGATGCGATCGGCGACATCAACGAAGCTGGCGATATTTTTCACATCCTCGGCCGAACCGATCGGCACGGCCTTGATGATCTCGACGCCCGCTTCGGCGCGAATGGCCTCGACGCGATGCGGCGATTCCGGTCCATGCAGCTGGATCCAGTCGGGTCCGAGCGCTGCCACTTCGGCCACGCAGGAATTGTCGGGATTGACCAGCAGCACGCAGGTTTCCACCCGCCCGCGCGCTTCCCCGATCAGGGTAGCAAGGTCCTCGATGGAAACATGGCGCGGCGAACGCGTGAAGTGCACAAAGCCCACCATGTCGGCGCCGGCCTCGATTGCCGCGTCCAGAATGGCTGGGGTCTTGATGCCGCAAATCTTGACGATAAGGGGATCGGCCATGATGTTATTCAGCGTAGCTCCAGCAAGTCATCGACTTCGGCCAGGGGGCCCTTGGGTTCGTTCTGTGTCTTGCGCATGCCTTCAAGCTCGGTGTTGAGCAGGTGCGCCTCGCGCCGCCAGTGCTTTTCGCTGCGGCGGTGATGGCCTTGCGCAAACCAGGTGGCAATGCCACCCAGCAGCACGCCAACCAGCAACACCACATAGAGCACGATGAACATCGGCACGCCGTATCCCGGCGCGGGCGCGGCGTCCAGCGTGGCGAAGGGATTGAAGTTGATGGCGACGAAGTGCCGGTTCGCCAGGGCGAACACGATCAGCCCCAGGCAAAGGGGCACCAGAACAACCCAACCGACGATTCTGTTGATCATAGTTATTGGTTGCCTGTGGGGCCGTGGCCCCGTTACGAGCGGTTGAGCCGCTCGCGGATTTCCTTGCCGGCCTTGAACTGCGGCACGTATTTCTCGCCAACGTCCACCTGTTCGCCGGTGCGCGGATTGCGCCCGATGCGGGCCGGACGGTTCTTGACCGAAAAGGCACCGAAGCCGCGCAACTCGACACGATCGCCGCGCGCCATGGCGTTCCCGATTTCATCGAGGATGGCGTTGACGATGTTTTCGATATCACGCTGGAACAGATGCGGATTTTCCGCCGCGAGCTTCTCGACGAGTTCCGACTTGATCATCGCTTGCTCCAGTTGGCAGGCTTTCTGCTCCCAATATCAGGAGCGCGGCCCAACCTGCCAAAGGGAAACCAAGCCGTCAAGCGTGATGGGGCCTTCCGGCAGGCCCAAAGCGGCACGCGCCTGCCCGCCAAGGATGGTTCCGAGCAGGCTGAAGCCCGTGTCGGGCTCCGGCCAGGCGGTGTCGATCTCCAGATCGGCGGCGATGCCGCGCTCCGCTTCCAGCCATTCGATGGCCTCGGTTTCCCCGCCGATGGCGTCGATCAGACCGCTTTGGACACCCACGCGACCGCTCAGAATGCGCCCATCGGCCAGCGCCAGGGCCTCCGGCCGCGCCAGGTTGCGGCGTTCCGCCACGATATCGACGAACCACTGGAAGCTGTCATCGACCAGCGCCGCGATGGAAGCGCGCGGTGCGCCGTCCAGCGGTTCGTTGAAGTCGGGCTCGGCCTTGAGCGGACCGGAAGCGACCTTGTCGAAATCCAGCCCGATGGTGTCGAGCAATTTTCCCGCATTGACGTGCTGATAGAGCACGCCGATGGAGCCCACGATGGAAAGGCGGCGGGCAAAGATGCGGTCGGTGCCGATGGCGGCCATATAGGCGGCCGAGGCACCCAGTTCCTTGATCACGGCGACGGTCGGCTTGACTTCGCGCAGCCGGTTGAGCGCTTCATAAAGCTCTTCGCCGCCCGCCGTGCTGCCACCGGGCGAGTTGATGGCGACGATCACCGCCTTGACTCTGTCGTCCTCGGCCAGCTCCCTGATGGCTTCGAGCCGCTTGGTGTCGGTGGAAATGGCGCCATCGATCACCAGCCGGGCAATATGGTCGCCCAGGCCCCGCTCCGGCAGGGCGAACCGCCCAAGCCCGACCAGTACCGCAATCCCCAGTGCGACAAAGGCCAGCACCCGCCACAGCCCGCGCGAGCGGCGATAGCGTTCGCTGGCAATTGCAGCATGAGGATCGGAAATTGCTGGCTGTTCGGTCATCTTCATCTCACGCGGCAGGTCGTGCCCCTGAGGTAATGGTGCCCACCTCTTGTGGCAAGCACGTCGCTACAGAAGCTTGCTCATATAGCGCGCCGAATGCTCGTAGCTTTGCAGCTTCTCGCGCAGCGCCGGCACGTCCAAAACGCGAAAGCCGTGCTTGTGCCAGAAGGGGAGCGAACCGTTGACGGCGACGAGGCTGATGGTCTTAAAGCCATGCAGCCGCGCATGGCGCAGGATTTCGCCCACGATCATCGCCGCAGCGCCCGTGCCCCGCGCCGGATTGAGCAGCGCCAGGTCATGAACATAGAAGGTGTCCGGATCGGGCGGAATGGCACCCAGCAGGGCATTGAGCTCCGGCACGGTGCCCAGGCGCCAGGGGTGGCTCAACAGATAGCCTGCAGGCGCCCCATCGAGCTCCAGCAGCCGCGTGCCGTCCGGATAAAGCCTTTGCCGCTCGGCAAAGACCGCGACATCCTCGGGAAAATCGGGATGGACCTTGGCGGCAATGGCTTCGACCACCGGCAGGTCCAGCGTGGTCAGAGCGCGCCAGTGCATCGCAAGCCTCATCATTCGCCCTCAGGCTGCTTCCTTTTCAACCGGACAACCGGCGCAGGCGCCTTCCTTAGAAAGCAAAAGGCCCGCGCTGTGAAGCGCGGACCCGATGTTTGAGAGCTGGCGAACAGCTTAGTTGCTGTCGCGGCCCTTGAGCGCTGCGCCCAGGATGTCGCCCAGCGATGCGCCCGAATCGGACGAACCGTAATTGGCGACGGCTTCCTTTTCCTCGGCGATTTCGAGCGCCTTGATGGAAAGCTGGATGCGGCTGGTCTTGCGATCGTACTGGGTGACGCGTGCGTCGACCTTTTCGCCCTTGCTGAAACGCTCTGGACGCTGATCGTTGCGATCGCGGCTGAGGTCGGCACGGCGGATGAACGCAGTCATCTCGGTGTCGGCGATACGGACTTCGATGCCCCCATCGTTGACTTCGATGACAGTACCGGTGACCACGGCGCCCTTGCGGATGCCGCCCTGATCGCTGCCGGCTTCGGCAGACGAGGTGGTTTCGCCGGTTGCCAGCTGCTTGATGCCAAGCGAGATGCGTTCCTTTTCGACATCAACGTCGAGGACCTTGGCCGAAACCATGTCACCGCGGTTGTAGTCTTCCAGGGCCACTTCGCCGGACTTCTGCCAGTCGAGGTCGGACAGGTGAACCATGCCGTCCACATCGCCTTCGAGGCCGATGAACAGGCCGAATTCGGTCTTGTTCTTGACTTCGCCTTCGATGGTGGAGCCCACAGGGAACTTCTCGGCAAACGATTCCCACGGATTCTGCAGGGTCTGCTTGAGACCAAGCGAAATGCGGCGCTTGTCGGGATCGACCTCGAGCACGATGACTTCGACTTCCTGGGAGGTCGAGACGATCTTGCCGGGGTGGACGTTCTTCTTGGTCCAGCTCATTTCCGAGACGTGGATCAGGCCTTCAATGCCGGGCTCGAGCTCAACGAATGCACCGTAATCGGTGATGTTGGTCACGCGGCCGGTGAACTTGGCCTGGATCGGGTACTTGGCTTCGATGCCGTCCCATGGATCGGACTGCAGCTGCTTCATGCCGAGGCTGATGCGGTGCGATTCGTGGTTGATGCGAACGATCTGGACCTTGATGGTCTCGCCGATCGTGAGCACTTCGGACGGATGGTTCACGCGACGCCATGCGATGTCGGTGACGTGGAGCAGGCCGTCAATGCCGCCGAGATCAACGAACGCACCGTAATCGGTGATGTTCTTGACCACGCCGTCGACAACCTGGCCCTCTTCGAGCTGCTGCACGATTTCCGAACGCTGTTCGGCACGCGACTCTTCGAGAATGGCACGACGCGAGACAACGATGTTGCCGCGACGCTTGTCCATCTTCAGGATCTGGAACGGCTGCGGCACGTTCATCAGCGGCGCGATATCGCGGATCGGACGGATGTCGACCTGCGAACGCGGCAGGAAGGCGATGGCGCCTTCGAGGTCGACCGTGAAGCCGCCCTTGACCTGGTTGAAGATGGTGCCTTCAACGCGCTCGTTGTTGTTGTACATGACTTCGAGCTTGACCCAGCTCTCTTCACGACGGGCCTTCTCACGGCTGAGAACGGCTTCACCGGCAGCGTTCTCGACGCGGTCGACATAGACCTCGACGATGGAGCCGACCTTGATGGTGCCGTCACGGCCAGCCTGGCCGAATTCCTTGAGCGCGATGCGCCCTTCGGTCTTGAGACCGACGTCGATGATCGCCAGATCCTTTTCGATCGCGACCACGGTGCCCTTTACGACGGCACCCTCTAGCGGCTCGTTGTCGACGAAGGAGTCCATCAACAGCGATTCAAAATCTTCTTTCGTCACAGTTTGCTGTGCCAAATATCTTCTCCGTTGCGCCGGTGGTTTGGGGTTGAAGACCGAAAGCCCGCCACTTCAAAAGCGAAGTGCCGGCGCGCGAGCGCTCGGTCGAACAGTTGATTTGCGGTGTTTTCCGGCTGGCTTCGCTGGGTGATTGCCGGGGCCGAAACACTCAAGGAGGAAATTAGGGCTGCTGCCCTGCCTTGAGCGCCATGGTCCGATCGACGATCGCGATGGCTGCGCGGAGTGCGGCCTCTATATCGAGAAGCGTGGTGTCGAGCAAGTGCGCGTCATCGGCTTTATAGAAACCACCATGGGGATTGGCCATGTCACGGGCGTCCCGCTCTTCTATCTGGTGAAACAGGGCGTAGCGATCAACCACCTGGCCACGTTTTTCCAGCTGCCGCGCCCGGCGCTCCATGCGCGCCTTGCTGTCGGCCTGGATGAACAGCTTTACATCCGCCTCGGGACAGATTTTCGTGCCGATATCGCGCCCGTCCAGCAGCGCGCCACCGGGCTGCAGCGCAAAGCGGCGCTGGTAATCGAACAATGCCTGCCGCACCGGCCCGATCACCGCCACCTTGCTGGCCAGCACGCCACTATGAGCCGCCGTCAGCGCCTCGAGATTTTGCAGCTGGCTCGCATCCAGCGTCCGCGCCGCCTCGATGGCCGCACCCTCAAAGCCTGGCTGGTCTTCCAGGTCGGCAACGGCAAGGCCGACCGCCCGATAGAGCAGCCCCGTATCCAGGTGCGGCAGCCGGTAATGGCTGGCCAGTCCTGCGGCAAGCGTGCCCTTGCCAGACGCTGCGGGTCCATCCACGGCAATAATCATGCGGGTTCCGATCCTTGGCCATCCACCGCACCCGTTTAGGACAATCGGCGCGCCGGGCAAATGCCAAATGCGGGAAATTACCAAGCCCTGGGGAGCCTCTCGCTGCGTCGGCCGTTCCGCCCAAGGGTTGCGGCGGTTTCGCCGCCGCGCATTTTCGGTTTGACAGGGCCCGGCTTTGTCCATAACCGGACTGACCGAACCGGGCTCCACGAGCCCCTTAAACATTCCATGAGGAACATCGATGGCCAGTTCCGAACGCGGCACCAAGCGGACCGACCCAGATACGGGCAAGAAGTTCTATGACCTGAACATGGACCCGATCGTTTCGCCCTATACCGGCAAGAGCTATCCGCGCTCCTATTTCGAGCAGGTTCTCGTCAGCAAGGCTTCTCCCGTGACCGCCCGCAAGGCCGACAGCGAGGACGAGGATGAGGTCGAAGAGGAAGTCGAGGACGTCGCAGCGCCCGAGATCGTCTCGCTCGAGGATGCCGACGCCGAAGAATCGGGCGACGAGGATATCCCTGACGTCGAGGACGTCGAAGTCGACGAAGAACTCGGCGAGGACGAGGCGGACGTGTTCCTCGAAGAGGACGAAGACGAGGACGACGAACTCGGCTTCGACGTCGGCGGCGACGAAGACCGTTGATTTAACGTGACTTTCCGGCCGGCTTTGCACAAAAGCCGGCCGGATAAAAAAGTGTCATTTAGGCACTTGCGTGGCCGGGGATCATCCAATAGGTTCCGCCTCGCTTCGGGACGCCAAGTGCTCCCGAGACCCAATGGAATGGGGCCTTAGCTCAGCTGGGAGAGCGCTTGCATGGCATGCAAGAGGTCAGCGGTTCGATCCCGCTAGGCTCCACCATTTCCTCCGTTACATCGAAGCTTCGGCTTGTGCCCCATAGTTCCCGAGTTTTGGCTTTGGGGTCTGCAACCGGCCGCCGCTTGAACCCGCGATGGGTCCCCACCCACCGCGTTTCCCTCGGACTTGATCCGAGGGCCACCCTCAGCACGGCACAAGCTGTAAGAGACCCTCGGATCAAGTCCGAGGGAAGCGCCTGAGCATGGGCGATTCAGGGGGCAAACACGTCGCGCAGGAAGGATTCCTTAGTAGACCTCATGCGGAACCTGTCGAACCACGAGGTCGTGGCACCTCCACTACGTCATTCCCGCGAAAGCGGGAATCTCACTTCACTTCAGCGCAGTGGGATTCCCGCCTTCGCGGGAATGACGCCGCGGGAATATCGACCTTGTCGCGGCACAACTGGCGAAAAACCTCCGAACCACCTCCCGAACCACAACGGCCACCCGAAATAACCCCCAGCCCCCACCCCCCGCCTTGTCCTTTCCCCCACACCCGTTAATCTCCCCCGGTCATCCGAGCGAACACCCAGGTTCCGTGTCCCCAGTCGAAGTTCAAGTCGCGGCGATTGCCGACAATGTCAGCCGCGCGGAGCGCGTGACTGCGGGTGAATTGCTGGCGCTGCTCGGCAATGCGTCCTATCCGATGGTGATACTGGTCCTGAGCGTGCTCAACATGATCCCGGGCCCACCCGGCTATGGCGGCACCATTGCGCTGGCCATCATGGCTGTGACCGTCACCATGCTGGTGGGCCGGCCGCTGCGGCTTGGCGGCTGGATCGGACGCCTGCCATTGCCGGGCCGGCTGCTGGAGCGGATGATCGGGCAGATGCGCTGGCTGGCCCAACTTATCGCCCGCGTGTCACGGCCCCGGCTGGGAGCATTGACCGGGCCGCGCAGCGAGTATTTCCTGGGCATCTTCATTCTCGTGGTCAGCCTGCCCATGGTCCTGCCGATCCCCTTCATCAATGCCGTCCCCAATACCGGCATTGCGGTGATCTGCGTGTCGCGCATCAACCGGGATGGCTTTGGCGTCCTGCTGGGCATGCTGATCGCCGTGATCGGCCTTGGCATCGCGGGCGGCGCCATCTGGGCCGCAATAAGCCTTGCGCAAACGGTGCTGGCGGCATGAGCGGGGTGGCCCGGCGCCTGTGGCGGCAATTGGATCACCTTTCCACCGGCGGCTGGCTGCTGGGCCTCCTTTTCTTCGCCCTGGCGCTGACCCCCTCGCTAATCCCCCGCAATTTCGTCGTTCAGGGCATTTTGTGCGGCTGCACCTTTGCTGCCGGCTATGGCATCGGCGTGTTTCTCGAATGGCTCTGGGATTATCTAGAACTGCGCTGGCCGACGCCCGAGCTTGCCAAATGGGTCGGCCGGCTGCTCGCCCTGGCGTGCCTCGTGCTGGCCATCGCCTTTTTGTGGTTCTCCACCGGCTGGCAGAATTCCATCCGCGGCGTCATGGGCATCCCCCCGGTCGAGGCGCGGCAGCCCTGGCTCGTGGTCGCCATTGCCATATTGCCCGGCGCGATCCTGATCGGGTTGGGCACGCTGCTGGTGCATGGCGTGCGGATCGTTGCCCGCTGGCTGAGCCGCATCATTCCGCGCCGCGTGGCACTGGTGGGCGCGATCCTGGCGGTCAGCGTCCTCGCCGGCATGGTGGGAGAGGGTGTTGTTGCGCGCGGCCTGTTGAACCTCGCGGACCGCTTCTATGGCAATCTGGATACGCTGGCCGGCAGCTACACCGCTGCGCCCACCGACCCCTCACGCTCTGGCGGCCCGGGTTCGCTGATCCCCTGGGATACGATCGGGCTCGATGCCCGCATCTACGTACAGTCCGGTCCCACCCCGACCGAGATCGCCGAGATCACCGAACGCCCCGCCGTCGAGCCATTGCGCATCTATGTCGGCCTGCGTTCGGCGGAAACCCCGGAAGAGCGCGCCGCCCTTGCCCTGGCCGAAATGGACCGGGTGGGTGCTTTCGAGCGCTCCGTGCTGGTGCTGATCATGCCGGTGGGCACCGGCTGGGTCGAGCCGGCGGCGATCGATACGCTGGAGTTCCTGCATGGTGGCGATGTTGCCAGCGTTTCCGTGCAATATTCCTATCTCACCAGCTGGATTTCGCTGGTGTCCGAGCCCGATGTGGGCGTCCATACCGCCCAGATGCTGTTCAACGCCGTCTATGAGCGCTGGTCGGCCATGCCGGAGGGTGAGCGGCCGCGGCTCTATCTGCATGGGCTGAGCCTGGGCGCCTATAGCGCCATCGCCTCGGCCTCGCTCTACGATATCATCGCCGATCCCTTCGATGGCGCGCTCTGGGTCGGTGCGCCCTTCGCCAGCGTCACCTGGCGCAATCTGACAATCAATCGGGAACCCGGCTCGCCATGGTGGCGGCCGCAGGTGGCGCAGGGCACGGCCGTACGTTTTTCCAATGGCAATGGCGATCTAGCCGAGGACACCAGACCCTGGGGCCCGCTCCGCATCGTCTATCTGCAATATCCCAGCGACCCGATTGTCTTCTTCGAGCCCGCCATGCTGTGGCGCGAGCCGGTCTGGCTTTCGGGGCGGCGCGCCGAGGGCGTTTCGCCGCTGCTCAACTGGTATCCGGTGGTCACGTTCCTGCAGCTGGCGCTGGACATGGCATTGGCGCAGACGGCGCCGATCGGTTTTGGCCATGTCTATGCGCCGCAGGATTACTTCGATGGCTGGGTGCAGGTAAGCCAGCCGCAGGGCTGGTCCGAAGAGGAACTCCGCGCCCTGCGCGAACGTCTCAGCCGGCATGGAGACCGGCACGTGATCGAAGGTGGCTGGTTCCGCAATCCGGCTTGAAAAAACAGGCGCCTGCGTGGTTCGCAGGCGCCCGGTATGATTAGCGGCGGCTGATGCGCTCGCTCTCGGCAATATTGCGATCGTCTTCGATCTCGACTTCGGTCTTGCGGACGGTGTCGTTGACCGTTTCCTGGCGGTCGGTGCCTTCCTTGCGCAGGGAGATTTCCTCGGTGACGCGGGCTTCCTTGCTCACCACAGCTTCCTCGCCATGCGCCTCGGCCTCGATGGTGCGGTCACGGAAAGCGGCATCCGCATCGCTCAGCGGACGGTCGACCGGACGCCGATCCAGCGTCACGCGCTCTTCATGCAGGTTCACATCGGCGCTGACAGGTTCCTCGCGCAGATAGGAACGAACGCGGACGCGGCCAAGATTGACGTCGCGCTTGCCCACGACAAGCCGTTCGTCGACCACGGGGATGGTTTCGTCCGTCGTGGTGCCGAGCGAATTGCTGGTGTCCAGATTGCGGTCGTTGAGCGGCTGTGCATCGCTAAAATTATCTGCGGTGTCGAGGTCCGTATCATAGCCGGTCGCGCCGGCCTGATAGCCGCTCCAGCCTTCCGAGCGCCAGGACTGTTCGCGCTCGTCCAGATCGATGGAGCCTTCATCGTCCAGAATATCGACCGCACGTTCGTAATGGGCCAGTTCCAGATCGTTGACCACCACCAGATAGCCGCCACGGCTCAGCCCTTCCGCATAGGTGTAACGGTCCTCGTCGGGCATGAAGAAATCGGCCAGCGAGGCGAAAAAACCGCGATGCTGCTCGCTGCGGTCGGTGACCGGCGTATCGCTCTCATAGCCTGGCACGAGCCGGACGCTATCGGCGGGAATACCGGCCTCGACGAGGCGGTCTACGGCATGCTGTGCATCGTTCTGGGTATCAAAGAAGGCGGACACGGTCCGCGATTGCGTTTCCGAGATCTGGCTCATTTCATCTATCCTCTTCGTTGGGGTTTGTTGCCGGCGCGTCGCGGTCGACAACGGCGTACTGCTTGCGCAGCGTCACCGGCACTTCGACGGATTGGGTTGTTGTGGTCTGGCGGATGTGGATCTCCTCCCGGAGGACCAGCCGCTTTTCGACCACCAGTCTTTCCTCGACGACGGGGACAATGGTGACCCCGCCTTCTGTCCGGACCGAAGGCGCCGCCTCGATTTCGCGGTCCACGGGAACACGGGTGACTTCCACGTCACTCTGCTCCAGCGCTGCCGAGACAAGTTCTTCGTGCGCCTGGGTCTGCGTCTGAACGCGGACCCTTCCGGTCACCACGTCACGTTTCTGCAACGTGGCGGTTTCGGTCACGATCGGCAGCACATCGTCGTCTTGCATGGCACTTTTCCGCTCCGGACCCTGCCAACGGGTCGCAGTGGACATCGTTCCAACTTGTGATAAGCCGCCCCACTTTGTGAACACGGATGGCTGTTAACGCTTATTTCACCGTGGGAGGCAAAACTCGAAAGACGTGCAGAGAGCTATCCAGATGCGAAATATCGAAATCCTTGATGATGTCCGCTTGCGGTTTCCCGGCCGCGACGCCGAATTCGATCTGGGTGTGGAAGTGGGATCGCTCAGCGTCTTGATGGCGCAGGGCGCGCCCCTGATCCAGCGCGAGGTGTCACCGGCCGCCGTCGAGCAATTGCGCCCCATTGCCGAGCGCTTCCGCTATGCGCTGGTGGCAACCGCCTCGGGCGACGAAACGATGAGCGTCAGCCTCGTGCACTGGTCGCGCCGGCCTTTGCTGCGCGTCGTCTAAAACCCTGCCAAAGCCACCACTCACGCTTGAGCAAACCCGCGCGCGCCACATCTGGATCGCGGCGCAGCGGCTCGACCGGTTCGAACCCTTCGGCCAAGGCCCCGACGCTGCACTCGCGGCCATCACCCAGCTTGGCTATGTGCAGATCGACACCATCAACGTCATCGAGCGCTGCCACCACCACATCCTTCATTCCCGCATTCCCACCTATCGCCGCGCCGACCTGACGCAGCTGCAATCGGCCGACAAATCGATCTTCGAATACTGGACCCACGCGCTGAGCTACGTCCCCACCTCAGCGCTGCCGTTTTACCTGCCGGCCATGAAGCAACAGCGGCTGACGCCCAGCCGCTGGTTCGGCTCCGCTACCGCCGATGAAACCAAGGCCATGCTCAAGCGGCTGCGCGACGATGGCCCGCTTTCGATCCGGGACATCGCCGATGACGAGCTGGTGGACAAGAACCACCCCTGGGCCAGCCGCAAGCCATCAAAACGCGTCCTTGAAATACTGTTCTACCAAGGCCTCGTCACCATTTCGGTGCGCCAGGGCATGGTCAAAACCTATGACCTCACCGCCCGCCATTTCGGCTGGACCACCCAGCCAAAGCCCGCCACCGAGCGGCAGGTCACCGCCTATCTGCTCGACCGAGCGCTGCAGAGCCAGGGCGTCGTCAGCCTTGATTCCATCTGCCACCTCAACGCCCCGGCCAAAAGGCAAGTGCGCGAACTCATCGAGAGCCGCGTCCGCCGCAAGCTGCTGGTGCCGGTCCGCATCGAGGGCAGCACGGTCGAACACTGGACGACCCCAGAAACGCTGGCCTCATCCCCGTCCGAGCCGCCAACGCTGGTTCACGTCCTCTCCCCCTTCGATCCCCTGGTAATCCAGCGCAAGCGGCTCAAGCTCTTTTTCGACTACGAACACCTGTTCGAAGCCTATCTGCCCGCCCCCAAGCGCCGCCTGGGCTATTTCGCGCTGCCGGTGCTGCTGGGCGACCGGATCGTCGCCGCCATCGATCTCAAGACCGACCGCGCCGCCGGGAAACTGCTGATCCAGCAATGGACCAATCTGGCCGATGCGGGCGCCGAGGGAAAAGCCGCCATCGACGCGGCCCTGACGCGATTCGAGCGCTTCCAGCTGGGCGACTAGACGGCTTGGGCCTTCCGCGCCTTTCAATCACCCCCCACATTGGGTAAAAGCCTTGCCGCGAAGTGGGGAACACCATGGCGACTTATACCGATATTGCCCGGCGGGTGTACAACCACACCTGGAAGCTCGATCCCATCGTGCGATCGCTTCTCGATACCGATTTCTACAAGCTGCTGATGCTGCAGATGATCTGGGGACTCTACCCCAAGGTCAACGCCACCTTCTCGCTGATCAATCGCACCAAATCGGTCAAGCTCGCCGAAGAGATCGACATCGACGAATTGCGCGCCCAACTGGAACATTGCCGCACGCTGCGCTTTGGCAAAAAGGAAATGATCTGGCTGGCCGGTAACAGTTTTTACGGCTCCAAGCAGATTTTCGAGCCCGCCTTCCTCAAATGGCTGGAAGATTTTCGCCTGCCCGAGTTTCGCCTGGAAAAGCGCGACGGCCAGTTCGTGCTGGAATTCCCGGGCCTGTGGCTTGAAACCACCATGTGGGAAATCCCGGCCCTCGCCATCATCAACGAGCTGCGCTCCCGCGCCGCGATGAAGCATTACGGGCCGTTCACGCTGGACGTGCTCTATGCCCGCGCCAAGACCAAGATGTGGGACAAGGTCGAGCGCCTGCAAAAGCTGCCCGAACTCAAGATTTCCGATTTCGGCACCCGCCGCCGCCATTCCTTCCTCTGGCAGCGCTGGTGTGTCGAGGCCCTGAAGGAAGGCATCGGCGAAGCCTTTACCGGCACCTCCAACGTCAAGCTGGCGATGGACAATGACCTGGAAGCCTTGGGCACCAATGCCCATGAGCTGCCCATGGTGCTGGCGGCCCTGGCAAAAACCGACGATGCCCTGCGCGCTGCGCCCTATCAGGTATTGCAGGATTGGGAGAGCTATTACGGCGGCAATCTCAAGATAGTGCTGCCCGATGCCTTCGGCACGGATGCCTTCCTCAAGCACGCGCCCGATTGGGTTGCCGACTGGACCGGCTTCCGCCCCGACAGCGCCCGCGCCATCGAGGGCGGCGAGCGCATCATCGCCTGGTGGAAGGAGCGCGGCCGCGACCCGCGCGAGAAGCTTTTGATCTTTTCCGATGGTCTGGACGTCGACATGATCGAGGAAGCCTATCTGCATTTCGAAGGCAAGGTGCGCATGGCCTTTGGCTGGGGCACCAACCTCACCAATGATTTCGAGGGCTGCGCCCCCGACGGCCCCAACCCCGGGCTCGATCCGATCTCCATTGTCGCCAAGGTCAGCGAAACCGATGGCCGGCCAGCGGTCAAACTCTCCGATAATCCCGCCAAGGCCACCGGCACGCCCGAAGAGATCGCCCGGTACCTGAGGCTTTTCGGCGACGCCGGCATGGTGGAACATCGCGTCAAGGTCTGATCGTCGATCAAATCATTCCTCCTCGGGGGGAAACCAAACGACGAATCGCCGATTAACCCCTCTGGCGCGCCATTGCGCCGGCTGGGGCTTGTGTGTTCTTGGAATTGATCGACATCGCAGTGCGGGACAAGCAACCACATCCCCGCCTGCCCGGCCGCATCACCGGCCACGTCCGCGCCGTGCTCAGCGAAGACATCGGCGGACAAATCCAGAACCACGAACTCGCCATCCCCGTCTGGGCCGACACCCCCCAAGGCGCCACCGATGCCGATATCGACATGGCCCTGATGCTCAAGGCCGCAGGAATCATTGCGCGGCTAAAGGCAAACTTCCGCACCGAGCCCTAGCTCTGAGTAGACCTCATCCTGAGCCTGTCGAAGGACGAGGTCGTGGCACCCCAGCCTACACTCGCCCGACCTCGTGGTTCGACAAGCTCACCATGAGGTCTCCTAGGGTAAGATGCGCGAGACCCAATCTCCCCACAACCACCGCCCCATCACCTCGCCCCTTGTATGTTTCCTTTGAGGCCGTGATTGACGATGATCGGCCTTGGAGCGTGGCGTGAGCCATGGTCCGGGCCGGATAGCCTGTAGCCCCTCAGAGCCAGCCAAGCTCGCCCTTGAGCA